>CAVZQX010000001.1:0-115524 GCA_963777475.1 uncultured Alphaproteobacteria bacterium
GGGCTATCGCATGTTGAGGAGCATATCGACGAGGAAGTTGTCGTCCCAGGCAGCGCGTTTGAGCTTGCCGCGCAACGAGGTCTTTGTATCTGGATGAGCGCGAGCAATATTGAGGGCAAGTCGCCGCAGAACGGCGAGGTTGGCGGGAGCGTGGTCTTTTCGGCTCCGCGCCTGATCCTCGTCGAGAACAACGTCGAGCGTCCAGTGCAGAACATTTTCGATGCCCCAATGTTCGCGAACGATGCGCAGCAGTTCTGCGGGCGTGTAACACTGGGTCAGAAGGAAGTAACGCTGGACGGTCTTGTCGCGTCCACGCTTGCTGGTGATCCGCGCCACGGCCTTGAGACCGGGAAAGTCGTGGTTTTCGGCCATATCCTTGACGGGAGTAACGATCGCGGTTCGGGCTTCTTTGCGGCCGTGATCGGCGTCCTTGGTGGTGGCTTGTTTCGCCTTCTTGCGCTCTGCCGCAGAGATCGCGGCCTTGGCATCGCGCAGCAAGCCCGGCTGGTTGTTCTTTACCGCCAAGACGTAATCTCCACCGCGCCCCACGACGGCTTTCGCCATCCCACGATGACAATGCAGCGCGTCCGCCGTGACGACGCAGCCCTTCAGTTGAAGAAGCTCGACAAGTTGCAAAGCGCCGGCCGCTTCGTTGTTTCCAGGCGCCAGCACATTGACAAGCGCCATGCGGGTCATTGCGCTCCACGCCGTCACCATCACTGGCGGCATGTGACTTTGGCCACGTTCGTAGGCTCTTCTCAGCGCCTTGCCATCGAGAGCTACCACGCCCTTGATTTTGGCCGCCGTCGCAAACGCCTTGGTGAAGCGCCGAAACACCTCTTCGAAGCTGCTCGGATCGAGGATGCGAAAGACACGGCTGAAGGTGTCGTGGCTCGGTATCCCGTGCTCGAGCACCAAAATCGTGCGCAACAGCGCTTCTTTCGACCGCCCAAACAGCGCGATGTCGCAACAGGTCGTGGCGCCGCACAGCGTGGCGAGCAACGCAATGAACAGCATCTCGGTCAGATCGTGCTGTGCTTGGTTCTTCCGAGGATCGACCAAAGGCGAGAAGCATTCTGCAAAACGGTCCAAAAAGGTCTCCGATCGAATCAGGAGACACTGTCAGAATCAAATTTTCATTCCAGCGCAATAGCTTGGCCCCTCGGACATGCGATTCCCCTGCCCCTTTAGGGAGGGGGGTAACCGCAGCGGCGGTGTTCGTGGCTACCCCCCTCTCCAGCTCTCCCCCTCAAGGGGGGAGAGGGCACAGCGGAGCGCTGGGCGGTACCGGATTCGAGAGGGAAAGTACGAGAATCCCGGTTATCGCTGCGCTCGTCCGGGCTACGCTTGCTTAGCGGTAAGCTTCGCAGGGGAGGGGCAATAATGGACAGACTTTTGATCCTCGCAATAGTGATCGTGATCGCGGGCGCTTTAAGCGGCGGGGTCTATTCTGTGTCGGGAACAGGCAACGGAACCGCTTTGATCGTCAATCGCCTGAGCGGAAACACATGGCTCTGTGGTCTCAGCTGCAGTCCGATAAGATTCAATAATTCAAACTGAGACACTACCGAAAGGCGCGCGTTAGCCCAAACTCACCGCCGGCCGACGAGCTTCATCCACAAGGATAGCCATACGTCCCGGCAGGCTTCCGCACGCAGCCGGCGGGCGCGCCGCTTGTACAAGGCAATGAGGTCCGGCGTGACGCGGCGCGTAGCGTATCGCGCGCGCGTCACAGGTCGCACTCCCAGGTCTCGCCGATCAGGTTCTGGCCGAAGCTGCGATGCGGCTCGCTGTTGACCAGCACGAAGCCGGCGTCCTGATAGATTTTTCGGGCGGCGATCAGGATGCTCTGGGTCCACAGCGTGATCCGGCGATAGCCGCATTGGCGCGCGAATGCGATGCATTCGGCGACCAGACGCTGGCCCAATCCCTGTCCGCGTCCCACCGGGTCGACCAACAGCAGCCGCAGCTTTGCGACATCGTCGCTATGTTTCACCAGAAACACCGAGCCGACCGGGTTGCCGCCGAGTTCGGCGATCCAGCAACACTCCCGCGACGCGTCGAAGGAGGCGAGAAATTTTGCCGCGATTTCCGCGACCAGGCCTTCGAAGGTGGAATCAAAACCGTATTCGCTGGCGTAAAGCGCGCCGTGGCTCTGCACCACCCACCCCAGGTCGCCGGGACGCGGGTCGCGCAGGATCGCGGACGGCGCCGGCGCGCGCGCGGGGCCGAGCAATCCTTCGATCGTGGCCATCGCCTCGGTCAGGCGGCTGCGCTCACGCTGCGAGAGCGCCGCAAGCATCGCCGCGACGTCGTCGTGCGAACTGCGATCGAGCTTCGCGAACGCCTGGCGGCCCTTGGCGGTCAGATTGAGCTGGTATTGCCGCCGGTCGGATGCCAGCGGCGTCCGGGTGATCAAGCCGTCGTCATCGAATTTCTGCACGATCCGGCTGAGATAGCCGGGATCGAGACCGAGCTCGGCGCCGATCTCCTTGGCGGCAAGCTCGCCGCGTTGCGCGAGCTCGTACATCACCCGCGCCTCGCTCAGCGAGAATGGGGTTTTCAGGAGCTGCTGGTCGAGCACGCCGAGCTTGCGCGTGTAGAAGCGGTTGAACGCGCGTGCCGCCAAAACCTCGCCGTCGGAAACCTGCCTGGACATGGTTCACCTCGATGCTTGCCATTGTCAAATAACTATTTGACTTTGGCAAGTAGTTTTTGGGCAAGTATATTTCGACGCTGGGTTCTCGGATATTTTCGGGCATTCAGACCATGATGATGCGGCTGCGCAACAGCGTGCGCGAGGATCGGCCGAGCTGACGCAACAGCCGCGCCTCGGAGCGGCGGGCATTCGGCGCATATCCGCCGAGCCTGTTGTAATGGTCGCGCGCGATCAAAAGTCCCTGGTCGGCCGTCGGCCCGGCAATAATCCGCGCCACGAATTTGAAGCGATCGCGCAGCCGCACGTCGGCGTAGGGCGAGCGGGCATAGCGGAAGATGCCGGCGCGGGGCCGGCCGCTATTTGCCACGCCCTGGATGAATTGGGTGGTCTCCTCGATCCAGCCGCTATCGAGCACCGCGCCCGCGCGCAAAAACATCAGCCAGGGCCCGCGGGCCTGCGCGGCGCCGGCGGCCAGCGCAGCCGCGTGCGATCCCTCAAAGGCCAGGAAGCGGCAGCCCGCGATGTCGGCGACGCGCTCGATCACGCCGTTGCCGGTGCGGTCGACCAAAAACACCTCGCGCACGACACCGGCCGCGGCGCCGGGCACCAATGCTGCAAGGGTCGCGACCGCGGGTTGTTCGAGGCCTTCGGTGGGGATGATGACGCTCAGCATCGACGGTTCAGGACCCTAAAAACGCTAAGGAAACTCAGCACTTGTTACCACCTTGTCACAATCAGGACAGCCCGCCGATTGCGGCTTTTTGCGGCACATCGGAGTTCGGGTTAATGCCGGGCGTGGCGCAGCAGTATTTGCGGGGCATTTCGATTCGTCGCCGCTCTTCTCCCCTCCACCCGCGCAGCGGCGGGGAGGGGTCGGGGGTGGGGGGTGGCTCCGCGAGTTCGCTTTTCGAAACCGGCACCAATCTGCCGGACCACCCCCCACCCCCGACCCCTCCCCGCCGTCCGCCTTCGCCCAAGGGCTGCGGCGGACGGGAGGAGGGGAGAAGATCGCGCGCGTGACGCTAGACTAAACTCATTGTTTCAGCATGATCTCCGCGCGAACGCGTTCCGCGTTTACTGCATTATGATCCGCTTTATCCCCTCATCCTGAGGAGCATCTCGAAGCGATGCGTCTCGAAGGACGAGGCCGAGAAGTGGGCGCCCGGGGGCCGCATGGTTCGAGACGGCGCAAGGGCGCCTCCTCACCATGAGGGTTTAGTGACGTAGTACGACACCAACGCGTGGCGTTTGCGCGGAGATCATGCGCAAAACAAAGCTCGGCTTAACCCGAGTTCGCGGATTCGCGCGCGAAAACACGGATTTTGAGAATTTTTTGGCGGCTAAGTAATTGATTTGCAACGAGTGGGGTCGTCGAATTCGGGCGAAAACGGCTGTAGTGAAGACCTACCCGATTCCCAAGCGCGGCATGATGCGGATAGATTCGTCGCATCATGTTTCTGCGACGCACCGAGCGAAAGAAGAACGGCAAGACGCGCCACTACTGGAACGTGGTGGAGAACAAGCGCCTCGATGGTGGCCGGGTGGTGCAGCGTCATGTGCTTTATCTCGGCGAGATCAATTCTTCGCAGGCAGCTGCATGGCGCAAGGCGATCGAAGTGTTCGACGAAGACGCCGGCCGCGCGCGAACGTTAGCGCTGTTTCCGGAGGATCGATGCGAGGCTGTGGCGGGCGATGCCTCCGTCGTTCAACTTCGCCTGTCCGAGATACAGCTTCGTCGTCCGCGGCAATGGGGCGCTTGCTGGCTGGCCGGGCAGTTGTGGCAGGAACTGCAGCTCGATCGGTTCTGGGCAGATCATCTGCCGCCAAGTCGGAAGCGAACGCGTTGGGATCAGATCCTGCAAGTGCTGGCGACCTATCGTCTGATCGCGCCGGGGAGCGAGTGGCGGCTGCATCGCCAGTGGTTCGGCAACAGCGCGATGGCTGATCTTCTCGGAGCGGACTTCGGCTTGGCGGAAGAGCACAAGCTTTATGCCTGTCACGACCTACTGCTTGAGCACAAGGAGGCGCTGTTCACGCATCTGGTCGGGCGCTGGCGCGATCTGTTCCACGCCGACTTTGACGTTCTGCTGTACGATCTGACCAGCACCTACTTCGAGGTCAACGCCTCGGACTTGCCGGAAGGCAGCAAGCGCCGCCACGGCTACAGCCGCGACAAGCGCCCGGACTGCCCGCAAGTGGTGATCGCGCTGGTGGTGACGCCCGACGGATTGCCGCTGGCTTACGAGGTGCTGCCCGGCAACACCGCCGACAGCAAGACGCTGCGGATGTTCCTTTCCAAGATCGAGCAGCAATATGGCAAGGCGCGGCGGGTCTGGGTGATGGATCGCGGCGTGCCGACCGAGGCCGTGCTGGCCGAGATGCGCAACAGCGATCCGCCGGTGCAGTATCTGGTGGGAACGCCGAAGGGACGGCTGAACCGGCTGGAGAAGCATCTGTTGGAAAAGCCATGGCAGGACGCGCGGGAGGGCGTGCAGGTCAAGCTGTTGGCCGAGGACGGCGAACTCTACGTCTTCGCGCAAAGTTCCGACCGGGTCAGCAAAGAGCGCGCGATGCGCCGGCGTCAGCTGAAATGGCTGTGGAAGCGGCTTAGGCAAATCGCCGCCATGGACATCTCGCGTGAAGAACTGCTGATGAAACTCGGTGGCGCGCGATCCAAGGCGCCGGCCGCATGGCGCCTGGTCAATGTTGAGATCGATAAGGAGCGCCCGAGGTTCAGCTTCGTGCTCAATCGCAAGAAACTGAAAAAGACGCGGCGACGTGAAGGCCGCTATCTGCTGCGCACCAATCTCACCGACAATGATCCTGCCCAGCTATGGCAATACTACGTCCAGCTCGTCGCCGTCGAAGAGGCGTTCCGCAATCTCAAAGGTGATCTGGCGATCCGTCCGGTCTTCCATCAGGACGAGAAGCGGATCGAAGCCCACATCTTCATCGCCTTTCTGGCTTACTGCATGCAGATCACCCTGACCCGTCGGCTTCATGCTCTGGCGCCGGGGTTGACCGCGCGCAGTGCGCTCGAAAAGTTCGCTGCCGTCCAGATGATCGACGTTCATCTGCCGACCACGGACGGGCGCGAGATCTTGCTCACCCGCTACACCCATCCAGAACCCGAGCTGCAGCTTTTGATCGACCGGCTCAAGCTTCGACTACCGCCGCAGCCGCCTCCCAGGATCACAACCGCCGCTGTCACCCAAGCCAGCCTTCGTAGTGAAGACCTTTTGAACTAACCCATTGATTTATAACAAGCGGGTATCCAAAACCCGCCCGGGTATCTTCAAAACCCGCCAATCCGCGAAAACGGGTTAAGTGAAAAGGGCGCCTGATCGGGCCCCTTTCATTTCGACCTTGGCCGAGTCCGTTAGTAGTAGTGCCGGTGATACCGGTGGTGCCAGTGATGCCAATGGCAGACGCGGCGCGGACCGTAGTAGGTCCAGATGATCCGGCAGCGGTGATAGGGGTAATAATCCCCATAGTAATAGGGATAGTAGCCGCCATGGAAGAAGTGGCGGTGGTGATGCGCGAAGCGGAAGCCGCCGTAGCGATGATAGCCGCCATAGCGGAATCCGCCGCCATGAAACACGTGGCCATAATGGGCGCCGCCGCCGTGAAATCCACCGCCGTGGAAACCGCCGCCGCTGAATCCGTGAAAGCCGCCGCCACCGCCGTGGAAACCGCCGCCGCTGAATCCGTGGAAGCCGCCGCCACCGCCGTGGAAACCACCACCGCCACCGTGGAATCCGCCGCCACCACCGCCGCCGTGGAAACCACCACCGCCACCGCCACCGTGGAATCCACCGCCACCACCGCCATGGAAACCACCGCCGCCGCCACCACCATGGCCGCCACCGCCGCCGTGGACTTGCGTCATCAAGCCCCCAGCGGCGTAGTTCGCTGACGGCGCCGCGCTCGGCGTGATCAGCGACATCGCTTGCGCCGGTTTACCCGGCGCTGCCGCCAGCATCAGCACGGCGGCAGCCGCGAGGCTGAAGCCGCGGACGAGGCCAGCCACGGGATTTGCAATCCTCATCATCCCTAGAATCTCCCTGAATGCAGGCGACGGATCGCGCGCGGTCATGCGATGACCCGCTTCCGGCACGTTGATTTTTTCGATCGCCCCAAACATTAAACTAGAGATAGCGACGTGAACGCGGCATGAATGGACGCGGGAACTGGCAAGCCACGCGTCGGGCCGACAAATCTGAGATGGCTCTTAGGTTGAGGTGCCGATCACCAAGGGTCCGAAGCGTCGAACCACGGCAAGAGGAACGGCCCCGGTGAGTAATAATAGGGATGGCCGTAATAATAGGGATAATAGGGGTGATAGATGTAGCCGTGGCGATGCCGGTTGCGGCGGCGCGCGCTGATGTCGGTGGCTTTCGACGCGTGCGCAGTTTGCGCTGCAGCCGGCGCGGCCACGGCGGCGGGCGCTACAGGCAGGCCTGAGAACAGCACGGTGACAGCGAGAGCGGCTGCGGCGGTCCATTTGAGCATCGAACGCTCCATCAGAGGCTTGCGCCATGCTTACGGGATGATCGTAGCATCCCTGTCCGATGACGCGAACGCAAAACAGGCCCGCAACGCGGGCCTGTCTTGTCTCCGTGATTTTCCGTTCAGGCGATCGGCCGGGCGGACGCGCCGATCTTGTCACCAATGCCGGTGATGCCACCGATGGTGGTAGTGATGGTGATAGCGTACCTCGGTCATCGTCTCTTTCGAACCGTCCTGGACCGCCGCGGCGGCGCCCGGATTGATCAACGACAGCGCCTGCGCTGGTTCGGCCGGAGCCGCCAGAGCCAGAAATGCGCCGAGCGCTGCAAGACCCAGAACTCTCGTTCCGTTCATCGACATTCTCCTTCAGTTGCGGGGATAATCCAACTATTCACGCCAGCGCCGTGCGGCTGCCCCCATGGCAACTGCCCCGCCGCGACGCAGACCTAAGCGAGAGTGATGACGTGAATGGTAACTGCTGCGCCGAACCATGAATGCGGCGCGCGCCGAGCGGTTCCAGCGCGAGGCGATCTTTTTCGCGGCAACAACACTAAAGCCGGAGCGGACAGCCAGCCTATCCGCTGAGAACGTCCGTCGCCGCAGCGTCCCTGGAGATCGCTGCGACGTCTTTCAGCAAGGCGAGATCAATCCCGCCTCGGTGTTGCGGCGCCGTATCGAGCGCAAGGCTATCCGCGCCGCCAGTGGCAACTCATGTGCGGCACGATCACGGTGCCGCTCGGCCGATATTCCTGAACGTAGGTGGCGTTGCATTCCCGCACCGCGTTCGGACCGGGATAGTAGCGGGGATAGACCTCGTCAGGTTGGTAGTTCGGCAAGACCCGCAGCCGGGTCGTCGGTCGGCGAGGCTTGCGCGGCGGCGCGTCCGGTGAGGTCGCCTGCGCCAGGCGGACCCCGGACGGCGCGTTTTGCGCGTTCGCGCTCCCGGGCAGCGCGAACGCGCCCGCAACTGCCACCATGATCGCCACCGCCCCGATCCGCATCATGACGCTCACCTAAACCTGTTCTTCCCACCCTGCTTCTAACATCCGCCCCCCTCGGCTTGCCAGAGCGTTTTCAAAAAACCGGGATGCACTGAGCCGGAACACGCGCTAAGAGTCGGCCATGTGGACAGATCTGAAGGCGCCCTCGCTCGCCGAATTGGAAGCGATCGCGCACGACGTTTTCGAACACCTGCCCGGGCGCTTTCTCGAACGCTGCGAAGGCGTGATCATTCGCGTCGACGATTTCCCGACCGACAAGGTGCTTGACGAGATGGAGGCCGAGAGCGAATTCGACCTGCTCGGCCTGTTCCACGGCACGGGCCTGCCGTTCCGCATCAACGACGACATCGCCAGTCTGCCCAACATGATCTGGCTCTACCGCCGTCCGATCCTGGATTATTGGGCCGAACACGAGGAGACGCTGGGCGATATCGTCCGCCACGTGCTGATCCACGAGATCGGCCATCACTTCGGGCTGTCCGACGACGAGATGGCCGAGATCGAGGCCGACGCAGATTAAGCCTTTATCGCTAGCGATATTCGCGATAAACCACCGCCTACCGTTCTAATGACCCGAGAAGTGCACCATGGAAAAGTTCACCACGCTGGAAGGCGTCGCGGCGCCCTTGAAGATCATCAATGTCGACACCGACATGGTCATCCCCAAGCAATACCTGAAGACCATCAAGCGCACCGGCCTCGGCAAGGGGCTTTTCTCGGAACAGCGCTACAAGGACGACGGCAGCGAGAACCCGGACTTCATCCTCAATAAGCCGGCCTATCGCAACGCCAAGGTGCTCGTCGCCGGCGACAATTTCGGCTGCGGCTCGAGCCGCGAGCATGCGCCATGGGCGCTGTTGGATTTCGGCATCCGCTGCGTGATCTCGACTTCGTTCGGCGACATCTTCTACAATAACTGTTTCAAGAACGGCATCCTGCCAATCCGCGTTGCCCAAGAAGACCTCGACAAACTTTTCGACGACGCCGAGCGCGGCGCCAATGCGACCTTGACCATCGACCTCGCCAATCAGGAGATCCGCGGTCCCGACGGCGGCAAGGTGAAGTTCGAGATCGATCCGTTCCGCAAGCACTGCCTATTGAACGGCCTCGATGACATCGGACTGACCATGGAAAAGAAGTCCTCGATCGACGCCTACGAGGCCAAGGCCAAGACAGAGCGCGCCTGGGCCTGATTTGGGCCTGATCCAGACGTGCATGCGGCCTGACATCGTCACCTTCTGGCACGGCCCGCTCGACGCGCTGCGGCAGATCTGCCTGCGGTCGCAGGTCGCGGCGGGCCATAAGGTCACAGTCTACAGTTTCGATACCATTCCAGGATTGCCCGAAGGCGTTGGCAACGCCGAGGCTGAGGCGATCCTGCCGCACGCGTTTTCCGAGAAGCTTCGTCCCGCGCAGGCCGACGGCAGCTGGCGCGACTGGACCGTGCTGCAGTTCAGCGATTTTTTCCGGATGCGGCTGATGGCTCAAAGCGCCGGGCTGTGGCTCGACGCCGACGTGCTGCTGCTCAAGCCGGTCGAGATCGATCCGGCAAAACCGTTCTTCGCCTGGGAGCGGCCGCGCCAGCTCGGCAATTCGGTTCTGTATCTGCCACTGGGCGATCCGATCGTCATAGCCTTCGAAAACCTGATGAAGCAGGAAGAACTGACGCCGGACTGGCTCGTGCTGCGCCATCGCCTGACGTTTGCGCTGCGCCGCCTGCGCGGGCGTTCGAACCGCCTCTCCGACATCCGCGTGGCGATCTTTGGTCCGGCCGCGCTCACCGCGCTCGCCCGCCGCGCGGGCGAAGCTCGCTATGCGCTGCCGAAGAAATCGTTCTATGCGGTTCATGCCGAACCAAGGCGTTTCTTCGAGCCATCGGATTTTTCCGCGCTGATCGCCGACCCTGCCATCATCGGCCTGCACATTTCCCCGAAGGGCCGCGGTAGCCAGCAGCCAATTCCCGGCAGCCTCTATGCCTGGGCTGCGGAGCGATTCAGCGCCTCAATTACTTGAGCATGATCTCCGCGCAAACGCGTTCCGCGGTTGTTATGCTCAAGGGAAAACCGGTACCCGCTTTTGGCTAACCCTTTCGGAACTATTTGATCTGTCGCAACACCCCCTGCCGTCATCGGTGGTCAAATTGAACAAATTCCAGACTACCGAGGTGTGCCATGACCGCCCACAGCAAGCCGTACCCACAGTTTGAGCTCTTGCTTTCGACATTCTCCGACTGGCTCAAGCATCGCCGCGAACTAAACGAGATGCGCCAGTTGGACCGCACCGAGTTCGACCGGATCGCCAGCGATCTGCGCGTTTCGCCCTCTGAGCTCGAGGAACTGGTCCGCCATGGACCGCACGCCGCCGACGAGCTGCCGAAACTGTTGAAGGCGCTCGGCATCGACGAGTCCGATCTGGCGAGCGCTCAGCCGCTGGTGCTGCGCGACATGGAGCGGGTCTGCGCGATGTGCCAGCAGAAGGCGCAATGCGACCGCGATCTCGCCGCTGGCACGTCGCCTGAGCATTATGCGGGCTATTGCCTCAACGCGCCGACGATCGATCGTCTCGGCAAGGCGACGGCGAAATGAGGGCGCCTCATCCGAGTACATCCAGAACGGCACGCAGCCACTGGATTCATGTCGCGATCGCGATCCTGATCGCCTTCGCCGCGCTCTTGTTCGTGCGTCGTAGCGCAAGCGGCGCGACGCCTGACACCGACAGCGTAGATGCAGGACGTAAGCTCGCCGACGCCTGGTGCACGGTCTGCCACAACATCGAAAAGAACACCGCGGGGACGTCCAATCCCGCGCCTGATTTCGCGGCGATTGCCAATCAGCCCGCGACCACGGCGCTTTCGGTGAAGGTGTTTCTTCAGACCAGCCACCCAACCATGCCGAATCTCGTACTTGCGCCCGCTCAGATCGACGACCTCGCCAGCTACATCGTCAGCCTGAAGCGCAATTAGTTGCAGTTGGCGGGCCCGGCGCGAAAGGCGCGTTTGCCCGCCCTTGCTAAGGCTGCGCGATCGCCGCAATCGCATCGGCGATTTCGATGGTGCGTCTGGCCATCTCGGCGTGCAGCCGCTCCACCATCCGTCCGTCGAGCTGGATCGCGCCGCGCGAGGCATTCTCCGGCAGTTCGAAGGCGGCAAGGATCTTGCGTGCCTCCGCGACTTCATCCGAGGGCGGCGTGAAGATCGCGTTGCAGGCATCGACATGGCTCGGATGGATCAGCGTCTTGCCGTCGAAACCGAGATCGCGTCCTTGGGCGCATTCGGCGGCAAAGCCGTCGATATTGCCGATATCGCCGTAGGGGCCGTCCAGGATTTCCAGCCCATGCGCGCGCGTCGCCAGGATGCAATGGGTGATCATCGGGATCATCGCGGCGCGGCCGGGCAGCATCTTGATCCGCGTCTCCCGCGAAATGTCGTTGGGACCGAACACGAAACCGGCAAGCCGCGTCTTTGCATCGCGCGAGGCGGCCGCGAGCTCCTCGGCATGCAGCACCGCGCGCGCGGTCTCGATCATGGCCCAGACCTTGATCGAGGGGGCAGCGCCGGCCTCGTTCAGGCGCGCACCGATCTGGTGCAGATCGTCGACGCTGGAAATCTTCGGCACCAGGATGCCGTCAGGCTTCGCGCTCCCCGCCATGGCGACATCGTCGGCCCACCACGGCGTATCGAGGCTGTTGGTGCGGATCAGGATTTCGCGCCTGCCAAAGCCCTTGGCCTTAACCGCGGCCGCGATCTGGTCGCGCGCCTTGGCCTTGGCGTCGGGGGCAACGGAATCCTCGAGATCAAGGATCAGGCCGTCGGCGGGCAGATTGCGGCCTTTTTCCAGCGCCCGCGCATTCGATCCGGGCATGAACAGCAGGCTGCGGCGCGGACGGGTCATCGGCTCATTTCCTTGAGGTATTTCCTCGGGCAATTCGGAACCGAGGCGATACCATTTCGTTGCCGGGTCCGAAAGGCTTGTTCGAACTAGCCGCTTAGGGTTATGCCTGCGCCATGATCACGTTCCCCAAAACTCTGCTCGACGGCTACCGGACCTTCGCGACCCAGCGGCTTCCGACCGAACAGTCCCGCTACCGCGAGTTGTCGGTGCGCGGGCAGTCGCCCGAAGTGATGGTGATCGGCTGCTGCGATTCCCGGGTCTCGCCCGAGGTGATCTTCGACGCCGGCCCCGGCGAGCTGTTCGTGGTGCGCAACGTCGCCAATCTGGTGCCGGTGTATCAGCCGGACGGCGGCGCGCACGGCGTCTCGGCGGCGCTGGAATATGCGATCAGCGTCTTGCACGTCAGACATATCGTGGTGCTCGGCCACGCCCAATGCGGCGGCATCCGCGCCTTCATCGATAAAATCGAACCGCTGTCGCCCGGCGACTTCATCGGCCGCTGGATGGCGATGTTCATCAAGCCGGGCGAGCAGGTCGGCCAGCGCGACCAGGAGACGATGCACGATTTCACCGTGCGAATCGAGAAGGCCGCGGTGTTCCGCTCGCTCGAAAACCTGATGACGTTTCCGTTCGTCCGCGCGCCGGTCGAGCGCGGCGAACTGGAACTGCACGGCGCCTATTTCGGCGTCGCCGAAGGTTCGCTGTTCGTGCTCGACAAGGAGGTGAAGGAATTTCGCGGAGTGGCGGCGAGTAGCGAAATAGTGACTGGAGCTCCATTCGCTACTCGCCATTCGCCTTTTCCGCCCCCCAGCGATCCGACAGCGCCAGCAGCAGGGCCGAGATCACGAACACCAGGTGCACACCGACCAGCCAGGTCATCTTGGTGGCGTCGAACGCGTTATCGATGTTGAGGAACGCCTCCAGCACGTGGATCGCCGAAATCGCGACGATCGAGGCGAGCATCTTCTGCTTCAGCCCGGCGAAATCGATCTTGGTGATCCATACCGGCCAGTTCGGCTGGCCGCTGGTATCGATGCGCGATACGAAGTTCTCGTAGCCGGAAAACACCACGATCAGGATGAGGTTGCCGACCAACGTCACGTCGATCAGGGACAGCACATCGAGGATGGTGTCGGTCGACTTGGCGCCGGGTGCGTGCAGGATGAAGTCCCACAGCATTCTCAAGAATTTGAGGAACAGCACTGCGAGGCTGACGATGAGGCCGACATAGAACGGCGCCATCAGCCAGCGGCTAGCGAACAGCCCGCTCTCGAACGTGCGCCCGATTCGCTTCAGCACGGAATTGGGCTGGGCAGAAGCCGGTTGCTCGGACATCGCGATTCCCCGGCTCCTCGAACCCGTCTTGCGCAGCCCTTTACGCCGCTTTTTACGCCGCCTTTTTCTTGGCGTGGAGCAGCTTGCGGTTGATCAGGCACTCCGCGATCTGGATCGCGTTCAGCGCGGCGCCCTTGCGCAAGTTGTCCGACACGCACCACAGCACGATGCCGTTGTCCACCGTCGGATCGGCGCGGATGCGGCTGATATAGGTGGCGTCCTCGCCCGCCGCCTCGTAGGGCGTGACGTAACCGCCGGGCTCGTGCTTGTCGATCACGAGGCATCCCGGCGCGTGGCGCAGGATGTTGCGCGCCTCATCCGGCGAGATCGGGTTTTCGAATTCGATGGTGACGGCTTCCGAATGGCCGACGAACACCGGCACCCGCACGCAAGTCGCGGTCAGCTTGATTTTGGGATCAAGAATCTTCTTGGTCTCCATCATCATCTTCCATTCTTCCTTGGTGTAGCCGTCCTCCATGAACACGTCGATCTCGGGAATCACGTTGAAGGCGATACGCTTGGGGAATTTCTTGGTGATCAATTCGCTGTTGGTGTAGACCGCCTTGGTCTGCGAGAACAGTTCGTCCATCGCGTCCTTGCCGGCGCCCGAGACCGATTGATAGGTCGCGACCACGACGCGCTTGATCGTGGCCTTGTCGTGCAGCGGCTTCAGCGCGACCACGAGCTGCGCGGTCGAGCAGTTCGGATTGGCGATGATGTTCTTCTTGGTGAAGCCTTTGATCGCGTCCGCATTGACCTCGGGCACGATCAGCGGCACGTCCGGATCCATCCGCCAGGCCGAAGAATTGTCGATCACCACCGCGCCGGCGGCGCCGATCTTGGGCGACCATTCCTTCGACACCGCGCCGCCCGCCGACATCAGGCAAATGTCGACGTCGGAGAAGTCGTAATGCTCGAGCGCTTTGACTTTCAGGGTCCGGTCGCCGTAGGAGACTTCCACATTCACGCTGCGGCGCGACGCCAGCGCCACGACCTCGTCAGCGGGGAATTTGCGCTCGTCGAGAATGTTGAGCATTTCCCGCCCGACATTGCCGGTCGCGCCGACCACTGCGACTTTGTAACCCATCGTTCACTCTCCGAGGAAAAATGCCCTCCCGCCGCGGCCCGCGGAAATGGAAGAGCCAGCGCTTCTATGCGAGAAACACCGTCAACACAACGTTACCACGGTGCGCGGACTTTTGATGTCATCGTTTTGGGCCGATCCGGCCAATCTCCCCCATGCAACCAAAATCCACCCGGCCAAGATCCACCCGGCATTGACGAGCTTTGCCGACGAAGTCTGCGCCACGGTGGCACGCCTGTTTGCCTATGTGGGGACGCTGGCGCTGCTCGCCATCCTTGGTATCCACGCCTGGGATCAACTGCAGGCGATCGAAACCGGCGCTCCCGCTGACAAGGCGGGCTGGAGCGTGGCCGACCGCTCCTATCCGGCGTTCGCCGTCAGTCAACTCGATCCATCCGAAAAATCAGTGACTTACACTATTCTCCGGCACCCCGAGGGCGGCCGCAAGGACGTCTTCCGCTGGACCGACGGAAACGAAAAGCCCGCCGCTGAGCTCGAAATCTACCGTTTGGGCGGCGAGAGCGACCCGACAGAGCCGCCCGGCACCGATATCGCCGCGCGGATGGGGCTACCCAGCGCCGTGGGACTGGAAGCAGCCGGCGTGATCGAGAGCAAATTGGGCATGGTTGCGCTGCTTCGGCAGGCTGGCGCCAAGGACGCAGCCGCCTGCCTCGGCTTCCTTAAAGCGATCGACGATCCCGGCTTGCGGATCTCCGGCTTCTCCTGCCAGGGCGATAGCCTGCCGGCGCGGCGCGCGGCGATCGGCTGCATGCTGGACCGGCTGATCCTGCTGACAGCGGGAAGCGAGCCGAAACTGGCCGAATTGTTCGCCCACGCCGAGCTCAGGCGCACTGGCTGCGCGGCGCAGGGCAGGTCAGGCGCCGCGGCGGACTGGGTGACATCGGCGGAAAACCCTCATCTGCGCGGCCCGCTCTGATCACCCCGGTCAAGGCGCTGGTTTTCATGCAACTTTTTCGCTCAACCTCGCATTATATGCATGGGTGTGGCCGGATTGACCTAGTGGCGCCCTATTGGGCCCGGATAACATAGTCCCCAAATCGGATATGGTGGCCGCCGGTATCTTGAGACGGCCCAAGGATCGAGTTCAAGGATCGAGGACGTAATGACCCCCACATTCGCTGCCGTGAACAAAATTGCGCTGCTGATCGCGGCTGGCGCCTTTGCGGCGGTTCTCTGCAACATCGGCGCGGCCAGCGCGCAGTCGCCCAAGCGACACTATGACGACGGCCATCCCAATTACGGGCCAGGCGGTCCCAACGTCTCCTACATGCAGGGGCCGCACACCCGCATCTATGTCAGCAAGCGCTCCTGGCTCGACGGCGGCACCGAAGTCCTGCCGGGCGACCGCAAGTTCACCGACTACGCCTTCCCGCCGTCGCAACCCTTTAACCAGCAACTCAACAACCGCTCGCTCGAGCGCGAGCCGCTCAACCCGCCGTCGGACCTCGGCGGGTTATCCGACGCGTATCCCGCTGTATTGATCGCGGAGCTGGAGCAGCACAACGGTGTCGTTCTGGCGAAGCCGGGACGACGTGGATGGAGTGTGCGCACACCATTCCCGATTCGGTTTTCAAACAGCACGCGCGAAGCGTCTTGAGTTACCTCGCCCCGCTCTTCGCGGGGAGAGGCGAAGGAATTTGGTCGCGGGCCGTTCACTCCGCTGTCGTCGCCCGCCAACCGGTCCGGCCTCCGGCCGGCCGGATGACAGGCTCCGGCGGGTGACCCATTATTCCAGAGACAGCGCAGCAAGACCGAGAGGCCGCGGCGTACTGGATACCCGCATGCGCGGGTATGACGATGGGAGGGAATGGCGCGAGTTTTTCAAATAGCCCATGCAAGACACACCGCCGCATTCTCGCGGCACGATGCGTCCGAGTTTTGCGAAACGATTGCGCCATCAGGAAATCAGAGGGCGCGGGGAATGCCGGGTGCCCAATGCACCCGCAGCCTCGTGTGCGCTTTGTAGTGGGAGTATGCACACGAGTATTCACAGCGGAGGCACCGGAAACATCCGGCATTCCCCACGCAATGGTTTTAACAGCTTATACGTGATCTCCCCGGGGACCGGGCTCTCTTGCCCCCGTCGTCTCGCGGAGTTAACTCCGCAAGACCTTAACGCCAGCGTCGGGGCGTCAGGACCACACGACTTCGCCGTCCGCTTTGGCGTCGCCCGTCTAGCGCCGCCTTTGCGTCCACCGCATCCCACCCCGCGTCCGTGACGTTCTCGAGCCGCCCCTCTGAGGGGTGGGACAGCGGGAAGAGAGCACAATTTCCGTTTTTCCGAAAGAGAAATATTTTTGCAGTCCATCTGGACAACTGGAATCGCGTTGAAACGGTTCAGCAAATTAGATTTTAGGCGCACGCGATTTCGAGGGCCTTCGGGCCGCGTGAGCCGAGCGGAATCCAGAAAACACTCACCGGATTCGCCTCGTCGGGCGACTCAGTCGACCGCTTAGTCGTCAACTGGCAGCCACCATCGTCGTCCCGACCTTGACCCGCGACCCATACGCGGAGGCGCCGCGTGCTCGCTACTCCCCTCCCCCCGCGTAGCGGTGGGGAGGGGAGAGGAAGTCCAGGGTGGACAAAAGGCGCGAAGCGCCGTGCCCACCATTTTTCCGATACGTGGCGAATAGTTTGGTGGGCTCGCTTCCGCCCTCGCTCTTCGAGCTACGGCGGACGCTTAGCCCGCCCTACAATTCCAGAATCCCGGACGACACCGAGTGCGCCGCGATCACGCGTGCAGCTTTATCATTTCCTTCAAGATCGCTTCGCCCATCTGCGTGGTCGAGACCGCCGTCGTGCCCTCGGACTTGATGTCCGCGGTGCGCAGGCCGCTTGCCAGCACGGCCGCGATCGCGGCGTCGAGTTGGTCGGCGAGCGCGCCCATGTCGAAGGAATAACGCAGCGCCATGCCGAAGGACGCGAGCATCGCGATCGGATTGGCGAGGCCCTTGCCGGCAATATCGGGCGCCGAGCCGTGTACCGGCTCATACAGCGCCCTGCGCTTCCTGGTCTTGACGTCGACCTCGCCGAGCGAAGCCGATGGCAGCATGCCGAGCGAGCCGGTCAGCATCGCCGCGATGTCGGAGAGCATGTCGCCGAACAGATTGTCGGTGACGATGACATCGAACTGTTTTGGCGATTTCACCAGGTTCATGCCGCCGGAATCGGCAAGCTGATGCTCGAGCTGGACATCCTTGTATTCGCGATCGTGCACCTGGGTAACCACCTCGTTCCAGAGCACGCCCGATTTCATGACGTTGCGCTTTTCCATCGAGGTCACCTTGTTGCGCCGCTTGCGCGCGAGATCGAAGGCGACCCGGGCGATGCGCTCGATCTCATAGGTGTCGTAGACTTGGGTATCGATGGCGCGCTTCTGGCCGTTGCCGAGGTCGGTGATGATTTTCGGCTCGCCGAAATAGACCCCGCCGGTGAGCTCGCGCACGATCATGATATCGAGCCCCTCCACGACCTCGCGTTTCAGGCTGGAGGCATCGGCAAGCGCCGGATAGCACACCGCGGGCCGCAGGTTGGCGAACAGGCCGAGGTCCTTGCGCAGCCGAAGCAGGCCGGCTTCGGGCCGTGCCTCATAGGGCACGTGATCCCATTTCGGGCCGCCGACCGCGCCGAAGATGATCGCGTCGGCGGCTTTCGCCTTGGCCATGGTTTCTTCCGTGATCGAGACCCGGTCGGCGTCATAGGCCGAGCCGCCGACCAGTCCCTGCTCGGTCGCAAAATGCGCGATGCCTTTCGCGTCCAGCCAGTCGATCAGCCGCTTCACCTCCGCCATCACTTCGGGGCCGATGCCGTCGCCGGGCAGAAGCAGCAGGTTGTGGGTGGTCATGGGAAGGTCCTCGTTCGTCGCGCGGAGTGCTTGCTAATGCGCGGCAAGCAGATTGGCAAGCAGGCAGCGGCGGGCGACAACCCACTTTCAGGGTGGGCCGGTATCCCGAAAAGGCGCCCATTAAGGACCTCATGACCCCAACCATCCCAACGCCGATGCGGCGTGTGGTAAGAAACGACCATGATCAATCATCCTTTCGACACGCTCTCCGCCGATCAGCGCGAGAGCGTGCGCTCGGCGCTCGTTGCCGCCTTCGGTTCGGCTCCGATCGACGCGATCGTGTCGATTTCCGGCGGCGCTTCGACGGCATCGACCTTTCGCTTCGATGTCGGCGGCAGGGCGTATTTGTTGCGGGTGGAGGGGCAGCCGAGTCCGCTGCGCAATCCGCACCAATATATCTCGATGCGCATCGCGGCGGAGGCGGGGATTGCCCCGAAAATTCATTACATCGATGAGACCGCGCGGGTCGCGGTGATCGACTTCATCGAGCAGCGACCGCTCGACAGCTATCCGGGCGGGCCGCCCGCGCTGGCGAGAGCGCTGGGAGAGTTGATTTCGCGCGTTCAGGCTACGCCGGCCTTCCCGGCCTTCGTCGACTATCCGGACATCGTTGCGCGGCTGCTCGCCCATGTGCAACGCACCGGTCTTTTCGCGCCCGGCGTGCTCGACCCGCATATGGCGTGTTTTGAGCTGCTCCGCGAATCCTATGATGCGGCTCCGAAAAGTCTGGTCTCCAGCCACAACGATCCCGTCCCGAGCAATATCCTGTTCGACGGCGAACGCCTGTGGCTGATCGACTGGGAATCGGCCTATCGCAGCGATCCGTTCGTCGACGTGGCCATTGTGCTCGACAATCTCGCGCGTTCGCCGGAGCTCGCGGATATCCTGCTCAAGGCCTACCTTGGCCGCGAGCTCGACGAAGCCCTTGTCAATCGGTTCGTTGCGATTCGCGCGTTCACCCGGCTTTATTATGCCGGCGTCCTGCTCAGCGCTTCCGCCGCCGCATCGTGGATGAAAGATGATCCCGATCTGTCGGTTCCGACCGTTGCCGAATTCCAGCAGGACGTCCGCGCGGGGCTGGTCAAACCCGGCGCGCCGCAGACCAAGCACATTCTGGGCAAGATGTTTCTGGTGTCATCGATGTCCGGCATCGACACGCCTGGATTCGAAGTCGCCGTGTAACCGGGAATCGCCATTGCTTGCGCAAACGGCAAGACACCGTTGCGGACGATGCGGCTGGGCAATCCTTGCGCGGCCTGTCACTATGTGCGCCCCGCCGGAGTATTTTCCTTGCACGCCCCCGATCGACACCTGCACTACGCGCATCCCGCGCGGCTGATCCTCACTCTGTCGCTGGGCGCGACCGTGGGGCTCGGCATCGGCCGCTTCGCCTATGCGCTGGTGCTGCCGGACATGCGCGATTCGCTTGGCTGGTCGTATTCGGCCGCGGGCTTCATGAACACCATCAACGCCGCCGGCTATCTCGCAGGCGCGCTGATGGCCTCACGGCTGATCAAGCGATACGGCTGGTCGGCCGCGGTGCGCTGGGGAACGCTGGCCTGCCTCGCTTCGCTTGCGACCTGCGCGATGTCGGGCAATTTCGTCGTGCTGTCGCTGGCGCGGCTGATCGCCGGGTTTGCCGCCGCGGTCGGCTTCGTCGCCGCCGGCGCGCTGGCCGCGACCATTGCGCAATCGCGGCCCGAACGCGCGGATTTTCTCTTGAGCCTGTACTACGCCGGGCCCGGGCTCGGCATTCTCGCCTCCGGCCTGGTCGCACCGTTCGTGCTAAGGGCATTCGGCCCGGGATCGTGGTGGATCGTGTGGTGGGCGCTGACGCTGCTCGGCGCCGCGATGACCGTGCCGCTGCTGCTGGCGCGGTTCGAGAGCAAGGCCGGCATCGCCGCCGCGACCGAGAGGCATTTTTCGATTCCGAAAGTCGCGATCTATCTCGTGGGCTATTTCCTGTTCGGGGCTGGCTACATCGCCTACATGACGTTCATGATCGCCTATGTCCGCGACGCCGGCGGCGGCGCTCCCGCACAGGCCGCGTTCTGGAGCCTGATCGGCCTCTCCGCATTTGTCACGCCATGGGTGTGGCGGCGTGTGCTCGCGCTCGATCGCGGCGGGCTTGCCACCGCGATCATCCTCGGCGTCAACGCGATCGGTGCTGGCTTGCCGATCTTCGGCCATTCCATCGTGCTGCTCGCAGTCTCGGCGATCGTGTTCGGGGTTGCGTTCTTCGCGGTGGTCGGCTCGACCACCGCCTTCGTGCGGTTCAATTATCCGCCGCAGGCCTGGCCGACCGCGATCGCGGCGATGACGATCGCGTTCGGCATCGGCCAGACGCTCGGCCCGATCGCGGTCGGCGCCATTACCGACGCACTCGGCAGCCTGTCCTATGCACTGAACGTTTCGGCGGCCTGCTGGTGCTCGGCGCGGTGGCGGCGGCGTTTCAGGGCAAGCTGGCGAAGGCCTCGTTAGAGCGAGAGACAGGTCAAGTTGCGTCATGGCGTGCGCTCCCTTACCGCTCTCGCGGGGAGGGCTGGGGTAGGCGCACTTCAGCAAGCCGTCGTCGAGTGATGAGGTCCCGCTAGTGGCCGCGCTCCTTCGAGACGCGTTGACCTCGCCCGCAAGCGCCGGAGAGGTGAAATGCGCTATGTCGCAATAAGGCCGGATCACTCAGCTGCCGCTGAACGAATTGTAGCCCTGGTCTTCCCAGTAGCCGCCCTTGTACGTGTTGGTGACTTCCATCGAGATCACGTATTTCGGGTTCTTGAAGCCGAGCTTGGTCGGCACCCTGATCTTCATCGGAAAGCCATAGGCGCGCGGCAGGATTTCGTCGGCGAACTTGAACGTCATCTGGGTCTGCGGATGCAGCGCCGTCGCCATGTCGAGCGGCGAGTTGTAGCCTTCGGTGTCGGCGCACTGGAACCAGACATATTTGGCGCGGGTGTCGGCGCCGATCAGCTTCAGGAAATCGCGCAGCGGCGCGCCGGTCCAGCTTCCGATCGCGCTCCAGCCCTCGACGCAGATATGGCGCGTCACCTGCTTGACCTGCGGTAACTGATAGAGCTCGTCCAGCGTCCAGGACTTCTTGTTGTCGACCAGGCCGCGCACCTCGAGCTTCCACGTCTTGCCGTCAACCTCAGGTGCGTCGTCGATATCGTAATAGGCGTTGAACGGGAACGGCTTGGTGATCGCGCTCTCCGGGAAGGTCGGCGCCAGCGCGTTGGGGTTGAAGATCAATGCCTGCACGGCGTCGTTGAACTTCGAGATCTGCGCCAGCATCCGGTCGGCCGAATCGCTGTCGACCACGTTGCAGCCGGTCAGCAGCGTCAGCGCGCCGAGGCTGGCGCCGCCCGCGATGAAGCGCCGTCGCGCCAGATCCGGCATCACCTTCACCGCGTCTTTCACTAAAAGCTTCTTGTCGACCCCGGGGATCAGAAGCGAGCGCATGCGACCCATGATGTATCTCCTATAGTGTACTTGTTGGGCATGATCTTGTCGGAAAACCGGTTCCCACTTTTCGGGATCATGCCCAGATCTTACTGAATCCAAGTCTTACTAAATCTTGTATCAGCGCCCGATGATCATGGCGCGCAGGCTCTTCGGCACCAGCAGCGCGAGCAGCACGTGAACGATCAGGAACGCGACGATCGCC
Source organism: uncultured Alphaproteobacteria bacterium (assembly GCA_963777475.1). Taxonomy (GTDB): domain Bacteria; phylum Pseudomonadota; class Alphaproteobacteria; order Rhizobiales; family Xanthobacteraceae; genus Bradyrhizobium. Next base: position 22,005 of record CAVZQX010000001.1, read on the forward strand.
GACATGCAGGTGAAGTGGACGTAGCGCGCCACGTCGTAGCCGCCGAACAGCGCCGTCAGCCATTGCAGTTGCACCGGCTTCCAGATCGACAGGCCCGACAGCACGATGACGATGCCGACGGCGATGATACCGGCATAGAGCAGCTTCTGCACGTAGTTGTATTTGCTGAGGTCGTCATGGGCGAGCTTGAAGGTCAGCGCCGCCCTGGCGTCCGAGATCACGCCGGAAGGCGAGATCGGCAGCAGTTTGCTGCGGAAGCGGCCGGTGGCGATGCCGGTGACGAGATAGGCGAGGCCGTTCAACATCAACAGCCACATCGCCGCGAAATGCCAGAGCAGCGCTCCGCCGAGCCAGCCGCCGAGCGTGATCGCGTGGGAGAAGCGGAAATCGAACAGTGGCGAGGCATTATAGATCTGCCAGCCCGACATGATCATCAGGATCATGGCGAGCGCGTTGATCCAATGCATGGTCCGCACCCACGCCGGCTGAATCACCTTCGCGGGCTCACGCGTCGAGTGGGTGTCGGCGGCTGCAAGGCTGGACATGGATGCTCCGTCGCTGCAAATCGGTTACGGCGAATATACGCCACTTACCCCGGTTTCGTTACTGCCGGCAGGTTATCAAATCGATGCCTATAACCTATGGCGTTCACAAAAAAGCGAGCCGGGTTGCCCCGGCTCGCGGTCGCGCGTCCCGGTGGGGATCGCTTCGCCTTTTTGAGCATGATCTCCGCGCAAACGCTACGCGTTTGTCGCGAGGGAAAACCGGTTCCCACTTTTCCGGATCATGCTCTAAGGAGTTCAGGACACGCGGTATTACGACGCCGGCAGCAGCACGGTGTCAATGACGTGGATGACGCCGTTCGACTGATGGACGTTGGAGATCGTGACCATCGAGGAGTCGCCCTTGGCGTCGATGATCCAGATCTTGCCGTCGGCCTTCTTCACGGTGAGCTCTTCGCCTTCGACCGTCTTGAGCATCTTGCCGTCGGTCAGGTCGGAAGCATCGAGCCTGCCCGGCACCACATGGTAGGTGAGGATCTTGGTCAGGGTTGCCTTGTTCTCGGGCTTGACCAGATTGTCGACGGTGCCGGCCGGCAGCTTGCCGAACGCGGCGTTGGTCGGCGCGAACACCGTGAACGGGCCCTTGCCTTCCAGGGTCGGGACCAGGCCGGCGGCTTTCACCGCCGCAACCAGGGTGGTGTGATCCTTCGAATTCACGGCGTTCTGGATGATGTTCTTCGAGGGGAACATCGCAGCACCCCCGACCATCACGGTCTTTTCCTCGGCACGGGCCGGCGCAACGATGGTTGAAGTAAGCGCCAGCGCGCTGAGGGCTGCGGCGGACAACAGGGCAATTCGCTTTGACATGGAAAGTCTCCCGATGATTGAGCTGGCCTTGCGGACATCGCAAAGCGCATGATGATCGACAACGGCGCCGTTCGATTAATGGATCACTGCGTCGCCGTTGACCGGAACTACGGGAGGTTGCGGGCGGCGGTTTCGGAAAATAATTCTTTGTGATGCTTGAAACTAATCGCGGCACAGGCCGTGGGGTGCGCACTCGACGAAAACTTTCGTCGTCCCGGCGAAGGCGGGGATGACGACGGAAATTGTTGCGCGCTTTCGCTGGGACGACGGAAATGGTTGTCGCCACCACGGCATCTAGACACTAATCCCGGTTCGCCGGGGTCTGGATGAAGCCGCGATTATGCGTCGGGCTGATCAGGATTTCGTTCATGCAGACGCGTGGCGGCATGCCGGCGACGAAGGCGATGGTGCGGCCGAGATCCTCGGGCTGCAGCATCTTGGCCTGCTCCTCCTCGCTCGGCACCACGGGCCGCAATTTCAGGATCGGCGTTGCAACCTCACCGGGCGACAGGCAGCAGGCGCGCAAGCCATTGACGCATTCGTCCATGTTGAAGGAATGGGTCAGCGCCAGCACCGCATGCTTGGTCGTGGTGTAGGCCGGGCCCGGCATTTTCGAGACGTGGCGGCCGGCCCAGGAGGCGACGTTGATGATGCAGCCGTCCTTTTGCCGGCGCATCGCCGGCAGCACCGCATGCATGCAATAGAGCACGCCGTTGAGATTGATGTCGACGAGCTGGTTCCAGCCCTCGAGCTCCATGTCGGCCCAGCGCCGCTTCGGCACGTTGATGCCGGCGCTGTTGACGAGGAGGTCGATGCGCCCGTGTTTCGCCACGATTTGTTCTGCGGCCTTCTCGACGTCGGCGGCGACGCTGACGTCGAGCGGGATCGCCTCCGCCTTGCCGCCGCTTTTGCTGATTTTGGCGACCACGGCATCCAGGGCGTCCTTGCGCCGGCCGGAGACCACCACCGTCCAGCCGTCCGCCGCCAGCGCCTCCGCACCGGCCTCGCCGATGCCGCTGCCGCCGCCGGTCACCCAGGCCACGCGTTTCCCGCCATTTGTCATGCAAACCGTCTCCGTTGCTTTGTCGGGGGCGTTTTTGCTAATCCAGCCTCTTCCCGGCCAATGCCCCTCAGGGAATGTTGCATGAACACCATCGCCAACGCCAACCTGTTTTCACGCCTGTTCGATGGCCTCGACGATCCGAACCGGCTCGCGATCGAAACGCTCGACGGCGAGCACATCAGCTATGCCGATCTGATCGCGCGCACCGGCCAGACCGCGAACGTGCTGGTCGAGCGCGGCGTCAAGCCGGGCGACCGCGTCGCGGCACAGACCGAGAAATCGGTCGAAGGGCTGGTGCTCTATCTCGCCGCCGTGCGTGCTGGCGCGGTCTACCTGCCGCTCAACACCGCCTATACACTGAACGAGCTGGAATATTTCATCACCGACGCCGAACCGTCGCTGGTGGTGTGCGATCCGTCCAAGGCGGAAGGCATCGGCGCGATCGCGGCAAAGGTTGGCGCCAAGGTCGAGACGCTGGATGCCAGCGGCAAGGGCTCGCTGACGGACGCCGCCGCCAAGGCGGGCCAGGAGTTTGCGACCGTCGCCCGCGCCGACGACGATCTCGCGGCAATCCTCTATACCTCGGGCACCACGGGCCGTTCCAAGGGCGCGATGCTCAGCCACGATAATCTGGCGTCGAACTCGCTCTCGCTGGTCGACTACTGGCGCTTCACCGAGAAGGACGTCCTGATCCACGCGCTGCCGATCTATCACACCCATGGCCTGTTCGTGGCGAGCAATGTCACGCTGTTCGCCCGCGCCTCGATGATCTTCCTGCCGAAATTCGATCCCGACCTGATCATCAAGCTGATGGCGCGCGCGACCGTGCTGATGGGCGTGCCGACCTTCTACACCCGGCTTCTGCAGAATCCGGCACTGACGCCCGAGTCCACCAAGCACATGCGGCTGTTCATTTCGGGCTCGGCGCCGCTGCTCGCCGACACCCACCGCGAATGGGCGGCGCGCACCGGGCATGCGGTGCTCGAGCGCTACGGCATGACCGAAACCAACATGAACACCTCCAACCCCTATGACGGCGAGCGCGTCGCCGGCGCCGTCGGCCACCCGCTACCCGGCGTTTCCGTGCGCGTCACCGATCCCGAGACCGGAACGGTGCTGGCGCCAGAGGCCATCGGCATGATCGAGGTCAAGGGCCCGAACGTCTTCAAGGGCTACTGGCGGATGCCGGAAAAGACCAGGTCCGAGTTCCGCGACGACGGCTTCTTCATCACCGGCGACCTCGGCAAGATCGACGACAAGGGCTACGTGCACATCCTGGGCCGCGGCAAGGATCTGGTGATCTCCGGCGGCTTCAACGTGTATCCGAAGGAAATCGAGAGCGAGATCGACGCCATGCCGGGCGTGATCGAATCCGCCGTGATCGGCGTCCCGCATGCCGATTTCGGCGAAGGCGTCACCGCAGTCGTGGTCTGCAATCCCGCGACCAAGCTCAGCGAAGCGTCGGTCTTGCTGGCGCTCGATGGCCGGCTGGCCAAATTCAAGATGCCGAAGCGGGTGTTCATCGTCGATGACTTGCCGCGCAACGCCATGGGCAAGGTGCAGAAGAACGTTCTGCGGGACACCTATTCGGATATCTACACGAAGAAATAGACGCTGCTACCACCGACCCCGAAGAAGTCGGCCCAGGAATCGCGCCCCTTTCCTCCCCTGCCCGCACGCTCCTGAATCGTGCTTCAGGCGTACCAGCCATCGGTGGTTGCCGATCCTGTCAACTTATGCAATTGCAGGGCTCATCTGTAGGTATGAACGAGCGTTCGAAATTGCCGATATTCGCCGTTGCGCTGGCTGTTTCGACTCCGTAAATAAGGCGCAAGTTGCCCCGCGATCCCCGAAGGACCCTCCGGGTCCTTGAAAAACCGTCAAAGCCGCCAATGACCGCCAGGATCGAACGCCCGCTTTCGCCCCATGCGCAGATTTATCGCTGGACCCTGACGATGGCGATGTCCATCGTCCATCGCGCGACCGGCGTGGCGATGTATTTCGGGACCCTGCTGCTGGTGTGGTGGCTGGTCGCCGCCGCCTCCGGACCCACCGCCTATGCCAATGTGCAGGCCTTCACCACGAGCTTCATCGGCCGCCTGATCGTATTCGGCTTCACTTGGGCGCTGATGCATCACCTCTTCAGCGGTATCCGGCACTTCATCTGGGACCTCGGCTACGGCTTCAAGGCGAACGAGCGTGAGGCGCTGACCTGGGGCGCGCTGGTTGCGGGCATTTCGCTGACCGTGCTGCTGTGGATCGTGGCCTACGCGGTGGGAGGCGGCCGATGAGTGCGCCAGATTCTTCCGCAAAATCGATGCGCACCGCGCTCGGCCGGGTGCGCTACCTCGGCGCCGCGCATTCCGGCACCACGGATTTCTGGCGGCAGCGGCTCACCGCGGTGGCGATGACGCTTCTGATGGTGCCGGTGATCGTGGTGGTGATGATGCTGCTCGGCCGCAACCAGGCCGGCGCCGCGCAGATCCTCGGCTCGCCGCTGGTGGCGCTGATCCTGTTGTTTTTCATCGTCGCCAGCGTCTGGCACATGAAGATCGGGATGCAGGTGGTGATCGAGGACTATGTCCAGAGCGAGAAGCTGAAGATCGCAGCCGTCATGGCCAATAATTTCTTCTCGGCTTCGGTGGCGCTGGCCGCGATCTACGCCATCCTCAAACTGTCATCGGGAGTGTAACCCATGGCCGCGGACGGTAACGGCAAGGCCGCCAATGGCGGCGCTCCCGCCACCAACGGCAAAGCCTATCCGATCGAGGATCATACCTACGACGTCGTGGTGGTCGGCGCCGGCGGCGCGGGCTTGCGCGCGGTGGTCGGCTGCGGCGAGGCCGGGTTGCGCACCGCCTGCATCACCAAGGTGTTTCCGACCCGCTCGCATACGGTCGCCGCCCAGGGCGGCATTTCCGCTTCGCTCGGCAACATGCACCCGGACGACTGGCGCTGGCACATGTACGACACCGTCAAGGGATCGGACTGGCTCGGCGACCAGGATTCGATCGAATACATGGTGCGTCAGGCGCCCGAGGCGGTCTACGAGCTCGAGCATTGGGGCGTGCCGTTCTCGCGCACCGAGGACGGCAGGATCTATCAGCGGCCGTTCGGCGGCATGACGATCGACTACGGCAAGGGCCAGGCGCAGCGCACCTGCGCCGCCGCGGACCGCACCGGCCACGCCATGCTGCACACCATGTACGGCCAGGCGCTGCGGCATCAGGCGGAATTCTACATCGAGTATTTCGCGATCGACCTGATCATGGACGACCAAGGGACCTGCCGCGGCGTGATCGCGCTGAAGCTCGATGACGGCACCCTGCACCGCTTCCGCGCCCAGACCACAATCCTTGCCACCGGAGGCTATGGGCGCATCTATCATTCCTGCACCGGCGCCCACACCCAGACCGGAGACGGCAGTGCCATGGCGTTGCGTGCCGGTCTGCCCCTGCAGGACATGGAATTCGTGCAATTCCACCCGACAGGAATTTACGGCGCCGGCTGCCTGGTCACCGAGGGCGCGCGCGGCGAAGGCGGCTATCTCGTGAATTCCGATGGCGAGCGCTTCATGGAACGTTATGCGCCGTCCGCGAAAGACCTCGCCTCACGCGACGTGGTCTCGCGCGCCATGACCATCGAGATCCGGGAGGGGCGCGGCGTCGGCAAGAAGAAGGACCACATCTTCCTGCACCTTGACCATCTCGATCCCAAGGTGCTGCACGAGCGGCTGCCCGGCATTTCCGAATCGGCGCGGATCTTTGCCAATGTCGACGTGACGCACGAGCCGATCCCGATCGTGCCGACAGCGCACTACAACATGGGCGGGATCCCGACCAACTTCCACGGGGAAGCGCTGACCAAGAAGAACGGCGACGAAAACTTCGTGGTGTCTGGCCTGATGGCGGTGGGCGAAGCGGCCTGCGTTTCCGTGCACGGTGCCAACCGGCTCGGCTCCAACTCGCTGATCGACCTCGTGGTGTTCGGCCGCGCCGCCGCGCTGCGTTGCGCGGAAAAACTGACGCCGAACGGCAAGCAGCCCGATCTGCCGGCAGACTCGGCCGAACGAGCGCTGGGCCGGCTCGATCGCTACCGCAACGCCTCCGGTGGCACGCCGACCGCGAAGCTGCGCGACAGCATGCAACTCGTGATGCAGAACAATTGCGCGGTGTTCCGCACCGGCGAGGTGCTGCAGGAAGGCCATAACCTGATTCACAAGGTGCACGGCGGCATCGCGGACATTTCGGTATCCGACCGTTCGCTGATCTGGAATTCCGACCTGATCGAGACGCTGGAGTTCGACAATCTGATCGCGCAGGCGGTGGTGACGATGGACTCGGCGGTCAACCGCACCGAAAGCCGAGGCGCGCATGCGCGCGAGGATTTCCCCGACCGCGACGACAAGAACTGGATGAAGCACACGCTGGCGTGGATGGACGAGGCCGGCAAGACCACGATCAATTACCGCCCGGTGCACGACTACACCATGACCAACGACGTGCAGTACATCCCACCGAAAGCGCGGGTGTATTGATGCGCCCTTGTCCTGCGCGCGAAGCAAAAGCGCGAAGCCCGTCTTCGCCCGATGCCGGGCGCATCCATCTTCAAAATGGATGGATTGCCGGATCAAGTCCGCCAATGACGAGGAAAACCGAAGGCAAGACATATGGTTGAATTCGCACTGCCGAAAAACTCGAAGATCACCGGCGGCAAGATCTGGCCGAAGCCGCCGCGCGCGACCGAGACGCGCGAGTTCAAGATCTATCGCTGGAATCCGGACGACGGCAAAAACCCGCGCACCGACACCTATTACGTCGACACCAGCGATTGCGGCCCGATGGTTCTCGACGGCCTGATCTGGATCAAGAACCACATCGATCCGACGCTGACCTTCCGCCGTTCCTGCCGCGAGGGCGTCTGCGGCTCCTGCGCCATGAACATCGACGGCCAGAACACGCTGGCCTGCACCAAATCGATGCACGACGTCAAGGACGGCGCGGTGAAGATCAATCCGCTGCCGCATCAGCCGGTGGTGAAAGACCTGGTGCCTGACCTCACCAATTTCTACGCGCAGTATGCGTCGATCGAACCGTGGCTGAAGACCACGTCGCCGACGCCGCAGAAGGAATGGAAGCAGAGCTATGAGGACCGCGCGAAGCTCGACGGCCTCTACGAATGCATTTTGTGCGCCTGCTGCTCGACCTCGTGCCCGAGCTATTGGTGGAACAGCGAGCGCTATCTCGGCCCGGCCGCGTTGCTGCAGGCGAACCGATGGGTCAAGGACTCCCGCGATGAAGCCACCGGCGAGCGGCTCGACAATCTCGAAGACCCATTCCGGCTCTATCGCTGCCACACCATCATGAATTGCGCCAAGGCCTGTCCGAAGGGCCTCAATCCCGCCGAGGCCATCGCGGAACTCAAGCTGAAGTTGGTCGAGCGGCAGATCTAATAAGTCGGCCCCTTTAAGAGCCATTGATGAGTGGGGGTGTAGTGTCGAAAACTACGCCTCGCCCGACCGCGCCTAATGCGCAGGTTCGGCGCCGCGCCGTGATTTCGCTGTGGGATTTTAGGACGGCGACTTCAGACTGCATGTCCGGGAAACGATCCGCCGTGCGCAGGCCGGTCGCCACGCCGCAGACTGCCGAACTGTCCGACTCCAGCGATCCCAACGGCCGCAAGCCCGGCGACCGCGTCGAGGTCGTGCCCGACGACTATGGCAAGGTCAAAGTGGCCGGTGAAATCGTCGCGCTCTCCTCACGGCACGTCGCCATCCGCAGGCACGATCCTCGCGCCGGCGAGGTGGTGGTGCACTTTCCGCGCGCCGGGTTCCTGGTGCTTCCTGCCTGAGCTGCCGGTTTGCAGGCCGCTCCACGCGCTGATTTCCGAACGTGGCGCGAACTTGCGTCGTTGGAACGGTTCGCAAAATCGGCTATGTAGTCCGCGGCAATCGCATGCCCGCGGAAGAATCTTGCGAGAGAACCTTGACACTATCGCGCCCTCGCACCACCGCCGCCAACGATCCGGCTTCGCCGCCATTCGGCGCGCTTGTGCCGACGCGCGCGCAGGCTGCGATCATTTCTCTCGCGCATCGCTCGCGGCTGAAGCGCGGCGCGTTTCGCCCGATGCTGTCGCGGCTGGTCAACCTGTTGCGCGACGGTCCCGTCGACATGCAATATCAGGGGGCTTCGTTCCGCTTCCATCATCAGGCCAGCGCCACCGAGCGCGGCGCGCTGTTCAATCCCGACTATAATCTCGACGAGCTGGATTTCTTGCGCGCGCATACGCCCACAGGCGGCGTGTTCGTGGATGTCGGCGCCAATGTCGGCACCTATGCCATGGTGCTGGCGCGCCATGTCGGCGCGCGCGGCAAGGTGATCGCGATCGAGCCGCATCCGGTCACCCATGCGCGGCTGGCGTTCAACCGTGCGGCTTCCGGTCTTGAACAAGTGACGCTGGTGGCCGCGGCCGCAGGGCCCTCCGACGGCGAGTTGCTGATCGAGACCGACGGCGACAATCTCGGCGCCAGCCATGTCGTGTCGACGACGCCATCGAGCAGCGCCATCAAGGTGCCGTCGCTCCGGCTTGAGCGCATTCTCGCCGAGGCCGCGATGTCGAAGGTCGATGCGCTGAAGATCGACGTCGAAGGTTTCGAAGACCGCGTGCTGACCGGCTTCTTCCGCGACGCGCCACAGGCGCTGTGGCCGCGCGCGGTCGTGATCGAGCATCTGTCGAAGCAGGAGTGGCTGTCAGACTGCATCGCCGACATGGTCGCGCGCGGCTACCGCGAGGTGGGCAAGACCCGCAGCAACACATTCTTGCTTCGAGGCTGACACATCGTCGTAAAACTTGCATCGGCTTGCAGGATAATAAGCCCCGACAACCACAGGAGGTCCTGATGATCGACCATATCGGTTTTCCGGTTTCCGACTATGAGCGGGCGAAGGCCTTTTATCTGAAAGCGCTGGCGCCGCTCGGCTACGGCCTCGTGATGGAAGTGACGCAAGAAGAGAGCGGCCATCATCCCGCCGCCGGCTTCGGCGCCGACGGCAAGCCGGATTTCTGGATTGGCGGCGAGGGTGGTTTGAACAAGCCGATGCATGTCGCGATCCTCGCCAAGGATCACGCCACCGTCGACGCTTTCTATCAGGCGGCGATCGCGGCCGGCGGACGCGACAACGGCGTACCCGGCATCCGCGCGCATTATCACCCCAATTACTACGGCGCCTTCGTGCTCGACCCCGACGGCCACAACATCGAGGCCGTCTGCCACGCGCCAGGCTGAGCCGGTTCGGGCGGAACATCGCTTCCACTGGACCGTTATCGCTCCCAAGGCCGAGACAATCGCAAGGTGGCAACGTAGATGCCAATCGAACCTAGGCAAATTCTTTCTGCAACGCCCGGTCAACCGACCGAGCCGCCCCAGGAAGACCCGCCGCAAAATCCGCAGCCCGAAGTGCCGCCGGTTCAGGAGCCTGGCGAGCCGTCAACTCCCGACGAGTTGCCCGGCAGCATGCCCGACGAATTTCCGGCGCGTGGACCGTTCACGCCCGGTCCCGCAACGGATGCGATGAACGCCCAAGCGCAGGGGAAAATCTGAGATCGCGGTTTGAAACCAAGGTCTGAATGCGCAATGAACGAAGGCGCATCGGGGTATCGCGGCCGCGGAAATATATCCAATTTCGCGTTTGAACGCGGCCATAATCCGGCCTACCTAACGCTTATTCGTTCATCACCAAGCCCGTCCTTTAGACGATTCCGGGAACCGATATCATCATGGCCAAACTTCGTCTCTTGCTGCTTGCCTCGACCGCTCTGTCCGCGATGCAATTCGTAAGCTTTGCCGCGCATGCGCAAAGCACACCGCAGGTCCTGGCGCAGACAGAACAGGAAAAGGAAAAGAAAGGAAGGCGCCGCCACCGAAGCCGGGAACGCCGCCGGCACGCCCTGCGCCACCGGCTGCGGCACCGCCGCGTCCAGCACCACCGCCTCCACCGGCTGCGGCACCGCCGCCGCGGCCCGTTCCGCCGCCTCCTCCGGCTGCGGCACCGCCGCGTCCAACGCCTCCGCCGGCTGCCGCCCCACCCCCGCGGCCCGTTCCGCCGCCTCCTCCGGCTGCGGCACCGCCGCGTCCAACGCCTCCACCGGCTGCCGCACCGCCACCGCGGCCCGTTCCGCCGCCTCCTCCGGCTGCGGCACCGCCGCCGCGCCCGACCCCTCCGCCGCCTCCAGCGGCGCCCACTTCGCCGCAGCGGCCCATACAGCCCTCTCCTCCGGCTGCCGCACCGCCGCAGCGTCCCGTTCCGCCGCCTCCACCGCCTGGGAGCCCCGCGCCTTCGGCGCAGCCCAGTCCGGCCAGGCGCGGGTGCGCCGCCGCCCGCGGGCGGAGGCACGCCGCCGACCATGCGTCCGGGCACACCGCCCGCGCCGGGCGCCGGTCAGCAGGGCGCCGCACCGTCAGGACCCGCGCCAGTGGCCGTGCGGCATCCGCCGCCGACCATCGCTGCGCCGCTGCCACCGCCGCCGCAGCCCGCCAGAAACCTGACGCCACTGCCGGCGACCGGCGCGCCGCAGGGTCCGCAACGGCTCGACGATTTCCGCGCAGAACGCCGGGAAGTCCAGGAGGGCGGCCGCACCGTCATCACCGAACCGGGCCGGATCATCATCCGCGATCCGGGCGGCCAGTCGTTCGTCCGCCACGACGAGATGGAGCGTTTCCGTTACGGCGCGCGCGACATCCGGAGCGACCGCGACGGCAACAACATGCGTACCATCGTGGTCCGTCCAGACGGCGACCAGATCATCACCCTCACCGCTCCGGACGGCCGGCTGTTGCGACGGATCAGGCGCGACCGCGACGGCCGCGAAATCATCATCATCGACAACACCTTTGTCGATCCGGCCGCGGTCGGCGGCTTCTATGTCGACCTGCCGCCGCCGGTCGTCCGCATCCCCTACGACCACTACATCGTCGATGCCGGCGATGCGTCGGCAGACGTGATCTACGAGACCATGGAGGCGCCGCCGGTTGACCGGATCGAGCGGCGCTATTCGCTCGACGAAATCCGCTACAGCCCGAACGTGCGGATGCTGATGCCGAGCATCGATCTCGACACCATCACCTTCGAGTTGGGATCGTGGGAGATTTCGCCGGATCAGGCCGCCAAGCTGCAGGTGATCGCGGACGGACTGAACCGCGCGATTGCGCGCAATCCGCGCGAGGTGTTCCTGATCGAGGGCCACACCGATGCGACCGGCAACGACACCGACAACCTGTCGCTGTCGGACCGGCGCGCCGAGTCGGCGGCCGAATTGCTGACCCAGCAATTCGGCGTGCCTGCGGAAAACCTGACCTCGCAGGGCTACGGCTCGCAATACCTGAAGGAACAGACCGACGGGCCGAGCCGTATCAACCGGCGCGTCACCGTCCGCCGCATCACGCCGCTACTCAACGGCGGCGTGGCCTCGCTGCCGCCACCCCCGCCCGGCATCGCGCCGCCAAGGTAGGATGCCGCGTTGCTGAAACCGAAAATGGCCGGAAGCAATTCCGGCCATTTTTGCTTGGGACGGGCTGGCTTATTTCATCATCTGCTGCGGGTCGTAGAAGAAGTGCTCCTCGATCAACTGCTCGCCGCGCCAGGTCTGCCAGGCCACTTCTTCCATGGAGCGGACCTTGCCGTCCTTGCCGGTGAATTCGAAGCGCCAGCAGATCGCGGAGTGGTCTCCGTCGAGCAGGAGCGGCCCCAGCCTTGTGGTCTTGACGCCGGCCACCGACGCCAGCACCGCCCGCTCGCGTTCGGCCAGCGCGGCGCGGCCAAGGCGCGGCGCGCCGTCGTTCTCCTGCGTCCGCGCCTCCGGCGCATAGAATTTCTGGATGGCGCCGACATGGTCATTGGCTTCGACGGTGGCGGCAAAGGCCTGCAGCGTGGCGAGCGATGGCATGATCCGATCTCCCTAGATACCGACTGTCGGTCGGTATCTATCGACTGCTGGTCGGTAAGTCAATTGGCTTCGAGCATGGAACTGCGTTAAAAACCACCATGGCAACCCAGGCCGAGCGGCGCGACAAAACGAAGACGGCGATCGTCAAGGCGGCAAAGCGCATCTTCGGCGAGCGCGGCTTTGCCGCAACCACGATGGACGACATCGCCGCCAGCGCGCGTGTCGCCAAGGGCGCGGTCTATCATCACTTCCCGACCAAGGAAGCGCTGTTCGAGGCCGTGTTCGATCAGGTCTCGCTCGAGCTCGTCTCCGACATCGACCGCATTTCGCGCGCCGAGAATGACGCGCTGGCGGCAATGGCGGCGGGAACACAGGCCTATTTTTCGGCCTGCGCCAAGGGCGCAACCGGCCAGATCATCCTGCGCGACGGCCCGGCCGTACTGGGCTGGGAGCGTTGGCGCGAAATCGACGCCAAGCATTTCGGTGGCAAGTTTCCGCGCGCGCTTAGCGCGGCGATGGATGCCGGCGTGATCGCGCGCCAGCCGGTCGAGCCGTTGGCGCGTCTGCTGCTTGGCGCGGTGACGGAAGCTGCGGTCAGCTGCTCGACCGGTCACGATATCGGCAAAACTGGCGCGGAGTACGCGCGCGCGTTCCGCTCGCTGCTGGACGCGCTGCGGGTGAAATAGACCGCGCCCGGCCGGTTCAGCTCTTGTCGCTATCGAGTCTGAAGATGTGCGAGCCTTCCCCGATCGACAGCAAGCCTGTCTCTGCATAGAGATCGAGCTTGGCGCGGGTATCGGCGATGTCGAGATTGCGCATCGTCAGCTGGCCGATACGGTCCCCTGGCGTGAACGCCGCATCGTCTACCTTTTCCATGCTCAGCCGCTCCGGCTGATAGGTCAAGTTGGGGCTCTCTGTGTTCATGATCGAGTAATCGTTGCCGCGGCGCAGCTCGAGCGTCACCTCACCGGTGACGGCGCGAGCCACCCAACGCTGGGCGGTTTCGCGCAGCATCAGCGCTTGAGAATCGAACCATCGCCCCTGGTAGAGCAATCGGCCAAGGCGCAGGCCGCTGATCCGGTATTGCTCGATGGTGTCTTCGTTGTGGATGCCGGTGATCAAGCGTTCGTAAGCGATGTGCAGCAGCGCCATGCCGGGAGCTTCGTAAATGCCGCGGCTCTTTGCCTCGATGATCCGGTTTTCTATCTGGTCGCTCATGCCGAGGCCGTGTCGACCGCCGATGGCATTGGCCTCGAGCAACAGCGCGACCGGATCGGCGAACGTCTGGCCAGTCAGCGCGACGGGCTGGCCCTCGACAAAACGCACGGCGACTTTTTCCGGCTTGACGATACAGTCCTCGCGCCAGAACGGCACGCCCATGATGGGACTGACGATCTTGATGCCACTGTCCAGGCGCTCGAGATCCTTGGCCTCGTGGGTTGCACCGAGGATATTGCTGTCGGTCGAATACGCCTTTTCGGCGCTCATCTTGTAGTCGAAGCCATTGGCGGCGAGGAACGCCGACATTTCCGCTCGACCGCCCAGTTCGTCGATGAATTGCTGGTCGAGCCAGGGCTTGTAGATCCGCAAGCTCGGATTGGTCAGCAGGCCGTAGCGATAGAACCGCTCGATATCGTTGCCTTTGAAGGTGGAACCATCGCCCCAGATGTTGACGCCGTCCTCCTGCATTGCCGATACCAGCATCGTACCCGTCACAGCGCGACCGAGGGGTGTGGTGTTGAAATACGTGGCGCCGCCGGTCGAGATGTGGAAGGCGCCAGATTGGATGGCGGCAATGCCTTCGTGGACCAATTGCGTGCGGCAATCCACGAGCCGGGCTTTTTCAGAGCCGAAGCCGATGGCTTTGCGCGGAATCTCGTCGTAGTCGGCCTCGTCAGGTTGGCCGAGGTTCGCGGTATAGGCGAAGACGCGGGCGCCCTTCTGCCTCATCCACAGCAGCGCCGCGCTGGTGTCGAGACCGCCTGAGAAAGCGATGCCGACTTTTTCCCCATTGGGCAGGCTTTTCAAGATCGTGCTCATAGAGCTTCCAATTGGTCGAAATAGCTGATTTCGTTTGCGGCCTGAGTGCGCGAATATCAAATTTCACGCCGATGGGCACGCGTTTAATGGCGGCTGAGGTGATGAAGTCGCTCACCGCGACGGCGCAGGGCCTATTTCGCGCCCGCGCCAGCGCTGGGCCAGGCGAAATCCGGGCCAGGCGATACGCGTCAGCGCGGCGTCGACGGCCTCATCCGAGAGCCTGGTCAGCGGCCAACGGTAAATATAGCCGTGAGCGAGCCAGATCACGAGGAACGTGACCAGGCCGGCGGCGGCGACATCGGTAAAGAAGTGGCCGCCAAAAGCCATCCGGAGCACGCTGGTCACGACACCGAACAGCGTCGCCGTGGCGTAGGCAAGCGGGCGCCAGGCCGGCGGCGTCAGCGCGGCCGGGGCAAAGGTCCAGAACGCGGTGGCGCCTTCGCCGGAGAAGAAGGAGCAGTTGCGACCGCATTGTCCGCGCGGATCCCACCAGGCCACGAACGGCAGATCGCCGCCGAACTCCGTCACCACTACCGGACGCGGCCGGCCCCAATAGCTCTTGAAGGTGAGATTGGTGAGCACGCCCGCCGAAAGCGTCAGCGTCAGCAGCAGGAAAACGATCGCGCGCCCGGACATCAGAAGCGGCCGGTCCGGGCGGATCAGCTTGACGATGACCGCGGCGATCGCGGGCGTGGCGATGCCCCAGGCGATCCACATCGCGCCGTCGCGCGCGAAAGCCGCAAGCGAGTTGAGCTTCAGCGGGAAAGATCTCGTTTGCGCCTCATAGAACAGGGAAGCGAGTTTCAGATCGAGCTCGGGAAAAATCCCGAACACGAGCCCGATCACAAGCGCAAGCGACAGCGCGATGAAAAGTCCGGTCCGGTTCATGGCGCGGGGTTTAGCGGACGAGGTAGATGTTGAAAACCCCCGTCATTGCGATCCCGGCGGCGGCGGCGGTGAAGCCGAAGGCAGTGGTGGCGGCGACGGCATGGAGCGGCGCGGCTCGCGCCAGGCACCGGCGCTTCGGCCGGCGACCATCCAGTAGACGAGGCCCGCGACAATGCCGGCGCCGGTCATGATCTCGAGATGACGCCGCACGATGCCCTCGAAGCGCAGCGTGTCGGGATCGAACGGAACCAGGCCGAGATAGCAGGCAAGTCCGATCAGCCCGCCGCCGACCGCATAGGTCAGCGCGCCCCTGACATAAAACGCTTCGGTAATCGCGGCCACCAGCATCGCCGGCAACAGCGCAAAGCCGGAGACGAAGATGAAGCCGAAGCCGAGCACGATGTCCCACGCGCCCTCGTCGACCGGGCCGCTGCCGAGGTCGCTGAAGTCCGGAAACAGCACCGCGCCGACCACGATCATCCCCGCCACCAGGCAGGCGGCGAGAAAGCCGAAGAAGATGACGAACAGGCGGCCGATCAGTGCCATGAAGCCTTCCGATAATGGGCCTTCCCATATTTGCATGACAAGCCCGGCAATGACGCCCCAGGCAGGAGGTCTTCGTTCAATCCGTCATTGCCATGGCGCGCAGTGCCTGCCGCTCGCGTGCCGACAATTTCTCGGTCTCCGATTTCAATTGCCCGCAGGCGGCGAGGATGTCGCGGCCGCGCGGGGTGCGCACCGGTGAAGAGTAACCGGCATTGAAGATATATTCGGAGAATTGTTCGATTTGGTCCCAGTCCGAGCAGGCGTAACGGGTGCCGGGCCACGGGTTGAACGGAATCAGGTTGATCTTGGCCGGAATGCCCTTCAACAGCTTCACCAGCAGCTTCGCATCCTCCAGCGAATCGTTGACGCCCTTCAGCATCACATATTCGAAGGTGATGCGCCGGGCGTTCGAGGAGCCGGGATAGTCGCGGCAGGCCTGCAGCAATTGCTCGATCGGATATTTGCGGTTCAGCGGCACCAGCTCGTTGCGCAATTCGTCACGCACCGCATGCAGCGAGATCGCCAGCATGACGCCGATCTCTTCGCCGGTGCGGACGATGTTCGGCACCACGCCCGAGGTCGACAGCGTGATGCGGCGGCGCGATATGCCGATGCCCTCATTGTCGGCGACGATCAGCAGCGCATCGCGCACCGCTTCGAAATTGTACAGCGGCTCGCCCATTCCCATCATGACGACGTTGGTGACGAGGCGATTGCCGGCGGGCGTTTCGCGGTCGGCCCAGTCGTTGAGCCGGTCGCGCGCCACCATGACCTGACCGACGATCTCGCCCGCGGTGAGGTTGCGCACCAGCCGCTGCGTGCCGGTGTGGCAGAACGTGCAGTTCAGCGTGCAGCCGACCTGCGAGGAAACACAGAGCGTGCCGCGGTCGGTTTCCGGGATATAGACGCACTCGACCTCATGCGCCTTCTCGACCGCGTCGCCGCTCGGCAGCCGCAGCAGCCATTTGCGGGTGCCGTCGTTGGAAATTTGCTCGGCGACCACTTCGGGCCGGTCGACGGTGAAGTGCTCGGCGAGCTGCGCGCGCATCCCCTTCGAGATCGAGGTCATCTCCTCGAAATTCCTGGCGCCGCGGAAATAGATCCAGTGCCACAATTGCCGCGCGCGCATCTTGCGCTGCGCGGCGGCGACCCCGATCGCCCCCAGCCGCTCGGCAAGTTCCGGGCGCGACAGCCCGACCAGCGACGGCTTGGCCGGCGCCACGTAGGTCTCGAGCGGGAGTTTCTCCAGCGGCGCCAGCCCGTCATCCGCCGCGACAATCGATTGCATTCAATTGACCCAATGTAGCTGTGCAACGCGCGTCTAGCGAAGCCGGGCAGGCCCGGCCATGACGGCCCAATACAGATATATAGCATCTGGAACCGCGATTGCGACCGCGCTACCGCCTGCAATCCTGCGCGATCTTGTCGAGCGCCTGGGAGAGGCCCTTCAGCGAAAACGTATCCGTCGTCTCGGTGCCCTTGGCCGATATGCCCTTGACCACGACATCGGCGGAGTGTCGCAGGGCTTCGACCATCCGCTCTTCCTCCGCCGCATTCTTTATCCAGAGGCCGTCGCCTTGCGTGTACATGGCATAACTCGCGCCGCCGACCTCCAGCGTCGATTCCGAGCCCGGCTTCAGCATGTAGCCCATCATGACCGAGACTTCGTTGACCACCTTCTCGGCCGGTCGCGTGGAGACGAAGGCATAGGCCGGATCGCGCGGGCGATTCGGCGGATTGGTTTTGGACGACGTCGGTTTGGCGAGCGCAAAGCACACCCGTTTGCCATTCGGCGTTGCGGTATAGGCGCCCCAGGTTCCATACTGGCCAATCAGCATCGGCTCGGTGTCACCCGCCGCCGTAGCGGCCGGCTTGACCGTGCCCCTCGGAGCAACCGGTGGCGAGCCTTGCGCATGCGCGAGGCTCGATCCCCCGCACACCACGACACCTGCAATGAAAGCTGTCAGCGCCCGCCGAAAAGACATAATGCGACTTCGTTCATCATCATTGTGACTGGAAGATGGCCCGGCATCGCGAGCCCACAACGGCGAGGCTTAACCGGGAAACACCGCCATGGGAAGGCAGCGAGGACGGTGACGAATCAGTCAAAGTTTAGCTTTTTTTGCGCACAGCGCGTTGATTCTCCCACTGCGCGTCGGTCCATTGCAGCAGGTCTTCGGCGCCCGAACTTCGTAAGTGCGCGCCGCCATCCTGCACCACCATCTCGCCGTTGATGTAGCCGGCGAGGTCGGAGATCAGGAAGCTTGCAAGGTTGGCGAGCTCGCCATGTTCCCCGGCGCGTCCGAGCGGGTTGCGCGAGGCCCAGCCTTGGTCGCGGCCCGCAGGGCGAAGCTGACCGGTGGCGCCCGCCGTCGGGAACGCGCCAGGCGCGATCGCGACGGTGCGGATTCCCTTCGGTCCCCATTCCACCGCGAGGCTCTTGGTCATCGCGAGCACGGCGGATTTCGCCATCGCCGAGGGTACCGTGAAGGCGCGGCCGGTGATGGTCGAAGTCGAGAGGATGCTCAGCACCACGCCCTTGTGTTTTGCTTCGATCCAGCGTTTGCCGGCGGCCAGTGTGCAATACATCGTGCCGTGCAGCGTCGGCGCGAGAATGGCGTCGGCGGCGCGGAACGACAGATGCTCGGTCTGGGCGATGAAGGTCGCCGCGGCGTTGTTGACGAGCACGTCCAGCGGCGCCTCGCGCCAGATTGCGTCCATCATGGCCTCGACATCGGCGCCATCGCGGATATCGCATCGGATCGCCGCGACCTCGCCGCGGCCATCCTTGCGCATCTCGGCGGCGGTTTTCTCCAGCAGCTCGTGCCTGCGGCCGCAAATGATGAGATCGGCGCCAAGCTCGAGGAAGCGGCGCCCCATCGCAGCGCCAAGGCCGGAGCCGCCTCCGGTGACCAATATCCGCTTTCCCGCCAGCAGGTTCCTTTCAAACATGGTTCGATCCCTTCCGATCGTATTGTCGCCCGGCGTCAAATCCGGCATGAAGCATCAGCGCTCCTTTTGCGTGTGAAACTCGGGTGTGTCCATGAAAGCCATTCTCTGCTCGCAATATTGCCAACCGGACGACCTCGTGCTGGCCGACGTGCCCGATCCGGTGGCCGAGCCGGGACAGGCCGTGATCGCGATCAAGGCCGCGGCGCTGAACTTCTTCGACATCCTGATGATCCAGGGCAAATACCAGATCAAGCCGCCGTTCCCGTTCTCGCCGGCGGCGGAGGTCGCGGGCGTTGTCGAGAGCGTCGGCTCGGGTGTCACCGATGTGAAAGTCGGCGACCGCGTGATCGCCTCCTGCGGCCACAATGGCGCGCGCGAAAAGATCGCGCTGCCGGCCGCTTCGATCGTGAAAATACCCGACAATCTCGACTTCGATCGCGCCGCCGGAATCATCATCATTTACGGCACCGCGCTGCACGCGCTGGAGGATCGCGCCAGTCCGAAGCCCGGCGAGACTTTGGCCGTGCTGGGCGCCGCCGGCGGCACCGGCCTTGCCGCCTGCGAACTCGGCAAGCTGATGGGATTGAAGGTGATCGCCTGCGCGTCGTCGGAGCAGAAGCTCGAATTCGCCAAAGCCCACGGCGCCGAGCTCGGATTGAATTACGCCAAGGAAGACTTGAAGGAAGGCCTGCGGCGGCTGACCGACGGCAAGGGCGCCGATATCATTTTCGATCCCGTCGGCGGCACCTACGCCGAAGCCGCACTCCGTTCGATCGCCTGGGAGGGCCGCTTCCTGGTGATCGGCTTTGCCGCCGGCGACATTCCGAAAATGCCGCTCAATTTGGCCCTGTTGAAGGGTTGCGACATCCGCGGCGTGTTCTGGGGCAACTGGGCGCGGCTGAACCCTGCGAAGAACCGCGCCAATCTGGAGAAGCTCGTGAAGTGGACCGCGGAAGGCAAGCTCTCATCGCATGTCGACCGCACCTTCCCGCTGGCGCAGACCGCTGACGCGTTGAAGGTATTGGCGGGGCGCCAGGCGATGGGAAAGGTCATTCTGAAGCCGTAGGAATTCGGCGGGAATTCGGCGACTTGAGGGCGTGACCAGACCTGAAGGACCGCGCACAGCGCAAAGTTGTGAGCGGTTTTGCCGGCAATTCGCATTCCCCGCAGGGCGGACACAAAATAGCTCGATCAGTGTCGATGCGATCGCGCGCTCGAAAAAAGCGGTCCGGCTAGCAGCCGCAAATTGCGCACGCGCAGCACAGCAATTTTTATGATCGGCGCTGCCGCCACAAATTAGCCGCTAACGGGACGCGCGACGCGCGGCGCGCCGGTAAGGTACCGACAGGCGGTTTAGCCGCGCCGTTGCTGCAAAAGACGTGGTTAACGCAAGGTTGTGCGTGCATCATAAATGCACCTATACAACCGCCGCGTGCGCCTCAATGAAATCAAAATATCTCCCAAATCGTGCCG
Organism: uncultured Alphaproteobacteria bacterium; assembly: GCA_963777475.1. Lineage (GTDB taxonomy): Bacteria > Pseudomonadota > Alphaproteobacteria > Rhizobiales > Xanthobacteraceae > Bradyrhizobium. Next base: position 42,279 of record CAVZQX010000001.1, read on the forward strand.
ATCGCCGTCGTTTTTTAGGCTGATTCAAGCGGCGATTTAGGGCCACCAGTAGCGGGGTGCCTCTGGACAACCAAGAGACAAGAAACTGCTCTTAACGGGTGCCCCGAAAGTTGCGTCATAGTGGGAGCATCACTCATGAAGCCAGCGAGACCCGGGCAGTCGCATGATCCGAAATCGGATACCTACGGCGAAGACGACAACCGCAGCCGCATAGCGCCCTATGCATTCGGACGCTCGGCACGAGTAGCCTCCGCTCGCGACTCCCGCCCGCTGTTTCTCTCCGATCCCAACGGCGATCCCGATCCGGAGGAATATGTCAATCCGCTGCAGCGAAGAGGGCGCATCTCTTCGCGCCTATTGATGGCCACCATGACGGCTGCGGCTCTCGCCGCGCTCTACGCTTTTTTCTCCTCGGATGCTTCGCGCAACATCGTCGTCAACGCCAAGGCGTCGATTGCCGCCGTCATGCCGGCGCCATCGGTGGCCGCCCAGCGGGATTCGACGGAACTTACGCCGCGCGACGTCCACTTGAAGGATGCCGAACGGGTCCCGGCTCCGGCGGTCGTGGACAACACCAAGGGGCCGGCAATCGCAGCCGTGAACCCGACACGCGAGGCGATCTCTTCGGCCTATCAAGGCGCCCTGCAGAGCCAGGCCCCGGCCGCAGCCGCTCCGGTCGCTGCGCCGATGGCCGCCCTACCGACAGTCGTCGCGCCAGCGGTCGCTGCGCCGCCGGCAAGGCACATCGATCCCGACGAATTCGCTATGCTGATGCAGCGGGCCAAGGCGATGTTGGCAGTGGGCGACATTTCCTCCGCCCGCCTGTTGCTCGAGCGCGCCGCCGAAGCGCCGGATGCGAATGCGGCGCTGATGCTGGCACAGACCTACGATCCCCAAGTGCTGGGAACGTCTGACGTCCGCAGCATCGTCCCTGAGCCCGCGAAGGCGCGCGCTTGGTATCAGAAGGCCGCGCTGCTCGGCTCAGCCGACGCGCAGCGACGCCTCGCTCAACTGGCAAATTAGTTTCAAGGGGAAACATTGGTTTCAAGGGAAAACATATGCGGCGTTTCGTTGGACTGGTACTTGTTGCCATTATGATGGCGTGCGGCCTTGCCGCGCGCGCCGAAGATACTGAATTCGATCCGGCAAAGGTCAGCGCAAGCCTGAAAGCCATTTTTCAATTTGGTTCGGTAACGACAAAGCAGGCGCTGAACGCCAACACCGTGACGCTGATCTCCGGCACCATCGGCGGCACCTATGTGCAATTCGGCGCCGACCTCGCCTCGGTGCTGGACGACGGCAACAAGCTGCGCGTGCTGCCCATTGTCGGCCGCGGGTCCGTGCAAAGCGTCGCCGACATCCTGTTTCTTCAAGGTGTCGATTTGGGAATCGTGCGGGCGGACACGCTCGACTATCTCGAGAAGAAGGGCTTTGCCAAGGACATCAAGAAGCAGTTCACCTATGTGACCAAGCTCTACAACGAAGAGATGCACGTCATCGCGTCGCGGTCGGTCCACAATCTGAAGGAACTGGATGGCAAGACCATCAGCGTCGACCTTCCCAACGGCGGCACTTTCATCACGGCGTTGACCGTGTTCGAGCGGCTCGGGATGAAGCCGAACGTCGTCTATATCGAGCAGCGAATTGCGCTCGAGAAGCTGAAGAAGGGCGAAATCGATGCCGTGATCGTCGTCGGTGGCAAGCCCTACAAGTCCGTCAGCGCGTTCAAGGACGATCGTTTTCACCTCGTGACGGTCAATTACGATAAGCCGCTGCAAGGCGACTATTTGCCGGCAACCTTGACGGCCGCGGACTATCCCAACCTGATCTCGAAGGACGAGCAGACGGTTGACACGATCGCGGTGCCTGCGGTGCTCGCGGCCTATAATTGGGCGCCCAATACCGATCGGTACCGCAAGCTCGCGCAGTTCGTGGATGCGCTTGTTCACGAAATTCCCGACCTTCCAGCATCCGCCATTCCACCCGAAGTGGACGGAGGTTTCGCTGGCAGCGCCGCTTGCCGGCTGGAACTCGCTTCCCCGCCGCGCAGCAGTGGCTGGACACCCACGGCGTCCAGCCGATCGTCCGGAGCAGAATTCGACGATGTTTCTGAAACAGAACCCGGCGGCGGGCAAGCATGTGCAGTCGGAGGCCGACAAGGAAGAGCTGTTCAAGCAGTTCCAGGCCTGGCAGACCGACCAGGGCGTCAACGCCAGGGCGCAACTCCGGACCCAGCGCTAGAGCATGACCCGGAAAAGTGGGTACCGGTTTTCCGAAAAGATCGTGCTCAAACAATAAGCCTAAGCATGATGGCGGTGATCGGAGCCAGCGCGCTTAGCCCGGCGCGCCCGCCTCGATCGGCACAAAGATCTCCTGCGCGGCACCTACGCCCTTGAGCGCAAAGATGCCGAGCGGCTGCGCCGGAGTTCCGCTCAATCTGACAAATTCGGACGACAGCAAGAGCCGCCGTCCGAGCTCTCGGCACATCGATTCGATGCGGGCCGTGAGGTTGACCGCCGGTCCGATCACCGTGAAGTCGAGCCGCGTGTCGCTGCCGATATTGCCGTACATCACGTCGCCGACATGCAGCGCCAAGCCGTAGTCGATGCGCGGCAGGCCGGCAAGCTGGCGTCGTTCGTTCTCTTCGACCAGCGCCGCCTGCGCGCGCTCTGCGGCCGCTAGCGCCGCGCCGCATGTCGCAACCGGATCGGCACCAATTGGAAAGATCGCCAGCAACGCGTCGCCGATGAACTTCAACACTTCGCCGCCGCCCGATGCGACCGCATCGCACATCGGTCCGAAATAGCAGTTGAGGAGGTCGATCAGCGTGTCGCGCGGCAGCGTTTCCGACAAATTGGTGAATCCCCTGAGGTCGCAGAGCCAGATCACCGCCCGGATGGTCTCCCCGGTGCCGCGCTGGATCTGGCCTTCGAGTACCCGCCCCCCAGATTGCTGTCCGACATAGGTGTCCAGCAGCGTGCGCGCGGTGCGGCGGAGCGCCTGGACCTCGAGATTGAACCCGAGTGCGGGGATCATTGCCTCGAACAAAGCAAGTTCGTCGCCGTTGAAGCCATCCGGGCGCTTGGTGGCAAGCGAGAGCGCCTTGTGGCTGCCGTCCGCGAACGGAACGGCGTGAACGATGTAATCGCTATAGCCGTCGCGGCGCAGCTCCGCGAGGATGGCGAATTCGTCAGGCTTTGGCGGCGCTGTGAGATCGCAGCGGATCGGGCCGCCGCCTTCATAGGCGATCCGGATCGGGCTGTTCGACATCGTCGCCGAGATATTGGGCCCGGCACGATACAGGCGCTCCGTCGTCCCCTTGCCGAGTTCCCAGAGCAGGCTGAAGGAAAAAATCTGCGGATGCAGGATAGGCACGCCGGTGGTGATGCGCGAGACATCTAGTCCGGCCGCGCGCAGCTCGTCGGCAAACGCCTGAAGAAACTCGCTTGGATCGACCCGCTTGCGCGCATCGCTCATCAGCCAGCGGAGCAGAGGATGCGTTTCGCCTCGCGCGACCGGCTCCAGCACGACTTGGGCTCAGCTTTCCCCGTCGATGCCGCGCTTCAGCGCGGCGCGGGCGGCGTCGCGATGTTCCGGCGTGATGTGGGTCGCGACCAGCCGGATCGCGGCGGCCAGCACCGCGGCGTCATCGGTGAAGCCGAGCACCGGCAACATGTCGGGGATGAAATCGAACGGCAGGATGAAATAGGCAATGGCGCCCAACAGCGCCGCCTGGACATGGCGCGGCGTTTCCTTGTCGAACGCACAATAATAGGCGGCGAGCAGATCTTCGGCGAAAGGCAGCTTGGCCACGACCCGCTTCAGCTTCAGCCAGAACCGTCGGCGCACGCTTTCGCGGTCTTCCGCTAGCCGATCGGCCGGCTCGAAACCAACTGAATATTCGGATACCATCGCTTGGCTCTCCTGAGGCTGCCGGCACGGTCGATCGCCGTGGTGGTCGCCGATCACGAAGTGGGGATTTTGTCCTCCCGCCGCAAGGATTCGCAAGCGCTGCCTCAGCCGGCCCCAAGCTGGCCGGCGATCGCGTTCATCGCCTTGGCAAGCTCGATATCGAGGCCGGTGACGCCGCCCGCGTCATGGGTGGCGAGCACCACTTCCACGGTCTTGTAGACGTTACGCCATTCCGGGTGATGGTCGTTCTTCTCCGCAACCAGCGCCACGCGGGTCATGAAACCGAAGGCCTGGTTGAAATCCTTGAAAATGAAGGTCCTGGCAATCGCCTCCCGACCCGCCGCCTCGGCCCAGCCGGGCAGTTCTCTCAAAGCCGATTTCCGCGCCTCTGCCGATAGCCGCTCCGCCATGATCGCCTCCGTCTTTCAGTTGAATTTTGCCCTAATTTCAACGCTTCAGCGGGGTCTCCGGGGGCGTCTTTGGCCGGCCGCTAACCATGACGCAGATGTAACCCCGCCGGACAGGGAAATTTGTTACAATATGCCTGTAATCGTGCCGGCAACATGAAATTGAGCCTCAAACGACTGTTTGCGAGATCAATGACGGGTGGTGTTGACCTTGTCGAAGTGCCGGCGCCGCCGTCGACCCGTTCGACGGCGCGCAGGGCGCTGCTGATCGGGCTGGCTGCGGTGCTGGCGATCTTCGGCACCTTCGCCGGCGTGCTATTATTTTGCGATGCGGCCCGTGATCTTGAAGATCGCGGTCGGTCCGGCCAACAGCGACGACCTCAAGGTCGTGCAGGCGCTGACGCAGGCCTTTACCCAGACCCGCAGCTATGTCCGGCTGAGGCCGATCCAGACCGATGGCGCGGTTGCGAGCGCGGAGGCGCTGGCGCAGGGCAAGGTCGACCTTGCCATCATCCGCGGCGATCTCGAGGTGCCAAAGAACGCACAGGCCGTGGCGACGCTGCGCAAGAACGTCGTGGTGCTTTGGGTGCCGCCGCGGGCCAAGGGCAAGAAGGCCGGTCCCAAGATCACCAAGATCGCCCAGCTTTCCGGACGCCGCATCGGCGTCGTCGGCCGCACCGAAGCCAACGTCAGTCTCCTGAAGATCATCCTGCAGCAATACCGCGTCGATCCGAACAAGGTCGAGATCGTGCAGTTTCCGGTCGCCGATGTCGATGAGGCCATCCGCGGCCAGAAGGCCGATGCCTACCTCGCCGCCGGCCCGGTCAACAGCAAGATCACCGCCGAGGCCATCGCCGCCTCGACCAGGGAAGGCGGCGTGCCGACCTTCCTCGCCATCGATTCAGCGGAAGCCATCGCGCAGAACCACCCGGTCTATGAAGCCTCGGAGATTCCCGCCGGCACCTATGGCGGTTCGCCCGACCGGCCCGACGACGAGGTGAAGACGATCAGCTTTTCCCACCACATCGTCGCCCGCAAAGGCCTTTCGGAGGCCACCGTCGCCGCCTTCACCCGGCAATTATTCGCGATCAGGCAGCAGTTGATGTCGGAGTTCCCGCTCGCCGCGAAGATCGAAACCCCGGATACCGACAAGGACGCGGTGATCCCCGTGCATCCGGGCGCCGCGGCCTTCGTCGACGGCGAGGAAAAGACCTTCCTCGACCGCTACAGCGATTACATCTGGTGGACCCTGATGGCGCTGTCGGCGATGGGCTCGGTCGGCGCGTGGTTCGCCGGCTACCTGAAGAAGGATGAGCGCCAGAACAATACCACGCTGCGCGAGCGGCTGTTGGACATGATCCCGGCGGCACGGCGCAGCGAGTTCCGCCGAAGAGCTCGACCGGATGCAGGACGAAGCCGACTCCATCCTGCGCGACACGCTGATCTCCTTCGATCACGGCGCCATCGAGGAAGGCGCCCTGACCGCCTTCAACATCGCGCTCGAGCAATTCCACAACGCGATCGCCGACCGCAAGGCGCTGCTCGCGAGCATGCCGCAAAACCTGCAACGGACCAGCGCGCAGCTGCGCGCCACCGGAACCTAGCCCATGATGACAGTGACGTTGCGCGACCGCGCCGACGTGGCGCTGGGGTCGACCAACCTCGATCCGAAGCTGGGTTAGTCTCCCCCATCGGCGAAGCGGCGCCTGAGCGCCGCTCCCAGCGCTTGCGTCGAATAGGGTTTTGCCAGCCGCGGCCGGTCGGCGAAAGCCGCGGGCAGCCTGACCTCGACGCCATAGCCGGTGACGAAGACGAACGGAATTTTCAGCGCATCCAGCCGTTCGGCGATGGCAAAGCTCTTTTCGCGCACGAGGCCGACGTCGAGCAGGGCAAAGTCGGGAGCCCGTTCCGCGATCAACTGCAGCGCCCGCGCAACATTGCCCGCGGAACGGACCGTCTTCACCCCGAGACCGAGAACCGTGTCCTCGAAATCGAGCGCGATGATCGGATCGTCTTCGACAATCAGCACGTCCTCGGGCAAAGCGGATGAGCCGTCCGGAGCGGCGGGTTCCATGATTTCGATTTCTCTGGTCAAAGGTTGCTTCCGGTCAGGACCGCCGCGGTCGATGCCTCCGGCCAAGCGCATCGATGGGTTCCAGGAACGAAACCACCACATCGCCGTTCCGCTGTCTGCGCACTAGTGAACATTCAACCTGACCTGAACCGAATATTGTTGGCGTCAGGGCCAGACGGGAACTTGGAATGCTGACGCGACGTCACGAGGCAGCGGCGGTCAACGACCGGCCGTACAACAATTTGTTGCGGCGGCTCGGCGCCGCCGACTTCACGCTGATCGCGCCGCACCTCGCGCATGAGCAGGCCGAAGCAGGCGAACTGCTCTACAACCCCGGCGACGATGTCGAGCTCGTGCACTTTCCCTGCGGCCCGAGCCTTGCTTCCTATCTCGTTGCCAACGAAGACGGCCGCGACGTCGAGACCATTCTCGTGGGCCGCGAGGGCGCGGTCGGCGGCATCGTCAGCGAGGGCTTTCTGCCGGCCTATACGCGGATCATGGTGAAGTTCGGCGGCCCGTTCGTGCGCCTGCATGTCAGCAAGCTAGACGCGGCCAAGACCGAATCGAAGACACTGCGCAACGTATTTTCGCGCTATGCCGACTGCATGCTGGCGCAGATCTTCCAGTCGACCGCCTGCAACGCGATCCATTCGATCGAGCAGCGCACCGCCAAATGGATCGTCTCGGCGATGGAGCGCACCGATGGCGACGCCGCCGTGCCGCTAACCCATGAGCAGCTCGCGACGCTGCTCGGGGTCGGCCGCAGCTATACCAGCCGCGTGATGCAGACCTTCAAGGCGGAAGGGATTTTGGAGACCCGGCGCGGCTCGATCCTGGTGCGCAACCGCGACGCCCTGCAGATGCGGGCATGCCTCTGCAACGAATCCGTCAAGAACCATTTCGAAGAGGTTCTGCGCGGGGTGTATCCGACTGAAGAAGACGGTTCCGTCTAGAGAGCATGATCCGGAAAAGTGGACACCGGTTTTCCGAAAAGATCATGCTCAATCAAAAAATCCGCGCTACACTTCGCTCATGAACGGGGCGACGCTTCACGCGATCTTCGATGTCGCGGCTTGGTGCGCGGCGGGCGCCGCCGCCTGGTGGCTGTCGCGCGTCCGCAGGCTGCAATTTCCGTCGCAATCCTCCGAACTGCCCTATATCGCGGCACTGGTGTTCGGCGCCGGTCTCGGCGCCTATTTGTTCGGGACGCTAAATCTGTGGTTGTCCGGTTTGCCGGGTCTCGCGCGATCGGTCGAAGGGGCGTTGGCCGGCGGCATCTTCGCGATCGAGCTGTACAAGTGGCGCGCCGGCATTTCGCTGCGCACCGGCGCACGCTTCGCGCTGCCGCTGGCGGTCGGCATCGCGATCGGCCGGCATCGGCTGCTATTTCGCCGGGCTCGACGATTTCACCTACGGCACGCCGACCACGCTGCCCTGGGGCCACGATTTCGGCGACGGCATCCTGCGCCATCCGGTGCAGCTCTATGAGAGCGTGGCCATGGCCGCCTTCGCGGTCTTCTACATCGTCGGGTCTTCCGGCACGACCGACTTCGTCGATCGCCAACGGCTTCTATCTCGCCGTCGGCTTATTATGGGCTGCAGCGCTTCCTCTGGGAATTCCTCAAGCCCTATGGCGCCGGTGATCGGTCCTCTGACATTGTTTCACCTGTTGTCGCTCTTCATCCTGTTCTACGCCGGCGTCATGCTGGCGACCGCGCCCGGCCCGCGAGATTGAAGCATGAACGCGCCGCTGCGTAGATCGCGTCCCTATATGTTCTGGGGCCAGACCACCTCGCTGTGCGAAACCTGCCTGGCGCTGGTGCCGACCAAGATCCAGATTCTCGGCAACGAGGTCTGGTACGAGAAGCGCTGCGGGCAGCACGGCGTCCAGTCGACGCTGGTCTCGACCGATGCCGCCTATTGGCAGCTCTGCAAGGACTATCATCAAGCCCGGCGACAAGCCGCTGTCGTTTCAGCGCCGCACCGAATACGGCTGCCCCTTCGACTGCGGGCTATGCCCCGACCACGAGCAGCATTCCTGCCTGGCGCTGATCGAGATCAACGAGCACTGCAACCTGACCTGCCCGGTGTGCTTCGCCGAAATCCTCGCCGGCGCGCGCCAGCTTCACGCCGCTGGCGACCGTCGAGACGCATGCTGGACGCGCTGGTCGCGAGCGAAGGCGAGCCCGATCTGGTGCAGATTTCGGGCGGCGAGCCGACGCTTGCATCCGGATTTCTTCGCCATTCTCGATGCGGTGCGCGCCCGGCCGATCCGCCATGTCATGATCAACACCAACGGCCTGCGCATCGCGCGCGAGCCGGAATTCGTGGCCCGGCTGGCGGAGAACAAGCGCGGGCTGGAAGTCTACCTGCAGTTCGATTCGCTCGAGCGCGACGCGCTGATGAACCTGCGCGGCGCCGATTTGCGCGACGTGCGCCAGCAGGCGCTGGAGAATCTGGAGCGGCACGGCGTTTCGACCACCCTGGTCGTCACCGTCAAGCGCGGCGTCAACGACGGCGAGATCGGCGACGATCGTCCGCCACGCGCTGGAATGGCGATGCGTGCGCGGCGTCACCTTCCAGCCGGTGCAGGACGCCGGCCGCAACGAGAATTTCGACAAGGATAGCGACCGCATCGTGCTGTCCGAGATCCGGCGAGCGCGTGGTCGAGGACCGGCGTGTTCGGCGCCGACGACATGATCCCGCTGCCCTGCAATCCCGAGAGCATCTCGATCGGCTATGGCTTGCGCAACGGCGGGACCGTGCTGCCGCTGACCTCGCTGATGCCGCGGGAGGAGCTGCTCGCGGTGATGCCCAACACGATCAGCTCCGAGAAATAGCCGGCGCTGCGGCGAAAAATTCATCGAGCTGTTCTCGCTGTCGTCGGGCCCGCTCAACACCAGCGAGCGCGTGGCCGAGTTGCTGTGCTGCCTGCCGACGTGTCGAGGTGCCCGCGGGCCTCGGCTACGAGAACGTGTTCCGCGTCACGATCGTGCAGTTCCTCGACCGCTTCAATTTCTGCGTCGGCAACGTCAAGCGTTCCTGCATCCATTTCGTGACGCCGAAGGGCGAGATCATCCCGTTCGACACCTACAATCTGTTTTATCGCAACGGCCAGCATCGACGGCATCCGTGCCGGCATGGCCGGCGAATCCAAGGGGCTCCATGAGCAACACCGATAACGTTGCGCCGCAACCGCTTCCTCCCGCACCACCACCGCGCAGCGGCTGCCTGACCGCATTGATGGTCATCGGAGGTATCGTTCTGCTGCTGCCGGGGCTGTGTACGGTGCTCATTGGCGCCGGTCATCTATCCGACCCGGGCCTTGCTTCGATCGCAGCCATCACATTCTCCGTCGGCCTGATCGGATTGATCCTGATCCTGGTTGCGATCGTGCGGCGTTAACATTTGGTCGAGGTTTCGAAGGCCCGAAGCTCCCGAAGACCCAAGACTCCCGAAGGCCCAAGACTTCGACCGCGTGAAGCCGGACCCGGTCGGGAATCGCAGGCAGAGATGCCCACACCTCATCCAGACCTCGTGACATGGCTCCCGGCTTGGCTCCCGGCTTGGCCCAAAAATCGCTCACCCAAATCGTAAACAAGTCATTGTTTTTTGACCTTTTCTGACTATATTGCAGCGCAACGCGTAAGGTGTGCCCGGTCCTTTTGGCCGGGCTTCCTTTTTAGACCCCGAGGTCCGCCAGAATTTCAGGTTTTTGAGCGCGATCCGGAAAGATGGGGTCCCGGTTTTCCGGTGAGATCGCACTCCCACCATGCACGACCCAGAAGAAGCAGTCCATGAACCTCCGCAACGTCGCCATCATCGCCCACGTCGACCACGGCAAGACCACGCTGGTCGATCGCCTGCTGCAGCAATCCGGCACCTATCGCGACAACCAGCGCGTGGTCGAGCGCGCGATGGATTCCAACGATCTGGAACGCGAGCGCGGCATCACCATCCTGGCCAAGGCAGCCTCGGTGCAGTGGAAGGATACCCGCATCAACATCGTCGACACCCCCGGCCACGCCGATTTCGGCGGCGAGGTCGAGCGCATCCTCAACATGGTGGATGGCGCGCTGGTCTTGGTGGACGCCGCCGAAGGCCCGCTGCCGCAGACCAAGTTCGTCGTCTCCAAGGCGCTGAAAGTCGGCCTCAAGCCGATCGTCGTCATCAACAAGGTCGACCGCCCCGATGCGCGGCCGACCGAAGTCATCAACGAGGTGTTCGACCTGTTCGCGGCGCTGGATGCCAGCGAGGAGCAGCTCGATTTCCCGATTCTCTACGGATCGGCCAAGCAGGGCTGGATGGCGGACGAGCCCGGAGGGTCCCAAGGACGCCGGCATGCAGCCTTTGTTCGACCTGATCCTGCGCCACGTCGCGCCGCCGACGGTGGAAGAAGGTCCGTTCCGCATGATCGGCACCATCCTGGAGGCCAACCCCTATCTCGGCCGCATCATCACCGGCCGCATCACCTCCGGCACCATCAAGCCGAACCAGGCCGTCAAGGTGCTCGCCGGCGACGGCAAGCTGATCGAAAACGGACGGATCACCAAGATCATCGCCTTCCGCGGCATCGAGCGCACCCCGCTGGACGAGGCCGAAGCCGGCGACATCGTCGCGATTGCCGGGCTGACCAAGGGCACCGTCGCCGATACCTTCTGCGATCCATCCGTCGATACGCCTTTGAAGGCGCAGCCGATCGACCCGCCGACGGTGTCGATGTCGTTCATCGTCAACAACTCGCCGCTGGCCGGCACCGAAGGCGACAAGGTCACGAGCCGGATGATCCGCGATCGCCTGTTGCGCGAGGCCGAAGGCAATGTCGCGCTGCGCGTCACCGAAGCCTCCGACAAGGACTCCATGGAAGTCTCGGGCCGCGGCGAATTGCAGCTCGCGATCCTGATCGAGACCATGCGCCGCGAAGGTTTTGAGCTTTCGGTATCGCGGCCCCGCGTCGTCTTGAAGAAGGATGAGGCCACCGGGCAGTGGCTGGAGCCGGTCGAAGAGGTCGTGATCGACGTCGACGAGGAGCATTCCGGCGTCGTGGTGCAGAAGATGAGCGAGCGCAGGGCCGAGATGATCGAGATGCGCCCCTCCGGCGGCCACCGTCTGCGGCTGGTGTTCTACGCGCCGACCCGCGGCCTGATCGGCTACCAGGGCGAATTGCTCACCGACACCCGCGGCACCGCGATCATGAACCGCCTGTTCCACGGCTATGCGCCGTATAAGGGCGAGATCCAGGGCCGCCGCAACGGCGTCCTGATCTCCAACGACCAGGGCGAAGCGGTCGCCTATGCGATGTTCAAATTGGAAGACCGCGGCCCGATGATGATCGAGCCGGGCTGGAAGGTCTACAAGGGCATGATCGTCGGCGAGCACACCCGCGACAACGACCTCGAGATCAACGTGCTCAAGGGCAAGCAGCTCACCAACATCCGCACCACCTCGAAGGACGAAGCGGTGCGGCTGACGCCGCCGATCAGGATGACCCTGGAAAAGGCACTCGCCTATATCGAGGACGATGAGCTCGTCGAGGTGACGCCGAAATCGATCCGCCTGCGCAAGAAGTTCCTCGACCCCAACGAGCGCAAGCGCGCCGAAAAGGCCAAGGAAGCGGTAGCGTAACAATTCAGTCCGTCATGCTCCGCGAAAGCGGGGCATCCAGTACGCCGCGGCCTATCGGTTCGATCACAGGCGTCTCTGGAATGCTGGGTCACCCGCCTTCGCGGGTGATGACAGCGGTAATAGGGTTGGCTTCAAGCCCAATAACGAACGTGCTAGAGCCGGGCACATGAGTTCCCTCCCCTCCTCCGTCGACGTCGCCATCATCGGCGCAGGTGCCGCGGGCCTCGGCGCGGCGCATGCGCTGCAGAACTCGGGGCTCTCCACCATCGTGCTGGAGGCGCGCGACCGGGTCGGCGGGCGCGGCTACACCGTCCAGGCCGCGCCGGATGTGATCTTCGACGTCGGCTGTGGCTGGCTGCATTCGGCCGACAAGAACTCGTTCGTCGCAATCGCAGACCGGCTGAATTTCGAGGTCAACAAGGCGCTGCCGCCCTGGCGCGAGCGCGCCTTCGGCAAGGCCTTTCCGCAAACCGAGCGCGACGATTTCATCCGCGCGCTCGACGCCTTCTACGACCGCGCCGAACAGGCCGCGAGAAGCGGTCGCGACAGCCCAGCCAATCTTTGTCTCGAGCCCGGCAACCGCTGGAACCCGATGATCGATGCGATCTCGACCTATGTGAACGGCTGCGAACTCGACCAGGTCTCGATATCGGACATGGACGCCTACGAGGACACCAACGTCAATTGGCGGGTGCGGCGCGGCTATGGCGCGCTGATGGCGGCCTACGGAGCCCGGCTGCCGCTGGCGCTGAACTGCAACGTCACGCTGATCGACCACTCAGGCCAACGCCTGCGCATCGAGACCTCCTTGGGAACGCTGATGGCGAGCAAGGCGATCGTCACCGTGCCGACCAACCTGATCGCGCAAGCGGCGATCCGCTTTCACCCGGCGCTGCCGGCGAAGGTCGATGCCGCGGCCGGCCTGCCGCTCGGCCTCGCCGACAAGGTCATGCTGGCGCTGGACGACCCGGAAGCGCTGCCACAGGAGGGAAACCTGCGCGGCGCCACCATGCGAACCGAGATGGGGACCTACCATCTGCGCCCGTTCGGCCAGCCCTGCATCGAGGGTTTTTTCGGCGGACGATTTGCGCAAGCCCTGGAAGACGCCGGCGACGGCGCGATCGCGGCGCACAGCATCGACGAGATCGCCGGCTTCCTCGGCAACGATATCAGGCGCAAATTGAAGCCGCTCAAGGAATCACGCTGGGCCCATGATCCCTTCGCGCGCGGCTCCTATTCGCACGCGCTGCCGGGCCACGCCGGCCAACGCGCCGTGCTCGCAGCCCCGGTCGACGGTCGCCTGTTCTTTGCCGGCGAAGCGACCTCGCCGAACTTTTTCTCCACCGCGCACGGGGCGAGGGATTCGGGAGAGCGGGCGGCGGAGGAAATTTTGGGGACGCTGACGAAGCGATGACCCGAGGTCGTCGTAATGACGCCTACTCCATCACCCTCGCCTTCATCGCCGCATCCGGCACGAAGCACTCCTCGTACTTGCCAAAGATCCGGTAGCGATTCCTGGCCACGAGGCTGTAGACCGCGTCGCGCAAGGGTTTTGGCACGGCGAAGAAGGCACGTGCCCAGCCCCAGCCCGGCAACAGCGACAGCACGGTCAGCGCGCCGTCGGATTTCAGGTAGGCAACGCCGCCGTGGACGACGGCGTTGGTGTCGGGATCGTCGGGGTCGATGCCGAAGGTCTGCGCCAGCCGGGTGCCGTAGGGCGACTGGATCGCGGTGAAGCGAAAGCGCGCCGCTTTATCGCGCGCGGCGATGAAGGCGATCCAGCGCGAGCAGAATATGCACACGCCGTCATAGAGGATCACATCGTCGTCCGGCCACGTACTCACTTGCGTTCGCTCTTTCTTTGACGCGTTTTCTTGACGGGAACCGGTACCCACTTCGCTTGAAAAGCGCCATCTATCGGCTATCCAGCGTCAACAGTGCCACCAGCATTAGCACAATCGCAGGCCCAGTCTTGACCAGCGCGCCCAGTGGCTCGATCCACAAATCCGGCGTCAGGATTGCGCTTCCCCCCATATGGCCGAGCGACGCCACGATACCCGCGATGAGCCCGACGGCGGAAGTGCGGCGGAAGGCGATGAGAACCCCGACCCCGATATCCGACAGGCTGGTACCGATCGTGATCGGTGCGATCAGCGGCGCCGGAAAGCCATGAGAACTCAGGATACCGGCCGCCGCGTGATAGGAAACGAACAGCGCGATGAAGCCCGACACGGCCCAGAACGTCACCAGGCTCGCGATCACCAGCGCTTTGACCAGGAACAGCCGCGCGAACCATTTGTCCTGAATGGTGGCGGGGCGTTGGCCAATCATCTGCGCGATGGTTTTCGGTGCGATACCGGTTGCGGTCATCCAGGGGTGCGGATCGCGGGTCACGCCGCGGCGCAATTCGGCGATCGCGGTGGTGCGGCGCAGATCGTCGGTGACGAACCGTCCGATCAGGCCGGAGCCGCCAAGCACCAGGATTTTGCGCGGCGTGTTTTCGCTCATGGGTTAAAGCTGAATCTCCGGCTTTGCGATCATCAGCCACAGGATGATCATGACCGAGCCGAAACCGGGAATGCCGAACCAGAACCAGCGGCGAAACAGCGCAAAATAGCGCGGCGGGAGCGGTCGGCTCGCAGCCGCCGCGGCGCTTGCCAGATCGCGCATCTCGATCTGCATGAAGATGACGGGAATCCAGAGCAGGCCTGCCAGCGCATAAAGCACGAGTGAGGCGGAAACCCAGCGCTCGGCGAACGAAGTCGACGACAGCATCATCAAGAGGCCGCCGGTGACGGGTTGCAGGATAACAGCCGTCAGTGTGAACAGCATGTCGGCGGCCACGACGGTCGCGGCGGTGCGCGCGATGAACGCCGCGTCTCCGCTTCTGTGCGCCATCAGCATGAAAAAGGCGATGCCCGCGCCGGTGCCGAGGATCACGATGGCGCCGATCACATGCAGATATTTGACGAGGAAATAGGCCGTCATCGCTTCTTCACCGCACCCGGTTGCTGCAGCTTCAGGGCGCGATCGAGCGCAGGTGCGGCCAGACTTACCCCGCCCGCGGTTTCGGCCATCCAGTGCCCCTCGCTGCCGGACGCCGCCAGCACGGAAAAAAAGGCCTTGCCGCCCGCGCCGCGGAACGCGTCGGCGAGCTGCCGCGACAGTTCGGGCGAAAAATACGTGTCGTTCGCCGCCACCAGCCAGGTTACCGGCAGCCGCGCACCCTTGCCGAACGCCGTGGCCGCAGCGATCAGCGTCTGCGGCGCGCAGACCTGGTTGGGAAAATCGTTGGCATGGCCGCCGCGTCCCGGCGCGAACGCAACGATGGTGGCGACGGCCTTCGGGTCTTCGCCGGCCAGCGCCAGCGCGCCCCAGCCGCCAGCCGAATGGCCGACGACGACCGCGCCATCGCGCCGAATGAACGATTGCCCGCGCAGGAAATCCAGCGCCAGCGCGATCTCTTGCGCCGTGGCGCGGCCGGAGCGGACATAGTCGGCATCGTCACAGCCGCCCTGGTCTTCGACATAGCTGCCGCCGGTCGCCCCATGGCCGAGGCGCTCCGGCACCAGCACTGCAAGTCCACGCGCGACCAGGAACGCGGCCAGCGCGCGATATTCCGGCTGCGGCATTTGAGCGCGCCGCAGCACGTTCTGTGTCGAGGCGTGCGCGATCAGAGCGAGCCGGAATGGCCCGTCGCCGGGCGGGCGGAATAGCACCGCATGCGCCGGCCGAGCGGGATCGGATGAAGGGACCAGCCACTGTTGCTCGCGGTCGGGCTCGCCTTCCACGCCTTGCGCACCCAGTTGCGATTGCGCCGACGCGCTCTGGCTGCAGACGGCGCCAAGCAAAACGACAGCGAGAACTATGGGGAAAGGCCGCATGGATCGCCGGGTCCGCCGAGGAATTAGCGCTTGGAAGCATACCGGCGGCGAATCAAATCAGGAGTCTTTTCCACTGATTGGTTTGGTCGAAAGGCCGATATCTGGATCGATCTTCGTTGTGCGCATTGGTCCAATGCCGTTTCGGGCGCCCGATGTCCTTTTTCGGTACAACCGGCCGATCAACTGATGCAGAAAGTCCACAGCTTAACCGATAATTAATGAAAGACCTTGAAGCCGAGGCGCCGACTTGCTTTGATCCATACCCATGAGCACTACCCTGATCGAGGTTCGGCCGGCCAAAGCTGCGGATGCGCCCGCGGTGGCATCTACCCATGACGAGGCCTGGCGTTCGGCCTATCAGGGCATCATTCCCGGCTCCGAACTGGAAAAACTGATCAACCGCCGCGGCCCGCATTGGTGGGACAGCGCGATCCGCAAGGGCAGCCGCGTCAGCGTGCTGGTGTTCGGCGACAAGGTCGCCGGCTACGCCAATTACGGCCGTAACCGCGCACGCAGCCTGCATTTCGAAGGCGAGATCTACGAGCTTTATCTGCGCCCTGAATTTCAGGGCCTCGGCTTCGGCCGCCGCCTGTTCACCGCCGCCAAGCGCGACCTCGCGCAGAGCGGGCTGAAGAGCATGGTGGTCTGGGCGCTGTCCGACAACGACCCCGCTACCGAGTTCTACCGCGCGCTCGGCGGCCGCATGGTGGCACGCTCCTCGGAGAAGTTCGGGCCGAAGTCGCTCGACAAGGTTGCCTTCGCCTGGACCAGCTAGAGCATGATCCGGAAAAGTGGGTACCAGTTTTCCGAAAAGATCATGCTCAAACAATAAGCTAGAGCCGGCCTGCCAGCCGGCTTTTGCGCGCGCCGACCCGTATCCGAGAGTTGAAGCCAGGCCTTAACGGAGCCATCCATGCGCATTGACGCCATCTCGATCGGGATCGACCCGCCGCGCGAGGTCAACGTCATCATCGAAGTGCCGGTCGGCGGCGAACCGATCAAATACGAGATGGACAAGGAGGCCGGCACGCTGGTGGTCGACCGGTTCCTCTATACCGCGATGCGTTATCCCGGCAATTACGGCTTCATCCCGCATACGCTCTCCAACGATGGCGACCCCTGCGACGTCCTGGTCGCCAACACCCGCGCGATCGTACCGGGCGCCGTGATGAGCGTGCGGCCGGTCGGCGTGCTGTTGATGGAAGACGAAGCCGGCGGTGACGAGAAGATCATCGCGGTGCCGTCGTCGAAACTGACCCAGCGCTACGACAAGGTGCAGAGCTACAGCGACCTGCCCGACATTACGCTCGCGCAAATCCGGCATTTCTTCGAGCACTACAAGGACCTCGAACCCGGCAAATGGGTGAAGGTGCTGCGCTGGGGCTCGCCTGAGGATGCGTACCAACTGATCGTCGAGGGCATCGAGCGGGCGAAGAAGAAGTAGGGCGAAGAGGTCGCCTTTACCGCTCCGCGCAAGAGCGAGGCGAGGGGAAAGTAGTCAGCTTCGCCGCTTCGCGTTCACCGCGACCGACAGCAACGTCCGCTGGGCGATGGCGGCGGCGAGCGAGGGCTGCTTGCGCATGTCGAGCGCTGAAGTGGCGAGCTGCTCGATGATAACCAGCAGCCGCGCCGCGTTGAAATTGCGCAGCGCGGTTTCGACCGCCGCTTTTCGGGAAAAGTGCAGCCGCGGAAAGCCGCCGTCGAGCAGCGTCGATAGCGGCGTTCCCTCGGCCACCGCCAGCGCCGATTTGTGCAGCCACGCCGCCTGGCGCTGCGCGGCCGAGATGATGACGCCGGGATAGGTGCCGGCAACGATCGCCTTGGCAAACTCGCTCTCGACCAGTTCCGGCTTTCCCGCAAACGCACCGTCAACGATCGGATCGAGCTTCAGCTCGGAGGCATCCGCCACCACGGCCATCACATGGTCGAGCGTCACCTCGCCTTCGCCGTGCGCGAACAGCGCCAGCTTGCGCAGCTCGTTGCGCGAGGCCTGGCGGTCGCCGCCCAACAGCGCCATCAGCGACGCCCGCGCATCGGGCGCGATGCGTAAGTTGGCAAGGCGCAATTCGTCGTCGATCAGCCTGGCCAGATCGCGCTCACCGTCCGGATAGCAGCCGATCGCCACCGCCGTTTTCGCCCGCTCGCAGGCCTTGCGCAGCGGCGATTCGGGGCGCAGTTCGCCGGCCTCGATCACGATCCGGCAGTCTTTCAGCGGCATCTCGGCGAGCGTGTCGACGCCGCTTGCGAAACTGCGCGAGCCGGCACGGACGCGGATGGCGCGACGGCCGCCGAACAGCGGCACGGTCAAGGCCTCGTCAACCAGCCGCGACGGCTCGGCGGAAAGCTCGTCACCGTCGAGCCTCACCAGCGCAAAGGGATCGTTGGGGTCGTCGACTGCGGAAGCCAGCAGCGCATCGGCGCGCTCGCGCACCAGGCCTGCGTCGGGACCGTAGAGCAGGATGATGGGGCGGCCCGGAATCGGGCCGGGCCAGGAAGCTGTCGATCTCTTTTCCGCGCAGCGCGACCAAATCAGGTGCCGGCGAAGAAGAACGACGCCAGCCGGGTCTGGATATTCTCCGCGATTTGGTCGGCGGCACGGTCTTCGGCGTCGCGGAAGGCGCGTTCGCGCGCGAAGCGCTGGTAGGAACCCGGGATGTCGTAGGACACGCGCGAGAACGTGCTGCCGCTCATGACTGATTTGTTGGTGGCGATCTCGATCAGGTTGAATTGCGCATCGAGGCCAACGTTCTCGCTGGTCGGCAACCCCGTCGTCGTGGAAACCAGCAGCGACGAACGGCTGGTACTGAAATGCAGCACCAGCCGGTGGGTCGGCGGCATGCCGGTGGCCTCGCCATAGAGCTTGAATGCCAGCGCGTTGCGGATCTCGACCCCGATCCTGGCCTCGCGCGAGGCGTTCGGCTTCTCGACGGGCGGAAGCTCCACCCCCGCCAGCTTTTCGCGCAGGCCCGGGGTGCCGTCGCTATGTTCGGCATACATCGGCTGGAAGCAGCCGGCCGTCAGCGCCGCCAGGGCGGCCACGGCCAACAACCGAGCGGCGATGCGGATTTTAGCCAACGACATTTACGATCCTCATCGGAACTATAATGATCTTGCGGACGGGCTTGTCTCCCAGTGCCAATTTTACCGCATCGAGCGCCAAAACGGCAGCCTCAATTTCGGAATTCTGGGCCGCCTTGGCAACCGTAACCTCGCCCCGTTTCTTGCCGTTGACCTGGACCACCAGCGTCACCGCGTCTTCAACCAGCAAATCGCGTTCGATTTGGGGCCAATCGGCCTCCGAAATCAACCCACCCTGGCCCAACACCTGCCAGCACTCCTCGGCCAGATGCGGCATCATCGGTGCGAACAGTTGGACCAGGATCTGGGCTGCTTCCCGAACCGACCAGGCCAGATCGGGTGCCAAGTCGGGCGCGGGCCGGCCCTCCCGCGCCAGCACTTCCGCCAGCGCGTTGGCGAATTCGCGGATATGGGCCAGGCAGACGTTGAAATGCAGCCGCTCGATGCCCCCCGAAACCTTGTCCAGCGCGCCATGGGCCGCCTTGCGGAGCGCCAGCGCGTCGGCTGCGAACGACGCTGGCCGAACCGCGGGCGCCGCTTTGGCGATTTCGGCCGAACTCGCCGACCAACCGCCACAAACGCTGCACGAAGCGCGAAGCGCCCTGCACCCGCTCGTCGCTCCAGATTACGTCGCGATCGGGCGGCGAATCCGACAGCATGAACCAGCGCGCGACGTCGGCGCCGTAGGTCGCGATGATGTCGTCGGGGTCGACCGTGTTGCGCTTCGACTTCGACATTTTCTCGATCGAACCGATCGTGATGTCCTCGCCGGTCGCGAGCAGCACGGCGCGGCGGCCGTTACCGCCGGTCTCGATCTTCACCTCGGCAGGGGTCACATAGGAGCCATCGGTCCTTTGATAGGTCTCGTGCACCACCATGCCTTGGGTGAACATGCCCGCAAACGGCTCGTCCATGTCGATATGGCCGGTCGCCTTCATCGCGCGGGTGAAGAATCGGCTGTAGAGCAGGTGCAGGATCGCATGCTCGACGCCGCCGATATACTGATCGACAGGCATCATGCGGTCGGCGACCGCGCGCGTGGTCGGCGCCTTTTCATTCCAGGGATCGGTGAAGCGCGCGAAATACCAGGACGAATCCACAAACGTGTCCATGGTGTCGGTTTCGCGTTGGGCCTTGCCGGCGCATTTCGGGCAGGCGACGTGCTTCCAGGTCGGATGGTGATCGAGCGCGTTGCCCGGTCTGTCGAAGGTGGCGTCCTCCGGCAGCGTTACCGGCAGCTCGCTATCCGGAACCGGCACCACGCCGCATTTTGGGCAATGGATCACCGGGATCGGGCAGCCCCAATAGCGCTGGCGCGAGATACCCCAGTCGCGCAGGCGGAAGTTCACTTGCCGCTCGGCGACCGGCGCATTGCCCCGAAGCTCTGCCTCCAACCGCTTCGCGACCTCCTCTTTGGCCTGCTCGATGGTCATGCCATCGAGGAAGCGCGAATTGATCATGCGGCCGTCGCCGTCATAGGCGGTGTCCGTGATCACGAACGTCTTGGGGTCGACGTCCGGCGGGCACACCACCGGAATATTGCCGAGCCCGTATTTATTGACGAAGTCGAGGTCGCGCTGGTCATGCGCCGGGCAGCCGAAGATCGCGCCGGTGCCGTATTCCATCAGCACGAAATTGGCGACATAGACCGGCAGCTTCCAGGTTGCATCGAACGGATGGATCGCCCGGATGCCGGTGTCAAAGCCCTGCTTTTCCGCGGTATCGATGATCTCCTGCGCGGTGCCGATACGTTTCACTTCCGCGATGAACTCGGCGAGCTTCGGATTCTTCGCCGCCGCCGCCTGCGCCAGCGGATGATCGGCCGAGATCGCCATGAACTTCGCGCCGAACAGCGTGTCCGGCCGCGTCGTGAAAATCTTCAGTTCGGTTTCGCCATTGGGCGCGGTCAAAGGATCAAGCGCAAAACGAATCAACAGCCCCTCGGAGCGGCCGATCCAATTGCGCTGCATCAAGCCGCACCTTGTCGGGCCAGCGGTCGAGCCCGTCGAGCGCGTCCAGCAACTCCTGCGCATATCTGGTGATCTTGAAGACCCACTGGCTCATCTCGCGCTGCTCGACGACGGCGCCCGAGCGCCAGCCGCGCCCGTCGATCACCTGTTCGTTGGCGAGCACGGTCATGTCGACCGGATCCCAATTCACCTTGCGCTGTTCGCGCTCGGCCAGCCCCGCGCGCAGAAAATCCAGAAACAGCTTCTGCTGATGCTTGTAGTAGGAGGGGTCGCAGGTCGCGAACTCTCTGCTCCAGTCGAGCGACAGGCCGATCGAGCGCAACTGCTTCTTCATCGCGGCGATGTTGTCGTAGGTCCAGGCCTTTGGCGCGACCTTGCGCTCGATCGCGGCGTTCTCGGCCGGTAGCCCGAACGCGTCCCAGCCCATCGGGTGCAGTACGTTGAACCCCTTGGCGCGCATGTAGCGCGCCAGCACGTCGCCAAGCGTGTAGTTCCGGACATGGCCGATATGGATGCGCCCGGACGGATAGGGAAACATCTCGAGCACGTAATATTTCGGTCTGGAATCGTCATTTTTGGACGAAAAGATCGCCTTTTCGTCCCACTGGCGCTGCCAGCGCGGCTCGGATTCGCGGGCGTTGTAACGTTCGGAGGTCATGGAACAGCTTGGGCTTTTGGTGGATTCGCGCCCGTTTTGAGGACGGCGGACTAGGCCACAAAAGCGGCGGCGGGGTCAACGCCCGGCAGCTTCAAAATGCGGGCCAGCTAGCTCGCCCACGCGACCCCGCCGTCGGTGTCGCTGATCCGCACAAAACCGTGTTCGACCACGGTGTTGCGGCCGCGATGCTTGGCGGCGTAGAGCGCGGCGTCCGCGGCCTCGATCAGGTCGCCGGGCCGCTGGGCGTCGTTCGGACAGGTGGAGGCCACGCCGATGCTGACGGTGACGTTTTGATGGATCGAGGTCGAGTGCGGAAGCGCGAGATTCTGCACCGCCACGCGCACCATCTCGCCGATCTCCCGCGCCCGGGCGGCATCGGTGTTCGGCAGCAGCAGGCAGAATTCCTCGCCGCCATAGCGTCCGGCAAAACCCATGGTCTCGGCGGCGATGTTGGACAGCGTACCGCCGAGTTTGGTCAGGCAGGCATCGCCTTCGGGATGACCGTAGGTATCGTTGTAGAGCTTGAAGTGATCGACGTCGATCATCAACAGCGACAGCTCGTTGCCATATTGCTGCGACCTCAGCCACTCGAAATCGAGCCGGCTCTGGAAGCCGCGGCGATTGGCGAGCCCCGACAGCATGTCGATCGAGGCGATCACGGTGAGCCTGTCGTTGGAGGCGATCAGGTCGCGCTCGCGCTGGGCGAGCTGCGCCGCCATCGCGTTGAAGGCTCGCGCCAGCGGCACGAATTCGGACGGCAGGCGGCCGCGCGCCGCGCGCGCCGACCAGTCGCCCTGGCCGAAGCGCTTCGCCATGGTCGCCAGCATGTCGATCGGCTTGATGATGAGCTTCTCCGCGGCGATCAACGCGCCGAGCAGGACGAACAGGCAGACGAAACCGAGCTGCAGATAGGCGGTGCGGATATCGCGGTTGATGGCCGCGGTCACGCTGTTCTCGTCGATGCTGGCGATCAGGCGCGATCCGGTGTCGGCGATGCGCGAGAAGCTGACCTCGCGCTTGGATCCGTCGGCGGCCATGAAGAAGAGCGATCCCTCGTCCTGGCTCGAATCGAGCGCGGTTTGCGCGAACCCCGACAACATCGGGATATCGTCGAGCGACTTGCCGATCAGGCTGGATTCATCCGGAGGCGCCGCCAGCACGGTGCCCACGCTATCGACCAGCACCGCGGAAATGCCGGGCCGGCCGGCGAGATTGCTCATCAGCTTCGACATCCAGTCGAGATTGACGCCGGCGAAAATGATGGCGTCCACGTCGCTGTTGATGGCGGACACCGGATAGGCCGCCATCACCATCGGATCCTGGGCGGGACGCGAGAGCAGAAAATCGCTGAAGACGAAATCGCCGCTCGCTTGCGCCTTCTTGAAATAGGGGCGATCACTGAGATCGAGGCCGACGAACGAATTGTTGGTCGAGCACTGGACACGCCCATCCCCGCCTGCGATCAGGAGGTTGCGAATCCAGGGCAGATTGGTGGGCAGGCTGGCGCGCAGGATGTCGCAGCTGCGGCTGATGCCGCCGGCCGAGGCGCGGATATAGGCCGCCGATTTCAGCATCGTCTCGACCGAAGAGATCACTTCGCGCTGGGTATCGGCACTGTGCCTGGCGAGATTGGAGAAATCTTCCGAAGCGAGTGCGATCTGTTTGGCGCGGGCGTCCTCGAGCGAACGGGCGCGTTCCAGCATCAAGGGCGCCACCAAGATCACGGCCAACAGCGCCAGCCGCGCACGGATTCCGAGAAGCTGCTTGAGTTTCACTCTCTTGCGGTTGAAACTAACGCTAAACATCCTGGTCCCCCTACCCGGCATGAGGGTAGAAGGAATGGTTCAAAAAGCCTTTCCCGAACTCGGTAAAAATAGACCTACCACCGTAATTCTACCGACCCGGCAGATGACATGACGCCTGAAATTACCGCTCCTGAAAGCTTGCATTTACCAAACGCGCTGGTTGCGGTGGAGCAGGAGATCGCGCGCGCGTGCGTGGAGGCGCGGCGCGAGCGCACTGAAGTGACGCTGATCGCCGTCTCCAAGACCTTCGGCGCGGAAGCTATTACGCCCGTGATCGTCGCCGGGCAGCGCGTTTTCGGCGAAAACCGCGTGCAGGAAGCCAAGGCCAAGTGGCCAGGGTTAATATCGGTTTACCCGGGGCTGTCGCTGCATCTGATTGGTCCCTTGCAATCCAACAAGGCGAAGGAAGCAGTGGCGCTGTTCGATGCCATCCATTCGGTCGATCGTCCGAGCATTTGCCAAGCGTTAGCCAAAGAAATCAATTCTCAAAACAAGCGCCCTGAATTATTCGTGCAGATCAACACCGGCGAGGAACCGCAGAAGGCGGGCATCGCGCCAGGCGAGGCCGACGCCTTCATCTCAAGCTGCCGCGAGCACTATGGCCTCGCCATTACCGGCCTGATGTGCATCCCGCCGGTGAACCAGGCGCCGGCGCCGCATTTTGCCCTGACCGCGAAAATCGCCGCGCGCAACGGCCTGAAGAATCTGTCGATGGGCATGAGCGCCGATTTCGCCATCGCGATCCAGTTCGGCGCCACGCATGTCCGTGTCGGCTCGGCGATTTTCGGGCATCGCTAGTTCGTTGCGACGACATCGAGAGTCTTACTCAAACGCCACCGACACTTTTCCGAGCGAGCCGAAATCGGCTGTGACAACATCGCCCGCCTCAATCGGCAACGGTGGGTGACAGGTGCCTGTCGTCACCACTTCGCCTTGCTTCAGCGTCAAGCCGAGCTTGCGCAATTCGTTGGCGCACCAGGCCAGCGCTTTCCTGGGATCGCCGAGCACGTTCATGCCGTGTCCGACATATTGCCGGCCGCGCAAGTTGATCACCGGCCGCGCTTCGACCAGGTCGAGCGCGCGCCAGTCCGCATCGGTCGCGGCACCCAGCACGAACAGATGCGCGCAGGCATTGTCGGCGATGATCTGGGCGGCGCCGGCGCTAGTGAAATCGGCAAACCGCGAATCCGGAATTTCGATCGCCGGGTGCAGCGTACCGACGGCACCGAGCACTTCGGCTACGCTGTAAGGTGACGACCGCGGCAGCAAATCTCGCTTCATGCGGAAGGCGAATTCGGGTTCGGCCACGCACATTGCGTTGCCGGCCATCGGCGCGGTGCCGCCATCCGGAATGACGGTTTCGGACAGGATGCGGCCGGCCATCGGGCCGTCGACATTGATGTGCTTTTGCCCGGCCTCGCTGGTGGCGGCGATCTTCCAGCCGAACAGTTTTGCGGACGACGTGCGTTCGAGCTCGGCCTGAATGGCATAAGCCTCGGCGCGATCGCGCGGACGCTGCGGCGAATCGAGATTGGAAAGCTTGGTGCCGGCGCGCCAATGCTGCTGCAGCGTGCGCGAGGCGGCCACGATCTGGTCTTTATCGAGCATGTCGCGGAAATCTCGCCTCGACTTTTGTTATCCGATGACGATCTTGGTCCGAGGTCCCAGCCGTTGCAACAGCTGCAGCATCGCCGATCTGGTCGTCGATACGCAGCCGGCGGTGGGCCCAAAATTCTCCCGCGCCAGATGCAGGAACACCGCGCTGCCGCGCCCAGTTATGCGCGGGCGGGTATTGTGATCGATCTCGACGATGAAATCATACAGGTGGTCTTCGCGCCTGAGCCGATCGCCACCGCGGCCGCGCTCCAGCCGCACCGGCCGGTTGTAGTGCCGGTCGTTCGGGTCTTCGCACCAGGCGTCCTCCGAGGTAATGGCGCGGACCGGCAAGAAGGTCCGCGGCCGCGTGTGGCGGTCGGCGCGCCACCAGAGCCTGAGGGGGTGGAAGACGCCCCTCGGCGTGCCGCCATCGCCCTCGCGCTTGTTGGCGCGGATGCCGCCGCGTCCGAGCGCCACGGGTATCATCCGCCCGCCCGCCGTCAAAAGGCCGCGGCGGGAATTTCCAGCTGCGCAGCGAATCCATATCGTGGAAAGCGGTCGTTTCCGTCGATGCATCGTGTAAGCGATTGGAATTACCCGCCTTTTCATGGAGTTCCTTGACCCATCACCGCGTTTGGGCTTCGCCCGGTTCATTACAGGACATTCATCCAAATGCCTGCCTTTTCTGGGATAGACTGGGACAACGGCTTGTGAATCGGTAATGGTCGCTTAAGTCAAAGCCAAATATGCCCGAACGAGCCCCGTGGGAAACGAGCCCCTTGGAACTTGTCAGAACAATTGCTTCCGCCGCTGTCGCTTAGAGGATTGTACCTATGGCCAATGCCCGCAAGATCCTGATCGTGGATGACGACACCGATCTGCGCGACACGCTGGTGGAGCAATTATCGCTGCACGACGAGTTCGAAGCCTCCGCCGTGGATACCGGGGCCAAGGGCGCCACCGCCGCCAAAGCCAATTCGCCCGATCTGGTTCTGATGGATGTCGGTCTGCCCGACACCGACGGCCGCGAAGTGGTGCGCAGCCTTCGCAAGGGCGGCTTCAAGGCGCCGATCATCATGCTCACCGGGCACGATACCGATTCGGACACCATCCTCGGGCTCGAATCCGGCGCCAACGACTATGTCGCCAAGCCGTTCCGGTTTGCGGTGCTGCTGGCGCGGATCCGGGCGCAGCTCCGGCAGCACGAGGCTAGCGAAGACGCGGTGTTTTCGGTCGGCCCCTACAGTTTCCGCCCCGGCTCGAAAATGCTGACCGGCGCCAATGCGAGGAAGGTTAGGCTGACCGAGAAGGAGACCGCGATCCTGCGCTTTCTCTACCGGGCGGGCCAGCTCCCGGTGTCGCGCGAGACGCTGCTGCAGGAGGTGTGGGGCTATAATTCGGGCGTCACCACCCACACCCTGGAAACCCATATCTACCGGCTGCGCCAGAAGATCGAGAAGGACGCTGCCAATCCTGAGATCCTGGTGACGGAAGCCGGTGGCTACAAGCTGGTGCCGTGATACGATTCGGAACGACGATTCGCCCGAGAGCGTTTTCCCGTGAAGTGGATAAGCGGTTCGCGTCAAGACAATAAACTATGTCAACGTCTCCCGGTCCCCGGTTCTGAATGTCGATCGAAGATGATGTGGCCCTGTTGGAGCGCGTCCCGACACTGCGCCTGTTGGGGAGCGCCTCGCTGCGCATGCTGGCGATCGGCTCCGAGCAGCGCAACTTCGCCCGCGGCGATCTTCTCTTCAACCAGGGCGACGAAGCCGATTCCGGTTTTGTGGTCCAGAGCGGCAGGTTCCGCGTCGATGACGGCGCCGGCGCCGAGACGATCGCGGGTCCCGGCACCCTGATCGGCGAACTTGCGCTGATCGTACCGATGCGGCGGCCGTCGAGCGCGACCGCGCTCGAGCCTTCCTCCGCTATCCGCATGGCGCGCAGCCTGTTTCAGCGGGTGCTGGAAAGCGATCCCGCCGCGGCGCGCCGGCTGCGCGACGAATTTGCCAGCCGCGCCAGCCAGATCGCCAGCGATATCCTGATGGCGGGCGCGAAACTGAGCAATTAGCCGGTCATTCCGGGGCGCGAACCCGGAACTGAATTCACATCTCCAGTATCACCGTCACCGGCACATGGTCGGAAGGCCGATTCCAGCCGCGCGCGTCGCGAAGAATCCGGAAATCGCTGACCGTATCCTTCAGCGCGCGCGATACCCAGATGTGATCGAGCCTGCGGCCGCGGTCGCCGACCGTCCAGTCGGCGGCACGGTAGCTCCACCAGGTGTAGACCTTCTCGGACAGCGGAATGCGCATCCGCGCGACGTCGAACCATTCGCCATGCGTCTGGGCCGCAAGCAGCTTCTCGCATTCGATCGGCGTGTGCGAGACGATTTTCAAGAGCTGCTTGTGCGACCATACGTCGTTCTCGTACGGCGCGACGTTGAGATCGCCGACCAGGATATGACGGTCGTCGCCGCGGGGATGCAGCGGCTCGCAGGCCTTCATCTCGTCTAGAAATTTGAGCTTGTGGTCGAATTTCGGATTGAGTTCGGGATCGGGAATGTCGCCGCCGGCGGGGACGTAGAAATTGTGCAGCACCAGCGGCTTTTCGAGTTTGGCTTTTTCGCCGAACGCGACCGAGATGTGGCGCGAATCGATCTTGTCACAGAAGGTGCGGATGTCGGAGGTCTCGAACGGCAGTTTCGAGATCACGGCGACGCCGTGATAGCCCTTTTGCCCGTTCAACGCGACGTGCTCGTAGCCGAGGCGGCGAAAGCGCTTCAGTGGAAACGCGTCGTCGATGCATTTGGTCTCCTGCAGGCACAAAACGTCCGGCCGCACCAATTTGATGAATTTCGCGACCAGATCGATGCGCAGGCGCACCGAATTGATGTTCCACGTCGTCAGGGAGAGCCGCATGCCGGCCAGTTATGAGGAACGTGCTCGGAAGCGCAAGCAACCAAGCCGCGCGGCCAACAAAATCCTCTGGATCGCCGATCAGCCCGGCGGCGTCGACGGATATCTGGTAAAGTCGATCTTGAACATGCTCGGATCGATCTTCTTGGACGAATCCAGATTATAGACCGCGACCGTGGTGTCGTAGCCCTGCGGATCGGTCACCGTCCATTGCTTGAGCTGGCCGTCCTTGGCGCCGATCATCAGCATCAACCGGCTGGTGCCGATCAGCGCGTGTTTCTCCTCGATGGTGACGCTGATATACAGGTCATCCGCGGTCACGCTCACCACATTGGTGTCCTTCAACAGATCGATGCGGTCCGACAGCAGGAAACGCAGCGGCGTCTGCGATAGCGGATAGACGTCCTGGGTCGCGAGATTGCGGTCGCGCACCACCAGCGACGATCCGTCGGCGACGATGTCGATCGGGTTCGGCGGGTCGTAATCGAAGCGCACCTTGCCGGGCTTCTGGATATAGAAATCGCCCTTGGTCTTGGTGCCGTCGGGCGCGACTTGGACGAAGTTCCCGACCAGGGTCTGCAGCGACGAAAGGTAGGCGCTCACCTTCGCGGCCTGGGCCTTCTGATTGGCATCGAACGAGGCGAAAATATTGACCGGCAGATTGCGGCGCGGATCCGGAATGACCGGATCCGGCGGCCCCGCCGATGTTGCCCCGGTCGTCAGCGGCCCTTTCTGCGCGTCGCTGATCTGCAAGCCATCACGACCCTTGGGCGCGGGCTTTGGCATCGGAACGCCTTGCGCGCAAGCGCGTTCGGCTGCGCCGGCCAGGGATACAGCCACCAACAAGGCAACCGCCGCGTGTGTGACGCGCGGCGCGAACGATTCGGCGATTCGGGATTTTCGATTGATTTTCAACGCACAATCCTGATTGGCTGTTGCCCCTTTTATCGCGGTTTCGGTGAAAGGAGGTATCGTTTTTCCGTGAAAATATTATTCTGGTTCCGGCGTTCGACCGGCCCTGACCGCCTGCTTCAGAAGCCGCCCTCCTCTTCCTCGACCAGGATCTCGCGCTTACCTGCGTGATTTGCCTGGCCGACGATGCCTTCAAGCTCCATCCTTTCCATCAGCGAAGCGGCGCGGTTGTAGCCGATCTGCAGCCGGCGCTGAATATAGCTGGTGGAAGCCTTGCGGTCGCGCTTGACGATGGCGACCGCTTGCGAGAACAGATCGCCGGCGCCATCAGCGCCCATGCCGGTGGAATCGAACACCGCGCCGTCCTCGTCGGTCGGCTCCTCCGCGGTAACGGCGTCCAGATATTCCGGCTGGCCTTGCGTCTTCAGGTGACGCACCACTTTCTCGACCTCCTCGTCCGAGACGAAAGGTCCGTGCACGCGGCTGATACGCCCGCCGCCCGCCATGTAGAGCATGTCGCCCTGTCCGAGCAGTTGCTCGGCGCCCATCTCGCCCAGAATCGTGCGGCTGTCGATCTTTGAGGTCACCTGGAACGAGATGCGGGTCGGGAAGTTCGCCTTGATCGTGCCGGTGATGACGTCGACCGACGGCCGCTGGGTCGCCAGAATCACATGCAGGCCGGCGGCGCGCGCCATTTGCGCCAGGCGCTGCACCGCGCCTTCGATGTCCTTGCCGGCGACCATCATCAGGTCGGCCATTTCGTCGACGATGATGACGATATAGGGCAGCGGTTCGAGATCGAGCTTCTCTTCCTCGTAGATCGCCTTGCCGGTCTCCTTGTCGAAGCCGGTATGCACCGTGCGCGTCAGTTCCTCGCCCTTGGCCTTGGCGTCCATGAGCCGCGCATTATGGCCGTCGATATTGCGCACCCCTAACTTGGCCATCCGCTTGTAGCGCTCTTCCATCTCGCGCACCGCCCATTTCAGCGCGACGACGGCTTTCTTCGGATCGGTCACGACCGGAGTCAAAAGATGCGGAATGCCGTCATAGACGGAAAGCTCGAGCATCTTCGGATCGACCATGATCAGGCGGCATTGATCCGGACGCAGGCGGTAGACCAGGCTGAGAATCATGGTGTTGATGGCCACCGACTTGCCCGAGCCGGTGGTGCCGGCGATCAACAGATGCGGCATGCGCGCGAGATCGACGATGACGGAATCGCCGCCGATGTTCTTGCCGAGGCAGAGCGGCAGCTTGGCGACCGATTCGCCCGCCTCCTTCGCGATCAATAGCTCGCGCAGATAGACCTTCTCGCGATGGCCGTTCGGCAATTCGATGCCGATGGCATTGCGGCCGGGAACGACTGCGACGCGTGCCGACAGCGCGCTCATCGATCGGGCGATATCGTCGGCGAGCCCGATGACGCGCGAGGATTTGATGCCGGGCGCGGGCTCCAGCTCATACAGCGTCACCACCGGTCCCGGATGGGCCTTGACGATTTCGCCGCGCACGCCGAAATCCCCCAGCACGCTTTCCAGCGCGCGCGAGTTTGCCTCAAGCTCGCTCTTGCTGAGCGGTTGCCGATCGGAGGCCTTGGGCGCCGTCAGCATCGACACCGCAGGCAGCTCGAACTTGTCGGAGGATTTGCGCGCCGGGCTGCGCGGCGCGGCTTTCTTGCGCGGAGTGCGCGCAGCGGCAACCTCCTCCTCTTCGTCGTCTTCCTCGTGCTCGAAATCGTCATCGGCCTGCGGCGCCAAGGATGGCGTCGTCCGGCCGCCGAGATTTGGTTCCTGACGTTCGAACGACGCTGCGCGGGATTGCGGGCCGCTTGCGACCAGCGAGCGATAGGCCTTGCTCACCAGACGGACGAGCCGCGCCCTTGCGCTCATGGCGGCGTGAAACATCCAGCCCAGCGAGATCGAGCCGCCGTCATGCTCTTCTTCCACGAAGGGAGCGTCGTCATCCTCGATCTGCGTCGGTTCCTCTTCCACCGCGCGCGAGCCGGCGCCGCTCGCGATCAGGAAGGTCGCGGCCGTGCCTGCGAAGAACACGATCCCGAGCACCAGCCGATAGAGCAAGCCGGGCGGCCCGAATGCGACCGCGGGCGCGCGCACCAGCGCGTCGCCGACGACGCCGCCGAGCCCGGTCGGCAACGGCCAGGCGCCGCTGCGCGGCCAGCAGCTTGCAAAGCCCGCCGCGATCACAATGCAGAGCACCCAGCAGGAAAGCCGGAGCGCTTCGCGATCGAAACCGCGGTGGGTCAGCATGCGCCAGCCCCGTACCGCGACCGGCAGGACAACCATGATGGCCCCTAGGCCGAGGATCTGCATCAACAGGTCGGCACCGATCGCGCCGGGATAGCCGAGGATGTTGCGGATTGCGCGCGAAGTGGCGTGGCTGAGGCTCGGATCCTGCACCGACCAGGTCATCAGCGCCGCCGCCACCACGCCGGACAGCGCGATCAGGCCAAGGCCTGCCAGCTCGCGAAGCCTGCGCACCAGGGCGTCGCGGATCGATGTCGGCAAATGGCCGACCAGGGGAATCACACGTTCGATCGCCGGCATGCGCTTGGAGCCCCGCGATTAATCGAGAACTTCGACCAGCCGGTGCAACGCCTCGGCCGTCGATTCACTATCCGAGACCAGCGCGAGCCGAATGTAGCCTGCGCCGGGATTGAAGCCGTCGGGCTGCTGGCGTGCGAGGTAGCTGCCCGGAATGACGCGCACGCCGGCGTCCTTGTAGAGTCTTAACGTCGCCGCCTCGTCGCCGCCGCGCGCCGACACATCCAGCCAGACACAGAAGCCGCCGGGTGGGCGTTTGTAGCCATAGCGGTTGCCAAGAATCTGGTCGGCGAGATCGAACTTGACGCGATAGAGCCTGCGATTCTCCTCGACATGGGCCTCGTCGCCATAGGCCGCGACCGCGACGTGCTGCAGCGGTACCGGCACTTGCGGAGCCGCGACATTGCGCAGCTCGTGAAAGGCCGCGAGAAATCTTTTGTCGCCGGCAGCGAAGCCGACTCGCATGCCCGGCAGGTTCGAACGCTTCGACAGCGACTGAAAGGCAACGACATTTGAAAAGTCGGGCCCGGCGCATTCCAGTACACTGCCCGGCGCTTCTCTGGTGTAGATCTCCGAGTAGCACTCGTCGCTCAGGATCATGAAGCCGAAGCGATCGGCGAGCTGCTTCAGGCGCGCGAAATAGGCCTTCGAGGCGACGGACCCCTGCGGATTGGCGGGCGAGGCGATATAGATCGCAACCGTTCGCGCCAGCGTCGCGTCGTCGAGCGCGTCGAGATCGGGAAGAAATCCGTTGGCGAGTGTGGTCGGCAGATAGATCTGCTCGCAGCCGGCGGCGCGGGCGCCGGCGCCGTAGGCCGGATAGAATGGATTGGGCATCAGGATCGCGGGCCTGCCACGCCGATCGCCGACAAGGCGCGCGGCGGTCAGGCCAGCGAAAAACA
The DNA here is from genome assembly GCA_963777475.1 of uncultured Alphaproteobacteria bacterium. Lineage (GTDB taxonomy): Bacteria > Pseudomonadota > Alphaproteobacteria > Rhizobiales > Xanthobacteraceae > Bradyrhizobium. The sequence goes on from CAVZQX010000001.1 coordinate 74,581, forward strand.
GCCCCTCGCGGCTGCCGTTCAGGACCAGGATTTCGTTCTCGGGGTCGATCGGCCGCGGCAGGTTAAACCGGGTTGAAAGCCAGCTCGCCGCAGCACGGCGGAACGGCTCGATGCCCTTGGCGATCGGATAGCGGCCGAACTCCGCGATATGCTGCGCAAGCACCGGTCCGACGAATCCGGGCACCGGGTGCTGCGGCTCGCCCAACGATAGCGCAATCAATGGCTTACCCGGCGTATAGGGCGCCAATAGCTCCGCCGTTCGCGCAAACGGCGAGCGCTCGCTTTCCTGATGGCCGGCGCTTGGCGGCGCGCGATTTGGAGCGGTCATTGCCATACGTTAGGACGCCAGCACTTTCGAGGCCGCCGATCGTCTGACGCGACCGGAAGCGGAGCGGATCAAATCACCATAGATACGGCGAGGTTAAGACGCGATTAACCATCGAAGCCAGCGGCGATTTTGCCAACCCCCGTCGACAGCTTGTTCAAGCGCGGAAGTTTGACTTGATTCCTTACCGCTGCGGCAGCCGTTCGAAGACGGGCAATCCCTCCGGGATTTGATGAAAGGTCTGCTTGTCGATGGTGTAGATCGCCATTTGCGGGCCGTCGAACAGCGAGGGATCGTCGAGGGTGCCGACCTTCAGCACGATCGCCGGCGTTACCCGCGGCCGCGTCACCATGTGGGTGCCGCACTCGGCGCAGAACTCCCGCGTGACAGGTTTTTCCAGGTCGCTGCGTGAAAACTGTTTCGGCATGCCCTTGGTGTATGTGAAGCCGCCCGGCGGCATCAGCACGAACATGTTCGGCGCGCCGCCCGAGATATATTGGCACTCGCGGCAGTGGCACTGCGCCTTCAACATCGGTTCGCCCTCGGCAACATAACGCACCGCGCCGCAATAGCATCCGCCTTCCAGCTTCATGACGCTCTCCCTGATGTAGCTGACGTCACCATCTTTCTGGTTCGGCGGCGGCGGGGCAATCCCTTTTTGCCAAAAAGAAGGGGCTCCAACTTGCGCTGGAGCCCCTCAACGGTCGGGCATTGCCGGGTATGTGCCCGAACCGTAGTTCTGGGCGCGATCCCCGAGGGGACCGCGCCCCGGGAGGACCTTACATATTGTAGGCGCGTTCGCCGTGATCGGAGATGTCGAGACCTTCGCGTTCCTGTTCGACCGAGGGACGCAGGCCGATCAGCACGTCGACGACCTTGTAGAGAATCGCCGAACCGACGCCCGACCAGACTAGCGTGGCCAGAACGGCCTTGCCCTGGGAGATCATCTGGCCGACGAAATCGTAGGTGCCGGCGTTGTTGCCGGTAATGTTGGTGTAGTCGGTGATGCCGACGCCACCGAGTGCGGGATTGACCAGAATGCCGGTGCCGAGCGCACCGATGATTTCGCCGATGCAGTGGACGCCGAACACATCGAGCGCGTCGTCATAGCCGAGCGCGTTCTTCACCGTGGAGACGAAGAACAGGCAGACCGGCGAGACCACGAAGCCGAGCACCATTGCGCCGATCGGGCCGGCAAAGCCCGAAGCCGGTGTGACCGCGACCAAGCCCGCGACCGCGCCGGAGCAGATGCCGAGCAGCGACGGCTTGCCCTTGACGATCCATTCGCAGAGCAGCCAGGAGAGCGCCGCACCGGCGGTCGCCACCATGGTGTTGACGAAGGCCAGAGAGGTGACGCCGTTGGCTTCGAGGTTCGATCCGGCATTGAAGCCGAACCAGCCCACCCAGAGCAGCGAGGCGCCGATCATGGTCATGGTCAGCGAGTGCGGGGCCATCAGGTCCTTGCCGTAGCCGGTGCGCTTGCCGATGATCAGGGCGCCGACCAGGCCGGCAATGCCGGCATTGATGTGCACCACCGTTCCGCCGGCGAAGTCGAGGGCACCAGCGCCGGCGAGCCAGCCGACCGCGCCCGTCACTTCATCGAGCTTGGCCTGAGCCGCCGTCTTCGCCGCAGCATCGGTCGCAGCCGCAAGCGCTTTCGCAGCGTTGGCGACGTCATCGGGAGCGGCCACATACCAAACCCAATGCGCGATCGGGAAATAGATGAAGGTGGACCACAACAGGATGAACAGCATCACCGCCGAGAACTTGATGCGCTCGGCGAAAGCGCCGACGATCAGGGCAGGCGTAATCATCGCGAACGTCATCTGGAACACGAAGTAGGCAAGTTCCGGAATCACCACGCCGTTGGAGAAGGTTGCCGCGGTCGCGTTCGAATCAACGCCCGTGCATGAAGGCTTTGGCAAATCCGCCGATCCATGGCGTCATGCTGCCGCCGTCGCCGAAGGCGAGCGAGTAGCCGTAAATCGTCCAGATGACGCCGACCATGGAAACGATCGCGAACACTTGGGTCAGCACCGAAGCCATGTTCTTGGTACGAACCAAACCGCCATAGAACAGTGCGAGGCCGGGGATCGACATCATCAGAACGAGCGCGCTGGAAGTGAGCATCCAGGCAACGTCGCCCTTGTTGGGAACCGGTGCGGCTGCAGCGGCCGCGGCGGGCGCGTCGGCTGCTGCGGGAGCCGCCGTCTGGGCGAACGCAGCATCGACGAAGCCTACGGCGCAGAGCCCTGCGATTGCGAGGGCTATCCATCCCGCACTGGTGGGACGCTTAAACGTCATTTCATTTTACTCCTGAGTGATTCCTGAGTGATAAAGTGTGAGCGCGAAATCAGAGTGCCGCGGCATCCGCCTCGCCGGTGCGGATGCGAACCGCGTGGTCGAGGTTGATAACGAAGATCTTGCCGTCGCCGATCTGTCCGGTCTTGGCGGCCGAGGTGATGGCGTCGATGGTCTTGTCGACCTGGTCCGAGGCAACGGCGACCTCGATCTTGATTTTGGGCAGGAAGCTCACCGCGTATTCGGCGCCGCGATAGATTTCCGTATGGCCTTTCTGTCGGCCATATCCCTTGACTTCCGTCACCGTGAGACCGTGAACGCCAATGGCGGTCAGGGCGTCGCGGACCTCTTCGAGCTTGAATGGCTTGATGATCGCCATAACAATTTTCATGAGTCCTATCCCCGCTTGGGCCCGGTATGGACGTGGACCGGGCACGTTCTGGACTGAGGTTCACCACGCAGAGAACATTCACAACGCGGGCACAGTCGGGACCCATATAATCAAATGCCGTGCCAGATCGGACGCGTTGCCCTAACGGACTATGAATGCGGACGTTTTGGTGCTTGGCGGCAAATATGTCGCACCGCGGTAGCAGCTACTGCTCAAACTATAGGCACGCACGATCAAATCGTGAGCGTGCCAACCTCCAGACATAATGTTGCTCACGGTGAGGGCAACGAAACGGTACTCTGATAATGCAGGCTGCTGAAGTGCTTCAGGGGGCCCTTGGAGCCTGGATCAGCCATTTGCTGTGGAATAGCCCTCATGTTCGCCATCGCCGCACGTCCGGTATCGTCGCCCGCTCCGGCGCGATCGACAAGAATATCAGAGCGCGTCGCTGTCGGTCTCGCCGGTGCGGATTCGCAAGGCGTGATCGATCGGCGTCACGAAGATCTTGCCGTCGCCGATCTGGCCGGTGCGGGCATTGGAGGTGATGACCTCAACGGCCTTGTCGGCGATGTCGGAAGCGACCGCGATTTCGATCCGCAATTTGGGCAGGAAATTCACGACATATTCGGCGCCGCGATAGATCTCGGTGTGACCCTTCTGGCGGCCATAGCCCTTGACCTCCGTGACCGTCATGCCGTGCACGCCGATGGCGGTCAGCGCCTGGCGCACCTCGTCCAATTTGAAGGGTTTGATGATCGCGACGACGAGTTTCATGACCAGGCCTTCGGTTTCCGCAAAGATTTGGCCGTCCGGAGCGAACGGCTAGTCAAATCTGGCATCTTTCTAGGCAAATGGCACAGAAAACTTGCAGCGTTAAGGGGGAAACTTCAAAAAGCCCCACCCATCGCCCCTGTACAAGGCTGCAATGGGTCCACCACAATGGGTTTCAGGGCCGAAATGTCCGGTCGATCCACCTATATCGGCTGATCCATCCTGATGTTCTTGTCTGTCATCACCATCATCGGCTGGGCTTGGGTCATCACCGCCATGATGCGCTGGATCTGCCGCAATGTCAGCGGCACGCGACGCGAAATTGTTTCAATGCGACAGGGCTGCAAATATTGTGGCGAACGCTCGTGTTCGGCATCGGTTGCGCGTTCTTGATTCCGATCCCGTGGGTGCTGCGCTGGTACACCAACCGGTACGTGTCGCAGTTCGCGCTGGATGAGAGAGCCGTCTGAGCGACCCGCAACGGCGCATCATCTGCGCTCGCGCACCGAACCTTCCTGGGCGACGGAAGCCACCAGCGTGCCGTCCGGCTTGAAGATCAGGCCTCGCGTCAGGCCACGGCCGCCTTGCGCGCTCGGCGAATCCTGCGCGTAGAGCAGCCATTCGTCGGCACGGAACGGACGGTGAAACCACATCGCATGATCGAGGCTCGCCGGCATCATCCGCTTGTCGAACAGCGTGCGGCCGTAGCGCGCCATCACGGCATCGAGCAGCGAAAAGTCCGAGGCATAAGCGAGCGCGCACATATGCAGCGCCGGATCGTCCGGCAGTTTCGCCGCGGTGCGGATCCAGACATGGATGCGGCCGTCGTCGATCTTCTGGCCGAAATAGCGGCCAAGCTCCACCGGGCGCAATTCGATCGGACGATCGGATTCGTAATAGCGGCGGATGAAGTCCGGCATCTCGCGGAACATCGGCTGCTTGGCCACTTCCTCCGCGGTGAGCTTTTCCGGCGGCGGCACGTCCGGCATCTTGTCCTGATGATCGAACGCGCCCTGCTCCTCGGCGTGAAACGACACCATGATCGAGAAAATGGCGTTGCCGTGCTGGATCGCGGTAACGCGGCGGGTCGTATAGCTCTTGCCGTCGCGCAGCCGTTCGACCTCGTAAATGATCGGGATATGCGGATCACCCGGAAGGATGAAGTAACAATGCAGCGAGTGCGGCAGCCGCCCTTCGACGGTGCGGCACGCGGCCACCATCGCCTGCCCGATCACCTGGCCGCCGAACACCCGCTGCCAGGTCGTCTTCGGGCTGTTGCCGCGAAACATGTTCACCTCGATCGGCTCGAGGTCGAGGATGGAAATCAGGTCAATCAGTCCGTTGGACATGGTCGCGCTTTCGTTGGGGTCGATAGGTCGGCAACATCATCGGACGTCATTCGCGGCGCCCCGGAATGACAGAGTATGTGATATCTACCCTTGTCTCGCGGCCCTGTTTCGCCCAGCTATAGCCGGGTAGCAAGGGTAACAAGTGAGCGAGTTATGGGCATGTCGGCACAGCGGAGCATTGTCATCGGCGGCGGCGCATTTGCCGGGCTAGCGCTGGCGCTGGCGCTGCGTCAGGGCCTCGGCACTGAGGTTCCCATCGTGGTGGCCGATCCCGCGCTTGGCGGCCGGTCGAGCCACGATCCCCGCGCCACCGCCATCGTCGCCGCCTGCCGCCGGCTGTTCGAGGCAATCGGGGTATGGCAGGACGTTGCCGACGGGACGCAGCCAATCCTCGACATGGTGATCACCGATTCGAAGCTGGAAGACGCGACCCGGCCGGTATTCCTGACCTTTGCCGGCCATGTCGAGCCGGGCGAGCCGTTCGCGCATATGGTCGAAAACCGCCATCTGATCGACGCGCTGACCAAACGCGCGCAGGCCGCGGCCATCGATCTGCGGCCCACCGCGGTCACCTCCTATAATTCGCGCGCCGACGGTATCGGCGTGACGCTGGCCGACGGCAGCCTTATCGACGCGAGCCTTCTGGTCGCTGCCGACGGCGCCCGCTCGAAGTTGCGCGAGCGCGCCGGCATCGCCACCCACGGCTGGGACTATGATCAGGCCGGCATCGCGGTTACCGTCGGCCATGAACGCGACCATCAGGGGCGCGCCGAAGAACATTTTCTCCCCGCCGGACCGTTCGCGGTTCTGCCCCTCAAGGGGAAGCGTTCGTCGCTGGTATGGACCGAAAAGCGCGCCGAGGCCGCGCGCATCGTTGATCTCAGCGAGGCCGAGTTCCTGCCCGAGCTCGAGCAGCGCTTCGGCCTGCACCTCGGCGAGATCAAGGCCCTCGACAAGCCCCGCGCCTTTCCGCTGTCTTATTTCGTCGCGCGCTCCTTCATCGGCGAGCGGCTGGCGCTGGTCGGCGACGCCGCGCACGTGATCCATCCGATCGCGGGCCAGGGGCTCAATCTGGGGCTGAAGGATGTCGCGGCGTTGGCCGAGGTGGTGGTCGATGCGGCGCGGCTCGGCATCGACCTGGGCCAGGCCGACGTGCTCGACCGCTACCAGCGCTGGCGGCGGTTCGACACCATGGCGATGGGGCTGGCCACCAACTCGCTGAACTTCCTGTTCTCGAACAAATCGACCCTGTTGCGCGCGGTGCGCGATATCGGCCTCGGCCTGGTCGATCGCGCGCCGCCCCTGAAGGAAATGTTGATCCGCCAGGCCGCGGGGTTATCCGGCGAAGTGCCGCGGCTATTGAAGGGCGAGGCGCTATAAATTCTCGATTGAGCACGATCTTTTCGGAAAACCGGTATCCACTTTTCCGGATCATGCTCTGCGCGAACCGCTCATTTCACGGTGTCGGTCGCGAGGATGAAGCTCGCAACCGAGTCGATCAGCGTGCCGTCGAGCGGCCGCTCGGACTGACCGTAGGCCGCGAGGTCGTCGGCCTCGTCGGAAACGTCGTTGAGCACGTGATTCATGTCGGCAAGCCAGAGCGTTTTCGCCGTCGGCGCCGCCGCGGAAAGCGCAATGAAATCCAGCCGGGCGACCTGATGATCGCGGCCGCCGCCGACAATCAACGTCGGCACCTCGATCTTTCGCAAGGGATCGATCGGGTCCTCGATGAAAGCCGAGGCGATACCGGGCTGCATCGATGGCGGGATCGCAAGCCCCGGCGGCAGCGGGTCGACGATTTGCCCGGCCATGATGGCATCGATCGCCTTGGCGACCGGCGCGAACATGTCGGCGCAAGCTGCTTCTCGAGCTGCGCCTTGAGCAGATCGCCCTGCCGCCTCGCGGCGGTGGCGAGCAAAACCAGCCGGTCGACCGGTACGCGCCGCGCGGCGAGGATCGCGACCAGGCCGCCCTCGCTATGACCGACCAGAACGACCTTCGAGAACTTGCCGCTGCCGCGCAGGTAGTTCACGAGCGCGACCGCATCGTCGACATAGTCCTTGAAGCGGAAATCTTCCGGTCGACCTAGCTCCGCCTTCCAGCCGCCGGCGCCACGCTTGTCGTAGCGAAGCGTGGCGATGTTGCGGGCCAGCAGTTGCTCGGAGAGCTTCTTCAGGGTCGCCGGCTTGATCTGCGGTCCATTGCCGTCATGATCGGTCGAGCCTGAGCCCGCGATCAACAGCGCAACCGGCGGACGCTCGACGCCCGGCGGGATCGTCAGCATGGCATCGATGCTGCCGACGGTGATCCTGCTTTCCTCAGCGCAGGCGTTCACGACGGACAGGGAAATCGAGAGCAGGACCGCAAATGCAGCCGCGATGGCGCGCATGTGCATGTCACTCGATCTTCCGCGCCTCTTCCGGCAGCATGATCGGGATGCCGTCGCGGATCGGATAAGCGAGCTTGGCCGAGCGCGAGATCAGTTCCTGCTTCGCGGCGTCGAACTCGAGCGGCCCCTTGGTCAACGGACAGACCAGGATCTCCAGCAGTTTGGGATCAACGGTGTTTTCCAGGCGTTCGGTCGGGGCGGTCATGTCTTAAGTCTCCGGCTTGACGTCCGCCTCTAGCATATCCGCACCCCGCCTGTCGCCGCGTACCCGCTTGGCTGGCGGGTCTTTCCTGATGCGAGCCGGCGCGCCCGTCGCGAACGCTCTTGTCGGGAAGCGATGGGCGTTCGTGGAGCACCGCCCGATGCTGCGCCTTCGACAACGGCTGGTCCGGGCGCGATCACGGCCGGCGGGCCGCGCAGCATTAATTCGACGCATCATCTTAGAATACTTCTAGTTTAGAGTGAGTCTCTTTGCTCGCCCCGTACCAAATCGATAGCTGATGCACTCACGTCACGAGCGACAGTAGGACAAAACCATAATGCGCGCGGCAGGAGCCTCCGGACGGCATCACACCTCCCTGCTCTGCGCGCTCGCCTCGCTGCTGTGCCTTGCCGGCGCGGCGCGGGCGGACGATGCGAGCAGCTGGCTCGAGATGGAAACCAAATACATCTTCGGCTTTACCACCGGTTCCGGCATCGGCATCGAGGGCGAGAAGGAATTCACCGTCGACACCGTCGGCCGGTTCGGCAAGCGCGACGGCCATTACGCCGCGACCGAGACCAAGTTCGAGTACGAATTCACGCCCTCCCAATTCGTCCAGATCGAGTTCGGCGCGCTTGGATCGACCCACAATATCGGCGCCGTAACCGGTATGGATGGCCGCAACGCGGCCGGCTTTGCCGGTGGCTTTGCCGAATTCCGCTATCTCGCGGTCGAGCGCACCTCGAACAATCCGCTGTCGGTGACGCTCGCCTTCGAGCCGAATGTGCGGCTGATCGACGAGACCACGGGCGAGCGTGTGCACAATTACGAATTCGAAACCACCGCCAACGCCGACCTCGAGCTTCTGAGAAACCGGCTCTATGCGGGATTCAATCTCCTGTACGAACCCGAGGTTACCTGGACCGCGCTGGACGAGACCGTGCGCGAAGCCACCCTCGGCGGCTCGACGGCACTTTCGCTTCGGATCGTGCCGAACGTGCTGATTGGCGGCGAGGTCTGGTATCTGCGCCACTACGACAGCCCTGTTCTGTCGGCCTTCACCGGCGATGCGGTGATGCTGGGACCGACGCTCTATGTCCAGTTCACGCCGAAGATGTTCATGACCGCGGCCTGGAACACGCAGGTGTGGGGCCGCGAGGTCGGCAATTCGCTGCCGCTCAATCTCACCGAATTTCAGCGCCAGCGCGCCAGGCTCAAATTCGCCTGGGAATTTTGACTTCCGCAAGCTTTCGGAAAGGCCGACAATGTTTCCTCAGATCATGATGCCGAGAAACCTGATCCCAGCCGCGGTTGGCGCGATCGCGCTGCTGCACGCTGCGCCTAGCCTCGCGCAGCAGGCGGCGGAAGTTCAACTGACCTATTCCAACAGCCAGTTCCAGCCGAGCGAGGTACGTGCGCCCGCGGACCGACCTGTGGTATTCCGGGTCAAGAACCTGGATGCCAAGGCGATGGAGTTTGAAAGCAAGTCGCTGCGGGTCGAAAAAGTGGTCGCCGCCAAGAGCGAGGGCGTGATCAACGTGCGGGCCCTGAAACCCGGCCGCTACGAGTTCTACGACGACTTCAACGACAAGGCACGCGGCGCACTGACCGTGCAATAGAGCATGATCCGGAAAAGTGGATACCGGTTTTCCCTCGCGACAAACGCGGAACGCGTTTGCGCGGAGATCATGCTCGAACTACGGCGCACAACACAATAGGAAAGAGCAAGATGCTGGCCGCGCTCATCATCGTGTTTCGCGAAGTGTTCGAAGCCGGGCTGATCGTCGGCATCGTGCTCGCGGTCACCGGCGCCGTGCCGCATCGCAATCGCTGGATCGGCGGCGGCGTGCTCACCGGCGTGCTTGGAGCCTGTCTCGTCGCGGCCTTCGCCGGCGCATTGTCGCAGCTGTTCGAGGGAATGGGGCAGGAGCTGTTCAATGCCGCGATTCTCGGCGTCGCCGTGATCATGTTGACATGGCACAATGTCTGGATGGCGCGGCACGGCAAGGAGATCGCCGGCGAGATGCGCGCGATCGGACAGGCGGTTGCCGAGGGAGCTAAGCCGCTAGCGGCGCTGGCGGTCGTGGTCGGCGTCGCCGTGCTGCGCGAAGGCAGCGAGGTGGCGTTGTTTCTCTATGGGGTCGCGGCGTCCGACGGCGGCTCGGCCCTGAGCCTTTTGATCGGCGGATTTCTGGGTCTCTTGCTGGGCGCGGGGGTCTGCCTGCTCACCTATTTCGGCCTGATGCGGATTCCGGCACGCGCCCTGTTCGCGACGACGACGGCGCTGATCACCCTGCTCGCGGCCGGCATGGCCGCGCAGGCGGTCGCTTTCCTCGAACGCGCCAACTGGCTGACGTCGCTCGATACGGTGGTGTGGGACAGCGCGTGGCTGCTCTCAGACACAAGCCTCGCGGGCCGGGCGCTGCACACGTTGATCGGTTACACCGACCAGCCCACGGAGATGCAGCTTTTGGTTTATGTCGCCGTGATCCTCGCAACCGTCGTGCTGATCCGGTTGACCGGATCGCAGCAAAACCATCGTGCAGTTGCCGTCGGATGATGCTGCGGCGCCGCGACCCGCGCCAAAGTTGGTCCGGGCATCGCAGACAGATGAACCTTCACGCGAGTTGTCTGGACGACCACTTAGCGATGCATTAGCCTCCGCTCCGGTCGCGAGATGAACGGGCTGAAAATCAGGCGACCCGACCCAGGTTCATGACGACTTTGGGTCGCAGTGAGCATCGCGTTCGTTGGGGGCGTCGTTGCGTTGCATGGGGGCTGCCAATTCTCGGGCAGGCGGCGTTGCCGCGTCTGACGGACGCGGTTTCAATGCGCGCTGTTTGGTTCCGCTTGGATGCAATAAACTTGGACTGAATACACTTGGACTGAATATACTTGGACTGAATACACTTGGCGCGCTTCTGATTGCTTTGTGCCTGGCGGCGCTGCCCAGCTCTGGAGCCAACGCGCAATGGCTCGAGGCCGGCCCCTACACGTCGACAAACACCGCCGCTTCTCCGGCCGGAAGTTTGAACAGCAACGACCTCGTTTATGGCATGCCTGCGCAAGGCAATCCGGTCTATGGCGCGGCCAACACGATCCTGCAGAGCCCGATGGATCCGAACACCTATTGGGTCGCAACGACGTCGGGCGGCATCTGGAAAACCATCGACGGAGGCGTGACCTGGAAGCCGACGACCGACCACCAGGCTTCCCTCGCCATCGGCGCGATCACGGTCGACGCCGCGGACCCTAGCGGCAAGACGCTCTATGCTGCGACCGGCTATTACAGTGCCGGCGGGGTCAACCTGGCGCCGCAAACAACCCTTTTGAAATCGACCGACGGCGGCAACACCTGGCAAGGGCTGTCGCCGACAGGCATTCAAAATCTATATCTGAACTCTTCGGGCCAGCAGTTCGTCGATCCGGCGCCTGCATCGATCAAGAATATCGTCGCGATGGGCAATGTCGTCGTGGTGGCGGCGGGCCTCTCGGACGGGCACGTTTCCGTCAACAACGCAGGCGGTCTTTATCGCAGCACGGATGGCGGTCTCACATTTTCGCTGGTGCCGGGATTCAATACCGAAGTCACGAACCTGATCAGCACGACCATCAACAATCAAACCGTGTTGTTCGCCGCCCGCGACGGTTCGGCCTATCACCCGGACAATGGGATCTTGTACAGTACCGATGCTGGTGCCACCTGGACAACCCTGCTTGCACCGGGCACGCCGCTGCAGTCGACCAGCTCCAATAATCCCGATCACCTTGTCTTCAGCGGCGCGCTCGACAACTTCAATATCAAGGTTGCGGCGGGACCTGGAGGCTCCTTGTTCGTCGCGGTGGTCAAAGATGGCAATAACGGCTTCGAGCCGACGGGGCTGTATTACACGCCGCATTTCACTCCGGGAACCACGCCGACATGGTACAATCTCGGCGAGGTGCAGTTCACGACTGCCGGCGGAACATGCGCGAGTGGCTGCACCCTCCAGGGTAACCCGCAGGGCAATCTGCATTTCGCGCTGGTCGCCGATCCCAACCAGCCCGGCGTCGCCTATATCGCCGGCAGCGGGCTGTTCAACATCACTTTGTCGGGGCTGGCGCCGCTAAACGAACTCGCCACCATCGTTCGCGTCAACTGCAATTCGACGACCAATGCCGCGACCTATACGCCGATCGTATTTCCGACCGTCAGTGGCTCCCCGCATTCGGACACGCGATCGCTGGTATTCAATTCGCAGGGCAATCTGCTGACCACCGACGATGGCGGCGTCTACTCCCTGACAAATCCCCAGGCGTCGTCGGGGACCTGGACCGCCTTCGGCGGGGTTGCCGCCGATGGCGGTCCGATCCGCGCGATCGAGACTTACGCGGCGGTGATGGATACAAGGACGGGACGCTTCGCTTTCGCGTCGCAGGACAACGGTGCCGGGCTCTCGGCACCGAACGCAACGCTCGGGCAGATCAACACGGGCGCGCCCTGGCAAAACGTGCTCGGCGGCGACGGGTTTAGTGTCGCCGTCAATTCCAAGACCAGCGGGCCTTCGATCTTCTACGCAACCGCGGATGATACGAGGCTCGCGCGCGTCTTCGCCAATCAAAATCTCTCACCCACCTCGCCCCCCGACCTCCTCGAAATCGACGTGGGCTCAACCGGAAAGGATTATTTCACTTACGAGAACGGTTTCTCCTCGGGCATCGTGGCTGCGGTCAATGCGGTAGACCCCACCAAGCTGCTGTTCAGGTCGGCGCGCCTCTATACCTGGACCGATCCGGGCACCGCGCTGAGCGGCAATATCCAGGTGACCGACATTTCGGCAGGCAACCTCTTCGGTAATGCCAATTCCAGCTCCTGGACGGAAAAGATCGCCTACGGCACGCAGGACGCGCCCGACGCAATCCTGGCAGGCGGTCCGATTTCCGGCGGAGGGGTCGGCGTCTATCTGCGCACGCAGCAACAGGTCAATTCCGGCAACGCGACGGTCAGCTCCGCGAATCTGTTGGCCTCCTATAACACGGTCAATGGCGGCAACGCCGACAACCCGATCGGCGTGCTGTTCGATCCCGCGACCGAACACAAGTTTTTCATCGTCGACGCCCAAAATGTCTATGCGACCAAAGACACCGGTCAAACACTGTCAACATTGGTGCTGCCGGCCCATTTCCAGAACCCGGCAAGCCTCGGCTACATCGCCGATGACAACGGCAATGCCAACAACGGGGTCCGCGCGCTTCTGGTTGGCGGCACCAGTACCGTCGCGAGCTCCCAGGGCGGCATCATTTCGACCCTCGATCCGTTTGCGACCAATGTGCAGTGGATGAATCTCGGGCCCGGCCTGCCGAACGCCGTCGTTTACGGCCTGAACTATTATCCCGATGTCGACACGCTGGTTGCCTCGCTCTACGGCCGCGGCGTCTATATTCTTTACGACGTCACCAGCTACTTCCCGACGGCCACCGCGCTTTGGTTCGGCAAGGCGAACAACGATTCGGCTCCCGACTCCTCGCTGCTGACGGGAAACCGGCCGTTGGAAAAGTTCGGAACCGGCACGCTGACCTTGACCGGCGCGCCGACTTATAGCGGCGGAACATTTGTCCTCGGCGGAACGCTCGCTGTGGGTGCGGACTCGGCGCTCGGCGATCCTTCCGGCCAGATCGGCATCGACGCGGCGACGCTGCGAACCACCGCCTCGTTTTCGACCGCGCGAAGCGTGACGTTTGGCATCGATGGCGGGACCGTCGATGTCGGCGCATTCAACCTGACCGCAACTGGCTTGTGGGCGGCCCAGGGGCCGGTCAATAAGACCGGCTCCGGCGTGCTCGCGCTGCAAGGCCCGAACCTGTTCCAGGAGGATGTCTCGGTCAGCGCGGGTACCCTGGAGGTCGACGGCTCCTTCAGCGGAACGTCGCTGCAGGTCGCAATCGGCGCGGCGCTGACAGGCATCGGCCAGATCGCGGCGCCGACGACGATTTCCGGCACGCTCGCGCCTGGTGCACCCGGGCCGGGCATCCTGACCTTCACATCACCGGTTACGTTGACATCGAGCAGCGACCTGCGCATCGCGATCGATGGCACTACGGCCGGCAACGGCCCGGGGTTCTATTCGCAGCTGCTCGTCGGCGGCGCCAGCCTGACCCTCGGCGGCGAGCTGTCGCCGTATTTCCGGGGGATCGGCGGAGGGAATAATAATTTCACGCCGGTCCTCGGCCAGCAATTCACCATCGCGGCCGCGAGTGGCGGCATCTCCGGCCAGTTCGCGGGCGTTGACTTAAGCAACAGCGACTTGCCATCATCGTTAAGGTTCGACACGTTGTACGGCCCGAACCTCGTCAATCTCGTGACGACGCCTTCATCCTATGCCGCCAACGCGCTCGGACCGGCCTGGAATGTCAATCAGCAAAGCGTCGGTGTCGCGCTCGATTCGCTGCGCCCGGCCGCGGGCACCGTGTCGTCGAACTCGACGCTGCAAAATGCCTTCAATGCGCTCTACCAACTTTCCGCGCCCCAGATCGGCTCAGCGCTCACGGGCCTGTCCGCCGAGGGCGAAGCGCGCGCCGTTGCCAACACGCTCGATACCATCGACGCGCTTCACACCGCCCTGCAGGATCATCTGATCGGGCCGCCGGTCGCCCCCGGCTTCAACAATCTGTCGCTCAATTTCGACGGCGGCACGCGCAATCTCTACGCAGCCTACAATCGCATTCCGGGTGACCGCTCGGCGCCTGCCAAGGCTACACCCTATTCGCCCTCGTCATCTTCGCTCGAGCCGAGTCACTGGTGGAGTTCCGTGTTCTATCAGAACAGCGCGACCGGCAGCTCGGCGGGGATTGCCGGCGGTTCGAGCAACGTCAGCGGGTTCATCGCGGGCGTGGAAGGCGAAGCACGGCCGGGATTGCTTGTCGGCGGGGCCCTTTCGAGCGCCCATACCGACGCTGCCGGCGGGTCGGCGGGCTCGGGGGACAACGTCGCCATCGTTGCGTACGGCCGCGAGACCGCCGGGCGGTTGCAGGCCGCGGCCTATGCGGGCTACGTCCGCGACAGTTTCGGCCTACAGCATGATTTCGGAAGCCTGGGCGGCGGTGGAATCGTGAAAAACAGCGGCGCCTCGAGCCTGATCGCGGGAGGCTCGATCGCGTACACGCTCAACGCCGGCAGTTTTCAGATCGCGCCGACGGTGACGGCCGCTTTCACGCACATGCTGTTCGACGGCAGCAGTGCGCAGTCGGCGCAAGGATTTGCCGTTGCCGTGCCGGGGCAGTGGAGCGACCGTCTCCGCCTGACACTTGGTCCGACCGTGACGCGGTCCATGACGACGGACCGTGGCTTCAAGCTGCTCGCAACCGCATCCGCCGGATTTCTGTATCAGAACGATCCTTTCACGGTGCTCGATGGGCAACTGTTCACGATCCCAACAGTGGCGCAGTCTGCGCCGGCCGGCCGCGCTGGTGCATTTGCCGATTTCGGCTTGAATGCCTCGTTTACGGATAGGCTGACGGGTTTTGTCCGCTGGCGCGGCGAAGCCCGGGATCATGTCCACAGCAACCAGGTAACGGGCGGATTGATCGTGACGTTCTGATTATTACTGCAGCGGCGGGTCGCCGCTGGTGCGCTTTTTGGCGAGGTCCATCTCGGTGACCGCGATCAGGATCTCGGTACGGGTCTTCAGGTCGGGCGCTTCCAGCATCGCCTGCTTTTCTGCCGGGCCGTAGGGCGACATCATCGCCAGCGCATTGACCAGCGCCTCATTGGGTGCGCTCTCGATGCCTTCCCAGTCGACCTTCAGGTTGTTGGCCTTCAGGAAATCCGTCAGCACCGACAACAGCGCCTCGCGATCGACCGCTTCCTCGCCCTTGCGCGCGGTGAAATCGTCGATGAACGGGAAATAGTCCACCTTGCATTGCCGGTACGCCGTCAGCACTGTCATTTCCTCGACCACCTTGAAGCGGGAGACGCCGGTGAGCTCGAGAATGTAGCGGCCGTCGCCGGATTCGGCGAGCTGGGTGATGCGGCCGACGCAGCCGACGCTAAACAGCGCCGGCCTTTCCTCATCGCGCGAATGAGTGATGTCGGGCTGGATCATGCCGATCAGCCGATGGCCGTCGCGAAGGGCATCGTCCACCATCGCGAGGTAACGCGGCTCGAAGATGTTGAGCGGCATCTGTCCGCGCGGCAACAACAGCGCACCGGGCAGCGGAAACACCGGGATCAGTTCGGGAAGTTCGGCCGGCCCGCGATATTCGGCGTTGATCGGCATCTGCGATCCCGGTGCTGTTGCGTATGTCTCTTAGGTTTGTGCGCGTAGTCTTATCGTAAACCGGTACTTACTCTTGCTTCAGTGCGCTCAGGAAAACAGGATGGTCGAGAGCCGCTTGCGTCCCTCGACGGTGGCCTCGTCGGTGCCGCCCCACGCCTCGAACAATTGCAACAATTGCCTGCGCGCGCCGTCGTCGTTCCATTTGCGGTCACGTTTGACGATCGCCAGCAACTGGTCGGTCGCCTCGCCGCGCCTGCCCATCGCGTTCAGCGCGGTCGCCAGATCGAATCGCGCCTGATGATCGAGCGGGTTTGCGGCGACTTTCTGTTCCAACTCGGCCACCGGGCCGACGGAAGAGGCTTGTTCGGCCAGATCGATCGCGGCCTGCACGGCCTTGACCGCGGCGTCGTTGCGCTTGGACTCCGGCACCATGGCGAGCGTCTGCTTGGCCTGCTCGATCGCGCCGGTGGTGACATAGCATTTCGCGAGCCCGGCAAGAGCTGCGATATTGGTGGCGTCGACCGCCAGCGCCTCGGCATAGATCTGCGCGGCGGTCGCGGCATCGCCCTCGGCCAGAACCGTGTCGGCTTCTTTGAGAATTTCCGCGATGCTCGGCTCGCCGGCGGCCGGCACGCCCTTGGTGAGCTTCTCGATGAAGGCGTTGACCTGGCTTTCGGGAACAGCCCCCATGAAGCCGTCGGCGGGCTGACCGGCGACGAAGGCGATCACCGCCGGGATCGACTGGATGCCCATTTGACCGGGAATCGCCGGATGCTCGTCGATGTTCATCTTGACGAGCTTCACCTTGCCCTTGGCGGCACGGACTGCCTTTTCGAGCACCGGCGTGAGTTGCCTGCACGGACCGCACCACGGCGCCCAGAAGTCGATCAGCACCGGCTGGCGCCGCGATTCCTCGATGACGTCCTTCACGAAGGTCTGGGTGGTGGTCTCTTTGATCAGATCGGGCGCTGCCTGGGGCACTGCGCCACTGCCCTGCTCTACTATGGTCACGGGATTCCTCGTCCGATATCTGGAAATTGGGCCCTTCTAGCACGGCCCGAACTGGCGTTTGGGAAGTTCCGGTCCCTTAAGTGGCGGCTTGGGTGGAAATTTCAATCGGTATCGAGGGGACGATCAATTGGGGATCGGGTGGGCAGCCCCCGCCCTCAAGCCCATGGTGCGTCGATCGGCCCCCAAAAGGAACAGCAAAGATGGCAAAGGCCTATTACAGCACCGTGTTCGAACGGCCCGCCGCGGACGTCTGGAAAACCGTCCGCGATTTCAACACCTATCAGGTTTGGGTCGGCGGCGCCGGCGAAAGTGCGATCGAGGGCGGTAAGAGCGGCGATACGGTCGGCGCGGTCCGGAACGTGCTTTATCAAGAGCGGCGCATCCGGCAGCGCCTATTGGCGTTGTCCGACCCCGAACGATCGCTAAGCTACGAGTTCTGCGGTTCGCCCGCGCTGCCCATCACAGGCTTCCGGGCAACCATACGCATCACGGAGGTGACGGACGGTGATCGCTCCCTTGCTGAGTGGTGGGCGACGTTCGACTGCGAGCCCGTTCGGCGCGATGAGCTGACCGCGACGCTTCGCGGCTCCTTCGCCAAATGGCTCGAATTGTTGCGGACCGCCCTGGCAGGGGAGGCATCTCGTGAGACCGCGGAGGACGGCTAACCGCCGCCGGGCGCGGTTCCGGCCGGATTTGACCCCGAACTGACCGGATATCGGCCCATTCGGCGGAATCCGGCCCCTCATGGGCTGTTGCATTAACGGGCCGCATTTGGCATAGCTCTCCCCGTTGTCGACGGATGGATTGTTGGCAACGCTTTAGGATGCGGGTGTAGCTCAGTGGTAGAGCACGACCTTGCCAAGGTCGGGGTCGAGGGTTCGAGCCCCTTCGCCCGCTCCAAAATCTCGCAAAAATCCTCCGAAGCTTGACGAAGGCACGCCCATCGCGGCGTTCCTAGCCTGTGGGACGCTCGTTTCGTGCCTCGTCGGCGTGGACGACCTTCATATCGGCGTGTTTCCGGAAGAGGTTTTCGACCTGGTCACTGGTTGCGAACCTGCTCTTGCCGGCGGCCTTCAGTCCGCGGTCGATGCCGTCGAGTTCGGCCTTTGTTGCCTTGTAGGCGCCGACCCCAAGTTCCGCATCGATGTCCTGCGCGAGACGGCAAGTTCGGCCCGAGCTGCGTCGGGCCAGCGCTCGGCCCGTGCCAAGATTTCCTTCAGTTTCTTTGCCGTCATTAACTGGGTGCGTGACACAAAACGCGATGCGACGACAGCAGGCGTTTCGGTCTCGCCATACGGGCGAAGAAGTCAGCGAAGCCGGGCGATCTCGCTTTCCGGGTCGAGATGTTTCGGCTGCCAGCCGAGTTCGCACCTCGCCCTACCGCCGCTCAGGCGCTGATCAAGGGCATAACCCCTTGCCCATTCGCCGAGTTCGGCGGCGATCGAATCGGCGCTGACGATTTCTGGCTCTGTCCGTCGGGTATCGAACCGTTTCGCAAACGCGCGGGCGACCACGCCCACCGCTAGCCCTTCGACGGCGGCGCCGATGTAGCTCGATCCGGCCGGCGCGCGTTCCAGTGCAAGCGCATAGAGATTTGCGAGGTCTTCGCTGTGCACCAGGGGCCATCGCACCTGTTGGCTCCCCACCACCCGGATCGCGTCACGGTCGACGGCGTCACGGGCAAATCGCTGGAACACACCACCTTGGGGCGTGTAGACCATCGCCGGATGGATCACGATGCCTCCGACTTGGGGCGCGGAGAGAACGCGCTGCAGATGTGGCACCATCCACGCGAAGGTGGGCAACGGGTTGAAAGGCGTCTCCTCGGTCGCAACCGTGTCGCCCGTTGGGCCAAACAGCCAGCATCCGCCGGTATAGATGAAGCGCGGTCTCTTCGCTTGCGTTGCGAGCGCGGCCAGCATCGCGTCGAGCAGGCGATGATCGATGATATCCATCTCGGTGTTGAAATCGCAGGCCGCATGGACGATGGCGTCGAGGGGTGGGAGTGCTGTGGCCCACGACGAGGGCGAGGCTATGTCGCCGGCAATCGGCGTCGCGCCCCATTCACCGAGTTTCGTTGCCGAGACGCCAGACCGGGCGAGGCCAAAGACGATGTGCCCACGCGCTACGAGTTCGCGGACCACCGCGGAGCCGATTGAGCCTGTCCCACCGAGAACGAAGACACGCATGATCTGCTCCGATGTGGAAACCTGCCTGTCGAACGGGCACCCGAGAAGAGCAAGCGTTCGTGTCGAATACTGCGCTGCAGCGACGCGAGACAAAATGGCCTGAAACGACACCGGAAAGAGAAAATCTCTTCTCAATCGATTTGCGTACACGCCGCACCGCAGCGCCCGCTTCTCTCCCGCCCAGGATGTGATAGCATTTTTGCGTCTGATCTCTCGGCAGACCCAGGTTCGGCTCTCGAAACGTTCAAAATAAATAACATGCGCAGCCATTTGGCTGCATTAGGGGAGTGACTGATGAAATCGGCTTTGCATCGATCTGTTTTGGCGCTCGCAACAATCGGCCTTGTTGCGGGGGTGAACGTTGCCAACGCGCAACAAAATGACCGGCCGCTCAAGAAGTACGAATCCGGAACCAAGGAGTTCTGGACCCATCCGCCGGATGACTGGTTCCTCGGCGACGAAACCGAAGCCCAGAAGGGTCTCGCACCGCCATCCGGGCCGCCGACCGGAGCGTCGGAAACGGAACTCGCCGCGCTGATCAAAAAGATCAAGTTGCCGCCGGGCTTCAAGATCGAAGTCTGGGCACCGGGCGTGCTGGCGGCGCGGCAGATGGCCTGGGGCGACAAGGGCACGCTGTTCGTCGGTTCCTTCGGCCTCGGCAACGTCTATGCCATCACCGACAAGGGCGACAAGCGCGAGGTCAAGACCGTTCTTAAAGGTCTGAACATGCCGACCGGCCTCGCCTTCAAGAACGGCGCGCTCTACGTCATCGCCGTCGACAAGCTGATCAAATACGACGACGCCGAAGCCAATCTCGATCATCTCGGCGACGGCAAGGTAGTGTATGACGACATGCCGTCCTATGCCGCGCATGGCTGGAAATACCTTGCGATGGACAAGGAGGGCTGGTTCTACATCCCGTTCGGACCTCCCTTCAACATCGGCATTCCGCCGACCAGCGTGTCGCAGATCCGCCGGGTCGATCCCCAGACCGGGAACGCCCAACTGGTGGCGCTCGGCGTTCGCAACAGTGTCGGCGGCGATGTCGATCCGCGCAGCGGCAAATACTGGTTCACGGAAAACGCCCGCGACTGGCTGGGCGACGACATTCCCAGCGACAAGCTCAACATGATCTCCAGGATGGGCGAGCACTTCGGCTATCCCTATTGCCACCAGGGCGACATTCCGGATCCGAAGTTCGCGATGGGCCACAAGTGCTCGGAGTTCACCCCGCCGGTGCTCAATCTCGGCGCCCATGTCGCTCCGCTCGGCATGAAGTTCTATACCGGCGATCAATTCCCGTCCGAGTACAAGAACTCGATCCTGATCGCCGAGCACGGCTCGTGGAATCGGCATAAGTACCAGGGCGGCCGGATCGTGCGCGTCAACGTCAGTCCGGATGGCAAGAATCCGAAGCAGGAGGTGTTCGCTTCCGGCTGGATCGAGGGCGATCAGGGCTACCTTGGCCGTCCAGATGACATCATCCTCGCCAAGGATGGTTCGATCCTGGTTGCGGACGACTGGGCTGGCGCGATCTATCGCATCAGCTACAGCAAGAAGTAACGCTCGAACAGTCGGGGCTGCGGTTGCTCGGGAACGAGCGGCCGCAGCTTCGCGTTTGCGGACGACGGTGCGACCGATTCGCATCTGGCGTCGTGCCCGAGAGCGGCTGCGTCCCGCATCCATCAAACGACAAATTCTTGCAAAAGAGAGATGGCAAGAGAGATGAATTGCCGGGAGCGGGAGACATGTCGACGCCGTCTGCGCAAGACAGACGACAGTGGCCGGCAATGACAGGGAAGAGGATATTGATGCGTATTGCTCTAGTCGGGATGTTATCGATCGCGATGATCTGCGGATCGGTTGCCCACGCCGCCGATCCCGCTGATGCCATCAAGGAGAAGGTCGCGACCTGCGCCGGCTGCCATGGCGAAAACGGCATTTCGCAGACCGAGAACATTCCTTCGCTCGCGGGCCAGCCGGATCAATTCATCCAGTGGCAACTGGTCTATTTTCGCGCCGGCTCGCGCAAGAACGAACTGATGCAGCCGCTCGTCGAAGCGATCAGCAACGAGGATGTGCGCAATCTCGGCGCTTATTTTGCGTCACTGACGCCGCCGAAGCCGGCGCCCGATGACAATCCCGATCTGTCGAAGAAAGGCGCGGAAGCAGCCGCGGGGCGGCGCTGCGCCTCTTGCCACACCGACAGCTTCGCCGGCACCAAGGCGGTGGCGCGGCTCGCCGGCCAGCGCGAGGAATATCTGTTGAAGGCGCTGCGCGATTTCAAATCGGGCAAGCGCACCGGTGGCGGTCCGGCGTCGATGGCCGACGTCGCCTATCCCCTAAGCGACGAGGAAATCACCGCGCTCGCGCATTATTTCGCGCATCTGTAGATTTTTCCGTCGGCCCTTCCAACGCCTCACCCGAGCTGTTTCTCGTAGGCCTTCAGATGCGTGTAGGCGGTGCGCAGACGCGGCACCGGCACCTTGGCCGCATCACCGCGCGCGATCAAATCGCCGATCACGTGATCGGCTTCGACCCTTTGGCCCGCCTTGATGTCGCGGAACATCGACGCCGTCAGCGGCGAGCCTTCCGTGGTCAGCATGGTCACGGTGCGGTCGAGGAAGGGCGCGCGGGGGGAAAAGCCTTCGGCGGTTGCGACTGCCTTGCACTCGTCGAGTATACCGAGCAGGAAATCCTTGCCTCGGGGGGCTGCCAGGATGATGCCGAGAGGGGCTCGCATCAGGCTGGTCGACGCCGCGATCGCGGCCAGGAACACCCACTTCTCCCACATGTCCTGCAGCACGTTTTCGCTTGCCGCGGAACCAAAATTGCCGCTTCGGAAGATTTCGGCGATGGCGCGGACCCGGTCGGTCATCTTGCCGTCGCGCTCGCCGAAGGTCAGCGACTGCATCGGCTGCAGCTGCACCACTTCCCGCTTGTCGTTCAACGTCACCGCGATCGCGCAGAGCCCGCCGAGCACGCGCTCGCGCCCGAATTTCCCGTCAAGCAGGTCCAGATGCAGCATGCCGTTGAGCAGCGGGATGATCGAGGTCTCGGCTCCGACCGCCGGCGCAAAGGATTTGATCGCGTCCTCGAGGTCGAACGCCTTGCAGCTCAACAGCACGACGTCGAATTTTTCCTTCAAGCCATCGGCCTGCACCGTCGGCGGATTCTTCAAGGTGACGTCGCCGTTCGGGCTCTTGATCACGAGGCCCGCGGAAGCGAGTTCCGCGGCGCGGCGCGGCCGGACGAGAAAGGTAATGTCGCGGCCGGCCTGCAGCATTCTGCCGCCGAAATATCCGCCGATGGCCCCGGCGCCAACCACGAGAACGCGCATTGTTGGGTTCCTTTTATTGTTGGGTGAAGTGGTGAAGAGCGAGTAGCGAATGGCGAACAGGGATCAGAAACTCCCATTCGCCATTCGCTACTCCCCATTCGCCACTCGCCACCTTACCACTTTTCTCCGAACGGGCGGATTTCCATCTCAAAGGTCCAGGCGCTGCGCGGCTGCTGGTAGAGCTGCCAGTAGGAGGCGGCAACGGAGGCCGGCGGCATCAACAGATCCGGGTTGTCCAGCGCCTCCTTGCCCCAGAGCTTTTCGCGCCGCTCGCGCACCCAGGCGGTATCGACCCCGGAATCGATGACCAGATGCGCGATATGGATGTTTTTCGGTCCCAATTCGCGCGCCATCGCCTGCGCCACCGCGCGCAGGCCGAATTTCGCGCTGGCGAATGCCGCATAGCCGCTGCCGCCGCGAAGCGAGGCGGTGGCGCCGGTGAAGAAGATGTTGCCTTGGCCGCGCGGCAGCATCAGGCGCGCCGATTCGCGGCCCGCGACAAAGCCGGCCCAACAGGCCATTTCCCACACCTTTCGGAACACGCGGTCGGTGGTTTCCAGGATCGGAAAATTGACGTTGGCGCCGACATTGAAGATGCAGACCTCGAGCGGCGCATGCTTGTCGGCGTCGGTGAGGAACGCCGTCGTCTCCTCCTCTTTCCGTGCGTCGAGCGAGCGGCCGAAGATCGTGCCGCCGGCGGCTTCGACTTCCTTGACCAGCGGCTCCAGCTTCTCGCCGTTGCGCCGTCCGGCGAACACGGCAAAACCTTCGGCGGCGAATTTCTTGACGATCTCGGCGCCGATGTAGTCGCCGGCGCCGATCACCGCGACGGTGGCGTTGCGTTTTTCCATGGGCTGTTCTCCTTCGCCGCGCGGCGTCAGTTGCCCGCGATCAATTCTTCGACCTCGCGCAATTGCTCCTTGCCGAAGAACATTTCCTTGCCGACGAAGAAGGTCGGCGAGCCGAATGCGCCGCGCTCGACGGCTGATTGCGTATTCTCGATCAGCTTCGCTTTCACGTCCGCCTCTTGTGCGCGCGCGAACAGCCTTGCGGCATCGAGACCGAACGAATCAATCGCCTTGATCGCGACCTCCGGGTCGTCCATCTTCTTCGGCTCCCGCCACATGGAGTGGAACGCGGCGTCGACATATTTCTCGAACACGCCCTCGAACTGCGCCGCGATGGCCGCGCGCATCAGGTTCAGCGTATTGACGGGGAAGAACGGGTTCCAGACATAGGGCTGGACCTGGAAGCGTTTGACGAACCGCGCGGTCTCGATCGCATGAAACTCGCGCTTGTTCTTGACGCCGGCCAGCGTTTCGGCGGGCGATTTGTTGTTGGTGGCCTTGAAGATGCCGCCGAGCAGGATCGGCACATATTCGAATTTGACGCCGAGGCGCTGTTCGATCGCCGGAATGGCCTCGTGGCTGAGGTACGCATTCGGGCTGCCGAAATCGAACATGAATTGTGGGGTTTGGCTCACGGCGGTCTCCCTGGCTCACGGTTCTTATATGATATTCATCATTTAATCAGTCGGGTTGCCCGGTTTCAAGCGATCAATTATCCGGCATGATCGCCGAAGGCGAGGCGCGTTTGACCCGCCAAAGCGACCTCGGTGAGGGGACAGGAGGCGAGGTGCCGCTGACGCTGGAAGGCGGTGAGATGTCGGCCAAACATATTCGAATGCGAATATTACCCGGATAAATAATGGAAGCGAGGATTCCAATCCATCGTTCATCGCAGGTTGCCCAATGGCCTGTTAGGAAATCGCAGATAGAGACGCGCATTCGGGGGGCGGCTATGCTGACGGTTCATCATCTTAACAATTCGCGCTCGCAGCGCGTGCTGTGGCTGTTGGAAGAGCTCGGCGTCGCTTACGAAATCGTGCTCTACCGGCGCCAGCCGGACATGCGCGCGCCCGCCGAACTGCGTGCGATCCATCCGCTCGGCAAATCGCCCGTCATCACCGACAACGACAACACCATCGCGGAATCCGGCGCGATTGTCGAATATCTCATCGACACCTATGGCAACGGACGGCTGATCCCGCCGCCGAACACACCGGAACGGCTGCGCTACACCTATTGGCTGCACTACGCGGAAGGCTCTGCGATGCCGCCATTGCTGCTCAAACTCCTCTTCACCGTGATGCCGACGCGCGCGCCGGCACTGCTGCGTCCCTTGGTGCGGAAGATCTCCAACCAAGCGCTGACCACGCTGGTTGATCCGCAGCTCAAGCAACACATGGCCTTCTGGGAAGGGGAACTGTCGAAAAGCCAATGGTTCGCCGGCGGCGAATTTACCGCAGCCGACATCCAGATGAGCTTTCCGCTCGAAGCCGCCGCCGCGCGCGCCGGGCTGGAGCAGGGGCATCCGAAAGCGATGGCGTTCCTCGAACGCATCCACGCCCGCCCGGCCTATCAACGCGCGCTGGAAAAGGGCGGGCCGTACACGGTTGGACGGTGACGACGTCAGCGTGGCGTCGCCGCGATCACTTCCTTCACCAGCCGCCCGAGGCCTCTGATGTCGCCGGTGGGGTCGACGGCATCGCCCATGCGGACCACGACCAGATGCTGCGACGGGATGATCACGCAGCGCTGGCCGAGATTGCCGGAGGCGAAGAACGCGTCGCGGGGAATCCCGATCCGGACGCGGCCTTTGGCATATTCATGCTCGCTGCGATTGGTCCAGAAGCCGGCGCCGTAATCCGTATCCAGCGTCGCGGCCGCGGAAAAATCCACCCAGCCATCCGGCAAAATGCGTTTTCCCCCGACCTCGCCATCATTGAGATAGAGCAGGCCGAAGCGCGCCCAATCGCGGGCGCTCGCCAGCATGTTTGCCGATCCCTGCAGGGTGCCGCTGGCATCGAACTCCAAGGTCACGTCGCGCATCCCCAACGGATTGAATAATTCGCGCCACGCCAGCGCAAGCGTCTGCTCCGGCCCGCCGACCGCGTCGCGGATGATCCGTGCCAGTAGCTGCGTGGTGGCGCTGGAATAAGCCCAGCGCGTCCCCGGCGGCGCAATCAGCGGCGCCTTCACCGCAAAGCCTGCCATGTCATCGTACAGATACATCTGGTTCGACGGATCGAAGCCCGAACCGGTTTCGTCGAGCGCAAGTCCCGTGGTCATGCGCATCATCTGCTCGATCTCGATTTCGTGGCGCGGATCGGACACGGCGCGCCACTCGGGTATTGGTGCGGGGAACGAGGGGGTAACAACGCCTTGCCGGGTCAGGATGCCGAGCAGGGCGTTGACCATCGACTTGGTCATGGAGAAGCTGGGCAGCGGAGTATGGATACCGACGCCATCGGCATAGCGCTCGGCGATGACCTGGCCGTCGCGAACGATGACGATCGCCTTGGTCCTTCGATAGGGCGGCGCGTCCGGTTCTTCGAAAGCGTGATCGAGCGCAACCTTCAACGCGGGATCGGCAGGCTCGACCAGGGTAGGGCCCGCAATCTCGGACAACAGCGGCGGCGTCTTCGGCTGCTTCAGCGCGTCGATATCGCTCCTGAGCTGATAGGGCGCTTGCGATCCATGGCGCAGGACACAACCGAAGCCGTCGCGAAAGACGGCATGGCTCGCCATCAGACCCAGCACGGAAACGTCGACGGTACCCGCATCACGATCCACGCGATATCGCATCACGCGTCGCAAGCGGCGAATGCCGGGACGGTCGAGCGTCTCCGAATACACGGCCTCGGGATCGAGCCCGGAAACGAAGGTTTTCGCGCAGACGGCGTCGGCGACGGCGGCGGTCCCGGTGCGGATGGCGCGGTCGGGGCGATAGGTCGCGCACAAGGTCATGGGCACCGCAAGGATCAGCGCGCCTATGACAAGCTTTGGCAAGACCACGAATCACCCCCCGGGCAGCGCCTGCACGGTGACGCCGGGCGGCGGCTCGTCGTCGTCGGGTACGAAGAAATCCGACATCAGCGGCACGGAAGGGTCAACGCGATAGCGATCGAAGTCGCGCACGCCGCTGGCATGGAGCACCTTGTCGTCGATGCAGAACTGCCCGGTGAACTCGCGCGCCGGTTTTGTCAGGATCGCATAGGCCGCGTCGCCCATGATTTCGGGCGAGCGGCTGGCGCGCATCATGGCATCGCCGCCCAAGAGATTGCCGACCGCGGCAGTCGCGATCGTGGTGCGCGGCCACAAGGCGTTGACCGCGATGCCGGCGCCCTTCAGTTCGGCGGAAAGCCCCAGCACGCACATGCTCATGCCGAACTTCGCCATGGTGTAGGCGGTGGAATGCGCGAACCATTTCGGCTTCATGTCGAGCGGCGGCGACAGCATCAGGATGTGCGGATTTTCCGCCTTCTTCAGGTGCGGAATGCAGTATTTCGACACCATGAAGGTGCCGCGGGTATTGATGCCCATCATCAGGTCGAACCGCTTCATGTCGGTCGCCTGCGAGTTGGTCAGGCTGATGGCGCTGGCATTGTTCACGCAGATGTCGATGCCGCCGAACTCATCCACCGTGTGGTCGATCGCCGCGATCACCTGGGCCTCGTCGCGAATGTCGCAGACCAGCGGCAACGCCTCGCCGCCGGCGGCGCGCACGGCATCGGCGGCGGTGAAGATGGTGCCCTTCAGCTTCGGATGCGGCTCGGTGGTTTTCGCAGCGATCGCGACATTGGCGCCGTCGCGCGCGGCGCGCAACGCAATCGCAAGCCCGATGCCGCGGCTCGCGCCCGAGATGAACAGTGTCTTGCCTTTGAGGGATGTCATTTGAAGCCTCCAGTCAGGGGCGCACGGGACAACAAACTCCCTCTCCCCGCAACCGGGGTCTACCCCGGTTGCGTATCATCATTTGCGCAAGTCGGGCAGGCCCGACTTGCGTCGGGAGAGGGTTGGGGGTGAGGGGTGGCCGCGACTCCGATGCGGTGTAGCTTACCCTTCTTAACCATCCGCATGCAGCACGCGGCCGCGGGTTTCCGGCAGCGCGAAGGCGGCGAGGAAGAACACGCCATAGGCCGCGACCGCGAAGATCGCAATCGCGTTCGCCAGCGTCGTGGAAGTCGAGAGGGCGCCTACCAGGAATGGGAACAGCGCGCCGATGCCGCGACCGAAATTGTAGCAAAAGCCCTGGCCCGAGCCGCGCAGCCGTGTCGGATAGAGCTCGGTCAGGAACGCCCCCATGCCGGAGAAATAGCCCGAGGCGAAGAAGCCGAGCGGGAAACCCAGCACCCAGAGGATTTCGTTGGTCAGCGGC
The DNA here is from genome assembly GCA_963777475.1 of uncultured Alphaproteobacteria bacterium. Classification (GTDB taxonomy): domain Bacteria; phylum Pseudomonadota; class Alphaproteobacteria; order Rhizobiales; family Xanthobacteraceae; genus Bradyrhizobium. Next base: position 102,324 of record CAVZQX010000001.1, read on the forward strand.
AATTGCGTGTAGAGCAGCACCACCGCGATCGCGCCGAGCGAGAAGATCAGGAACAGATTGCGCCGCCCGATCCGGTCGGCAAGCCAGGCACCGGTGAGATAGCCGATGAAGGAGCCGACGATCAGCGCCGCGAGGTAGCCGGTCGAACCGACGATCGAGAGATGGCGTTCCTTGGTGAGGAATTGCGGTACCCAGAACGTAACGGCGTAATAGCCGCCCTGGCAGCCGGTCGCCATCAGCGACGCCAGAACCGTGGTCTTCAGGATCGGGCCTGAGAAAATCTCCCACAGCGGCGGTTGATCGCCGGATTGTGCCAGCTTGGCGCGGGTGGCGGCGGCGATCTCGGGCTCTGTGACGTACCGCCTCAGATAAAACACCAAGAGCGCCGGCAGCGCGCCAACCGCGAACATCCAGCGCCAGGCGATCTCAGCGGGGAAATAGGAGAACAGGATCGCCTGCGCGAGCACAGCAAGGCCCCAGCCGACCGCCCAGCCGGATTGCACCGAACCAACCGCCCGTCCTCGATATTGCGGCCGGATCGCTTCGCCCATCAGCACCGCGCCGGCCGCCCATTCGCCGCCGAAGCCCAGGCCCAGCACCGCACGCGCGATCAGGAGCTGGTCGAAACTCTGCACGATCGCGCAAACCAGCGAGAAGAACGAGAACCATAGGATGGTGAACTGCAGGGTTCTGACCCGGCCGACGCGGTCGGCGAGGTAACCGCCGAGCCAGCCGCCGATCGCGGAGGACAATAGCGTCACGGTGCCGGCGAGGCCGGCGGTACCGGGATCGACGCTCCACAGCTTGATGATGGTGCCGATCACCAGTGGATAGATCATGAAGTCCATGCCGTCGAGCGCCCAGCCCGAAGCGCAGGCCCAGAACGTCCGCCGCTCCGGCAGGTTCATGTCGCGGTAAAACGCGAGCAGGCTGGTGTCTTCGATTGCGGCGATTTCGATCGCCCGCGACGGCTCGGCCGTGGTCATGACGGTTGTTTCCTCCGAAGGAATTTCTGGCCGGCTTTGATAGGCCCGGCGGCCGGCTCGCACGGGCTGGTCAAATCCTACTCCGATGCCGCCCTCAGGCAATCCGCGAACGGATCTATTGCGTAGCCGCTTCCGCCGCCCGGGTTCGCGGATCGGGCGCGCCGAACAGTCCCTTCGCCGTGACGAGGATGGAATTGGCCGAGGAATAGCCCATCAATTCCACCACGCGGTGGCCCTTCGCCTTCAGCGCGGCCAGAACGTCTTCGGGAAAACCCGGCTCGACCCGCACTTCGTCCGGCATCCATTGATGGTGCAGGCGCGGCGCCGCCACTGCATCCGCGATGTCCATGTGATAGTCGAGCACGTTGACGATGACCTGCAGCACCGTGGAGATAATGCGGCTGCCGCCGGGTGAGCCCGTCACCAGCACCGGCTTGCCGTCCTTCAGCACGATGGTTGGCGACATCGAGGACAACGGCCGCTTGCCCGGGCCGGGCAAATTGGCCTCGTAACCGACCAGGCCGAAAGCGTTGGACGCGCCCGGCGCGGCGGTGAAATCGTCAAGCTCGTTGTTGAGCAGCACGCCAGTGCCGTCGGCGACCAGGCCGACGCCGTAGCTGAAATTCAGCGTATAGGTGTTGGCGACGGCGTTGCCGCGGCTGTCGATGACCGAATAGTGGGTGGTGTTTGAGCCTTCGCGCGGCGGCATCGCCGACAACAGATTGGCCGACGGCGTGGCGTGGTCTGGGTCGATGCCGGCGCGCCGCTTCGCCGCATAGTCCTTGGCGATCAGGGTTGCGATCGGCGCGTTGACGTAAGCGGGGTCGCCGAGATAGCGCGCGCGATCGGCATAGCCGCGCTTCATCGCCTCGATCATCAGATGCAGCGAGGCCGCCGAGCCCTGCTTCATCTCAGCCATCGGAAACCCTTCGAGAATGTTCAGGCTTTCCAACAGCACCGTACCGCCCGATGAGGGTAGCGGCATCGAGACGATGTCGTAGCCGCGATAAGTGCCGCGCACCGGCGTGCGGGTTGCAGCTTGATACGATTTGAGATCGTCCGAGGTCATGATGCCACCGGCGTCCGTGATTGCTTTCGCAAGCTTTTCAGCTACCGGACCTTCGTAAAACCCCCGCGGCCCCTCGGCGGCGATCGTCGAAAGCGTGGCGGCAAGGTCGGCCTGAACCAGCCGGTCGCCTTCGCGCAGCGATGTGCCGTCCGGGCGAGAGAAAATCTTTACCGACGACGGCCAGCGCGCGAGGCGGCGATGCCACTCCGGCAGCGTGTCCGCCAGGTCGTCGGCGATGACAAAACCGTTGCGCGCAAGCTCGATCGCCGGCTCCAATAACTCGTCCAGCGTGAAATTGCCGGAGCCGTATTTTTCCAGCGCCAGCGAAAGCCCTGCCACCGTGCCCGGCACGCCGATGCCGCGCGCGGAATCGCGCGACTTCGCGGGATCGGGCTTGCCGTCTGTCCCTAAGAACATATCCCGCGTAGTCGCTTGCGGCGCCGTCTCGCGATAGTCGATCGCGACATCCTCGTTGCGGTCGGCCAGATGAATCAACATGAAGCCGCCGCCGCCGAGATTGCCGGCACGCGGATAGGTCACCGCCATGGCGAAACCGGTGGCGACCGCCGCGTCGATCGCGTTGCCGCCCTGCTTTAAAATCTCGGCGCCGATGCGCGCGGAGAGTTTCTCCTGCGCCACCACCATGCCGTGTTCGGCGAAGACCGCATGAACGGTCCCGGCGGCGGGCGGGGTGTAGGCGCCGCGGTGCTGTTCCTGGGCCGCGGCCGGCAGGATGCACGTGAGGCCGAGCGCCAGGCACGCCAGCAGTTTGCGCCGGCTGGTTGCAAACGACATCATCAAAATTCCGCCGTGGGTCCGGGTCAATCCAACGTCGTCACGATGCTATATGGTTTCGAACGAAATAGGCAAAACGCGTCAGCGTGAAGGACAGGTTTGAATGGCGCTGATCGTTTCCGACGCTGATAAAGTTGATTTGCCAAAAATCTATCCTCCGCGCTCGGCCGTCATTGGCTGGATTTTCTTCGATTGGGCGGCGCAGCCCTATTTCACGCTGATCACGACCTTCGTGTTCGCGCCCTATTTCGCCACCCATGTCGCGTCGGATCCCGCGAGCGGACAGGCGCTGTGGGGCTTTGCGACCGCGGCTGCGGGCATGGCGATTGCGCTGCTCTCTCCGGTATTGGGTGCGGTCGCGGATGCTTCCGGCCGCCGCAAGCCGTGGATCGCGGCCTTCGGCGCCATGCTGGTGATCGGCTCCGCGCTGATGTGGTTTGGAAGACCCGGCGACGTGCGCGTGATCCCGCCGCTGCTGCTTGCCTACGCGATCGCGACCGTCGGCGTCGAATTTGCAACCGTGTTCAACAACGCGATGATGCCGACGCTGGTGCCGCCGGACCGGATCGGACGCCTGTCCGGCACCGGCTGGGCGACGGGATATATCGGCGGCATCCTGAGCCTCATCCTCGTGCTCGGCTTTCTCGCCGCCAGTCCCGAAACCGGCCGCACGCTGTTCGGCTTCACACCGCTGTTCGGGCTTGATCCGGTCAGCCATGAGGGCGACCGCATCTCCGGTCCGCTCACGGCGGTCTGGTTCATCGTGTTCGTACTGCCGATGTTTCTGCTGACGCCGGATTATCCCGCGCGGCATCGCCTGCGCAGCGCCCTCCGCGTGGGCCTCACCGAGCTGAAGCAGACGCTGCGGCAATTGCCGAAGCAGAAATCGATCGCGACGTTCCTGCTCGCCAACATGATCTATACCGACGGACTGGTGTCGCTGTTCGCGTTCGGCGGCATCTACGCCGCCGGCACGTTCGGCTGGAACACGATCCAGATCGGCACCTTCGGCATCATCCTCGCGATTGCCGGGACCTTCGGGGGATGGTTCGGCGGCAGACTGGACGATTGGCTCGGACCGAAGCGCGTGATCGCCGGCAGCATGACGATCCTGTTGACCGCGGTCGTCGCAATCCTTTTGGTGGACAAGCAATCCGTCCTGTTGATCCCTGTCGCCCCGCCGGTGCCGGGCGGCGCCCTGTTCGCCTCAGCCGCCGAACGCGCCTATCTCGTGCTCGGATGCATGATCGGCGCCGCCGGCGCGCCGCTGCAGGCGGCCTCGCGCTCGCTTCTGATCCGGATGGCACCAAAGGACCGTATCGCGCAATATTTTGGATTGTTCGCGCTGACCGGGAAGGTCACGTCGTTCATCGGCCCGCTGCTGATCAGCATCGTCACCGCGGCGACCGCGAGCCAGAAGGCCGGCATGGCCGTGCTGGTGCTGTTTTTCGTGACGGGATTGGCGCTGCTGGCGCGGGTGGAGGATTGATCTGCGCTTAGGCTTCTGTAGCCACGCGCACTCGATTGTCATCATCCGCGAAGGCGGATGATCCAGTAAGCACCGGCGATTACTGGATCATCCGCTTGCGCGGGTATGACGACTTCCGTGGAGGAGCGGTCGCCGGCCATCAAGGCCGGAAAATGCCCGACGCTGGCAACGCCCGCTAACGCGCCTCGCTCCGATAAAGCGTATTCACGGTGATCGCGCCGACGGCGCGCGAGACGCAGGGGCAGATCTTGCCGTTGGCGCTCTTCTGCTGATCGCTGAAGAACACATCGCGATGATCGATTTCGCCGTCGACGGCAACGACGTCGATCGCGCAGACGCCGCATTCGCCGCGTTGGCAGTCCGACATCACCTCAAATCCGGCCTCGTGGAGCGCATCCAGCATCGATTTGTTTTCGCCAACCACGATCTCCCGGCCGGAACGATCGATGCGCACCCGGAACGCTTGCGTCGGCAACAGGCCGCTTGAACCAAACGTCTCGTAGCGCAGATCGGTCCGCTCGCGGCCGGCCGACGCCCAGCTGTGCCGGGCCGCTTCGAGCAACCGCTTCGGGCCGCAGATGATCGCAAGCGAATCCGGCGGTAGACCAGCGAAAGTCTGGTCGAGATCGATCCGCCCGCCTTCGTCAGCCGCATGCACGATCAGGCGTTCGCCAAGCGTGCTTGCGAGTTCGTCGAGAAACGCGGCATCGCGCCGCGACCGCACGGCGTAATGCAGCGTTACGTCGGCGTTCCGGCGCATCATTGCGCCGGCGATGCCGACGATCGGGGTGATCCCGATGCCGCCCGCGACCAGGCAATAGGATGTTCGCGACCAGTCGATCTCGAGCAGCGAGGCTGGGCTCGACACCTCGAGGCGCGCGCCCGGCTGCAACGACCACATATAGCGCGAGCCGCCCCGGCTGTCGGGCGCCCGCCGCACCGCGATCCGGTACCCATCAGGCCTGAAGCCGCCGACCAGCGAATAGGAACGGGTCTCCGGCCGGCCATCGATCAACACGCCGACATTGATGTGGCTGCCGATGACGTAGTTCTCGACGCCCGATCCCTCCGGCCGCAATACGAACTCGCGAATTGCCGGCGTGAGGTCGCGAATCCTGTGAACTGTGCATGGCGTCCATTTCTGAGCAAATCGCATCAGGATTCCTCCCTATCGGCAACGGGAGAGCGGATCAGCGCCAAGGCCGGCAACAGATCGAGATGGGTTCGGTTGCGCAGCGCCAGCCGGAGGTTTCGAGCGGCAAGACGGGCATGTTCGCGCATCACCGCCTCCGCGCGCGCCCCTTCGCGATTTTCGATCGCGTCGACGACGATGCGGTGATGGTCCTGCGCGATGATCAGGATCTGATGGGCTTCCGGGAGCACCGACTGCGCCATCACGAAGCCGCTGGGAGATGCGAACGGCAACGCGGACGCACGGTCGATCTGCCGGATCAAGGGCGCGCTGCGCGACAACTCGGTCAGCAGGGCATGAAAGCGGGCGTTCATCGTGACATAGGACGAAAAGGCTTCCTCCGAGATCGGATCCCGCGCGACCAGCTGGTCCAATTCCGCAAGGCTCTCTTTCAGCGGCTCCAGATCGCGCACGGACACCCCGCGTTCGGCGGCAAACCTCGCGGCCATGCCTTCGAGCACCCCGCGCAGCTCGATCGAATCGAGGATGTCGCGTTCGCTGAAGGCCTTCACCATGAACCCGCCGGAGGGAATGGCTTCCAGTAGACCTTCCTCCTCGAGCCGGACCAGCGCCATGCGCACGGGGGTGCGCGACACGCCGGTGGTTTCCACGGCCTGGAGCTCCGAGATCCGCTCGCCGGGCCGCAAGCGGCCCGAAAGGATCTGGTCGCGCAGCGCAAGCTGGGCGCGCACCGTCTGGGAAACCGCGCGATCGGGATCGCGTTCGCTCATCGCTTCACTCCGCGGCCTGCATCGCAGCCGTCGGGTTCTCCCGGGCGACCATGCGATCGATCATCCGCCGCGCCCACATCGCGCCTGCGTCGATGTTGAGATTGTAGAAGACGCGATCGGGGTTCGCGTCGATCGCCCGCTGCTGGGCTTCGAGAATGATTTCATCTTCATGGAAAATGCCGGAAACCCCTTCGCGGATTTCCGTGGTGAGCCTTTGTTCGGTGAGGCGATGGTTGCGCACGAAGGCCCAGAAGTAGTGACAGGTCGTCGCGGTTTCCGGCGTCATGGTATTGAGCACGTAGCCGTTGACCCCTTGCGAGCGGTCGCCTTCCGGCGCGCCGGTGCCGGCGGGAGCTACCCCGACATCGATATTGACGGTGCCAGGTGCCTCGAAGCGGATGATCTGCCAGCGATCAACCAGCCCGGGCTTTTGCAGTTGCGCGGCCCAGAACGGCGGCGGCTCGATGCCCTTCATCCAGCGGGTCACCGTCACCGTCTTGTCGCCATGGGTCACATCGAACGGCGCTTCCGCGACCGCTTCATTGCCGATGCTGCCGCCGTGGACAAAGGTCTCGTGCGTGAGGTCCATCAGGTTATCGATCACCAGCCGATAGTCGCATTTGACGTGAATGGTCTTGCCGTCGCCGGCCCAGGCCGGATCGTCGTTCCAGTGCATGTCCGGGACCAGCGCGGGGTCGGCCAGCGCCGGATCGCCCATCCACAGCCAGACGAAGCGGTGGCGCTCGACCACCGGATACGCGCGCACGCAGGCCGACGGATTGATGGTTTCCTGCGACGGCATGAAGGTGCAGCGTCCGGAGGCGTTGTATTTCAGGCCGTGATAGCCGCACACCACGCTATCGCCGTCGAGCCGGCCCTTGGAGAGCGGCACCAGGCGATGCCAGCAGGCGTCTTCCAGCGCGCTCACCTGTCCGTCGGCCTGCCGGTACAGGACGACGTGCTTGCCGCAGATCGTCCGCGGGAACAGCGCCCGCTTGATGTCGACATCCCAGGCGGTCGCGTACCAGGCGTTCATCGGGAAGGATACGGCCATGCGAGATCACCTCCGTAGGGATTATTGCATTCCGCATGTATACATTAATTGATTAATTTAAGCAATATCATCTCAAAAAGAGGTACTATTGAACTTTTATGTATACATATCGTAGCAATCCGGAGGACCGCAGCGGCAGCTCGTCATCATCCGCGAAAAGCGGATGATCCAGTAAATACTGGCGCTTACTGGGGACCCGCCTGCGCGGGTATGACGCCTTATGTCGAAGAGAAGCCCGGCGGGCTTACATCAATGCCGGAAATGCCGGACGCCGGTGAAGACCATGGCGATGCCGTGTTCGTCGGCGGCCTTGACGACTTCGTCGTCGCGCATCGAGCCGCCGGGCTGGATCACCGCGGTGGCGCCGGCCTCGACGCAGGCCAGCATGCCGTCGGCGAACGGGAAGTACGCATCGGAAGCAACGACGGAGCCCTTGGTCAGGGGCTCGGCAAGCTTTTGTTCGGCAGCCGCGTCCTGCGCCTTGCGCGCGGCGATGCGCGCGGAGTCGACCCGGCTCATTTGTCCGGCGCCGATGCCGACGGTCGCGAGATCCTTGGCATAAACGATGGTGTTGGATTTGACGTGCTTGGCGACGCGGAACGCGAATTTCAAATCGCGCAGTTCGGCGTCGGTCGGCGCGCGCCTGGTCGCCACCTTCAGCGCCATGTCGTCGACGATCGCATTGTCGCGGCTCTGCACCAGTAACCCGCCGGCGACGGTCTTGGCCGTGAGGCCCGGCGCGCGCGGATCGGGCAGGCTGCCGGCCAGCAACAGGCGCAGGTTTCGCCGGCTGGCGATGATGGCGATCGCTTCTTCGGTCGCGTCGGGCGCGATGATCACCTCGGTGAAGATCCCGATGATGGCGCGCGCGGCCTCAGCATCGAGCGTGCGGTTGACGGCAATGATGCCGCCGAAGGGCGATTGGGTATCGCAGGCAAAGGCCTTGCGATAGGCGGTGACGAGATCGGGGCCTTCGGCCACCCCGCAGGGGTTGGCGTGCTTGACGATGACGCAGGCCGCGGAGCGGTTGGGGTCGAACTCGGCGATGCACTCATAGGCGGCATCGGTATCGTTGATGTTGTTGTAGGACAATTCCTTGCCCTGCAACTGCCTGGCGGTGGAAATGCCGGGACGCCGGTCCGGCGTGCGATAGAAGGCCGCCGTCTGGTGCGGGTTCTCGCCGTAACGCAACGACTGGATCAGCCGGCCGCCGAAGGCGCGGAAATCCGGCGCCTCGGTCTTCAATTCACCGGCGAACCAGTTCGAGATCGCGGCGTCATAGGCGGCGGTGCGCGCATAGGCCTTGGCGGCGAGGCGGCGACGCAGCGCCAGCGTGGTTGCGCCGTTGTTGGCGGCAAGTTCGTCGAGCACCGCCTGATAGTCCGAGGCTTCAACTACGACGGCGACATCGTCATGGTTCTTGGCCGCGGCTCGAATCATCGCGGGCCCGCCGATGTCGATGTTCTCGATGCACTCCGTAAAATCAGCGCCCTTGTCGACGGTCGCCTCGAACGGATAGAGATTGACCACGAGCAGATCGATCGGCGCGATGCCGTGCGTCTTCATCGCATGGGTGTGCTCGGCATTGTCGCGGATCGCGAGCAGCCCGCCATGCACCTTCGGATGCAGGGTCTTGACCCGCCCGTCCATCATTTCCGGAAATCCGGTCAGTTCCGACACGTCCTTGACCTTCAATCCGGCTGCCGCGATCGCCCTCGCGGTGCCGCCGGTCGAGATCAGTTCGATGCCGTAAGCAGCCAAGGCGCGGGCGAATTCGATCAGTCCGGTCTTGTCGGAAACGGACAAAAGAGCGCGGGTGACGCGGCGGGTCTGGTTGGTCATGTCGGAATCCTGTGCGAGGCCGCCGGGTAGCACGGTTTTGCCTGCGGCGAAACCGTAGCGGAACGGCCCCTTGGGCGTTGGACACAATTTTACAGGGGCAATTCCGGTTCGCGCCGGCCGTTTCGGCGGGCCGAGGTCGCAGCCGGCGACGTCGCCGAGCGAACAAAGCTCCAGCGGATCGAGGAGGCCTGGCGCGAATCCTGGCGAATCACGATCTGGGCCGTGCGGCGGGGGCCGTCATTTCCGGCGAGGAACACACTGTCGTCCAGTTCGACCTTGTCGTCGAGCGCCTCGAAGGTCCAGACGTCGCGGTTGGGCAGCACCAGCATCACGCCGCGCGCGTCGCTGAGCCGGCTCGCCTTCACCGAAGGGTGCAGGTGAAACCGCACCGCATAGTCGGTCTGGTTGGTGCGGTTGCGCCCGCCCGGCGCCGGCGAAACCGTGTCCTCGCCATCCAGCCTGGAGCCGTCAAGCGCCATCATCAGCACCCGGCGATGGATCACGCCGAACCGCGGCACGTAACCGTCATGCGAGGTGGTCAACAGTTCGCCATTGGCGACCGCCTCGCGGAAATTCTCCACATCCACCGGCCCGCTGACGACCGGCGCGCCATGCAGGAACCGCTTCATGGCCGACAGCTCGACGAACTGGCAGGACGAGAGGTCGTGGCAGGTCAGGGTCGAATGCGCGACCGTGGAGCGCGCGAAGGCACGCCAATTGTCGCGCCCGGTGGAGGGCATGCCGCAATTGATGACGATGCGGCTTACGCCCGACGACAATTCGAACGACAGGCAGCCGGCATGGGCTTCGTTGCTGACGCTCGACGGCGGCGGCGGGCCGGTATCCATGATCACGGTCATGGCGCCGGCATCGAGCCGCTGAAAGCCTGAATGCGGCATGCTCGCCATCGGCGTGCCACGGGTGTCGTCATAGGCGAGCAGCGTCGCCAACAGATCGGACGGCGTGCCGCTCATGCCGTTGAACAGCGCGATCGTCCCGTCGCCATGCCGGAAAAACCGCAGCATCGGCATCATGCGGTCGATGGCGTTCAACAACGCCGGTGGCGGCGCGATGTTGCGGGCGGCAAAAGTCTGCCGCAGCGGCAACAGGTCGATCAACAATTCGATCAAGGCGCCGGGATTGCGCGAAATATGCCCGCCATCGGGCAGGATTTGGCGCAACAATTCGTCCGACAGCTTGCGCGTCGCGCTGCGGATGTGTCGCGCCTGGTTGGCGAGGCAGAGCGAGGCGTAACACAGCGCGATCAGGACCTGCAGCCGCGGCACGCCGTCGGGGATGTCGAGCATGGTGTAGCGGAGATAGCGGATTTCCCGCGCCAGCCCGCGCAAATAGCGCCGATAGAATTTGCTGTCGGTGTCGCTGAGCACCAGCGGCGCCTGCGACAACAGCGAGATCACGCGGCGCGACAGCACATCGGCGCGGCGCGCCGCCGGACGCCTGTGGGACGGGTTGGAGATCCAGTCGTCGACCAGCGCGCGCGCATTGGCGCGGGTCAGCGCGGTGTCGGCGGCGCGCAGATGGCGGAGCCAGCCGAAGCCGAGCAGCGCGATCTCCCAATCTTCCGACGGCGGCTCGAGATCGAAAATGGAGCGGCCATGGCAGGTCACGATCTTGCCGGCGAACACGAAACGGCCCGCATAGATTTCGGCAGCGCGGGTGGCGTCGGCGGTGCGCAGGTCGTGCGGGGCGATAATCAGCCGATCGGTCCGGCCCGGCCACAGCCGCGAAAGCGCGACCGAGCCGCCGCTCGCGCGCGCCAACATGCCGCGCGCGAAGCGGCCCATGATCAGCGTCGAGATGCGTCTGCGTTGAGCGACCGACACGCTTTACCTTGATGAAGGGGAGAGCAATCCTGGCGGCATCCTTTTAATCCGGAAACGCCAGCGAAACACCCTCTTGAAAAGCGGGTAATTCAGCGCAACCGAGCCGAAATCTGGTGCAAAATCAAGGAGATTTAACCAATCTGGCGGCGTAAAAGCCATCGAGTCCTGCAAGCCGTGGGTCCGCGTGCGGCAAATGGCAGGGAAGGGTGCGCAAATCGCCGTCCGCATTGAGGATTTCCGAAAGCCCCGCGACCTCGCCAGCCTCGATCGGTATCCGGCGGACGCTCGCTTCGTTGGCAAGCAATGCCGCCACGACCGCTTCGCCCTCTTCCGGTTCGAGCGAGCAGGTGCAATAGACCAGCGTCCCGCCGGGCTTCAAGAGGCTGACAGCTTTCTGCAACAGACGCTTCTGCAACGACGTCAGCTCGGCGATGTCGGCTTCCTGCCGGAGCCAGGCGACATCGGGGTGGCGGCGAATGGTGCCGGTCGAAGAGCAGGGCGCATCGACCAGGATGCCGTCGAAGCCGCCGTCATTTCCGCCTTGCCATTCGGTGGCGTCAGCGGCCACGAACTCCGCCTGCAGTCCGAGCCGGGCCAGATTGTCGCGCAACCGTATCATGCGCGCCGGCGAACGATCGAGCGCGGTGACGCGGGCGCCGGCATGCGCGAGCTGCGCAGTCTTGCCGCCGGGCGCGGCACAGAAATCGGCGATGCGCTTGCCGGCGACGTCGCCGAACAAACGCGCGGGCAGCGCCGCGGCCGCGTCCTGCACCCACCACTCGCCCTCGGCAAAACCTGGCAGCATCGTCACCGATCCCTGCAACAGCGTGCGCACCGACCCCGTCGGCAGCGCTTCGCCGTGCAGGCGGCTCGCCCACTGCTCGGGACCGGCTTTCACGGTGATATCGAGCGAGGGTTCATGGGCGAGCGCCAGCGCCATCGCTTTCGCGGTGGCCTCGCCGTAATGCGCGCTCCAGCGCGCCAGCAGCCAGGACGGAATATCGAGCGTCTGCGATTTCAGTTCCTCGACCAGGCCCGCGCCTTCACGGGCGCAGCGGCGCAGTACCGCGTTGACGAGACCGGCGTATTTCGCGGCGCGCCGGTCCGACTGTACCAGCCGCACCGAGAGGTCGACCGCGGCGTGATCGGGCACATCCATCCAGAGGATCTGCGCGGCGCCGATCAACAGCGCGCTCTGCGCCCGCGGCGCGTCCGTCGGGATGCCGCGGTCGAGCAACCGCGACAGCACGTGGCCGAGCGTGCCCAGCCGGCGGAGTACGGTCGCCACCAGCCGTCGCATCAGGGCGCGGTCGCGATCGGCGAGCGCCTTCAGCCCGGGATGGGCGGTGGCGCCCTCAAGCAAGTCGTCAAGCGTGCGGTGCTTGTGCAGAACGCCGTCCACGATATCCGCCGCGATCCGCCGTGCCGCGAGACCGGGCACTTCGGACGGAGTAGCGAATCGTTGAGGAGGCATGCTGGAACGTTACTCGGAAGGGGAGGCGATTTCGCGCGGATTCGGCGCATCCCACCAGATCATGATCCGATTGAATCGAATCATTTTCTCATCTCTTTGTTTGAGCACGATCTTTTCGGAAAACCGGTTCCCACTTTTCCGGATCATGCTCCAGGCGACAACACCTTTGCCATGCGGATGTGCCAGATATAAGAATTACCCTTGGCTTTTCACGGCCGCCGCACGATCTGTTGAACTGTAGAGCACGCTTACAGCGTGATCCGGAAAAGCTTGCACCGCGATGAGCGACGATCCTTCACGGCCGGCTGCGGCCACACCCCCAGCACGAAAGCCGCTGACGCCCGCGGCGGAGCGCGCGCTCGCCGAGGCGGAAGCGCGCCGACAGGCCGCCGCCGCGAACGCGAAGCCTGCCGCCAAGGAATTTCACGGCCCAAAAGGGCCTGAACCGACGCGCTACGGCGACTGGGAGAACAAGGGTATCGCGTCGGATTTCTGAGGGCAGGGCCTCCAGGCTGGCGCGGCGGGGGCTGAGGAGAATACCCTGCGTCAGAACAAAGACTTATCGGACCAGGAGGGTGTTTTCTGGACCTACCCTCTTGGCGAGAAGCAGCAATTTTCGCGCGTCTCGAAGCCGGCAAGGCCTAGTCTAGTTAGCCGGAAATTCCCCCTACAAATATCGGTTTTCCCTCAAATACCCGACGATGTGCTCACAGGCGGCTTCGGCC
>CAVZQX010000002.1:0-329861 GCA_963777475.1 uncultured Alphaproteobacteria bacterium
CCCAAATATTGCAACAGCCGCGCAGCGCCTGGACCTGGGAGATGGAATTGCGGCCATGGGTGGAGAAGTTTTGAGAGCAGACCGTAGGCAAGGCGCAAGCGTGCCCGCCATCCTCAAATTCGTAGAATGACGGTGGGCACGGCGCAAAGAGCGCCTTTGCCCACCCTACAAAACACGATTGCCGTCATTGCGAGCGCCGCGAAGCAATCCATGCCCGCCCGCATATCAAGCATCAATGGATCGCTTCGTCGCGTTGCTCCTCGCAATGACGTAGAAACCGGGAGACTAGTATGACGACCGACATCACCATCGACACCGGCACCACGAACTGCTCTGCGTGATCCGCGACCGCGTCGCGATCATCACGCTGAACCGGCCCGAAGTGCGCAACGCGATGTCCGACGAGCTGACGCCGGCGCTGCGCAACATGATCAAGACCTGCGGCGAGAACCCGGACGTCGGCGCGCTCCTGATCACCGGCGCCGGCACCGCGTTCTGCGCCGGCGGCAACGTCAAGGGCATGGGCGCGCATCGCGACAAGAAGAAGCTGGACATGTCCTATGACGAGAAGGTCGCGGACCTGCAGGAGCGCCAGCGCCTGCTGACCGGTGCGCTGGTCTCGGTGCGCAAGCCGACCATCGCAGCGCTGCCCGGCCCCGCGGTCGGCGCGGGGCTGGCCATCGCCATGGCCTGCGACATCCGCATCGCCGCACAATCGGCGTTCGTTTCGACCGGCTATCTGCGGGTCGGCCTGAGCGGCGACTACGGCATCGCCTGGCTGTTGACGCGGCTGGTCGGCACGTCGCGGGCGCGCGAACTGATGTTCACCGCCGACAAGGTCGATGCCGACGGATGCGAGGCGATCGGCCTCGTCAACCGCGTGGTGCCGGACGACAAGCTGCAGGAGGAAGCCTTTGCGCTGGCCAAATCGATGGCCGAAGGCCCGACGCTCGCGCTGCGCTACATGAAGGACAATCTTGACGAAGCGCTGTTGTTCGATTTCGCCACCGCCCGCGACCACGAGGCCGAACGCCTGATGCGCGACCACCGACCGCCGATCACCGCGAAGCGGTGCAGGCCTTCATCGACAAGCGCAAAGCGGTGTTTACGGGGAAATAGGCGATCATCGACAAAGGCGCCCTGGCTGTGCCGACCACGCGCCCGGTGTGCAAATGGTGGCACGCTTCGCTTTGCCCAGCCTGCGAAACTCAAACAGCCGCCTGAGGCGCCATCTGTTCCGCCGCCAGCCGCCAGCTGGCGCAGGGAATCTCCTGCGGCGCGAGCATCGATCTGCTTTTCGAAGCGCACCAGCTTCCAGTCGTCGGGATTGTGCGTGAAGGCAAAGCCGGATTTGCGGGCGAGCGCGATCATGGCATCGTTGGAGCGCAGGGTATCGCCGAACAGGCGCCTGGCGCCGAACGCGGCGGCGCGGCATTGCAGATTCTTCGAGCAGCGCCGAGCCGATGCCCTGGCCCTGCCAGCGGTCGTCGATCGACAGACCGAACTCGAAACTGTCGGTGTCGGCATCAAAGGCGTAGCGGGCCTCGCCGACGATGGTCTCGAAGCCGTCGATCGTCATGGTCGCGACCACGCTGAAGCGGTCGTCCTCGCCGACATGAACGAAATGATCGAGCACCGATTTCGGCAGCTCGCTGATGGCGCCGAAGAAGCGGTTATAGCGGGAGCGGGTCGTGAGCGACGCGGAAATAGCCCTGCAACGCCTCGGCATCGCGCGGCTCGACAAAGCGCACCGTCACGGCATCGCCGTTGCGCGAGCGCAGGACGTCGGAATGTTGCCGGAGATCGTCGAGGCGAAGCGTGGTCATGGCATGCTCCCGTCGGTCCGGAAGCAAGGCTGGCCGGCGCCCCCGTCAAGAGGCGGCGCCGGCCATGGCTGCCATTCAAGCCCGCCAGAACGGTTTTTCGGCCTCATAGACGATGTCGCTCCAGGACAGGCCGACATCGTGCAGGTCGCGGTCGGTCCATTGCGCCAGTTCGTGGCGCTCCGCTGGCGCTCGCGCCAGACGATGGAAGGTCTCGCTCGAGCTGGGCAAAAGCCCCGAACCATGATGATTTGTCATCGATTTGATGGGTGCAAGTGGACATTTTCAGCTCCTAAGCTAATCTGTTGCAGCCAATATCTGCGCTATTCGGGCTTTCGACAAACGACACTTTGTTCCGCTTCGCATGAGATAAACTCATGAATTGGAGAAGTCAGGAAATGACCGCCCGGCTGCCGTCGCTCAACGGGTTGCGGGCGTTCGAGGCCGCGGCCCGGCATTTGAGCTTCACCCATGCCGCGTCCGAGCTGAACGTCACGCAGACCGCGATCAGCCATCAGATCCGGCGGCTGGAGGAGGAACTGGGGATCCGCCTGTTCGTCCGGCAGAACCGCGCGCTGGCGTTGACGCCGGAGGCCAGGGACTATCTGCCCGGCGTCCGCGCCGCGTTCAACGATCTGCGGCTCGCCACCGACCGGCTGATGCGCAGGGACGACGACCATGTGCTGACCGTCTCGACCCTGGCCTCGCTGGCCGCCAAATGGCTGCTGCCGCGGCTTTCCACGTTCCAGGAAGCCCATCCCGGCATCGACGTCCGCATCACCACCTCGACCGGCCTGGTCGATTTCAGGAGCGGCGATGTCGATGCCGCGATCCGCTATGGCCGCGGCCACTGGCCGGGCGTGCGCGCCGACTGGCTGATGGCCGACGAGTTGTTTCCGGTGTGCAGCCCGGCGCTGCTCACCGGCAACCAGCCGCTGCGCTGCCCGGAGGACCTGCCGATCACGCGCTGCTGCACACCAGCGGCGGCTATGACGACGACTGGCGGCTGTGGCTCACGGCCGCGGGCCTGCCGGCGGATATCTCCAAACAGCCCGGCCTGACCTTCGACCTGATCTTCATGACCGTGCAGGCGGCGATCGACGGCATCGGGGTCGCGATGGGCCGCACCTCCTATGTCGAGGACGACATCGCCAAGGGACGGCTCGTGGTTCCCTTCAAGATCGCGCTGCCGGCGGACGCCGGCTTCTATCTGGTCTCGCCGGAGGCGAGGGCCGATCCGCCCAAGCTGCGGCGTTCCGGCAATGGCTGGTGGCCTCGGTGCAGAACAAACCCTGAAAAGCCGTCCACATCTGCGGGCAATTATCCCGGCCCATCAGGCGTTTTCCGGTTGGTCGCGCCGCGCGGCATGGCAGATTGGCGCGATCAAACTAAGCAATTGTCGGCTGGCGAGAAGCCTTTCCGCAACGGCCAATTCGAAAACGGGGGAGAACTCGCCATGTCGCAAACGTCAACCACGCAGCCGCCGCAGATCAAGTCGCGCATCGGCGCCATCCTGCGCGCGACCAGCGGCAATTTCCTCGAGCAGTTCGATTTCTTCCTGTTCGGCTTTTACGCGCAGGATATCGCAAAGGCGTTCTTCCCCGCCCAGAACGAGACCGCGGCCCTGCTCAATGCCTATGGCGTGTTCTGGCTCGGCGCGCTGATGCGCCCGGTCGGCGCGATCGTACTCGGCGCCTATATCGACCGCATCGGCCGCCGCCAGGGCCTGATCGTGACGCTCGCGCTCATGGCGCTCGGTACCGTGGTGATCGCCTTCTGCCCCACTTACGCATCCATCGGCATCGCCGCACACGATCATCGTGCTGATCGGCCGGCTGATCCAGGGGTTCTCCGCCGGCGTCGAACTGGGCGGCGTCTCGGTTTATCTTTCCGAGATCGCGACGCCCGGCAATCGCGGCTTCTACACCTCGTTCCAGTCCTCCAGCCAGCAGGTCGCGATCTTCGTCGCGGCGATCATCGGCTTTATCCTGAGAGAAGGCATTCCCGCCGACACTTTCCTGGATTCCATCGGCGGAATCGCCAAATGGCGCATCCCGTTCTTCATCGGCTGCCTCATCATCCCGGTCATTTTCTTCCTGCGCCGGACGCTGGAGGAAACGCCCGCATTTCTGGCGATGAAGAAGCATCCGACCGCGAGCGAGGTGTTTGCTTCGGCGATCGCGAACTGGCGCATCGTCATTCTCGGCATGATGATCGCGGTGCTGACCACGACGACCTTCTACTTCATCACGGTGTATGCACCCGGCTTCGGCAAGCAGCTCAACCTCTCGCCGACAGGGACGCATTGCTCGTGACCCTTCTCGTTGCGGTCACGAACTTCATCTGGAATCCGGTCGGCGGCGCGGTTTCCGACCGCATCGGCCGCAAGCCTGTGCTGCTGACGATTGCGGGCCTGTCGTTCGTGACCGCTTACCCGGCGCTTTCCTGGCTCGCGGCAGCGCCCACGCTTCGGAAAGCTGCTGGCGGTCCAGATGATGTTCTCGTTCTATTTCGGCGTCTATAGCGGCACGATGCTGGGATGCCTGGTCGAGATCGTGCCGGCGCATGTCCGCACCACCTGTTTCTCGATCGCGTTCGCGCTGGCGGCGGCATATTCGGCACGTCCACGCCCTTTGTATCGACCAAACTGATCGAAATGACCCACCAGCGACAAGGCCTCGCCGGCATACTGGCTGATGTTCGCCGCGGCGCTCGGCATCATCGCGACGCTCACCGTCTATCGCGGCGGCCGGACCATCGAGACCCGCGAAGCCGTCACCGCGTGAGCCGTCTAGCGCAGCCGGCCGGCGCAATCGCCGGCCGGCTGCCGCTTTGATTTCCATGCAAACAAGATAACAACACGCGCATGGTCGACTTTACCCGTAAATACGACGTGCTGGTGATCGGCGGCGGCAATGCCGCGCTGTGCGCCGCGATCAGCGCGCGGCGGTCCGGCGCCTCCGTGCTGGTGCTGGAAGGCGCGCCGAAATTCTATCGCGGCGGCAACACCCGCCATACCCGCAACATGCGCTGCGCCCATGATGCGGCGACCGACATCCTGACCGGGCCCTATACCGAAGAGGAATTCTTGGAAGACCTGCTGCGCGTCACCGGCGGCCAGACCGACGAGGAACTGGCGCGCCACATGATCAAGGAGTCCAAGGACATCCTGGACTGGATCGTCGAGCAGGGCGTGCGCTGGCAGCCGTCGCTCGGCGGCACGCTGAGCCTCGGGCGCACCAATTCGTTCTTCCTCGGCGGCGGCCGGGCGATGCTGAACGCGCTCTATCTCACCGCCGAGCAGCTCGGCGTCGAGGTCCTCTACGACGCCGAGGTGCTCGACCTCGAGATCGACAACGGCATGTTCTTGTCCGCAACGCTGAAGCAGGGCGACGGCCGCGTCAGCGCCAAAGCTTCGACGCTGGTCGCCGCCGCCGGCGGCTTCGAGGCCAACATCGAATGGCTGAAGCAATATTGGGGCGAGGCCGCCGACAATTTCCTGATCCGCGGCACGCCCTATAATCGCGGCTCGATCCTGAAGATGCTGCTCGACAAGGGCGTGCAGGAGGTCGGCGATCCCACCCAGTGCCACGCGGTCGCGATCGACGCCCGCGCGCCGAAATTCGACGGCGGCATCATCACGCGGCACGACTCGGTGGTGTTCGGCATCGTCGTCAACAAGCATGCCGCGCGCTTCTACGACGAGGGCGAGGACATCTGGCCGAAACGCTACGCGATCTGGGGCCGGCTGGTCGCGGCCCAGCCCGACCAGATCGCCTACATCATCTTCGATTCGACGGTGGTGACGAGTTTCATGCCGACGCTGTTTCCGCCGATCGGCGGCCGATCGATCGCCGAGCTGGCCGGCAAGCTCGAGCTCGATCCGGCCGCGCTGGAAAAAACCGTCGCCGACTTCAACGCCGCGGTGCGGCCCGGCACCTTCGATCACACCATCCTCGACGATTGCCGCACCGAAGGATTGACGCCGCCGAAAACGCATTGGGCGCGCAAGATCGAGACGCCGCCTTATTACGCCTATCCGGTGCGGCCCGGCATCACCTTCACCTATCTCGGCACCCGCGTGAACAAGGAGGCGCGCATGCTGATGAAGGACGGCAAGCCTTCGGCCAACATGTTCGCCGCCGGCGAGATCATGGCCGGCAACGTGCTCGGCAAGGGCTACGCGGCCGGCATCGGCATGACCATCGGCAGCGTGTTCGGTCGGATCGCGGGACGGGAAGCGGCGAAAAATGCGAAGAACTGATGCATGATCGATTTGAGCCTGTCGCCGCGTACCCGTAGTACCTCGCCCCGCTTGCGGGGAGAGGTCGAAATTTGCGCGAAGCGCCAATTTCGGGTGAGGGGCTCTCTCCACGAACTGAATGCGTGGATAGAGCCCCTCACCCCAACCCTCTCCCCGCAAGGGCGGGGCGAGGGAGAAACAAGATGAGGGAGGAGCCATGTCACGCCTTGCAGCCGCTTCGGTCGCGGCCATTCTGATGGCCGCTCAGCCGGCGAGTGCCGACGAGCCGATCTCGCTGCGCGACATGGGCTCGTTCCATGTCGGCGGACGGCTGGTTGAAATCTCCGGCAAGCCGGTCAGGGAGGTCACCTTCACGCCAGGCGGCGTGCCGGCCAAGGTCGATCCGAACGGGGTCTACCAGGTCGAGCAGATGTATGTGCAGTACTTCCTGCCGGCCGAACGAAAAGGGCGCCTATCCGCTGTTGCTGTGGCATGGCGGCGGGCTGACCGGCGTCACCTATGAGACCACGCCGGACGGCCGCGAAGGCTGGCTCAACTATTTCCTGCGCAAGGGTTTTAGCGTCTACAATTCGGATGCTGTCGAGCGCGGGCGCGCCGGATGGGCGCAATATCCCGACATCTTCAAAGGCGAGCCGGTCTTTCTCACCACCGCCAACCCGTTCGAGCGCTTCCGGATCGGCGACGGCCCGGGCTCCTACGATCCCGATCCGGCGAAGCGCCGACTGATGCCGGGCAGCCAATTCCCGAACCAGGGTTACGAGAATTTCGTCAAGCAGAGCGTGCCGCGCTGGACCACGACCGACGATGCGACGATTGCCGCCTATATCGCCGAGATCGATCGCGTCGGTCCCTGCATCATCCTGTTCCACAGCCAGGCCGGCACGTTCGGCTTCAAGGTGGCGCAGGCGCG
Organism: uncultured Alphaproteobacteria bacterium; assembly: GCA_963777475.1. Classification (GTDB taxonomy): domain Bacteria; phylum Pseudomonadota; class Alphaproteobacteria; order Rhizobiales; family Xanthobacteraceae; genus Bradyrhizobium. The sequence goes on from CAVZQX010000002.1 coordinate 6,998, forward strand.
GCCCGACAAGGTCAAGGCGCTGATCGCGATCGAGCCCGCCGGCGTCGGCGATCCCGCCAAGGTCGACGTGCTGAAAAACATCCCGACGCTGTTCGTCTATGGCGACTACATCGACCAGCGATCGCGCTGGCCGAAGATCCGCGCCACCGGCATAGCCTTTGCCGACGCCATGAAGGCCGCCGGCGGCAGCGTCGACGTCGTCGACCTGCCCAAGGCCGGCATCCACGGCAATTCGCACATGATGATGATGGACAACAACAATCGTCGAGGTCGCCGCCCTGATCCAGAATTGGCTGGAAGGCAAAGGCCTTGTGAAAAACCTGAGATGCACGGAACTAAAATCCTCGACGAGGCCGACCGTCTGATGACGGTCTGCAATTCCTGCCGCTATTGCGAGGGGCTGTGCGCGGTGTTTCCGGCGATGGAGATGCGCCGCGCGTTTTCCGACGGCGACCTCAACTATCTCGCCAATCTCTGCCACGCCTGCGGCGCCTGCTACACCGATTGCCAGTTCTCGCCGCCGCATGAATTCAACGTCAATGTGCCGAAGACGCTCGCGATCGCGCGCGCCGAATCCTGGGCCGCCTATGCCTGGCCGCGGGCGTTTTCGGGCCTGTTCGCGCGCAACGGGCTTGCCATCAGCATCATCGCGGCGCTCAGCGTCGCCGCGTTCATCTTCGGCTTTGCCGCCGTGCATGATCCGCAGGTGCTGTTCGGCGTTCACACCGGCCCCGGCGCGTTCTACGCGCTGATGCCGCATAACGCGATGGCGGCGCTGTTCGGCGCGGCGTTCCTCTATGCGATCCTGGCGCTGGTGATGGGCGTGCGCGCGTTCTGGCGCGACATCGGCGAACCCATCGGCATGAAGGCCGATGCAGGCTCGCTGTGGCAGGCGATCAAGGATGCCGGCCAGTTGCGCTATCTCGACGGCGGCGGCGTCGGCTGCTTCAACGAGGATGAGCAGCCGACCGACCGGCGCAAGATCTATCATCATTTGACGTTCTACGGCTTCATCCTGTGCTTCGCCGCAACCTGCGTGGCGACGCTCTATCATTATCTGCTGGCGCGCGAGGCGCCCTATGCGTGGTGGGATCTGCCGGTGCGTACTGGGCACGCTCGGCGGCATCGGGCTTCTGATCGGACCTTGGGACTGCTGGCCGAGAAATCGCAAGCGCGATCCCGCGCTGGCCGACTCCGCGCGCAGCGGCATGGATGCGGCCTTCATCCTGATGCTGTTCCTGACCAGCGCTGACCGGCATCGCGCTATTGCTGTTGCGCGACACCGCCGCGATGGGCCCGCTGCTGGCGCTGCATCTCGGCTTCGTGTTCGCGCTGTTCATCACGATGCCCTACGGCAAGTTCGTGCACGGCCTCTATCGCTTCGTCGCGCTGGTGCGCTATGCGCGGGAGCGGCGGATGATGGGGCATGTGTGATCGTCGTTGGCGAGCGCCATCGATTGCGGGTGGGCAAAGCGGGCGGGTCGCGCGAATGCGCGAGCCGATAGCGTGCCCACCATTCAAGATGACGATGCGGATGAATGGTGGGCACGGCCGCTCGAAGCTGGCACAACGCGTTATTGCGCCCTGCAGCATGGCGCAATGATCGCACAATTCCTTGGCCCGTGGCAGCGCGTGGACGGCAGAAGTGATTTGCCCGTCGGGCAATCAGGCTAATCTATTTTGTCGGATATGCTCCGCGCCTGCGGCTCGCAGGCCCGAAATTCATTGCGCGTAAAATCTAATTTTGCGAGCGGAGTCAAGCTGATTTGGGTAGTCAGTTCTCCCGGCAGAAATATTTCTCTTTCGGAAATTACGAAACTGTGGTTTCTTCCCGTTGTCCCGCCTCCGCAAGAGGGGCGTATCGCGATCGTCACGGACGTAGGAAGCGGAATGCGGTGGACGCGGGCAGCGTCAGGCGCGCAAGCGCCAAGACGAATGATGTTGCAGCGGACGGCGAAGTCGTGTGGTCCTGGCGCTCCGAAGCAGGCGCTAAGTCGGCGGAAGCAATTCCGCCGATGACGGTGGCAACCCAGCGATGGTCACCGAGGAGAGCACGTATAAGCCGCAAAACGATCGCGCAGGGAATACCGGGTTGATCCGGTGTACCTGCGGTTCCTGCGCTCTGTGCATTTATATCGCACAGGGGGCCATGGCGCATCGGGCGCCCGGCATTCCCTGCGCCCTCTTGTTTCAGACGGACAAAATTCATGCAAAAGCTCGGGCGCGTTGCGCCGCGAGATCGCGGATTCGTATCCTCCGTCATTGCGAGGAGCACTCTTGTCCGCCGAAGCCCGCCTTCGGGCGAAGGCGGATGCGACGAAGCAATCCACCCTTTCTTCGCGGCACAATGGATCGCTTCGCTCATCGGGCGGCGCTTCGCGCCGACCCGCTGGCTCGCAATGACGATGGCGTTGTTTGACATTCAAATCAGACGTCGCGACGGACGCGTGCGCCGACCCCGCGGAGCGGCTCGGCTTAGCACATGTTTGATCGCCGATCGTGAGCGCAATCGATGGCGTAGGTGGGCAAAGCGCAGCGTGCCCACCGCTTCGAGGTGGCGACGCGGATGGATGGTGGGCACGGCGCAAGCACGCGCCTTCGCCCACCTACGACTAAAGATCCACCACCACGTAATCGCTTTCGACCGCGACCTTGACGGTCTCCGCGACATACGGCCCCTTCACCACACTCGATCCCGGCTCGACATTCACCGGATAGGCCTTCGCCCGAAACCGGCGGGGATCGCAGTACGACTGGCCGGTGCGGATGTCGAACTCCCAGCCGTGCCAGGGGCAGCGGATGATTTCGCCCAGCCTGGTGTATTCGATCTCGCCGGGATCGGTGGATTGCGCGAGCCCGATCAGCGGGCCTTCACACAGGGCCGCGCCCTGATGCGGGCAGCGGTTCAGAAGGCCGAAGAACTCGCCCTTGACGTTGAAGACCGCGATCGGCCGGCCGTCGATGGTCAAGAATTTTCGCGTGCCCGGCGGCAGTTCGTCCACCGGGGCGATCACATGTCGGGCTCATTAAGCAGATACCATACACCTTCCGCGCATTGCCGAGATAGAACGCTTCGCGGTTGGCGTCGGAAACGCCGGGTGGCAGCACCCGCGACGGCTCGTCGTAATCCCAATGCGGATAGTCGGTCGCGAACAAAAGCTTGTCCCAGCCGATCCAGTCGATCAATTCGAACAGATGATCGCGCCGCTCCGGGTCTTCCATCGGCTGCGTCGTCCACCAGATGTGGTCGCGGATATATTCCGACGGCGGACGCTTGACGTGCGGCACTTCGCTTCCGAGCCGCTGCCACACCTTGTCGAGCCGCCAGGCCAGCGACGGCGCCCAGCCAAACCCGGCCTCGATCATGATCATGTTCAGTTTCGGAAAACGCTCGAACACGCCCTCCAGCACCAGGCTCGCCAGCGCGGTCTGCTGGCACTGCGAGTGGCCGACCATCTCCTCGATATAAAAACTCGGCCAGCCCGAGGCCGTGATCGGATTGCCGCCAAAGCCGAAGGCGTGCACGCCGACCGGAAGGCCGGCCTCTTGCGCCGCCTCATAGATCGGCCAATAGCGGCGCTGGCCGAGCGGCTCGACATTGCGGCTCAACAGCAGCACCTGCACGAAATTCTTGTCGCCCGCGCGCTTCCTGATTTCCGCCGCCGCGGTCGGGCCGTCCTCGTTGCCGACCACGATCGAAGCCTTCAGGCGCGAATCTTGGCTGGTCCATTTCTCGATCTGCCAGTCGTTGATCGCCGAACAGATCGCGGCGGCCAAATCGTGGTTGCGGATGCCCTGCCCGGTGTTGAGCGGGTTGAGCACGCCGAGCACCACATTGTTCGGATCGAGATGCTGCTGTTGCATGAACGAGAGCGAGGAGCCCTGCGGCCCGCCTTCCGGCGGATAGGCGTCGCGGCGCGACGCGTTGGGCTGCGCCTTCGGATAAGGCGGGCCTTCCATCATGCCCTGATAGGGATGCTTGTCGTAGGTCTCGAGATGCTCATGCCAGCGCTTTGCCAGATACGGGTACAGTTCGGTCTTGGTCGCGCGCGCGGGGTGGATGTCGCCATCGGCGATCGCGGTCTTGGCGGCAACGGAAGATTCGGGCTCCGGGCGTTCACGGAACTGGACGTTCATGGCGTCGTCTCCTCTAGAGACCAATCCAGCTTCGCCGGATTGGCCTCGTCGATCTCATTTTGTTTGGGCATGATCTTCTCCGAAAACCGGAACTCCACTTTTCGGGATCATGCCCGCGCCGGCTGCTTCAGCCGGCCGTAGGTCGCGAAGGGATTGTCGATCATGATCTTGCGCACGAGATCGGAGGATAACCCTTCCGGCAGCGCTTCGTTGCCGTCGAATTGCCAATGCGGATAGTCGGTGGAGAATAAGAGCAATTCGTCGGACTGCATATGGTCAAACAGCCTATTCAAGACCGCCGGGTCGGGCGGCGCGTCGACCGGCTGCAGCGAGAAGCGGATGTTGCTGCGCACAATTTCCAGCGGCGCGCGATCGACCCACGGCGTTTCCATGCGGATGCCGCGCCAGAACTTGTGCAGCCGCCACAGGAACGGCGGCAGCCAGGTGAAGCCCGATTCCAGCATCACCATCTTGAGCTTCGGGTGCCGCGCGAACACGCCCTCGACGATCAGGCTGGTGAGCTGGGTCTGGAAAGCCTGCGCCTGGGCGACATAATCCTCGATGTGATAGGAGCCCCAACCCACAGATGTCGGCGGGTTGTGATAGGCGGAACCGGCATGAACGCCGATCGGCAGACCGAGCCGCTCGGCCGCGGCATAGATCGGCCAATAGGCGCGCTTGCCCAACGGCATGTCGCCCATCACCAGCATCAGGACCTGGACGAAGCGATTGTCCTTGGCGCAGCGCTCGATCTCAGCGACCGATTTTTCCACGCTCTGGGTCGGGATCACGATCGAGCCGCGCAGGCGATCGTCCTTGTCGAGCCATTCCTTGGCGAGCCAGTCGTTCAGCGCCCGGCAGAACGCGTCCTGCATGTCCTCGGAGAACACCATCTGCACGCCGAACAGCGGGTTGCAGATGCCGAAAGCGACCTTGAACGGGTCGAGCGCCTGCTTCTGCATATCCTGCAGGCTCGAACCCGGCTTGCCTTGCGCCGGCCGCCAGTCGGGTCGCGAGGAGATCGGCGAATGGGTCGGATAGGATTGCGACACCAGGTCGGTCATGCCGCGCGTGGTCACCTGGTCGCGCCAGTAGTCGTTCAGGTAGGGCAACAGGCTGGTGAGGTGCGGAACGGCCGGATGCAGATCGCAATCCACGCCGCCGGGAAGCGGTGACGTCATCGGGCCGGTTTCCTCGTTCGGCGCTTGGCGGCGCCGCTTCACTGGATGCATTGAAGCAGGCGCGCCTGTCGCGTGCAACTCGGCAAGCCATGCATTCCTGTGCTAGGAGTCTTGCAAGAACCGACGCTTGCGGAGAATTTCATGATCCGGACTGCCATCGCCGTTGCCGCAACCACCCTGTGGCTGGCCGGAAACGCCCTCGCGCAACAGCAGCCCGCGCCGGCCGCGCCTCCGCCGATCGATTTCTCCAAGGTCGAGATCAAGACCACCGACCTTGGCGACGGCATCTACATGCTCGAAGGCCAGGGCGGCAACATCACCGTGGCGACCGCAAACAACGGCATCATCATGGTCGACGGCGAGTTCGCCCCATTGCATGACAAGATCAAGGCCGCGATCTCGGCAGTCTCGAACCAGCCCGTCAAATATTTGATCAACACGCATTTTCACGGCGATCATACCGGCGGCAACGCGCCCTTTGCCAAGGACGGCGTCATCGTCGTCTCGGAAGTCAATGTCAAGAACCGGCTCGAGGCCGGAACCACCAACGGCCTGACCGGCGTCAAGACGCCGCCGGCGGCGGGCGAGGCATTGCCGGCGAAGACCTATACCGGGGCTCTCAAGATCAGGCTCGATGGCCGCGTCGCCGACCTCAGGCATATCGCCAACGCCCATACCGATGGCGACACATATATCTGGTTCAAGACCGCCAACGTGCTCGCGACCGGCGACACCTTCACCAACGGCCGCTATCCCAACATCGACTTCGCCAACGGCGGCAACATCAAGGGCATGATCGCGGCGACCGATCTCTATCTGAAGTTCGTCAACGACAAGACAAGGATCGTGCCGGGCCACGGCCCGATCGCCGACAAGGCGGCGCTGGTCGCCTATCGCACCATGCTCGTGACCGCGCGGGATCGCATGGCGAAGCTCGTCAAGGACGGCAAGAGCGAGGATGACGTGGTGGCGGCAAAGCCCTTCGCCGATCTCGATGCCAAGTGGGCGCCGACGGACTTGGCCAGCAAGAATTTCGTCCGCGTGGTCTTTCACTCGCTCGCGGACAAGCCCGACACAAGGCATCCGCTTCTGAAGCGGCTGCTGCGCAGGAGCTGAACGATGCAAGAGCTTGTCAAGATCGCCGAACAGATCGCCGCCAGATTGATCGAGCGGAAACAGACCATCGCGGTCGCGGAATCCTCGACCGGCGGGTTGATCTCGGCGGCGCTGCTCGCGGTGCCCGGCGCGTCGGCCTATTTCCTCGGCTCCGCCGTGGTCTATACCCGCGACGCGCGGCGCATCCTGATGGATATTCCCGATGATGCGATGAAGGGAATCCGTTCGGCCTCGGAAGTCTACGCCGGCCTGTTGGCGAGCCGGATCCGCGAACGCTTCTCAAGCCATTGGGGCCTGTCCGAGACCGGCGCCACCGGCCCGACCGGCAACCGCTACGGCGACGCCGCCGGCCACAGCTGCATGGCGGTCGCGGGCGTTACGACGACGGCAATCACGCTGGAGACGGGAAGCGCGGACCGGCTCGGCAACATGCACACGTTCGCGGCGACGGCGCTGAATTTATTGCTGAAGGAGTTGGCGGGGTGACCAATCAAGCAACCGGCGTCGTCCCGGCGAAGGCCGGGACGACGTCGTGGATGGATTCGCGGAAACACGTCACTTCTCCTTGAACGCCCGCATCAGCTGGTCGTTCAGCGGCTTCATCAGGTAGGACAGCATGGTGCGGTCGCCGGTCTGCACGAAGGCTTCCGCCGGCATGCCCGGGATCAGCTTGACGTCGCCGAGGCGGGCGATTTCTTCCGGCGGCATCGAGACGCGGATGGTGTAATAGCTCTGCCCGGTGCGCTGGTCGGTGGTGACGTCGGGCGACACGCGGCTGACGATGCCGTTCAATTCCGGCGTGGTGCGCTGGTTGAAGGCGGACAGCCGCAACAGGGTCTTCTGGCCGACCTGCAGCTTGTCGATGTCCTGCGGGTTGACCTTGGCCTCGACCTGCAGGTCGTCGGTCTGCGGAACGATCAGCATGATGGCATCGCCCGCGTTGATCACCCCGCCCACGGTGTGAACGGTGGACTGCTCGACAACGCCGTCCTGCGGGGCGCGGATGTCGACCCGCCGCAACTGGTCTTCGGCGGTGACCTTGCGCTCGATCAGCTCGCCGATCTTGTCGTTGGTCTCGCGCAAATCCTTGGAGACTTCGCTGACCATGTCCTTGTCGACCTGGATGATCTGCAGCTCGGTCTCGGTGATCTTGCCCTTGGCTTGCGCTTTCGAAGCTACGTATTGCGCGCGTTCGCCGTTGAGCCGGGCGGCGTCGCGCTCCAGCGTGGTCAGCCGCGATATCTGCACCAGATGCTGGTCGTAGAGCTGACGGACGCCGGTCAGTTCCTTCTCCACCAGCGCGGTTTCCTGGTCCTTGGCATGCTCCTGCGCGGTGAGCCCGTCGATCTCCTCTTTCAGCTGCGCGATGCGCTCGTGCAACTGCGCCTTTTGCCCGGCCCTGCCGTTGACGCGGACATCGAACAGCTTGGTCTCGCTCGCCATGACATTGGCGACGTCGGGATCGCTGGCGCGGTCAGTGAGCTGCGGCGGAAACGTGATCTTGTCCAGCCCGCGCTGCTCGGCTTCCAGCCGCGCGGCGCGCGCCATCGAGGCATCGAGGTTCTTGGTGACGATCGCAAGGTTCGCCTTGGTGACGGTATCGTCGAGCCGCACCACGATGTCGCCGGCCTTGACCACGGTGCCGTCGTGCGCGAGCAACTCGCCGACCACGCCGCCGGTCGGGTGCTGCACCTTCTTGACGTTGGATTCGACGACGATCTGCCCCGGCGCGATCAAGGCCCCCGAGATCTCCTGCGTTGAGGCCCAGCCGCCGAAGCCGCCGGCGAGAACCGCGACCACGGCGAGGCCAACGATCAGGTGCAGCCGTATCGAGCGCCGCGCGCCTTTTAGCCCGCTGCCGCTCATGATTTGGCGATCCCCGATTCGGACACGATCTTGATCGGGGTTGGCGCCGCGACGCGCGGCTGCAGCACCTGCGCCAGCACCTGCTCCTTGGGACCGAACGCCTGCATCCGGCCGTCCTTCAGCACCAGGATCTGGTCGACCGCCTCGATCCCGATCGGCCGGTGCGCCACCACCACGACGATGGCGCTGCGTTCGCGCGCACCACGCACCGCCCGCGTCAACGCCTCGTCGCCCTCGGTGTCAAGATTGGAGTTGGGCTCGTCGAGCACGATCAGGAAAGGATCGCCGTACAGTGCCCGCGCCAGCGCCACGCGCTGGGCCTGGCCGGCCGATAGCGCAGCACCCTGTTCGCCGACTTGCGTGTTATAGCCGTCGCGCATCTTGATGATCATGTCATGGACGCCGGCTTCCTTGGCGGCGGCGATGATGGCATCCGACTTGGCCTCGGGATCGAAGCGGCTGATATTCTGCGCGACCGTGCCGCCGAACAGTTCGACGTCCTGCGGCAGATAGCCGATATGGCGGCCGAGCGCATCCGACGACCATTGATCGAGCGCCGCGCCGTCGAGCCTTACCTTGCCGCGGAACGGCTGCCACACCCCGACCAGCGCGCGCACCAGCGAGGATTTTCCCGAGCCGCTTGGCCCGATGATCCCCAGGCCGTTGCCGGCCGTGAGCGCGAAGGTGACATCCTGGACGATGACCTTCTGATCGCCGGGAGCCGCGATGCCGAGCCCCTCGACCGACAGGCGACTCGTCGGATTCTGCAACAGCGTCGGTACCGGGCGCGCCGGCATCTCATCGAGCAGCCGGTTCAGCCGATGCCAGCTCTGTCGCGCGGCGACAAAACCTTTCCAATGGGCGATCGTAAGATCGACCGGCGCCAGCGCCCGCGCGCTCAGGATCGAGCCGGCGATGATGATGCCGGCGGTCGCCTCCTGGTGGATCACGAGATAGGCGCCGACGGCGAGCACCGACGACTGCAGCATCATGCGCAACACCTTGGCAATCGCGCCGAGACCGCCGGCGACGTCGCTGGCGCGCTGGTTGCCCGCGAGATATTTCTCGTTGGCTTCGCCCCAGCGCTGCGTCAGGCGTCCGGTCATCCCCATCGCGACCATCACTTCGGCATTACGGCGGCTGGCGGCGGCGAGATCGTTGCGGCGCGCCGCCAAGCCCATCGCCTCGCGCGCCGGCTGCCGTGACATGACCTCGGTGACCAGCGTCAGCGACACCAGGATGATCGCGCCGACCAGCGCGGTGAGGCCGATCAGGACGTGAAAGGCAAAGCAGATCGCGAGATAAAACGGCAGCCACGGCAGGTCGAAGAACGCACCCGGCCCCATGCTGCCGAGGAAGGCGCGGACATTGTCGAGATCGCGCAACGGCTGCAGGCCCTCGTTGCGGCTGCCGACCATCAGCGGCAGCCGCACCACGGTATCGAACACCCGCGCATTGAGGGCTTCGTCCAGCGAGGTGCCGATCCGCCCCAGGATGCGTCCGCGGATCAGGTCGAGAATGCCTTGCCCGATGTACAGCCCGGCAGCGAGAACGATCAGGCCGACAAGGGTCGGCACGCTGCGGCTCGGCAGCACGCGGTCGTAGACCTCGAGCATGAAGATCGAGCCCGTCAGGTAGAGCAGGTTGATGATGCAGCTCATGACGCCGACGCCGACGAATGCGCTGCGGCAGGCGCGCAGCGCATCACCGAGTTCGGAACGCCGGACAACGGGCGCGGCTGCCATCAATCCCTAATCTCTCGAAAGGGCGCGCGGGCCCTGATTCAGTATATGATTCCAATGCGATGGTTGAATATTACAGATTCTTCTGCAAATGGTCCAATGAAGTCGGATTAACCTAAACCGCTTCAGAGGCCGGCCCAGACGGAAAATGGGGCCGCCCGGCGCGACAGCCCCTCTTCGGAAACCCGCCCTTTTTTGGGATCCCGCGAGCCGCGGATCAGAACCGGCCGCCGGTCCGAACCAGCCGCACGATCAACAGCAGGATGACGGCGCCGATCGCGGAATAGATGATCTCCGAGACCAGGCCGGAGCCGAGCTGAAAGCCAAGCCGTGGAAATATCAGGCTTGAGATCAGCGCGCCAAGGATACCGACCAGGATGTCGCCGAGGATGCCGAAGCCGGTGCCGCGGACGATCTTGCCCGCGAGCCAGCCCGCAATCAGGCCGACGAACAGGATGACGATAATGCCTTCATTGGACAAATACATTGAAAACTCCCCCCGGATTACAACTCGCGTTATCGCGCGCGGTATACGAGAGCCTATCCACAATACCCGTATGTGACGAGGCCCTCGGCCCCCGGGGCGCGGCTGGAAGGGGCTTTGGCCGCCGACCGTTACGTCACGGCAACAGTCTCGGAGCGTTCCGCGAGGATGCAGCGCGCCACGCGGTTCGGCCCCATTGCAATATTCGGTGGCATCCGCTCGAGGCAGCGCGCTTCCGCGAACGTGCAGCGCGGTGCAAACGAGCAGCTGTGCGGCGGCTTGTCGAGCGAGGGCGGCGTGCCTGGAATGGTCTCCAGCCGCTGCCCCCGCTTGGCGCCTTGGACAGTGGAGGCAAGCAACCCCTTCGCATAGGGGTGGACCGGCGCGCGCACGATTTCGCGCAGCGTGCCCTGCTCGACGATCTGGCCCGCATACATTACCGCCACGCGGTCGCAGATTTCGACGGCGACCCCGATATCGTGGGTGACGAAGATGACCGACATGCCGAATTCGCGCTGCAATTCGCGCAGCAGCAGCAGGATCTGGATCTGCACGGTGGCGTCGAGCGCCGTGGTCGGCTCGTCCGCCAGCAGGATTTTCGGTTTGCAGGCGAGCGCCAGCGCGATCATGGCGCGCTGCCGCATGCCGCCGGACATTTCGTGCGGAAAGGCGTCGAGCCGGCGTTTGGCGGAGGGAATGCGGACGACTTCGAGCATGTCCAGCGCCCGCGCGCGCCCTTCCGAATGGCTTTTTCCCTCGTGGCGGATCACGGTCTCGGCGATCTGCGCCCCGATGGTGTAGACGGGGTCGAGCGCCAGCGCCGGCTCCTGAAAAATCATCGACACCGTCTGGCCGCGGAATGCCGACAATTCATCGTCGTCGAGCGCGAGCACGTCGCGCCCCATCACGGAAATCTTGCCGGAGATCTGCGTGCGCTTCTTCGGCAACAGCCGCATCAGCGCACGCAGGGTGACGCTCTTGCCGGAACCGGATTCGCCGAGCAGCCCGAGCACTTCGCCGTCGCCAAGCGACAACGAGAGATCGTTCACGGCATAGACCGTCCGCTCGCCGCTGAAGCGAATGTTGAGCCCACTGATGTCAACAAGCTGGCTCATGGCAGCTTCGGCACTTTCTCGTGGAAATCGGTGGCACGCTGGAACGCCGCGCCGATCCCGAGCAGCGTGGCTTCATCGAAGGAGCGGCCGATCAATTGCATGCCGACGGGCAGGCCGCTCTTGGTGAACCCAGAGGGGATCGAAAGCGACGGCAGGCCGAGATAGTTGATCGGGCGGGTGAACCGCGTCAGCCGCTGGATGATGGCCTCGGCCCCGGGGCTGTTGCCGACGTCGCTCTCGGCACTGCTGGGAGCTGCAACCGGGGCGACCGGCGCCAGCACGGCATCGACGCCTGAGGCGGCGGCGATGTGCGCCGCGAGCGCCGGGCCGCGCCAGCGCAGCGCTTCGAGATAGGTCACGCCCGGGATCGCGAGCCCGTTCTGCAGGCGCATCAGCACTTGCGGACCGTAATCCTGCGGCCGCTCGATCAGCCAGCGCTTGTGGAAGGCGGAAGCCTCGACCGCGAGCACGAGCTGGCAGGCGGATGTGAGCTGGCGCTGGTCCGGCAATTCGACCTTGACGATATCGGCGCCTTCGCGCTTGAGGACCGCGATGGTGTCGTCGAGCACGCGCGCCACTTCCGGATCGAGATCGTCGACATAGAAGGCAGTAGGTACGCCGATCTTGAGACCTCCGAGCGAGGTCGTCGTCGCCGCCATGTAGTCCGGAACCGGCGCCGTGCTCGCGGTGGGATCCTCGGGGTCGGCTCCCGCCATCAAGCCGAGCAGCAACGCGCAATCCGTCGGCCGTGCGCGCCAGCGGGCCGACGGTATCGAGCGACTGCGACAGCGGCATGGCGCCGGCGCGGCTGATGCGGCCATAGGTCGTCTTCAACCCGGTGACGCCACAGAAATGCGCGGGCATCCGGATCGAACCGCCGGTATCCGAGCCCAGCGCCGCAAAGGTCAGTCGCGCCGCGACCGCCGCACCCGAGCCGGAGGAAGAGCCGCCGGTGATGTGGCCGAACACCCAGGGGTTATGGACCGCACCGTAATGGAAGTTATGGCCGGTTGGCCCATAGGCGAACTCGACCATCTGAAGCGAGCCGAGGCGGATCGAGCCAGCATCCTTCAGGCGCTGCAGCGCGGTCGCAGTCGAGGTCGCGACGAAATCGCGCCGGATCAGCGAACCGCAGGTCACCACCTTGCCGGCGTCATAGTACATGTCCTTGTGCGCCAGCGGCACGCCATGCAGCGGGCCGCGATTGTTGTCCTTTGCCAGCGCCGCGTCGGCTGCGTCCGCCGCTTTCAGCGCGGCTTCGGCCTCGATCGACATGAAGGCATTGAGGCGGGGCTGCCACTGCGCGATGCGATGCAGGCAGGAACGCGTCACCTCATGCGACGACAAGCGCTTTCCGGCAATCGCCCGCGCGACCTCCGTCAGCGACATCAGGGCCGGCTCATCGCTCATTTTACAACCTTCATGGCCTGCGCGAGCAGGAAGCTCGCAGGTTCCAGGTCGAACGGCAGCGTGCCTGCTATCGCTTCAAATCCTTCGAACGCGGGGCCGATGGAGTTGGCGACGCGGGTGGCGACCTCCGCATCGACGGGGACACCGCCGACGTCGGCGATCGCCTTCACTTCTTTTGGACTGGGTTTGGTCATGCTGCGCTCACTTCCTTGTTCGTTGCTTTGGCCGGCGCGCGGCTGTGACCCGAGCCTGCAATGGCCATGTAGCACGCCGCCTGATGCCCCATTGTATCCAGCGCGGTGAGTTTGGGAGTGGCTTTTGCGCAGAGCGGCTCCGCGAAAGGACATCGGGTGTGAAACCGGCAGCCCCGCGGCGGGTCGATCGGATTGGGCGGATCGCCGGAGATCGGCGGCGTCTGCGTGCGGTTATCGGGGTCGGGGGACGGCATCGCGGCGAGCAGCGCGCGCGTATAAGGATGCGCCGGGCGGTCCCACACCTGATCCACCGGACCAAGCTCGACCACCTCGCCGAGATACATCACCAGCACGCGGTCGGAGATGTAGCGCACCACGTTGAGGTCATGGCTGATGAAGAGATAGGTCAGGCCGAATTCGCGCTTGAGATCCGTCAACAGATTGAGCACCTGCGCCTCGACCGATTTGTCGAGCGCCGAGACCGCCTCGTCGAGGATCACGAGCCGCGGCGACAGCGCCAGCGCGCGCGCGATATTGACGCGCTGGCGCTGGCCGCCGGAAATCTCGTGCGGATAGCGGTTGGCGAACGTATCCGGCCGCAAGCCCACCTTGCCGAGCAGTTCGCGCGCCAGCGCGCGCGCGGCGCCATCGGCCATGCCATGCACCTTCGGTCCGAAGGCGATGGATTCCTCGACCGTCAGGCGCGGGTTGAGCGAGGCGTAGCTGTCCTGGAACACCATCTGCATGGCGCGGCGCAATTCGCGCAGCGACAGCGCCTCGCCAACCTGCATGCCGTCATAGATGATTTCGCCGGCATCCCGCTTCATCAGATGCATCAGAAGCCGCGCGGTGGTCGACTTGCCGCAGCCGGATTCGCCGACGATGCCGACGGTCTCGCCCTTGGCAATGGAGAACGAGACGTCTTCGACCGCGCGCACGGACTTGCGCGCACTGAACAATTCGCCGCGCACCGGAAAATGCTTGGTCAGGCCGTTGACCTGGAGCAGCGGCTGCGCCGCGCCGCCGAGGTCCTTGATCGGCTCAAGCATGTCGACGGGTCGGCTGAACTCGTTCATCGTTTAGTTCCGGATATCCATGGCGCTGCGCATACCGTCGCTGAGCAGGTTGAAGCAGATCGAGACCGCGAAGATCATGGCGCCGGGCAGCGCCGCCACCCACGGATTGACATAGATCGCGGTGCGCAGCGTGTTGAGCATTAATCCCCATTCCGGCTCCGGCGGCTTGGTGCCGAGCCCGAGGAAGGACAGGCCCGCCGCGAGGATCATCGATACCGAAATCAGGCCGGTGGCATAAACAAAGATCGGGCCAAGCACGTTACCCAGCATGTGCACGCGCATGATGGTCAAGGGCCCGGCGCCGGAGGCCCGCGCCGCCTCGACAAAATCCATGTTGCGCACGCCGGTGGTGACGCTTTCGGCGACGCGGGTGATCTGCGGCACGAAGACGATGGTAAGCGAAACGATGGAATTGACGATGCCGGCGCCGAGCGCGCCGGAAATCGCGATCGCCAGCAGCACCGAAGGAAACGCGTAGAACACGTCCACCGTTCGCATGATCGCGGTGTTGACCTTGCCGCCGACATAGCCCGCGACCAGGCCGAGCGAGGTGCCGACGCCAAACGCGAGAATGACGGGCAGAATGCCGATCATCAGCGACAAGCGCCCGCCATAGATCAGGCGCGCCAGCATGTCGCGGCCGAGCTCGTCGGTGCCGAGCGGATAGCCCGGCGTGCCGATGTGGCGCAGCCTGTGGATCATCGAGCCCTGATAGGGATCGGCCAAGCCGAGCCATGGCGCGATCAGCGCGGAGAGAAAGATCGCGATCAGGACGAGCGCACAGGCCATGCTGACCTTGTCGCGCAGGATGCGGCGGCCGACCGTGGTCCAATAGCCGCGCGCCTTGGTGGTCGGCGCTGCCTGCAGCGCCGCATCCGAGATCGCGCCGATCGGGAGCTCGCTCACGTCAACCCCGCTTGATGCGCGGATCGATCGCGGCCTGCGCGATATCGACCAGGAGATTGAGGATCACGAAGAACAGCGCCAGCACCAGGATCGTGCCCTGCAACAGCGGCAGGTCGCGTTGGAAGATCGCGGAATTGAGCAGGAATCCCGAGCCGGGCCAGGAGAACACGGTCTCGATCAGGATCGAGCCGCCGAGCATATAACCCAACTGCAGCCCCATCACCGCAAGCGCCGTCGGCGCCGCGTTCTTGACGACGTGGCGAAACACCGCGGTCTCGCGCAGTCCCTTGGCGCGCAGGGCCTCGACGAAATCCTGGCTCAAGATGTCACCGGTCAGCGCGCGCACGGTTCGCGTCACGATGCCCATCGGGATCACCGAGGTGGTGATCGCCGGCAGAATCAGAAAGCGCAGATGCTCCCAGTCCCATGCCCAGGCGCCCGAGCCGCCGGAACCGGCGCCGACCGCGGGCAGCCAGTTCAATTCCACCGAGAAGATGATGACAAGCACCATGCCGAGCCAATAATGCGGCACCGAGACGCCGGCGATCGCGATCGAGGTCGCGACTTTGTCGACCCAGGTGTCGCGGAAATAGCCGGCGATCAGGCCGAACAACAGTCCGAGGGTAAATGCGATCATCGCGGCCGCGATCGCCAGCGTGACGGTGTTGCCGACCGCGCGCAGGACTTCGGTCAATACCGGGCGTCCAGTGGCGATGGAATGGCCGAGATCGCCATTGACCGCGCGCCACAGCCACAGACCGAACTGCACCGGCAGCGGACGGTCGAAGCCGTAAGCCGCGCGTAGCTGGTTGGCGAGCTCCTGCGATGCGTCCGGCGGCAGCACGGCGACCAGCGGATCGCCCGGCGTGATGTGCACCAGCATGAAGCACACCAGCGCCACGCTGAGCACGATGGGGATCACATAGACGATGCGTCTGGCGATATAGGTGAGCACGGATGACCCTTGACTAGTAGCCGAGAACTTTCCTTCGTCATGCCCGGGCTTGACCCGGGCATCCATCACTCTTCAAGAGAGTCTCTCGAAGAAGATGGATGGCCGGGTCAAGCCCGGCCATGACGATCAACCAATCACGGCGTCATCGTAATCGGCGAGAAGTCCACGAACCAGCTCTTCGGCTGCACGAAACCCTTGATCTTCGGGCTCAGCGCGCGCGGCGCGACGTCGTGGCCGACGTAGAGGAACGCCGCATCATCGACGGAGGCCGCGTGCAATTCGGCCAGCACCGCATCGCGCGCGGCGGGATCGAAGGTCTGCCGCGCCTTGGTGACCAAAGCGTCATACTTCGGATCGTTGATGTAGCCCCAATTATTCGACACCGGCGGCGCCATCGACGACTGCAGGAAGCGCACCAGCGCAAAGAACGGGTCCATCGCCGCATAGGTCACATTGACCGCATTGGAGCCGTTGGCCGAGGGGTCCTTGGCGCCGCGCCGCCAGTTGGCGAGCAGCGTGTTCCATTCGATGACATCGATCTGCACGTCGAAGTAGCATTCGGCGAGCGCCTGTTGCAGATATTCGTTCATCGGCAGCGGCAGCATCTGGCCCGAGCCCGAGGCCGAGGTCTGGACCTTGACCGAGAGATGCTTGTTCGGGCCAAAACCCGCCTCCTGCATCAGCTTCTGCGCGGCCGGCTTGTCGTATTTGATCTGGAAAGTGGGGTTTCCGCGCCAGGGATGACCGAGCTCGAACGTGCCGGTCGCGGGCACCATCAATCCGCCCAGCAGGCCGTCCCTCAGGCCTTCGCGGTCGATGCAGAGATTGGCCGCCTTGCGGACGCGGATATCGTTCCAGGGCGAGCCTGGAAGCCGCGAGAATTGCCACGGCCAGACATGCGGCTCTTCGTTGCTGTAGATCAAGAAGCCGCGCTGCTTGATCTCGGCAAGCGCATCCGGTGCGGGCGCTTCGATCCAGTTGACCTGGCCCGAGAGCAAGGCGGCGGTACGCGCGTTCGCCTCCGGCATCGGGAACAGCACCATCTTGTCGACATGGGGAATGCGCGCCTTGTCCCAGTAACTTTCATTCTTGACGAGCTCGAGCCGCTCGCGCGGCGTGAAGCTCGACATTTTCCAGGGGCCGGTGCCGGACGCATCGCGCGCGAACGCTTCCCAGGCCGCCTGCGATTTCGCCTTGGCATCACTGCCTGCGGCTGCGTCATAAAACTTCTGCCATTTCGCCGGGCTCGCCATGAACAGATTGGTGAGATTGATCGGCAGGAAGCTGTCCGGCTCCGTGGTGGTCAATTCGACTGTCAGATCGTCGATCTTGCGCGCGGACTTGAGCGTCGGCATGCGCGAGGTGGTAATGCCGACCTGGCTCGGGTCGAATTGCGGCGCATCCTGCTTCAACACCTTGTCGACGTTCCACACCACCGCATCCGCATTGAACGGCGAACCATCGTGGAATTTGACCCCCGGACGCAGCTTGAACGTCCATTTCGTCTTGTCGGCATCGTCCACCTTCCATTCGGTCGCAAGCCCCGGGATCAGGACGCTCGCCTTCTCGGCGGAGGAGAGGTCCCACATCGTCAGCGCGTCATACATGGTGAGGCCGGTGAAGCGGTTGCCCTCAAAACCCTGGTCGGGTTGGCCGAGCGTGCGCGGAATATCGGCAGCCGTCATGCCGATCCGCAGCACGGTTTCCGCGAGCGCGCCACGTGGCAGCGCGGTCGCCGCCAGCGCCAGCAGAACGGCCGCCAGCGCCGCGCGAGTTTTCCCGGACTTGCCCAAACCCATCGTCACAATTCCTTTTTGGCTGCGTTGATTAATTGTTATGCAACCGTATGCAACGGCTGTGCCAATGGCGGGACACGCGGCCCATCTACCGCTGAGTTCACGCCTCTTTGTGCGTTCGCACCAAATGCGGGCGCCTGTGCCTAATCTGGCACCAAGCTTGCTTGGGTAGGTTCCAAAATACCGCCTGTCGATTGGTCGTCCAACGGAGCTTGGTTTCATGCGCGCCCGAATTTCTCTGCTTCTTGCCGCCCTTGCATTCACCTTGTCCGCCGCAACGGCGCAAGCCGAGACCGTGGTGCGCTACGGCATGTCGATGGCGGATATCCCGCTGACGACGGGGCAGCCGGATCGCGGCGCCGGGGCCTACCAATTCACCGGCCTCACGATCTACGATCCGCTGGTGGCCTGGGACATGAGCATATCGGATCGACCCGGCAAGCTCGTTCCGGGGTTGGCGACCGAATGGAAGGTCGACGACAAGGACAAGACCAAGTGGCGCTTCACCTTGCGCAAAGGGGTCAAGTTTCACGACGGCAGCGATTTCAACGCCGACGCCGTGATCTGGAATCTCGACAAGGTACTCAACGACAAGGCACCGCAATTCGACAAGCGCCAGAGCGCGCAGGTGAAGTTCCGCCTGCCCTCGGTCGCGAGCTACGCCAAGATCGATGACGACACGATCGAGATCACGACCAAGAACGTCGATTCCTTCTTCCCCTACCAGATGCTCTGGTTTTTGATTTCGAGCCCGGCACAATATGAGAAGGTCGGCAGGGATTGGGACAAGTTTGCAAGCCAGCCGTCCGGCACCGGCCCGTTCAAACTGACCAAGCTGGTGCCGCGCGAGCTCGCCGAGCTCAGCAAGAATGCGGATTACTGGGACAAGAAGCGGATCCCGAAGGTCGACAAGCTGATCCTGATCCCGATGCCGGAAGCGTTGACGCGGACCAACGCGCTGCTTGCCGGCCAGGTCGACCTGATCGAGACCCCGGCACCTGATGCCGTGCCGCAACTCAAGGCCGCCGGCATGCGGATCGTCGACAACATCACCCCGCATGTCTGGAATTATCACTTGAGCCTCTTGCCGGGCTCGCCCTGGACCGACATCCGCCTGCGCAAGGCGCTCAACCTCGCAATCGACCGCGACGCGGTGGTCAATCTGATGAACGGCTTGGCAAAACCCGCCAAGGGCATGGTCGATCCGTCGAGCCCGTGGTTCGGCAAGCCGACCTTCGACATCAAATACGATCTGGCGACCGCCAAGAAGCTCGTCGAGGAAGCCGGCTACTCCAAGGACAAGCCGCTGAAGACGACCTTCATCATCGCCCAAGGCGGCACCGGGCAGATGCTGTCGCTGCCGATGAACGAGTACCTGCAGCAGAGTTTCAAGGAAATCGGCATCGATATCGATTTCAAGGTCGTGGAACTCGAGACGCTCTACACGCACTGGCGCAAGGGCGCGGCCGACGAGATCAACGCCGGCATCACCGCCAACAACGTCGCCTACGTCACCTCGGATCCATTCTATGCCATCGTGCGGTTCTTCGCCTCCGACCAGATCGCGCCGACAGGCGTCAACTGGGGCGGCTACAAGAACCCCAAGGTCGATGCGCTGATCAACGAGGCCAAGCAGACCTTCGATACCGCCAAGCAGGACGAGCTGATCGCGCAGGCCCATGCGCTGGTCGTCGATGACGCCGCTTTGGTGTGGGTGGTCCACGACACCAATCCGCACGCGCTGTCGCCCAGGATCAAGCAGTTCGTGCAAGCGCAGCACTGGTTCCAAGACCTGACCACGATCGGGGTGGAGTGAGGAGATTTGTGGCTTGAGCGCGCTCCATCGGCGCGCACAGAGCAACTCCGCGAAAGCGGAGTATCTACCTGGACGTCAAGTTAATTTCTGAAATTCAGAAATTGACCAGCGCCGTTTTTCGTATGCACTCGCTCTCCACGCCAGGGCCAGACCCGTAGTTCTACGGTCACTCATCCGGCAGTTCCAGCGTCGTTTATTAAGCCGGCTTTAGCTGCTCAAGAATATTTTGGCCAAATACACATCAGCGGGAACAGTCGCATGCGAATCGGCCGGCTCTTTGCAGTCTCGATGCTTTCGGTAACGGCTTTGGCGGCGACCCTTGGCGCCGGGGTTCTGGTGCCGCAGTATCGCACCTTTGCGAGCAAGACCGAGGCGATCAAGGCGGTCGAGGCATACGGCGCGGTGCTGGCGATTGGCCAACAGGTAGCCGGCCATCGAGCGCCGTATCTCAGTCCGCTGCTCCAGGAAGGCGCCGCCACACCTGCTCAGCTCGAGGCGATTGCAAAGGCCGTGCATCAGGCGGATGCCGCTTTCGCCAACGCCAAGGTAGCGGTTGGCGCTCTCAGCGATAGCGCCGCGATCGTCGAAGGCCTCAACCAGGCCGCGACCAAGCTTGGCGATATCCGCGCCGCGACTGATCGCGCGCTTGGTGTACCCATGAGTGCGCGCGACGCGACGGTGGTGAAGGGCTTCCTGCCCGGCGTGGCCCAGGTGGTCGCGATCATCGAGCCGCTCTTGAACCGCCTCGAAAATCAGGTGACCACCGCCGACGCGTCGCTAACGGCGCTGCTGAACGTCGCGCGCACGGCCCAGGATGTACGGGTCTCCGCCGGCGGCCGTGCCGCTACGATGTCTCAACCAATCAGTGCGCGCCGTCCGATGACGGCGGCTGAAATATCCTTGATCGACCGAGCCCAGGGACGCGTCGACCTGGATCGCGAGCGGATCGAAGCCGGCGTGGATCAGATCGGTAATCCGGCACGGCTGGTGAAACCGCTGAAAGATGCGGTCGACGCTTATTTCGGAGAGGCCGCGCCGTGGCTCGAAAAAGAGGTGCTGGCCGCGCGCAACGACGGCAAATATGGGGTTAAGTCCGACGATGAACTGGCCGCCAGGGTGGTGCCGGCGGTGCAGAGCTTCTTCGCGTTACGCGATGCGGCGTTGGCCGAGGCCGCCGAACGCGCCGGCGCCGCGCGCGACGCCGCGTTGATGATGCTTGCGCTGGCGGGCCTCGCCGTGGTGGCGCTGCTCGGCGTGCTTGCCGGCGTAACCGTGATGTTACGTCGCCGTGTGATTGCGCCGCTCGCGACCCTTACCGAAGCCGTCGGCGAGCTCGCGGCCGGCCGGGATGACGTGGCCATCCCGACCATCGACCGCGCCGATGAAATCGGGGCGATGGCAGGTTCACTACAGGTCTTCAAGGATGCCCTCATCGCCAACAAGGCTGCCGACAAGGCGGCCGCGGTGGAGGCCGATGCCAAGATCCAGCGCGGGCAGCGCGTCGACAAGATTACCCGCGAGTTCGAAGCGATGATTGGCGAGGTTGTCGACATCGTGTCGTCGGCCTCGACCGAACTGGAAGCCTCCGCCGGGACGCTGACGGCGAGCGCCGAGCGTTCGGAGCAACTGACCACCATGGTTGCCGCGGCTTCAGAAGAAGCTTCCACCAACGTGCAATCGGTGGCGTCGGCCACCGAAGAGATGGCATCCTCGGTCAACGAGATCAGCCGTCAGGTCCAGGATTCGGCGCGGATCGCCAGTGAAGCGGTGGAGCAGGCGCATAACACCAATGATCGCGTCGGCGAACTGGCGAAAGCGGCGGCCCGGATCGGCGACGTCGTCGAGCTCATCAACACTATCGCCGGGCAGACCAATCTGCTGGCGCTCAATGCCACCATCGAGGCGGCGCGCGCGGGCGAGGCGGGGCGGGGTTTCGCGGTAGTGGCCTCCGAGGTGAAAGCGCTGGCCGAACAGACCGCGAAAGCGACCGGCGAGATCAGCCAGCAGATATCGGGCATTCAGGCCGCGACACAAGAATCGGTCGGCGCCATCAAGCAGATCGGCGACACCATCGGCCGGATGTCCGAGATTGCGACCGCGATTGCATCCGCCGTCGAACAACAGGGTGCGGCGACCCAGGAAATCTCCCGCAACGTGCAACAGGCCGCGCACGGCACCCAGCAAGTCTCCGCCAACATCACCGACGTGCAGCGTGGCGCCAGCGAGACCGGATCGGCATCCTCCCAAGTGCTCACCGCGGCAAAGTCGCTGTCCGGCGAAAGCAGCCGGCTCAAGCGCGAGGTCGGCAAGTTCTTGAGCTCGGTGCGCGCGGCCTGAGCGGCGGCGCTTCGCTCTCATTCTTCATCGACGCTTCGCTCTCAACTCGTCATCACCGGGCTTGACCGGTGATCCATCTTCATCTCAAGAGTCTTTTGAAGAATGATGGATTGCCGGGTCAAGCCCGGCAATGACAGTGTAGCGGGTGACGCGCGAGTGGGTTCGCCGCCGCTACTCCGCCCCCGCCTCGTGCGGCGTGAACTGGTAGACCGATGAGCAGAACTCGCAAGTCACCTCGACCTTGCCGTCCTTCACCATCTCGGCGCGGTCTTCGGGTGCAAAACTCTTCAGCATCGTGGCTACCGCCTCACGCGAGCAGGAACATTGCGCGTGAAGCGGCAGCGGCTTGAACACGCGCACGCCGCGCTCGTGAAACAGCCGATATAACAACCGCTCGCCGGACAGATCCGGATCGATCAGCTCGACATCCTCGATGGTCGCGATCAGCGACTGGCCCTCGATCCAGGCGTCGTCTTCCTGGACCGTGTGGGTGACCGTGCCCTCCGGCGCGTCGCCGGGATGCAGGTCGGCCTGCCGCGCGCGCTCCGGCGATTTGGGCAAGAACTGCATCAGCATGCCGCCGGCGCGCCAGCGATGTCTCGGTCCGTCGCCGCCGCGCCATTCCTCGCCGACCGCAAGCCGCACCCGGGTCGGGATCTGCTCCGAGCGCAGGAAATATTCATGCGCGGCGTCTTCGAGGCTGCCGCCATCGAGCGCCACCAGGCCCTGATAGCGGCTCATGTCCGGCCCCTGGTCGATGGTCATCGCGAGATGGCCCTTGCCTAACAGGCTGCCGGAATCCTGGCCGTCCTTCAGGCGGCTGGCATCGTAGCGCGCATAGGCGCGCAGGCGATCTGGCGCCTGGAAATCGACGATCAGAAACGACACCGGGCCGTCGGTCTGGGTCTGCAGGATGAAGCGGCCGTCGAATTTCAAGGACGAGCCGAGCAGCGTCGTGAGCACGATCGCTTCCCCGAGCAGCTTGCCGACGGGCGTGGGATAATCGTGCTTGGTCAGGATGTCGTCGAGCGCGGGGCCGAGCCGCGTCAGGCGGCCACGCAGGTCGAGCGCATCGACCTCGTACGGCAGCGCCGCGTCATCGACGGGAACCGCCGACGGCGCACGGATCGGGCTCGGATAGGTGATTTTGGTGTCGGGGGATTGAGAAGACATGGCGCTTTATCTGGGGTCGGCGGATGCGAAACGAAAGGTCTTGAAGCGCGCGAAAACATCTCCACACGTCGTCCCCGCGAAGGCGACGCGTAGCGGTGGGGAGGGCAGAAGAAGATCGCACTCATGACGCGGGAGCGTTTGGCGGGGCTTTTCGATTCGTCGCCGCTTGCTCGCTCTTCTCCCCTCCCCCGCGCAGCGGTGGGGAGGGGGCGGGGATGGGGGGTGGCTCCGCGAGCTCACTTTCCGAAACTGGCACTGAATTTGCCGCAGCACCCCCCACCCCTCCCCGCCACGCGCTGCGCGCGCGGGGGGAGGGGAGAAGAAGACCGCGCTCGCTTTGCCCGCTTGTCCGGGACGACAGCGGAGTTCGTTGCTACCGGTTACCCCACCGCATCGAAACACCACGCCAAAATACCCTTTTGCGCGTGCAGGCGGTTTTCGGCCTCGTCGAACACCACCGATTGCGGGCCGTCGATCACCTCGTCGGTGACCTCGTCGCCGCGATGCGCGGGCAGACAGTGCATGAACAGCGCATCGGGTTTCGCCAGCGACATCAGCTTGGCATTGACCTGATAGGGTTTCAGCAGATTGTGGCGGTGCTCGCCGTCCTTGTCTCCCATCGACACCCAGGTATCGGTGACGACGCAATCGGCGCCGCGCACGGCGGCCTCTGGATCGCTGCCGAGCATGATCGGCGCCTGCGTCGCCTTGATCCACTCCTTCATCGCCTTGTTCGGCGCTAGCTCCGGCGGGGTCGCGACATTCAGATTGAACTTGAACCGCTCGGCCGCATGCGCCCATGACGCCAGCACATTGTTGTCGTCGCCGGTCCAGGCGACGGTCTTGCCCTCGATCGGATCCTCGATGTTCCTCGAACGTCATCAGGTCGGCCATCACCTGGCAGGGATGCGAGCGCCGTGTCAGCCCGTTGATGACGGGAACGGTGGCGTGCGCGGCAAGCTCGAGCAGCGCGTCATGATTGAGGATGCGGATCATGATGGCGTCGACGTAACGCGACAGCACGCGCGCGGTGTCGGCGATGGTCTCGCCGCGGCCGAGCTGCATCTCCGCGCCGGTCAGCATGATGGATTCTCCGCCGAGCTGGCGCATGCCGACGTCGAACGATACCCGGGTGCGGGTCGAGGGCCGCTCGAAGATCATCGCCAGCGTCTTGCCTTCGAGCGGCCTCTTGGCCTTCTCATGCGCCTTCAGCTTCGCCTTCATGGCGTTGCCGGCGGCAAGCATGCTGCGCAGTTCGCCCAGCGGAAGCGCGCTGATATCCAGGAAATGACGCGGCGGCGTGGTCATTGCCCTGCTGCCCGCTTCAACTGATCGCTCGACAGCGCCGCACAGGCGCGCTCGAGCCGCGCCACCGATTCCTCGATCTCCGCCTCGGTGACGATCAAGGGCGGCAGGAACCGCACGACATTTTCTCCGGCGCCGACCGTGAGCAGCTTTTGCTCGCGCAGCGCGGTGACCAGGTCGGTGGAAGGAACCACCGCCTTGACCCCGACCAACAGGCCTTCGCCGCGCACCTCTGAGATCACGTTGGCATGACGATCGACCACCGAGGCCAGCTTCTGCTTGAGCAACAGCGACATCTTCTGCACATGTTCGAAGAAGCCGGGCTTCAGCATGACGTCGAGCACGGCGTTGGCGGCGGCGACCGCGAGCGGATTGCCGCCGAAGGTCGAGCCGTGCGAGCCCGGCGTCATGCCGGCTGCGGCATCCGCGGTCGCAAGACAGGCCCCGATCGGAAAGCCGCCGCCGAGCGCTTTCGCAAGCGACATCACGTCCGGCGTCACGCCGGTGCGCTTGTAGGCAAACAGCTCGCCGGTGCGGCCCATGCCGGTCTGCACCTCGTCGAACACCAGCAATAGGCCGGTCTCGTCGCAGAGCTGGCGCAACGCCTTGAGGAAAGCGTGGGGTGCGGCGCGCACGCCGCCTTCGCCCTGCACCGGCTCGATCAGGATGCCGGCGGTGTCGGGGCCAACCTTCTTCTTTACCGCGTCGAGATCGCCCAGCGGCACCTGGTCGAAGCCGTCCATCGGCGGGCCGAAACCTTCGAGATATTTGGCCGAGCCGGTCGCGGCCAAGGTCGCCAGCGTGCGGCCGTGGAACGCGCCCTCGAAGGTGATGATACGATAGCGTTCGGGATGGCCCTTGGCGGCATGATGCTTGCGCGTGACCTTGATGGCGCATTCCATCGCCTCCGCGCCGGAATTGGCGAAGAACACGAAGTCGGCGAAACTCTGCCCGCACAGCCGCGCGGCAAGCCGTTCGCCGTCCGGGCTCTTGAAAAGGTTCGACATGTGCCAGAGCTTGGTCGCCTGCTCCTGCAGCGCTGCCACCAGAGCGGGATGCGCGTGGCCGAGCGCGTTCACCGCGACGCCGGAAGTGAAGTCGAGATAGCGCTCGCCGTTGGTTGCGATCAGCCATGCGCCCTCGCCGCGCTCGAAGGCGAGATCGATCCTGGCGAATACGGGAAGCAGATGCGACGTGGCGCTGTTGGTCATGACAATCTCTTGGCGATCACTAGAGGGTTGGGCCCGCCATGATGCGCGGATTATTGCCGCCGTCGCATCAACGACCGGGTCCGGAAAACAAAACGTGCCGCCTTTTAAGGGCAGCACGTGGAACCATTTTATGCCCACGGCGATAACTGTCAACAGACCATCAGGCGACCGGCACGCCGCATGCGCAGGCCCGTAAGATTCCGGACCGCAGGAGAAATCCCGTTGCGATGCTTAAGTGACGGAACATGTGGACTGCGGCGTAGGACTCTTGCGCTGGAGTCACGGCATATTGTAGCGTCTTGGCTGTCGGGTACGACATCTCGTGCGGTAGCTCTGATCCCTCTAAGGACCGTTTGTTGAGCGTAAACGTTCAGGTGCGATTTTTCGCGCCCGGCGAGGGCTAAGGGATTCAGCGTGCAGGGATTTTTTAAGCTTTGGCATCGCGGCGCCGCTCCCCATTTGGCCGGCGCGAGGCGAAGGGAAGAGTGCGATGACGGTATTGACCTGGTCAGACGAGCGCGTCGAGCAGTTGAAAAAACTCTGGGAAAGCGGGCTTTCGGCCAGTCAGATCGCCGCGGAGCTCGGAAATGTGACCCGAAATGCGGTGATCGGTAAGGTGCATAGGCTCGGCCTTTCCGGCCGCGCCAAGAGCCCTTCCTCGGCGGCGCCGCGGCAGCGCAAAGCCCGCCCCGCCCAGCACATGATGCGGGTGGCGCGCCCGGTGTCGCGCGGCAATACCGCGCTCGCGCATGCCTTCGATGTCGAGCTCGAGCCCGATCCGATCGCCTATGACAACGTGGTGCCGATGAGCCAGCGGCTATCGCTGCAGGAATTGAGCGAGGCCACCTGCCATTGGCCGGTCGGCGATCCCGCAAGCTCGGATTTCTTCTTCTGCGGCGGCAAGGCGCTCGGGGGGCTACCCTACTGCGCGCATCACTCGCGCATCGCCTATCAACCCGCCGGCGACCGCCGCCGTCAGCCGCCGAAGCCGACGCGGTAGCAGACGCATTCACCGCTGTCGTCCCGGCCTTGAGCCGGGACCCATAACCACAGGCGTTCGTGGTTATGCCAAGCTGGGGCTCCAGCTTTCTTTGACAATTAAGGCTGATGGTTATGGGTCCCGGATCGCGGTCGCTCTGCTCGCTTGTCCGGGACGACGATGGTTATTCTGCTGCGACCTAGTCCGCCTTCGCGAACCGATCGTCGAGCGCGTAGCCGGCGCCGCGCACGGTGCGGATCGGATCCTGCTCGCGGCCCGGGTTGAGCAATTTGCGCAAACGGCCGATGTGAACGTCGACCGTACGCTCGTCGATATAGATGTCGCGGCCCCAAACGCTGTCGAGCAACTGCTCGCGGGAAAACACCCGGCCGGGATGCTCCAGGAAGAACTCCAACAGGCGGTATTCGGTCGGGCCGAGATCGATCGGACGGCCGGAGCGGGCGACGCGGCGCTTCTCGCGGTCGAGCTCGATGTCGCCATAGGCGAGCACGGTGGCGAGCCGTTCGGGGCTGGCGCGTCGCAACAGTCCCCTGACCCGCGCCAGCAGCTCCGGCACCGAGAACGGCTTGACGATGTAGTCGTCGGCGCCGGTCGCCAGCCCCCTGACACGCTCGCTCTCTTCGCCGCGCGCGGTCAGCATGATGATCGGGAGCTGCTTGGTCTCGGGCCGCGCCCGCAACCTTCGACACAGTTCGATGCCGGACAGGCCGGGAAGCATCCAGTCGAGCACGATCAGATCGGGAACGCGTTCCTTCAGCCGCGTATCGGCGTCATCGCCGCGCGCTACCGTTTCGACGTCGTAGCCTTCGGCATCGAGGTTGTAGCGCAGAAGCGTGGTCAACGCTTCCTCGTCTTCCACGACCAGAATGCGCGCGCTCATGGCGTAGTCTTCTCCATTTGGCCCAAGCATGACCTGATCCGAATATCGGTGTCCATCCCGCCATCCAAGTGCGGGGCAGACGTTTCGGGATCATGCGTCCTGGATCATGACCCGATTGAATCGGATCATGATCTCATCTGTTTGTTTGAGCATGATCTCTTCGGAAAACCGCTTCGCACTTTTCCGGATCATGCTCTAGTTTCCGGGGACGGTCGTTGCAAATGTCGTCATGTCGCCCTTCGGGCGCTTGTCGAGAATCTGCTGACCCTCGATCATGTAGAATACGGTTTCCGCGATATTGGTGGCGTGATCGCCGATCCGCTCGATGTTCTTGGCGCAGAACATCAGGTGGATGCAGAACGAGATGTTGCGCGGATCTTCCATCATATAGGTGAGCAGTTCGCGGAACAGCGAGGTGCAGATGGCGTCGACTTCCTCGTCGCCCTTCCACACCGTCATCGCCGCCGGCAGATCGTGCGCCGCATAGGCGTCGAGCACGGACTTGACCTGCGACTGTACCAGGTCGGTCATGTGCTCCAGCCCGCGGATCAGCTTCAAGGGATGGAAATCGCTTTCCAGCGCCGAGACGCGCTTGCCGATGTTCTTGGCGAGGTCGCCGATCCGCTCCAGATCGGTGGCAACCCGCATGGCGCCGACAATCTCGCGTAGGTCCACCGCCATCGGCTGGCGCCGGGCGATGGTCAGCACCGCGCGCTCCTCGATCACGCGCTGCAGATCGTCGATTTCGGCGTCGGCGGCGACGACCCGCTGGCCGAGCGCGACGTCGCGGCGAACCAGCGCGTCGACGGAATCGACGATCATGCGTTCGGAAAGGCCGCCCATTTCCGCAACCAGCCGGGTCAGTTCCTGCAGGTCGCTGTCGAACGCCTTGGCGGTATGTTCAGAAGCCATTTCCTATCTCCTCAGCCGAACCGGCCGGTGATGTAGTCCTGAGTGCGGCGATCGCTCGGCGAGGTGAATATCTTGTTGGTTTCGTCGGAATTCGACCAGCTCGCCGAGATACATGAAGGCGGTCTTGTCGGAGACGCGCGCCGCCTGCTGCATGTTATGGGTGACGATGGCGATGGTGTAGTCCTCCGCAAGCTCCTGGATCAGTTCCTCGACCTTGGCGGTCGAGATCGGATCGAGCGCCGAACACGGCTCGTCGAACAGGATCACCTCGGGTCGCACCGCGACCGTGCGGGCGATGCAGAGCCGCTGCTGCTGGCCGCCGGACAGGCTCAGTCCCGAGGCGTTGAGCTTGTCCTTGACCTCGTTCCACAGCGCGCCGCCGCGCAGCGCCTTTTCGACGCGGCCGTCCATCTCGGACTTGGAAATCTTCTCGTAGAGGCGGATGCCGAAGGCGATGTTCTCGTAGATCGTCATCGGAAACGGCGTCGGCTTCTGGAACACCATGCCGACGCGGGCCCGCAGCAGGTTGAGATCGAGCTTGGGGTCGAGGATGTTGGTCTGGTCGAGCATCAACTGGCCGGTGGCGCGCTGTCCCGGATAGAGGTCGTACATGCGGTTGAAGATCCGCAACAGGGTCGACTTGCCGCAACCGGACGGGCCGATGAAGGCGGTGACGCGGTTGGTGCCGAGCGCGATGTTGATGCCCTTCAGCGCCTGGTGTTCGCCATAGTAGAAGTTCAGGTTGCGCGCGGTCACCTTCGCCGCCGCCTCGGGGAGAGGCGCCGAGGGAACCGGCCCGCCGGCGGTACTCACGGAAACAGAAAGATCGCTCATTTCGGGGTCCTCTCGGCGCCGAGAACGCGTGCGCCAATATTCAGGGCAAGTACGGTCATGGTAATGAGCAGGGCGCCGCTCCAGGCGAGCTGCTTCCAGTATTCGTAGGGGCTCTGCACGAAGTTATTGATGGTCACCGGCAGGTTGGCCATTGGTTTGGTGAGATCTAAGCTGAAGAACTGGTCGGATAGCGAGGTGAACAGCAAGGGCGCGGTTTCGCCGGCGACGCGCGCGGTCGCCAACAGCACGCCGGTTATGAGGCCGGAGCGCGCCGCGCGGTAGGCAATCCGCTTGATGACCAGCGAGCGCGGCAGCCCCAGCGCGCTTGCCGCCTCGCGCAGCGGGTTGGGCACCAACAGCAGCATGTCTTCGGTGGTGCGCAGCACGACGGGAATGACGATGACGGCCAGCGCCAGCGCGCCGGCAATGGCCGAAAAGTCGCCCATCGGCACCACTACCGCGCCGTAGACGAACAGGCCGATGATGATCGAGGGCGCGCTCAAGAGAATATCGTTGATGAAGCGGATCACCGAGGTCAGGCGGTCGTTGCGGCCGTACTCGGCGAGATAAGTGCCGGCGAACAGACCGAGCGGCGCGCCGATGCCCACCCCGATCACGGTCATGATGACCGAACCGACGATCGCGTTCAAAAGGCCGCCTTCGTTCGATCCCGGCGGCGGCGTATTTTGGGTGAAGAGCTGGAAGCTCAGTCCCAGGAAGCCGTTATAGAACAGCGTGAACAGGATCAGCGCGAGCCAGGTCACGCCGAACAGCGCGGCAGCGAAGCAAAGCCCGCGGATGATGGTGTCCCAGCGGCGGCGGCGGGCGTAGATCGGGTTGACGGGGCTCATGGCGTTTAGTTCCCCGCCTTCTGTTCCAGACGCATCAGCATCAGCCGCGCCGCGGAGAGTACGAAGAACGTCAGCACGAACAGCAGCAACCCAAGCAGGATCAGGCCGGATTGATGCAGGCCGTCGCTTTCGGCGAACTCGGATGCGATCGCGGCCGAGATCGTGGTGCCCGGTGAGAACACCGAACCGGTGATGCGGAACGCGTTGCCGATGATGAAGGTCACCGCCATGGTTTCACCGAGCGCGCGGCCGAGTGCCAGCATGATGCCGCCGATGACGCCGACGCGGGTATAAGGGATCACCACGTTGCGCACCACCTCCCAGGTGGTGCAGCCGACGCCATAGGCCGCTTCCTTCAGGACTGGCGGCACCGTCTTGAACACGTCGACCGAAATCGCGGTGATGAAGGGCAGCACCATGATGGCGAGGATCAGGGCCGCATTGAACAGGCTGAGATAGGACGGCGGGCCCGCGAAAATCGTGCTCAGCACCGGAATATTGGCGAAGCTACCGATCACCAGCGGCTGAAAGTAGTTCGCCAGGATCGGGCCGAGCACGAAGAAGCCCCACATGCCGTAGATGATCGACGGGATTCCGGCGAGCAATTCCACGGCCATGCCGATCGGACGCCGCAGCCATTGCGGGCAAAGCTCGGTGAGGAAGATCGCGATGCCGAGCCCGACCGGAATGGCGATGAGCATCGCGATCACCGACGTCACCAACGTGCCGTAGAGGGGTCCGAGCGCGCCGAGCACCGGCGGATCGGCCGACGGCGCCCACCGCGCCGAGGTCAGGAAGGAGAATCCGAACGCCCTGATCGCAGGCCAGGCGCCCACGATCAGGGAGATAATGATGCCGCCGAGGATGAGCAGCACGGAAATCGCGCAAATGCGGGTGATCCAGTAGAAACTAACATCGCCGAACTTGAAGGCGCTCAGCGCTTTCGCACGGTCGTAGGGACCGGCGGCCTCGGCTACTTCGCTCGCATCGCTTTGAACGGCCATGTCTGCCACGCCAAATCCCCTGTCTCGCATTAACTCAACGCTATCGGGGTCACGTTCGCTGGACCCGCTATTTTGTTTGCTGCCCCGGCCCCGTTTGGGGAGGAGGCCGGCGGCGCGGCATGGACGCGGGACAAGAGCCGCAAAGGGTCAGACGATCCCCATCAGCAGACCTCTGGCTTCGCCCTCTCCCTTTGCGGGGAGAGGGCGAAGGTTACGTTTCGAGCGAACTCAGCTCTTGATGTCAGAGGCCCAGGTCTTCTCGATCTGCTTGACCACCGTGTCGGGCATCGGGATGTAGTCGAGGTCCTCGGCCATCTTGCCGCCCTTGTCGAAGGAAAATTTGAAGAACTTGATGGCTTCGGCGGAGTTCGCCTTGTCGACCGGCTCCTTGTGCATCAGGATGAAGGTCGAGGCAACGATCGGCCACGACTTGTCGCCGGGCTGGTCGGTAAGGATCAGGTAGTAGCCCGGTGCGTGGGCCCAGTCGGCATTGGAAGCCGCCGCCTGGAACGCCTCCATCGTGGGCTCCACAGTCTTGCCGGCCTTGTTGACCAACGTGGTATAGGTCAGCTTGTTCTGCTTGGCGTAGGCATATTCGACATAGCCGATCGAGTTCTTGGTTTGGCCGATGTTGCCGGAAACGCCTTCGTTACCCTTGGCGCCAACGCCGGCCGGCCATTCGACCACGGTGCCCTCGCCGATCTTGCTCTTCCAGTCCGCACTCACCTTCGCAAGATAATCGGTGAAGTTGAACGTGGTGCCCGAGGCGTCAGCGCGGTGAACGACGGAGATCGCGGCCGACGGCAGCGTCATCTTCGGATTGAGCTTCTTGATCGCCGGATCATCCCACTTGGTGATCTTGCCCTGGAAAATGTCCGCAAGCGTCTGGCCGTCCAGCGCCATATCGCCGGCCTTGACGCCGTCGATATTCACGACCGGCACGATCGCGCCCATGATCATCGGCCACTGCGCGAGGCCGTCCTTCTCGAGCTGGTCGGACTTCAGCGGCGCGTCGGTGGCGCCGAAGGTCACGGTCTTGGCTTCGACCTGCTTGATGCCGGCGCCCGATCCGATCGACTGGTAGTTCACGCCGTTACCGCTGTCCTTCTTGTAGGCATCCGCCCACTTCGACAAGACCGGATAGATGAAGGTCGATCCGGCGCCGGTGATATCGGCCGCGTAGGCCGACGTCGATGCGGCGACGAGGCCGGCAGCGACGATGGTTTTCATGAGATTCATTGCTGGTCTCTCCCTGTCGTGAGCGAAGCGCCGCATGCGCCCGATAGCGCTCACGAGAGCCCCTTTAGGAGCGGTCGGTGCCCCTTTTACGAAGGTTAGATGACAGTTGGATGACACAGCTAAGTATTTGATATTGCTATTGTATCAGGCAAAAACTAAAGTCTTAGGCTGAGGAAAACAGGCGGTGAAGGTGGCCCCATGTTTAGGCACGCTTTCGATCAAAAGTCGGCCGCGATGGCGGTTAAGAATATGTTTCACCAGCGATAAACCGAGGCCCGTGCCGCCCTGCGAGCGGCTGTCGCCGACGTCGACCCGGTAGAAGCGTTCGGTCAGCCGCGGCAGGTGCTCCGGGGCGATCCCGGGGCCGAAATCGCGCACCATGACCCGGATCTCCGGCGCGCCCTCGCCGAATGGCGCCGTGGTCAGGGAGACGATGACCTTGCCACCGGAGGCGCCGTATTTCAGGGCATTCTCGATCAGGTTCTCGAACAGCCGCAACAGCTCCTCGCGATCGCCCGCGATCAGGACCGGCGTATCCGGTAGCGCGATCTCGACCACGACCTGGCGCTCGTGAGCCAACGGCTCGAGCCCATCGGCAACCTGGCGGATGATGGGGACGATATCCACCGAGGTGTCGGGGCGAACATGGGCGGATAGTTCGACCCGCGACAGCGACAACAGATCGTCGATCAGCCGCGCCATCCGCGTCGCCTGCGCGTGCATGATCGACAGAAAACGCTCGCGCGCCTTGGCATCGTCCTTGGCCGGTCCCTGCAGCGTGTCGATGAAACCGGAAAGGGCGGCGAGCGGCGTGCGCAATTCATGGCTGGCATTGGCGACGAAGTCGGCGCGCATTTCCTCGACCCGGCGCAACGGCGTCTGGTCGTGGAACGTCATCAACATGCATTTGTCGGTGCCGCCGAAGGCGGTCGGCACCGGCACCGGCGTGATGATCAGTTCCATCCAGCGATCGACCGGCACGTGATCGAGATAGGTGGTGCGCCGCGGCTCGGTGGTCGCGATCGCCTCGCGCAATGCGGTGATGATTTCGGGCGAGCGCAGCGCGAACTGGGCGAGTTCGTTCTTGCGCAAAGCCGGCGCGAGCTGGGACGCGGCGACGTTGAGATGGATGACGCGGCCGGCACGGTCGAGCAGGACGGCAGGATCGGGCATTCCGGCGACGACCGCGCTGACCGCGGCCGTTTCGACCGGATTGCCGCCGCGGACGTCTTCGCGCGAGGCCACCGCGTGGTGCAGCCGCCATGGCACCAAGGCCGCCGCGGCGATGCAGGCGAAGACCGCGCCCGCGCGCAGCGGCGACAATTCGCCGAACGCGACGAGAACGGCGAGCGCGAGGCCCGCGACCAAGAGGATGATGGCCGAATGGCGCAGCCGGTCCGGCCACGGCGAAAAGAAGGAAGAAGAGGATGGAGGAGCTTCTACTGCCATCTGGACGGCTTCTCCGTGTGTGTCGCCATCAGGCGGGCGTGTCGCCACGCTTCCGCACATAGGCGGCTTTACGCGCCGGTCCCGCCGCATCCAAGCCCAAACTGGCGGCCTGACGCAGGCGTTTCGACCGGGCGGTGAGGATAACCTCTCGAAACGTCAGCAAGATTACAGATATGACAAAGGGCGCAATATAATAGAGCAGGCGGAACAACATCATACCTGCCAGCAGGTCTTCCCGGTCCATTTGCCAGAGGCCGACCAGCATGGCGGCGTCGAACACCCCGAGGCCGCCGGGGGAATGGCTGGCAAAACCGAGCAGCGTCGCGGAAACGAAGATCACGGCCACCACGACGAAGCCAAGATTGGGCTCGTCCGGCACCAGCACGTACATCGCCAGCGCGCAAAATCCGAGATCGACAATGCCGATCGCGATCTGCAGCAGCGTCAGCGGGCCGCCGGGCAGCACCACGGTCCACGGCCCGCGGCCGACCACCCTGGGCTGGGTCCAGACCCAGACCACATAGGCCACCAACCCGACGATGATCGCGATCGCCACGATCCGGTTCAGCCAGACCGGCAGCAGATCGATCGAGGCCGCCGCTTCGGGATGGTAGGCGATGCCGAGCCCCAGCACCGCGGCGTTGCCGAGCCAGAAGGTCAGGCCGGCCAGGAAACAGATTTTTGCGACGTCGATGGCGTTCAGCCCATGGGCTGAATAAATCCGGTAACGCACCGCGCCGCCGGTGAAGACGCTGGCGCCGACATTGTGGCCGATCGAATAGCTGGTGAAGGCTGCCAGCGCGTTGATGCGGTAGGGGATGTTGCTGTGGCCGATCGCGCGAACCGCGAACAGGTCGTAGAAGGTCAACGTGAAATAACCGGCGGCGACGAACAGCGCGGCCAGCGCGATCTGGTGCGGCTCGGTGCCCTTGATCGCCTCGATCACCTCGTCGACTTCGATGTGGCGGAGCATGTGGTACAGCACGTAGCAGGCGACGCCGATCACGGTGACGCTGATCGCAACCCCGAGCTTATGCAGGATTTGCTTGTGGCGCAGAAACGAGACCGCCCTGCGTATGGCTTCCAGCATCTAGACCTCGATTACGAAACGTGCCGCCGCCGATGGGCATGCTCCCCGTCCTGCCGTGGTAGCGCGTTTTGGGCCGGAGTGGAATTCGCCTGATGTGAACAAAAACCCGCTCCATCAATATATTAGGAGGAATTAAGAGCCCCTGAATGCACAGTTTTGCTGCATTCGTCGCCCCGCTCGATCATGATCCGTTTAGATTGAATCGATCATGATCTCATCTCTTTGTTTGAACATGATCTTTTAGGAAAGCCGGTTCCCGCCTTTCCGGCTCATGCTCCAGCAGGTTGCGGCCGCAAATCCGGTATCGCGGGCGGCGGAGGTCTCTGCCGCGGAGCCGATAAAAGGGCTTGCGACGGATCGCCTCAGGCGCGCTCCAGATACCCGTTCGCCTGCGCCTCGGCGGGGTTTTCGGACATGGCCATGACCGTCATCATGCGCCGAGCCAAAACCCTGGCAGCAGGCTCCTTGCCCGGCACGGCATGCAGATTGACCTTGCGATATGACGCCGACAGGCGGACCGGTGTCGTGAAATCCTATGCGACTGGTTTCGCGCCGCGCGAGAGCACCCGGTGGCGCAGCCACGAGCCCACCGCGCATCCGATCAGATAAGACGCAAACATGATCAGGCCGAGGTCGAGCCAATAGCCCACCCGGCCCGGGACCACGCGGGCCAGCGCGGCTGCGACCAGCGCTGCCACCAGCAGCGCCAGCCCGACGGCCATCCGCTTCGATACGCCCTGCCCGCGTTGCACCACGGCGATCCAGCCCATGGCAAAGCCGAGCAGCAGCGACGCCAATAGCCAGCCCCAATGAAACATCACCAGATAAGCCATCGCGCTATTTCACCGTGAATTCGATGCGGCGGTTCTGCGCCTTGCCTTCTTCGGTATCGTTGCCCGCGACCGGCTGTGCGCTGCCGTAACCGACCGCCGTGAAGCGATTGACCGGGAGCCCCGCCTTGACCAGATAATCGGCGACCGCCTGCGCGCGCTTTTCCGACAACGCCTGGTTGGCGGCATCCTCGCCGTCGGAATCGGTATGTCCCGCGATCTCGATGTTGGCCGTCGGGCAGCGCAGCGCGGTTTCGATCAGGCGGTCGAGCAGGCCGGCGGAATCCGGATCGATCGCGGCGCGACCGGGGGAGAAGTGGATTTTTCCCTTGCCCAGCAAATCGTTGAAAAGTTGCTGGCACACGGTCGCATCCACCGGCGCGGAGGCGGGCCTTACCGAAATATCGGCCATGACCTGCCAGCCCAACGGGAGATCCTTGGGCAAGCCGGCCCGGATTTGCGGAGCGGCGGCATCATAGAGCGCGTCGCCCGAGAGCTTCACCTCCCGGTCGGACACATCGAGCGTCCCGGTTGACAGCCGCGACAGCGCGCCCAGCGCCGGCACCACCGCGCTCGCAAAGCCCTGGGGAGCGCCGACGCTTGACTTGAGATTGTCGACGACCTTCTCGTCGAAAAATCTTCGCCCCGCCGCCGTGACCAGCGCCGCATGGACGTTCTTGTCAGGCACGTAGCCCGACAGGGTCAGCGTCAGCGCGACCGGGTCCTTGTAGGCCTGGAAGATGTAGGGCGGCGCCTTGACGGCGTTGGTGGCGACGGTAAAACCCTCCGGCAGACCGGTCAGCGCGGCCGCGATCGCCTCACGGCCGCCGAGGTCGCGCGCCATGCCGGACAGCGTGACGCTGGTGTCGGACAGCGCGATCTTGCCGTCCTTCAATTTGCCGATCTGGTCGATCAACAACAGCGCGGCCTCGTCGAAACGGGCCGGCGCGCCGCGCGCGAGATTCATCTGATCCGCGACTTCGATGCCGCCGAGAGCGGCATGCGCCGCCTCCACGAGCTTGCCCTTGCTCGCCGGCAGCGGCGCGTCGCCGCCGAGCGTCACCTTGGCGACGTCGCGCTCGGCTGACCAGACGAACGGCTTGGCTTCCGGGACCAGGCGGGTCTTGTCGTTGACCAGCCGCACCCCGGGCACGGCCTCGACGGCAGCGACCGCGCCGCGACGGCCGTCTTCCGAGAAGGCTTCCGCTGCAAAGGTGACGTCGCGCCCGTCGACCGCAATACTGGTCTTGTCGAGCAGGATATCCTTGAGCGCAGCGGTAGAGCGGGCGGCGAGGTCCAATTCAACCGGAGCGGTATTTGTCCAGGCCGCTATGGCCCAAAACACCACCAAGGGCACCAAACCTGGCCACCATTTGCTGCCCCACCTGAAAACTCGTTGCATACGATTTCCGCACAAATCTGGGAAACAGAGAGAAAACAAACCCTTGGCGGGCTGTCAAACCGGTAATCAACGGAGTAGGTCAATGGCCGATAGCGCTATCGACTAACAGTTTCTTCAGCGGTTTCCAGCTAATTTCGAACGTAAATCCCAAGTGGGCAGCCGCGCCTAAATGAAGCAATTTCGCAACAATGTCATCCGCGCCGGTCTGGGGGCGCTTTATTTCAGCGGTGCGCATTTTCTGTTGCGGCCGATCTTTTCCGGCGTCGGCGCGATTTTCATGCTGCACCAGGTGCGGCCACCCCGGAACGCCGAATTCCAGCCCAATCGGCATCTCTCAGTCACGCCCGAGTTCCTGCGCGCGACGTTGTCGCACCTGCGCTCGCGCGACATCGACGTCATCACCATGGACGAGGTGCATGAGCGGTTGCTCGATCGGAATTTTTCGCGCCGCTTCGCCTGTTTCACCCTCGACGACGGCTATCGCGACAACCGGGACTTCGCGCTTCCGGTGCTGCGCGAATTTGACGCGCCCTTCACCCTCTTTGTTGCCAGCGATTTCGCCGAGGGGACGGGGAGGCTGTGGTGGATCGCGCTGGAGATGACGATCGCGAAAGCCTCCACAATCGACGTTACCATCGGCGGCACACCATGCCGCCTCGATACCTCGACGCCTGCCGCCAAGCAGGCGGCGTTCGACCGCCTGCATGATTGGCTGCGCGGCCTTGCCGAACACGACCTGCGGCGCGAGGTCACCGAGCTGTGCACGCGCCATGCGGTCGACGAAGCAGCGATCTGCCGCGAGCTCTGCATGTCATGGGATGAGCTGAAGTTCCTCGCCCAGGATCCCCTGGTCACGGTCGGCGCGCACTCCATCACCCATTGCAATCTTGCGCGGCAGTCTGAGGCGACCGCAAGCCACGAGCTGTCGGTAAGCCGCGCCAGAATCGAAAGCGCATTGCAGCGCCCCGCCGTCCATCTCGCCTATCCCTATGGCGACAGGAGAGCTGCGGGCCCGCGCGAATTCGCGCTCGCGCGTGCCGCCGGATACAAGACCGCGGTGACGACGCGGCCGGGCATGATCTTTTCCGAATGCGCCGGCCACCTGACCGCGCTGCCGCGAGTCTCGCTCAATGGCAATTATCAGGACGCGCGGATTTTGCCGGTGCTGACCTCGGGCGCCGCGACCGCGATGTGGAACGGCTTTCGCCGCGTCGACGCGGCGTAAAGCACCTCGCTCATAAAGGATTTCCCGGCTGATCCGGACGCAGGCGAGCCGTCCTGGCCGCGTCAGTCGTAGAGCGACGATGGCACGGCGTTCCGCGGGGCCGTGGGTCCATCGGGCGCAGCGCGCTGTAAAATCGTGCCGGCAAGAATGTGCAGAATCAAAAATGCGATCGCAATGGTCGCGATCAGCGTCCGTTCGCCCGGCATGCGAAATTGAGCGCGCCGTTTTCCGTATGAAAGCCCTTCACCGACCAACACTTTCACGACCTCCCATGCTTTGATTCCGGATCGTCAACCTTGCACTCCGGGGCGCGCGCGATCAGATCGCGGTATTGATGAAGAACGCGCTGCGCCTGACGACGCCGTGACTCATGAAGCGCATAGACGATCGACGCGAAGAATTTTGCTATTCGCTTTGACGTCCGGCTGCGAACTGCCGACCCGGGCGCAGGCGCGTCGATGGTGGGATATGATGCGTGTATCATCGGCGAAGCTCCAAAATTGCAAAATTGATCGACTCTTGAATTGGTCAACTGATGGCGCGGACCATGCCCGGACCCGCCGGGCTCGACTGTGTGCTGGTTCACATCTCCGGAAAACTTGATCGCACCGCAGCATGGCTCGCCGGAGGACCTGCCTTCGCGAGGACGAGAATCGGTTTCCTTGACTCGCTCGCTTCGCGCGCCGAGAACCATCGGCAAAAGCCAACGGAGAAACGCATGTTCAAGGATCTGTTTTCACTGCAAGGCCGGACGGCTCTCGTGACCGGAGGCTCGCGCGGCATCGGCAAGATGATCGCGGCCGGCTTCCTCGCGCAGGGCGCGGCCAAGGTCTACATCACCGCGCGTAAAGCCCGCCTGCGAGGCGACCGCGAAAGAGCTCGCTGCCGAATATGGCGGCGAATGCATCGCGCTGCCGATCGACATCTCCAGCCTTGCCGGGATCGAGATGCTCGCCGGCGAGATCAAAAAGCGGGAGGCAAAACTCGACATCCTCGTCAACAATGCGGGCGCGGCATGGGGCGCGGATTTCGACGAATTTCCGGAAAGCGGCTGGGACAAGGTGATGAACCTCAACCTGAAGACGCCGTTCTTTTTGACCAAGGCGCTGGCGGCACCGTTGCGCGCCGCCGCCAGTGCCGAGCGGCCCGCCAAGGTCATCAACATCGCGTCGATCGACGGCATTTTCGTCAACCCGCAGGAAACCTATTCCTATGCCGCGAGCAAGGCGGGGCTGATCCATTTGACGCGGCGGATGGCGGTGAAGCTGATCGGTGACCACATCGTGGTCACGGCGATCGCGCCCGGACCGTTCAAATCCGACATGAACCGCGCCGCGCGCGACAACGAAGCCGAA
Organism: uncultured Alphaproteobacteria bacterium; assembly: GCA_963777475.1. Taxonomy (GTDB): domain Bacteria; phylum Pseudomonadota; class Alphaproteobacteria; order Rhizobiales; family Xanthobacteraceae; genus Bradyrhizobium. The sequence continues at coordinate 46,889 of CAVZQX010000002.1, forward strand.
GTGGCGACGCGGGTGCCGTCGGGACGCATCGGTACCGACGAGGACATGGCGGGCGCCGCGATCTACCTCGCCTCGCGCGCCGGCGACTACGTCGTCGGCGCCACCATCGCCGTCGATGGCGGCATCGTCTATGCGAATGCGGGGATCAAGGGAGACGGGTGGGATAGCTGAGGGCGCGGCGTCGCCGTATCCTCCGCCGTCATAAGCTAGAGCGCGATGGTGATTCAACCTGATCCCATCGCGCTCTAGCCGAGCGTTTCCACAATCGACGACGGTGTCTACTGGATCATCCGCCTTCGCGGATGATGACGGCTGTGGTGGCGGCGCGGCCTCGCTCCACCATCACGTCTCGATCTTCACGTATTCGAAATCGCCGGGCTTGTTGTCGATGCCGACCTTGGGCGGCGAAATCCATGGCGCGAAGCTGCCGATCTCGGTGACCGGCGTCATCAACGAGGCGATGAAGTCGCCGTCACTGGTCGACGGCAGCCACTCGTCCTTGCGCCTGTTCCAGGTGGCGTCGTCGATCAGGATACCCTCCGGCGTTGCGTGGACATCCTTGAACTCGCCGATCTGGCGGTGGAAGGCGACGTTCGGCAAGCTCAGCTTGAAGTCGTAGCCGGCGGTCGAAATGACCTTGTTCCAGCGCAACAGGCCCTTGACGCAGTCCTGGGTGTAATCGTCGCGCAGCCGCATGTTGAGCGCGGTCAGCGCCGGCTCGTCGACCCGCTTGATCTCGCCACCCACGAGCTTCAGCACCGGATAGGTCGAGTTCTGCAGGCGGTGATCGTCCTTGATCTGAGTCTCGTGGTAGCGGCCCTTGATGCCGGCATTGAAGGCGTTGGCGGCATTGGTCGAGACTTCCGAGCCGAACAGGTCGAGCGAGAGCGTGTAGTGCAGGTTCAGTTTCTTCTGGATGGTCGGCAGGTCGATGACGCCGAGCGCGCGGACTTTGGCGATATCGGCGGGATCGCTGATGCCGGCCTCCCGCATCGCCTCGCAGGTCCGCTGCACCACGCGGGTGATGCCGGTCTCGCCGACGAACATGTGATGCGCCTCCTCGGTCAGCATGAAGCGGCAGGTGCGCGACAACGGATCGAAGCCGGATTGCGCCAGCGAGTGCAGCTGCATCTTGCCGTCGCGGTCGGTGAAATAGGTGAACATGAAGAACGACAGCCAGTCCGGCGTCTTCTCATTGAAGGCGCCCAGCATGCGCGGTGAATCGGTATCGCCGGAACGGCGGCGCAGCAGTTCGTCCGCTTCCTCGCGCCCGTCGCGGCCAAAGTATTTCTGCAGGAGGTAGACCATCGCCCAGAGATGGCGGCCTTCCTCGACATTGACCTGGAACAGGTTGCGCAGGTCGTAGAGCGAGGGCGCGGTCTTGCCGAGAAAGCGCTGCTGCTCGACCGAAGCCGGCTCGGTGTCGCCCTGGATCACGATCAGCCGGCGCAGCATGGCGCGGTATTCGCCGGGCACCTCCTGCCAGGCCGGCTCGCCATAATGCTCGCCGAAGGGAATGACGCGGTTTTCCTCCTGCGGCGCCAGCAGGATGCCCCAGCGATAGTCGGGCATCTTCACATAATCGAACTTGGCCCAGCCGCGCGGATCGACCGAATAGGCGGTGCGCAGATAGACCAGCGATTGCTGGAAACCGTCCGGCCCCATGTCGTTCCACCAGTCGATATAGCCGGGATGCCAGCCCTCCAGCGCCTTCAGCACCTGGCGATCCGCGGACAGATCGACGTTGTTGGGAATCTTGGTGGAGTAATCGACGTTCATGATGTTGACGTTCATGGCGGGGCCTCCGGTGTTGGAGCAACTGCATTCTGATCGGCGAATGGCGAGTAGCGAATGGCGAATAGGGAAGGAAAAACCATTCGCTATTCACTGCTCGCCATTCGCCGATTAAACTCTCGTCATATCGAAGCGCGGCTTTTGGCCAGAGCCATAGCGGCGCAGCGCGCCCTCCTCGCCGACCGCGTTGGGGCGCTGGAAGATCCAGTTCTGCCACGCGGTCAGGCGGGCGAAGATTTTCGATTCCATGGTTTCGGGTCCGGCGAAGCGCAAATTCGCTTCCATCCCCGTGAGGCTGTCCGGCGAGAACGAGGCGCGCTCCTCGAAGAACACCCTGATCTCGTCATCCCAGTCGATATCGTCGAGTGCAAAGGTGACGAGACCGAGTTCCTCCGCCGCTTCGGCATCGAGCGCCTCGCCGATTTTCGCCTGCGCGCGCTCCAGATCCGACGGATCGGCCTGGAAGCGCGACTGCAGCCGCGTCAGGCCGTGGCTCATCGGATAGGGTCCGAAATTCATCGCGGAAAGCCCAATCGAAGGCGGCGGGCGGTTGTCGCCCTGCCGCGAGCCGATCAGCATGTAGGAGCGGTCGGCCGCGAACACCAGCTCGGCCAGCGTGCCGGCAAAGCACGAGCCCGGCTCGACCAGGGTCACCAGCGTGCGCGAGGTGACGTCGATGCGCTTCAAGACCCGCTTCCAATACTGCCTGATCTCGTTGACCAGCCAATGCGCCTTGTTGGCATCGAGGAACGCGTCATGGGCCAGCACCTCGGCGGGGTCGCCATGCGACTTGAACACCAACAGCGCGGTTTCCAGTTCGTTGATGCGCAGATGCAGGATCGCGTCGTCGAGCTCGCGCGCGACCTGCAGCGGCCAGAACGCAGCCCCTTGCGCGATCAGACCATCGATATCCGCAGGCGGCGCCGCATCCGGCGCCAGCAGCGAGATCGTCGCTATCCGCGCCGCCCGGTCGATGTCGACGCTGACATGGCCATAGCGAATGCCACCCTCGTCGAAGCTGCGCTTGAGCGGCGTCAGCGCGATGCCCTTGCCGTTGCCGTTGCGCTTCGAGGCGGCGGCGAATTCGCGTGTCCGCTCGGCGATCTTCGCCTCCAACTTGGAGTTCGGCGCGATCTCGTCGACCAGGCGCCATGCGACCGCCCGCTTGCCCTTGATGCCTTCCTCGATGGTGCAGAAGAAATCGGCATGGTCGCGGCGCACCTTGCGCTTGTCGACCACGCGCGTCAGCCCGCCGGTGCCCGGCAGCACCGCGAGCAGCGGCACTTCCGGCAGCGCGACAGCGGCCGCGCCATCGTCGGCGAGGATGATGTGGTCGGTGGCGAGCGCGAGCTCATAGCCGCCGCCGGCCGCGGTGCCGTTGACGACGGTGATGAAACGCTGCCCGGAATTCTCGGAAGAATCTTCCAGACCGTTGCGGGTCTCGTTGGTGAACTTGCAGAAGTTGACCTTGTGCGCGTGGGTCGCGCCTGCCAGCATGCGGATATTGGCGCCGGCGCAGAACACCCGGTTCTTGCCTGAGCGAACGACGACCACTTTGACGGCGGGATGTTCGAAGCGCAGCCGCTGCACGGCATCGGCAAGTTCGATATCGACGCCGAGGTCGTAGGAATTGAGCTTGAGCTGATAACCCTCGAACAGGCCGCCGTCCTCGTCGACGTCCATGGTGAGTGTCGCGACCTCACCTGCGACATCGAGCTTCCAATGCCGGTAGCGCTGTGGGTCAGTCTGGAAATCGATGTATCTCGCGCCTCCTGCAAGGACGCGATCTTCCCCGGGCTTTTCGCCGGCCATTGGGCCACCCTTGAGTTACTGTTGGTTGGTTGCATGCACAATAGTGCATGTTTACGATCAGGTCTAGCCCGAGACACGAAAATGTGCATTTTGTTTCATGTTCGGCCGATAGCAGCGAAAGGCACCCAATCGGTCTTGGAAAGCACCGGCCGCTCCAGCCTGGCCTTGAGCAGGGCCACCAGCGCATCGGTCGGGAAGCCATCGGCAAATCCACCCCCGGCGGCGGTCGCCTTGCGCAGACCCAGCGCGTTCAGCTCAGCCAAGGCCTCGCCGAACAGCCGCGCCGCCGCGGTTGGCTTCTGAATGCGAAGCCGCAAGTTCGCGTTGGCGATCCGGATGCAGGCCCGCAGCAGGATGCGCTCGCGTCCGCCTTGCGGTGCGGCGGCCCAGACCGCTTCCAGGATTTCCTGCGCCTCCCAGAAATAGCCGCGGTCGTTGAGCGCGAGCCCATAGCGCAGCGCCGGATGGCGCGCCGGCACATAGCCGCGAAACGCCGATGGCACCAATAATTTCACCTGGGCTAGCGTTTCATAATCGGCGGCGGCCTCATCGGTTTCGCCGGGGACATAGGCCCATTGCGGCAGCGGCAGATCGCCGGAGGGCGGGATGCTCATCGCGGCATCCCTTCGATCCATGCGTTAGGCGGCCCGTCCTCGCGAGTCCGCCTCGGTGTGCAATACGGCGTTGGCAAATTCCGAAATCGCATTCAGTGTCGCCTCAGGCGCTTCACGATGCGGCGAATGTCCGGCCTTGCTAAGAATCGTCACCTCGACCGGACAATAGCACTCCTCCCGGGCGATCTCGACCTGACGGATTGTCCCATATTGGTCGTCGGCGCCCTGGAGTACCGCGACGGGGACGCGGATATAGGCGAGATAGTCCGAAATATCCCAGGCGCGGAATTTCGGATCGAGCCAGGCGCCGTTCCAGCCATAGAAGGCGTTGTCGACGTCGTTGTGCCAGCGCGCCAGTTTTGCCTTCAGGCCGCCCGTCTCATAGGCGGTCTTGATCTCGGCGATGGAGGCGACCGAAACATCCTCGACGATGAAATGCGGCGCGATCAGCGCCAGCCCCTGGACGCGGTGATCCTGATGGGCGCCGGCATAGATCGCGGCGATCGAGGCGCCGTCGGAATGCCCGAGCAGAAGGCCGCGGCGAAAGTCGATCGTATCAAGCAGCTTCGGCAACACCTCGAGCGCTTCGACATGCATGTAGTCGAGCGGGCGCGGCAGTTTGACCGGGGACGAAGCGCCATAGCCCGCGCGCGAATAGACGAACACGCCGGCTCCAGTCGCCGCCTGCAGCTTTTCGGGAAAGTCGCCCCACAGCGCGGCGGAGCCGAGGCCTTCGTGCAGCATGACGATGGTCGGGGCCTCCGCAGGGAGCGGGCCGATCATGCGGTATTCGAGATCGGCCGCGCCGATGCTGAGGAAGCCGGAAGCGGTGAGAGCGGTCACAGCAGCCGCTCCAATCGCGATACGGCCCTCTCCCCCCTTGCGGGGGAGAGCTGGAGAGGGGGGTAGCCACGAGCACTGCCATCGGGGCTTACCCCCCACCCTAACCCTCCCCCGCAAGGGGGGAGGGAACGAGAGAGCGCGGCATGGCAAGCGATAGTCTGCATTAGCAACATGGCCTACGTCGTCTTATCCCGCAGCTTGAAGCGCTGGATCTTTCCGGTCGCGGTTTTCGGCAAGCTGTCGACAACCTCGATCCAGCGCGGATATTTCCACACCCCGATCTTCTGCTTGACGTACTCCTTCAACGCTTCGTCCAAGCCATCCCGTTTCGCGTCGGGACGCAGCACCACAAAAGCCTTCGGCTTAAACAGCCCTTCCGGATCGGCTTCCGGCACCACGGCGGCTTCGAGCACGGACGGGTGGGTAATCAGCGCGCTCTCGACCTCGAACGGCGACACCCAGATGCCGGAGACCTTGAACATATCGTCGCTGCGGCCGCAGAAGGTGTAGCGCCCCTCCGCGTCGCGGACATATTTGTCGCCGGTGCGGGTCCAGTAGCCCTCGAAGGTCGAGCGGCTCTTGCTGCGCTGGTTCCAGTAGCCCTCGCCGGCCGAGGGCGCATGCACCAGCATTTCGCCGACCTCGCCGTCGGCGACTTCCTCGCCGGCCTCGCTCACCAGCCGCACCTGGTAGCCGGGCACGGGGCGACCCGAAGCGCCGTATTTGATGTCGCCGGGCGCGTTGGAGAGGAATATATGCAGCAGCTCGGTCGAGCCAACGCCGTCGAGAATGTCGACGCCAAACCGCGCCTTCCAGGCATTGCCGACAGACTCGGGCAGCGCCTCGCCGGCGGAGGTGCAGATGCGCAAACGGTCGCCGGCACGCATCCCCTTCGTCGTCTCATCGTTCAGCATCGCGGAGAACAGGGTCGGGACGCCGTAGAAGATGGTCGGGTGATATTTGTTCATCAGCGCGAACATGAGGGCAGGCGTCGGACGTTCGGAATTGAGCACCGTCGTCGCGCCGACCGACATCGGAAAGGTCAGCGCGTTGCCGAGCCCGTAGGCGAAGAACAGCTTTGCCGCCGACAGGCAAACATCGTCCTCGCGAATGCCGAGCACCTGTTTGGCATAGGTCTCCGCGGTGGCCGCGAGATTGCCATGCAGATGCCGCACGCCCTTCGGCATGCCGGTCGAGCCCGAGGAATACAGCCAGAAGGCCGGTTCGTCCTCATGCGTCGCCACGGTCGCAAACGCATCGCTTTCGCCGGCGAGTTCCTCGGACAATTGCTTGTGCCCAAAGGCTTGCTTGCCGGAGACGATGACGCATTCCAGATCCGGCATACGGCCAACGATGTCTTTGACGACGGGAAACAGCGCCTCCGAGACGAACAGGACCCGCGCGCGGCAGTCCGCCAGAACATAGGCATATTGATCCGCGGTCAGCAGCGTGTTGAGCGGCACCGGTATGATCCCGGCGCGCATCGCGCCGAGGAACACGACCGGAAAATCGACCGTGTCGAGCATGATCATGGCGACGCGCTCTTCGCGGCGGACGCCGAGCCTTCGCAGCATGTTGGCGACGCGGCAGGTCTGCCTTTGCAGCTCGCCATAGCTCAGTTCGGAGACCGTGTCGGTAAAGGCAAGCTTGTTGCCGCGGTGCTCCTCGACATTGCGATCGAGCAGCCAGGTCACCGCATTGTAGGAACCGGACATCCCGCTCACGACGCTCCTCCCCGAATTTTAAGAATTATAATTCATAGAAAGGCATTAAGTGCGCTTGCTGTCAATCCTTCCCGGCACTATGTTTCCGCTTTCGCGGTCGAAGTGCAATGATGACGATGAACGACAATCCCGATCCCGAAGCCGGCTTTCTCGAACAGCTCGGCCAGCGCGTCCGCACCATGCGGTCGCTGCGCGGCATGTCGCGAAAAGTGCTCGCCAAAGTCTCCGGCATTTCGGAACGCTATATCGCGCAGCTCGAAAGCGGCAAGGGCAACGTCTCGATCGTGCTGCTCCGGCGCGTGTCGAACGCGATCGGCGCGCATCTGGAAGACCTGATCCCTTCAACCGACCCGGCGCCGGACTGGCAAGTCATCCGCGACCTCTTGCGCAAAGCCTCGCCGAACCAGATCGCGCAGGCCAAGGACGTCCTCGCCGGGCACGGCAGCCTGGCGCACAGTACTTCCTTTTCCGGCATCGCCCTGATCGGGCTGCGCGGCGCCGGCAAATCCACCCTCGGCAAGATTTTGGCGAAGAAGATCGGCTGGAGCTTTGTCGAATTGAACAAGGAGATCGAGCGCGAGAACGGCCTCTCGGTCGCCGAGGTCATCGCGCTCTACGGCCAGGAAGGTTTCCGCCGCATGGAGCAGGCGGCGCTGACGCAATTGCTGACGCGAAAGGAACTGATGGTGCTGGCGACCGGCGGCGGCATCGTCTCGGAGCCTCTGACCTTCGACCTGGTGCTGTCGTCGTTCTACACCATCTGGCTCAAGGCCGACCCGGAAGAGCACATGGCCCGCGTGCGCGGCCAGGGCGACCTGCGGCCGATGGCCGACGATCGCTCGGCGATGGCGGAGCTGCGCAACATTCTGGTCAGCCGCGAACCGCTTTATGCGCGGGCTTCGGCGGTGGTCGATACTGCCGGCCTTTCGGTGGACGCGGCGGCCGCGCGGCTCGCCGATGCGGTGCGGCCGGTGCTGCAGAACCAGGCGCGGATGTTCGCGCGGGCGTGAGCAAAATCTTCCAGTTCGGATTTCCGCATCCGGCCCGCTTCCGTTTGCAACGGGTCGTCGATAGATGAATTGTTTTTCTACCGTAGCGTGATCAAAATCGACAATTAACGGCCGCAGCGGCTTTGACTCTGCAACGCATGACAGAATAAATCGGCTTACCTCGGAGCAGCAGAGCCGCGTTCGCTCGGCGAGCGGGTCCGGCCTCTGTCCCATCCGCATCCCACATCTACTGGATTGATCAAATGGATATTGGCGCCGTGCACATCGACGCAACAGTCGATAGTCCGAGAGCGGGATTCTGGCGGAGATGGTTAGCGACGCTCATCGACGCGATCATCGTGACACTCCCATTTCAAATTCTGGCGTCAATCCTCTTCACCCTGACCGCCGGAACGGTTCAGATGGAAAGCGGTTTTTTTAGCGCCTGCGCAGCCACCAAGACCATTCCGCAGGCGCTAGACCCGCCACCACCACACGATTCGAACTTTGCGCGCGTCTGCCACACCTCGTTCTTCGGAGCCACAACTGGCGCAACCCTGACCGTGGGACGTATGACCAAAGAGGGGGCCACCACCACGACCGTCAGTCAGACTTACATGCTGGACAAGGACGGTGGGCCGATCAACGGCACATCTATCGATGGAATCGTCGGACTGGCCTTTCTTGCCTATCTTGTCGTCATGGTCTGGACGACCGGACGATCTTTGGGTGCTCGGGTCACCAAGGTGAGGGTCGTCGACACCGAGAACCCCGGCGCGTCGGGCGTCCCGCTCCGCAAGGCGATCATCCGCTATCTGGCAATGGCGATCGGCGCGGTGCCCGCGTTTGCCATCCTGATCTACCGATACACCGTCTACGGCGGCAGCGCAGATGCGGTGTTCACCGCAGACTTCTTCCAGTGGTTCATCTATGCCGCAGGGTTAGGGGCGTTGTGGGCGATCGTACTGATTTTGCAGATCGCCTTGAAGAAGGATCCCGTCTACGATAAGCTTGCGGGGACTGCGGTCTTGAGGGGCTGAAGTGCCGCACCACCGGCGCCTCACGAAAAAGAGACCGCATCGCGATGCACCCGCCGCCTGCACTCACACTTCGTCCAGCTGCCAAAGCGTGTCGCAATTCAGAATTGGCTGCTCAAAATGCACGCCAAGCGCCGCGAACTCCGCTGCGAGCGCCAGCATCGGCGCGAAGGTCGCCATTTGATTGGCGTCGGCGACGTTTTCCCAGATGCTGACGTTGTGCATCGCGTTGTTGGCCCGGTCGATGCCGACATAGTATGCGATATTCCCGCGCATGGCGCGTATCCCGCTTTCCAAGCGCGCCTTGCTTTCCTGCAAGTTCTTCTCGACGACCGCGGCGTTGCCGGCGTCGAACTTTCCAATGGAAATGCGAATGACCGGTGCTTTCATTGAACGACCCTACCATACCTGGACTTGATCGGCCCTTCGGGCTTCTCGGCGCCGTCTTGGATTTTAGCGTTCAAGAAGTCGATTGGTCAAAGCGACCGTTCGCGCAAATGTGCACCCGGCGCGGGCTCCGCGCGCCGTTGCCATCCTTAGAGCGCTCGGCGCCAAAAGCGCCCTTGCGAGCCTCACGTACAAATTAGAACCATCGTAATTTCGAGAGGTTCTACTTTCCAACAGAGCCGGTCCTGAGCAACTCTACAAGCCAAAGCGAAGCTGACCTACCTTAGTCATGTGATGATAGGCGCGGAGCAACGCGTCTTTTTTGCCCACTCTACGTGCCATAATCGATGTACCAGCCTGACATTTCCGACGCACGAAAGCTGCTCAAGGTGCACCGTCTCGAGCCGAATGACTTCGCGATCTATCGCGAAGTACGCCTCGAAGGCCTGAAGAATCATCCCGAAGCCTTTAGCGCGTCATGGGAGGCCGAGTCTGCCAGACCTGCGTCCTGGTGGGCCGAGCGCCTGGAAACCAACATCGTTCTTGGCGGCTGGATCGATGGCTCTCCTCTCGCTGGCGTGGTCGGGTTCCGCGTGCACGGGAGCACGAAGGTCCGGCACAAGGGAATGTTGTGGGGCATGTACGTTCGCCCCAATGCGCGCGGCACGGGACTGGCGGCATCACTCGTGCAGCGGGTCATCGAGCAGGCCCGGCCCGTCCTCGACGACATTCTCTTGACGGTCGTGGCCTCCAACGTCGCCGCCTGTCGCCTGTATCGCGCCGCCGGGTTCGAACAATACGGGCTCGAGCGGCGGGCGCTCAAGATCGGCGAGACGTATTATGACGAGGCGCTGATGGCGCTTCCGCTGCGGCGGCAGTGACCGAGCGCGCCCTCACCGCGCCAAAGGCGCGTCTGCAAACCCTTATGCGCTAACTTGATGCTTTGCCGAAAACGCCGTGATACCAATACTTTTTCCGGTCGCGAAACCAATCTCGATTTTTCGCCGTTTCAAATCTCGCCAATTGCCGCATATCCACGCCATAACGATAGCATAGCGCGAGGAGCTGCCGAAGGTCGTCCTTACCCGGCCGACGCTTGAGCTTGACAACCAAACCCCTTCGACCGTCGCCATAGTAGCTTTCCACGCAGGGGATGCGTGACAACCATTCGAAGAACGCCCGCTCATCATTCACATGGCCGAAGCGGACGCCCGTGTCCATCTCGGTAAGAGTGAGCAGAGGAGCAGCCATGCAGCGCATGTTGCCTCGTAGTTGAACAAAGTTTCAAGGTCCCTAAGAAATGCGACACCTCCTAACGCTCACCAAGCCCAAGAAATCCGCTTGCCCAAAACGGCAGGCCGAGTAGTTTCAATTCCAAACAAATTTCCGCGCGCGAGCCCGAAAGGACGCCCCGCCATGATGAGCCAGGAAGCGAACGACCTGATCACCCGCACCGGGCCCAAAGACCCCTGCGGGAAACTGATGCGGATGTATTGGCAGCCGGCGGCGCTGGTCGACGAGCTCGAGGGGCCGCGGCCGGTCAAGGCGATCAAACTGCTTGGCGAGAGTCTGGTGCTGTTCCGCGACGAAGAGGACCGCTACGGCCTGATCGAGCGGCATTGCGCGCATCGCGGCGCCGACCTCGCGTTCGGCCGGCTCGAACAGGGTGGCCTGCGCTGCGCCTTTCACGGCTGGCTGTTCGACGTCACCGGCCAATGCCTGGAAACGCCGGCCGAGCCTGCCGGCTCGACGCTGTGCAAGGGCATCCAACAGCGCTGCTACCCCGTGATCGAGAAGAGCGGGATTCTCTGGGCTTATCTCGGCGAGGGCACCCCGCCCGCGTTTCCCGAGATCGACTGCTTCGTCGCGCCCGACAGCCACACCTTTGCGTTCAAGGGCCACATCAACTGCAACTGGCTGCAGGCGCTGGAGGTCGGCATCGATCCCGCGCACGCCTCCTACCTGCATCGCTTCTTCGAGGATGAGGATACCTCCAAATCCTACGGCAAGCAGTTCCGCGGCGCGTCCGCCGGCAGCGACATGCCGATGACGAAAATTTTGCGCGAATACGACCGGCCCATCATCAATGTCGAGCAGACCGAATATGGCCTGCGGCTGATCGCGCTGCGCGAGATCGACGAGGCGCGTACGCATGTGCGCGTCACCAACCAGCTATTCCCGCACGGCTTCGTCATTCCGATGAGCACGGAAATGACCATCACGCAGTGGCACGTGCCGGTCGATGACGAGAACTGCTACTGGTACGCGATCTTCACCTCTTATGCGGCGCCCGTCGACAAGAACAAGATGCGCGATCAGCGGCTCGAGCTCTACGAATTGCCGGACTACAAGTCGCGCAAGAACAAGTCGAACGATTACGGCTTCGATCCGCACGAGCAGCTGACCGCGACCTATACCGGCATGGGCAACGACATCAACGTGCACGACCAGTGGGCGGTGGAATCGATGGGCGCGATCCAGGACCGCACCCACGAACATCTCGGACAAAGCGACAAGGCGATCGTGCAATATCGCCGCCTGTTACGGCAGGAGATCGAAAAGGTGTTGGGCGGCGAGAGGCCGTTCATGTTCCTCGACGAGGCGCATGCGAAGAGCATCCAGGGCCCCGCCACCATGGACGGCATCGGGCCGACGCGCGGCTGGGAAATCTACTGGATGGAAGTCGACGTCAAGCGGCGGCGCGGCGCGCCGTGGGCGGTGCCGGTGCCGGAAGAGATCGCCGCCAAGGTGCGCCATTTGTCGGCAGCCGAATGATGGTTTTTTTCTTCGTCATTGCGGGCCAACGGGTCGGCGCGAAGCGCCGCCCGATGACAGGCTCGGCGAAGCAAACCATAGCTGCGCAGGCGGAAGCATGGATTGCTTCGTCGCGGAGCCTGTCATCGGGCTCGCCGGAGGCGAGACCCGTTGGCTCCGCGCAATGACGACGAATGGGGAGTAACGCGTTGAGCTTTGTCGCGCGTCACGCGCTGTGGTCCGACGAGCAGAAGGAAGCGGCGCGGCGTCTGCGCGCCGTCTGCGAAGAGAAAAAGCTCGAAACCATCCGGCTGTCGTTTCCCGACCAGCACGGCATCCTGCGCGGCAAGACGCTGGTCGCGAGCGAAGCGCTGGCCTCGCTGGAAAACGGCTGCACCATCACCACCACCATGCTCGCCAAGGACACCTCGCACCGCACGGTGTTTCCGGTGTTCACCGCCGGCGGCGGTTTTGGAATGAAGGAGATGGAAGGCGCCGCCGACGTGCTGATGGTGCCCGACCCCACGACCTTCCGCGTGCTGCCCTGGGCACCGACCACGGGCTGGCTGCTCTGCGACATCTATTTCGCCGACGGACGGCCGATCCCGTTCGCAACGCGCCAGCTCTACAAGTCGGTGCTCGCTGGACTCGGCGAGCGCGGCTACGATTTCGTCGCGGGGCTGGAGGTCGAATTCCACATCTTCAAGCTCGAAGACGCGAAAATGTCCCCGGAGGATGCCGGCCAGCCCGGCCAGCCGCCGCAGGTCAGCCTGCTGTCGCACGGCTATCAGTACCTCACCGAGCAGCGCTACGACCAGATGGAGCCGGCGCTCGACATCATCCGGCGCGACATTCTCGCGCTCGGCCTGCCGCTTGCGATCGGTCGAGGTCGAGTTCGGACCGAGCCAGTGCGAATTCACCTTCGCCCCAAAAAAGGGGCTGGAGCCGGCCGACAACATGGTGCTGTTTCGAAGCGCGGTGAAACAGATCGCGCGCCGCCACGGCTATCACGCGACCTTCATGTGCCGGCCGAAATTGCCGAATGTGTTCGCCTCCGGCTGGCACCTGCATCAATCGATCGTGGCGCGCGCGAGCGGCGAGAACGCGTTCATGGCGAGCGACGAGGGCGAGGCGCTGAGCGCGTTCGGCAAAAACTATCTCGCCGGATTGCTGCAGCATGCCCGCGCGTCGGCCGTGTTCACGACGCCGACCATCAACGGCTACAAGCGCTACCGCTCCTATTCGCTGGCGCCCGATCGCGCGATCTGGGGAAAAGACAATCGCGGCGTGATGATCCGCGTGCTCGGCGGCGCGGGCGATAGCGCGACGCGGCTGGAAAACCGGATCGGCGAGCCCGCCGCCAATCCCTATCTCTACATGGCCTCGCAAATCCTCTCCGGTCTCGACGGCGTCGACCGCAAGCTCGATCCCGGCCCGTCGGCGGATACGCCCTACGAGACCAAGGCCGAGCTGTTGCCGAAATCGCTGCGCGAAGCGGTGTCGGCGCTCAACGACGATCCGTTTTTCCGGCAGGCGTTCGGCGCCGCTTTCGTCGACTATTACGTGCAGATCAAGAACGCCGAGATCGCGCGCTTCGAGGCGGAAGTTTCCGACTGGGAACACCGCGAATATTTCGAGATGTTTTGAGCGAGAAACGGACGGACCCGTTCGAGCGACCGGCAGGGTGACCATGACTTCGGCTACACCCTCAAAATTGCTATTGCGTGCCGTCATCCAATAACGTTAGATTTTTCCTCTTGAAGGGGAAAGGTGAACGCTTTGGAGAAGGCCGACGGACGCTTGTTGCGGACCTTCGCCCGGCGATGCGGCGTCTACCTCGCGCTCGTGGCGCTGACGCTTCAGCTTGCGTTGTCCTTTGGCCACATCCATCGTCACGACATCGCCTATTCCGGTCTTGCTCATTCAGGAATTGGCGTCGTTGCGGGCTCGCAAGCGCTTACAAAGCTGAAATTTTCAAAGCAGCTTCCGTCGCCGCTTGCGGACGGGGACGAGTATTGCCCGATCTGCTTCTCTACCCTGCTTCTCGCGACTTCCTTCATACCGGATGCGCCGCAACATTCGCCGTCGTCCGATTTCAAGCCCATCGATCGCTTTTTCGGTCGCGCCTTTGATCTAGTCATCGGGTCTGACCGCGCGCCGTTCCAATCGCGGGCTCCGCCGCTTTCCTGACGGTTTGCCTCCACGCTTTCCGCATCGCCGCAACAATTCCGGCGACGCGGAAGCGCTTGCGCATCGTCGCGCGCAATCTGCGTTCCTGACAGTACCAAGGTGCTGTCAGGCGCTCGTCGCAGCACACCTTCGAACCGCCGATCTGCCGCACAGCCATTTGCGGCCGTTCACATCCGAACTCCTATTCGGTGGACACTTCATGATGAAACGAATGCGTACCGGCACTTTCGCCGTGCTCCTGCTTTCCCTGTCGATCCCGCGCGCGGACGCCCATCCGCACGTCTGGGTCACGTTCCACAGCGAAGTCCTCTACTCGGCGGAAGGCGCCATGACCGGCATCCGTCATGCCTGGACGTTCGACGACTTGTTTTCCACCTACGCCCTCCAGGGCATTTCGCATGCCAAGAAGGGCCAATATACACGCGAGGAGCTGGCCTCGCTCGCCAAGGTGAACGTGACCTCGCTGAAGGAATACGACTACTTCACCTACGCGCGCGCGGACGGCAAGAAACTGCAATTTTCAGACCCCACCGACTACTGGCTCGAGTACAAGAACGCCGCGCTGACCTTGCATTTCACGCTGCTCCTGAAGGCCCCCGCCGCGGCAAAGGCGATGCGGATCGAAATCTATGACCCTTCGATTTTCGTCGATTTTGAATTTGCCAAGGACAAGCCCGTCGCGCTGAGCGGCGCACCTCCGCAATGCCTGTTGACGGTCGATCTGCCGCATGAGCCGACGCCGGCCGAGCAGTTACGGCTCAGCGAACTCGACAACGTTCCGCTCGATGCCTTCAGCACGTATGGCGAAACCTTCGCCAACAAGATCCTGGTGAAATGCCCATGAATATGCCCCGTGGTTTTGTGCTGACGCTGCTGGCAGCGATCCTCGTTGTCACGGCGATCGATCCCGCATCGGCGCAAGGCGTGTCATTCGGTGCGCCGCATCATGCGAACGGGCTCGTGCCCCAATCGGGCTTGATGGCATGGATATTCGCCAAGCAGTCGGCCTTCTACCGTTCGCTGTCCAGCTTTATCCGGGCGAGCAAGGATGACGGCACCGCGATGTGGAGCCTGTTCGGAATATCGTTTCTCTACGGCATTTTTCATGCCGTCGGTCCCGGGCATGGCAAGGCCGTCATTTCCTCCTATCTCGTCGCCAACGAAGAAACCTGGCGCCGAGGCGTCGTGCTGTCGTTCGCATCGGCAGCCATACAAGCCGTCGTCGCAATTGTTGTGGTTGCCATCGCCGCGGCACTTCTCGGGGCGACCGCGAAAGCGATCGGATTGACCGTCCATGTGGTCGAGACCGTCGGCTACGTTCTCGTCATCCTGATCGGCCTGCGGCTTCTATTCGTCAAAGGCCGCGGCTTCCTGATCGCCTGCCGGGAGCTGACCTCGAAAAAAGCTCCCGCCGAAGCCACGGCTTCATCGTTCGAGCAAGGCAAGACCTTTCATCGTCATGATCATGGTCCTGACGCAACGGCGGTCCGCTGCGAGCAATGCCATGACGATGGACACGCGCTTCATGTCCATGGACCGCATTGTCACGACCATCACGGTCACAACCATGGCGATCATGACCATCACGCCTCGGCATGGGGACACGCGCATGGACCGGAGCCCGCGGAACTAGCCGGCGCCGGCGGCTGGCGCCGCGGCCTGTCGGCGGTCGTTGCGGTCGGACTACGTCCCTGTTCGGGCGCGATCATCGTTTTGATCTTCGCGCTGGCCCAGGACCTGTTTTGGACCGGCATCGTTGCGACGCTGCTGATGGGCCTGGGTACCGCCATCACGGTTGCCGCGATCGCAACCATTGCGGTCAGCGCGCGGAATGTCGCAAGCCGGATCGCGAGCACGCGGTCGGGACTGGGCATGCTCATGATGCGGGCGATCGAGGTCGGCGCGGCTGGCCTGATTGTCGCGTTCGGTGGAATGTTGCTGGTGGGCTATATGGCCAGCGAGCAACTCTGGATGTTTACGGGTTAAGTTGGCGCGCCGGCGGTCAAACGATGTCTCATTCTGCCGACGGAGCGCTGGCTTCCGAGCCAGCGCTCCGGTCCCGGCCGTCCGAAGCTTTCCGTTTCTCAAATCTTCTTCGAGATGCCAAGGAAGAAGCCGCGGCGTGGGCCGAACTGCGGCGCGAACACGCCGATGCCGCCTCCCTCCCTGATTTCGTAGATCTCGTCGAACAGGTTGACGACGTCGAAACGAATCGTCATCGGCTTGGGATCGTTCGGCAGCAGGAATTCGCGCTTGATGCCGACATTGACCTGCGTGTAGTCCGGCACCGTGCTGATATTGGCGTCCCCGTTGCGCAGGCCGCTGCCGTAGATCACGTCGGCGCTGAGCGTGGTTCCGCACCACGACACCACGGACTCAAAGGTTTCCGCGGCACGTCGCCGGTCGGCCGCAGAACTTATAGGCGGCGCCCGCCGAGGCGGTGACGAACTGGTTGTGATCGGTATAGATGAAGTGCGTCTGCACGTACTGAAGCTCGGTCAGGCCGCCGAGATCGGCGAGCGGCATGGTGTTGTCGAACAGATACTGGTTCGACACCGGGTCGGTCGCCCTCTGCTGGGCCACGGCGACATTGGCATAGGCCTGGAAGTTTCCGCTGTTGTACTTGGCGTGGAATTCGATGCCTTCGTTCCAGCCTTTGGCATAATTGAATGCGCTCAGCACCAGCGCCTGGCCGAAAAGTGCCGTTGTCGATCAGGTCGGTCGCGATCTTGTAATAGGCATCGACGCCGAGATCGAGGCTGGAGCAGTCCTTCGGCCCGGCGAGGTGCATCCGAGCGGGATCTTTTGATCGACGCCGGCATCGAAGTAATGCGAGCGCTCCGGCAGGACCGGGTCGTTGCTGCGCCGGCCGACGCCGCCCCGGTCGTATTGTTGAACAGGGCGATATTGGCAGGAGCCGCCTCCACCAGCACCGGCGGCGTGAAGTAGCGTGCATAGCCGGCGTGGAACGTCGTGTTCTCGAAGGGCTTATAGGTGACGCTCAGGCGAGGGCTGAGCTGGTTGGCGTCTCGTGAACTCATACATCTGGTCGAAGCGCAGGCCGGCGTTGACCGTCAACTGGTTGGTCAGTTTCCACTCGTCCTGGACATAGACCCCCATCAGCACGCCGAGCTTCGAGACGTTGTCGGTGATCGACTCCGGCGCGCCGTTGTCGGTGCCGTCGCAGATCATGCAGGGCTCGACCAGCGACGTATTGCCGACGAAGGCCTGCTCGCCGCTGACCGTGAAGCCCGCGCGCAGCGTATGGGCCGAATTGAGCTGGTAGGAGCCGTCGCCCTGGATGCCGTTGGTGTAGGAGGTGCGGGTGATCGTCGAGGCGATGCCGTTCAGCAGGAGATCGCCGGTCGGATCGGGCAGGAAGTGCAGATTGTTGTAGCGGGTGAAATAGGACAATTGCCCGTCGAAACCGTTGGCTGATTTCTGCACCGACAGCACGCCAAAGTGAGTGGTCTCCCACTGATTTTCGTTGAGCAGCGCTGAATTAAAGCTGGTGACGCCGAATGCGTTGGTGACAAACCCATTCTGTCCGATCGGCTGGCCGGGAGTGTTGGGAATCTGAAAGTTGTTGTTCGAGGTGCCGGCGATCAGGCTGACCCGGGTGGTCGGATCGACGAACGCGGACATGTAGGCGAAGCCCCGCTCCTGCTGGGAGAAATCGTGGATCGCGTTGTAGGCGGGCGTCGGATTTTCGAGACCCGACCGTGGTCTGCAGATAGCTTCCGGTGAAGTAGTATTGGACGCCGGGGAAGCAATCCGCGTGAGGCCGGCTGGCGCCTTGACGTAGGCCGGCGTGGGAGTGGTGGCGGGCGCCGCCGGCGCAATTGCCGCCGAACGTGCCGCCATATTCGAAGCTCGGCTTAATGGTGCCATGACTGCCGCCATACATGCTGACGGTGCCGCTGTTATTGAAGATGTCGTTGCGGGTGGTGATGTCGACGAGACCGACCGTGCGCAGCCCGAATTCGGCCGGCAGGGCGCCGGTGACCAGCGCGATGCTGCCGATGAAGCTGGTGTCGAAAATGCTGCCGAAACCGGTGACGCCGTCAGGCAGCATCACCCCGTTGATGCGGAATTGGACGTTGGCGTGATCGTTGCGGACATGCAGCGCGCCGCTGGCGGCGGAATCCTGCGAAACTCCCGGGGCCTGCAGCAGCACTTTCTCGACCGGCTGGTTGGTGCCTTGCGGCAGATTCTGGATCGCGTCGTGGCTGATCGTGTCGGAGGTGGTGCCGGCGGTCGTATAGAGATTGCTGCGCGATTGATCGAACGTGCTGCTCTTTGCTTCGAGCTGAGCGGCCGGCGAGATCGGCGGGGGCGTTTGCAGGCGGGCGTCGCGGCGCCGCGGGACACCACGCGCGGCGTCCGCTTCGCCGGCTTCGCCGCTTGCTTTGGCGCTGCGACCCTGGTCTCGGGAAGCACGGTCGGTGCATTTGCCGCAGGCGCTGACGTCTGCGCGCGCGCTATCCCGGCACCGCCGCAGATCATGAGCGAGGCCGCTGCAGAGGCCAACATTCGATTTGCAAACACTGACATTGTCCTAGTCCCCATGAAGGCGCGAACGGATTCGTTTCCAACGAATTCGAAAAAGCGCCTGCCGTCGACGTGCGACGGACCGATTTCGATTCACCTCATGGATCGGCTGCGAATGACGCAAGCCGGTCCTCAAGCACAACTCAATCGAAGTCAGGAGATCGGGGGAGCGCGAGGCTGAAAGGCGACGCGAACAGTGCTGACGTGAGCGAACCCGGCGTCGCTGGCCAGGTATGAGAATTCGATGGCCTGCGGCAGCAGCAGCACCGGCGGCGTTGCAAACAACACCGCATTCGCCATCGCCATGACGGCGCAGATGGCGCAAATATCGCTGGGGTGCTGGTCGGAATCACGATCGGACGCTGGGTGCTGCTGTTGAACGGACTCGCTAACCGCAGCCGGCGACGCCTGCGCGGCGACCCCGTGGAAATGCCCGAACGACAGCGCAAACTGGATCGCGAGCGCAAACAGCGCGAGCCGCGAGCCATATTTGAGCTTCGATCGGAACCATTTCATGCCGAAATCGCACCCGTGCGCCAAAAGGCCGACACGTTTTGGCCGCCTCATCGCCACGCCATTACATCGCAGGTATCGCCGCGCAGCGTCAACGGTAGTCCATTGGCGTGTCGCCGGAATTCACAAGCTGTGTGATTTTCGCAACGTCAGCTGATCAGCTACCGCTCGAAATTCACCGGCGCGATGTAGGTTTCCGCCGTGCCCGGCTTGGCGGCCGGGAAAGCCGGGAACGGGCTGGCTCGGCGGAGGATTTCGAGCGCCTCGCGATCGAGCACCCCGTTGCCCGACGATTTCGTCACCGCGCTTTCAATCACATCCCCGGCGCGATTCAACACAAACTTCACCATTACGGTACCCGAAGCCCCGTGTGCCGCGAGCGGGTAGCGCTTGAAGCGCTGCAGATGCCCGAACACCAGCGCGTTATAGGCCTTGGCGCCCGCCTCGCTGAACTCGCCGACGTGATCGGTCTTCGGCGGCGCGCGCGTTTCGGGAGCGGGAGGCTGAGACTCCGTTGGCTTTTCCACTTGCTTCGGCTCGTCCTTCGGCAGCGTCACCTCGGCCTCCTGAGCCGGTGGCGGCGGCTGCACCACCTGCTCCACTGGTTTCTCTTCCTTGGGAGGCTCCTGCGGCGCGGCCTCGGCCTGTTGCATGGTCGGCCCGACGGCGATGTCCTGGTCCTGAATTGTTGGCGAACTGGCCTCGACCGGGGCCAGCGTCACCGCGATGGCGGGAAGAATGGTCGGTTCCGCAGGTTGGCGCGCATACCACAACGCAACCGCCGCCACGATCGCCGCATGCGCCATCAGGATCGTCAGGCCAGCCAAGGTCCAGCGGGAAAGCCCGCGCCTTTCGGGCAGATGCAGCGCGAACGCATTCATGGCTTGGCCGCGGGCTCTTCCAGCCCGACCAGAGCAAGCTTGAGATATCCGCCATCCCGCAAGGTGTTCATCACCCCTATCAGCCCGCCATAGCTCAGCGTCTTGTCGCCGCGGATGAAAATCGTCTCGTCCTTGTGATTGTTGGTGGCGGCGTCGAGCGCGCCCGCAAGCTCCTCGCGCGTGACCGTGGTCTCGCCGACCGCAATGGTCTCGTCCGGCTTGATGGTCACGAACACCGGCTTGTCCGGGCGCGGCTGCTCCGGCGCGGTGCTGGCGGGCAGGTTGACGCCGATATCGACGGTCGCAAGCGGCGCCGCCACCATGAAGATGATGAGCAGCACCAGGATGACGTCGATGAACGGCGTGACGTTGATCTCGTGCTGGATTTCGAGATCGTCCTCGCCCGAGCGTGAACCGAGACGCATGGCCATCACATCACTCCGCAGCGCGCGGCAACGCCGCCACGCGGCTCGCATGTCCGCGGCTGATCATCAGCACGAGCTGTGCCGACGCATCGCCGAGCAGTGCGCGATAGCCGCTGATCACCCGCGCCAGATGGTTGTAGATCACGACCGCTGGGATAGCTGCGACAAGCCCGAACGCGGTTGCCAGCAAGGCCTCGGCAATGCCGGGCGCCACCACCGCCAAGTTGGTGGTGTGGGATTCGGAAATGCCGATGAAGGAGTTCATGATGCCCCAGACCGTGCCGAACAGGCCGACGAACGGGGCGGTGGCGCCGATCGTTGCCAGGATGCCGATGCCGCGCGAAACCTGTCTGGTCATCGCGGCTTCCACACGCTCCAGCCGCAACGCGACGCGCTCCTTGAACCCGTCGTCGACGATGCCGTCGGACAGCTCCGCTTCCCGTGCCGTGGACAGGATAAGCTGCGCGACGGCGTCCCGTTTGCCATCGCAAGCGCGCACCGCATCCGAAAGCGTGCCGCCGCTTTCCAGCATCCTGAGCCGGCGTTGCCCGAACTTTTTCGCGCGCCGCAGCTCGATGGTCTTGGCGAGCCACACCGTCCAGGTCGCAAGCGAGGCCAAAGCAAGGCCGACCATCACCGCCTTCACCACGATATCGGCGTTGAGAAACATGCCCCATGGCGACAGGTTTCGCGGCAGCAACGGGTTTGGCGCCTGGGCAAAAGCGGGTTCGGCCGTGGTCGCAAGGCAGGCGAGAAAGCCCAAGACTCTCAGACTGACTTCTCTCAAACTCATTCCGCGGCACAACCCGCCACCTGGCTGGTGCTTTTTGTCGTTACGCCACATGTGGCCCTCTCTTCGATCATTGATCCGCTTCGCGGCGCAAAGCGCACGACCCACGCGGTTAACGGACGGAGCCTCGGCCCCAATTATGGCAACACGGCTCAGCGCTTCGCGCTAGAGCTAAAGTGTCGAAGCAGCGACGTCAGGAAATCGGCGGCCCGCGCGATTGAAACGCCGCACGCTGCGGCTCGACGACGGCGACAACGGGCATGATCGTGCGGTCGATCGTAGCGTTGGCAAATTCCAGCGGCAGTGCAGGCGGCGCAGGGGTCAGCGCGCTCGCCATTGCGGTCGCGGCCATGCAGATCGGGCAGAGATAGTCGGCATGGCCGTCGCCGGGTTGGCGTTGCCTCTCACCGTCGTCAGGCGAGGAGACAGAGGCCGCTAGTGCGGCAAACCCGTGCCCGGAAACCTTGCCGCCGATCGCGTGGACGTGACCAAAGGACAGCCCAAGGTTGATCGCCAGCGCGATCAGCGCCAGCCAAGAGCCTTGCCTGAGTGTGTCCCGGAACCAGCGCATTCGAGCCGAATTTCCCGCCGTATTTTACGCCGTATTTTCCTTGGCTTCATGGCTTTTTCGTTGCGGCGCGATCTTATCTGAGCCACCCGTCAATTGGAAGTCGCGATCGCGCGGCAGCCAATCTCCGAACGGCCGCCGTCAAATCCCGAGATACCGATGCTGCAGATCGGGCTCGGCCATCAATGCTTGCGAGGTTCCACTCCATACCGTGCGGCCGCGCTCGATGATGGTGTGCCGGTCACAAATCCGTGTGAGGTGCTCGACATTCTTGTCGATCACCAAAATCGACTGACCGCGCGCTTTCAGCAACGACAGGCAATTCCAGATCTCTTCCCGGATCAGGGGCGCCAGGCCCTCGGTCGCCTCGTCCAGAATCAACAGCCGCGGATTGGTCATCAGCGCGCGCCCGATCGCGAGCATCTGCTGCTCGCCGCCGGAGAGCGTGTTGCCCATGTTGGCGCCGCGCTCGGCGAGCCGCGGAAACAGCGCGTGAATCTTCTCGATGGTCCAGGGGTCCGATGCGCCGAGGCGGTTGGCGGAGGCGGCCACGAGATTTTCGCGCACGGTCAGATTGGGAAAAATCTGGCGCCCCTCGGGCACCAGGCCAATGCCGAGTTTTGCAATCCGGTACGACGGCAGGCTGCGCACTTCGTGTCCATTGAAGCGGATGGCGCCGGCGCGCGCCGGCGTCAGCCCCATGATGGAGCGGATGGTGGTGGTCTTGCCCATGCCGTTGCGGCCCATCAACGACACCATCTCGCCGCTTCGGATCGACAACGACAGCCCGAACAGCACCTGGCTGAGGCCATAGCAGGTCTCGATCCCCGCAACTTCCAACAGCGCCGCGTCAGCCATGTTTGACCACCACGTGCTGATCGCCGAGATAGGCGCGCTTGACCTCTTCGTTCTGGCGGATGTCGGCAGGCGCGCCGGAGGCGATGACGCGGCCATAGACCAGGACCGAGATGCGGTCGGCAAGCGCGAACACGGCGTCCATGTCGTGCTCGACCAGCACGATGGTCACCTCCTTGCGCAATTCGCCGAGCAGCTTGACCATGCGCGCGGATTCGGTGACGCCGAGGCCCGCCATCGGCTCGTCCAGCAGCAACAATTGCGGCTTGGTGGCGAGCGCGACCGCGAGCTCGAGCTCGCGCTGCTCGCCGTGACTCAATCTCGAGACCAGCACGTCGGCGCGACCCTCGAGGCCGACGCGCTCGAGCGCGGCCTGCGCGGTCCTGCGCAAGCCGGCTTCCTTGCGGGCATTGCCCCAGAAGCGGAACGAGTGCCCATCATGCGCCTGCGCCGCGAGCGCGACATTGTCGGCCGCGGTGAAATCCGACAGCAGCGAAGTGATCTGGAACGAACGTGCCAGCCCCAGCGCGCTGCGACGCCACGCCGGCAGGCGGGAGATGTCACGGCCGGCGAGATGAATGGCGCCGGAGTGCGGCGTCAGATGCCCGGTGAGCTGGCTGATCAGCGTGGTCTTGCCGGCGCCGTTGGGGCCGATGATGGCGTGCAGTTCGCCGCGCGCGACATCGAGCGAAACGCGATCGGTCGCAACGATGCCGCCGAAGCGGCGCACCAGTCTGTCGACGCGGAGCAAGGGCTCAGCCACGGTCAAACCTCCCGAGCAGCCCCATGATGCCGCCGCGCCCGAACAGCACGATCAACAACAACAGCGGGCCGATGATCAGCCCCGAATATTCGGTGATCTGCGAAAGGAACTCTTCCAGAACCAGATAGACCACGGCGCCGACGACCGGGCCGAACAGCGAGCCCATGCCGCCCAGGATCACCATCACCATGAGATCGCCGGAGCGGGTCCAATACATCACGGCCGGGCTGATGAAGTCGGTATTGTTGGCAAGCAGCGCGCCGGCGAGCCCGCAGATGGTTCCCGCGATCACGAAGCAGGCGAGCTTGTAGCGCGTGGCCGGAAAGCCGATCGCCTGCATGCGCTGCTCGTTGGAGCGCAGGCCACGCACCACCATGCCGAAGCGCGAATTGACGATGCGCCAGATCAGGAAAATACCGCTGAGGAGGCAGGCGAGGCAGAGATAATAGAACTGCACGCGGTTCGAGAGATTAATCACCCCTGCGAAATCGCTGCGCTTGTAGATGGTGAGCCCGTCGTCGCCGCCGTAGCGCGAAAGCCCCGAGGCGACGTAAAAGGCCATCTGCGCGAAAGCCAGCGTGATCATGATGAAATAGACGCCGCGGGTGCGCAAGCTGAGCGCGCCGATCACCAGCGCGTAAATAGCGGACGCCGCCAGCGCCACCGGCCACTGGATGAACCCGGAGCCGATGCCCTCCTGCGCCAGAATACCGACGGCGTAGCCGCCGATGCCGAGATAGGCGGCGTGGCCGAAACTCATCATGCCGCCATAGCCCATGATCAGGTTGAGGCTGGCCGCTGCCAGCGCCAGGATGACGATGCGGGTGAACAGCGTCAGCGCGAAGACATTGCCTGTGAGCTCCGAATAAAGCGGCAACAGCAACAGGCCGGCAACCAGGAGGGCAGCGACCGCGTTGCGCACATTGAGCCAGGACTTCATCGTCCACTTCATCGTCCACTTCATCGTCGGGTGGCCGGAAACAGCCCCTCCGGCCGCACCACCAGCACCATCGCCATCAACAGATAGATCAGCATCGAGGACAGCGCGGGCGCCGCGGTGGATGCGGCCGACGAGCTCAGGATTTCCCGCAACAGGTTGGGCAGGAAGGCGCGGCCGAGCGTGTCGATCAGGCCGACCAGGATCGCCGCCACAAAGGCGCCGCGGATCGAGCCGATGCCGCCGATCACGATGACCACGAAGGCCAGGATCAGGATGTTCTCGCCCATCCCGATCTGCACGGTGAGGATCGGCGCCTCCATCAGTCCGGCGAGGCCGGCCAGCGCCGCGCCGAGCCCGAACACCAGCGTGTAGAGCAGCTTGATGTTGATGCCGAGCGCGCCGATCATTTCGCGGTTGGAGGCGCCGGCGCGGATCAGCATGCCGATCCGGGTCCGCATCACGCCGAGGTAAAGCAACAGCGCCACCGCGAGCGCGACCACGATGATCGCCAGCCGATAGGCGGGATAATAGAAGCCGGGCAGGATCGGGACCGGCACCGTCAGCCAGGGCGGCAACGGCAACGCCAGCCCCGCCGGGCCCCAGATCAGCCGCACCGCCTCGTTGAAGAACAGGATCAGGCCGAAGGTCGCCAGCACATGATCGAGATGATCGCGGCCGTAGAGATGCCTGAGTGCGGCAAATTCCAGCACGATGCCGAGCAGCAGCGTCGCGCCGAGTGCCAGGATCGCGCCGAGCACGAAACTCCCGGTCCAGGCGACGAAGGTCGCCGCGAAATAGGCGCCCATCATGTAGAGCGAGCCGTGCGCCAGATTGACGAAGTCCATGATGCCGAACACCAGCGTCAATCCCGCCGCGAGCAGGAACAATAGCAGCCCGAACTGCAGCCCGTTCAAGATCTGTTCGATGAGAAGAAGCATGGAATTAGGAAACTGCCTCAGCGGGATTTATGTTGCCTGGAGCCAATCTATCCGCGGGCGGCACCTCGGCCCGCCCTGCCCCCGGAGCGAGCGCCGACTTCTCCCCTCCCCCCGCGCGCGCAGCGCGTGGCGGGGAGGGGTCGGGGGTGGGGGGTGCTTCAACAAAGTCGATGCCCGCATGAGAGCGTGAATTCGCGGATAGACCCCCCACCCCCGACCCCTCCCCGCCGCTGCGCGGGGGGAGGGGAGAAGACGCACCGAAGCAGTGGAGAGAGAGCTGCATCGAAACACAATCATGTACGATCGCCCTGCCGCTCGCCGGAAGAGAGGACACGCTTCCATCGCGGTATAGGTCAATTCGATCTCATCATCTCTAACAAAAAACGGCAGCGCCTGACGCGCCGCCCCTATTAAGCAAGATCCGTGCTCACTTCATCGGACATTTGTCGTGGAAGCGGTCCTGATCGTCCTTGACGATGGTGGAGACCGTTTTCAGCGAAAGCTGGCCATCGGCGCCCTTGACCACGTCCTGGAGGTAGAAATTCTGGATCGGGATGTGGTTGTTGCCGTATTTGAACGACCCGCGCAGCGACTTGAAATCCGCCTTCTCCATCGCGGCCTTCATGGCGTCCTTCTTGGAAGTGTCGCCGCCCACCGCGACCACGGCGCTGTTGATGAGTTGCGCGGCATCATAGGCCTGCGCGCCGTAATAGGTCGGGCGCAATCCCGGATATTTGGCGCGGTAGTCGGCGACGAATTTCTTGTTCTGCTCGTTGGGCAGGTCGTTGACCCATTCCTGCGCGCCGGGCACGCCGAGCGCGTTGTCCTTCTGCAGCGGCAGCGACAATTCGTCGATGGTGAAGGCGGTATAGAGCGGCATCTGCTGCTTGAGGCCGGCCTGCGCATACTGGTTGAGGAACTGCACGCCGGCCGCGCCCGGATAGAACACGAAGATCGATTCCGCACCGGAGTTGCGCGCCTTGGTCAGTTCGGCCGAGAAGTCGAGCTGGGTCGGCCACACCGTATATTCCTCGCCCTTGACCTCACCCTTGAAGGTGCTCTTGACGCCGGCCAGCATGTCCTTGCCGGCGGCGTAGTTCGGCC
This sequence comes from uncultured Alphaproteobacteria bacterium, assembly GCA_963777475.1. GTDB lineage: Bacteria > Pseudomonadota > Alphaproteobacteria > Rhizobiales > Xanthobacteraceae > Bradyrhizobium. The sequence goes on from CAVZQX010000002.1 coordinate 73,361, forward strand.
CGATCAGATAGACCGACTTGACGCCCTTCTGGTTCATGTAGAGGCCCATGGCCTGCGGCGTCTGGTCGTTCTGCCAGGAGGTCGAGAACACGTAAGGCGAGCACAGTTCGCCCGCGAGCTGCGACGGCCCGGCATTGGCCGAGATCAGGAATGTCTTCGAATTCCACCGCGGTCTTGAGCGAGGCGAGCAGCACGTTCGACCAGATGTAGCCGGCGATGAAATCGACATGATCGGACTCCACCAGCTTCTCGGTCTTCTGCTTGCCGACGTCGGGCTTCTGCCCGTCGTCTTCGTAGATCACCTCGACCGGCTTGCCGGCCATCTTGCGGCCGAGATGATCGAGCGCGAGCTCGAACGAGTTGCGCATGTCGTTGCCGATCACGGCGGTCGGACCGCTGAAGGTCGAGACGAAGCCGATCTTGATGGTGTCCCCCGCGACCGCGGGACTTGCCAGCGCGAGCGCGGTTGCACCCGCGAGCCAGAATGCCGTTTTCATGTTGGTTTCCCCTCCCTCGTTACGTCGATACGCCGCCGGCCGGTTGCCCGCCTTGTTCAGATGCCGTGTTTTGTGCGCGAAATCTTGAGCCGTCAGCAAGCTTGAACCTAAGGCTGGCTTTAGAACCTTCGGCTCATAGCGCGGACGACCTGCATCATAATTCTCTATCCGCGCGGATGGCAAGAATTATAGTGCCGATTGGCGGTTAGGGTTATCGCAGCCGGCCGCAGCCATAATGTCGCTCAGAGGCGATATTCCGCGCCTTCAATGACATAGGGCGCGTGGCGGAAGTCGCGGATGGTCGCGACCTTGTCCGCCGACCAGTCCAGCAACATGAAATATTTCGGGCCCGAGCCGGGCGCATTGGGATCGAACACCAGGATGGCGGGGCGGCCCTCCACCAGACCTGCGACGAGATGCCAATCGCTGATCTTGTCGTAATTTCCGAAATAGCGAGAAACCTCGGCCTTGCCGTTCAGCCGCGTCTTGTTGACGAGTTCGAGCCGCACGTCGTCGGCGATCATGGCGCGGATCGCGTCGAAATCCCGCGCGTTGAAATGCGCGACATAGGCGGAAAGCCGCGCGCGATCGGCATCGGACAATTTCGGCTGCCATGCATCTTCCGGCTCGTCTGCGAATTCGCGCAAGCGCGTACGGCCGCGGTTGCAGCGCGGCCTTCGCCGCCGGCAGGCTTACATCCATGACTTCGCAGACCTCCTGCAAGGAGCAGCCGAGCACGTCCATCAGGATCACGCTCGAGCGCTGCAGCCACCGGAAGCCGCATGAAGGTGCGAAGGCTCGTGCTGGCGATCTGACGGCTCGATACGGCATCAAGCTGATCGGGGATCATGTCCACCTCCACGCCCGATCGGAGCGCTTCCTGCCGGTTGCGGCGGCGCAGGAAATCCAGCGCCGTGTTGTGCGCGATCCGAAACAGCCAGCCTTCGGGATTGCCGAATCGGCCCGGCCGACGCCAACGACTCCACCGCCTTGATCAGCGCGTCCTGCAGCACGTCCTCGCCGTCGATCGCCGAGCCGACCATGCGCGCGCAATAGCGATGCAGCTTGGGCCGCATCGCGACCAGCAGGCGGTCGATGCTGTCGGTGGTCGACACTTCCGGGACCGGTTTCATTCCGCCTCAGGGTTCGCCCAGCATGCGATAGTTGCCGACAATTGCAACGGCCCGGACCAGCGGCGGTTCGGCGCAGCGTTCACGAACCCCGCTCTGGAACGCCTGAAACGCCGGCAGTTTCGTCAACGCAGCTGCTGCCGTCATCGGTCGTGGTCTCGACCAGATGAACGAACATATCGTCCTCCAGACGCAGCGAAAGATAGCGAATGCCTTCGGGGTTCGCCGCCTTCAACTCCGCAAATACCGCCGCGATCAGCTCGGCATTCTTGTCGGCCATATCCGGCTTTGTCCTGTACCTGATCAACGTCCGTTTCATCATTTTCTCCATGACTTGGTTTCCCGACGACCTTTTCGACCACTTGGCATTGCCTTCCGCTCCCAAGACGTTTCGTCACGGCAAAAGGATTCGGCGGCCGCAAATAAATTTTCGATCGCATCCTTTGTCCTGCCCGTTTCGTCTCTTCCCGCGAGAGCGCCACCCGGTGCGAAAGCAGCACAAGCGGAGAACGACCATGCAGGAAAGCTACGATCGGACTGAGAAGAGCTGGGTACTTGGCATCACATCGCTCGCATCCTTCATGATGGCGCTGGATTCGCTGGTCATCACCACCGCCTTTGCCACCATCCGCGCCGATTTCGGCAACTCGGTCGAGAGGCTGCAATGGGCCGTCAATGCCTTCAATCTGACTTTTGCGGTCCTGCTGCTCACCGGCGCCGCGCTCGGCGACCGCTTCGGCCGCCGCCGGGTTTTTGCGACCGGCATCGCACTGTTCGCTCTCGCATCCGCGGCATGCGCGCTGGCCGGCACGGCGGAAGCGCTGATTGCGGCGCGCGCGGCGCAAGGCGCCGGAGCAGCACTGGTGATGCCGCTTGCGATGGCCATCCTGAGCGGGGCGTTCGCACGGCAAGAGCGCGCGCGGGCGCTCGGCATTTTCAGCGGCGTCACCGGGTGCGCGCTGATCATCGGCCCCGCGATCGGCGGCTTCATCACCGAGAGTCTCGGCTGGCGCTGGATCTTCTGGATCAATCTGCCGATCGGCCTGATCGCGATCATCCTGATCTTTGCCCGCTTGCGCGAGAGCTTTGGTCCGAAAGCCGCGCTCGATATTCCAGGATTGCTGCTGGTCGCGGTCGCAGCGCTGGCGCTGGTATGGAGCCTGCTCCGCGGCAACCCGGTGGGATGGACCAGCCCCGAGGTGATCAGCACGCTCGCCCTCGGACTGGTGTTCGCCATCGCATTCGTCGCCTGGGAATTGCGCGCATCGGCACCGATGGTACCGATGCGGCTGTTCGCTTCACGATCGTTCGCGGCCGGTGTTGCCGCAAGCTTGCTGTTTTACGCCGCGATGTACGGCGTGCTGTTCCTGCTGCCGCAATTCCTGCAAGGTGCACTCGGATTCGGCCCGCTCGGCGCCGGGCTCAGGCTGCTGCCGTGGACGTCGACGCTGTTCCTGACCGCGCCGATCGCGGGCGCGGTGGTGCAAAAATTCGGCGAGCGGCCGCTGGTGGTGACGGGATTGTTGATGCAGGCGGCCGGGCTCGGCTGGATCGCGATGGCAGCCGCGTCCGGCGTCGCCTATCCGGCGATGGTCGTGCCGCTGGTGCTGGCGGGCATTGGCGTGTCGATGGCGATGCCGGCGGCGCAGAACGCGGTTCTCAGTTCGGTTGCCGTGACCGAAATGGGCAAGGCCTCCGGCGTCTTCAACATGGGCCGCTTCCTCGGCGGCATGTTCGGCATCGCGCTTTTGGTGACAGTGTTCTCCGCCAGCGGCGCGGTGGATACGCCGGCGCATTTTTCCAAAGGCTTCACCGCGGCAATGAGTGTGGCGGCGGTAATTTCACTGGCTGGCGCGTTCGTTGGCCTATGGCTGCCCGCCCGGCGGTCTGTTGTCGCCGCATTGGCGCCGCAGGTGTCCGAGGTCAATCAGCGATAGGCTTTCGCTATCGATCGATTGGCAAACCCGGGGGGCAAACGCGGCTTGGCGTCGACGCACGAATGGCTACATACTGAGAGGACGAAGACATCTGAAACACGAGACCGCATCTCATGACCACGGCGCCGTCAAAACCTCATCGCGTCGTGATCGTCGGCGCCGGATTCGGCGGACTGGAGACGGCGTTCCGGCTCGCCGGCGCGCCGGTCCAGATCACGGTGGTGGACCGCCGCAATCACCATTTGTTCCAGCCGCTGTTGTATCAAGTCGCGACCGCCTCTCTCGCTACCTCCGAGATCGCCTGGCCGATCCGGCATTTGCTGCGCGACCGGCGCGACGCCACGACGCTGTTTGCCACCGTGACCGGCATAGACGCCGCGGCTAAACAGGTATTGCTCGACGACGGCGATACGGTTGCCTACGACACGCTCGTGCTCGCCACCGGCGCGCGCCACGCCTATTTCGGTCACGACGAATGGGAGCCATTCGCGCCGGGGCTGAAAACGCTGGAGGACGCCACCACGCTGCGCCGGCGCATCCTGGTGGCCTTCGAACGCGCCGAGCGCGAGAGCGATCCGGAGCGCCGGGCGGCGCTCCTGACCTTCGTCATCATCGGCGCCGGGCCGACCGGCGTCGAGCTCGCCGGCACCATCGCGGAATTGGCGCGGCACACGCTGCCGCCCGACTTCCGCAACATCGACACCCGCACGGCGCGGGTCGTCTTGATCGAAGCCGGCCCGCGCGTGCTGGCGGGCTTTGCCGACGATCTCTCGGCCTACGCGCAGGCGTCGCTTGAAAAGATCGATGTCGAAGTAAAGCTCGGCCAGCCCGTCACGGAATGCAGCGCCGACGGCGTCGTCTACGGCGGCACCCGGCTGGACGCCAAGACCATCATCTGGGCCGCCGGCGTCCGCGCCTCGCCCGCGGCCGAATGGCTTGACGCGCCGGCTGATCGCGCCGGACGGCTTAAGGTCGAGCCGGATCTGACCGTTCCCGGCCATCCCGATATCTTCGCGATCGGCGATACCGTGACGATTGCGGCCTGGAACGGCCAGCCGGTCCCGGGAATTGCGCCCGCCGCCAAGCAGCAGGGACGTTATGTCGCGGGCGCCATCAAGACGCGCCTATCCGGCGGTGCAATCGCTCCGTTTCACTACACGCACTCCGGCAGCCTGGCGCAGATCGGCCAGCGGCTTGCCGTAATCGATTTCGGCCGCATCAAGCTGCGCGGGGCGATCGCGTGGTGGATCTGGGGCTTCGCCCACATCTACTTCCTGATCGGCCTGCGCAACCGTCTCAGCGTCGCACTGAGCTGGCTGTGGATTTACCTGCGCGATCAGCGCGCGGCGCGGCTGATCACCCAGGGAAGCAGCAAGGTGACGCGGTGACCATTCGCGGTGACCATTAAGGCTGCCGTCGCCGTCCGGATCGTTTCACCAGCAGATGCATTGTGTAGGCATGCAATTATAAATTGACGCACCCCCGGCTCTGCCTCTAGCCTGAGAGGAGTTTGAGGGGGGCAGCGCCATGGCCAAGAAAGCAGCCGCAAAGAAGACGTCGAAGAAAGCCGGTCCGCGAGGCAGAAGTCCGCGGTCTAGGCCGGACCCGGCAGCTGCAGCAACCGCAGCGCCACTGGCACCGGCGCCCGCTCCTGCAGCGGCGCCAACAGCCCCGGCGCCGGTGCCAACTGCACCGACACCCATGGTCTTCGTGGCGACAACGCCCGAAGCGGCGATGCTGCCGCCCAAATCAACCGTCACCAATGTCATCGACAATCCCGCGGTAAGCCTGCAGCGATTTGACCTGCTCGACTTGCAGCCATACACCCAGGAAAAAGTCTACGCGACCAGCGCCAGCAAGGACTTTCATCTGTTTTATGTCGGGCGCGACGACGTCCACGACATTCTCAAACACGTGCTGTCGCGGGTCAGCATCTCGCTTTACCTGAACATGTTCGGGTTCGATGACGACGAACTCAACGACATCCTGATGAAGATCGCGCTCGATCCAACGGTCACGATGCTGGTCACGCTGGACAAGAGCCAGGCTGACGGACCGCATGAGAAAGCGCTGCTCGATGCCGACCGGCAGCATAACCTCGCGCTGTTCAACACCAGCTTTGTGACCAAGACGCACGTCCAGGAATTCGCCATCGGCCAGTCGGCAACCCATCAAATCAGCCACACCAAGGGATTCGTGGCCGACGGCCGGGTCGCCGGCGAGGGATCGACCAATTGGTCGGCCTCCGGCGAGGGGACGGGTATCTTTGTCGTCAAGGGAACCCCCGGCGCGGCAGGCTACAAGGCGCAAAACAACACCCAGTCGATCATTACCGACCCGGACACGATCAGCCGTTTCTCAGCAGAGCTGATCACCGAGCACATGATCGCCCAGAAGCAAGCCGCGGCGGTTGGAGCTGCCGCCAACAAGCCGCTGAGAACCAAGACCGCAAAGCCGCCTTCGACCGCCAAGCCTGCAGCGCCGCATCCCGCGCTGGCTTCCCACCGGGCGACGGGAGCAGCGTCGCTACGCGGCTGACCGCGCATGGAAGCGGCAAGGTGGCGCGGCGATCTGTGCCCGAAAATTGAGCAGATTCAACCAGCGCCGGGGGGTCGGGGCCGATCGATCGCGCCCGTAAACTCCCCTCAAATACCTGATAGTAAATATCTATTTTGATATCCCGTCGCGCGCCGGACGGTGTACACATGGCACACCCCTTGCTTCGATCGCTTCAGGATTTGTAAGCCGGGAGCATCGTTCGCCATGGCAGGGCCAGGCCCCCTTCGGAAGCGGAGTTTTGTGTGACCGAAACCGTTGCCGCGATTGTCGCCGCGCATCGCGCAGGAAAACTGTCGCCGGCTGAAACCATCGCGCGGAGCTACCAGCGCATCCGCAGCCACAACGATCCCGCCATCTTCATCTCCTTGCGCGACGAAAAGGACGCGCTTGCCGAGGCCGAGAACCTGAAGGCGAAGGATGCCGCGGAGCTGCCGCTGTTCGGCATCCCGGTCGCGGTGAAAGACAATATCGACGTCCTGGGGCTACCGACCACCGCCGCCTGCCCGGCTTTCTCCTATTCGCCCGCGCACGACGCGACCTCGGTGGCGCGGCTGCGCGCGGCCGGCGCCATCATGATCGGCAAGACCAACCTCGACCAGTTCGCAACCGGCCTGGTCGGCGTGCGCTCGCCCTATGGCATCCCGACCAACCCGATCCGCGGCGATCTCATTCCCGGCGGATCGAGTTCAGGCTCGGCGGTCGCGGTTTCCGAAGGGCTGGTGCCGCTGGCGTTGGGTACCGACACCGCGGGAAGCGGCCGGGTGCCCGCGATGCTCAACAACATCGTCGGCCTGAAGCCGAGCCTCGGCATGGTTTCCACCGCCGGCGTCGTGCCGGCGTGCCGCACGCTCGATTGCGTCTCGGTGTTTTCGCTCACCGTCGACGATGCGGTCGCCGCGCTCGCCGCGATGGCGGGCCCCGATCCGGCCGATCCGTTCTCGCGCGACCGGCCGCTCGGCGAGATCACGCCGTTTCGAAGGGATCTCAGGCTCGGCGTGCCGCGCAGCGGCCAGTTGATCTTTTTCGGCGACAAGATTTCGGAAGCGGCCTACGGCGATGCGCTCAAGCGCTGGACCGCCCTTGGTGCGACGCTGGTCGAGTTCGACATGGAGCCGTTCTACGAAACGGCGCGGCTGCTTTACGAAGGGCCATGGGTCGCCGAGCGTTATCTCGTGATCCGCAACCTGCTCGCATCGTCGCCGGATTCCATCCACCCGGTGACGCGCGAGATCACCGCCGCCGGCGCGCGGCTGTCGGCCGCGGAAACCTTTTCCGCGCTGTACCGGCTGCAGGGCTTGCGCAAGATCGCCGAGCGCGCCTTTGCCAATATCGACGCGATCGTGCTGCCGACCGCGCCGACGGTCTACTCGACCACCCAGGTGCTGGCCAATCCGGTCGAACTCAACAGCCGGCTCGGCACCTATACCAATTTTGTCAACCTGCTCGATCTCTGCGGGCTTGCGCTGCCGTCGGCGATGCGGCCCGACGGCACTCCCTTCGGCATCACGCTGCTTGCGCCAGCCGGACGCGACGCAGAGCTTGCCAGCATCGGCCGTGTGTTCCACGCCGACACCAGGCTTTCGATCGGCGCAAAAAAGCTGGCGCAGCCGCCGCTGGCGGCGTTGCCCGCGAGCACGGGCGGCGACATCGCAATCGCGGTGGTCGGCGCGCATCTCTCCGGCATGATACTGAACGGCGAGCTTAAGTCGCTCGGCGGACGCCTGCTCGAAACCGCCATCACGGCGCCGGATTACAGGCTTTTCGCGTTGTCCACCTCGCCGCCGAAGCCAGGTCTGCTGCGGGTGGAAACGGCAAAGGGATCGGCGATCGAGCTGGAAGTCTGGGCGCTGTCGGCACAGGCTTTCGGCAAATTCGTCGCCGCGGTGCCGCCGCCGCTCTCGATCGGCACGATCCGTCTGGCCGATGGCCGCAGCGTCAAGGGATTTATCGTCGAATCCGCAGCCCTCGACGGCGCACGCGACATTTCCTCGTTCGGGGGCTGGCGGGCGTATATGGCGGAAGCAGCGGCGGTGTGAAATTTTTCGTGTCCCGAACGCGTAGGGTGGGCAAAGCGTCCGCCAAAACTCGAAGAGCGAAGGCGGAAGCGTGCCCACCATCACCGATGCAATGGAAAAATGGTGGGCACGGCGCAGATGCGCCTTTGCCCACCCTACGCAGTAAGAGCAACTACACCGACACCGCGTAAATCTCGTATTCGTCGCGCACCAGTTCGATGTGGGCGCGCATCGCAGCCTCCGCGCCTGTCCTGTCGCCGCGCATGATCGCGACCACCACGCGGTCGTGCTCGGCCTGCGATTTCGCCAGACGCCCGAGATTGCGGAACTGGGCGCGGCGGAACGGTTGCACGCGGACCCGCGTCGCCAGCGTCATCTCGGCGATATAGGCGTTCTGCGAGCCGGCATAGATCGTGTTGTGGAAGCGCTCGTTGACTTCATGGAAGCGGTCGGGATTGCCGGCATAGCTCAGCAGGCGAAGCTCCTCGTGGACGGCCTCGAGCCGGTTACGTTCCACCGGCGTCATCCGTTCCGCGGCTAGGCCCGCGCACAGCGCTTCCAGCTCCGCCATCGCCTCGAACATTCCGGTCAGTCGCTCGATCGAGGGCCGCGCCACCACCGCGCCGCGATGGGCACGGGACTCGACCAGGCCGGAGGCCACGAGCTGGCGCAGCGCCTCGCGCACCGGCGTGCGCGAGACGTTGAAGCGCCGCGCGATCTCGGTCTCATCGAGCGGCGCGCCCGGCGCCAGCACGCCGCGCACGATCTCGTCCGCCAATTGCAGGCGCAGCTCTTCCGCACGCGTGATCTTCTCCGCCGGATGCGAAGCGCGGTCGACGCGCCGCACCACCGCTTCGCCCGCACTTGCGGGGGGCGGCGGACGCCAGATGCCGGAATATCGTCGAGACTCATGACTTTTCAATCTTTGGCTTCTCAACCTTGGGTTCGTCGATGATGCTGACATGGGCGGCTACGATTCGCCAACCCTCGGCAAAGCGCACCCAGGTCTGCATCTGGCGCCCTACCCTCCCCGGCGCGGAATCGCGGTAGAACAGCGTCGAGGCGACTGCGGCATCGCGGCCATAGGTGGTGATCAGCGTCTTTGCGGTCTTGCGCATCAGCCCAGCCGGCGAGCGCGCCGCGCGAAACGCCGTGACCTCGCGATAGCCATAGAGATTTTCGCCGATGCCGTAGCGCAGCGTGCGGGCGTCGTTGCGGAACAGTTCGTCGAGCACGGCGACGTCGTTGTTGACCAGCGCCGCTTCGTAACGCGCAAATTGCGCGGTGACCTCGGCGAGCACGTCGGGCAGATCGACTTCCATCGCTTACAACCCTCTCGGTGGCGGCGCCGACGCCACGCCCATGCGCTCCAGCGCGAGGGCCACGCGCAGCGCGATATCCTCGCGCCAGGGCGCCGCGATGATCTGCACGCCGATCGGCATCGGCTCGAGCGGAACGGGCACGGCCGCCACCGGAAGCCCGATGAACGAGATCGGCTGGGTATGGAGGCCGATATTGGCGCGCACCGGCAGCTCGACGCCGTCGAGCACAAAGGTCGCCTGGCCGAGCTTCGGCGCGACGCACGGCGTTGACGGCGCGATGATCGCATCGACGGATTTGAACAGCTCCAGAACCTGCGCGCGGTACCAGCGGCGGAATTTCTGGGCACGGTCGACCAGAGGCGCCGGGATCATCGCGCCCGCGATCAGCCGGTCGCGCACCGCCGGATCGAAATCGTTGGGCCGATTGCGCAGGCGGTCGAGATGCAGCGACGCGCCTTCGGTCGTGGTGATGACATAGGCCGCGGCGCGGGCGCGCGCGGCTTCCGGAATTTCGACGGTACGCGTCACGCCGAGCGCCTTGCCGACGCGCGCGACGGCCTCTTTCGCCTCCGTGAACAGGTTGGTCTGGAAATAGCCGCCGGCGATCGCAATGCGCAAGTCGCCGATGTCTTGGGTCAGGAGTGGCGTCACCGGTTCGATCGCGCGCGTGGTGCAGGCCGCATCGTCCGGATCGGGCCCCTGCATCGCGTCATAGGCGAGCGCGAGATCGGCAACGCAGCGCGCCAGGGGACCCAGGTGATCGAGGCTCGCGACAAAGGGAAACGATCGTGCGCGCGACAGCCGGCCATAGGTCGGCTTCAATCCGAAGATGCCGCAGAACGAGGCCGGCACCCGGATCGAGCCATTGGTATCCGAGCCCAGCGCGATCGGCACCAGGCCGCCGCCGACCGCGCTGCCGGAGCCGCCGGAAGACCCGCCGGTCATCCGGGTCGGATCATGCGGATTGCGCGACGGGCCATCGTGAATGTTCTCGCCGGTGAAATCGTAGGCGTATTCACCCATGTTGAGCGCGCCGACCAGAACGGCGCCGGCCGCCTCCATCCGCTCGATCAGGGTCGCGTCGCGCGGCGATGGCTTGAGATCGCGGTTGATCTTGGAGCCGGCGCGGGTGGCAAGGCCTTCGACGTCGAACAGGTTCTTGACCGCGAAGGGAACGCCGGCGAGCGGGCCGACGTTTCTGCCGGCCGCGATCGCGGCATCGACGGTGCGCGCCTTGGCGCGGGCGCGAGCGGCGGTGACGTCGGTGAAAGAGTTGAGGATGGCGTCGTGCTGCTTGATCCGCGCCAGCGCCGCCTCGGTTGCTTGCAGCGCCGACATCTTGCGGCTGGTAACGGCTTTGGCAGTTTCCGCGGCGGACAAGCGCGCCGGTATCGGCTTTCATGGCGAAATCAGGCTGCAAAGACACTGGCCGGCTCGGTTTCGTCGGGCAACGCAAATTCATCGACCATCCGCGCCAGCCGCAGCGAGACGTCGAGGTTGGCGCGCACCGCCGGCCGCCAGGCGTCCTCAACCGGCAGCGCCAGCGCCTTCGCGACGGCATCGATGTAATCGTCAAGCGGATCGGCGGCCATCATTGTCCCATTCGGCTTGGATCAGTTCCTTGTTTGAGCATGGAGCAAGCGCAAGGTCCATGCCAAACCTGAACGGCAACCCAAAGCTGCGCTAAAGGCATGATTGGACTGGTAAATAGCGTCGGTAGCGACGCGGCGCGGGCGCGACGCGGATTGCATTCAAAGGGATGCATCTGCCTACAAAATAGACAGATATTCGGTCGCTCGTTCCTTGGGTGAAGTTGCGACTGTGCCTCCCAAACCCGTCACGTAGAACGGTATAATCACAGCAGCAATCGATGGAGCGGCCCCATGGGGTACGAGGCGATCAACTTCGGCAAGAAGTTCGGACTGTTCAACGAGCAATGGCAGCCGAAGGTCATTGCCGAAATGAACGATTACCAGTTCAAGATCGTGAAGCTGGAAGGCGACTTCATCTGGCACGATCACAAGGATACGGACGAGACTTTCATCGTGCTCGACGGCTTGCTGCGGATCGATTTTCGCGACGGTGCGGTCCACGTGTCGGCGGGCGAGATGTTCGTCGTCCCCAAGGGCGTCGAACACAAGCCTTATGCCGAGCACGAGGTCAAACTGCTGCTGATCGAGCCGCGCGGGGTGCGCAACACCGGCCATGAGGGCGGCGATCGCACGGCGGAGAATGACGTTTGGATTTGAGCGCGCAGGACCCACCCTTGGTCAAGGGTAGGAGGTCCAACGAGCTGAAATCTTACGCCCGTTACTACAACGGAGTCAGAACCCATCGGTCCTTGAGCAAGGATGCGCCACTCTCTCGCTCGGTGCAGCGTGCCGGTGTCATTCGTTCACTCGCCATCCTTGACGGAATCCATCACTACCAAGGTTTCGATACACGCAACCTTTAAAAATACCGGTGCCAAGTGTGGGGTGGTTCACGTGTGATGATTTTGACCACTGATAGTATTTGCCAGCTTGCCGAGTGGCCATGGATTTAAGGCTGCGCTTGCCACATCAGATTATCGCCACATAATTCGCTGTGTCAGGGCGAGGCGACTGTTTTCGTTCGCTCGGATCGGCACTACGGACCATTCGTTTCGCACGCAGGCTTGCGCCATCGACAAGGCGTGAGTGTTCAATATCGGCATACTCAAAGGAGCTTTGTCATGATAGCGGGGTATAGCGGAAACTACATTGCTCACCGTCGGGGCGATTCCGGCATCGAGAGCCAGCCTACCGCTGTTCGACGCGGGCGCGGTCTGTGTCTGCTGGTCGCGACGGCGCTATGGACAGCCGCGGCGTCCACAACGCCCTACGCTCAAACGGCCATCGGCAGCCCCACGGCCGGCTTTCAACACTGGACCGTGGGAAACCTCAACAACAGTGGCGCCCCTTTTTGGGATGCCCCAAGCAAAAGTTTTGGTTTCAATAAGCCGAATTTTGAACTGGCCAGTAAGAACGTCGGATTTTGTCTCACGGGAACTGGCGACTGTGTGGGGATAGGCTCTCACTCGGAGGCGCCAGGACCGTTGCCGTATTGGGGAATGCCTTTTAGTTCAACCGCCGACTCTGGCGGCGCGATCGACCCAAAAGTCTATTTCCACCGCAACCTCTCTGGCGGTGATCCCTTGAAAGCCACCTTAGAACTCCAATTCACGACAACGGTAGAGCCAAAAGCAATTAACGAGATCGGCTGGTTTGAGACAAATGCGGCCGGCACCTTTTTGGGGCCAAGGCACATTCTTTTCCAGGGCTCTGGAGTTCCGCAGGGCAGCAGGTCGCCCGATCCTGTCGGAAAAAAAGTGAAATTCAAGCCAACCCAGTATTTCGGCTACTATTTTAGTGACGTGAGCGAAGGAGGTTGTTTCGCTTACACAATCACGAGCTTTAATGCTCCTCTGCCGGATTGTGCCGATCACAATTTCGTGGTGTTCGCTACTCATCCGAACTCTCCCCATTCGACATTCTGGATCGCGGGCGAGGATCCGCCGGGGTGTGGCGACGGCGATTGCAACCTCACTCTGATCAAAGTCTTTCCTGCCGAAGAATAGGCTGGTATCGAAAAGCCACTCATGGCTCAGTCAGGGAGGACGCACCACGGGCGGTCGCGCGCTTGGATCCCGGTGACAGACGCGAAGTCTGCATGCTTGTTAATTTCCGATTTTCCGAATTTTCTCTTGACCCCGACCCCAAATCAGCACTATAGCGATTTGGTCCCGTCCCAAGAGGGGCGTCGCGCATCGTCACGGACGTTGAGGCGGGATGCGGTGGACGCGGCGGTGTCGCTAGACGAGCGATACTGATGCGGACGGCGAAGTCGTGTGGTCCTGACACCCCGACGCTGGTGTCAAGGTCTTGCGAAGCAAGCTTCTCAGGGATGACGGGGGCAAAAGAGCCCGGTCCCCGGGGAGATCACGTATAAGCTGTTAAAACCATTGCGTGGGGAATGCCGGATGTTTCCGGTGCCTCCGCTGTGAATACTCGTGTGCATACTAAAACTACAAAGCGCACACGAGGCTGCGGGTGCATTGGGCACCCGGCATTCCCCGCGCCCTCCGATGATCGGAAGGCGGAAAATTCGAGGTCGAACCTCGCGCAAGACATGCGGCGAGATCGCGATGTTGTGGCTGCGAGTGATGCTGTTTGAAATTGACTCCGTAGGGTGGGCAATAGGCGCATCTCGCGCCGTGCCCACCATCTATCGGCAGTCTCATCCTGAATGGTGGGCACGCTTCCACCTTCGCTCTTCGAGCTACGGCGGACGCTTTTGCCCACCCTACGCACTTTTATGAGCGGCCCGGGCGCATTCGCGTCGCGGGCGCACGGACGCATGTCTGCGCTTGTCGTCATTGCGAGCGAAGCGAAGCAATCCAGTTTTTCTGTTCGCGGCGCGATGGATTGCTTCGCTTCGCTCGCAATGACGGTTGTTAGAGCGCTTTCGCTGTTTGAAATTTGAATTGCCAACGTCGAACGCGCCAGACTCCGTCGGGTCGAAGGCACCGCTACCCTCGCCCGACATGCAGTCGAGCCGGATCAGGTCGGCCAGATCAGTTCCTGCAATTGCAGCAGATCATCGGCCTTATCCTGCCAGCCCTCGATGCAAATGTGCCGGATGGGGTCGCTGGCGCGATGCAGCAGGAGCAGCGCCATCAGCCGGCGCTTCAAGGTGAAATCGATATCTGCGTTCGAATATCCAAAACCCTCGAAAAGACTGCGGACACGCCGCGGCATTCCGGCGCTCATGAAGGCGCTCGGGCCGAGCAGGTCGTATTCGCCCCATCCGGTCAGCACATCGCCGAAATCGATCAGCCCCGAAAGCCGCCAGGCGCCGTTCTGGCAACTCAAGCAGGAAATTCTGCGGAATGTATTCTCCGGTCAGGATCACCGGGGCTGCGTCCAGGGGAATGAGCTCGGCCGCGTCGCCAAGCAGATCGTCCAGCCCATCGAGAAATTTTTGCGGCAATCCGAGACGCTCGTGCCTCGCCCGGCATCCTTCGATCTGGCCGCGCATCAACGCCTCCCAGCGCGGCTCGATATCGAGCAAGTCGCCGGGCGGAACGCGCTGCACCTCCGCAATCGTCGCACCGAGATGGGTGAGGACGCGCTCTCTCTGGTCTTCCGGCAGGGTCGGCCATGCCTGTGTGCCCAGAATGCCCGGCAGACGCGTGATGACGAGATAGGGCCATTGGTCGCGCTCCCCTTCGCAGACGATTTCCGGGATCGGGACACCAAGCCGTCCGGCTAGCTGCGACAGCGAAGCCCGCTCCGAGATGAACTGCGCGCGAAGTAGTGGCGGGAAAATCTTCAGGATGAACGGACCGTCGAGACCGACGACAAGATTGGTGCCGGTGGCGAACACGTGCGGCGTCGTGCATGCGAGCGCGTGGCCGCGGGCAATATCGAGCGCCACCGGCAACCATTGTGATGCGTCGGCACGCCAGGCGTGGAAGGCCGCGATATTCTTGATACTCGGCAGTGAATGCATGATGGGGGATCGGTTTCAGCAAACCGGTTCTATCACGCGAGGTTTGGACCTCGCTACCGGTCCGGGCTGGCGCGCTCGAACTGGCGCAGCAGGCGGTTGCCGCGCGCGACCGCGGAATCCATCGCGGCCTGCGCGGACTTCTTGCCGCTGAACGCCTGCTCCAGCTCGTCGTCGATCGCGTCGCGGACCAGCACGAACGACCCGAGCCGGATTCCCCTGGAATTTGCCGTCGGCGGTTTCTGCGTGATCTGCTCGATCGAGATCGCCGTCCCCGGATGGCGCTCGTAGAAGCCTTGCGCGCGGGTCAGATCGAACGCCGCAAGCGTGATCGGCAGATAGCCGGTGTTCTGGTGCCAGGCGGCCTGCACTTCAGGCTTCGACAGATAGGCGAAGAATTTCGCCACCCCCTTGTATTCGGCTTGCGGCCGTTCGCGCAGCACCCACAGCGTCGCGCCGCCGATGATGGTGTTTTGCGGCGCGCCCTTCACGTCCGGCCAATACGGCAGCATGCCGTAGCCGACCTCGAATTTCGAATTGGCCATGATGTCGGCGCGGGTCCCCGAGGAGCCGATGAAGATGCCGCATTCGCCGTTCTGGAACCGCGGCTCAGCGGTCTGCCCTCTCCCGCTATAGTCGAACACCTTGGTGGCCTGCCACTCGGCAAGCTGCGCGATGTGGCGCACCACCACGGGATTGTTGAAATTCAGAACCGCGTCGAGACCGTCGAACCCGTTGCCACGGGTCGAGACCGGCAGATCGTGATACGCGGAGAAGTTCTCGACGTGGATCCACGACGGCCAAGAAGTGGTGAAACCGCAGACCGCCCCATTTTCGCGCAGCCGCTTCGCAGCCAACCCGACCTCGGGCCAGGTCTTCGGCGCCACGTCCGGGTTGAGGCCGGCGTCGCGGAACATTTTCTTGTTATAGTAAAGGATCGGGGTCGAGGCATTGAACGGAAACGACAGCAGGTTGCCGGCGACATCGGCGTAATAGCCGGTCACGGCGGGAAGATAGGCGGAAGGCGAGAAGGCTTCCTTTTCATCCCGCATCAATTCGAATACCGGATAGATCGCGCCCTTTGCGGCGATCATGGTGGCGGTCGCGATTTCGTTGACCTGGACGATGGCGGGCTGGCTGCGCGAACGAAACGCGAAGATCGCAGCCGTCACGGTTTCGGTGTAATTGCCCTTGTAGCTCGGAACGATCCGGTATTCCGATTGCGATGCGTTGAAGTCGGCGGCGAGCTTGTCGACCTGCTTCCCCAATTCGCCCGACATGGCATGCCACCACATGATGTCGGTGGCCGCGAACGCCGGCGAGGCGACGCCGATCACAACAGCGGCGGCAGCGATTTGCGCGAATTTCAACAGCAATTTCACGATCAATCCTGTTCCAATTCGAACTGGCCAAACCCGATTTCTACCGCTTTCGCGCTCTGGTAGAACCAGAGGCTGGCGGCTTCAACCCCGAAAAAGGCCGGGTCCACTCGCCATTGACGATTATTCCGGCGTCGGCACAATAGCCCGATCCCGCCGGCGACCGCAAAAAAAGCCTTGAACCTTTTCCTCCCGCCGTCGACTCCAGCAAGAAGGGGATGAACTTGGAAGTGTACCGCGCCGACCCTTCGCGGGCCTTTGTACTCGTCGTTGCGCTGTGTGATGGCAGCCGCGGCGGGCGCTTTTGCGCGCGAATTTCGTGCCGCCGATATCGCGAACGAGGATCATCCGACCCTCCAGGCGCAGCGCTGCGGCGCGCGGCGGGTCTGCGACAACATCAAGCCGGTCCGCTCGCTCGCCGAGGACGTCGACCGCACGTCGTTCGAAGCCACAATGGGGAAAAATTTACGAGGGGGCGCGGCGCGATCTCGCTGCCGCCCAACTGATCGAATGTATTCGTAAGGTGGAGTGAAGCTAGTCTTGGCAGGCCTGAGACAGAGCAATGTTGCGGATCGGCGGGCGTCCCTGGCCGCCCGCGGCCGCGCATTCATGGTCGGGCTATTGCGCGCGGTACCGATCCGCTGGCGCATTCTCTCGATCGCGGCGCTCAATTCCGCCGTTGTCTTGGTGCTGGCCGTGCTGATCTGGAACGGCGCAAAGGTACTCGGATCGGCCTGGGACGACGTGCGGCAGGTGCGCGAGTCCGACAAGATCCTGGCGCTGCTCGAGAGCGAAACCGGCCGGCTGCAGAACCTGATCCATCGCTACATCAACCAGCCCAGTCCCGAACTGTTCGCCGAGATACTGCTGTTGCGCGAGGCGGTGCTCGGCACGCTGACGACGCGCGCTTCCACCGACCCGATGCTGTCGGGCTCGGTGGAGGAATTGGAGCGCGTCACCGTGCGCTTCCTCGACGGCTTCGGCGAATTGCGCACGGTCCAGGCCGCCATCGCCAAGACCTATGCCGAGCAGGTTCAGGCGCCGGCGAAGGACATGGCGGGGCTTTTTTCGATCATCGAAGGCGCGACCGGGCATCGCGATGCGCCGATCTGGCCCTCGCTCGGCAAGTCCCGCGAGGCGTTTACCGCGATGCTGGTCGCGGCCAACTCCTACTACCTGACGCTCGCGACCGCGTCGGCCGACGACGCCCGCCGCAACACCGAGACCATCGAGAAGACCATTCCGGTCATGAGCGAGCTTGCGGAAAACGACCTGCAACGCCTGGCGCTGCAGCGGCTCAGCGCGCGGACCGAGGCGCTGCGCCAGGGTCTTGAGAAGCTGTCGGAGCAGCTGTCGAACCGCACCGAGCTGTTGCGCAACACCATCGACGCGAGCCAAGCGGAAGCGATCGGCGCCATCGACGATCTGTCGGCCAAGATGCGCGAGCGTGAGCAACGGGCGCAGGAGACGTTCGACCGTACGCTCGCCAATATTTCACGCCGGGTGCTTTCGATCGCCGTCATCTTCCTCGGCATCATCCTCTCCGTCGGCGTCCTGATTGCGCTCTCGATCCGCCTGCCGCTGCAGCAGATCATGACGGCAATGCGCGCGATCACGCTCGGCGACTACGACCGCGAGGTCCAGGGCACGGGCGCTCGCGACGAGGTCGGCGCGATGGCGCGCGCAGTCGAGGTGTTCCGTGAAAACGCCATCGCCAAGCGCAAGACCGAGGATGAATTGCGCGCCTCGAAGGAAAAGGCCGAAAGCGCGCTGCTCGAGCTCAACGCCGCGCAGCAGAACCTGATCGACGCCGAACGCCTGGCAGCCCTCGGCGGCCTCGTCGCCGGCGTCGCCCATGAAGTGAACAACCCGATCGGCATCAGCCTGACGGTCGCCTCCAGCTTCGCGCGGCGGGCCGAGATGTTCGAGGCCGAATTAAGATCCGACGGCGGCTTGCGCCGCTCGCAGCTTGAGGAATTCGTCCGCACCTCGCGCGATGCAGCGCAGCAACTAGTCGCTAATCTGCACCGCGCCGGCGAACTGATTCAGTCCTTCAAGCAGGTCGCGGTCGACCGCTCGCATGCCGAGCGCCGGCAATTCGCGTTGGGCGAGGCGACCGACCAGATCATCGCGAGCCTGAGGCCGGTGCTCAAGCGGGCGCCGATCGAGCTGACGGTCGACGTACCGGAGGGCCTTGGGATCAACGGCTATCCGGGCTCGTATGGCCAGATCCTGACCAACCTCTTCCTCAATGCCGTCAACCATGCCTTCAGCGACGGCCGCTCCGGAACAATCTCGATCTCGGCGCGGCCGCGCGGCCATGACGACGTCGAGATCATTTTTGCCGACAACGGCGCCGGAATGACCCCGGACGTGCAGCGCCAGGCCTTTGACCCCTTCTTTACCACACGCCGCAACGAGGGCGGCACCGGCCTTGGCCTCCATATCGTGTATAACCTGGTCACTCAGCAGCTCGGCGGCCGCATGATGCTGGAGTCAAGACTGGGACAAGGCACCACATTTCGCATTATCATGCCCAGGACCGCCAAGGGCGGCGATGCGGCATCCGAGACCACAGCCGACGGAACCACTCAATGGCCGAACAGGACGATGTCCTCCACCTGATCGACGATACCGAGGCCGCGGAGGAGGATTCCTCTGCGCGCAAATGGAAAATCGCCGTGATCGACGACGATCAGGCCGTGCACGAGGGCACGCGCTTTGCGCTGAGCGATTACTCGCTAAACGGCCAGGGCCTGGAAATCCTGTCGGCCTATTCGGCGGCCGAGGGTCGCACGCTGATGCGCAACAATCCCGACATCGCGGCCGTGCTGCTCGACGTCATCATGGAAACTGATGTCGCCGGCCTCGACCTCGTCGAATATATCCGCAACGAGATCCACAACGAGACCGTCCGCATCATCCTGCGCACCGGCCAGCCCGGCCAGGCGCCCGAACGGCGCGTCATCGTCCAGTACGACATCAACGACTACAAGGCGAAGACGGAGTTGACCGCCGACAAGCTGTTCACCTCGCTGACCGCGGCGCTGCGCAGCTACCAGCAGCTCGAGCGCATGGTGCAGACCCGGCGCGGGCTCGAGATCATCATCGATGCGGCGTCGACGCTCTACGACTTCAAATCGATGCAGCGGCTCGCCGAGGGCGTGCTGACGCAGCTCGCCTCGCTGCTCAACGTCGATTGTGCCGGCATCCTGGTGTTGCGCGACGACGGCAACAAGGCCAGCGACGAGTTTTCCGTGCTGGCAGGCTCCGGCTGCTACAGCCGCTTCATCGGCGCCGCCGGGTCCAAGTCGCTCGATCCGGATTTGCGCTCGATGGTGGAAGCCGCCTTCAGGCGCCGCAAGCACGAATTCGCCGACCAGCGCACCGTGCTTTACGTCCGCACCGGCAGCGGACGCGAGGTCGTCGTGCTGCTGCAGGCAGAGCGCCAATTGTCCGAGACCGACCGCTCCCTGGTGGAGATTTTCGGCAGCCGGCTTTCGATCGCTTTCGACAACGTCATCCTTTATCAGCAGTTGCACGAAGCCAACACCCAGCTCGAGGACCGCGTCGCCCAGCGCACCCGCGCGCTGATGCAGGCCAACCGCCGCCTGTCGGCGCAATGGCTCAGGCTGCAGCGCGCCAACGGTTTCAAGAACGAGATTCTCGGCACCGTCGCCCATGATCTCAAGAACCCGCTGGGCGTGATCCTCGGCCGCACCGAAATGCTGACCGAGCTGATCTCGACCGGCGCGTCGAAAGAAAGCGTCACCTCCCAGATCGACCATATCCGCGACGCTACCAGGCGGCTGACCACGATGGTCGATCACCTGATCTCGGACGCGATGGCCGACGCCTTCGACATCACCATCCGCCGCGAGCCGGTCGACGTCGCCGCATTGGTCAGCGAGGTCGCCGATGCCAACCAGCCGCTCGCCGTCAACAAGCAGCAGACCATCATGGTGTCGGCGCCGCCGAACATCGTGACCATGTGCGACACCGACCGCATTCGCGAGGCGATCGACAACCTGCTCTCCAACGCCATCAAGTACAGCCCGATCGGCGGCAAGATCTCGGTTCTGGTCACGCATGAAGACGAAAACACCACAATCCGCGTCGCCGACGAGGGTGCCGGGCTCTCGCCGGAAGACCTCGGCCGGTTGTTCGGCCGCTTCCAGCGCCTGTCGGCGAAGCCCACCGCCGGCGAAAGCTCGACGGGACTGGGCCTGTCCATCGTCAAGCGCATCATCGACATGCACGGCGGCGAAGTCACCGCCGCCTCAGGCGGTCCCGGGCTGGGATCGACCTTCACCATCGTCCTACCTGCGACCGAGATGTCATGAGCCAGAGCCAGCATATCATCATCGTCGATGACGAGGCGCCGGCCCGCGAGATGGTCGGCGACTACCTCAAGATGCACGGATTTACCGTGACGCTGTGCGATGGCGGCAAGAGCCTGCGCGGCGCGATCGAGGCCTCTACCCCCGACCTCGTGGTGCTGGATCTGAACATGCCGGAGGAAGACGGGCTTTCCATCATCCGCGACCTGAAGAGCCGCACCAACGTGCCCGTCATCATGCTGACCGCGACCGCAAGCCCGATCGACCGCGTCGTCGGACTCGAGCTCGGCGCCGATGACTATGTGGCGAAACCTTGCGAGCTGCGCGAACTGATGGCGCGCATCCGCTCGGTGCTGCGGCGGAGCGCGCCGGCCAAGGCCGCGCAGCCGGCGACCGAGGCGGCCGGCGCCAAGGCCGCAAAGGATCAGCTGGTGCGGTTCGGCACCAAATGGCTCGATCTGGCGGCGCAGGCGTTGCGCGACGACGAGGGCAACGAGCATCCCCTCACCGCTTCCGAATTCAGCCTGCTGAAGGTATTTGCCGCCAATCCGAAGCGGGTGCTGTCGCGCGAGCGGCTGTTAGAGCTTGCCAACGCGCGCGACGCCGAGGCCTTTGACCGCGCCGTGGACTTGAGGATCATGCGGATCCGGCGCAAGATCGAGCCCGATCCGACCAAGCCCGCCGTAATCCGCACCATCCGCGGCGGCGGCTATCTGTTCTCGCCGACGGGCGATAAAGGTTAGTTCCAAGCGTCGTTCCTCGAAAATCCCTCTACCGTCGTCCTCGCGAGAGCGAGCAACCATAGCCTTGTTGCAGGGGCGGGCGCTCCAGTTTGCCCAACCCTACGCCCTTTGATGATGGGTTCCGGGCCTTCGCCGGAGACGACGACCGTTCGGGGTTGGGCCCCACATCCCTCCAATTTTCCGCATCTTGAAAATATTCACATTTCCGCCGCGAGTGTTTCGTCGCAAACGCCGCGACGAAACAATTCTCGGCCCCACGAAACCATTTTCCGCGCTTGGTGCAGAAGTCTCGAAACGTTGGCTCATTAACAATTTGACCCAACGAAGCGCCGCTACTGGCGGCGAACCGGGAGACTGTCATGCAGAACGTCGTCGCCATCAACGCCGCAGCCCGCCGGAGCATCATCGCTGCTCAGGCGACCTCGGACGAAATGCTTCTGGAAAGCATTGCCGATGGTAACCGGACCGCGATGCACATCCTTTATTCTCGTCACAATGTACGGGTTTACCGCTTCATCCTGCGCATCGTGCGCGACGCCACCATGGCGGAAGACCTGGTGAGCCAGGTTTTCCTCGATGTCTGGCGCACCGCGAGGCAGTTCGAAGGCCGCTCGCAGGTTTCCACCTGGCTGCTGTCGATCGCCCGCTTCAAGGCGCTGACCTCGTTGCGCCAGCGGCGTTTCGAGGACATCGATCAGGACGACGTCCGCGAGATCGCCGACGAAGCCGAAACGCCGGAAGCCTCGCTGGACCGCGCGACCACCAGCGCAATCCTGCGCGCCTGCGTGGCGAAACTGTCGCCGGCCCACCGCGAGATCATCAACCTCGTCTACTATCACGAGAAGTCGGTCGAGGAGGTCGGCGCGATCATCGGCATTCCCCAGAGCACGGTGAAGACGCGGATGTTCTATGCCCGCAAGCAGCTCGCCGACCTGCTCAAGGGCGCCGGCGTCGACAGCCTGGCCGCCTGAAAACACCAACGGAATCGGTCGGTTGGAAAGAAAATCAGACTTCCAGGCGAGTTAACGGAACAAGACCGCTAACGAAACAATTGAAATAATCGGCGAAATCGGGCGGAAAAACTTACCTGCTACACCTCCAATCATCAGTTGGCGCCGACACGCTCACTTCAGTGTTCTAAACCTTTCAAAGAACCTCCAACGACCCGGACGGGATGCCCCCCTTCCGGGTCGTTTTGCGTTTGCGGCTCGCTCAGCGCGCTTTCGCATTGGTCTGTTCGCTCGCTTGAAAAAATCGCGACTTGCTGCCCCTGCCCCGATTTCCCCCGCAATTCGGAGTTGAGAAGAAGCGCTGGGAGCCCGGTCAAATGTTCGCGAAAATTCGGACCTGTAACGGTGTCTTAAAATTTCCAGCGCGGGGGACGCGAATGGTGTTGCCATCGGCGAAGATGCGAGCGCGATACCATCGTCACACCGGGCGTGCTAAACCTCCGACGGACGAACGACGACGGATGAGCTGAGATGTTCGACGGCTGGGACGCGGCGGTGGTATTGGCGCGGGCGCAATTTGCATTCACGATGTCGTTTCACATCGTTTTTCCGGCCTTCTCGATCGGACTGGCGAGCTATCTCGCGGTGCTGGAAGCGCTGTGGCTTGCGACCGCGCGCGAGGTCTTCATCAACCTGTTCAATTACTGGCTGAAAATCTTCGCCATCGCCTTCGGCATGGGCGTGGTGTCGGGCATCGTGATGTCCTACCAGTTCGGCACCAACTGGTCCGCCTTCGCCGACAAGACCGGACCGGTGGTCGGTCCCTTGATGGCCTATGAGGTGCTGACCGCGTTTTTCCTCGAGGCCGGCTTCCTCGGCGTGATGCTGTTCGGGCTCGAACGCGTCGGCCACAAATTGCATTTCCTCGCAACCCTGATGGTTGCGATCGGCACGCTGATCTCGGCGTTCTGGATTCTCTCGGCCAATTCCTGGATGCAGACGCCGGCCGGCTACGCCGTCAATGCCGACGGGCAATTCGTCGCCGCCGATTGGCTCAAGGTGATTTTCAATCCGTCATTTCCCTATCGCCTCGTCCACATGGTGCTCGCGGCCTATCTGACTACCGCGCTCGTGGTCGGCGCGGTCGGCGCGCTTCATCTGCTGCGCGATTCCCACCTCGCCGGTCCCCGCGTCATGTTTTCGATGGCAATGTGGATGGCGACCCTGGTCGCGCCGATCCAGATTCTTGCCGGCGACCAGCACGGCCTCAATACGCTCGAGCATCAGCCGGTGAAGATCATGGCGATGGAAGGCCATTTCGAGAGCCACCCGGACGGCGCGCCGCTCATCCTGTTCGGCCTGCCCGACGAGCAAGCCGCCAGGGTCAATTATGCGCTCGAAATCCCGAAACTCGGCTCGCTCATCCTCAAGCATTCGCCGGATGCGCCGCTCGCCGGGCTGGATACGATATCGCGTGAAAACTGGCCGCCGGTTCCGATCACGTTCTGGTCATTCCGCATCATGGTTGGCCTCGGACTTCTGATCTTCGCGCTCGGCCTGTCGAGCCTGTGGGCGCGCTGGCGCGGCTCGCTCTATCATTGGCGGCTATTGCACCTGTTCGCGGTCGCCATGGGCCCGGCAGGCTTCATTGCCGTGCTCGCGGGCTGGATCACGACGGAGACCGGACGCCAGCCGTTCACGGTCTACGGGCTGCTGCGCACCGCCGACTCGGCGTCGCCGCTGGCCGCGCCTGCGGTTGGTTCATCGCTACTCGCCTTCATCGTCGTGTACTTCGTGGTGTATGCGGCCGGCTTGACCTACCTGTTCCGGCTGATGGCGCGGCCGCCGCATCAGGGCGAACAGGGACCAAGCGGCGCAACACCGACCCGGACGGCGGGCATCACGCCGGCGGCGGGCGTGGTCGCGGAAGGATCCGCTCGATGACCGCCAGTATCGACATCGCAACCGTCTGGGCCTTCATCATCGCCTTTGCCGTGTTCGTCTATGTGGTGATGGACGGGTTCGACCTCGGGCTCGGCATCCTGTTTCCGTTGTTCCCGGCAAAAGCCGACCGCGACGTGATCATGAACAGCGTCGCGCCGGTCTGGGACGGCAACGAGACCTGGCTCGTGCTCGGCGGTGGCGGCCTGATGGCGGCGTTTCCGCTCGCCTATGCGGTGCTGATCCCGGCGCTGTACACACCCGTGATCGCCATGCTGATCGGCCTGATCTTCCGCGGCGTCGCCTTCGAATTCCGCTGGCGGACCACGCAGAGCACGCGAAACCGCTGGGATATCGCGTTTGCCGGCGGCTCGTGGCTTGCGACGCTGGCGCAGGGAATTGCGCTCGGCGCCATCCTCCAGGGCGTCCATGTCGACGGCCGGCATTATGCCGGCGGCTGGTGGGACTGGCTGACGCCGTTCAGCATCCTGACCGGACTGTCGCTCGTTGTCGGCTATGCGCTGTTAGGGGCAACCTGGCTGGTGCTGAAGACAGAAGGCGAGCTTCGCGCGAAGGCTTATTCCACGAGCTGGTATCTGTTATTTGCGATGCTGGGCGCGATCGGCGCGGTCAGCATCGCGACGCCCTTCCTCCATATTCAATACGCGCATCGCTGGTTCACCTGGCCGAACGTCATCATGACCGCGCCGGTTCCCGTTGCGGTCGCCATCGTGGCTGTGTTGTTGCTGCGCGGCCTTGCCGATAAAAAAGATACCCAGCCGTTCTTTCTGACGCTTGTGTTGTTCGCGCTGTCCTATGCCGGCCTCGGCATCAGCATGTATCCCTATATCGTGCCGCAGAGCATCACCATCTGGCAGGCGGCCTCGCCCGAGAGCAGCCAGATCTTCATGCTGGTCGGGGTCGCGGGGCTGATCCCGCTGATTCTCGGCTATACGGGGTGGGCCTATTGGGTGTTTCGCGGCAAGGTGAGACCCGGGAGCGGCTATCACTGATGGTTTCCGAACCAACACCGAGGCCGCTCATTCGGCGCCTGTTATGGTTCGCCGCGCTATGGCTCGCGGGAGTGGCCAGCGTCGCCATCGTCTCCTACGGCTGCGGCTGTGGCTTGCGCCAAGATGAACGGCTAATATGAACGCGCGGTATGAACGGCCAATCCGCCAAATGAAAGCGTCCAGCGACGCAACTGCCCTAGACTTGCCATCAAGCTGACGCTGAGATTTGATGCTTCCAGTGATTTTGCCGGCGGCGGCGAGGAGACCTTTGCATGACGAGATTCCATCACCTGATTTGGATGATAACGGCCACGGTTGGCCTGACGCTTTCGGCCTCGCAGAGCTACGCACAGCAGCCCGATCCCGGCGACCAGCCTGGACTTGTGGCCGACAATTCCGTGCAACTCGATCCGGAATGGCAGAAGCAGATGGTGCTTTACCGCACCACCGAGCCGCCCGGCACCATCATCATCTCGACCGCCGAGCGCCATCTCTATCTGGTCCAGCCCGGCGGGCGCGCGCTGCGCTACGGCATCGGGGTGGGCCGCGACGGCTTTCAGTGGCAAGGACTTCTGAACATTTCCAAGAAGGCCGAATGGCCTGACTGGACTCCGCCGCCCGAGATGATCGCGCGCCAGCCCTATCTGCCGCGTTTCATGGCCGGCGGCCCGGGCAATCCGCTCGGCGCCCGCGCCATGTATCTCGGCGCCACCGTCTACCGCATCCACGGTACCAATCAGCCTTGGACCATCGGCACCGCGATTTCGTCCGGCTGCTTCCGCCTGGTCAATGCCGACGTCAGCGACCTCTATGACCGCGTGCCGGTCGGCACCAAGGTGATCGTGCGGCAGAAGCCTGAATTGTAACCGCAACGGCCGCTTCTTCTTCAGAGTTCTTTTCCCGATTATTTGTGAGAGATAAATCATGCGCACATTCCGAGGCGGCCTATTGATCGGGCTCGCGGTCGCCGTCGCTGGTCGCGGCCGTCGCCATCACCTATGAGTTCTACGATACGCGCACGCTGAAGCGGACGATCCGCCGCGGCGAGGTCTTCTGCGGCGTCAATGCCGGGCTGCCCGGCTTCTCGATCCCCGACGACAAGGGCAACTGGACCGGCTTCGACGTCGATTTCTGCCGCGCAGTCGCGGCCGCCATTTTCGACGATCCGACCAAGGCGAAGTTCATTCCGCTCGACGCCAATGAGCGCTTCAAGGAACTGCAGAACCGTAAAGTCGACATCCTGTCCCGCAACTCGACCTGGGACATGTCGCGCGAGGAGAACTACGACCTTTATTTCCCGGCGGTCGCCTATTATGACGGCCAGGGCTTCATGGTGCCGCGGTCGCGCAAGATCGATTCCGCGCTCGACCTCAACGACAGCAAGGTCTGCGTGCAGGGGGCGACGACGACCGAGCTCAACCTCGCCGACTATTTCCACACCAACAACATGAAATACGAGGAGATGAAGTTCCCCAAGCTGGACGAGGTGGTCAAGGCCTACGATTCCGGCAAATGCGACACCTTCACCGCCGACGTCTCCCAGCTCTACGCGCTGCGGCTCAATCTTTCCAAGCCCGGCGACCACGTCATCCTGCCCGACGTCATCTCCAAGGAGCCGCTCGCGCCCGTGGTACGCCAGCGCGACGACGACTGGATGATGATCGTGAAATGGACGCTGTATGCGATGATCGACGCGGAAGAGCTCGGCGTCACCTCCAAGAACATCGACGAGGCGCTGAAGTCGAAGAAGCCGGACGTGATGCGCCTGGTCGGCACCGAAGGCACTTACGGCGAGGATCTCGGGCTGACCAAGGACTGGGCCGTGCGCATCATCCGCCACGTCGGCAATTA
This sequence comes from uncultured Alphaproteobacteria bacterium, assembly GCA_963777475.1. Lineage (GTDB taxonomy): Bacteria > Pseudomonadota > Alphaproteobacteria > Rhizobiales > Xanthobacteraceae > Bradyrhizobium. The sequence goes on from CAVZQX010000002.1 coordinate 100,567, forward strand.
CGGCGAAGTCTACGACCGCAATATCGGCGCCGAGTCGAAGCTGCACATTCCGCGCGGGTTGAACCAGCTCTGGAGCGCCGGCGGCATTCAATACGCGCCGCCGATCCGATAGGGTTTTGCGCGGCCCGCGGCCCCGCAACACTGGTTATCGCCCGGCTTGGACATCCTCGTGGGCGATGACAGCGTGGATAGTGCCGGCGGAACTTCAAAAACCGCCGTTCCGAGGCTGTCAATCGCCGCAAAAATCCTTAAGTTCCGGCCATGCCGAAATCCCCGCAAAAAGCCGCTCCCGAGCCGACTGCCGTCCAAGCGCCGGCCAAAGGCGACCATGTGTTCCTGGTCGACGGCTCCTCCTACATTTTCCGCGCCTACCACGCGCTGCCGCCCTTGAACCGCAAGTCCGACGGGCTGCAGGTCAATGCCGTGCTCGGCTTCTGCAACATGCTGTGGAAGCTGCTCCGCGACATGCCGGAGCACGACCGGCCGACGCATCTGGCCATCATCTTCGACAAGTCGGAAATAACCTTCCGCAACAAGATCTATCCGGACTACAAGGCACACCGGCCGCCGGCGCCCGACGACCTGATCCCGCAGTTTTCGCTGATCCGCGACGCCGTGCGCGCCTTCGACCTGCCCTGCCTGGAGCAGGCCGGTTTCGAGGCCGACGATCTGATCGCGACCTACGCCCGCGAGGCCGGCGAGCGTGGCGCGACCACGACCATCGTCTCTTCCGACAAGGACCTCATGCAACTCGTCACCGACAGGGTGACCATGTACGACACCATGAAGGATCGCCGCATCGGCATTCCCGAAGTGATCGAAAAGTTCGGCGTGCCGCCGGAGAAAGTGGTCGAGGTGCAGGCGCTGGCCGGCGATTCAACCGACAACGTCCCCGGCGTGCCCGGCATCGGCGTCAAGACCGCCGCGCAACTGATCGTCGAATATGGCGACCTGGAGACACTGCTGTTTCGCGCCGGCGAAATCAAACAGCCGAAGCGGCGCGAGGCGCTGATCGAGAATGCCGAGAAGGCGCGGGTCTCGCGCCAGCTCGTGCTGCTCGACGACAAGGTCAAGCTCGACACCCCGCTCGATGATCTCGCCGTGCATGAGCCGGATGCGCGCAAGCTGATCGCGTTCTTGAAGACGATGGAGTTTTCCACCCTCACCCGCCGCGTCGCCGAATACGCGCACATCGATCCGGCGGATGTGGAAGCGGGTGCGGGGAGCAAGAGCGGCGGCGCCGTTGCCGGTGCGAACCCTTCCGCCGCAGCACCGAGCGGCAGCGGAGACCTCTTTTCTCCCTCCCCCGCAAGCGGGGGAGGGAAAGAGCAGGCCAAGGCCGGAGATAGCCGAAGCGACAGGGCCGCGAGCCTCAAGGGCACGCCGATCTCGCTTGCCGCCGCGCGCGCCGAAGCCGCGCGAAAGCTCCCGGTCGATCGCAGCAAATACCAGACCATCCGTACCCTCGATCAGCTCAATGCCTGGCTTGCGCGCGTGCACGATGTCGGCCATTTCGCCATCGAGGCCAAGGCGAACTCGATCGATCCGATGCAGGCGGAGATTTCAGGCATCGCGCTGGCGCTGGCGCCGAACGATGCCTGCTATGTTCCGCTTAGCCACAAGCAATCGGGCGACGGCGTCGGGCTGTTCGACGCAGGTCTTGCGCCGGACCAGATCAGGGAGAGCGACGCGCTGGAGGCGTTGCGGCCATTGCTGGAATCGCCCGGGATTCTCAAGATCGGCTTCAACATCAAGTTCAACGCGGTGATGTTTGCGCAGGCCGGCATCACCATCCGCAACTATGACGACGCGCAACTGATGAGTTACGCGCTCGATGCCGGGCGCAACGCGCACGGGCTCGACGCGCTGGCCGAGCGTTGGCTCGGCCATGCCGTCCTGACCCATGGCGAATTGATCGGCAGCGGCAAGAACAAGCTCGCCTTCGACCAGGTCGCGATCGACCGGGCGACCGCGTATTCGGCCGAGGACGCCGACGTGATCTTGCGGCTATGGCGTGTGCTCAAACCCCGCCTCGTCGCCGAACGCATGACCGCGGTCTACGAGACGCTGGAGCGGCCGCTGGTTGCCGTGCTGGCGCGGATGGAACGGCGCGGCATCTCGATCGATCGCCAGGTGCTGTCGCGGCTGTCGGGCGATTTCGCCCAGACCGCGGCACGGGTCGAAGCCGAGCTGCAGGAACTGGCGGGCGAGCCGATCAATGTCGGCAGCCCCAAGCAGATCGGCGACATCCTGTTCGGCAAGATGGCGATCCCCGGCGGCACCAAGACCAAGACCGGCGCCTGGTCGACCTCGGCGCAGATTCTCGACGACCTCGCCGAACAGGGCAACGACTTTGCCAGGAAGATCTTGGAATGGCGCCAGGTCTCGAAGCTGAAATCGACCTATACCGACGCGCTGCCGGCCTACGTCCATCCGCAGACCCACCGCGTCCACACCACCTACGCGCTGGCGGCGACCACCACGGGCCGGCTGTCGTCGAACGAGCCGAATTTGCAGAACATCCCGGTGCGCACCGAGGACGGCCGAAAGATCCGCCGCGCCTTCATCGCCACCGAAGGCCACAAGCTGGTGTCGGCGGATTATTCGCAGATCGAGCTGCGGCTGCTCGCCGAGATCGCCGACATTGCCGGTCTTGAAGCAGGCGTTCCGCGACGGGCTCGACATTCACGCCATGACGGCGTCGGAGATGTTCGGCGTGCCGATCAAGGACATGCCGAGCGAGGTGCGCCGCCGGGCCAAGGCGATCAATTTCGGCATCATCTACGGCATCTCGGCGTTTGGGCTCGCCAACCAGCTCGGCATCGCGCGCGAGGAAGCCTCCGCCTATATCAAGAAATATTTCGAGCGCTTTCCGGGCATCCGCGCCTACATGGACGAGACCCGCGAGTTCTGCCGCAAGCACGGCTACGTCACCACGCTGTTCGGCCGCAAGTGCCACTACCCCGAGATCAAGGCCTCCAACGCCTCGGTCCGCTCCTTCAACGAGCGCGCCGCGATTAACGCGCGTTTGCAGGGTTCTGCGGCGGACATCATCCGCCGCGCCATGACCCGCGTCGAGGACGCGCTGGCAGAGAAGAAGCTCTCGGCGCAGATGCTGCTGCAGGTGCACGACGAATTGATCTTCGAGGTGCCGGACGACGAGGTCGCAGCGACCTTGCCGGTGGTGCAACACGTGATGCAGGACGCGCCCTTCCCCGCCGTGCTGCTCTCGGTGCCGCTGCAGGTCGACGCAAGAGCGGCGGACAATTGGGACGAGGCGCATTAGCAATTGGCTGTCATCCCTGAAGTTTCCGACCATCATCCATGCCATCGTCGACGTGGCATCGCGGCGCCGCGCGCGTTAGAAAGGCGTACATCTGTCCTTCCGCGAGTTCCAGATGCCCCAAGCCTCTGCCCTGTTCGCCTTCGCCCTGATCTCGCTCGGCCTCGTGCTGACGCCCGGACCGAACATGATCTACCTGGTCTCGCGCTCGATCACGCAAGGTCCCGCGGCGGGCGTGGTGTCGCTCGGCGGCGTCGCGCTCGGCTTCGTGTTCTACATGCTGTGCGCGGCGTTCGGCGTCACCGCGCTGTTGTTCGCGGTGCCTTACGCCTATGACGCGCTGCGCTTCGCCGGCGCCGCCTATCTGCTGTGGATGGCGTGGCAGACGATCAAGCCCGGCGGGCGGTCGCCGTTCCAGGTGAAGAAGCTCGCGCTCGATAGCCCGCGAAAACTGTTCGCGATGGGTTTTGTGACCAACCTTCTCAATCCCAAGATCGCGATGCTGTATCTGGCGCTGCTGCCGCAGTTCATCGATCCGGCGCACGGAAGCGTGCTGACGCAGTCGCTGGCGCTAGGGTCGATCCAGATCGCCATCAGCGTCAGCGTCCAAACCATGATCACGCTTGCCGCCGGGTCAATCGCGCTGTTCCTCGGCACCCGGCCGACCTGGATGCTGGTGCAACGCTGGCTGATGGGCACCGTGCTCGCCGGCCTCGCGGTGCGGATGGCGGTCGAGGCGAGGCGAGGGTAAGGCAACGTGCGCGAACAAGCCCAGACTCAATCCAGCTTCGCTTCCATCCCCCGCTTCACCGCGGGGCGCGCCATCAGCGCATCGTACCAGCGTTTGACGTTGGGGAAATCCGAAAGCTCGACCTTGTGGCGCGGGTGCCGCCAGGCCCAGCCGAGAATGGCAAAATCCGCGACCGAGAGAGGGCCGGCGACGAACTCCTCTTTGGCCAGCCGCCGATCCAGCACCCCATAGAGCCGCCGTGTCTCGGCCATGAAACGTTTCAGGCCGTAGGCGCGCTCTTGCTCGTTTTCCAGCGCGATGAAGTGGTGCACCTGTCCGGGCATCGGACCGAAGCCGCCCATCTGCCACATCAGCCACTCGTAGACGGGGATGCGCTCGATCAACGGCTTGGGCAGGAACTTTCCGGTCTTCTCGCCGAGATAGAGCAGGATCGCACCGGATTCGAACACGCTGACCCGCCTGCCCTCAGGACCCTCGGGATCGACGATCGCCGGGATCTTGTTGTTCGGGCTGATTTCGAGGAACGCCGGCGCCATCTGCTCGCCCTTGCTGATGTTCACCGGGATCACCTTGTAGGGCAGGGCCATTTCCTCCAGCGCGACCGAGATCTTGCGGCCGTTCGGCGTGTTCCAGGTGTAGAGCTCGATGGTCATCAAAACCCCTTCAGCTTTTGTTCAGGCGAGTGTGTGTAGCATCCATGCATTCCGGCGGCAAAATGGGTCCCGTGCATTCCCCCTCGCCGCCTAACGGGTAAGGCGCGGACGGCGCCCTCCCGCTTGTTGACGGCCCGTCATCCGCGCTGGCATGTGCCGGAGACCGCCGATAGATTGCGCTCGAACCCGAAGAAATCGGAAAAAGCCTTGTCCAAGTCAGCCTCCCGTGCCCGCCTCGCCGAGATCATCCGCAAGCGCTCGTTCGGCCGCGGCGAGATCACGCTGGCCTCGGGCCGCAAGAGCGATTTCTACTTCAACCTGAAGCCAACCATGCTCGACCCCGAGGGCGCGACGCTGCTGGCGGAACTGACGTATGAGACGCTGAAGGACGACCAGCTCGATTTTATCGGCGGGCTGGAAATGGGCGCGGTGCCGCTGGCCGGCGCGATCGCGCAGATCTCATGGATCAAGGGCCATCCGATCGCGGCGTTCTTCGTGCGCAAGAAGCCCAAGGAGCACGGCGCCCGGCTGGCGGTCGAAGGGCTGGCGAAAGGCGAGAGCCTGGAGGGAAAGCGCGTGGTGATCGTCGAGGACGTCACCACCACCGGCGGCTCGGCGATGAAGGCGGTCGAAGCGGTGCGCGAGGCCGGCGGCGAGGTGGCGCTGGTTTTGACCATGGTCGACCGCGAGGAAGGCGCCAGCGAAACTTTTGCGCAGGCCGGCCTGCCGTTCCGTTCGCTGTACAAGGCGACGGAATTCTTGCACGGTTGACGCAGCCTCCCGCAAAGAGCGGGGAGAGGTTAGCGAGCGGCCACCACCATTTCTTTCCCGTATTTCCACCGCCCGCTCACGGCTCGTTTACCATCCCCCACTATGGTGAATCCGAACCTGGAGCGCACGCCTCGCGCGCTCTCCAAGTCGGTTTGTTGCGTCGGGTGGAGTAAGCGTTGCGTACCGAGTTGCCTTTTCAGCGCAAGCGGCGCCGGGATATGCTTGTCGCTGCTGCCGCGATTGTCCTCCCCGTGGTATTCGCACCCGGACTTGCCTCGGCCGAAGGCCTGTTCGATTTCCTGTTCGGCGGCCTGCAAAAACCGCAGCAGCAAAAGGCGCCGCCGCAGGCGAATTTCTTCGCCGACCCTTTCGGCAACACGCCGCAACCCGCGATCCCCGCCGCGCCCCGTGGTGGCGAGTTCCGGTCCCGCCTTTTGCGTGCGAAGCTGCGACGGGAGGTATTTTCCGCTGATGCGCGGCAACGCATCGCCGGTCCAGATGTGCCAGGCCTTCTGTCCCGCGAGCCCGACCAAGGTGTTCTTCGGCTCCAGCATCGACGGCGCCTATTCGGCGAGCGGCGAGCGCTACGCCGACAGCGAGAACGCATTTGCGTATCGGAAAGCGCTGCGCGCCGACTGCACCTGCAACGGCCGCGACCCCGCCGGCCTTGCGCCGGTCGATCTCTCGCTCGACTCGTCGCTGCGCCCAGGCGACGTGATCGCCACCACCGACGGGCTGGTCGCCTATTCCGGCGTTCGGGTCGGCAACGACCAGGCCGCGGAATTTACTCCCGTTGCGTCCTATCCCGGGCTCACGCCGGAAGTCCGCGCCCGGCTGGGCGAGATGAAGGTCGCGCCGGTTAATGCAGAGACGGTCGCAACCGACGTGCCGCTCTCGACGGTCAGCCCCGCCGCCGCGCCGGCCGCAACCGTTGTGCCGAAAACGGCGCGAGCGCGGGACAAGCGAGCGGAAGCGGATTGATTTCTACCGGCCGACGATGACGCCGATCACGTTCGGCGCCGCGAGGTACTTCTCCTCGATCGCCGCGCGCGCCGCGGCGCGGTTTTCCGGCGTCAGTAGCCCGCGCTTTTCGGCGAGGATCATCCAGCAATAGCCCCACCAGTCCGTGAGCATGCCGTTGTCGTCGACGAGGTCATAGCCGGCTTCGGCCGCGAAGATGCGCGCGTGCGCTTCATCGAGGGTATCGAGGAAGGCGTGGTCCGCGGCCGAAAACAGCTCGTCGCTGATGTCGTCGGCGGTGTAGCCCCACACCGACATGCAGACCGCGTTGAACTCCCGGTCGATCGCGTCGTCGTCAACTCGCCTGCGACGGGAAGCCTGATGCAGCCGCGACAGCGTCCGCGCGAAGTCGGCGATGCGGGTAAGTGCACATTGATCGAAGGCGATGGTGGACATGTAGTCCTCACAAGCTCGAACAGACCATAGATGTTGTATCGGCATTGCACCGAATCACTATGATATATCAACGGCTTGCTAAATTGTTCTTAATTCGTTCTATTTCCGTCGTCGTCCTGGCGAAAGCCAGGACCCATAACCACAGCCGACCGTTTTTCGAGGAGGTCGTGCGGACGATGACCGATACTTGGCGCATACTACGTCTACATTCTCGCGAGCGGGCGGCACGGGACGCTCTATAACATCGGCGTCACGAACAACGTGCGGACGCGACTTAAGCAGCATCGCGCGGGTCGCGGCTCAAAATTTGTCAGCAAGTACAAAGGTACATCGACTTGTCCACGTCGAGAGCTTTGCTACGCCGCAAGAGGCGATCGCAAGAGAGAAGCAGTTGAAGTTTTGGCGGCGAGACTGGAAGATTGAGCTCATCGAGACAGGACAATCTCGATTGGAGCGACCTATCGGGCCTCATCTAACGCCTGTGGTTATGGGTCCTGGCTTTCGCCAGGACGACAAGAGGAGAGTAACGGGCCGATCAACTCAATTCGCCGACAGCATCTTGTCGCCGCAGGTGTTGGCATAGAACTTCCCGCCGCATTGCCTTCGGATCGCGGCGCAGCGCGCGGCGGGGGAGGCATTCTGTGGGGCGCTGAACGAGCAGCTCAGGCCGTCGGCGCTGCGGCCGCTTGCGGCAAAGCCCGCGCTGGACCCGCCCGCGCAAAGCACCAGGAGCAAGGCGGCAAGAATTTCGATCGCTAGTCGCATGTCTGGCCTCCCGACACTGTCCCGATGCTGTCGCTCGGTTGCGACCTATCATAACACCGAATGTGGCGGGGACGTTGCAGACAAAATCGGCCCGGTCTTTGCATAAAAATGATGCATGCGCCGCACAAACGCGACCCGGACGGGTTTCGGGCGGCGCGCAACGCGCGTATCATTTCAGTGAGTCTCACGTAACGGGTACCAAGTTGTCAGACCAACCGTTCCATTATCCGTCGCCCGGCCAACCCATTGACGAACTCGCGCTGGCCGAAATCAAGAGCGCCATCCTCGCCAAGCTCAGGCTTGCGATCGGCAAGGATGCCGGGATGGCGACCAGGCACGACTGGTACAAGGCGGCCGCGCTGGCGCTGCGCGACCGCATCGTGCATCGCTGGCTGACAGCGGAAAAGCAGAGCTACGACGCCGGAAGCAAACGGGTCTACTATCTCTCGCTCGAATTTCTGATCGGCCGTCTGTTCACCGACGCGCTCAACAATATGGGCCTCTTGAAGGTGTTCGAGACCGCGCTCGGCGATCTCGGCGTCGGCCTTGACACCTTGCGGCAGATGGAGCCGGACGCCGCGCTCGGCAATGGCGGCCTCGGAAGGCTCGCCGCCTGCTTCATGGAGAGCATGGCGACGCTGGCGATCCCCGCGACCGGCTACGGCATCCGCTACGATTTCGGCTTGTTTCGCCAGATCATCGATGACGGCTGGCAAAAGGAATATCCCGACGTCTGGCTCAGCTACGGCAACCCCTGGGAACTGCAGCGGCCGGAAGTGGTCTACCACGTGCATTTCGGCGGCGGCGTCGAGCATGTCGACGACAAGGGCCGCGAACGCGCGATCTGGCATCCGGCGGAAACAGTCGAGGCGATGGCTTTCGACACCCCGATCGTCGGCTGGCGCGGCCAGCACGTCAATGCGCTCCGCCTGTGGTCGGCGCGCTCGCCCGACCCCTTGAAACTCGACGTCTTCAACACCGGCGATTACCTCGGCGCCAGCGCCGAGGAAGCGCGCGCGGAATCCATCTGCAAATTCCTCTATCCCAACGACGAGAGCCCGGCCGGGCGCGAGCTCAGGCTGCGGCAGGAATATTTCTTCGTCTCCGCCTCGCTGCAGGACCTCGTCAAGCGCCACCTTGCCTCCGACGGCCAGTTGCGCAGCCTCGCCATGAAGGTCGCGGTGCAGCTCAACGACACCCATCCGAGCCTCGCGGTGACCGAGCTGATGCGGATCCTGGTCGACCTGCACAATTTCCGCTGGGACGAGGCCTGGAAGCTCACGGTCGCAACCCTATCCTACACCAACCACACGCTGCTGCCGGAGGCGCTGGAGACCTGGCCGGTGGAACTGTTCGAACGGCTGCTGCCGCGACACCTGGAGATCATCTACCGCATCAACGTCCAGAATCTGGCGCTCGCCGAAGCCCGCTGCCCGGGCGATGTCGACTTCCGCGCCTCGGTTTCGCTGATTGACGAGAGGAGTGGCCGCAGGGTGCGGATGGGACAACTCGCGTTCGTCGGATCGCACCGCATCAACGGCGTCTCGGCGATGCATTCGGACCTGATGCGGGAGACCGTGTTCCACGACCTCAACCATCTCTATCCCGGACGCATCACCAACAAGACCAACGGCATCACCTTCCGCCGCTGGCTGATGCTGGCCAACCCGAAGCTGACCGATCTGTTGCGCGAGGCCTGCGGCGAGGCCGTGCTCGACGATCCCTCGCGGCTCGAGCTTGTGGAAGCGCGTGCCAGCGACAACGCATTCCAGCAGCAATTCCGCCAGGTCAAGCACCACAACAAGCTGGCGCTGGCGCGGCTGATCGGCGAGCGGATGAACGTCAGGGTCGATCCCAGCGCGTTGTTCGACGTGCAGATCAAGCGCATCCACGAATACAAACGCCAGCTGCTCAATATCCTCGAGACGGTGGCGCTGTATCAGGCGATGAAGGATGACCCGCAGCACGACTGGGTGCCGCGGGTGAAGATTTTCGCCGGCAAGGCGGCGGCGAGCTATCGCTACGCCAAGCTGATCATCAAGCTGATCAACGACGTCGCGGAAATCGTCAACAACGATCCCGCAATCGGCGGGCGTCTCAAGGTCGTGTTCCTGGCCGACTACAACGTCAGCCTTGCCGAGGTGATCATTCCGGCCGCCGACCTGTCGGAGCAGATTTCGACCGCCGGCATGGAAGCCTCCGGCACCGGCAACATGAAGCTTGCGCTGAACGGGGCCTTGACCATCGGCACGCTGGACGGTGCCAACATCGAAATCCGCGACCACGTCGGGCCTGAGAACATCGCGATCTTCGGCATGGAGGCGATGGACGTCGTGGTCCGCCGCAAGCAGGGGCTGGATGCAAGCGACGTGATCGGGAAATCGCCGCGGCTTGCCCGCGCCATCAACGCGATCGGCGGCGGCGAGTTCTCGCCAGGCGATGCGGGCCGCTTCGAATCGATCGCGCACGCGTTGCGCTATCTCGACCACTACATGGTGAGCGCGGATTTCGACGCCTATTACGAGGCCCAGCGCGGTATCGACGCGCGCTGGCAGGTGATGCCGGCCTGGACGCGGGCTTCCATCCTCAACGTCGCGCGGATGGCGTGGTTCTCCTCCGACCGCACCATCCGCGAATATGCCGAGGAAATCTGGAACGTGCCGGTGCGCCCGACGCCGGCCCTGCAGGAGCCCGGTGCGCAGCGCGAGGCGACGCGCTGAGGCGGGACCACTGGCGAGGCCCGGCTGCCATGCGGGTCCATTATCTACGACGTCATTGAATTCGGGGCGCACGCAACGATACTGCCCGATGGAGTCAATTGCGTTGCTGGGGATCTCATGCTGACAAAATCGAGCCACCTGTTCGACGACGCCACGCGCGTCACAGCCGGCGACAGCCGCTGGCAGGGGCGGACCAGCCCGGACTACTGGGCCTTCGTCGGCCCGTTCGGCGGGGTCACGGCCGCGACCATCCTGCGCGCGTTGGTCGATCATCCGGAGCGCGCCGGCGATCCCTTGTCGATGACCGTCAATTATTGCGCGCTGATCGCCGAAGGCGCGTTCGATCTCGATGTCCGGCTGGTCAAGGCCAACCGCTCGTCGCAGCATTGGTGCGTAGAGCTCAGCCAAGGCGGCGCCGACGTCGCAACGCTTGCGACCGCGGTGTTCGCCGAACGCCGCCCGTCATGGTCCTACCAGGCGGCGCTATTCCCGCAAGCCACGCCATTCGAGGGAATTGTTCCCTATGCGAAAATCGCCGCCCCCTGGGTGAAGCAATATGATTTTCGCTTCATCGAGGGGTCGCTGGATTTTCCGGGCGCATCCAAGTCGATGCCGGCGAGCGCATATTCGAAGCTATGGATCGGCGACCGCAAGCCGAGACAGATCGACATGCTGTCGTTGATGTCGATGTCGGACGCGTTCTTCGGCCGCATCTTCCATGCCAAGCGCGAGATGATGCCGTTCGGCACGGTGTCGCTGACGACCTATTTCCACACCGACACAGATGATCTGGCGAAGGAAGGAATCACCCGCGTGCTCGCGGTCGCCGACGCCAAAGTCTTCCACAAGAGCTACGGCGACCAGTCCGGCGAATTGTGGTCGCCCTCGGGGCGGCTGCTCGCGACGACGACCCAGATCTCGTATTTCAAGGCGTAGAGCATGATCCGGAAACGCCTGCCCTCGGGCCACGACCCGATGGAGCGGAAACTGGTTTTCCGAAGAGACCGTGCTCAAAACAAAGAGAATAGATCATGATCCGAGCGTCGCGTTGCCTTTGACCACGCTGACGTTGCCGGTCACGGGATCGGTCACGGCGTTGGCAACCACCGCCTTGCCCTTGCCCGTCAACACGAATTTCGAGTCACCAACGCGAAACGCGGAATCCTTAATCAGGACCTGCTGATACTGCACCGTTGAACCGCTCTGGTATTTGACTTCGGCACGGAAGCCGTGGACCTGCGAGATCGTGACTTCGAATTTCTGCTTGTTCGAATAGGTCCCGCTCCAACTGCCCTGATAACTCTTGGGATCGACATTGGTGTAGGGCTTGTGGGACGTCGGCGTCAGCGGCGCCGTGCTGTAGGCATTTGCGAGAACGCTAAAAATACTTGACATGGCAGTTGCCCCGCGATGTTGCGCCCCCGGTGTCAGGTGCTCAGGGTCGCGCTGCCCTTGACCAGGCTGACGTTACCGGTCGTGGGATCGGTCACCGCGTTGGCGACCGTCGCCTTGCCGCTGCCGGTCAGCACGAATTTGCTGTTGCCGATGCGGAACGACGAATTCCCGATCAGGACCTGCTGAAACTGCGTCGTGCCGCCGCTCTGGTATTTGACCTGGGCGCGGAAGCCGTTGACGTCGGAAATCGTGAGTTCGAATTTCTGGTTGTTCGAATAGGTACCGGTCCAGGTGCCCTGATAGCTCTTCGCTTCGACCGGGGTGTACTTGGTGTTCGTCGGGCTCAGCGGCGCGGTGGCGTAGGCATTCTGAAGAACGCTGAAAATGTCCGACATGGCATGGCTCCGCGCTGACGATTCTTTGGGCGTCACTACAGGGCGGATTTAGGTTAAGCCCGGGTTAACCGGGGTATCCCGCGATCTTGCGGAATCGAGAAGGGCGGTCTTTACGACCGCCCCTTTTCCGTCATTCCGCCGCAAGCTTCACTTCCGGCGCCGCAGCGCGGACCTCGGCGTCGACCAGGCTCTCGAACTTGGCAAAATTCTTCTGGAACATGCCGACCAGCGCGCGGGCCGTCTTGTCGAACTCGGCCTTGTCCTTCCAGGTCTTGATCGGATCGAGGATGTGCGGCTCGACGCCCGGCAGCGAGGTCGGTACCGCGAAGCCGAAATAGCGGTCGGTGCGGAAATCGGCATGGCGCAGCGAGCCGTCCAGCGCCGCGGTCAGAAGCGCGCGCGTCACCTTGATCGGCATGCGGCGGCCGGTGCCGTATTTGCCGCCGGTCCACCCCGTATTGACCAGCCAGCAATCGACGTCGTGCTTGGCGATCAGGTCGCGCAGCAGATTGCCGTAGACGGACGGATCGCGCGGCAGGAACGGCGAGCCGAAGCAGGTCGAAAACTCAGGCTCCGGGTCGGAGCCTAAGCCGCGCTCGGTGCCCGCGACCTTCGCGGTATAGCCGGACAGGAAGTGGTACATCGCCTGCGCCGGCGTCAGCTTTGCAATCGGCGGCATCACGCCGAAGGCATCTGCCGCCAGCATCACCAGGTTCCTCGGGTGCGGCGCGCGGCCGGTGCGCGAGGCGTTGGGAATGAAATCGAGCGGATAGGCCGAGCGGGTGTTTTCGGTCTTCGAGCCGTCGTCGAAATCGGGCTCACGGGTGTTGGCGTCGAGCACCACGTTCTCCAGCACCGCGCCGAAACGCTTGGAGGCCGCGAAAATCTCGGGCTCGGCCTCTTTCGACAGCTTGATGCATTTGGCGTAGCAGCCGCCCTCGAAATTGAAGACGCCGTCCTCGCCCCAGCCGTGCTCGTCGTCGCCGATCAGGGTGCGCTTCGGATCGGCCGAGAGCGTGGTCTTGCCGGTGCCGGACAGGCCGAAGAAGATCGCGGTGTCGCCGTCGGAGCCGACATTGGCCGAGCAATGCATCGGCATCACGCCCTTCTCGGGCAGATAGTAGTTCAGCGTGGTGAACACGCTCTTCTTCATCTCGCCGGCATAATAAGACCCGCCGATCAGGACGATCTTGCGGGCGAAATCGATGGCCACGACGTTCTCAGAGCGCACGCCATGACGTTTGGGATCGGCGCGGAAGCTCGGCAGGTCGACGATGGTCAATTCCGGCACGAAGCCCGCCAGTTCCGAGACCTCGGGACGGATCAGAAGCGTGCGGATGAACAGCGAGTGCCAGGCGAGCTCGGTGAAGACGCGGGTCTTGATCCGGTGGTTCGGATCGGCGCCGCCATAGAGATCCTGCGCGAACAGCGTCTTGCCTTCGGCAGCTCTCAGGAAATCCTGATAGAGCGCCTCGAACTGCTCCGACGTGATCGACTGGTTGCCGGCCCACCACATGTTCTTGTCGGTGACCGCATCGCGAACGGTGAACTTGTCCTTCGGGCTGCGCCCGGTGAACACGCCGGTGTCGGCGCACAGCGCGCCATCGGCCGACAGCATAGCCTCATTGGCACGCAGCGAGTGCTCATAGAGCTGCGGCGCGCCGAAATTCCAGTTCACGCCCTTGAGTTTTCTGAAGCCGAATTTGTCGGCGCCGAAGGCACCATTATGCACGCCCGTCTCTTGCACTAAAGACCTCCCAAAAGCCCGCATCGCCAGGGCGAATGCCAAGTCGAATACTGCTCAACACGCCCCGTCGCGGGACCTTCAATATGGCCGTCCGGCCTCGGCACGTCGACCTAATTACTGGTCAACACCCGCGTTGCCAAGCCGATCCCGCATGATTTGGTTTATTCCCGGGCGTCGTTTGATGCCGCTCAAATGCTTGCCGCGACGCACCCCCGATGAACAGGGCCTCCGGGGTACTGAGTAGGCCTTTCCAGACGCGACAATCGGCCGCGACCTCGGAGGTTAATTTTGCCTATTGCGGCGCACAATGGCACCCTAGCGGGCTGCTCCTTCCCCGATCAGGGCAAAGGGGCCCCAGATGGCCGGATAGGCGTTTTCCGGCGATGAGGCGTCGTCAAGATAGGCCAGCATGGCCTCGCGCAGCGCCTCGGCGCGGCCGATCTCAGGGGTTGGCCTTGAGCAGGCTCGAAGGTCGAGGTTGTCAACCGGGTGGCGGCTTCCGAGGCGACCGACCAATGCGTCACCAACAGCGCCCGAGCGCCGGCATAAAAGAACGACCGCGCCAGGCCCGACAGCGCTTCGGCGCCGGGCTTGTCGCCGGCGATGGTGTTGCAGGCGGACAGCACCACCCAGTCGGCATTGAGCTTCAACTGCGCGACTTCGCTTGCGGTGAAGAGCCCGTCATCGAGTTCGGAGCGGCTGGCTTGCGGGTGCTGAGCGCGAGCGACGGTTCGGCGTCGGCATCGCGGCCCTCGCTCTTCAAGACCTGGCCGAGATTGTTCAGGACCGTCGCGACCGCGGGGTTCTCCGGACCCGCCGCTTTCTCGTAGATCGCCAGCGCTCGCTTAAAAAGCGGTTCGGATTCGGCATGGCGGTCCTCTCTCTCGTAGAGCGTCGCCAGATTGTTCAGGGATTGCCCGACATCGGGATGGCTTTGGCCGAGCGCCCTCTCGCGGACCGACAACGCCCGCTTGAACAGCGGCTCGGCCTCGGCATAGCGGAGCTGCCGTTCGTAAAGCGCGCCGAGATTGGTCAACTCGGGTGCCATCGCGGCCGAATCGAGACCGACCGATTTCTCCATGATGGCAAGGGCGCGCTTGTGGAGGGGCTCGGCATCGGCGTCTCGACCAACGTCCCCATAAAGCTGCGCGAGGTTATTCAGCGCGCCCGCCAGATCGCGGTTAGGCGGACCCTTCTCCTGGTTCGCGAGCATGGTCTGCGCGAGCGGGATCGCTTCGGCATATTTTCCGGCGCGCTCGAACTCGGCGATTTTCGCGCTCTGCGCCGCCAAACCTTGCGCCGACGATGGCGTACCAGGACAGGCGCCGGCAGCCAACGCCGCACACATCAGCGCCAATCGATTGCGGGTCTTCATGATCGCTCACTCGCGGTGGCCGCCAGTTCGGCTGGCAGTTGGGCTGCCATAGGTCGCGCCAACTCCCACACGCGTTCAACCGCGCCGATGCCCCAACGCCGGGCATTATGCCTTGGCGCGCGCCTCGTCCGCGAGCTTGACCAGCATCTTGCGCAATTCGCCTGGTCCGTTAACCCTTTCAGGAAAATCCAGCCGCAGCGTCGCTTGCCCCGCCTGCATGTCGATCCCTTCCGGATCGATGCCGGTGCAGCGCCAGTCGGAGATCTCGGCTCCGAGCAGCTTGGTCGCGTAGAGATTCATCGCCTCGCGATGATCGGCATTCATGTGGTCGATCGCGCCCTGCTCGCCCTCGATCAACGCCGCGGCGTGGCCGATTTCGGTCAGGAATTGGTCCGGCTTGAGATCGACGATCCGCCCGAATCCCGCCACCAGATGGGTTTCGGCAGGTCGGATCCGGAAGAAAGAAAAATCCTTGAAGTCGGCGAAAGCCGCCGCGGATGGATGGGTGTTGAGGTACCGCCGGCGGAGGAGTACCGCCTGATCGCCGCTCGCCTGCTCGGCATGGCCCGCCAGCATGATGCGCGCGCCCTCCAGGGGATCGCCCGCGGCCCGCTCGTCCAGCATCAGCGACACCCGACTGTCGGCCAGGACGTTCCTGGTGTGCACGGCAAGGCTCGAAATCAGCAGGATCGGCGAGCCGTCGGGATGGCTCGCAACATTGACCAGCGAGCAATAGGGATCGCCGCTGCCGGTCATCAGTGTCGCGAGCGCTCCTTGCCTGGAGCGGCGAAGCAATGACCGGGCTACCCTTTTGGGATCGAAATCGTCAGTCGATTGCATCATATTACCTCGCTATCCTGTTGCAATAAGAACCTTTTTTCGGCTAAACGGATTCCGAAGGGGGCGGGGCGCTTCGTCGAATGAGGCGTCTTCTCGGAACTCGGTCACACTTCAGCCCAGCTTGCATTGCTCGGTGACCTAGTTCGAAGCCCAATATGCGGCGCATCAATGGATTGCTCGCCGTTTCAGCTAACCGCAAACTGAAAGCAGGCTCATGCCCACAATCGCCCTGGTCGACGACGACCGCAACATTCTCACTTCCGTCTCGATCGCGCTGGAGGCCGAAGGCTACCGTATCATGACCTACACCGACGGCGCCTCGGCGCTCGACGGTTTCCGCACCAGCCAGCCGGACCTCGCGATCCTCGACATCAAGATGCCGCGCATGGACGGCATGGAGACACTACGCCGGCTGCGGCAGAAGTCCGACCTGCCGGTGATCTTCCTGACCTCCAAGGATGAGGAGATCGACGAATTGTTCGGCCTCAAAATGGGCGCCGACGATTTCATCCGCAAGCCGTTCTCGCAGCGGCTTCTGGTCGAACGCGTCAAGGCCGTGCTGCGGCGCTCGCAGCCGAAGGACCCGACCGCCGTGCCGAAGGAGAACGACGCCAAGGCGCTCGACCGCGGCCTTTTGCGCATGGATCCGGAACGCCACACCTGCACCTGGAAGAACGAACCGGTGACGCTGACGGTGACGGAATTCCTGATCCTGCAGGCGCTCGCGACCCGGCCGGGCGTGGTGAAGAGCCGAAATGCGCTGATGGATGCCGCCTATGACGATCAGGTCTATGTCGACGATCGCACCATCGACAGCCACATCAAGCGGCTGCGCAAGAAGTTCAAGGTCGTGGACGACGATTTCGAGATGATCGAAACCCTCTACGGCGTCGGCTATCGCTTCAAGGAAGCCTGATTTTGCGAATGCACGATTGCGTCGTTCGCGCGCTGACGCCGCCGTGCGTCTGGGGTAGGATGCATAGGCAACGTGGAGGGCGCTGCGCGGGGACGCGAACTTCGGGGAACACTGGCCATTGCTCGATCGAACGCAGCCTGATCCAGGAATGAATGCCGAGGACGCTTCCGCGTCCCTGGTTCTGGACGATGCTGCCGGCCAAAGCCCGGAGCTCAAAGCCCCCGGGCTGAAGGGCTGGCAGCGGCCACTGCGCTGGCTGAACCGGGCCGGGCAGTTCTTCTTCTCGCTCAGCTTCTCGAGCCTAACCCGTCGCATCGTCTCGTTGAACATTGCGGGCTTGCTGGCGCTGGTCGCGAGCGTTCTCTACCTCTCGCAATTCCGCGCCGGCCTGATCGATGCCCGCGCCCAGAGCCTGCTGGTGCAGGCCGAGATCATCGCCGGCGCGATCGCCGCGTCCGCGACCGTCCAGACCAACACCATCACCATCGATCCCGACCGGTTGCTCGACCTGAAGCCCGGCGAATCCTATGGCGCGGACGAATATTCGCCGCTCGATTTTCCGATCAATCCGGAGCGCGTCGCGCCGGTGCTGCGCACGCTGATCTCGCCGACCAAGACCCGCGCCCGGATCTACGATCCCAATGGCGGGCTGATCCTCGACAGCCGCAGCCTCGAGAACGTGCTGCGCTTCGATCTGCCGCCGCCGTCCAAGCCCGGCATCGTCCAACGCGCGCTGATCTCGGTCCGCACCTGGCTGAACCGCGGCGACCTTCCGCTCTATCGCGAACTCGGACCCGAGAACGGCAACGGCTATGAGGAGGTCGCGAGCGCGCTGAAAGGCGAGAAGCGCAGCCTGGTGCGCGTCAATTCGCTCGGCGAGGTGATCGTCTCGGTCGCGGTGCCGGTGCAGCGCTCCCGCACCATCCACGGCGCCCTGATGCTGTCGACGCAGGGCGACGACATCGACCAGATGGTGACGGCCGAGCGGCTGGCGATCCTTAAAGTGGGCGGCGTCGCCTCGCTCGTCATGATGTTGTTGTCGCTGCTGCTCGCGAGCACCATCGCGGGTCCGGTGCGCCGGCTCGCCGACTCTGCCGAGCGCGTCCGCTACCGCATCAAGACCCGCGTCGAAATTCCCGACTTCACCCGCCGCCGCGACGAGATCGGGCATCTTTCCGGCGCGATTCGCGACATGACGGACGCGCTCTATAACCGCATCGAGGCGATCGAGATGTTCGCCGCCGACGTCGCCCACGAGCTGAAAAACCCGCTGACCTCGCTGCGCTCCGCAGTCGAAACGCTACCCTTGGCAAAAAGCGAGCACAGCCGCGCGCGGCTGCTCGCGGTGATCGAGCATGACGTCAGGCGGCTCGACCGTCTGATCTCGGACATCTCGGATGCGAGCCGGCTCGATGCCGAATTGCAGCGGCAGGACATGATGCCGGTCGACCTGCGCCGGCTTTTGACGACGCTGACTTCGGTCGCCAACGAGACCAAGCTCGGCCACGACGTCGCCGTCGAGGTCCGCTTCGAGGGCCGGGGACCCAGCGACACGTTCTCGGTGCCCGGCCATGACTCGCGGCTCGGCCAGGTGATCTCCAACCTGCTGTCCAACGCGCAATCGTTTTCCGCCGCCGGCGGCAAGGTGCGCATCCTCTGCCGCCGCGTGCGCTCGCAGATCGAGATCGTGGTCGATGACGACGGGCCGGGAATCCGCGAAGACGCGCTGGAGCGCGTGTTCGAGCGCTTCTACACCGACCGGCCGCACCAGGGCTTTGGACAGAACTCCGGGCTCGGCCTGTCGATCTCGAAACAGATCGTCGAGGCCCATAGCGGACGAATCTGGGCGGAGAACCGGCCCGGACCAGTCGGCCCCGAAGGCGAGCCGACGGTGGCGGGCGCCCGCTTCGTGGTCAGGCTGCCGGCGCCATGACGGGTGGCATCCGTGCGAGCGTGCACGCTTCCGCTGTGAAGGTCGGAGACCGCGCGGTGCTGATCCGCGGGCCGTCGGGCGCCGGCAAGTCGCGCCTGGCCTTCGATCTGATCCTGGCCGGGCGCGCGGGACAGCTTCCGCAGGGTATCCTGGTCGGCGATGACCGTGTCCGGCTGGACACAGGTGCGGGACAATTATGGGTTCGTCCGGTCGAGGAATTGGCGGGCCTGATCGAGATTCGCGGGCTCGGAATCCGCCGCTGCGGCTTCGCGGCGGAGGCGATCGTCGGCCTCGTGGTCGATCTTGCTGCCGCTGACGCGACACGGCTGCCGCCCCCCGAAGCGGTATTTGCGGATATTTTTGGTGTCAAAATACCGCGAATTCCGGTCCCGGCAGGCTATTCACCGCTCCCATTGGTTGTCGCCGCCATGACGACAACCGAAAGTTCATACTCCAGTAATGATACCGACCATTGCTTGAAGGGGATTGGTAACCATATCAGGCCCAGTATCGCGACCGAGTAGACCGGCGCGGCTCCCCTTAATTCTACCGCCAGATTCCGGGACACTCGCAAACATCCCCTCTTGCGCGGGGGCTCTGGATGGTCAAAGTGGCGCGTTCGTGCGGTGCACCAAAAAAAAGCGCCCGCGAGGAGTTTCCGATGATTGGGCTAGTACTGGTGACCCACGGGCGCCTTGCCGACGAGTTCCGGGCAGCGCTGGAGCATGTCATGGGTCCTCAAAAACAAATCGAAGCGGTCACGATCGGGGCCAAGGACGACTCCGATCTCTGTCGAAGCGACATCATCGAAGCGGTAAATCGCGTCGACTCCGGCGACGGCGTCGCCATCCTGACCGACATGTTCGGGGGCACGCCATCGAACCTCGCGATTTCCTGCATGAGCCGTCCCAAGGTGGAAGTGCTGGCGGGCATCAATCTGCCCATGCTGGTGAAGCTCGCCAAGGTCCGCGAGGAGCGCTCGCTCCCCGATGCGATCGCCATGGCGCAGGAGGCCGGCCGCAAGTACGTCACCATCGCCAGCCGGGTCCTCGCCGGCAAATGAGCGGCGACGACGACGCGTCGCCGGAGATTATCCCCGGGCCGCGCGTGCCCGAAGGCGCCGTGTCCAAGGAACTTCTGATCATCAACAAGCGTGGGCTGCACGCGCGCGCATCCGCGAAATTCGTCCAGACCGTCGAACGCTTCAGTGCCGAGGTCTGGGTGACGCGGGGCGGCGAGACGGTCGGCGGCACCTCGATCATGGGGCTGATGATGCTGGCGGCAGCACCAGGGACCACCATCGTGGTCTCCGCGATCGGCCCGGAAGCCCAGGCCGCGATCACCGCGATCACCGAACTCGTCGAGAGCAAGTTCAATGAAGAGAGCATGTGAGGCGCTGACATCAGACGCACTGCTGTCGCCGCATCGATAGTGCACTGCCTCGCCCCGCAAGCGGGGCGAGGTAATAAGATCACTTCCCCGGCGGCTCGATGTAGATCTTCCAGTCGATCGCGGGGCCAGGATGGCCGTGGAAGAAGCGCTGCGTCGTCATTACCAGTTGCTCGGCATTCGCTGCGTTCTGCTTTCATCCAGGCTTCGCAAACAGGCAGCCGCCCGTCCGTGGTGTCGCAGATGCCGATGAAACCGCGCTGTTTGGCTTCCTGCAGCGAGGTCAGGCCCGACGACCACAATTCACCCGGCGTGAACGGCGCCGGATGATCTCCGCTGTAGAAGGTCATGGGCTCGCCGATCTCGGTGGTGCCGGCAACCACCGCCCAGCGCGAGCCGAAGCGCATGTGCCAGGCTTGCGTCAGTTCGCGCGCCAGCTGCGAACGCGCGCCATAGCCGGAGGCGCCGTTGGGGTTCTGCTCCATTTCGGCAATCGCGATATAGGGGGAAGCGGCAAGCGTCGCGAGCGAGATCACGAGCCATATCGCGGTGATCTTGGACAGCGCAATGAGGGGAATGCGCAGCGCGGGGATCGCCACCAGCGAAAGCGGCGTCAGGAAGAACAGCGAGATTCCCCAATCGGTCTTCATGTAGATGGTAAACGCCAGGCCGCCGAGCGGCGGGCCGATCGCGACGATCGCCTGGATGATCCAGACGTTGATCGCCTGCGCGAGATTGACGCCCGCGTTGGCGCCGGGGGACCACACATGAGCGAGCCAGCGCGGCGGCCAGACCAGCGCGATGGCCGCCAGCACAACCGGCACCGCGAGCAGCGCCAGATTGTGATCGACATAGCCGAGCACGAGCCGGGCGCTCTGCGCGCGGCTCGATAGCCCATAGACGTCGCCGGCATAGGTGAGCGGCACGTAGTCGACGCTCCTGAGCCAGATCAAATGCGGGATCATCGCGACCACGAGCGTCGCAATCGCGACCCAGGGCGCCGGCGAGCGCAGGAATTTGAGGCGGTCGGGATGAATCAGCGCAGCAAGGCCGATGGCGCCGATCATGGTCAGCACCCAGTATTTCGTCATCAGCGCCAGCGCGCCGGCAAGCCCGAGCAGAATGCCGGATCTCAAGCTGCGCTTCTCGAATGCATTGAGATAGGCCAGAACCACGAGCGGCAGTGTGACGAGCTGCAGCAGGTCGGGGTTGTATTTGAACCCCTTGAAATTGAAGATCGGATAAAGCGCGAGCATTACTACGACGAAAAAGGCGCGGCGGCGATCGACCACGCGCAGCGCGATGAACCAAGAGATGACGAGGCCAATGCCGACCGTCGTCATCGCCAGCGCATAGGTGGCCCAATCGGACGGCGGGAAAGAATTTGAACCAGAGGCCTGCGACCCATCCGGCCAGCGGCGGATGCTTGCCGTAACCGAGCTGGAACTTCTGTCCCCAGGCGAAGGCTTCGGCGACGTCCATATGGACGTCCTGCGCCGCCTTCAGCCGCATCAGGATAAAGGTCCAGATCACGCCATGCAGAACGGCGAAGGTGACGACCAGCCAGAGGTCGGTTTTTCGATTGCGCGCGCGTTCCACGAGCCACGCCGCCAGCCGCCCGAGCAGAGAGCGCCGGCGCGCGCGCGAAGTCACGGGCAGAGTTGATGCGGTCGACATGGGCTGTGCGTAGCGCGTTTTTGGGCAAAGTGGAATCAGCTTGGCGTGAACATAGGCCGCTAAATTCCTGCATTATGGTTGCCGCGACAAAGCGTGAATGCTATCCCGCGCCCATGACAACCGTCCCCATTTCCAACATCCGCAACTTCGCGATCGTCGCCCATATCGATCATGGCAAATCGACCCTCGCCGACCGCCTGATCCAGATGACGGGCGGGCTTACCGATCGCGAAATGGCGGGCAAGGAGCAGGTGCTCGATTCCATGGATATCGAGCGCGAGCGCGGCATCACCATCAAGGCGCAGACGGTCCGGCTGAACTATCACGCCAAGGATGGCAAGGATTACATCTTCAATCTGATGGACACGCCGGGCCATGTCGACTTCGCCTATGAAGTCTCGCGCTCGCTCGCGGCCTGCGAGGGATCGCTGCTGGTGGTGGATGCGAGCCAGGGCGTCGAAGCGCAGACGCTCGCCAACGTCTACCACGCGCTCGACGCGGGTCATGAGATCGTGCCGGTTCTGAACAAGATCGATCTTCCGGCGGCGGAGCCCGACAAGGTGAAGCAGCAGATCGAGGATGTGATCGGCATCAGTGCCTCCGACGCGGTGATGATCTCGGCCAAGACGGGCCTCGGCATTTCCGACGTGCTGGAGGCCATCGTCACCCGCCTGCCGCCGCCGAACGGCGACCGCGACGCGACCTTGAAGGCGCTCCTGGTCGACAGCTGGTACGACGTCTATCTCGGCGTCGTCGTGCTGATCCGTGTGGTCGACGGCGTCATGAAGAAGGGCAGCCGCATCCGCATGATGGGCACGAATGCGGCCTATGACGTCGAGCGCGTCGGCTTTTTCACGCCGAAAATGACGCAGGTCGACGAGCTCGGGCCCGGCGAGATCGGCTTCATCACCGCGGCGATCAAGGAAGTCGCCGACACCCGCGTCGGCGACACCATCACCGACGACAAGAAGCCGGTGACCGAGATGCTGCCGGGCTTCAAGCCGGCGATCCCGGTGGTGTTCTGCGGCCTGTTCCCGGTCGACGCCGACGATTTCGAGACGCTGCGCGCGGCGATGGGAAAATTGCGTCTCAACGACGCCAGTTTTTCCTTCGAGATGGAGACCTCGGCCGCGCTCGGCTTCGGTTTCCGCTGCGGTTTTCTGGGGCTACTGCATCTGGAGATCATCCAGGAGCGCCTGCATCGCGAATTTGATCTCAACCTGATCGCGACCGCGCCGTCGGTGATCTACAAGATGCGCCTGACCGACGGCTCGCGAGATCGAGATTCACAATCCTGTCGACATGCCCGACGTGGTCAAGATCGCCGAGATCCAGGAGCCGTGGATCGAAGCGACGATCCTCACCCCCGACGAATACCTCGGTAGCGTCTTGAAGCTTTGCCAGGACCGCCGCGGCGCGCAGAAGGAGCTCACGTATGTCGGCAGCCGCGCCATGGTGAAATACGACCTGCCGCTCAACGAGGTGGTGTTCGATTTCTACGACCGGCTGAAATCGGTCTCCAAAGGCTATGCCTCGTTCGACTACCACCTCACCGACTACAAGCCGGCCGACCTCGTCAAGATGCAGATCCTGGTCAACAACGAGCCGGTGGATGCGCTGTCGATGCTGGTGCATCGCAACCGCGCGGAGGGCCGCGGCCGCGCCATGGTCGAGAAGATGAAGGAACTGATCCCGCCGCACATGTTCCAGATTCCGATCCAGGCCGCGATCGGCGGCAAGGTGATCGCGCGCGAGACCGTGCGCGCGCTGCGCAAGGACGTCACCGCGAAATGCTACGGCGGCGACATCACCCGCAAGCGCAAACTTCTGGAGAAGCAGAAGGAAGGCAAGAAGAAGATGCGGCAGTTCGGCAAGGTCGACATCCCGCAGGAGGCGTTTATTGCCGCGCTGAAGGTAGACAGCTGAGATCAGCGCTGAATCGGTTGGATCGATTGAACCTAAGCGAGTGTCGGCGGCACTATCCTCTGCACAATTGCGTTCGCCGATGGGCGGTACAGGGGAAAGTCGGTCATGTGGAAGAAAAACTGGCGCTTGATCATCGTTGGCATCGTGCTGCTCGGGGCTGCCGGCCTGTTCTTCCTGACGATGATGGACATGATACCGCGGTCGAACGATCCGGCCGCCTTGATGAGCACGGTCGGACAGGTCTCGGGCGCCGTCGGCGGAATCAGCGTTGCCATGATCATCGTCGGCGTGATCGGCAAGAAGGCGTCGGCTGGCTAGCACAGGCAGCCGGTTTCGCCGAGCGCGGGCCCGCGCATGGCAGCCTCGATCAAACGAGATCTTGCCCCTCACCCGACCTTGATCGCAGGCCGCAGATAGACCACCATTGCGGCTTCCAATCAGAACCCCAGAAAGGGCGGAGAAAACGCATGAACAAGGCTCCCTCTATCGGCCTCGTCGAGCGCGCCCGCGCGCTGGCTCCGCTGATTGCGCGCGAGGCCGACGAGATCGAGCGCACCAGGCGGCTCACCGAGCCGGTGGTTTCCGCCTTGATCGAGAACGGGCTCTATCGCGCGCTGCTGCCGCAGAGTTTTGGCGGAGCCGAGGCGCCGCTGGACGTGTTCATGCAGATGCAGGAGGAGGTGGCGAAGGCCGACGCTTCCACCGCCTGGTGCCTCGGCCAGTGCAGCGTCTGCGCGATGACGGCGGCCTATCTCGATGCCGACGTCGCCAACGAGATTTTCAACACCCCGCCCGGCATCCTCGCCTGGGGCGCGATCGCCCACGAGGTGAAAGCGGTTCCAGGCGGCTACCAGGCGAGCGCGCGCTGGGAGTTTGCCTCCGGCTCCCGCCAGGCAAGCTGGCTCGGCGCCCATGTCCGCGTCGTCGAGGCCGACGGCACGCCGCGCAAGAAGCCGGACGGATCGCCCGAGATCCGCACCATCCTGTTCCCGATCGCCAGAGCCACGATGTACGACGTCTGGGACGTGATCGGCCTCAAGGGGACGGGTACCGATTCCTATTCGGTCGAAAACCTGCTGGTTCCGGAGCGGTTCGCCGCACTGCGCGACGACCCACGCGCGTTGCGCGAACAAGGGCCGCTCTACAAGCTTTCCACCCATATGGTGTTCAGCATGGGCTTTGCCGCGACCTCGCTTGGCGTCGCCCGCGCCACGCTGGATGCGGCGATTGAGCTTTCGCGCAGCAAGCAACCGCAGGGACTAGGGGCGATGCGCGAGAATAACGCCGTTCAGGGCCTGATCGGCCGCACCGAAGCCACCTTGCGCGCGGCGCGCGCCTATCTCTATGCGACCGCGGACGAGGTCTGGCGCGATCTCGAGCGTGGCGAGAAGGTCAGCGAAGCCCATCGCATCGCGCTTCGCATCGCCGCGACCTGGACCATCCATCAGTCGGCTGCCGTGGTCGATACCGCCTATCACATGGCCGGCGCCACCGCCGTGTTCGCCAAAAATCCGTTCGAGCGGCGGTTTCGCGACATGCACGCCATCGCCCAGCAGCTCCAGGCCCGCGACACCCACTATGAAGACGCCGGCCGCGTCATCCTCGCCGCCAAGCTGGCGACGCCGACCACGACGCGATGACGCGGCGGAAACAAGCCTGACAAGATGCCCCGCGCGGATATCAGAAAGGGAAATTCGGAATTGACCACAACTTGAAAGTTACATCTTGCGGTTGCGCAACCGTGTTGTTCCCCGCTTATAATACCGTTCCAATTGTTAATTTCTTTTTGGGATATTTCGACCGCTTCCAACAAAGAAGAATCGGAAACATCCCCATGTTCAAACTGCGGTCGATCGGCGCCCGGCTGATTCTCACCATTTCGCTCACCGTCGCGGCAGCCTGCGCCATCCTCGGAAGCTTTTCGATTTGGCAGCAGCGCGCGCTGACCCAGCTCGCGCTCGAACAGCAGCTCAAGCTGCAATACGACGGCGTGATCGCCGCACTCGACTATGAGGGCCGCACAGCGCTCGCGGTCAGCTCCGTGATTGCCGCGCTGCCGCCGGTCGCAGATGCCATCCAAAAAGGCGATCGGGACGCGCTGGGGACGCTGCTCGGCGGCGCGATGGCGACCTTGAAGGCGCAGGATATCCCGCTGGTGACGTTCCAGACGCCGCCGGCCACAGCCTTCTATCGCGTGCACGATCCGAAGAGCTTTGGCGATGACGTCAGCAACCGCCGCGTCACGGTGCCGGAGGCGCTCCGGACCGGCCGGCAGATCGTCGGCGTCGAGCCGGGACGCGATGCACTGAGCATCTTCGGCATGACGCCGGTCATGCGCGACGGCAAGGTTCTCGCCAATACTGACATCGGCATCTCCTTCGGCAAGAACTTCGTCGAGCGCATCAAGCAGCGCTTCGGCATCGACCTGGCCGTGCACTGGTCCGACGGCCACAGCTTCAAGAGGCTCTCCTCGACCTTTGGCGACGAGGTGGTCGCGAGCCAGGACGAGCTCCGGCGCGTGTTTGACGGCGCGGTAGTGCATCGCGACGCAACCCTCGCCGGTCATCCCGCGGCGCTTTATGTCGGGCAGATCAAGAACTATGCTGGCCAGCCGATCGGGGTGCTGGAAGTCATCAAGGATACCACCGCCTACGAGGCCGCGGCCGCGAGCGCGCAACGAAACCTGATTCTCGCCACCCTCGCCATTCTGGCCGGCGCCGCGTTCCTGGCGTTCCTGCTCGGGCGCGGCCTGTCGCGGCCGCTTGCCGCGATCACCGCCGTGATGAACCGGCTTTCCAGCGGCGACATGGAGGTCACAATTCCCGGCGGCGAGCGCAAGGACGAGCTCGGCACCATGGCGCAGGCGGTTGACGTATTTCGCCGCAACATGCTGGAAGCGCGCGCGCTGCGCGAGGCGCAGGAGGGTGCCAAACAGCAGGCCGAGATTGAGAAGAAGGCGCTGCAGCGCCGGATGGCCGACCGCTTCGAGGCCGACGTCAAGGGCGTGGTCGCAGCGGTGGCCAAAGCGACCGAAGACATGCAGCGTGTCGCAACCGAGATCACCCAAAGCGTCAATGGCACCTCGCAGCGCGCAACCGCCGCCGCCGCAGCTTCCGAGCAAGCCTCCGCCAGCGTCGGCACGGTTGCCTCCGCGACCGAGGAACTCGCCTCTTCCGTCGCCGAAATCGGCCGTCAAGTCGCCCATTCCAGCGGCGTCGCCGAGGAAGCCGTGGCCAAGGCCGGCAAGACCACCGAAATGGTTGCAAGCCTCGCCGCCACCGCCGACAAGATCGGCGACGTGCTTCGCCTGATCGACGCCATCGCGAGCCAGACCAATCTATTGGCGCTCAACGCCACCATCGAGGCGGCGCGGGCCGGAGAAGCCGGCCGCGGCTTTGCCGTGGTCGCAGCCGAGGTGAAGACGCTGGCGGGGCAGACGGCGAAAGCGACCGACGAGATCGCGGGCCAGGTCACCGCGATCCAGTCGGCGACCAGCGATTGCGTGAGCGCGATCGGCAGCATCAGCCAGACCATCCGCGACATCAGCGGGATCGCTTCCACCATTGCGGCCGCGGTTGAAGAGCAGGATTCGGCGACGCGCGAGATCGCCCGCAGCGTCCAGCAGGCCGCCGTCGGCACCAGCGAGGTCTCGAAAAACGTCGCCGGCGCGAGCCACGCGGCGGAGCAGTCGCGCAGCCTGGCCGATGGCGTGATGGTCGCATCCACCCAGCTCAAGCGCCACGCCACCGCGCTGTTCGACAGTGTCGACAGCTTCCTGGCAGGCCTGCGCGACGCCGCTTAAGGCCGCTCCTGATAGCGGCGGAACCTCGCCGCGCAGTGGGAAACTAGCCGCAACCGCGGGTCACAGCTCTTGCGAGCACACTTATTTGTACGCAATTGTTAATTTCTTTCTGGGATATCTCGGTCGCTTCCAGAAAAAGAAGAACCGGAAACATCCCTATGTTCGAACTGCGTTCGATCAGCGCTCGGCTGATTCTCACCATTTCGGTCACTGTCGCGGCAGCCTGCGCCATCCTTGGAAGCTTTTCGATTTGGCAGCAGCGCGCGCTGACCCAGCTCGCGCTCGAACAGCAGTTGAAGCTGCAATATGACAGCGTCGTCGCTGCGGTCGACTATGAGGGCCGCGCCACGCTTGCGGTCAGCTCCGTCGTGGCTGCTCTGCCGCCTGTCGCCGATGCCATCGCCAAAGGCGATCGCAGCGGACTGGCGGCACTGCTTGGCGGCGCGATGGAAGCGCTGAAGCTGCAGGGCATCCCACTGATCACATTCGAAACGCCACCGTCATTCGCGTTCTACCGGGTTCACGCGCCGAAAATCTTCGGCGATGACATGTCGGGGCGCCGCAACACGGTGGTGGAGGCGCTCAGAACCGGTCGACAGATCGTCGGCGTCGAACCCGGTAGGGAGTTGCTGAGCGTATTTGGCATGACGCCGATTATCCGCGACGGCAAGATTTTCGCGAATGTGGACGTCGGTGCCGACTTCGGCAAAGAATTCGTCGATCGGGCCAAGAAGCGCTTTGGCATCGACCTTGCAGTTTACTCCTACGACGGCAGTAGCTTCAAACGGCTCTCCTCGACCTTTGGCGACGACGTCGTGGCCACCCCGGAGGAATTGAAGAGTGTCTTCACCGGCGCAGCGCTGCATCGCGACGCAACCCTCGCCGGCCATCCGGCCGCTCTTTATGTCGGGCAGATCAAGAACTACGCCGGCCAGCCAGTCGCGGTGCTGGAAATCATCAAGGATACCACCGCCTACGAGGCCGCGGCCGCGAGCTCGCAACGAAACCTGATTCTCGCCACCCTCGCCATTCTGGCCGGCGCGGCGTTCCTGGCGTTTCTGCTCGGGCGCGGCCTATCGCGGCCGCTTGCCGCGATCACCGCCGTGATGAACCGCCTCTCCAGCGGCGACATGGAGGTCGCAATTCCCGGAGGCGAGCGCAAGGACGAATTGGGCACCATGGCGCAGGCGGTCGATGTGTTCCGCCGCAACATGCTGGAAGCGCGCGCGCTGCGCGAGGAGCAGGAAGGCACCAAACAACAGGCAGAGCTTGAGAAGAAGGTGCTGCAGCGTCAAATGGCGGCGCGTTTCGAGACCGACGTCAAAGGCGTGGTGGCGGCTGTCACCACGGCCAGCGAGGAGATGCAGCGCGCCGCCGCCGAGATCAGCGAAAGCATCCACGGCACCTCGCGGCGCACCGCCGCGGCGGCTACCGCCTCCGAGGAGGCTTCCGCCAACGTCAACACGGTCGCGGCCGCGACCGAAGAACTCGCCTCGTCCGTCACCGAGATCGGCCGCCAGGTCACCCATTCCAGCAGCGTCGCCGAGCAGGCCGTGGCCAAGGCCGGGCAAACCACCGAAATGGTCGGCAGCCTTGCGGCCACGGCCGACAAGATCGGCGATGTGCTTCGCCTGATCGACGCCATCGCCAGCCAAACCAATCTTCTCGCATTGAACGCGACGATCGAGGCCGCGCGCGCCGGCGAGGCCGGCCGGGGTTTTGCCGTCGTCGCGGCGGAAGTGAAGGAACTTGCCAGCCAGACCGCGAAGGCGACCGACGAGATCGCGGGCCAGGTCAGTGCGATCCAGTCCGCTACCGCCGACTGCGTGACAGCGATTGGCGGCATCAGCCAGACCATCCAGGACATCAGCGGGATCGCCACCACGATTGCCACCGCGGTCGAGCAGCAGGACTCCGCTACCCGCGAGATCGCACGCAGCGTGCAGAAGGCCGCCACGGGCACCAGCGACGTCTCCCAAAACATCGCCGGTGCGAGCCAGGCGGCGGACCAGTCGCGCCTATTGGCCGGCAGCGTCATGGCGGCTTCGGGCCAGCTCAGCCAGCACGCTCGCGTGCTGTTCCAAAGCGTCGAAACCTTCCTGGCAGGCCTGCGCGACGCGGCTTGAAGCGCGCTGGCGCCGCGCCGTGCCCGCGGAACCTCGCCGCGCAAC
The DNA here is from genome assembly GCA_963777475.1 of uncultured Alphaproteobacteria bacterium. Lineage (GTDB taxonomy): Bacteria > Pseudomonadota > Alphaproteobacteria > Rhizobiales > Xanthobacteraceae > Bradyrhizobium. The sequence continues at coordinate 130,492 of CAVZQX010000002.1, forward strand.
GCGCGTTGCGTGGTTGCAACCTTCATAACTTCAGGGAGACGACCATGCCGCGTGGCGACAAGTCCAGCTATACCGACAAGCAGAAGCGTCAGGCCGAGCATATCGAGGAAGGATACGAGCACCGCGGCGTCGCCGGCAAGGAAGCCGAGCGGCGCGCCTGGGCGACTGTCAACAAGGAGACGGGCGGCGGCAACAAGAGCGGCTCGGGGCGCGGCACACCCGACACCGACGTTTCATCGAAGCGCGGCGGCCGGATCGGCGGCCCGCGCGGCGGCAAGGCCGCCGCCCGCCGGCCGGCCGCCGCGCGGTCGCGCTCGGCGAAGAAGGCCGCCGCCACCCGCAAGCGGCAAGCGGTCAAACGATCAGGCGCAAGCAAGGCCCGCCGGAAGAAATGATCTTCCTCATATTCGGAAGCATGTTCTAATCTTCCGCGCGCACCGAAACGAGTGGCGCGTGATGATAATCACCCAGGCGAAAGGTTCGAGGAAAGGGCCACGGGCCAAGCGGCGGGGCGCGGACTTTCAAAATCCCGCGGTCGCCGCGGCTTTCGACGCCGTTCCCGCGCCGATCAGGACCAAATTGCTGGCGCTTCGGCGGCTGATCTTCGACACCGCACGGACCACCGAGGGCGTCGGCGCGCTCGAGGAAGCCCTGAAATGGGGACAGGTGAGCTATCTGACGAGCGCGAGCAAGAGCGGCAGCACGATCCGGATAGATCGGGTGAAGTCCACCGCCGGCCAATATGCGGTCTTTTTCCACTGCCAGACTGACCTGGTTGCGACCTTCCGCGAGCTCTATCCGGAACTAAGCTACGGCGGCAATCGCAGCATCCTTCTGGATGCGGCGGACAAACTTCCGGAGACCCCGCTGCGCCATTGCGTGGCACTGGCTTTGACCTACCATCTGAACAAGCGCAAAGCCGCGCGCGCGAGATAGCGGCGTCTGTTGTGGGCTTCCGCTCACTCCGCGAAGCTGTGCGGGCTAGGCGACGAGCGCCTTTTTTGCGTCTTGCGCCGCCGTCGCGGCATCCGCGCTGCGCTGCGCCTGCAGGAGCACGACGATCTCCGCATTCGGCCGCGCGCGGCTGAACAGAAAACCCTGGCCCTCGTGACAGCCTTCCGCGCGCAGGCAGCTAAGCTCCGCTTCGGTCTCGACGCCTTCGGCAGTGATGGTGACGCCGAGGCCCTTGCCGAGGCTGACGATCGAGCGAACGATGGCCTGCGCGTCGGGATTCGCGGCGAGGTCGCGCACGAACGACTGGTCGATCTTGATCTTGTCGAACGGAAAGCTTCGCAAATAGCTGAGACTGGAATAGCCGGTTCCGAAATCGTCCATGCAGATGCGCACCCCGAGCGCGCGCAGCGCATGCAGCGTGGCCAGCACCTGGCTGCTCTTTTCCAACAGCAGGGTTTCGGTGATTTCCAACTCCAGCCGTCTCGGCGGCAGGCCGGACTGCTTGAGCGCATCCATCACGACCGACAACAAATTGCCGGTGCGAAACTGCGCCGGCGACAGATTGACCGCGACGCGAACCTCGTCGGGCCAGTTCGCGGCGTCCATGCAGGCACGCCTAAGCATCAGCCCGCCGACCCCATTGATCAGGCCGGTCTCTTCGGCCACCGGAATGAATTCGGCCGGCGAGATCATGCCGCGCTCCGGATGCGGCCAGCGCACCAGCGCCTCCAAGCCGGTAATGCGTCCGCTCGAGAGCTCGATCAGCGGCTGATAATGTGGCCGCAGCACGTCGTTCTGGATCGCGTCGCGCAGGTCGATCTCGATCTTGCGCCGGCTCTGGGCGCGCGCATCCATGCCGGCCTCGAAGAAGCTGAAGGTGCCGCGCGATTCGTTCTTGGCCCGCGTCAGCGCCATGTCGGCATTCTTCAGCAGCCTTTCAGCGTCATCGCCGTCGCCGGGCGCCATCGCGATCCCGATGGTGGCACCGATGACGACGGAATGGCCATCGAGCAGATAGGGATCGCCGATCCCCTCCAACAGCCGCCGGCACAGCAACACCGCATCCTCGGGCCGCGTCAGACCGCTCTGGACGATGGCGAATTCGTCGGAGTTGAGGCGGGCCAGCGTATCTTCCTCGCGCAGGCTGGAACGCAGACGCTTGGCGACCCCGCGCAACAGCTTGTCGCCGATGCCGTGGCCGAGCGTATCGTTGACGGCCTTGAAATTATCGACCCCGAGCACCAGTACCGCGACTTTTTCCGCGGTGCGCCGCGTGTGCGCCAGGATCTCGTCCATTTGCTGGCGCAACAGGTTGCGGTTGGGCAACCCGGTCAGCCCGTCGTGCTGGGCGAGAAAAGCCAGTCGCGCCTCGGCGCGCTTGCGTTCGGTGATGTCCATCAGCGCCAGCAGCACCGCCGGCTGCTCGTTATGGACCAGGTGGCGCGAATAGATCGCCAGATCGATCAGCGTGCCGTCGGCACGGACATGTTTCCAGGTGCGCGCCGCCTGTTCGTCGCTCGACCGGTCGCCGGCCCACGGCGGCTGGGTGTCGAAGGCTTGCAGGTTGCGGATGGTGAGCTTTTCGAATTCGACGCGGCTATAGCCATAATGCTCGATCGCGGCGTCGTTGACGCCGAGGACGCGCTCGTCGTCCAGCGCGCAGACGATCATGGGAACGGGATTGCTGTCGAACAGCAGCCGGAACGAGGCCTCGCGCTGCTTCAGTTCGGTGATGTCGACGCGCAGGCCGATGATGCCGCCGTCCTCGGTCAGCCGCTCCTCGATCAGGATGACGCGGCCGTCGGCGAGCTTCTGCTCATGGCGGTCGCCGGGCTGATAGAGCCTTGCAATCCGCTCGGCGATCCACTCCTCTTCGCGGCCGATCGCCTCAGGATAATCGCCGCGCGCGACGCCGATGCGAATGGTGTCTTCAGCCGCGCGCCGGGCTTGAACAGGTCGGAGCTGCGGCTGTAGATCTCGGCGTATTTCTTGTTCCAGAGAATGTAGCGCCCTTCGGCGTCGAGAAAGACGATGCCCTGGGGCAGGATGTCGATCGCCTCGCGCAGCCTTTCGTGGGATTTTCGCGCCTCCGCGATCGCCGCCTCCGCCTCGGCGCGTGTGCGCTCAATCTCGGCGATTTCGGCCGATACTTGGCCGTTACCGCCTGTGAGTTTTGGACCGGGCTTTACCGGCCGGCCCGGATTTCGGGCGATGGCCGCGTGCTTCTTCTTATGTCTTCTTCGCCGGATCCACGGCATTGAACGCCCCACTCGCCTTCTGCGTGGCTCCGTTGTGGGCGAAGTGTCTTAAAAAAATGGTATCTCTGTCCGGTCATGCTTTTCGAGGACCGCGACCGGGTGGCTGCGGGCCGCGATCGACCTTGCCTGTTTAGCGGGCGAACCCGACGTTCCCAGCCTATCGAGGGTTGCGTAGCGACTTCCAATCAACGGCCCGGAACCGCCCGCCGCGCGAATTCGTCGCTGGCCGATGACCGATCGTCGACGTCGCCAGCGAATGCACACGGAATGCGCGAATTGCGTTCTGCGCGCAAGAAATATAGTCAATAAGTGAAAGGGTTATCGGTCGGTTAACAGACCCGGCACATAACGCGATCTCTGTCGCGCTTTGGCTTGTTGCGCGAGCATGAAGACCGGCCCCCCTTCGCGCTCACGCGGCGCTTCGGGCCCGGATCATGCTCGAATTTGAAATCTCGATCCGCGTGTTGCGCGGCCCATTGCGCCCGACGAGCGCGAACAATGTCGCGGCGTTTGCCGGATGCGGTCTCACGCACCCATGCGAGGCGGGACCGCCCAGCCGCGAAATGTCGTTGGTGCCGTGGATGGCAAAGCCGTAGTAAAAGAAGATCGCGTGCGGCATCGGCGCGTTGTCATACTTCCGCGAAAAATAATACCGCGCCATCGACTGCGGATGGAACACGCCGTCCGGCGTGCCGTAGCCATCCCGGCCGGTCGAGACAGGCCAGTTATATCGCGGCATGCCGTCGACGCTGACCGCCATGCGCTGGGACGACTTGTCGATCCGCACCACCACTTCGGCGCGAGCGGGCGTCAGCGCCAGCCCCACGGCAACGCGGCCGCAGCCGCCAACGCAAGCGTCGCGAGCCGTCCGCCCGACAGCCATTTCAGGATGCCGCCCAACGTCCCAATCCCCTAGTCCTGCCGCATGATGTCGTCGCCGATAGCGCTTTGTAAAGGGTAGGCGTGACGCTGCTCTGACAGTTCAAGCAATTGCGATTGGCTCGCTTCTCCCCCTTCCATGCTACGCTCGCGGGCCGAATAGAGTGAGCCGATGCAAGCCCGCCTGATCCTGATCGCGCTGCTTTTGTCCCTGAGCCTCGCCGATGCCCGGCAGGCGTTGGCGCAGGACAAGGGCAGCGTCGACCCGAAACCGCTGCCGCCGCTCGCCAATCCCAACGACCCGAAACTGGCCGCCAAGGAGCTGTTTGCCCGCAAGCTGCTGCCGTCGGCGAAGCCTACGCGCGTGATCGGCTCCTACATCAAGGGCTGCATCGCGGGCGCGGAGCAGATGCCGATTACGGGTGACACCTGGCAGGTGATGCGGCTGTCGCGCAATCGCAACTGGGGCCATCCCGACATGGTCGCGCTGTTGAAGCGTTTGTCGATCAAGGCGCACAAGGATGCCGACTGGCCCGGCATCCTGGTCGGCGACATGGGCCAGCCGCGGGGCGGCCCGGCATTGACCGGGCACGCCAGCCACCAGATCGGGCTCGATGCCGACATCTGGCTGACACCGATGCCGGACCATTTGCTATCGCGCGAGGAGCGCGAGGAAACCTCTGCCACCATGATGGTGCGCGACGACCGGCTCGATATCGATCCGAAGGTCTTCACGCCGGGCCATGTCGCGGTCATCCGCGACGCCGCGCAGGAGCCTGCCGTGCAGCGCATCTTCGTCAACGCCGCGATCAAGAAGGCCTTGTGCCGCGAGGCGAAGGGCAATCGCAGCTGGCTTGCCAAGGTCAGGCCGTGGTACGGCCACGACTACCACTTCCATATCCGCATGAGATGCCCGCCAGGCAGCCGCGAATGCAAGGGCCAGCCGGATCAGGCGGGGGGCGAAGGCTGCAAGCCGTCCGATCTCGCCTACTGGTTCAAGGATTCAATCATCCATCCGGAGCCGCCGAAAGAGCCGCCGAAGCCCGCCCACGGCATCACGCTGGCCCAGTTGCCGGCCGCCTGCCGCCAGGTGCTCAACGCACCGGACGCCAAGCCGTAGCCGTGCCGCCGACGGCCGCAAACACTTTGGCCACTTCCGGAGAAAATTTCGAACTGGCCGGTATCGGGCCCGTGGAATCGCACATAGTTACCGCAATCTAAGGTGGAGGATTCCGACATGCGTCTTGCAACAGCGACGATGGCAACGCTGCTCGCGGGGTTTCAGTGTCTGGCCGCATGCCATGCGTTGGCGGGCGAGACTGAAAATCAGAACGCTGCGGAAATTCCCTGGCCGACGAAATCCTGGCAGGTTTCGACGCCCGAGGAACAGGGGATGGATTCCGCCAGCCTTGCCCGGCTGGTGGAAACCGTGGGCGGCTACAAGCAAGACAGCCTCATGATCATCCGGCATGGAAAGATCGTGACCGAGGCCTACTACGCCCCCTATGTCGCCGGTATCAGCCACGATCTGAGGTCTGTCACAAAAAGCGTCGTCAGCACGCTGACCGCGATCGAGCTGCAGCGCGGCCTGCTCGACAGCGTCGATCACGCGGTCTTGGACCTCTTCCCCGACAAGAACATCTTAAACGTCGACGACAACAAGCGGGCAATGACCGTTCAGAACCTGCTCGACATGACCTCGGGGATCGACTGGCAGGAAAAGGCCTATACGCCGGACGAGACCATCATGCGGATGTACCGGAGTCCGGACCGCACCGAATTCGTGCTGGACCAGCCGATGGCTAACGAGCCCGGAAGCAAGTTCTATTATAACAGCGGAAATCCCTATGTGCTGTCGGCCCTGATCACCAGGAAGACCGGGCAAAGCGCATTCAATTTTGCCAAGAAGGAGCTGTTCGAACCGCTCGGCATCACCAGTGCCCGATGGGGGCAGGTCGACGCCCAGGGCGTGACCGACGGCGAGGCCGGGCTGTTTCTCTCACCCCCTGACATGGCGAGAATTGGCTATCTCTACCTTCACAACGGCATGTGGGAGGGAAAGCAGATCATCCCATCGTCATGGGTCGACAAGGCGAAGGAGGGCAAGGTCCCGGCGACCTTCGGATTCCACTACGCCAACCTGTGGTGGTCGCTTCCGGAAAAGGGAGCCTACATGGCGCTCGGCCGTCATTCGCAAATGATCCTCGTCATTCCAAAGCTCGACATCGTGGCCGCCATGACCGGCATTTTGCGGGACGACGAACATTATCCGGTCCCGCGGCTGGTCGATGACATCTCAAGCGCGGTCAAATCCGACGCGCCCTTGCCCAGCGACCCGATCGCCGCGTCACTGCTTGCCAACGCGATCCGGCAGGCCGCGACGGAAAGGCCCAGCGCAGTCGCCGGAATCCCGGAATTGGCGAAGGAGATTTCCGGAAAGACCTTTCAGCTCGAGGACAACGAACTGCATGTGCAGAGCTTCTCGCTGAACTTCTTTGATTCCGATTCCTCGTGGGTGATCACGACCAGCACCGGAAAGCCGGACCGCCCCACGGATCGGTTTTCCGGGCTGATGGGCCTTGACGGGATCTTTCGCAAGAGCCCGCCGGCGCCCTACGGGATCAACGCCAGCAAGGGACGCTGGCTGAACGGGCACACCTTTGCCATCGAACGCCGGATTTTGGGCCATAGCGAAACCCAGACCTGGACGCTGGCCTTCGATGGCAACAGGGTGAACGTCAGCTTTGCGAACACCGATGGCGCCAAGGCCGAACTGCACGGCGAAATGAAGGACTGACGAGGCGTAGCAGCGAGCCGATTTCATTCGGGACGCAGATGCGCTAATGTCGCCGTTCGCCGCGCCGTAAGCGCGGCCGAACTGTTCGGGACGACGGTCCCGGTTTCTCATTTCAATCGAATGCCGCAACTTGCGTGGTATCTCCGCGCACGGCCTAAATTTGTGAGAACCGTCATGCGCATCAGTGCACGCAACCAGATCAAGGGTACCGCCGTCGAGGTGAAGAATTGCGGTGGACTGACCACGCGTAGTGCCTTTATCGTCGCGTTGCTGCTGCTTTCCGCCGCTCCCGCCTGGGCCGCCGAAGAGCCAAGCGGCTGCGACAAGTTCAAGTGGCCGATCGAACACGAACGCGCGGCGCTGACCGCGCCGGATCGCGCCAAGCTCACCTCGGGCAGCGAGCTCGCCACTCTGCCCTCGACCGGCATCACACTGGCACTGGTCGCGCCGGGTGACGCCAAATTGCCGACGCCGCCCGAACGCGCGCCGAAGGAAGGCACGTTTGCGGGCTTCGCCAGCGTCAAGGGCGCGCCCAAGGCGGGCATCTACACCATCAGCCTGTCCACCGGCGGCTGGGTCGACATGGTGCAGAATGGGCATTTCCTCAAACCCAAGGCTGTCAGCGGGGCGACCGACTGCGACGGCATCCGCAAGACCATGAAGTACGAGATTTCGGCCAGTCCGTTCGTGCTGCAGGTCAGCGGCATCAAGGAGAACGCGGTTTCGATCGCGATCCTGCCGTCGGAATAGGTTAACCGCTCGCCAATGCAGCCGCGCGGTCACTTTACCCGGCCCGCCAGCCTGTTATTGTCCCGCCCGCGACGATCCCGACCGGCCGTAAGCCAAAAGGGATGCACGGAACGGCGCTTCCGCCTGTCGCAATCCGAACTCACCAACGCCTGATTTGCGCGCGCAGGTAGCGCTCGCGCGAACATGCATGGAGCGCCCCTGATGCCCCGTCTTGCCGGACTTTTCTTCAGCCTCGTCATCCTCTGTGGATCGATCTTATTCGCCGGCGCAAGCCGAAGACAAAACCCTCGTCGTGTTTGCGGCGGCTTCGATGAAGAACGCGCTCGACGATATCGACACGGCCTTCACGGCAAAGACCGGCGTCAAGGTCTCGGCGAGCTATGCGGCGAGCTCGACGCTCGCCAAGCAGATCGAGCAGGGCGCGCCCGCGGATATTTTCGTGTCCGCCGATACCGACTGGATGGACTACGCTACGGCTAAGAAAAACATCAACGAGGAGACCCGGGTCAATCTGCTCGGCAACAGCATCGTGCTGATCGCGCCGAAGGATTCCAAGATCGACAACGTGGCCATCGGCCCGGGCTTCGACCTCGCAAAACTCGCCGGCGACGGCAAGATCGCGACCGGTGACGTCAAGGCCGTGCCGGTCGGCAAATACGCCAAGGCCGCGCTGGAAAAGCTCGGCGCCTGGCAGGCGGCGGAGCCGAAATTCGCGATGGCCGAAAGCGTGCGCGCCGCGCTGACCCTGGTGGCGCGCGGCGAGGCCGTGCTCGGCATCGTCTATTCGACCGACGCCAAGGTCGAGCCGGGCGTCAAGATCGTCGGCACCTTTCCGGCCGACACCCATCCTCCGATCATCTATCCGGTGGCGGCAACGGCGACCGCGAAGCCGCAGGCCAATGATTACATGTCGTTCCTGCGCTCGCAGGCCGCCAAGACGGTGCTGGAGAAGTACGGCTTCGTCTATCTGATCCGCCCGACCTCCTGACATGATCAGCATCCTCTGACGTGTTCGAGATCACGCCCACGGAATGGACGGCGATCCAGCTCTCGCTGCGGGTCGCCGGCGTCGCGACGCTGGTCGCGACCCCGCTCGGCATTGCGCTGGCCTGGCTGTTGGCGCGGCGAGATTTTTGGGGCAAGTCGCTGATCGATGCGCTGGTGCATCTGCCGCTGGTGCTGCCGCCCGTGGTCACCGGCTATCTCCTGCTCTTGACATTCGGGCGGCGCGGGCTGGTCGGCGCATGGCTCGCGGACCATCTCGGAATCGTGTTCGCGTTCCGCTGGACCGGCGCGGCGCTGGCCTGCGGGGTGATGTCGTTTCCGCTGTTGGTGCGCCCGATCCGGCTGTCGATCGAGGCGGTGGACCAAAAGCTCGAGCAGGCCGCCGAGACGCTCGGCGCCGCGCCCTGGCGGGTGTTTGCGACCGTCACGCTGCCGCTGGCGCTGCCGGGCGTGCTGGCCGGCATGGTCTTGGGCTTTGCCAAGGCGATCGGCGAGTTCGGCGCCACCATCACCTTCGTGTCGAACATTCCCGGCGAAACCCAGACCATTTCGTCGGCGATCTATTCGCTGATCCAGACGCCGGATGGCGATACCGCGGCACTGCGGCTGGTCGCGGTCTCCGTCGTCATCGCGATGGCCGCGCTGATCGGCTCGGAATGGTTCGCGCGACGCGCCTTGCTGCGCCTGCACGGGAACTGACCCATGTTGCGCGTCGATGTCGCAAAACAGCTCGGCGAGTTCTCGCTTCAGGCCACGCTTCGAAAGCGAAGGCCGGGTCACCGGGCTGTTCGGCGCCTCCGGCGCCGGCAAGACCTCGCTGGTCAACATGATCGCAGGGCTGCTGCGGCCCGACCGCGGCACCATTGCGATCGACGGCGAGACGGTCGACGACACCGCTCACGGCATCCATGTGCCGGCCTATCGCCGGCGGATCGGCTATGTGTTCCAGGACGCGCGGCTGTTTCCGCATCTCGATGTCCTGGAAAATCTCGACTACGGCCGGCGCATGAACCGCCTCGCCGACGATCCCCTCCAGCGCAAGCGGATCACCGACCTGCTCGATATCGGCCACCTGCTCGACCGCCGTCCCGGAAAATTGTCGGGCGGCGAGCGCCAGCGCGTCGCGCTTGGCCGCGCGCTGCTGTCGAAGCCGCGGCTGCTGCTGCTCGATGAGCCGCTGGGCGCGCTCGACGAGGGACGGCGGGCGGAAATCCTGCCCTATCTCATGCGCCTGCGCGACGAGGCCCGGATTCCCATGGTCTATGTCAGCCACGACGCCGCCGAGATGCGCCAGCTCGCAACGCAGATCGTGCTGTTGCAGCACGGACGCGTCACCGCGCTCGGCGGGGTGAAGGTGCTGGCGGGTTCGCCGCCATCGGCGTGACATCAGCAAAGCCTGCCGCCGCTCAGACGATTTCGCGCGCGCGCAAATCCGCGATCGCCGCTTCGTCATAGCCGATCGAACGGAGCACCTCGTCGGTGTGGGCGCCGAGTTCGGGCGCCATCGAATCCAGCCGGCCGCCGCCATGGGCGAGCCGAAAACCGCTGCCGGCGAAGCGCAGGCGGCCATAGGGCGTATCGACCTCCTGGATGGCGCCGCGCGCCGCGATCTGCGGATGATCGATCACCTCCTCGACCTTCCAGATGCTGGCGCAGGGCGCGCCCGCGGCATCGAGGATCTTCTCCCACTCGCGCGGATCCTTTTTCGCAAGCGCCTCCTCGATGATGGCGCGCAGCGCCGGCTCGTTTTCCTGCCGCGCGAACCAATCGGCGAAACGCGGGTCTTCCAGCGCATCGGCACGGCCGAGCGCGGCCATCAGCGCGCGGTATTGCTTCTCGTTGTTGACCGCGAGCAGCAGATAGCCGTCGCCCGCCTTGAACAGGTTGGCGGTCGGCCTGCGGCTCACGGCCTGATTGCCGGACAGTTGCTGACGGTGGCCGGCCACCGTGTAGTCCGCCACCTGTCCGGACAGGAACGCCAGCGTCGCCTCCAGCATGGAGACGTCGACCAGTTGCCCCTTGCCGGTATGGGTGCGCTGGAACAGCGCGCTGGATACGCCGAACGCGGCGGTGGCGCCCGACAGCACGTCGCAGACCGCAAAGCCCGCGCGCGTCGGCCCGGTCACCTCGTGACCCGTGATCGCCATGATGCCCGACAACGCCTGGATCTTGCCGTCATAGCCCGCGCCGTTGCGCTCCGGCCCGGTCTGGCCAAAACCAGAGATCGCGCAATAGATCAGTCTTGGGTTGATCTCCGCGAGCGCGGCATAGCCGATGCCGAGCTTGTCCATCACGCCGGGACGGAAGTTCTCCATCACCACGTCGGCTTCAGTGGCGAGCTGCCTGACGATCTTGATCGCGTCCGGCTTCGAGAGGTCGAGCGTCAGGCTGCGCTTGTTGCCGTTGATCGCCTGCCAGCCGGGGGCGAGACCGCGATCGGCCCATTCGCGGCTCAACGGCGTGCGGCGCATGTCCTCGCCGCCGCGCCGCTCTATCTTGATGACATCGGCGCCGAGCAACGCAAGCTGATAGCTGGCATAGGGGCCGGCCAGCACCTGCGTGAAGTCGAGAATCTTCACGCCTTCGAACGGTCGGGTCACGTTTCAGTTCCTCCTGAAAGTATGACCGCAGAAGCAGCCGGCAAACGAAGCGTCATTGCGAGGAGCGAAGCGACGAAGCAATCCAGACTTCGGCAGACAAAAGCTGGATTGCTTCGCTTCGCTCGCAATGACGGCTCTCATGGACATTCTTGCCGGTATCGCCTCACGCGGCTCGATTGCCGCGCGCGATCTCCTTCTGCCGGTCGAATTCGGCGCGCCGGCGCGCCAGTTCTTCCGGGCTCATCTGCGCGATGTTGTTGTAGTCGAGCTTCCAGGAAGCATCCTCGCTCCAGCGCAGCGGCGACTGCATCGTGGTGCGCGCGCCCGGGGCATGCTCCAGCACGCGGAGCGCCAGCTCAAGCGTCAGCGCCTGCGAAGCGACATCATGCGGCTTGCCGGCGGAATTGCCCAGCGGGAAGTCGCTGAACAGGAAGCGCGGCACGGCCGCGTGCTCGACGATGTCCTTGGCACATCCCATCACCACGGTCGGAATACCCTGAGCATCGAGGTGGCGGGCCACCAGCGCCGTGGTCTGGTGGCAGACCGGGCAATTCGGCACCAGCACTGCGGCATCGACCTTGTCGGCGCGGCAGCGGGCGAGGATCTCCGGGGCATCGACCTCGATCGTCACCCGGTGGCTGCGGTTGGTCGGCGCGCCGAAGAAGCGCGGCGCGACCTCCCCGATCAGCCCCTTGGCCTCGGCGTTGACGAGCTGGGCTAACGGAAACCAGGTGCCGCTGTCGGTCGCGGTGGTGTGCTTGCGGTCGTAGCCGATATGCGAGATGCGCAAATCGTGCTGCTTGAACGTATCGCCGTCATAGACCTGGTAGAACTTGGCGCCGCCGTTATAGGCCGCACCAGGGCCCTGATCGCCCTTGGTCGGATCATAGGGGGCGGCGGTGGTGATGATGGTCACGCGCGATTGCGCCAAGGGCTTTTTCAGCGGCTGGAACGGCGCCTCGACATAATGGGCCCAGCGATAGGGCGTGGTGTAGCCGATCGCGGTGTAGTAGTCGCGGGTGCGCTGCATATAGGGCACCGGGGAATCATACTCGGGCGCAAAGCCAAATTGATCATCGGGCGAATTTGACATGATTTCAGTCCTCGTTTTGCGTTTCCACCGCGATCGTAAAAATCGACTTTCGATCAGCCTAGAGAGAGTTCGCCGGTTCCTCAACAGCGGAAATCGCGACGCAAACCCCTGCGATCGACGAGCATGGCTTGGCCGTCGGACCGCAGGGACGGGTCCAGGCACAGCTTTGCGCTCGCAGGCGACGCGCGCCCCGAGCTGATGCTGCGTTTGTGTCCCTCCGGAAATAAGAGGGCGCAGGGAATGCCGGGTGCCCAATGCACCCGCAGCCTCGTGTGCGCTTTGTAGTTGGAGTATGCACACGAGTATTCACAGCGGAGGCACCGGATACATCCGGCATTCCCCACGCAATGGTTTTAACGGTAGAGTAGGAGTGTGGCGCAGTGAACGTTAGGCTTGGCGTATCTGTTTTCCGCCCCTTTCGTCTGGCGGTGCCTGAACGGCTTAGCCGTGATCCCTGTTTCCACACTCCCCTCATCGAACCGGACTGGCGCGTTTGGCGCATCCGGCTCTCGGGCAAGCGCTCATGCCTTCGCCCACGGCAGGTTACGCGTCAGCCCCGGCAGCCGGACCAGTTTCAGCGTCTCGTAGAGGTACTGGTTGGGGAAGCGTTTGAACCCTTGGCTTTGGACCCGGTGCTTGCTGCATAACCACTGGCGCAGCCGATGGTTGGTGTGGGCATCGACCACCTGATAGGCCTTGGAGACCGGTCCGAGGTGGAAGTAGTTCGCCCATCCGGTGAGTTTGGAGTTGAGTTTCTTCACCAGTTTCTCGGCTGATAGCGTCGTCGTGTGCTGCCCGGTCTCGTCCCGGATCGCGTCGCAGATTCGCTTGATGCTCTTCTTCGATGGCCTCGAGTTGAGATGGGCCTTCCCGGTTTTGCGGGAGTAACACCGTCCGAACGTATAACCCAGGAAGTCGAAGCTTTCTTCCGGTACACGGCAAATTCGGGTCTTGTCTTCGTTGACCTCCAGTTGCAGTTTCTTGATCACCTCTCGCATCGTCTGCATGGCGATCTCGGCCGTACCCTTGCAGCAGATCACCAGGTCGTCGGCGTAGTTGACGATGACGGCTCTCAGCCGTTGCCGCGTGCCCGATTGTTTCCACCACAACACCAGCCGTCGCATGTACAGGTTCGACAGTAGCGGGGAGATCGGGGAGCCCTGCGGTATGCCGCGATGCTCGTCCCGATTGCGCGTGGTTCGATATTTGCGTCCGCGATCGTCCGTCTCTTCCACCGGCGCCTCGATCCACACCTTGATCAGGTGCAGGATTTGCCGGTCGGTGATCCGGCGCGCCACCGATTTCATCAGTGGTCCGTGCGGAATCTCATCGAAGTAGCCACGCAGATCGGCGTCGACCACGGCCGTGTGCCCGAAGTTGATCAGGCGGTTGACGGCCTCCACCGCATCCAGCGCATTCTTGCCGGCGCGGTACGCGTATTGCTCGGGCTGCAGGTCGGCTTCGAAGATGGGCTCTAACACCAACATCGCCGCCGTCTGAACAACCCGGTCGCGTATCGTCGCGATCCCCAGAGGTCGCATTTTCTTGCTGTTCGGTTTCGGAATGTAGACCCGTCTGACCGCTTGCGGTCGATAAGTCTTGTCCCTGAGTTCTTGCGCCAGTTCCCCGAGCCATGGGTTCCAGTCGGTGTCGATGTCCGGGGTCTCGCGACCCTCGGAGTCCCGATCTTGGCTTCCATACGCTTCGATGTCGTCGAACGTCTGGCCGTCCACTCCAGCTGCGCCGCCATTGGCTTTGCATCTGGCATAGGCGAAGCTCAGAACATCCGCGCGGTACACCTTGTCATACAGAAGATAGAACCTGAACTCGGGTTCTGCCTTCGCTTTCGCATGTAATGAAGTCTGCAGCTTCCGGACACTTGGTGGAGTTTCCAGGTTTCCCAATCTCCCCTCCTTCACCACTTTCCACATCGACTTGAACGAGGGCTCCTTCCCTCTGCCGGCATTACCCGGCTTCCTCGGTACTACGAGCCCATCCGACTCCCCGCCGCGCCCGGTCTGACCTTCACAGGCCTCCGGTTGGTCCCTCGCTCAGGACCACGCGATGGGGTCTCCCGTGTTGCTACAGTTCTCGTTGTGTACGTGCCGTCGTCACTACCCCGGTGGAGCTGCTGGGTGCCTGTCGCTCTCTTCCCCAGCAATGCCAGCTTTCCCTGTATAAGCGCCAGGTCAGCCTCCACATCGAGCTTTTCGAGGCCTGCTCAACGTTTACTCGCGTTACAGCCCGCACACTCGCGGAGTCACTTAATGACCCTTTCCATCGGAGGCTTCAGCCGGCTCGTTACCTTCCCCACTGCTCCGATTGCTACCGGCCGGAGCGACCCTTGCCGGGAGGGACTTACACCCTCTCGAGAACCGTGCCTTTCCACGGCACACGCTTATTACGCGCTCTCCCCGGGGACCGGGCTCTTTTGCCCCCGTCACTCCGCGAGAATTGCTTCTCGCGAAAACTTAGCGCCAGCGTCGGGGCGCCAGGACCACACGCCTTCGCCGTCCGCTTCGAGCGCCGCTCGTCTCGCGACACCGCCGCGTCCACCGCATCCCGCCCCAACGTCCGTGACGATCGCGAGCCGCCCCTCTTGTGAGAGCGGGACAGCGGGAGCAATACACAATTTCTGATTTTCGGAAAGAGAAATATTTTTGCGAGCCATCTGGACAACCCAAATCAGCTTGAATCGGCTCGCGAAATTAGATTTTACGCGCACGCGAATTTTCGCCTCGAGAGGCGTTCGCGCGCAGGCGAGATCGGGCAAAACTCAACTGAGTCGCCCGACGACGGGCAAATCAGCGCTCCGCATCCCTGCCGTCATGCCCCGTGCATCCGGTGCGTCCAGCACGCCGCGGCTTCTCGGTTCAATCACGGATGTCTCTGGAATACTGGATCATCCGCCTTCGCGGATGATGACGGTGAGGGTATGGTGACGCCGCGGGCCACACAATAACTCGTCATGCCCCGCGCATGCGGGGCATCCAGTACGCTGCGGCCTCTCGATTCCATCACCAATGCTTCCGCGTACTGGATCATCCGCCTGCGCCTGTCATCGGGCGGCGCTTCGCGCCGACCCGGTGGCGGACGAATGACAGTGAGTCCGTGGTCTGTATGGCGGATTAGGTTAGGCGAAGCCGCAATCGGCCGCAGTGGCAGCGGAGAATTGGTGAGAGAAATGGCGGATCACGATCCGCCCTACGAGCTATATGTCAGCTCCAACCGAAGCGCTGGCCTCGCCAATTGGCCGAGAGGAACGAAATCGAATGAGTGCTGTCGCAAAGGACCCGGTGAGCCAAGGAAAACTCCTGCGCCAAGATCTCGCTGATCGTGTTCGTTTTGCAATGAGAACGGGCGATGTTCACCGTCGGCTAAAACAACGAACAATCGATGTAAATGAGGTCATCAAGAAATACGTCCCGGATCGAAGTACGTTCGACTACGCGGAGAATGTCTTGCAGAGCGCTGGGTTTATCCTCGAAGCCCGGCCGACACCTGAATCCCCTGGAAGGTTTGTTGGCAGTGAATATGAGTTCGATGTGAATGCGTTCTTGGGATACGGAAAAGAGCGATTCGAAGGGGTACACTGCGTCGTCGCTCTACGCCCGGCCGGCCCTTACGACTACGGCATTGTGCACCGCGTTCTTGTTGATTGCGGCTACTACGGTTTGTGAAAGAGGGACTGCAAATGGAACGGATGACTTTGGTATTTTAATCCGATACCGACCTTTTCGGGCGACCCCGTGACAGCTCGTAGGATGGGTGGAGCGAAGCGATACCCATCACTTGCATTTGCCGAGACGGAGGTGATGGGTTTCGCAAGCGCTCAACCCATCCTACTCCCTACTGCTTGCTAGATCAGGCGAAGCCGTAATCCGCCGCTGTGCCAGCACGGAATTGGCGAGAAACGGCGGATCGCGATCCGCCCTACGCGCTGCACCCTGCGAGCGCGGCAACTCACTGACAGTAGGAGAGCTCGTCTTCGGTGACGATACGCTCGATCTTGTCCGACTTGATGCGATATCGAAGACGGCCGTCGGACTCGACCGGCATGCGTTGAACGATGGTGTAGACCTTCTGCTCTTCAACCTGCACGCGGCCTTGTGGACCCTGACCGCGATGCAGCACGGCTGTGTTCAACTCGTAGACATGAGACATTCGGCGTTCCTTTGGGGTCGTTGAGCCATCGAACCAACTCGACGAGACGAAGACAGCGCAACTCAAATGCGCCGCTGCGGTGCGGCTCGTGACGAGGGGGCGAGAAACCTGATAGGCCTCTATAGCCGTTTCCTTTCGAAAAAGCGAGTAGCACGTAGCCCCCCCAGCGCAGCGATGGGCGGGGTTAACTATGCATGGAATCCCGGATATCGCGGCGTTTACCATCGGGCGCGCATTCGCGCGGGCCCGGCGGCTGATCCGGGGCTGCGCTCGCCAACGCCGATCTCCCCACGAGCTAACTAAACCCCCGCCACCGACGCCCATATCTCCGCAAGCTTGCGTCTGAACGCCGGCAGGCGCGTCAGCGGCGCGCCCTCTTCTTCGTCCTCGGGCAGCCGCAGACCGACCATATTGACCCGGCCGCCCGAGATGCTGCGCGCGACCAGCACGATGATATCCAGCGTCAGCGTCGCGCCCTCTTTCGGCGCGCGATCGAGATGGATGTCGAAATAGTCGGCCAGCGTCTGCTTGGCCTGCTCCTCCCCCACGGCGACGCCATAGATCTCGGCAAGCTCGCCCAGCGTATGCTCGCCGGAGACCGTGAAATCGCCGAGCAGATGCGGATCGGGCGCCGTGCTGGGCAGCATATCGACGAAGAAGCGGTCGAGCGCTTCGGCCTTTTGCGGCGGCGCCAGTAGGTAGATGTAGTCGCCGGGGGTAACGGGATCGGCCTCTGCGGGCGACAGGATGTTCTGGTTGCGGATCACCAGCGTCGGCTTTGACCAGGAGGGAATCAGCCCACGGCGGAAGTAGAGGCTTTTCGGCCGCACCGGGTAGCCGACCAGCTCCTGCTCGAGCTGGCCGGGCAGATCGAGCTCAACGCGCCGCGGGCCGCGATCCGAGCGCGGCAGCGCGACATGGAGCCGCCGTGCGGCTGCCGCCAACGTCCAGCCCTGCAACAACAGCGAGATGACGACCACGACGAAGGCGACGTCGAAATAGAGATAGGCCTTCGACAGGCCGACCAGCATCGGGATCGACGCCAGGAAGATCGCGACCGCGCCGCGCAGGCCGGTCCAGGCGATGAAGAGTTTTTCCCGCCAGTTGAAGCGAAACGGCGCCAGACAAATAAACACCGCGACCGGCCGCGCCACCAGCATCAACACCAGCGCGACGATGACCGCGGGGCCTACGCTGGACCCGAGCCGATGCGGCGACACCAGAAGGCCGAGCAGCACGAACATCACGATCTGGGCCAGCCAGGTCGCGGCATCGAGGAAGGTCACGACCGAATTATGCGCCCGCGTCGGCCGGTTGCCGACGATGATGCCGGCGAGATAGACCGCGAGAAAGCCGGAAGCGTGCCCGATCTGCGCGGCGCCGAAAATCACCAGCGCCGCGGTGGTGACGAACGGCGCATGCAGGCCCTGCGGCAGCGCTACGCGATTGAGCGCGAGCACCACCAGCCTGCCGCCGATCACGCCGGCGACGGCCCCCAGCACCGCCTCGCGGCCGAGCTCGAGCGCGACATGCGCGGCCGAGCTGTGGCCGACCGAGATGAACTCGACCAGCATCAGCGTGAGAAAAACCGCAAACGGATCGTTGGTGCCGGATTCGGCTTCCAGCGTCGCGCCGACGCGGGGCCGCAGCCGCAGGCCCTGCGCATGCACCAGCAGGAACACCGCGGCAGCATCGGTCGACGCCACCACCGCGCCGACCAGGAGCGCCTCGATCCAGTTGAGGTCGAGCGCATATTTGGCGACGGGCGCCGTGATCAGCGCGGTCAGGAGCACGCCGACGGTGGCGAGTGCGATCGACGGCGCCAGCACGCTGCGGATACTCTGAAACCGCGTCCGCAAACCCCCGTCGAACAGGATCAGCGCCAGCGCCACCGATCCCACCAGATAGGTCGTGCGCACGTCGTCGAACTCGAGCCCGCCGGGCCCGGAATCGCCGGCCATGATGCCGATGACGAGGAACACCAGCAAGAGCGGCGCGCCGAAACGCAGCGCCAACAGGCTCGACAGGATGCCCGCCATCACCAGGACGGCGCCGAGCAGGATGGCTATGCTGACCGCGTCGAGAGAGGCCATGAGGATAAGCAAATCACCGCAAGAGCTGCCTTCGCATCCTTATCGTCGCCATAGTTCGACGCCAACCCAATTTGGCGAAAAAGAGCGTTTTCCAGCGAAGTGGGCACCGGGTCGCTGCCAAGAAAACGCGTCAAAACAAAAAACTAGAGCCTCCGTTCCATGCAATCGGAACGGAGACGGCTCTAGCGTAGAAAAGCGCGATTTTCCTGCGTAAACCGCCTTGCACACATGTGCTATGCGATGGCACCTGTGCCGCGCTTGTGGAACTCTGCGCCGATACCCAAATCAGATTTGCCGGACGCGCAAGCGTTGAGATGAGATTGTGCCGATGGACTTTGACCCGAAAGATATCCTCGATTTCCTGCAAGCCACCACGAGCGCAGTCGGCGCAGAGGCCTCCTCGCCCTGGTTCTATCTGCAGTTCGGCCTGATCGTGGCCGCTGCCGGGATTGCGCTTGCCGCCGATGCGGCCATTCGTTCGCGCCTCGACATGACCTCGTTCGCGATGGGCTGGCCGCTGCCGTTGCGGCACTTCGCCCGCGTGCTGGTCGGCAGCGCCTCCACGGCGGTGTTCGCGGTCCTGGTGATCGCGGCGCGCGTCACGATGTATCACTCGACCTGGCCGAGCCGAAGTTACCTGTTGATGGTCTCCGCCAAGCTCGCGCTGGCCTGGCTGGTGATCAGGCTCGTGACCTCGGTGATCCGCAACGCCTTCATCGTCAGGGTGGTGTCGCTGTCGGCATGGCTTGTCGCGGCGCTGAGCATCATCGGCCAGCTCGACCCGACCATCGACGCGCTCGACTCGGTCTCGGTGGTGCTCGGCGGATTAAGGCTGACGCCGCTGCTCCTGATCAAGCTCGGGGCGCTCTTGATCGCCGCGCTGTGGCTGACCAACATCGCCTCCAACTTCGTCGAGGGCCAGATCAACCGCTCCGCCGATCTGACGCCCTCGATCCAGGTGCTGCTGGTCAAGACGATCCGAATGGGGCTGATGTTCGTCGCGATTGCGATCGCCTTGAGTGCCGTCGGCATCAATCTCTCGGCGCTTGCCGTGTTCTCCGGCGCGGTCGGCGTCGGCATCGGCTTCGGCCTGCAGAAGATCATCGCCAATTTCATCAGCGGCATCATCCTGCTGGTCGACAAATCGGTGAAACCCGGCGACCTCGTCACCATCGGCGACAATACCGGACGCATCAGCGCGATGATGACCCGTTACATCTCGGTCGCCGCCGGCGACGGGCGCGAGTTCCTGATCCCGAACGAGGATCTGGTGACGCAGAAGGTCACGAACTGGACCTACACCGACAAGAACACGCTGGTGAAGGTCAATTTCGTCACCAATTACGAGGCCGACCCGCGGCTGGTGTGCAGGCTCGCGATCGATACCGCCGCGGACGCCAAGCGCGCGCTGAAGAACAAGCCGCCGGGCTGCATCCTGACCGAATTTACCGATGCCGGCATGAAGTTTTCCCTGACCTTCTGGATCGCCGACCCGGACGGCATGGACAGTGTGAAGAGCGAGGTGATGCTGGCGCTGTGGGACGCCTTCAAGCGCGAGGGTATCCGCGTGCCGTATCCGGTGCGCGAAATCCGCATCCGCGGCGGCGCGCTGCCGGTCGAGACCACCGTGGAGGTTTCGAGCTGACCGGACATATCGCCAGGGTTGCCCGCCAAGGTTGGCTTGCTTTGCGCGCCATGATCATTAAATTGGGCTGCAAATCACCTTAATCGCAAGCAAAGCTGCTGACAGCCATGAGCTACATCGACGCCACCGATACCTCCTTACGCAAGACCGGGCAGATCAAGCTGCACGGGGCGAGCGGATTTGCCGGCATGCGCAAGGCGGGCGCGCTGGTGGCCAAGTGCCTCGACGAATTGACGGACATCGTCAAGCCGGGCGTGCCGACCGCGGACATCGACGATTTCGTCCGCGAGTTCGCCTTCAGCCACGGTGCCTACCCGGCGACGCTGATGTATCGCGGCTACCGCTACTCGACCTGCACCTCGATCAACCACGTGGTCTGCCACGGCATGCCCGGCGACCGCGCGCTGAAGGAAGGCGACATCGTCAACATCGACGTGACCTTCATCGTCGACGGCTGGTACGGCGATTCCAGCCGGATGTATGCGATCGGTCCGATCTCGCGCAAGGCCGAGCGGCTGATCGAGGTGACCTATGAGGCGATGATGCGCGGCATTGCCGCGGTGAAGCCCGGCGCCACCACCGGCGATATCGGTTATGCCATCCAGAGTTTTGTGGAGCCGCAGGGCATGAGCGTGGTGCGCGATTTCTGCGGCCACGGCCTGGGCCGCCTGTTCCACGACGAGCCCAACATCATCCATATCGGCCGTCCCGGCGAAGGCGTGCCGCTGAAGCCCGGCATGTTCTTCACCATCGAGCCGATGATCAATCTCGGCAAGCCGCATGTGAAGATCCTGTCCGACGGCTGGACCGCGGTGACGCGCGACCGCTCGCTGTCGGCGCAGTTCGAGCATTCGGTCGGCGTGACCGCGACCGGCGTCGAAATCTTCACGCTGTCGGAACGCCACGGCGAGAAGCCGCCTATCGTGGGGTAGATTTCCGCAGGCGATCCTGACACTTCGAGGTTGCAAAAGCTGGCAGGCACGGCATGTTGTCACCGATGCCCGCGAAGACCGAACCGCCGGAAGACCCGCCCGCCGAGCCGCCGCATTATCACGGCCATCGCGAACGCTTGCGCGAGCGATTCCGTAAGTCCGGACCGGATGCACTCAGCGATTACGAACTATTGGAAATGGTTCTGTTTGCCGCCCTGCCCCGGCGCGACACCAAACCGCTGGCCAAATCGCTGTTGAAAAAGTTCGGCTCGTTCGCCGAGGTCATTCACGCGCCCGAAGCGAGGCTCGGCGAGGTCGAGGGCATCGGCGACGCCTCGATCAGCCAGCTCAAGCTGATCGCGGCGGCCGCGACCCGCATCGCCAAGGGCGAGTTGCAGAGCCGCACCCAGCTGTCGTCGTGGAACGACGTGATCGACTATTGCCGCACCAGCATGGCGTTCGCCGACAAGGAGCAGTTCCGGATTCTGTTCCTCGACAAGCGCAACCAGCTGATATCGGACGAGGTGCAGCAGACCGGCACCGTCGACCACACGCCAGTCTACCCGCGCGAGGTGATCAAGCGCGCGCTGGAATTGTCAGCAACCGCGATCATCCTGGTGCACAACCACCCCTCCGGCGACCCGACGCCGTCGCAGGCCGACATCCAGATGACGAAGGCCATCGTCGACATCGCCAAGCCGCTCGGCATTGCCGTGCATGATCACATCATCGTCGGCAAGAACGGGCATGCGAGCTTGAAGGGGATGCGGCTGATGTGACTTCTCACCGCAAATCTCACGGTCGTCGGGGAAGCGTAATCGGGGGCGCAAGTCGTGACAGAGGATTCGATACTTGGGAGCGCCCAGCCTGATACGTCGAGCTTCGTCGAGCACTTGCGACTGGTTCATTTCACCCTGATCGCGGCGTGTTTAATAAGCCTGATCGCCATAACGTCGCAGGAAACCTCGTCCGCGGCGCGCGCGTACGAGCAAACGAGCGACCTAGTGAAGGCGAACAGCCGCTGGCACTTCGGCCAATGGGCCGCCGCTTTGATCAAGCAACGAAGGCCGGCTATTTTCCAAAGTAAGGGCGTTGTCGGGCGCGAGCAAGTCACGGTGGATGTGGTCGATCCGCCGAAATCGGGAGGCGTCGCCGACCTTCTGTCGAGAGAGAGACTGGCTGCCAATTTAACGACCGGCTGGAGGTTAACGGACATAGGAAGCGCGAGCATGGGAAGGAGCATCGCCGGGGACTTCCGCATTGCCGACAACGACGACAACTCCAAACGCGAGCGCTCTCCGGATTTCAACAATCTCGATGGCGCCATGAAGATCTGGGATCGGCTCTACCGCTTTCAATATGTGGTGTTTGTGAAGGACGTGAAGGCCGGATGGTACGTTCCGCGCCCCTGGGCACACGACGACGTTTTGAAGGTCACCGCGAACGACAAGCCGGCCGACTTGACCCAGGACCGAAGAACCGAAGTAACCCTTGGCAATCCGGGATTATTGCTTCGCCAGGACCTGCTCGATCTGCTTACGCGCGGGCCCTGGCTGTATGGCGAGCCAAGGGCGGTTACTGCAGGCCAGACGTCAGATCCCTACGTCGACAACTATAATGCATTGCTGAAGCTGGTCTCGGACGACAAAGCTACCCAGTGCTATTACTTTGATCGGGACCACCTCGTCGTGCTTCAAGCCGAGTGTGTCGTGGATTACCTCCCACTGCAATTGGCCTTGATCGATGGTTTGATCCCGGCCACGCCGGTGGGAGATTTTTCCCGTTCATTCCCAGACGTCGCGGAGCTGGCCAAGCACCTGCTGACTTTGTCGCTCGGAGACTTGCAAACATTTTTCGAAGCGGAGAAGAACAGAACTGGCGACCAAATCGAGCTCCCCGTGGTGAAAGTGCCGGGAGAGGCGGTGACCAGTTGGGGTGCCGCAATTCTCATAGCTCTGTTGTGCTATTTCGGCATCGTGCTTCGGGAGTTCTCACTCAGGGTCACACCGGTCGACAAAGCCTGGAATGTTCCGTGGATCGGCACGTCGCGGGACATTCTTTCGCAAATTGCATTCTTGGCGTCGCTGCTGTTTGCGCTATTTGCTGTGGGCTACTTGGCGGTGCGCGGAGCCCAGCCAAATCCCACTATCTTTGGATGGTTGGCATACGGGCTGGCCGCGGCCTCGGCCGCTGCGGCCTTCGCATTTACAATGTATAGTTGGAAGAAAGTCCTCGCCCGAACTCAAGTCCATCGATGATCTCGTGCCGCCGCCCGGCGCGGCATTGCCAGCTTGAAGGGGCTGCGGTTGATCGGCGCGCGACGGGCTACCCGCGCGCTCGCGCGGTAAAGCCGGCCCAGGTCAGGTACAGGCCGATGACGAGCGAGGGAATGAGATAGAGGTCGAAGTGCTCGCCATAATGCATTTGCGCATAGAATTGCGTCAGCGTTTCCGGGGCGAGAGCCAGAAGCAACAGCCCCTTCAAAAGGATCAGCCATCCGACCAGGGTAATGACGACAGGCAACACACCGCCGGACCAGACATTGTGCCCGAGCACCATCGCAAGCCCAAGGCCGAGGCTGATGATGCCATAGACCAGCATCACGGGCTGATTGGCAACCGCCGCCTCGACCAGCGCGTTGCCGCGAAGCAACAACGCGGCGACGACCAGGATGGTGAAAAGACCCAGAAGCCGCGCGAGGAAAACCGTGAGCTGGGACATGGGCTGGCTCCTATCGCATCGTGAGCGGCACCATGCAGACTACCAGTTCGCGGTGCCGTGCGCATTAGCCGAAGTCGTCGCGGGCCCGCCGAGAAATTCCCTGTGACGGCTCGCGCGTAGCGGGCGGCGGGACGTGCGCACACGCAGAGATTGCAGAAAACCGCCGTCGATTGCTAGGATGCTCAACAACACGGATCGGGAGAAAGCCCATGGGCGCCACCAGGATCATGGTCATTCGGCACGCCGAAAAGCCCGGCACCTACAATGGCACGCAGTATTTCGGGGTGAACCCAACCGGCGACATCGCCGGAACAAATGGCAGCAAACACCTGATCACGACCGGCTGGGAGCGTGCCGGAGCCCTGGTGACGCTGTTCGCACCGCCCTGGGGACCCAAACCCGGGCTCGACACGCCGGCTTATCTGTTTGCATCCGACCCGGAGAGCGACAGCAGTGACACCGATGATGCGGGACCGAGCCAGCGGCCTTACGAGACGCTCACGCCCTTGGCCGCCAAGCTCGGCCTGACCATCGATATTCACGACAAGAAGAGCCACTACGACAAGATGGTCACCAAGGCGCTGGACCGAGAGGGCGCGGTGCTGATCGCGTGGCAACACGAGGACATCCCGCTCTCGACCAAGGACGGGCAGCCGGGGATCAGCCAGTCAATTCTGACCCAGACGCAGACATCGGGTGGAAAGTTCAACATCCCGCAAACCTGGCCGAGCGGACCGCAGGGCGCCCGTTACGATCTGGTGTTCGTGTTCGACCGGCCGGCTGGAAAGGGACCGATCGAGAACTTCAGCCTGATCGCCCAGATGCTGCTCGGCGGTGACGCGCCGGCCCCGGGCTGACCAAACGAGCTGGCGTTCACGAGACGCCTCTCCGGCGTACCCTATGACGGGCTCGCCCGCCGCGGCAGGCCCGCCGGCGGGATGGTGCGCACGAAGCTCGGCCGCATCGCGTGGGTCGCGTAGTAGCGGCCGAGATGGGTCGCGCCGTCGAAAGCTTCCGCCGCTTCGGGCAATTGCCGGACGTAATACAGGATCGGCAACAGGTTGATGTCGGCAAGCGTGAAGTCGTCGCCGACCAGATGGCCGGTCGGCGCGACCGCCTGCTCGAGCAGCGCGAGCTGCTCGCGCACCGCCGGCAGCACCGCGTCGATGATGCTTGCGATCGGGCTTGCCGTCGGCGGTCCGCGGGAACGCATAGGCGAGGAGATAGCTGCGCACCAGGGTCGGATCCAGCGATCGTGTTGACGAGCGAGACCCATTGCTCGGTGAGCGCGGCCGATCGCGGATCGGACGGGATCAACTGCGGCCCCGGAAAGCTGCGATCGAGATAGCTCGCGATCGCCTTGGATTCGCACAGCGTGAAATCGCCGTGCCGCAGCACCGGCATCTTGCCGAAAGGATGGATGGCGCGGATTTCCGGCGCGCCGAGCAGCGCCTCGGTCAGGACATGGTCGATGCCCTTCTCCTCGCAGACCATGCGCACCACGCGCGTGTAGCCCGACCGCTGCGAGCCGATGATTTCCGGTTTCGACATCGCGCGTTCTCCCTGAATTATCGATTTACGATCGCGGCGATGCGGTCGAAGCTCGCCGACCAGCCGCGATTGTGATTGTCGCGCGCGGGCCTGCTCTCGAAGCGCTGCTGCACCAGCACGAGGCGGGTGCCGCCGGGCACCGGCTCGAAACTCACCATGACCTCGGTCTCGTGGCCGCGCGCGCCGCTCTGGTCCTCCCAGGCCCAGCTGAAGGCGAGACGGCGCGGCGGCTCGACGACGCGGTAGACCCCGCTGGTCGCGATGGCGCCGCCGTCGGGCCGGCGCAGGATGGTGCGCCAGCGGCCGCCCGGGCTTGTGTCGAGCGCGTCGATCGACGGCTCGTAGCCGTCCGGCGCCCACCACCGCAGCAATTGGGCCGGCTCGACAAACAGCGCGAACAGGACCTCCGGCGGCGAAGGGATCAGCCGCTCCAGCCGCAGCGTGGTCTCGTCTTGCTCGGTCATGACTTCCTCCGCTTCGGAGTTTGGGCCGCGGCCAGCGCCTCGAGCCGGTCCAGCGCCGCCGTCCAATGCCGGCGCTGGCGCGAGAGCCAGCTCTCGACCGGCGTCAGCGCATCGGCGCGCACGCGCACGAAGCGCCATTGCCGCTCGACCCGGCGCTCGATCAGGCCGGCGCGCTCCAGGACCTGCAGATGCCGCGTGATCGCCGGTCCGCTGATGGCAAAGGGCGCCGCGACGTCGCCGACGCTGAGCTCGCCCGCGGCCAGCAGCCGCTCGACAATCGCGCGCCGGGTTGGATCGGCGAGCGCCGCGAAAACATCGTCGAGCGGTGGGGTTCGCACGGCCAAGGCGACGCTCGTTATTTTACATATGAGTTAATTAACATATGAGTTTATCAAGGTCAATGCCAAGACCGCCGATGGGACGACGCCAAGCGAAGAGGAAATGGGAGTTGAAGGAATTGCCGCGACCTTGAAGAAGCGAAGGCCGCCTGCCGGCAAGCGCAGCAGCGTTAGGCGCCGCACCTCACGACGACTTCGCCGCATCGGCCGCCTCCGCGGCGCGACGCTTCAGCAATTCCCGTTCGCGCGTGTTGCCGGCGAGTTCGGCTGCGGCTTCCAGCGCGGCGCGCGCCTCCGCGTAGCGGCCGAGCTTGAACAACAGGTCGCCGCGAACGCTTCCCAGCAGATGATAGGCCTTGAGCGCCGGCGCCTCGGCAATCCGGTCCACGATCGCAAGCGCCGCCGCCGGGCCCTCGGCCATGCCGACCGCCACGGCGCGATTGAGCTCGATCACCGGCGAGGATACCAGCGCCGACAGCTGCGCATAGAGTCCGGCGATCCCGCGCCAGTCGGTGTCCTCAGGCGCCGCTTGCGCGCGCATGGCAGGCGACGATCGCCGCCTGCAGCGCATAGAAGCCGCCGCCTCCGCCAAGCTGGCGCGCTTGAGCCAGCGAGCGCATGCCGCGGCCGATCTGGAGCTGGTCCCACAGCGAACGGTTCTGATCCATCAGCAGCACGGGATCGCCGGCGGCGTCGGTGCGCGCGGCAATCCGCGAGGCGTTCAGCTCCATCAGCGCCAGCAGTCCATGCGTCTCGGCTTCCAGCGGCGCGAGCGCGGTCAGCACGCGCCCCATGCGCAGCGCTTCGTTGCAGAGCTGCGGACGCAGCCATTCCTCGCCGCGCGCCGCCGTATAGCCCTCGTTGAAGACGAGATAGACGACCTCGAGCACGGAAGCGAGCCGCACCGAGAGCTCCTCGCCGCGCGGCGTCTCATAGGCGAGACCTGATTCCGACAAGGTCCGCTTGGCGCGCACGATGCGCTGGGCGATGGTCGGCTCGGGGAGCAGGAAGGCGCGGGCGATCTCCTGCGTCGTCAATCCGCAGATCATCCGCAGCGCCAGCGCCGCGCGGGCCTCGCGCGACAAACGCGGGTGGCAGGCGGTGAAAACCAGCCGCAGCAATTCGTCGCCGATATCATCGTCCAGCGCGGAGTCCAGATCGGGCATCGCCTGCTCCTCCCGCGCCATGTCGTGAGCGACAATTTCGTGCTTGCGCGCAAGCATGCGGCGGCGACGCAGATGATCGAGCGCGCGGCGTTTGGCGGTGGCCATCAGCCACGCGCCCGGATTTTCCGGCACACCCGCCGCGGGCCAGTGCTCCAGCGCCGCCAGCAGCGCGTCCTGGGTCAGGTCCTCGGCCAGCGGCACGTCGCGCAGCATCCGCGACAGGCCGGTGATCAGCCGCGGCTGCTCGATGCGCCAGACCGCGAGGATGCTGCCGTGGATCTCGGCGTCCGTCATCGCCGCCGACGACATCGGCCGGGAGCGCGCCTCACGGCGTGGCAAAGGCGCGGACCTCGCACGTGCCCTCCCAGCCCGGCATGTGATCGAGATGCAGTTGCATGAACTCCCTCCCCATCGCCAGCGCCTCTTCCTTGTCGCGCAACTCGAAGATCGCGTAACCGCCGATCACCTCCTTGGCTTCCACGAACGGGCCGTCGATCACGCTGAGCTTGTTGTCGGCGATGCGGACCCGCGCACCGGTTGCGAGCGGCATCAGCCCGCCATTGTCGAGCATCCGGCCGGCCTTGATTTCCCGGTCGGCGAGTTTGTGCATCGCCTGCAAAAGTTCCGGTGTCGGGCCGACACGGGGTTGGGGGGACGTCACGATATACATGAAACGCATCGGAAGGCTCCTGTTGAGGCGCGCCGCGGTAATATCACCGCCCGCTATCAGCATACGACGATCCTGCCGTCGTCAAATCGACACACGCCCTGCAAGAAATTCGCATAAGCTCAAGCTCGGGCAAACCGGGCCTTGCCAAATCGGGCCTTGCGACGTGTTGGTTCGCAAAACCGCCATTGATCGGCGCGCAGGCCGCCATAGATACGAATAGCGAACGCGGCGAATTGAAGAATTTGGCCCGGCCTATCAAGGCCCTGACCCGACAGGAGCCGTCATCATGGCAAGCAACGCTCGCCCCTTAGCCCTCGTTACCGGCGCATCCAGCGGCATCGGCGCAAGCCTCGCACGCGAGCTTGGCAAAGACGGACACGACCTGATCCTTTGCGCCCGCCGGGTCGAGCCGATGCGGGCGTTGGCCAACGAGTTGAAGGCCATCGGCAGCGCCTGCAGCATCATTCCTGCCGATCTCGGCAAGAGCGGCGCAGCAGTCGCGCTGGTTCAGGAGATCGAAGCCAAGGGGCTCATCGTCGACGTCCTGATCAACGCCGCCGGCTTCGGCGTCAATGGCCGCTTCGACTTGACCGATCCGTTCCGGATCAGCGAAATGCTCGCGGTCAACGTCGTGGCGCTGACGGAGCTGACGCGGCTCTTGCTGCCCGGGATGGTGAGCCGCCGCAAGGGCCGGGTCATGCTGGTGGCGTCCACCGCGGCGTTTCAGCCGGGCCCGCAAATGGCGGTCTATTGCGCCAGCAAGGCCTATGTCCTGAGCTTCGGCGAGGCGATCGCCTTCGAGCTGGAAGGGACCGGGGTCAGCGTGACGACGCTATGCCCAGGCGCCACCGCGACCGAATTTGCAACAGTCGCCAAGGCGGGAAACTCGGCGCTGTTCAAGGGCGGCCTGGTGCCGGTGATGAGCGCGAGCGAGGTCGCCCGCCTCGGCTACGAGGGTCTGAAAGCCCGCCGCCCGGTGGTCGTCACAGGCCTGCTCAACAGGATCATGGCGGTATCCAGCCAGCTCTCGCCGGCGCCGGTGAAGCTGCGCATCGCGAGCTGGATGATGTCGACCGGCAGGTAAGGCGCGAGCGCGAGCTACTGCCGCAGCATGATCAGCGGATCGGCGCTGTCGGGCACCAGCCGCCACTGCGCGTTGTCGTCGGCCTCGAACCGCCAGGTGTCGCCGTTATCCGCCATCAGCATGATCTGGCCGTGCTCGAGCCGCCATTGCGTCGGCGCGAAGCTCGCGACCGTGGAATCGCATTTCGGCTTGAGAAAGACCTGGAAATTGTCGTGGCCGGCGTCGTTGTTGGTGAGCACCAGGCCGCAGACGATGTTGCCGTTGCCGCGGACCATCGCCCAGTCGCCGATCATCTGGTCCATCGACTTGGCGAGCGAACGCGCGGCGGCGAGATTCTGCAGGATGTAGACGCCTTCGCCGGAACGCACGCCCTCGAAGATGCCGGTTTCGACTTCGGTGAAATCGATCACCGATTCTCCCTTGGCATCCTGCAGCCGCACGATGTCGAGCCCCGCGACGCTCCAGGCGGCGATGTCCTTGGTGAAGGGCAGCGCCGCGGCGCAGCCGGGCTCGAGCTCCAGCTTCAGGCCCTGCGGAGCGGCGTCCGGCTTCATCGTCACCACGCAGGTCTTGCTGCGCTCGGTGGTGGCAAGCTCCCACTGCCCGATCATTTCCTTCTTCAGGGCCGCGGGGCCCTGCGCCTGCGCCGGCGGTCCGGCGAGAACAGGCGCGAGCAGCGCCGCAAATGCAAGACAACAACGAAATTTCATCAGTGGGCCTTTACGGGCGTCTCCGCAACCGGCGTCAACGGCGGCTTGCCGGCGAACCAGGCCTTCAGATTGTCGACCACCAGCTGATCCATCGCGTTGCGGGTTACCACCGAAGCGGAGCCAATGTGTGGCAGCAAGACGACGTTCTGCATGGCCTTCAGCTCGTCCGGCACGTTCGGCTCCTTCTCGAACACGTCGAGGCCCGCGGCCAGGATCGCGCCCGACTTCAGCGCCGATATCATGGCCTGCTCGTCCACCACGGTGCCGCGCGCGACGTTGATGATCACGCCGCGCGGCCCGAGCGCCTTCATGACCTCGGCATTGACCATCTTCGCGGTCCCCGCGCCGCCGGGAACGATGACGATCAGCGTATCCACCGCCTTCGCCATCTCGATCAGGTCCGGGTAATGCGTGTACGACACGCCCGCGGCGGGATTGCGGGTGTGATAGACCACCGGCACCTTCGAGGCGTCGAGCCTGCGCGCGATCGCCTGACCGATCCGGCCCATGCCGATCATGCCGACCTTGCGGTCGCGCAGCGAGCCGACGCTCAAGGGAAACTGCTGCATCTGCCAGAGCCCTGCGCGCAGGTATCTGTCGGCCTTGACGAATTCGCGCAAGGTCGCGATCAAAAGCCCCATCGCGATGTCGGCGACCTCTTCGGTCAGCACGTCGGGCGTATTGGTGACCATGATGTTGTGGTCGCGCGCGTAGGCCGCATCGACATGGTCGTAGCCGACGCCAAAGGCGGAAACGATCTCGAGCTTCGGAAAACGCCCCAGCGTCTTGGCGTCGCCGCGCACGGTATTATAGGTGATCGCCATGCCGCGGACCCTACCCGCTACCTCCGGCGTCAGCCGCTCCAGATCGTGCGTGGTCTCATAATGATGCAGCACGAACTGGTCGGAAAAACCGTTGTTGACGATCGGCTTGTTCGGCCCGTGAACCACCAGATCGATCTTCTCGGAAGAAATAGTTCCGGACGCCATCAGTTTTCCTTTCCACGCGCGCTTTCGTGCCAACGCCGCAATGCGAGATGCGAAATTAGCGCCAGCAGGGCATAGATGACAATCCCGGCGAGCGAAAGCAGCAGCAATGCCGCGAACATTCGGGGAATGTTGAGCCGGTAGCCGGATTCGGCGATGCGATAGGCCAGGCCGGATCCGGCGCCCGCCGTTCCCGCCGCGATCTCGGCGACCACGGCGCCGATCAAGGACAGGCCGCCTGATATCCGCAACCCGCCCAGGATAAAGGGCAACGCCGACGGCAGCTTGAGAAGGCACAGCGTCTGCAGCCGTGAGGCGCCATAAAGCTGGAACAGGCCGGCCAGGTTGCGGTCGACCGAATTCAGCCCCAGCGTGGTGTTGGACAGCACCGGGAAAAATCCGACGATCCAGGCACAGACGATCACGGCGGTCTGCTGCGGCAGATAGATCAGAAGCAGCGGCGCGATCGCGATCACGGGCGTGACCTGCAGGATCACGGCATAGGGGAACAGCGAATATTCCAGCCACTTCGATTGGTTGAAGAGCAGCGCGAGCGCGACGCCGCCGATGCTGGCGGCGATAAAGCCTTCGAGCGTGGTAAGTAATGTCACCAGTAGCGACTGCGACAGCACCCCCCAGTCTGCGACCAGCGTCTCGAGCACCGCCATCGGTCCGGGCAGCACATAGGGCGGAATATTGTTGAGCCGGACGATGAGCTCCCATGCCACCGTTCCCACTGCCGCCACGACCAAGGGAAGCAGGATTCGGATCGCGCGCTTGGCCAGGCTGTCCGCTACCGTCCCGTTGCGAGCTTGCCCGTTCGGCTGAGGGCTCATAGCGCGGACTGCCCGGAATAGGCCGGCGCCAGCGCGGCGGAAACCTTGCGGCAATATTCGGCGTAGGCGGCCGAGGTCCTGAAATCCTCAGCTCGCGGCTCGGCCGGGTCGACGCGGATCTCGGCATCGATGCGGCCGGGCCGCTGTGTCATCACCACCACGCGCTGCGACAGATAGACGGATTCGAACACCGAATGGGTGACGAAGATGACGGTCTTGCGCAAGTTCCGCCACAGCGCCAGCAGATCGTTGTTGAGACGAAAGCGCGTGATCTCGTCCAGCGCCGCGAACGGCTCGTCCATCAGCAGGATATCCGGATCGGTGACGAGCGCGCGCGCCAGCGAGACCCGCATCTTCATGCCGCCGGACAATTCGCGCGGGAAGCTGCCGGCAAATTCGGCGAGCCCGACCCGCGCCAGCGCCTCGTCGATGCGCCGGTCGGCGGCAGCCGTCGGCACCTGCGCAAGCCTCAGCGGCAGCCGCACATTTTCGCGCACGCTGGTCCATGGCATCAAGGTCGGCTCCTGGAACACGAAGCCGATCTGGTGGCCCGGCCGCGCCTCGCCGGCCCGATGCGCAACCTGGACCTGGCCTGAGCTCGGCGCGCTGAGGCCCGCGATCAGCCGCAGCGCGGTCGACTTGCCGCATCCGGACGGCCCGAGCAGGGACACGAACTCGCCGCGGCGCACATCGAGGTCGAGCGGTCCGAGCGCCATGACGCCGTTGTCATACGTCTTGGTGACGCCGCGCAGGCTGACGGCGAACCCGGCAGCGCTGCTGTCGTCGTCGGAGGTGGGCTCGGCCATCTCTAGTTCTTGTTGGGCCGCAGATCGAGGCCGACGCCCTTGTTGACGAAGCGAAGCGTATACGACGTGCGGTAGTCGATGTCGGCGCGGATCACGCCGGCCCGAACCATCTTCTGGAAGAAGCTCGTCACCCGTTCGTCGCTCATGGCACCGATCCCGTTCTTCAGCGTATCGCCGGAATCGACGATGCCATATTCCTT
Organism: uncultured Alphaproteobacteria bacterium; assembly: GCA_963777475.1. Lineage (GTDB taxonomy): Bacteria > Pseudomonadota > Alphaproteobacteria > Rhizobiales > Xanthobacteraceae > Bradyrhizobium. Next base: position 163,194 of record CAVZQX010000002.1, read on the forward strand.
CATCTTGCTGACGGAATAGGCCAGCAATTCGTCGGTCATTTCCGGATTGAGCTTCTTGATCATCGCGTTGCCGGCCGAATTGTCGCCGTAGAGGTAGTGGTACCAGCCGACGATGGAGGCATCGACGAAGCGTTGCACCAGGTCCGGCTTCTTGTCGATCACATCGGCCCTGGTCTCGATCAGGGTCGAATAGGTGTTGAAACCGAAATCGGCGAGCAAGAGGACGTTGGGCTTGAAGCCGGCGGCCTTTTCGACCGCGTAGGGTTCGGAGGTGAGGTAACCCTGCATCGCGCTTTGCGCGGTGGCGATGAACGGCTGCGGGTTGAAGGTATAAGGCCTGACGTTCCTGTCGCTGAAGCCGTATTCGGATTTCAGCCACTGGAAATAGCCGGTGAGGCCTTCCTTGGAGACGAACAGCGTCAGCGGCTTCAGGTCCTCGATCTTGCTGACCTTGGATTCGGGGTGGGTCAGGAAGACCTGCGGGTCCTTCTGGAAGATCGCCGCGATCGTGACGACGGGCACATGGTTGGTGACCGCGTCGAACGACATCAGCGTGTTGGCGGCCATGAAGAAGTCGATTTTGCCGGCGATCAGGCGCATGCGGTTGTTGTCGTTGGGGCCGCCCGGCACGATGGTGACGTCGAGCCCGTATTTGTTGTAGGTGCCGTCGGCCACGGCCTGGAAGAAGCCGCCGTGCTCGGCCTCGGCAACCCAGTTGGTTCCGAACGAGACCTTGTCCAGCTTCTGCGCGCGCGCGGGCAATACCGCCAAAAGGGCGGCCAAAACACCCGCCGTTAACGCTCGCAGCAAAACAGCCGGCTTCATGATTGGACTCCGTCGATCGTTCTGGCCCATGATGGGGTTTACTTCTTGTGGTCTACTCTTGGGTTTACTCTTCGGCCTACTCCGATAACGAGCTTGCAAACCCGCAGCAAGAAACATTTCCAGCGATGACCGCCGTCCCTCCCCGCGACTGGACCGAACTTCACTGGCCCGACATCGGCGCGGCGGAGCCTGCGCGATGGATCGCGGTGCTGCCGCTGGCGGCGACCGAGCAGCACGGGCCGCATCTGCCGTTGGGCACCGACGTGATGATCGCGCAGGCCTATCTGGCGCGGCTGCGCGAACTTCTGCCCGCAGGCCTGCCGGTGACGTTCCTGCCGCTGCAGCCGGTCGGGATTTCCACCGAACATACCGATTTTCCGGGCACGCTGACGCTGTCGAGCGAAGCGGCGCTGGCAAGCTGGAAGGCGCTGGGCGCCAGCGTCGCGCTCGCTGGCGTGAAGAAGCTCGTCATCGTTACCAGCCATGGCGGCAACAGCGCCGCGATGGCGCTGGTGGCGCAGGATCTGCGCGCCGAACTGGGGCTTTTGGTCGTCACCACCTCGTGGTCGCGCTTCGGCGTGCCGGAAGGTTTGTTTCCCGAACAAGAATTGCGCCACGGCATTCATGGCGGCGCGGTCGAAACCTCGATCATGCTGGCGCAATTTGGCGCGCACGTGCGCAAGGACAAGATCGCCGATTTTTCGCCCGCGAGCGTCGCGATGGAGCAAGAATATCGCTGGCTTTCCGCGCACCGGCCGGCGCCGTTCGCCTGGCAGGCACAGGATCTTCACCAAAGCGGCGCGAGCGGAAACGCGACGCTGGCCTCCGTGGAGAAAGGCGAGTTGTTGCTCGACCACGGTGCGCGGGCGTTCTGCGAACTGCTCGCGGAGGTCGATAAATTCGACGTGAACGATCTCTCGAAGGGTCCCGGCCAATAGCATCCAGAAGAAGTAACCAATTGTAATTACTTAGCAAAATATCAGGTTCCGAAATCGCGCCGCCGCATTTCGAACCCAATTCGAAAAACCTCCGTCCAATCGGGCATGCGGGCCACAACGGGCCGCCCTTGAAGAGGATGGAATTTCATCATGTCGATCAAGACCAAATTCGCCGCGCTCGCCCTTGCCGCGCTTGCCGCCACCTTCAGCGTCGCTTGCACCACCACGTCAGCAGAAGCCAAGGGCCCCGGCTGGGGCGTCGGCGCGGGCCTCGTCGGCGCCGCCATCGTCGGCAGTGCGATCGCCGCCAGCAACCCCTACCCCTATTATGACGGTTATCACCGCTGCGGCTGGGTTCGCCAGTTCGACGCCTACGGCAATTACATCGGCCGCGTTCGCAGCTGCTACTGATCGATCGGCAGAGTTAAATCTGACGCGTTTTCTTCACGCGAACCGGTACCCACTTCGCTTGAAAACGCTCTGGAGGTCTGACGCGTTTTCGTTTCGCTTGAAAACGCCTCGGATTGTGGATCCCGCGTCCGGCACGGGCGCCTCATCCACCCCGTGTCGCACCCCCGACCCGCCCGGCCATCCCCCCGGGCGGGTCACCCTTTTTGGAATAGAGCAAGAACCCCGCATGAGCGCAGCGATATGCGGGGTTCAACCCGGATATCGCTTCGCTCATCCGGGCTACGGCCGCTGTCGCCGCTTCGCGTGAAGAAAAGGTTAGGGCGCTGTCCGCCGCAGGCGCATAGTCGCAGGATGGCCGGACGCTGTGATTTTCAAACCTGCAAAGGTTTCCGAAGGGGATTGGCAGATTGTTTGCCATCGTCCCGGCGCGAAGATCGAATACGTGACTGGCTTCTTGGACGAACAATCAATCAAAAACTGGCTCAGGAGCGAGCATAGCGATCACTGGCTTAGGCCGGGGATACCAGTGAGCAAGTAGCCCGCATCAGCGCAACGATATGCGGGGTGCAGAGAAAGCATGAATACCCCGGATATCGCTTCGCTCATCCGGGCCACGCTTGCCACATCTCGCACCGCCTGCATGCGGGTGCGCCTCAGCCCGGCGACGAACATCAGCACGGCCGCCAGGCCCATCACCGCGGCCGCGATCCAGCCGAGGACCACGAGCGGCCGGCTTGCGGTGAATGCGCCCATCACCGATTTCTTGGAGGCCAGCAGGATGATCACCACCATCAGCGGCACGGCGACGACGCCGTTGATCACGGCGCTCCAGAACAGCGCCTTCATCGGGCTGATCGGCGAATACTGGATGACCAGGCCGGCCAGCACGCTGACCGCGATCACGCCGTAGAAGCCGCGCGCGTCCGTCGGCTTTGCGCTCCAGGCCCCATTTCCAGCCCATGGCCTCGGCGAGCGCGTAGGCGCCGGAGCCTGCCAGCACCGGCACGCCGATCAGGCCGACGCCGAGGATGCCGAGCGCGAACAGCAGAAAGGCGAAATCGCCGGCCAGCGGCCGCAGCGCGCTGGCGGCCTGCGCGGCGGTCTCGATGTCGGTGATGCCCGCCACATGCAGCGTCACGGCGGTGGCGAGGATGATGAAGTAGGCGGTGACGTCGGAATAGAACATCCCGCTCCAGGTGTCCCATTTGATGCGGCGAAGTTCCGCGCGCCGCCGCCGGCGTCGCGCAAGAGCGGCGGCGCGCCTGTCTGGCCTGCATGTCCTCCACTTCTTCCGAGGCCTGCCAGAAGAACAGGTAGGGGCTGATCGTGGTGCCGAACACGCCGACGACCACGGCGGCGGCTTGGAATTGAGCGTCGAATTGCGGCCACACCGTGCGCAGCGCCACTTCGCCCCAGGGCACGTGGACGGTGAACAGCACCGCCGCATAGGCGAGCAGCGAAAGCGTCAGCCACTTCAGGAAGAAGACGTAGCGGTGATACGGCACGAAGATCTGCAGCAGCAGCGTCGCGAATGACGAAGACCGCCGTCATGAGGTGGCGATCGACGCCGCTGACCAGTTCCGCGACCTCGCCCATGGCGGCGACGTCGGCGGCGATATTCAGGGTGTTGGCGACCAGCAACAGCAGCACCACGCCCTTGAGCACGACGGGCGGGAAGGCGGTCTTGATGTTGGCCGCAAGGCCCTTGCCGGTGACGCGGCCGATCTGCGCGCACATCGACTGGATCGCGGCCATCAGCGGAAAGGCCAGCGGCATGGTCCAGAGCATGTTGAGGCCGAACTGGGCGCCGGCCTGCGAATAGGTGGCGATGCCGCTCGGATCGTCATCGGCCACGCCGGTGATCAGGCCCGGGCCAACCCGCGCCAGCGGATGCTTTTCAGCCGCTCCCATGTCGGGCGAAGCGCGTTCGCGCGCCGAGACCCCTTGTCGCCATTTACGGAGAACTGCACGCGGCCCCAATCTGCTTTCATGAAACGCAAGCGCGGATATCCTGGACGAACGTACCATCGATGGGACGGTTCCGCCGCGGACGAATTTCAGACAGAGCACAAACCGGGATGTCAGACGTCGGTCACGCGCCGCTGGAATTCCTCCGCCTGGTTGACATAGCATAGGGGGGTACCCTATATGGTCGACCATGTCGCACACGATCAAAGAGAAGAAGAAGCTGCTCGCCCGGGTCGGCCGCATCCGCGGCCAGGTCGAGGCGATTGAGCGCGCGCTTGCCGACGAGACCGAATGCGACCGGATCATGCACATGATCGCGGGTATCCGCGGCAGCGTCTCCGGGCTGATGGGCGAGGTCATCGAGGACCACATCCGCACCCATCTGGTCGATCCCGAAAGGATCCCGATGCGCTGAACGCCGAGGCCGCCGACCAGCTCATCGACGTCGTCCATACCTATCTCAAGTGAGGGACATGCCATGACTGAAGCTGAACCGGTTGCTCGAGCCCGCCGGGCACGACCACGTCTTCCTGGGAACGGACCACGAGCGGGCCGAGCGCCGGACCTGGGCGGTGATCGTGCTCTGCACCATCATGATGATCGCCGAAATCATCGGCGGCGCGCTGTTCGGCTCGCTGGCGCTGATCGCCGACGGCTTGCATATGTCGACCCATGCCGGCGCGCTGCTGTTGGCGGCGCTGGCCTACACCTATGCCCGCAAACACGCCCACGACCGCAGCTTCACCTTCGGTACCGGCAAGTTCGGCGACCTCGCGGGCTACACCAGCGCCATCGTGCTGGCGATGATCGCGCTTCTGATCGGCTACGAGGCGTGTCGCGCGCTGCTCGATCCGGTCGCGATCAACTTCAACGAGGCGATCCCGATCGCCGTGCTCGGCCTGGCGGTCAATGTCGCCAGCGCGTGGCTGTTGTCGCGGCGGGCACCATCACGGTCATGACCATGGGCATGGTCATGCCCACGGCCATCCCCACGATCAGACGAGGAGCCTCGCCTCGTCGAATTCGGTACCGGCGCATCTGGCGATCGAGGTTTTCGAAGACGACGTCCCGCCGCGCTTCCGCGTCAGAAGCGCAGGCTGCGCATTGCCGACAGCTTCCGATCTCACCATCGAGACCGTGCGGCCTGACGGCAGCCGGCAGCAATTCGCGTTCGAGGACAAAGGCGGCTTCCTGGAATCGCGCGACGAGATCCCGGAGCCGCACGCGTTCGTGGCCAGGGTTGCCCTGGTGCAGGCGGGCGAGCCGCAGGCGCGCGAACTGGAGTTCGAGGAGCACGAGCATGGGCAAGGCGCGCATCACCGCGACAACAACATGCGGGCCGCCGTCATCCATGTGATCGCCGATGCCGCCGTCTCGGTTCTGGTGATCGTCGGGCTGGTGCTGGCGCGCACGTTCGGCTGGCTCTGGATGGACCCGCTGGCCGGCCTGATCGGCGCGCTGGTGATCGCCAACTGGTCGGTCGGGCTGTTGCGCGACACCGGCGCCATCCTGCTCGACCGCATGCCGGATCCAAAATCGCCGACAAGGTCCGTCAAACCATCGAATGCGAGGGCGACCGCGTCACCGACCTGCATCTATGGCGGCTCGGGCCCGGACATCTCGGCGCCATCGTCTCGGTCGCAACATCGGGAACGCGCCAGGCGTCGCATTACCGGCGGCGGCTCGCCAAATTCGCCGACCTGTCGCACGTCACCGTCGAGGTTCAATACGCCGCTTCGGCACGTGGCTGAAGCGACGGCCGCGCAGCGCAATCGCGCCGCCGGCCTGGTCGCATCACAGATATTTCGCGATCAGCCTGAAATCCTGCAGCGCCGCGTGGCCTTTGGAACCGGACACCTTCAAGGTCCGTTCGAGGCTGTGGCTGATATGGTCGTGGATCAAGGCCTTCTTGGCGCTTTCGATCGCGCTCTCCACCGCCTGCAATTGCTGCGCGATCTGAGCGCAGGGCCGGCCCTGCTCGATCATGTCGATTATTCCCTCGAGATGGCCGTTGGCCCGTTTCAGGCGGCGGGCGATCGCGGAATGCGGCTGGTCCTGCATATCGAATCTCCTATCCCAGGGGGAGGATAGCAACGATCCTCCCGGGAGGATAGGCGAATGCACTTGACAGCGATAAAGGTCAGGCGTACTTGCCGATCGTTGTCGCGGACATTTCCGTTCGCGACAGATCCATCAACCCCAACGAAGAGCCCATGGGCAGTACCACCTCAGGCATCGCCAGTCCGGCGACGACGATCGGACCCGCGCTGCCGCAAGACATCGAGATCAATCGCGCCGGCCTTGGCCGCGTGAGGGTGATGGTCGCGCCGCACTGACCGTCCGCTCACCGGCCTGCCGCGCGAAACGCGGAAGTGGAGGTGAGCGATGTTCGCAAAACTCGCAAAATCCGGACTTGTATTCGGGCTCGCAAAATTCTGGCCTGTTCAGCCGCGGCGCATCGCGCCCGCGGCCCCAATCTGCCGGCCGTCCCACCCATTGCAATGACAACCTTCCGGGTGTTCGCCGCCCGAGGCGGCAAGCAGCGCCGGACTCCAACCCCTGCGCTGGCCTGTCATTGGTTCAATCGCGACGGCCGGCTGGAATGCCGATGGCAGGCGGAGCCAGATGGGGATGCGCCCGAGCGGCGGGCTCGGTGAAGGGGATGCGACGAGCCGGGTCTCCGGCCCATCGCGGGGCCGCAAGCCATCGGGATTCACAAAACCGTCTTCGAACTGTCTTATCAGGATGCGTGCCGGAAAAGTTCGGACGCGACGTTCGCTCAGCGGCCGACGGCGAAGCGCGCGGCCGGTCCATTCGACCTCGTGTGTTGCACGCACGTCACTAGGCGATGCCATCTACATGCCCCGTCCGCGCGCCTCCTTCCAATTGCGAACGTCTTTGCAATAACGGTGGGTGACGCATGGCAGCTTCCTTTGCTTGAGCGTTTCCCCGCACCCATCGGCAGCGCCGATCGGATGCGCTTGTTTCTTTGGTGGCAGCGCGACGGCAAATCTGCAGTGATGGACAAAGAGACCGCCGGAATGTTCGCGCTGGAAAAATTCACCCGATGAGCGCCGCAGCCGAACCGGGAGCGCATTTCGCCGGCGTCGGGCTCGCCATGCTCATGCATATGGCGCCAATGCCGCCGACTGCGGCCAGGATCTGCCGCTGAAGGCCCTGCCGCTCAAGGCGCCGCGTCCGCTCGCGGTTTACAGCTGGACCGGATTTTATATCGGCGGCCATTTCGGCTATGCGACCGGCCGCACCGACTGGTCGGCGACCGACGCCGGCGCGGCAGTCGCCCGCGCTGGCCGGCTCGTTCGATCTGTTCAATACTTCGACGCCTTCAAGGGCACCGGCAGCTATTTCTTCGGAATGCAGGCCGGCTACAACTACGTGCTGCCGTCGCACTGCCTGATCGGATTCGAAGCCGACGCTCTCGGCCCCGAATACGCTCGCCGGCAGCCAGACGCTCATCACGTCGGCCTGATCGGGCAGGCGACCTACAACGACACGGTGCTCGAATTTCGGCACGGCGCGGGCCCGCGTCGGCTATGCCTTCGACCGTTTGCTGGTGTACGGCACCGGCGGCTTCGCCTGGAGCTATGACAGGCTGCAGCGCACGCAACCGCGGCATTGCCGGAGGCATCGTCGCCGCCGGCACCACCGAAACCGCATTGCTGTGGCGATGGGGCTGGGCCGCGGGCGGCGGCGTCGAATTCCCGGTCGCGCCGAACTGGACCGCCAAGCTCGAATATCTCGCGACCGGGTTTGGCGGACGGCCAAAAGTCGTTTCCGGCCGCGGCGCAATCGTTCATGATTCCGATCTGTCGCTGCAGAGCATCCGTGCTCGGCGTGAACTACCAGCTCGGCGCCGAGCCGCCGAAGAACGACGCCTTCACCAAGGGCGTGCCGGCGCTCGGACGCCGGCGATTTCGCCGTGCACGGCCAGGCCACCCTGGTCAGAGCAATATGCCGCGCCGTTCCACGCGCCCTATGCCGGCCACGAACAGTCTCGCCTCGAACTCGGGCCGCGAGACCTTCGACCTCGATCTGTATGTCGGCTACCGGCCGTGGCAGGGCGCGCGAGATCTGGTTCGATCCGGAAATCGACCAGGGTTTTGGTCTCAGCGGCACCTTCGGCGTCGCCGGATTTCCCGAGCGCGCGAGGCCTACAAGGTCGGCCAAGACGTATCCCTATGCGCGGGTGCCGCGCGCGTTCCTGCGCCAGACCATCGACCTCGGCGGCGACGTCCAGAAGGTCGACGCCGGCATCAACCAGTTCGCCGGCAGCCAGACCACGGACCGGCTGGTGATCACGGTCGGCAAGTTCGGCGTGGTCGATATTTTCGACAAGAACAAATACGCCCACGATCCGCGCGGCGACTTCTTGAACTGGACCGTGGTCAACACCGGCGCGTTCGATTACGCGGCCGATGCCTGGGCCTTCACCTATGGCGCGGCGGCGGAATGGTACACCGGCCAATGGACGCTTCGCGCCGGCGGTCTGTTCGATGGCCCGGTCGTCCCGAACAGCACCGACCTCGATCCGAGCTTCGGCCAATTTCAGATGGTCGGCGAAATCGAGCGGCGCTACGATCTGGGATCAGCCCGGCAAGATCGCCGTGACCGGCTATCTGACCCGCGCGCCGCATTGGGAAGTTTCCAGGACGCCGTCGAGCTGGCCGCATTGACCGGCATCCCGCCGGACATCACTGCCGTGCGGAAGCTATACCAGCAAGCCGGGGCGGCATCACTGCAACATCGAGCAGCAGATCATGCCCGGCATCGGCTTGTTCGCGCGCGCCGGCTATCGCCGACGGCGACCTCGAGGCCTATGCATTCACCGATGTCGACCGCACCGTGGCCGCCGGCGCCTCGATGTCGGGCAAGTTATGGGGGCGGCCCGACGACACGGTCGGGCATCGCCGGCGTCGTCAACAGCATCACCAAGGAGCACCAGGCCTATTCTCGCCGCCGGCGGCCTTGGCACGTCTGTCGGCGACGGCATGCTCCCGCATCCCGGCCGAGGAGATCCTGGAAACCTACTACAGTTTCCGGTATTTAGTTCGGCAGCTCACGCTTCGACTACCAGTTCATCACCAATCCTGCCTACAACCGCGACCGAGGCCCCGTTTCGGTGCTCGCGGCGCGCGTGCATACGCAGTACTAGCACTGCTCGAATGGGCTCGCCTATCCTCTGCTTCGTGGCCGAAGTCACCGACTATCAACCCATCACGAACCCCGTCCATCCTGTCTATAACGCCGATCGCGGTCCAGTTTCGATGTTGTCAAAACGGGCGCGACGGCACCGCGAGTTCGAAACAAGGCGGCACGCATGACGCTTCAAGAAATTCTGACGCCGAGACTGGGACAGGCGCTGCGGCCCAACATCTGGGACGCGGTGGCGCTGATCCTCGTCATCGGCGCCATGGTGCTGATCGTCTATGGCGGCGAGCAGACCACGCTGCCGCTGTCCGCGCTCGACGTCGCCCCGGTATCGCTCGATCCGGCCAATCTTCCGGTCTACGCCCTGCGGACGACGATGCGAATGCTGCTTGCGATCGTCTGCTCGATCGTCTTCACCTTCAGCTATGCCGCGCTTGCCGCCAAGAGCCGGCGCGCCGAGATCGTGCTGATCCCGCTGCTCGACATCCTGCAGTCGGTGCCGATCCTGGGCTTTCTGACCTTCACCGTCGTGTTCTTCCTCAATCTGTTTCCCGGCAACGTGCTCGGCGCCGAGCTCGCCTGCGTGTTCGCGATCTTCACCAGCCAGGCCTGGAACATGACCTTCAGCATGTACCAGTCGATCCGCAACGTGCCGAAGGACCTGGAAGAGGCGTCGCTGAGCTTCCATCTCTCGGGCTGGCAGCGGTTCTGGCGGCTGGACGTGCCGTTCGCGATGCCCGGCCTGATCTGGAACACGATGATGTCGATGTCGGGCGGCTGGTTCTTCGTGGTGGCGTCCGAGGCGATCACCGTCGGCAACACCACGGTGACCTTGCCCGGGATCGGCTCCTATGTCGCGCTCGGCATCGAAAAGCAGAATTTGCCCGCGATCGGCTACGCCATCCTGACCATGCTTCTGGTCATCATCGCCTACGACCAGCTGTTGTTTCGTCCCGTGGTGGCCTGGGCCGACAAATTCCGCTTCGAGCAGACCGCATCGGGCAACGCGCCGGCGTCCTGGATGCTCGATCTGTTCCGTCGCACGCGGGCGTTGCGGGCGCTGACCTATCCATTCGCGGCGTTGAAGAGGGCCATCTCCAACCTGCACATCACGCTGCCTGCCGGCTTGAGGGTGCCGGCGAGACGCGGCCCGCCGTCGCGCACCATCGATGTGCTCTGGCTTGCGATCGTCACCGCGAGCACCTTCTATGCCGGCTTGAGGGCCTATCTATATCTCTCGGCGACATTGAGCCCATCGGACGTCCTCGCCGCATTCGGATATGGCTTGATCACGCTGCTGCGCGTCATTGTGCTGATTGCGCTGGCGACGCTGATATGGGTGCCGGTCGGGGTCTGGATCGGGCTTCGGCCAAAGCTCGCCGAGCGCATCCAGCCCTTGGCGCAGTTTCTGGCGGCGTTTCCGGCCAACCTCGCCTTCCCGGTGTTCGTGGTGATCATCGTCCGCTACGGGTTGAACGCCAATGTCTGGCTGAGCCCGCTGATGATCCTGGGCACCCAATGGTACATCCTGTTCAACGTGATCGCGGGCGCCAGCGCGTTCCCGACCGACCTTCGCGAGGCCGCCGGCAGCCTTCATCTGAAGGGATGGCGGTGGTGGGTCAAGGTCATCCTGCCGGGCATTTTCCCTTATTACATCACCGGCGCCATTACCGCGTCCGGCGGATCGTGGAACGCCTCGATCGTGGCCGAGGTTGCAAGCTGGGGAGACACCCATCTGACGGCCGCCGGTCTTGGCGCCTATATTGCGAGAGCGACCGAAGCCGGTGACTTCCCCCGGGTCGTGCTTGGCATCGCCGTCATGTGTATTCTGGTAACGTTCTTCAACCGGTTGCTCTGGAGGCCGCTCTATGCCTTCGGCGAGCGCCGCCTGCGCCTCGGCTGATCAGGAGGACCTCATGCTCGATGTTGCCAAGCAAGCCAACCTTCTCGAGATCCACGACGTCTGCCGGTCATTCCCGAAGGGTAGCGGCGAGGAACTGCTGGTCCTCGAAAAGGTCGATCTGACGATACGTTCGGGCGAGATCGTCGGCCTGCTCGGCCGTTCCGGATCGGGCAAGTCGACGCTGTTGCGCATCATCGCCGGACTGATCGCGCCGTCCTCGGGCGACGCCAAGTGCCGCGGCGAGGCCATCTCGGGCCCGCCGCACGGCGTCGCCATGGTGTTCCAGTCGTTCGCGCTGTTTCCCTGGCTCACGGTGCTGCAGAACGTCGAACTGGGGCTGGAAGCGCTCGGCATCGAGGCCACCGAGCGGCGCACCCGCGCACTCGCCGCGATCGACCTGATAGGTCTCGACGGCTTCGAGTCCGCCTACCCCAAGGAATTGTCCGGCGGCATGCGCCAGCGCGTCGGCTTCGCCCGTGCACTCGTCGTGCATCCGGACCTGTTGCTGATGGACGAGCCGTTTTCCGCGCTCGACGTCCTGACCGCGGAGACGCTGCGCACCGACCTGATCGATCTCTGGATCGAGGGCCGGTTGCCGATCAAGTCGGTGCTGATGGTGACGCACAACATCGAGGAGGCGGTGTTGATGTGCGACCGCATTCTGGTGTTCTCCTCCAATCCGGGCCGCGTCGCCGCCGAGATCAAGGTCGACCTGCCGCATCCGCGCAACCGCCTCGACCCGACGTTCCGGCAACTCGTCGACAGCATCTATGCGCGCATGACGCAGCGTGCGGAAGCGAGAAGCCCGTCGATCGAGGGCATTCACGGCACCGGCGTCGGCATGGTGCTCAACCACGTCTCCTCGAACGTGCTCTCGGGCCTGATCGAGACGCTCGCCGCGGCACCCTATAACGGCCGCGCCGACCTGCCGGTTCTCGCCAACAGCCTGCAACTGGAAGCCGACGACATCTTCCACCTCGGCGAATCCCTGCAATTGCTGCGGTTCGCCCAGTTGAGCGAAGGCGATCTGATGCTGACGGAGGCGGGCCAGCGCTTTGCCCACCTCGCAACCGATGCCCGCAAGAAACTGTTTGCCGAACACCTGATCAACTACGTGCCGGTGATGGGCCTGATCCGCAGGGTGCTCGATGAACGGCCGTCGCACATCGCTCCCGCCGCGCGCTTCCGCAACGAGCTCGAGGATTACATGGCGGAGGATCAGGCGGACGAGACGCTCAAGACCATCGTGTCATGGGCGCGCTATGCGGAACTGTTCGCCTATGACGAGCAGACCGAAACCTTCAGCCTGGAAAACCCGCACTGATCTCTCGCCATTGTCTCGGCGAACGCCGGGACCGCGTACGGTCGATCTCACCCCGCCGGCGCAAACGTATCCGCCCGCGCCATCGCCCAGGCTTCGGCGAAGCGCGGGTCGTTGGTGCCGTCGAGCAGTTCGCCCGGACGGAGCGACGGATAGAGTTTTGCGAACGAAGACACTTCCGTGGTGGACGTCCGCTGCGAGAAGTGGATCGGCCGGATTTGCTGCGGATGTTCGAGGCCGGCGGCGGCGAGCAGTTCGGACAGCGCGTGCAGCGTCGCGTGGTGATAGTTGTAGACCCGTTCGATCTTGTGCGGCACCACCAGCGCGCGGTTGCGGGTGGGGTCCTGCGTGGTGACCCCGGTCGGGCAGCGGTCGGTGTGGCAGGAGAGCGACTGGATGCAGCCGAGCGAGAACATGAAGCCGCGCGCCGAATTGCACCAGTCGGCGCCGATCGCCATGGCGCGCGCCATGTCGAAGGCGGTCGCGATCTTGCCCGACGCGCCGATCTTGATGCGATCGCGCGCATTGATGCCGATCAGCGCGTTGTGCACGAAGTTGACGCCCTCGCGCATCGGCATGCCCAGATGATCCATGAACTCCAGCGGTGCAGCGCCGGTGCCGCCTTCATTGCCGTCGATCACGATGAAGTCGGGATAGATGCCGGTCTCGACCATCGCCTTGCAGATCGCGAGAAACTCCCAGGGATGGCCGATGCACATCTTGAAGCCGGCGGGCTTGCCGCCGGACAGCTTTCGCATGCTTGCCGATAAACTGCATCATCTCCAGCGGCGTCGAAAACGCCCGATGCGACGCCGGCGAGATGCAGTCCTCGCCCATGGCGACGCCGCGGATCTTGGAAATCTCCTGCGAGACCTTCGCCGCCGGCAGCACGCCGCCATGTCCCGGCTTGGCGCCCTGGCTGATCTTGAGCTCGACCATCTTGATCTGGTCGTCGGTTGAGACCCGCGCGAATTCGTCCGGATCGAAGGTGCCGTCGAGGTGGCGGCAACCGAAATAGCCGGAGCCGACTTCCCAGATGATGTCGCCGCCGTTTTCGCGATGATAGGGGCTGAAGCCGCCCTCGCCGGTGTCATGCGCGAAGCCGCCTTTCTTGGCGCCCGCATTCAACGCGCGCACCGCATTGGGGCTGAGCGCACCAAAGCTCATCGCCGAGATATTGAAGACCGAGGCGGAGTAAGGCTTGGCGCAATCCGGGCCGCCGATGGTGATGCGGAATTTCTCGTCCGCCGCGAACCTTCGGCGCCACCGAATGGTGCATCCACTCGTAACCCTCGCGATAGACGTCCTCCTGCGTGCCGAACGGACGCTTGTCGAGCACCATCTTGGCGCGCTGATAGATCACCGCGCGGGTGTCGCGGGAAAACGGCATGCCGTCCTTCTCGCTCTCGAAGAAATATTGCCGCATCTCCGGCCTGATCTCTTCGAGCAGGAAGCGCATATGCGCCGAGATCGGGTAGTTGCGCAAAACCGCGTGGCTCTTCTGCATCAGATCGCGGATGCCGAGCAGCGTCAGCGCGCCGAAGATCAGAGTCGGGACCAGCACGACATCGAACAGCTTGTGATCGACGATCCCGAGCCCGAGCAGCAACGCCGTGACGACGGCGCAGATCGTGAGCACGATGAAGCGTGGCGAGAACGGAAGCATCAAGCGTTTCCATGGCACCCTCGGTCAAATTCCGCCGGATTATTGTTCTGGACCGCACGCCTGATCCCACTAGCAGAACGGCCCCTTGCACGATATCCCGCGCAGCGGTCATGGATATGACAGCGCGGCTGCCTCGAGGCTAGCCAAACCCGCGCCGGGGAATCAATCCGCCCGTCTGATTTTGCAGTGCAACGTAGGCAGGTCTATCCCTTGGCTCATCACGAATTAATGACTGTGCGGACGCAGCTCGCCGGGAATTTTCCGCTGCTCCAGGCCGTTCTGCGCCAGCCACGCCTCGGTGCTCTTGATCGACCGCTCGATATGGTCGGCGGTTCGCGAGAAATCGTAAGGCGAGCCGACCAGCGGGCACAGCGGCGGCACCACGTAGTACTCGATTGCGGGATCGAGGCCTTCGAGTTCGCTGACCAATTGCCGCGCGATCAGCAGCGTCAGCGCATGCAGCGCATTGGCGACCGCGCCGACCGGCGGCGCCTCTGCCGCGCAGGCATGGCCGGTCGGCAGGACGATCAGGCGCTTGCGCGCCTTTCCCGACCGCGACCCTGATCGGCGTGTTGGTGGAGATCGCGCCGTCGGCCAGATAATGGTTGCTGGTAATGGATCGGCGCAAAAGCGCCGGGGATCGCGGTGGAGGCGACGATCGCCTCGGCGGCCGAACCTTCCGACAGCACCACGCTGTCGCCCGAGATGATGTCGGTGGTGACGATATGCAACGGCAGCCTGGCATCCTGCAGGTTGCGATAGGGCAGATGTGTCGTCGATCAGCTTCCTGATGCCGTCATGCGGAATCAGGAAATCGCGGCGCCAGAGAAAGCCGAGCAGCGTCCGCCAGGTGATCGGGAAAACGTCGTGCGCGATGCAAGCCGCGCCAGATGGTCTCGAGCTGCAGGATGCCCTTCAGCGTGGGATCGCCGGCATAATAGGCGCCGTTCAGGGCGCCGACGCTGGAGCCGACCACCATGTCCGCGGTGATGCCATGCTTGGCGAGCGAATGCATCATGCCGACCTGGATGGCGCCGAAGCTGCCGCCGCCGGCGAACACAAAGGCGGTGTTCGGAGGCCGGGAATGGTCGATACGGACAAGGCGTCGTCTGCTCCCTGCTCGCCGCGTCGGCAAGCCGCGCGACGTTCGGGACGTTTATAGCAGCGGCGACGGGCGCCATTAACATAGTGGCTGAGCGGGCGTCGTTCCGGGCGCAGCGCGCACCGATGCAATCGGAGTGAAAATTGCCGATCGCCGAGATCGCGAGCACGGAGCGCGAGTCCGGAAGCGCGTTGGGATGAGGATCAGCGTTCGACGAACGCCTTCTCGATCACGAAATGGCCGGGCTCGGCGTGACTGCCTTCGAGGAAGCCGCGGGTCTCGAACATCTGGCGCAACTCTTCCAGCATCGCCGGGCTGCCGCACATCATGATGCGGTCGGTCGCGATATCGAGCGGCGTCTGGCCGATGTCGTTGAACAATTGCTCGGAGGTGATCAGGTCGGTGATGCGGCCGCGGTTGCGGAACGGCTCGCGGGTGACGGTCGGGTAGTACACGAGCTTCTCGGCCAGCAGCGGCCCGAACAATTCGTCGTCGCGCAGCTTCGCCACCAGCTCTTCGCCATAGGCGAGTTCGGAGACCTGGCGGCAGCCGTGCACCAGCACGATCTTCTCGAACCGCTCGTAGACGTCGGGGTCCTTGATCAGGCTCGCGAACGGCGCCAGCCCGGTGCCGGTCGACAGCAGCAGCAGCCGCTTGCCCGGAATCAGATTGTCGGTGATCAGCGTGCCGGTCGCCTTGCGCCCGACCAGGATGGTGTCGCCCTCCCTGATCTTCTGCAGCCGCGAGGTCAGCGGCCCGTCGGCGACCTTGATCGAGAAGAACTCCAGTTCCTCCTCGTGATTGGCGCTCGCCATGCTGTAGGCGCGCAGCAGCGGGCGGCCGTCGACCTCGAGCCCGATCATCGCGAACTGTCCGTTGAGGAAGCGGAAGCCGGAATTGCGGGTGGCCTTGAAGCTGAAAAGCGTATCGGTCCAGTGCCGGACAGAAAGAACTTTCTCTCGATAGAACGCGCTCATGTGTTTTCGTTTTTCCGATCGCAGTTAAGTTAGAACGAACCAGTTTTCCCAGATCTCCAAAGAGGCGAAAACCCCCTGATAACGCTTATAGATTTCGCGCTTCAAATACGCCAAACCGTGAGATAATCAACCCGCGCTGACGCGCAATGGAGGTCGATCAAATGCATGTCGATCCGGCGGCGTAGATGGTTCGATGCGGGATTGACGCGCCGGGTGCGGAATCGCGTAATTTACTTGCCGAAACGCCGCCGATCCGGCAATTAATTACCGGGTATTCGAGCGAGACGGACCAAGGCAGACGGATTAACGATGCTCAATAGCCAGCGAATATTCGTGGATGCGGTCAAACAGTATTGCGCAAAGCACGCCATCGCGGTCGAGGTCCGCGCCGACGGCTGGCTGATCGTCATGCAGCGCGGCGCCAGGCGGCACTTCGCATTCGGCTATGATGTCGGGCTGAACAGCGCGGTCGCGCACAGGATCGCGAACGACAAAGCGGCTACCGCCGAAGTGCTGAAAATGTCCGGCGTGGCCTGCGTCCCGCATGCGCTGTTTCTCGGCCCGGAACTGAGCGAATACGTTGCCGCGCGGGGATCGTGGGAAGCCATGCTCGGCTCTGTTGAACGAGAACCCGCGAGGCATCGTCGTCAAGCCGAATGAGGGCACGTCGGGCAAATCGGTTTTCCGCGTCTCGACCAAGCCGGCGCTCGAGCTCGCCGTGAAGCAGATTTTTGCCTCGCACATCGAGTCTTGCGATCTCGCCCTATCTCGAGATCGAAGACGAGGTCCGGGTGGTGCTGATCGATGAGCGCCGCTCGTCGTCTACAGCAAGAGCCGGCCTGCGGTCGAAGGCGACGGCAGGCGCTCCCTGCTCGAGCTTGCGCTTGAGGCCACATCGGCCGAACGGCGCTCGACCGTGCTGGCCGGCATGGTCGCCGAGCTGGAAAAGCGCGAGCTCGACGCGATCCTGCCGCCCGGGCAACGGCGCGTCCTGAACTGGCGCCATAACCTCGATTCGGGCGCGCTGCCGGTTCTCTCGGACCAGGGCGAAATTCGCGACGCCTGCGTTCGGCTGGCGGTGAAGGCGGCCCAGGCCATCGACATCCGCTTCGCCTCGATCGACCTGGTTCGGGTCGAGGGCGAATGGAAGATGCTCGAAATCAATTCCGGGGTGATGATGGAAGCCTGAGCAGGCTTCACCCCGATCTGGTCTACGCCGCGTACGACGCGGCGCTGGACAAGGTGTTCGGCGACGCTTGAGCCGAGCTCGCGAGCTCCTGCACACGGCTCGTCATTGATCCCGTCCGGGCATCACGAGTCGATGGGCTCGCGCGCCTTCGCGGGCGCGACATAGACATCAGTTGTTCGCGCTCGGCGAATCGTCCATGGCCTTGAAGGCTTCCTCGAGCTGCGGCGAGATCGCGACGTTGAGCCGCTCGCCGGTCGGCAGCCGCGCCACGAACCATTTGTTGTAGAGCGGGATCAGATCGTGGTTGGAGCCGAGCTTGCGGAACGCGCGCTCGACCACGGCGGCGAGTTGCGGCTCGCCCTTGCGGAACATGATGCCGTAGGGATCGTAGGACAGATAGTCGCCGGTGACGCGAAACTTGTCCTGCGACTTGTGCCGCGCGATCAGGCCGTACAGCAGAATGTCGTCGGTCGCGAACGCGTCGGCCTTGCCGTCGACCAGCATCTGGTAGGACTGCTCGTGATCGGGCGACGTGACGATGTTGAGCCCGAGCGAGAACTTCTTGTCGACGTCATGCATCGCCTGCTCGTTGGTGGTGCCCTTGGTCACCACCACGGTCTTGCCCTTGAGGTCGGTCGCGGCCGAGATGCTCGAGGCCTTCGGCACCATCAGCTTGGTGCCGGCCACGAACATCAGCGGCGAGAACGCCACCTGCTTGGCGCGCTCGGCGTTCGCCGTGGTCGATCCGCATTCGAGGTCGATCTTGTTCTGCACCACCGCCTGAATGCGGTCGTCGGAGGTGACCTTGACGTATTCGATCTTCAGATTCGGCATCGTCGACCTCGACGCCGATCTCGTCGACGATGGCCTCGCAGAGCTCGAGGCTGTAGCCGATCGGCCGGTTGGCCTGATCGAGGAACGAGAACGGCGGCGAGCTCTCGCGATAGCCGAGCCGCACGACATGCGTGTTCTTGATGTTGGCCAGCGTCGGGCTAAGCCCTTCGCCGCCGCCGCCTTGGGCGCAGGCCGCCGTGGCCAGCAGGCAGGCTGCCAGCAACAGGCCGCCGGCTAGAGGCGATCTGCCTCGAAGGTTTGGCGCATGCTGCCGCTCCCATCAATGGCCGGCCATCGCCGGAATCTCGCCGGGGATCATGTCGGGCGGCACGACGTCGTCGGGACCGAGCGCGTGCTCGGGCGCGAGCTCGCCCTCCCACTTCGCCACCACCGAGGTCGCGAGCGAGTTGCCGATCACGTTGGTGGCGCTGCGTCCCATGTCGAGGAAGGTGTCGATGCCCATGATCATCAGCAGGCCCGCCTCGGGAATGCCGAACTGGCCGAGCGTCGAGGCGATCACCACCAGCGAAGCGCGCGGCACGCCGGCGACGCCCTTCGAGGTGATCATCAGGGTCGCCAGCATCGCAAACTGGGTGCCGAGCGACATCTCGATCTTGTAGGTCTGCGCGATGAAGATGCTGGCGAAGGTGCAGTACATCATCGTGCCGTCGAGATTGAAGGAATAGCCGAGCGGCAGCACGAAGCTCGAGATCCGCGACGAGGCGCCGAAGCGGTTGAGGCCTTCCAGCGTCTTCGGATAGGCGGCCTCCGAACTCGCGGTCGAGAACGCGATCATCAGCGGTTCGCGGATCAGCCGCAGCAGATGGCTGTATCGCGGCCCGATGACGACGAAGCCGACAATGACCAGGATGCCCCACAGCATCATCAGCGACACATAGAAGCCGCCCATGAAGACGACGAGCTTCCACAGCACCAGCAGGCCGTTCTTGGCCACCGTCGCCGTGATCGCCGCCCACACCGCGACCGGCGCGAACAGCATCACATAGCTCGTCACCTTCAGCATGATGTGGCCGAGATCGTCGATCAGCGACAAGGATCTGCTTGGAGCGCTCCGGCATCGCGCCGAGCGCGACCGAGAAGAACACCGCGAACACCACGATCTGCAGGATTTCGTTCTGCGCCATCGCGTCCGCGATCGAGGTCGGAATCAGATGGGTCAGGAATTTCTCGATCGAGAAGGCCGACACCGGCAGTCCGGTCGACTGCGTCTTGTCGGGCAGCGTGCCCGGGAAATTGGCGCCGGGCTGCAGCAGATTGACCATCACGAGGCCGAGCAGCAGCGAGACGAACGAGGCGCTGACGAACCAGCCCATGGTCTTGGCGAAGATCCGCCCGAGCTTGGCGCCGCTCCCATATGGGCGATGCCGCCGACCAGGGTCGCGAACACCAGGGGCGCGATGATCATCTTGATCAGGCGCAGGAACAGCATCGCGATCAGGTTGATGTCGGCCGCGATATCCGCCCGGCTGTCGGGCAAGAAATTGAAGATCAGCGCGCCCATCACGATGCCCAGCACCATCGCGATCAGGATGTATTGCGTAAACCTGTTGGACATATTGTCTTACCCCCGTAAGCTCCGGCGACTGCGAGTGTGGCAGATTTTAAAGGCGACGCAACACGCTTCGCGATTGGCGGGATTTGCCACAATGTTCCTGTTGTGGCGCGCGCGTCACTCGATTAGCGTTTAGCGCAACGCAC
The DNA here is from genome assembly GCA_963777475.1 of uncultured Alphaproteobacteria bacterium. Classification (GTDB taxonomy): domain Bacteria; phylum Pseudomonadota; class Alphaproteobacteria; order Rhizobiales; family Xanthobacteraceae; genus Bradyrhizobium. Next base: position 183,216 of record CAVZQX010000002.1, read on the forward strand.
AAATGAGCGCGTGCACGTTTCTTGCGCGACAGCTGCATCAATAATCGCCAAAAATCACCACGGGAGAGCAACGCCATGACCGACACCGTCAATCGCCAGGTCCTGCTGGTCGAGAAGCCCTCCGGGAAACTCGGGCCGGAGCATTTCAAGCTGAACACATCAGCGATTCCGGAGCCGAAGGACGGCGAGGCATTGCTGCGGGTGCGCTACATCTCGCTCGATGCCGCCAACCGCGCATGGATGCACGGCGCGACCTATCGCGCGGCGGTCGAAGCCAACACGGTGATGGCCGGCGGCGGTATCGCCGAAGTGGTGGCGTCGAAGGCGCCGGGTCTCGCGCCCGGCGACATCGTGTTCGGCGATACCGGCTGGCAGGAATACGCCGCGGTACCGGCGAAACATCTCACCAAGATGCCGCGGATCGAACCGATGACGCATCTGCTCAGCGTCTACGGCATCGCCGGTCTCACCGCCTATTTCGGGCTGTTGGAAATCGGCAAGCCGAAGGCCGGCGAGACCGTGGTGGTTTCGGCCGCCGCGGGCTCGGTCGGCTCGATCGTCGGCCAGATCGCCAAGATCAAGGGCTGCCATGCGGTCGGCATCGCCGGCGGCAAGGACAAGTGCCAGTGGCTGACCTCGGAGCTCGGCTTCGACGCCGCGGTCGACTACAAGGACGGCGCGGTGTTCAAGCAGCTCAAGGCGGCGGCGCCGAAGGGTATCGACGTCTATTTCGACAATGTCGGCGGCGACATTCTGGAAGCCTGCCTGCCGCAGATGAACAATTATGGCCGCATCGCTTGCTGCGGTGCAATCTCGCAATATGACGGCGCGCCGTCGGCGCACGGGCCGCGCGGCGTGCCCGGCCTGATCGTGGTGAAACGCCTCGTCATGCAGGGCTTTATCGTGATGGATTTCATGAAGGAGCGGGACAAGGCGTTGGCCGACCTGCAAGGCTGGGTCGCCGGCGGCAAGTTGAAGGTCCAGGAGGACGTCATCGACGGCCTCGAAAACACGCCGAAGGCGCTGATCGGACTATTGGCGGGCGAGAACCGCGGCAAGCGCATGATCCGGGTGTGACGGAGGCACCAGGCCGCCGTCATCCTTGGGTTGCATATTTTGACTTGCAGGTCGGGCGGAAAACGAAAATGATGCCGCCGACCGGCATTTTTCAAGACCAGACTTTTCGAGAATTTCAGTTTGGCTGAAGCGGCGGCTTCCAGCGACAAAGAAGGATTGATTCGAATGATCGACACGTCAACACGTGCGGCGATGATTTGGGCGTCGCTGGCGGCCGCAACTTTCATGAGCGCGTCGCCGGCATTTTCGCAAGCTCCGAGCGACGCACAGCGCGCCGCCATCAAATCGCAATGCCGCTCCGATTATATGGCGCATTGCTCCAGCGTCCCGCCGGGCGGCATGGCGTCGCTGCAATGCCTGCAGAAGAACATGGCGGGCCTGTCCTCCGGCTGCCAGACCGCGGTTCGCGCCGTAGAGGCTCCGAGCGAGACCAAGGCGGAGCCCGCTGCTGAACCCAAGGAAACAGTCAAGGAAACAGCCAAGGAAACAGTCAAGGAAACAGCTGCACCTGAGGAAGAGACCAAGTCAGAGCCCGCTGCGGCGGCTGCGCCAGTCAAATCTGCCGCCGAGCCCGTGGCTGCGGCGCCGAAGGCGGCGGCAAGCTCGACGGCCAAGAAGCCGAGCAGCGCGCAGGTCGCGGCGATCCGCAGCGCCTGCCGCGCCGATTATCCAAAAGTCTGCGCCGGCGTGCCGACCGGCGGCGCCCCGGCGCTGCAATGCCTGGCGAAGAACAAGTCGAAAGTCTCGGCCGGCTGCCAGCAGGCCGTCGCTGCCGTGAGCGGCAGTGCGTGTGCCGGCCGCCGGCGGTGCTGCTCCCGCGACCGAGGCGACCGCGAGCCCCACGGCTGCGCCCCAAGCAACGGCGCCGGCCGCGCCGCCCCTGGTATTGCGGCCGATGCGGCCGCGCGAGGTGCTGTTCGTGCTGCGCTCCGCCTGCGGCGCCGACGCGCACGCGCTTTGCGCCGGTGTCGATCCCGGCGGCGGCCGGATCCTGGCATGCCTGATCGAGCAATCGGCCTCGCTCTCCCCCGATTGCCGGGGCGTGCTGTCCCAGTTCGCCGCGCAATAAGCGTCGGGCTGACCGGACCCGCAGAACATTGCTTGTAAGAAAATTGCAAAGACAAATCAGGGAGGAAAACATGCGTTCGGTTCTACTCCTCGCAGCGGCTCTGCTGGCCTTCGGCGCCACCATGACCTTCGAGTCCACCGACGCCAATGCGATCGTGTGCGCCCGCGGCGTCCATCGCGCCGGCTGCGCCGGCTACCGCGGCGCGGTGGTCGTGCACCGGCCGGTCGCGGTACCGGCCTGCCACTCGGCTCTGGTCAACGGGGTCTACGTACGGCGCTGCCACTGAAGCAAACCCGAGGTGACCCGAATTTTTTGGTAGCGCCGAAATCCGGCGGGCGTTAGGGTAGCCGGCAAATCAACAGTATACTGTCAATCGGGGGAAACATCGTGCGCATCGCGGTGATCGGCGGGGGTCCTGGCGGACTCTATTTTGCCTATCTCTGGAAAAGGCGCCATCCCGAGGCGCAGATCGACCTGTTCGAACAGAACGCCGCCGGCGCCACCTGGGGCTTTGGCGTGGTGTTCTCCGAGCAGGCGCTGGAGTTTCTGCGCGCCGACGATCCGGATACCGTTGACGCGATCACGCCGCGGATGGAGAGCTGGAAAAACATCACGCTCAATCTGCGCGGCGAAAGCGTCGAGATCGACGGCGTCGGCTTCTCCTCGATCGGCCGGCTCGAGCTGTTGACCATCCTGCAGGCGCGCGCCCACGCCGCCGGCGTCGCGCCGCTCTACGAGACGCCGGTGCAATCGCTCGACCAGCTGCGCGGCTATGACCTGATCGTCGCAGCCGACGGAACTCAATTCGTTGGCGCGGCGCGCCTTCGAGGGCGATTTCGGCTTCTCGGTTTGCTACTCGACCAACAAGTTTGCCTGGTACGGCACCAGCAAGACCTTCGCGACGCTGTCGCAGACCTTCGTCAAAACCGAGCTCGGTGCCTTCAACGCGCATCATTATCGCTATTCGCCTTCCATGAGCACGTTCCTGGTCGAATGCGACCGCGCGACCTGGCAGGCCTATGGCTTCGCCGACAAGAGCATCGAGGAATCGCAAGCCGTTTGCGAACAGGTGTTCGCGGCAACGCTGGACGGCCACGGACTGGTGTCGAACAAATCGGTGTGGCGCAATTTTCCGTGGATCTGGAACGAGCACTGGTCGCACCGGAACATGGTGCTGATCGGCGACGCTTTGCACTCGGCGCATTTCTCGATCGGCTCCGGCACGCGGCTAGCGATCGAGGACGCGATCGCGCTCGCCAAGGCACTGGAGGCGGAAGCGGACATTCCGAAGGGACTTGCGCGCTACGAGCGCGAGCGCAAGCCGATCGTGAAGAAGCTCGTGACCGCGGCGCGCGGGAGCGCTGCCTGGTACGAGACATTTGGCGACCACATGAAGCTCGACCTGATGGATTTCGCCCATAGCTACATCACCCGTTCGGGGCGCATCGACGATGCGCGGCTGCGCGCGATGTCGCCGCAATTCATGGCGCGCTACGAGGCGTCGAAGCAAGCGGGGGCGCACCATGACGTCTGAGATGACGCCTGAGATCGAGGATCATGTGCCGGCCGACGGCCCAGGCGCGCGCGAGATCGGCTTTACGATTCCCGCCCGCTATAACGCGAGCCGCGTCCTGTTCGACAATCTTGCCAAAGGCCGCGGCGACCGGCTGGCGCTGACCGGCCCGGCTGGATCTTGCAGCTATGCCGAACTTTGTGCGCAAGCCTGCCGCTGGGGAAACGGTTTTGTTTCGCTGGGGCTGAAGCGCGGCGACCGCGTTCTGTTGTTCCTCGACGACACGCCGGTCTACCCGGCGGCGTTCTTCGGTGCGGTACGCGCCGGCTTCGTACCGCTGTTGATCAATACGCTGACCCCGCCGGATCTGTTGCAATTCTATCTCTCCGACTCCGGCGCGACGGTCGCGGTTGCGGAAGCCGAGTTTTGTGCGCGCTTCGATGCGCAGGCCTGCAAAGACACGGCGCTGCACACGCTGATCGCGGTCAACGGCGGCGCGGGCGACAACGCGGCACCGAACGCGATCGCTGCGCAAGCGTGGTTGCCGGAATTCCCGTCCGAACTCGCCGAGGCCGACACCCACCGCAACGAGATGGCGTTCTGGATGTATTCGTCCGGCTCGACCGGGCGGCCCAAGGGCATTGTCCATCTGCAGCACGACATGGCCTATAGCGACTTGGCGTTCGCGCAGAGCGTCTTGAAGCTGACGCCGGACGACATCTGCTTCTCCGTGCCGAAGATCTTCTTCGCCTACGGTTTTGGCAATTCCATCACCTTTCCGTTCTGCGCAGGCGCGGCCACCTTGCTGCTGCCGGGCCAGCCAAAACCGGCGACGATTTTCGAAGCGATCCGGCGCTTCCGCCCGACCGTTTTTTTCGGCCTGCCGACGCTCTATACCTCGCTGACCAAGGCCGAGGGCGCGGGCAGCGCCGATTTCTCCTCGCTACGCATGGCCATTTCCGCCGCCGAAGTGCTGTCGGCCGACGTGTTCAATGGATGGAAGACGCTCACCGGACTTGAGATCGTCGAAGGATTGGGCTCGACGGAAGTGCTGCACATCTATCTCTCCAACCGGCCGGAGCAGAAGAAGCCAGGCGCAGCGGGGCTGCGCGTGCCCGGCTATGAAATCGCGCTGAAGGACAAGGACGGCCGCGAGGTCGCCGACAACGAGGAAGGCATCTTGTGGGTGCGCGGCGACTCTTCGACGCCGCTGTACTGGAACCGGCCGGACAAGACCGCGGAAACCATCCGCGACGAGGGGTGGATCTACACCGGCGACCGTTTCGTGCGCGATAGCGACGGCTTTCATTTCTTCCGCGGCCGCGCCGACGATCTCATCAAAATCTCCGGGCAGTGGGTTTATCCGCTCGAGGTCGAGCTCTGTCTCGCCGAACATCCCGAAGTGCGTGAATGCGCGGTGTTCGCAGCCGAGCTGCCGGACCGGCGCATGACGCTGAAAGCGGTCGTGGTGATGAATAGCCGCAGCTTCGAAGCAGCCGACGCGAGCAAGATGCTGCAGGATTTTGTGAAAGCAAAATTGCTGCCGTACAAGTACCCGCGCGAGGTCATCTTCATCGACGAGTTGCCGAAGACCGGCACCGGCAAGATCGATCGCCAGGCGGTGATCAGGATGTAGGGTCGCGCGACGCCACCCCGACCATCATTTCGCGCTTTCGCCCAGCGCCTTCCAGTTCTCGTTGCTGATCAGAGTGGATCGATAGACCTTCATCGCGCTGCAGCCGTCGATCTCCTTGATCGTGCTTTTGACGTGATCGGAAAGCGCCGATGCAATCCAGGGACTCAAGGTGATGCGCTCGATGCAGGAGAGCGGAATGGCGATGTCGATCGTGCTGTCTTTTTCGGTGGGCAACTCATAGATGATCCGAAACTCCCGCTCATCCTCGAAGGCCGATCGCTTCAGGAACGGCAGCGATCCGGTTTTGATCCTCATGCCACGGATATCCGGCAGCGTCAGATAGCGGACGGACTTGGCCGTCACCCCAACCTGCTTCTTCGCGGCCTTGAGCAGGCTTTCCTGATTGAAGCTGATGCAAACGCCGCTGGAGCCTTCCGCGAACACCCGCCAATGATGGTAGGTCTCGAACGCAGGCGTGAAACATAGTGCCAGGACCGACTGCAGATTTTTCTTCTCGCGATAAAGCAGCAGGAAATAGAAATCGTTCTTGTCGTCCCAGGAAGCCGGGTCAAGCAGCGTGATCCTGCGCTCCCTGAGCAGATAAAGCAGAGCCGGAATATTGGTGTATCGTCGAAGAGGCTGCTTCATGTCTCGCCCTCGCCTCATGCTCGAAGCGGTCGCCGCCCGATCTGAACTGAGGATCGGTATTCGGCCATTATCGGTCGTCCCTGGGCGCAAGACAATGTAAAGTTGAGCTGGCGGGCGGAGCATCGGCGCCGACAAGAACAGGCGATGAAGCGGATAAAGCATCCACGCTTCAACAAGCTCGACATGGGTGCGCATCCATCAGCCGGAGCTGGTCGATGCCACCGCCCGCGATCAGGATCGGTCGTTCGCGCGCGGCCATCAGATGGACCTGCCGAGATGTTCGAGCGCGTCTTCCGCGCGCAGCGGCACGCGCGAGGCCTCGTTGTTGAGGTCGACGAGTTGCGTCAGCAGCGCCATCAACGTCTTGCGGTCGGCCGCTTTGAGCGGCAGCAGCATCCGCGATTGCGCCCGATCGACCGACGGCATGATGGCGCGCAGCAGCGCGGCACCTGATTTGGTGAGGGTGAGCAGCTTGACGCGCTTGTCCCCGGGCGATGGTTTGCGCGCGATCAACTCCTTGGCTTCCAGCCGCTCGATCACGCTGCCCAGCGTCGAGCGGTCAAAGGCGATCACCGCAGAAAGCCTGGTCGCATCGATGCCGGGATGGGTGTGGATCGCGATCAGCGCGGCATATTGCACCGGCGTCAGATCGAAGGCCTTGCACTCCTCGACAAAGATCGCGACCGCGATCTGCTGCATGCGGCGGAACAGGTAGCCGGGCGCGGTATAGACCGCGTCCATCGTGATCGGGGTTGGCTTGTTATTCGGCATCGGGTTGTTTGTCAGGGGCGGCGTCGGAAAACGCCGGCATGCGCTTTGGCGGCGGCTTCGGCTTTCAACAGCCGCGGGAAGGCATTGACGTCGACGCCGAAACGCCGCGCATTGGCAAGCTGCGGCACCAGGCAGAGATCGGCAATGGTCGGCGCGCCGCCAAAGCAGAACGGACCGGGCTCGCCCGCGATCAGCTTCTCGCAAGCCGAAAGGCCCTCGCGGTTGGCCCATCCGGCCCATCCCGTCACCTTGTCTTCGGCGACGCCGAGTTCGCGCAGCCGCGCCAGCACTTTCAGGTTTTGCACGGGGTGGGTGTCGCAGGCGAGCACTTGGGCAAAGGCGCGAACTTTCGCGCGACGCAGCGGGTCCATCGGCAGCAACGGCGGCTCGGGATGGATCTCGTCCAGCCATTCGATGATGGCGAGGGACTGCGTGAGGACGGCGCCGGCGTCGTTCTCCAGCGCCGGCACCAGCCCCTGCGGGTTGATGGCGAGAAAAGCGGGGTCGCGCTGCTCGCCCTTGCGCAGGTGGCAGGGCAGCTGCTCGACGCGCAAACCCTTCAGGTTCAAGGCTATTCTGACCCGGTAGGACGCGCTGCTGCGGAAATAGCCATGCAGCTTCATCGGAACCTCCCTTAAATCTTCTTGTTGGCCTGAATTCTTATCGTTGGCCAGACTGGCACGATTGACGCTAGCCGTATTGTAAGTATGCTGTCAATTAATCGAATGACAAGAACGACGCAAGAACGATGGGAGGCTAGCGATGGAAGCCGTTGCGAAGACGCCGGAACGCGAGGCGTTCTACAAGAAGATCGACGGCGAGAATCTCTCCGCGCTGTGGAACGTGATGGGCGATCTGATCACGCCCGAGCCGAAAAGCGCCTGCCGGCCTCACTTGTGGAAGTTCGACGCCATCCGCGACTACATGACGGAAGCGGGCAAGCTGATCACCGCCAAGGAAGCCGAGCGGCGGGTGCTGATCCTGGAAAATCCCGGCCTGCGCGGCCAATCGAAGGTGACGACCTCGCTGTTCGCCGGCATCCAGATGGTGATCCCCGGCGACGTCGCGCCCGCACACCGTCATAGCCAGTCGGCGCTGCGCTTCATCCTCGAGGGCAAGGGCGCATTCACGGCCGTCGACGGCGAGCGAACCACGATGGAGCCCGGCGATTTCGTCATCACGCCGTCGATGACCTGGCACGACCACGGCAACGAGACGTCCGAGCCGATGTTCTGGCTTGACGGGCTCGATATTCCCCTGGTGCAGTTCCTCGACGTCTCCTTCGCCGAAGGATCCAACGAGGAGCGGCAGAAGATCACAAGGCCCGCAGGCGACAGCTTTGCGCGCTACGGCCACAACCTGCTGCCGGTCGATGAGAAGCGTTCATCAAAGACCTCGCCGATCTTCAACTACCCCTACAGCCATACGCGCGAGGCGCTGGAACAGGCCAAGACCCGCAACGAGTGGGACGCCTGCCACGGGCTGAAGCTGAAATTCTCCAATCCCGAGACCGGCGATTTTGCGATGCCGACCATCGGCACCTTCATCCAGTTGCTGCCGAAGGGCTTCAAAACCGCGCGCTATCGCGCCACCGACGCCACCGTATTCGCCGCGATCGAAGGCAAGGGACGCACCCGGATCGGCGACAAGACCTTCGAGTGGGGCCCGCGCGATCTGTTCGTGGTGCCGAGCTGGCACTGGGTCACTCATGAAGCCGACGCCGACTCGGTGCTGTTCAGCTTCTCCGACCGCCCGGTGCAGCAGAAGCTCGACCTGTTCCGCGAAGACCGCGGCAATGCGTGAGGCTTCATTTCGACCACTCCACGCAGCGAGCGCCGATTTCTCCCCTCCCCCCGCGCGCGCGAGCCGCGTGGTGGGGAGCGGAGAAGAACGCACCGGAGCTGTGGCGAGAGAGCTGCGGCTCACCGCCAATGCAGCAACCGCGTCTCCAAAAGGTTGATCAGTCTGCCCACCGCGAGTCCGAACACCGACAGGATCACCACCCCGGCAAGCAGCTGATCGGTCTGCATCAGATTGCCGGCCTGCAGCACGAAGGCGCCGATGCCGTACTCGGCACCGATCATCTCGGCGCTCACCACCAATAACAGCGCGACCGACGCCGTGATGCGGAAGCCCGCGAGGATCGAGGGCAGCGCGCCCGGCCAGATCACCTTCCGCACGATGGTCGAGAACGGCACATTGAAACTCTGCGCCATCCGGATCAGGTTGCGGGGCACCGCGTCGACACCGCTATAGACCGATATCGCGGTGGAGAAGAACACGCCTAGGGCAATGGTCGCGATCTTCGGCTCCTCGCCGATCCCGAGCCACAGGATCAAAAGCGGCAGCAGCGCGATCTTCGGGATCGGAAACAGCGCCGAGATGAAGGTGATGCCGACGCTGCGCGCCAGGCTGGAGAGGCCGATCGCAAAGCCTGTGGCGACGCCGGCGAGTGTGCCGAGCACCCAGCCGACGCCGATCCGCATCAAGGAATAGGACAGATGATGCCAGAGCGCGCCTGATATCGCGAGCTGATAGATCGCGCGCGCGATCGCAAGCGGCGCCGGCAGGAACAGCGGATTGACGAGCGAGGTGCTGCCCGCGAGTTGCCAGAGCGCGATCGCAGCCGCGAGCGCGATCCAGCCGCCATAGCGGCCGGTGGCCGGGACAAATCCGCCGCCGCGAAATTTGACCGGCCGCGTCTCTGCTGCGGCGTCGGTCGAAGGCTCGCTTTGCGGCGGCGCGCGGTCAAGCATTCTGAACCTCCCGCTCGGCATCGATCGCCTCGGTGCGGATCAACGACCACAATTCGTTCTGCAGGGCCAGCAATTTGCCGCGCGCGCCGATGTCGCCGCGTTCGCTTCGTGTCATCGCAATCGGCACTACCTCGCGCACCCGTCCCGGTCGGCGCGACAACACCACGATGCGGTCGGCGAGCCGCACCGCTTCTTCCAGATTATGCGTGACATAAGCCGCGCCCATGGCGCCGTCGGCGAGCAGACGGATGAAATCTTCCATCAAGAGCTCGCGGGTCTGCGAATCCAGCGCCGACAGCGGCTCGTCCATCAGGAGGATCGCAGGGCGCACAGCGAGCGCCCGCGCGATGCCGACGCGCTGGCGCATGCCGCCTGACAATTGCTTCGGATAGGTGCCGCGAAAATCGGTCAGGCCCGTGCGGCGCAGCGCGTCGCCGACCAGCGCGCGGCGCGCGGCAACGGCGTAGGCCGGTGTGCAGCAGCGGGAATTCGACGTTCGCTTCTACCGTGCACCAGGGCAGAAGTGCAAAATCCTGGAACACGAAGGTCAGCGGGTTGAGGCTATCTTGCGGCGGCGCGCCGCGCAGTTCCGCCGCGCCGGAGTGCGGCTGCAGCAACCCGCCGAGGATCGACAAGAGCGTGCTCTTGCCGCAGCCCGAAGGACCAACGATCGCCACCACCTCGCCGGCGCCAACCGTGAACGAGACATCGTCCAGCACCTCGAGCGTGCCGAAGCGGTGGCTGATATGGTCGGCGATCAGGTCCATACTAAAAGCGCTCCAGTCGGGTCGAAACACACGCCGGTGGCCTCGTGGTTCGAGACGCGCGGCCTTGCCGCGCTCCTCACCACGAGGATTTGGGATCTCGTCCTGAGGAGCCGCGCTGCGGCGTCTCGAAGGATGAAGCCCCAAAACGCGGCGGCGCGCCAGCTTCGATCAATCCGGCTTCACATAATCCTTCGCGATGATGGCGTCCGCGTCGAATCCCTTGTCGACAAAACCCTGCGCCTGCAGCCATTTGATCTGGTTGTCGACATCGTGGACGTCGAGCTTGCCGTCCGCGTCGATATAGGCGCAATTGCCGACCACCTGCTCGACCGGCAGGTTGGTATATTTGGCGATGATCTCCAGCAGCGGCTTGGTCTGCTCGTTGATCGCGGCCTTGCCGCCAACAACCGACGCCAGGATCACGTCGTGGTATTCACGGTCGGCGCGATCGAGCGCGGCCAGCAGCTTCGTCACCAGCGCCTTGTTGGTCAGCGTCTTCGGTGAGGCGAACACCGCGCCCAGCTGCCACGGCGTCTCGTCGCCGACCCAACCCAATAGCTTGGCGCCGCCGTCGTCCATCAGCTTGCGCGCGGTCGAGACCGGCAATAGCGCGGCATCGACGGTCTCGCCCTGCAGGGCGGCTGCGGCATTCGACAGCGATTGCAATGGCACGATCCTCACGTCGCTGACCTTGAAACCGTATTTGTCGGCGAGGAGCCCGAGCGAATAGTGGAAGCTGGAGCCGACCTGCGTCACCGCGACGCGTTTGCCCGCGAGATCCTTCGGTGTCTTCAATCCGGCCGCATAGGCCTTGTTGCTGGCGAAATAGCCGATCAGGGGATAGCCGGCCTTCTCGCGGCTCATGCCACCGATTACCTTCAGTGTGCCCTTGCCGGCGAGATTATAGAGGCCCGCGGTGAACGCGGTGATGCCGAAATCGATGTCGCCGGACGTGGTCGCGACCGCAATCGGCTGCGCGGCATCGAAAAATTTCAAGTCGATATCGAGTCCGGCGTCGCGGAAATAGCCCTTGTCCTGCGCGATGAACACCGGCGCCGACGACGACAGCCGCAGCACGCCGATCCTGGCCTTGAGCAGCTCATCGGCCCGCGCGAAGCCCGTCGCCGTCAATGCCAGCAAGCCCGCCAGCGCAAGCCGCGCCAATCCCGTCATTCCGTTTCCTCCGACTTGTCCTTACACGCCTTCCGGGACCGCCTGGTCCCGGCCGATGAAGGCGCCCTGTTGCTGCAACGCCTGCTGCAGCTTTTCTATCGCAATGTCGCGCGGGGTCGTATTACCCGAAAGCGCTAGGGCTGCGGCCAAGCCCGCGGCCTCGCCCATCGCAAGGCAGGCGCCGGAGACCCGCGCGGCGGATTGGCCGTCATGGGTCATCGAGGCGCAGCGGCCGGCGATCAGGAGATTGTCGGTGCCTTCGGGCACCAGCATGCGATAGGGCAATTCGTTGAAACCGCGCGACTGCGGGATCGGTGGGAACTTGAAGATCACGTCGCCCGCGACATGGGATTCGATCGGCCAGCCATTGACGCCGATGGAATCGTCGAATGACGCGCAGCTGAGCACGTCCTCGCCACTCAGCATATAGCCGCCGACGATGCGCCGCGTTTCGCGGATACCGAGCTGCGGCGGGAGATCGACGATGTACGAATTTTCGAATCCCGGCACGGTGCGCAAAAACTCGAACGCCTGGATCGCCTGGCGGCGGCCGTCGATCTCGCCGCGGGTCAGATCATCCGGCTCGAGTCCGTTGATGGCGCTGCCGTCGCTGCGCTTCAATTGCGTGAAATTGACCCGCCATTCGATCTGCGATTTTTGCGGACGCACGATCGCGCCCTTGCGCGGAAATTTGTGGCCCTTGGCTTCGGCGGCTTCCATCAGCGCCGGTATAGTGCGCCAGGCATCGCCGGCCTTTTGCGGATCGATATTGTTGAGGCGGAACATCATCGAGGGATAGAGCAGGTGGCCCTCACTGTCGCCGACCTCGAACGGCGCGCCGGCCCAAGCCGCGAGATCGCCGTCGCCGGAGCAATCGATGAAGATATCCGCGGCGACGGCCTGCCGGCCCGCCTTGGTCTCGACCATCAGCGCGTTGATGCGTTTTGCATCCTGCATCACCACGCCGGCGCCGAGCGCGTGGAACAGGATGTCGACCTTGTGCGCGCCAAGCAGGTCATCGGCCGCGATCTTGTAGGCCGCGGTGTCATAGGCCTGGGCGAAGATCTTGCCGAGCACGAGATGCGGCGCGTTCAACCCGCCGAGACGATCGATGCGCGCCAAGAGTTCGGATGCGATGCCCTGCACCACCCGGCGCATCTCGCCGAAAACATTGGCATGCAGCCCGCAGAAATTGGTGACGCCCGCGGCCGTGCCCATGCCGCCGAGAAAGCCGTAACGCTCGATCAATAGCGTGCGCCGCCCGGCGCGAGCCGCGGCGACCGAAGCCGCAATCCCGGCCGGCCCGCCACCGAGGACTGCGACGTCATATTCGCCATAGAGCGGGATTTGGCGCGCGGGTTCGGTGATGGTTTTCATTCTTGTTCACGATCTTGGGCGGCATGGAATACGCCGAGGATCAGGACTTCGTCAGGATCCGCGCCAATCTGGTAGACAATGATATAAGGCAACCCGCGCACCACCCATTCAAGCGTACCATGGACGCGGCCCGCTCGTCCCATCCGGGGGAACTCGGTCGGCCGCTCCGCGGCCAGACAAATCCGCGCCGCGACCTGCTTGGCGGCGGCCGGGCTGCGATCACCAACGTAGCTGTAAATCGCCGCGATGTGCTCCCGCGCTTCAGCCGTATAGCGCAGCCTCATAGGCCGCAGGACTTCCAAAGCGCCGCCATCTGCTCGTCAGTTGCGAATGTCGCCTTGCCGTCGCGAACATCGCGCTGGATACGAGCGACCTCCCGAATCTGGTCATCGGTGAGCCGATGGCCGCTGGTGTCTTGCCGCTCCATTTCGCGCAGGATTTCCGCGGCGTCTTCTTGCCGGCGTTCCGACCAGTGCCGCACGCGCTCCATCAGCTCTTCGAGATTCTTCGCTGCCATATTCTTCGCTGCCATATTCTTCGCTGCCATGCGTTCTCATATAGCATGCTCGTTTGGGTTCGTCACGGTACGCCGCCGCGCCCTGCGGGCTGGCAGCCGCCGGCACGCATGCGGCCCCGTTGCCTTCAGGCCGCCGCCCGGATCGTATGCAGAAAATCGTCGACGTTGCTTTTCAGCGAAACCGCTTGCTGTTGAAGCGCCGCCGCCGCGGTCAGGGCGGCTTCGGCGCCGGCGTCGGTCTCGCCCGCCACCACGCGCACGTCGCCGATCTCCCGGGTCACCGCGGCCGTGCCGCTGGCCGCCTGCTCGACATTCCGCGCGATTTCGCCGGTGGCGGCGCCTTGCTCCTCGACAGCCGCGGCGATCGCGGTGGCGATATCAGCCATTTCCTTGACGGTTGCACCGAATTTGTTGATCGCCGCCACCGACTCCCCGGTCGCGCTCTGGATCGTCGCGATCTGGCCGGCGATCTGTTCCGTCGCCTGCGCGGTCTGGGTCGCGAGATTCTTCACTTCGCTGGCGACGATCGCGAACCCCCTACCGGCGTCGCCAGCCCGGGCCGCTTCGATGGTGGCGTTCAGCGCCAGCAGATTGGTCTGGCTGGCGATCGCCTGGATCAGTTGAATGATGGTGCCGATCTTTTCCGCGGCATCCGACAGCCCGTGGATCAATTCGGAAGTCCGCTTGGTCTCGTCGGTCGCCCGGGTTGACACCGTGACGGAGCGCTGCACCTGGCTCGATATTTCACGGATCGAGGCGGCAAGCTCCTGGGTCGCGGAGGCGACCGTCTGCACATTCGCCGACGCCTGCTCGGCGCGGGTCGCCACCGCTTCCGCAAGCCCTCGACCACGTTCCGCAACCCGTGCCAGTTCAGTGGCGCTGCGACCCATCTCCGCGGCGCGGCCTCCCACGCCGGTGATGACACCCTGCATGCCCTGCTCGAAACGACCGGCGAGTTCGGCCATCATGCGCATGCGATCCGCCTCGGTGGATTCGCGCTGCGCGGCCGCCTCGCGTTCCATGCGACGAACGGTCAGCGCATTTTCGCGGAACACCTCGACGGCGCGCGCCATGCGACCGATCTCGTCGCGCTGTTCGCCGCCTGGAATCGCATGGTCCAGCTCGCCCGCCGCAAGCGATTGCATCCGGTCGGTCATGGCGCGGATCGGGCCGGACACGCTGGCCCCGATCAGCCATGCCAGTATGGCTCCCAGAACGAGCGCGCCGGCCGCGGTCGCGATCACCGTCTGCTGCGTCTGCTGAACCGCTGCGGCGGTCTTCTCACCCTGTTCGGCGCGTATCCGGCCGAGCTTCTGGTTGATCTTGTTGACTTCATCGTCGATAGCGGCGCTGGCTTTCGCCAGATCGGCCTGCTTGGCACGCAGATCGCCGGCAACCTTGCTCACCTCGTCCAGCGCCGCGGCGTCAGCGGCGATCGCGGTTTTGAGCGCGGCGACCAGCGACTTCAATTTGGCGTCGCCTGGACCGGCGATTGCGCCGGCGATTTCGGCCTCGCTGTCGACGATTGCGTTCTGGGCGTACATCAATGCGAGCTTGGCGTCGTCGGCATTGGCCGTCGACAGCGTGGCCCCATAGCGCATCATGGTGATCCTCACCGCGTCGACGACGGCGGCCAGCCGCATCGGGTTGAGCAGTCGCTCCGCATCGGATCGGTTGGCAAGGGCGACCTGGATGCCGCCGACATCCAATCCCGCGGCGGCGCCATGCGCATCGGCCTTGGTCGTGGCGGCGCGCAGCCGGTCGACCGCTTCGGCCGCCGCGGCAAACGAAGACCGGTAGGTCTCCAGCGAGGTCATGACCGGGCCGAGGCCATCCGCGACGGCCTGCAGCTTGCCGAACTGGCGGTCGACCTGATGGGCCAACTGGCCGACGCCTTCGATTGCCTTGGTCGCGGCATCCTTGTCGCCGACATTCCAGGTTCGGATGAATTTCTCCACTGCGCCATCCGCGCTCAGGAGCGCGGCACGCACTTGCGACATGCCGGCGTCGCCGGCGGCGCTGCTGACGAGATCGTTGACCGTTCCACCGATCTGCCCGACCTGAACCATGGCGAAGCCGGCGAGCAGGACAAGGAAGCTCAGCACCAGCGCGAAACCACCGAAGACCCGCGGGCGGACACCGATCGAGGACAGCATGAGGGACAGTTTCATTGGATTCCCAATATTCTTAAGGAGTCGACCTGATGGCGGCGAGCAGATCCTTGCCGAAGCGCTTCTCGAATTCGCCTTCGAGCGGCTTCACCGCATCAACGAAGGGCTGGCGATCGACCTTCTCGATGATGTCCATTCCCCCGCTGCGCAATTGTTCGAGCTTTGGGGCGTCAAGCTGCGCCTGCCAGGTTGCCTCGGCCCCCGCCTTGGCGGCCGCGATCAGCGCCGCCTGGTCGCTCGGATCGAGCTGTTCGAACATCGCGCGGTTTGCGATGAAGGCGACCGGCGCAAAGAAATGGCCGGTGAGCGTGAGGTATTTCTGAACTTCGTAGAACCGACTGTTGGCGATGGTCGCCACCGGATTTTCCTGGCCGTCCAATCGGCCGTCCTTCAGCGCGGCATAAACCAGCGGAAACTCCATCGGCACCGCGTCCGCACCCAGCGCCTTGAACGTCATCAGATAGATGTCATTCGGGATCACGCGGATCTTGAGCCCCTTGAGGTCGGCGGGGTTGCGAATCGGGTGCTTTGAATTGGTGATGTTGCGAAAGCCCTGCTTGCCGAGCGCCAACAACGTCAGTCCCTTGTCGGCGAACTTGGCGGCGATGGCTGCGCCGACCGGGCCTTGAGCCACCGCCTTGGCGTGCGCGGCGTCGCGGAACAGGAATGGAATGTCAAACACCCCCAATTCGGGGACAACCGAGCTGACGACCCCGCCGGAGATCACCGTCAGATCGACGGCGCCGGACCGGGCCGCGGCAAGAACGGCGTTCTCGCTGCCGAGGGCGCCGCTGCCGCGCTCATCGACGACGAAGCGCTTGGCGTCCAGCGCCAGCAGCTTATCGCGAAACACGTCCGCGCCGAATTGCTGCGGGGCTTGCAGCTGCGAATTGAAACACAGCGAGATCAGTCGGGGTGAGGCGAAAGCCGGATGCAGCGGCGAAGTCGTCGACGCTGCAATGATTGACCCCGCTATCCAAAATCCTCGTATCTGTCTACGCATGCCGCCACCACTGCTTGGTCATGATCGCAGACTTACTAAGGAATGATGGTTAATGTCTTAATGTCGCACGCAGCAATGCCGGGCGGCCCGCGAAAGTTGAATTCGGCAACCCTGATCTGCGTCGTGCACGGGGGGTACCACCATCACACCACTTACTGCCGGTTGCGCTGCGTGGACCCTTGATGGAAACTGGTGTCCTCGCCTCAGCACAGGAATCCCGATGCGCAGCTACATTTTTGGCGCGAGCGCCGTCGGCAGACCATTTGCGGCGAAAGTTGTACTCGCCGGCTTCCTGATCGGTACCGTTGTCGAGCGAACGCCTGCCCCCGCACTTGGATAGCGGGCTGGAAACAGGTTCGCGTGAAGAAAACGCGTCAAGACAACAAGCTGCAGCCGTGAAAATCAGGCCTTGCCGCTCGCCCAGTTCGCCGCGCGCTTTTCGGCGAATGAGGCAAGGCCTTCCGAGGCTTCCGCGGTCCGGCGCCTCGCCGCATGCATCCGGACCAGGCGCGCATAGGCGTCGTCATCCACGCGCATTCCGCCAAACGAGCTTTCCATCGCAAGCTGCTTGGTTTCGGCCAGGGCCTCGGGGCCGTTGGCGAGCAACTGATCCACGAACTTTGCGCCGGCGGCTTCCAATTCATCTAATGGCACCACCTCATGCACGAGGCCGATGCGGCGCGCCTCCTGCGCGCCAAAACGCTCGCCGGTCAGCGCGTAGCGGCGGACCTGGCGGACGCCAATGGCGTCGCAGAGTTGCGGGATGATGATCGCGGCGGTCAGCCCCCATCGGACTTCCGTGATCGAGAACAGCGCATTGTCGGCGGCGATCACCACGTCGCAGGCGGAAATCACCCCGGTGCCGCCGCCGAAGCAGCCGCCCTGAACCAGCGCCACGGTCGGGACCGGCAATGTGTTGAGCCGCTGCACGGCCTCGAACGTGGCCCGCGAGACCGCCTCGTTCTCATCGGGCGATTTTGGCCTGACGGCATTGATCCATTTCAGGTCGGCGCCGGCCTGAAAGTGCTTGCCATTGCCCTTCAGGACAACGACGCGAAGCCCGCTCTTGTTGCCGAGTTCATCCATCGCCTGGAGCACGCCGTGGATCAGGCCGGCATCATAGGCATTGTTGACCTCCGGGCGATTGAACGTGACGGTCGCGACGCCGCGCTCATCGAGATTCCACAGCACTGGATTGGCGGACATTGGCGATCCTTGCTTTCCGTTTGCGATGGTTCTCCGGTTCAATATGCCCACACATCAAGCTTTGATCCATCCTTTTCCGCACGATCGGTGACGGCGATCGCATACCCCGTTGCGCCGCGGCGCTAGCTTGTGGAAACTGGGGCCGCTACCCTCACCCTCGAGAACGGGAACATCCCCATGCGTATCTGCATTTTCGGCGCGGGCGCCGTCGGCAGCCATTTTGCGGTCAGGCTCGCGCTCGCCGGACACGACGTCTCCTGCGTGATGCGCGGGGCGCATCTTGCTGCGGTGAAGGCAAAAGGCCTCACGCTTCGCGTCGGCGACGCCGAATTCACGGCCAAGGTGACCGCGTCCGACGATCCGGCGGCGCTCGGCGCCCAGGATATCGTGATCAGCACGCTGAAGGCGACCGGGGTGGCCAGCCTCGCGGACGGTCTCATGCCGCTGCTGCGCGACGACACGCCGGTCGTGTTCGCGCAGAACGGCATTCCCTGGTGGTACGATATCGGGCTGTCGGCCGATCACCCGCCGCCGCCCGACCTTTGCTTTCTCGATCCCGGCGGCCGCCTGCGCGCGGCGGTTGCCGAAGGAGCGGATCATCGGCGGCGTGATCTTTTCGGCGAACGAGGTGATCGAGCCCGGCATGGTCGAAAATCTAACGCCTGAGCGAAACCGGCTTCTGGTCGGCGAATGCGACGACCGCGAAAGCGAGCGCATCGGGCAACTGCGCGCCGCCCTCGACGCCGCGGCGATCGAGTCGCTGCCGGTCAAGCGGATCAGGGAGACGATCTGGTCGAAACTTCTGACCAACATGTCGATGTCGGTGCTGTGCCTGTTGACCGGGCAGACCGCGCGAGCGGTGCGGGACGAGCCGGCCTTGCGCGACGTCATCCCGCGCCTGCTCGACGAGGCGAACGCGGTGGCGCAGAGCTGTTGTCCGGAAGTCAAGCGCGTCACCCGCACCGGCCCCGCGCCCGAGCACAAGCCGTCGATCCTGCAGGATTACGAATTGGGCCGCGCGATGGAGATCGACGCGCTGGTGCGGGCGCCGGCCGCGTTCGCGCGGGCCGCGGGGCTGGCCACGCCGATGCTCGATCTGATGGCGGGCCTCGCGATTCAGAAGGCGCGCGACAAGGGGCTGTATCAGGGCTGAGCTGCTTCGCCGCGCTGCTTCGCGGGGACAGGGAACTCGAGCCATCGCGCCCTACACAATCGCATCCGCCAGCGCGGTCATGCTCGGCACCAGAATATCCGGCTGATGCGGCGTTTCGCCGAACGGGCGCGCGCGGCGGTCGATGAAGGCGGTGCGCATGCCGGCGGATTTCGCGCCGATGCAGTCGAAGGCGTGGTTGGCGACGAACAGGATCTGATCCATGTTCAGCCCGAGCAGCTCGGCCGCCTTGGTGTAGGTCGCGACATGCGGCTTGAACGAATTGGCTGCCGCGACCGAGATCACGCGGTCGAACGCGATGCCGTGATATTTTTTGGCCGTCTCCAGCATGTCGGGATCGCCGTTGGAGAGCACAACGAGCTTGTATTTCGTATGCAGCTTGGCCAGCGCCGCCGGCACTTCCGGAAACGGTTTTAGCCTCTCGATCTCGCCGACGAGATAGCGGACGTCCTCCTTCGTATGTTCGATGCCGGCGCGGTCCATGACATGGGCGACCGCGCGGTGGCCGATCTCCCGATAGGGCGTGTGCTCGCGATGCAACAGCGCGTCGATCATCGAATTCTCGAAATGGGTGCGCCGCCACCAGGTCACGAAGGAATTGGGATCGCCATTCCAACCTTTCGCCTTCAGGAACGGCGTGGCGATCGCCGTGAGCCCGCCCTGCATGTCGACGACCGTGCCGTATTGGTCGAACATGCAGACTTTTACGTTGCGCTTGATCGAATTGGTGCTCATGGCGATCCTGTCTTCTTCACAGCGCCTGCAATCCGAGCCGGCGAAACAGTTTTCGGTCCGCCTCGTCTTCGGGATTTGCCGGCCGTCAGCAAGGTATCGCCGACGAAGATCGAGTTGGCGCCGGCAAAGAAGCACAGCGCCTGCATCTCGTCGGTCATGGCCGAGCGGCCCGCCGACAGGCGGACAAAGGACGTCGGCATCATGATGCGCGCCAGCGCGACGATGCGGACGAACTCGATCGGCCCGATCGGCGCCGATTGCGCGAGCGGCGTGCCGGGGATCGGAATCAGCATGTTGATCGGAACGCTTTCCGGCGGCTCGGGCAGGCCGGCGAGCGTCACCAGCATGTCGACGCGGTCGGTCTCGTCCTCGCCCATGCCGAGAATGCCGCCGCAGCACACCTTCATGCCGGACTGCCTGACATTATCCAGCGTCTCGATGCGATCGGCGAAGCTGCGCGTCGAGGTCACCTTCGGATAATAGCGTTCCGAGGTATCGATGTTGTGGTTGTAATAGTCGAGCCCGGCCGCGCTGAGCCGGTCGGATTGGTCGCGGTCGAGCATGCCGAGCGTCATGCAGGTCTCGAGCCCGAGCGCCTTCACCGCACCGACGATCTCGACGATGGCGTCGATGTCGCGCGGCTTCGGATTGCGCCAGGCGGCGCCCATGCAATAGCGCGTCGCGCCGCCCGCTTTCGCCTTGCGCGCTTCGGCGACGACGTTCTCGACCTCCATCAGTTTCGATGCGGCAAGCCCGGTCGAATGATGCGAGGACTGGCTGCAATAGCCGCAATCCTCCGGGCAGCCGCCGGTCTTGATGTTGAGCAGCCGGCTCAACTGCACGCGATTGGGATCGAAATGCTGGCGGTGAATGGACTGCGCCCGGAACAGGAGATCGTTGAAGGGCAGCCGGTACACCGACCACGCCGCCTCGCTGGTCCACTTCGGCGGACTTGCCGGTTGCGCCATCAAAGCCGTCTCGTTTCGCACCTCAAGCATTCCCGTTTTCTCCCGGTTCCGATCTGCGCGCGTTGATCACATGCGGCAAACGTCGCGTCAACAACGCGCGGGCGCTGTCGATCGGAGTTGATCGGATCAGGCGCGCTTGGCCTCGATCTGATCGATCCAGGCCGCCAGCGCGTCCAGCACGTCGCCCATCACCTCGCGGTCGTTGCGGCCGGAGCGCGCCGGCACGTGGAAGGAGTGATCGGCCGCCTCGACCAGATGCAGCGTCGCGAGAGGCCCGAGGCGCGCGACGACCGGCTTGAGCAGGCTCAGTTCGGCCAGCTTGTCGTTGGTGCCCTGCAGGAACAGCATCGGGACCTTCACGTCAGCGAGATGGTCGGCGCGATCGCTGGAGGGCTTTCCAGCCGGGTGCAGGGGAAAGCCGAAAAAGGCCAGCCCGATAACGCCCACGAGCGGCGCCTTGGCCTGGGCTTGCGAGGTCATGCGCCCGCCAAACGATTTGCCGCCCGCGATCAACGGCAGCGAGGGGCAGGCGCGCGCGGCTTCTGCCACAGCGGCGCGCACCGCGGCATGCGCCACCGCCGGCGGGTCGGGCCGCTTCGAACCCTTTTCCATATAGGGAAACTGATAGCGCAACGTCGCGATGTTGCGTTCGGCAAGGCCTGCCGCGACCGCCGCCATGAACGGATGGCTCATGCCGGCGCCGGCGCCATGGGCGAACACGAAGCAGGCGCGCGCACGCTGCGGCCGGGTCAGAAGCGCCGAGACGGAGGCCGACTTTCCAACCTCGATGGTGAACCGTTGCGGGGGATCGTCGCTCATCGCGTGAGCATCGCCTGCAGCCGACAAATTCGCAACCTCGAAGCCACTTGACGGTCCGCATTGTCGGGTGATGCCATCGTCGTCCCTCTTCACACGTCAAAGAGCTTGATCGGCAAAGCCGCGCGCTCTCGCGGCGCCGATCGCGCCCGAGCTTTGCGGCAGCCTGCCTCTCCGATGAAGAGAGGGCGCAGGGAAGACCGGGCACCGGCTGGTACCCATGGTCCGCGTGCAGCAAAAATAGCACGCGGCAGAACCACAGGTTCAGCCGAGAATACCCGGCCTTCCCCGCGCAATGGTTTTAACGGCGTACTCCGCGCTCTCCCCGGTGACCATCGCTTGGTTGCCACCGTCATCCCTGAGAAGCTTGCTTCTCAGGAACTTAGCGCCTGCTTCGGAGCGCCAGGACCACACGGCTTGACCGTCCGCGCCCGCGTCAGTCGTCTGCCGCCGCGATCGCGTCCACCGCATCCCGCCTCCACGTTCGTGACGACGCGTACGCCCCTCTTCGATGAGGCGGGACGGCGGAGAGAATACACAATTTCTGATTTTCGGAAAGAGAAATATTTAGGCGTGGCGAACCGACAACCCAAATCGGATTGAATTGCCTCAACAAATTTCAATTTACGCGCGCGCGATTTGGCAACGAAAAAGCCCGGTGTCCGATGCGATCGCCAGGAAAATCGAACAGATTTTGCCCGACGGGCAAATCGGCAACGCGCCGCGCGCGATCGCGCAAGAGCGGCCTGCGAAGCGTCATCCCGTTCCCGTGTCCGAATTTACTTCCGCTTTCGGCGGCATGCAGGAATGGCCGGGCTTGTGGCGACCGGAATTACGGTGAGCACCGAAATTCAAATCCTCGCGGACTCCCATATCTGGAAAAGTGATCTGCCAACTGCAATTAAAATGAATGTGCAGTGCATCATAAGTATTACTACGTACATTAATAAAGATGTTTTTTACTTCACATCGCAATGATTATCGTTAAGTGACGCAAATCAGCACAGCCTGCTTCACGGTTTTTCTTTTAAGCGATTTTTCAGCCCCTCAAGGAGCACGGCAATGCGCACCAACCTTCCCGTGACGACCGTCGAATATCCTATCACCGATGACACGCTCATCGTTTCGAGGACGGACTGCAAGGGAAGGGTGACCTACGTTAACGAGGATTTTGTCGCGGCCGCAGGCTTCACCGAAGCGGAGCTGATGGGCCAGCCGCACAACATTATCCGGCATCCGGACATGCCGCCGGAGGCGTTCGAGAATCTCTGGACCACGCTGCAGGCCGGCAAGCCATGGGCCGGCGCGGTGAAGAATCGCCGCAAGAACGGCGATTTTTATTGGGTGCTGGCGACGGCCTCTCCGATCCGGGAGAATGGCCAGGTTACAGGGTATACGTCGATCCGGACCAAATTGCCCGCCGAACAACGCACGGAAGCCGAGCATGTCTATGGGCTGCTGCGCGCGAAGAAGGCGCATGACTACAGAATCGATGCCGGCATCATCCGTCATCGTTCGCTGCTCGACCGCATCGCGGTTTTTACCCGCACACTGAGTGCGCGGTTGATCACGCTGGTTTCGGCTTTGGGGCTTTTCATGTTGGCCATCGGGCTGACCGGAATCCTGTCGACACGCGACAGCAACATGCGGATGAAATCGATCTACGAAGACCGCGCGGTGCCGCTGGCGCAACTGTTCGAGATCAACGATCGCATGGCGAACAATACTATCGTGCAGTACGATGCCGTTAGCAACGGCCGCGCCGGCAAGCCGGTCGGCGATATCGCCGGCAGGGTCGCCACCAACATCGAGGCAATCACGAAAAGTTGGGCCGAATATATGGCGACCTACCTCACGCCAGAGGAGAAGGGCGTCGCCGACAGCTTCGCCTCGAAGCGCAAGATTTATGTCGAGGACGCCGTCAAGCCCGCACTCGCGCTGCTCAGTGAACGCAAATATGACGAAGCGGGCGCGCTTCTGGCGGGCAAGGCGAACCAGTTTTTCGCCGCGGCCAAGCAGGATCTGGACAAGCTGGTTGCGATCCAGATCAAGGAAGCCAAAGCCGAATACGACGCCGCCACGCGCCAGTATACCGTCGTGATCGGGATTGCAGCCACTATCCTGATTCTCGGTTTGGCGCTGGGTGGATTCCTCGGCAGGCAAGCCATCCGGGCCATCGTCAGGCCGCTCAAAGGCCTGAACGATACGATGTTGAATATCACGCAAGGCAAGCTTGACAGCCGCATTCTTGTCGAGCGCGACGATGAAATCGGCGTGGCACTACGCAATCTGCAGACCGTGCAGGCCATCGTGCGCTTCGATCGTGAAGAATTGAAAGCCACCGAAAAGCGTTCGGCGACCCAGCGCAAGTCCGACATGATCAAGCTCGCCAACGGCTTCGAAGGCGCGGTCGGTGAAATCATCGAAACCGTGTCCTCCGCTGCAACCGAACTGGAAGCTTCGGCCGGTACGCTCACCTCGACCGCTAACCGCGCGCAGGAACTCACTACGATGGTCGCGGCGGCATCCGAGGAAGCTTCCACCAACGTCCAGTCGGTAGCTTCGGCTACCGAGGAACTGACATCATCAGTTAACGAGATCAGCCGTCAGGTGCAGGAATCAGCCCGGATGGCCAACGAGGCGGTCGATCAGGCGCGCACCACGACCGAGCGCGTCAGCGAATTGTCGAAGGCGGCGACGCGGATCGGCGACGTGGTCGAACTGATCAACACCATCGCCGGCCAGACCAATTTGCTGGCGCTGAATGCCACCATCGAAGCGGCCCGTGCCGGTGAGGCCGGCCGCGGTTTTGCGGTCGTGGCGTCCGAAGTCAAAGCTTTGGCTGAACAGACCGCGAAGGCGACCGGTGAGATCGGTCAGCAGATCAGCGGAATCCAGGCCGCGACGCACGAGTCGGTGAACGCGATCAAGGAAATCAGCGGCACCATCGAAAAATTGTCCGAGATCTCATCGACCATCGCAGCGGCCGTGGAAGAACAGGGCGCTGCGACACAGGAGATTTCCCGCAACGTCCAGCAGGCCGCCCAAGGTACGCAGCAGGTCAGTTCCCACATCACCGACGTTCAGCAGGGCGCCAGCGAAACCGGCTCGGCCTCGTCGCAGGTTCTCTCCGCGGCGAAGTCACTGTCCGGCGACAGCAACCGCCTGAAGCTCGAAGTCGGCAAGTTCCTCAACACGGTACGCGCCGCTTAACAAGACGAAGCCCGGCTCATCATTGAGCCGGGTTTCGCATGTGGTGGCTTTTAATGGTTTGCAAGCGAGGGCATGATGAGCAACGTGCTTCAACTCTTCAAAATCGAAAATCCGCCTGATCCTAAGACCATTGTGGCAATCGCTGTTGCAAGCATCTTGTCGTCGAAGGACCATCTGGCTCGCAAGGTCGAAGAGCTTTCAAAGCATCTCGATGCGGTAGGCTATACAATCGATGCACTTGGCGACACCGACCCCCGAAACAGGGTTATGCATGCGGCGAAACTGAACCGCGAAAGATTGAGGAAGGCAATGCTCGAACTTTCCCAAGCGGCCGAAAGATTGTCGACTATACAACAAGAACTGGCGGAAGCGGTTGCTCGTCGTCCTGGTCAGACTGTAAATCAGCAATTACGGTGACATTGCATCCCACATTTTACGCACGCGCGACTTTTCACACGGCCTGGACCCGCAACGGAAGTCGTTCCATTAGAGGAGCGGTCGCGGTCATGTCGCAGAATATTGGGTCGCAAAACATAAATTGACTAAACCGCTGCGCGATAGGCAGTCGATCGGCGGATAGGAGAACGGCTAGGGCGCAAATATAATCGAGCTTGCTGGGCGCGTTTGTTCAATGTCAGATTTTCTACCCGATACTCGCCGCTTCGGAAGTGTCGGGACACTGCGCTGCGACACTCGGCGTAGCATCGCGAGAGATGCAGCAGATCACCCGATTGCGACCGGCGTGCTTTGCATCGTAAAGGGCTCGATCGGCTGCTTTCATCAGGTCGGAAATGTCGTTCATCGCTGGCAGCGAAGTCGCAACGCCAATGCTGATCGTTGCTGAAATCGAACGCGAGGCCACCACCAGGGAATTGGCCGCCACCTCACTACGCAATCGTTCCGCTACGATTTGTGCCTGTGACAAATCGGTTTCCGGCAGCAGCAGCGCAAACTCCTCGCCGCCAATACGCGCAAGCACGTCGCATTCGCGTTTGCAGTCGCGCGCCAGATTCGCCAGATGCATGATCATTTCGTCGCCGATTTGGTGGCCGAAATTGTCATTGATCGATTTAAAGTAGTCGATGTCGATCATCAAGAAGGAGAGGGGCCGTCCATAGCGGCGGGCTCTGGCCCACTCACGATCCGCCATGATCAGGAAGTGCCGGCGATTGTAGATGCCGGTCATTCCATCCGTCGTCGCAAGCCGCTCTAGTTCCTCCGCATTCCGCACGATGTCGGTGACATCGCTGTAGATCAGCATGCGACCGCCGCCGGGCAGGATGGCCAAATGACACCGCAGCACCTTTCCGTCGGTCATGGTTAAATCCATGGGCTTTGCATCCCCAGCTCGCACCCACGCAAGCCGACGCGCGACGTAGTCTTCGAGATCGACGGCTACCGCTTGGGCCGAGGCCGCAAGCATGTCAGCGTATAGCGGCTTAGTTTCCCTAATCTCCTCGGAGCTGTTAGCTCTGAACATCGCGTGCAGCACTGGATTGCTGTAGACAGCTCGCAGATCTTTGTCGAGCACTAGCAGGCCACTATCGACATTGTCGAGCGCGGCATAGAGTGTCTCAAGGCCTTGCTTCGCCTCCGTCAACTCGCGTTGCACGCGCGCGAATTCTGCCGGATCGGCTGCTGATCCCTTCAGCTCTCCTTCTCCCTCCGCCGGTTCTTGTTTATTTGGCATTGTCACGCCTCTGCAACGCACCGGTGACCCTAGGCGCCCCCCTTTAGTTACATAAAGACGGCAAACAACCTCTCAATTGCCAGGCACGATTTCGAGCAAGTAGTTGATGAGTAGTTAATTTCGCGATTGATCTCGGCCATACGGTACCTCCCAGGGTGGCATTGATGAGACTTGTGCTACCCGGATGCTCTCTTTGAGCTTGCGCCAGTTTCCCTTCGATGCGTGCTCTGAACTGTGAATCGGAGAATACAGCTCAGTAGGGCCGCTCGTAATGCGCGGCACAATCGTCGTTTTGCAACTCCGCGAGTCCGGTGCATACGTCGCATGTTGGCACATCGCAGAATTTCTCTGCGACGCAAAACTCGATCGCTAGCGGGCACGGCGGACATCGACCAAGCCTCACTAATCGAGCTATAATTACGGTGCACTTAATTATCGAATGGTTGTGTCATCGAGATCAATCAAGTGCACCGTGATCCCGAAATCCCCGGTGGCGACTGTCTCCATGAACGGAAGAGTCATGCCGGCGCCGTGGGCGAACACGAAGCAGGCGCGCGCACGCCGCGGCAGCGTCAGAAGCGCCGCGACCGAGATCCGACCTCGGTGGTGGGATTTCGCAGAAAGCCGTCTTTCATGGCGTGAGCATCGCCCGCAGGCGACAAATCCGCAACCCAACCCGTGGAAACTCAGGCCTGCGCCGGCAGCGGCACGCTCTGGGCATGCTGGAACAGGTTTTGCGGGTCGTATTGCTGCTTGACCGCCATCAGCCGCGCCAGGTTGTCGCCCCAATAGGCGTCGGCATAGTCCGGCAGGTCGAGATCGCAATAGTTCACGTAGGAGGCGCCCGGCATGAAGGGCCGCATCGCCGCATAGACTTTCGCGACTTGCGCGAGATGGGTGGGCGTATCGGCCGCGCGCGTCCAGCTCGAATAATACTGGATGCAGCATTGCGTGCCGTCGCGGCGCGGGAACGCGGTCGCGTCGGCGGCGACCTCCGAAATCTTGCCGCCATAGGCGTCGCAGAGCAGCACCAC
This sequence comes from uncultured Alphaproteobacteria bacterium, assembly GCA_963777475.1. Classification (GTDB taxonomy): domain Bacteria; phylum Pseudomonadota; class Alphaproteobacteria; order Rhizobiales; family Xanthobacteraceae; genus Bradyrhizobium. The sequence goes on from CAVZQX010000002.1 coordinate 210,527, forward strand.
GCCGCCGGCGGGAATGCTGGCGACCGCCGCCAGCATGGCCTGGATGGCGTCGGCGCCGAGCGGATCGAGCACATAGTCGGACTTCGCCTTCATGAACACGGATTCGTAGTCGAGCGGCCCTGCAAAATGTTTCACTGCGTCGAGGAAGCCGAGCGACTTGATCGTCAATGGCGACGAAGGCGCCTCCAGCGTCACCAGGGGATGCAATTGCGCGCGCAGTTCGGCCTCGGTGCCGACCGACTGGCCGATGCAGCGCATCGTGATCAGGCCGCCGCCGGCCGAGCCCACCTTCATGATCGAGGTCACGTTCGCCGGCGCGTTCGGCGCCCAGTGCTGCCATGCCGCAAAGATTTTCGCGGCATGCGATTGCGACAGTTTCCAGGACACCCCGAACACGAGCGCGTCCGCGAGCGGAAACACGCTCAGCTTGAACTGCGTCGCCACCCCAAAACTGCCCCCGCCGCCGCCTTTGCACGCCCAGTACAGATCGGGCTCCGACGTCGCGTTGGCGGTCAGGATGCGCGATTGGCTGTCGACCACGGTGACTTGCTGGATCGCGTCGCAGGTCAGGCCGTGCGACCTCGCCAGCAGCCCATGGCCGCCGCCCATGATATGGCCGGCAATGCCGACCGTCGGACAGCTTCCGGCCTGCAGCGCCAAGCCTTGCGCCGCCAGCGCCTGATAGATATGGAACAGCGAAGCCCCGCCGCCGACCGTTACCAGGTGAGCCGCCTTGTCGACGGCGATATCGGCCATCCCCCTGAGGTCGATCACGACATCGCTCGACTGCGAAAAGCCTTCGTAGGAATGGCCGCCACAGCGGACCGCGAAGCTGAGATTGTTGCTATCGACCCAATCGATCATGGCGGCGACCGCCTGTTCGTTTCTGCAGACTGCGCGCAACGCCGGGCTAAGCTGGGTGCGCGAATTGGCGGCGGCAAGAAAATCGCCGTATTGCGGGTCCGAAGGTCTCAGGAACAGCACGTCGCTCGGTGGAAGATCCGGAAGCGGCGGCAACGGCGCCGCTTCCGTCAGCGCGAGCGGCGCGGCGGCCTGCACGGCATCGGCGACGCGGGGCGCATCTGCCGGCGAAAATTCCTCGACCTGAAGCGGATGTTCCATGGCGGTCACCTTCTCGCGGTTTCACCGGCGCCGGAGCATGGGCCGGAAAAGTGGGCACCGGTATTCCGAAAAGCTCAGAGATAAAAAAAGCTCAGAGAAGAGGGTCGTCTAACCAGAGATTGTTGAAATGACTTTTGATGCCTTTAATTGTATATCGGTTTTTGTCGGGTGAAAAGCGGCGCCACAACCGACACTGCGGAAAAGCGCGCGAACGCGTTGAAGCTCAAGTTCCTTGGCAGCGTGCTTCGGGAGATCCGGCGTCGACTTCGCGGGAATGAAACGGTAGAGTTCGATCCATGATCGAGGGCATCAGCGCGGTCACTCTCGGCACCCACGACATGCCGCGGGCAGTCCGATTCTACCGGGCACTGGGATTTGAGGTGCTGTATGGCGGTGAAGAGGAACCCTTCACCAGCTTTCGGGCAGGGGCGGGCTACCTCAACCTGATCGCCCAACCTTCGGAGCGGCGCTGGTCCTGGTGGGGGCGCGCCATTTTCTACGTCAGCGATGTCGACGAACTTCACGAACGCGCGCTCGCGGCAGGATACCAGCCATCCACATCGCCACGCGACGCCGAATGGGGTGAGCGCTTCTTTCACATCAATGACCCCGATGGTCACGAGCTGAGTTTCGCCCGGCCCTTGCAGCAGCGATAGGACAAAGGCGCCGGCTCCGCCGCGCAGATCACGCGCTAGATTGAGCATGATGAATTTTGATTGAGTCGGTCCGTCCGCGCATTCGGTTCACCTCTCCCATTGGGAGAGGTCGGCGCGTAGCGCCGGGTGAGGGGTTACGGTCTCTCGTGAGTGCCGCGCCCCCTCACCCGATTTGCTGCGCAAATCGACCTCTCCCCGATGGGGAGAGGTGAACCGAATGCGCGGAGGAATCGGTCGAACCAAAAATCATCGCACTCTAGGCCCCGCGTGACGGGTTGGACGCGCTCAAAACTCCGCGATCACCCAGCGGTTCGCTTGGCAGATCACTTGGCAGCTCGGGAATATCAGGCCTTCAACGACAGTCCTCTCATCGGAAAGCGCCCGTGCGCAGCAACACCGATATGGAGTCACCCGATGGCCAGCCCGCTTTGCCAATCCTTGATCGATATGGCGCGACGCCTTGCATTTGCGGCAGTCGCACTGGCCGCGCTTGCTTCGGTTTCTCCCCAATCCGCCTACGCTCAGGAATATCCCTGGTGCCTGTCCCGGGAAGGCTACCTCTATTGCTTCTATGAGACCCAGGAGCAATGTCAGTGGACGGCATCCGGCATCGGGGGCTGCGCGCTGAATCCGCGCCTGCTTTTCCCGAACAGGCCACGCGATTCCGGCGCAAGGCCTCGGTCGAAAGACCGCTGAAGCAGATGTTCTGGCGTAACGCGAAACCCCGCCTCTGGCGGAAGACGGCGGCATCCGTTCTCAAGGAAGCAAGGCACACTGATTTTGCTTTGGTGGCCCGCCCCGTTTTGGAAAAACCAGCCCCCGCGCATCGGCCGCGGCGTTCGAATGTCGAATGAGCGCGCCCCGCCGCGGGCCCGCCGCCTCAATTCGAAGTGTTCCAAGCTGCCAGCGTTCCCGGGCGACGCCGGCGGAAGTTGCAGGGTGCAATCCAACAATTCCGTCGGTATTAGGCCTGACGATCAAGCAGCACGTATATTTCCAAGAAACTCGTCGACCTGACGGCGCAATTGTTGAGCCTGGATGTCCAGCACTTCCGCCGCGGATTTCACATTCTTCGCCGCGGCACCGGCGGCATCCGCACCGACACTGACGCCGTTGATGTTTTCAGAAACCACCTTGGTGCCATGTGCCGCCTGCTGAGTGCTGCGCGTAATTTCTTGCGTCGCCGCGCCCTGCTGTTGGACTGCCGCGGCAATTGCCGAGGCGACTTCGTTCACCTCGCTGATGATTCCGCCAATTCCCTTGATCGCCTCGATGGCATCCATGGCAACTTTCTGAACAGCCGCGATCTGTTCGGATATCTCTTCGGTCGCATCAGCGGTCTGGCTGGCCAGCGACTTGACCTCGGATGCAACCACGGCAAATCCCCTGCCGGCCTGCCCCGCGCGCGCTGCCTCGATGGTCGCATTCAAGGCCAGCAGGTTCGTCTGCGAAGCAATCTGGTTGATCAGGCCAACCACTTCGCCAATGCGGCTTGCCGTTGTCGAAAGCCCCTGAACCGTATCGTCGGTCTGCCGGGCCTTATCGACGGCGCGGCTGGCGATACTAGCAGCATGCGCAACCTGCCGGCCGATGTCGTCGATCGATGTGCTCAGTTCTTCCGAGGCAGAGGCAACGCTCTGCACGTTCGTCGAAGCTTCTCCGGCAGCTTTCGCCGCCACATGAACTTGCTTGTTGGTCTGGTTGGATACCGACGTCATGTCGTTCGAGGTGGTCCGCATCTGATCGGACGCGGTATCCAACGCATTGAGCGCGAGCCGTATTTGGTCTTCGAAGGCAGCGATATGGGCTTCGATGGCGTGCTGTCTTGCGAGAGCGCCGAGATTCCGTTCCCGTTCCTGCTTCTCGATGCGCGCCTTCTCGATCGCCTGCTGCTTGAACACGGCAAGCGAGCCGGCGAGGGCTCCGATTTCGTCACGGCGTTCGGCATATCCCGCGTCGACGGACAGATCGCCCGCCGCCACTTGCAGCATGGCGTCGCGAATGCCATGCAGCGGATTGATGACGCGGCGGTTGAGCGTCATCATGCCGGCCAGGGCGAGCACGAGAGCGCCCGCCAGCAGGGCTAGCTGACAGGTCAGCGATTGCTCCGCCGCCGACCGCAGCGCCGAAGCTCGGATCTTCGCCTCCTCAAGGGCTTGCTCGGCGACGGTGACCGCGCTTCCCATGTGCCCGACCGTGATCGGGCTCCATTGGCTTGCGGTGAGCTCGGGCTTTTCACCGGCCACCAGCGCGTTTGCGATCCGGTCGCGCAGGGCCAGATACTGAGGATCGAAATTGGCGGCCTTCGCCATCGCCAGCGCGTCGATCACACGGTCGGTACGCTGCCCGCCACCGCCAGTTGTTCGAGGCCGGTCCAGGCGGTTTCGATGCCGCCGACCAACCGGGTGTAGTTGACCCGCGCCTCCGGCGTCATGCGCCCGACGGTAAGACCGCTCGCCAGCAGCAGGGACGCGTCGCCAGACGTGCTGCGAAACAGCCAAGCGGCCTGTTTGATGGCCAGCATTTGGTCGATCACGGGATCGTAGTGGTTCACGGCGGCGGCAAGCCGCACCGACACCGTTTCCAGAGTCTGCAGCAACGCCCCCGAGGTCTCCATGTACTCCTTGACGAGGGTCGGGCGACGGGAGGCCTTGGGCTGGCTCATCGCCTCCCAGGACTCGACATGCAGCGCCCGCAGCGTTTGCATCAGTCGGGACAGCGCCGGAATCAGCGTCTCCTTGTCGTCGAACTGAATGGCGGGAAGCAGTGCCGCAGTCGCCTGCATCGCCGACGTGGCGTCGCCGCGGATGGCGCGGAGATAGTCGACCATGTCGGGCTGGATCACCGAATCAACAAGCAGCAGGCGGTTTGTGCTCGGCCGGTCATTGCGCAAATTATGCATCGCCTTGAAAGCGGTCGCCGAGGCATCCGCGATAACGGTGATCCGGCCGGCCGTTCGCAACCGCTCCCAAGAGCTCCAGGCGCTGACCGACAGGACCGCGACCACGCAGGCGGCCATCACAGCGATGACCGACTTGAGAAGGGCAGCTACGGTCAAACGATCCAGCATTCGATCCCCCATCGTGAGATCCGGATAATTACGGGGAATCGTAAATTATTGAGTAACTGGATACTTATTGCTTTAGACACGGCACGGTAGCAACGACCAGCAATGCCCGTAAGGCGTCAGTACCTCAATCGTTGTTACGAAGCCTTGTATCTGACGCCGAGCAGCGAAACTGAAATGCCCGCCAACGCCATGGGCACGGCCGCAGCGTAGAACAAGCTGGCCGCGCCGAGCTCGTACGACAGCAGCAGCCCGATCAGCAGTGGACCGCCGATGCCCCCGAGCCTGCCGATGCCGAGCGCCCAGCCTATTCCGGTTGAGCGGATCGGCGCCGGATAGAAAATCGCCGCCAAGGCGATCACGCTTTTCTGGCCGCCGCTGATGCAGAATCCGGCGCAAAATGCCGCAACCACCAGAACCCATGGCGCCGCCGAGATGGCGGGCCCCATCAGTGCGACAAACACCACACCGGCGAAATAGACAACGGCGAGCGAGCGGTAAGGGCCGAGCTTGTCCATCGCCGGACCGATCGCAAAAGCCGCAACGATGCCGCCGACCGTCGTCATCGAAGTTGCGAGCGCGACCGCGTTCGGCGAAAAGCCATGCCCGGCCAGAATGGTCGGCAACCAGCTTTGCAGCGCGTAGAACTCGGCAAGGTTGAGAGCGAACACCAGCCAGAGCACCAGCGTCCCAAGCGTCCGTCCCGACTGAAACAGGCTGCCGACCGCGCTTCGCTTGGCTTCGACTTCGGTCACGAACTGCCGCGGGACCTGGTTCGGCAGCGCGGGGTCCAGCCTTCGAACAATCCCCCAGATGCTCTGCGCTTTTGCATTGGTGCGGACCAGAAAATCGAGCGATTTGGGCAGGAAGACATAGACGAACACCGCGAGCGTCAGCGGTGTGAGCGCGCCGATCCAGAGCATCGAGCGCCAGCCATACAGCGGAATCATCGACGCGGCGAGGCCACCGGCGGCGACGAACCCCAATGAGAAGCCGCAGTAGATGGCAAGGACGAACGTCGCCCTCAGACGCTTGGGGCTGTATTCGGTGGTCAGCGCGACCGCGCTCGGAATCGCCGCCCCCAAGGCGATCCCGGTCAGAAATCGCAAGACCATCAATTCCGTGACGTTGGTCGCGAGCAGCGTCACCAATGTCAGCAAACCGAAGGCCACCGTGCTGAACAGGATCAGCCGCCGGTGCCCGAATTGGTCGGACATCGGCGACAACAGCAGATAGCCGAACATCAGACCTGCGAGCGCGGAGGAAAAGATCGGTCCCAGCACTTCCCTCGAAAGTCCCCACTCCTTCGAGATCATCGGTGCCATATAGCTGATGGCCTGGGTATCCAACCCGTCCAGGAACATCACCAGGGCGCACAGCGCGACGATGCCGTACTGGACTGCCCCGATCGGGCGGGAATTGATGAATGCGGGAACATCGAACGCGTCCTCGGTCTTGCTCACGGTCTTCCTCTGATATTGCTGGTGTTGCGTCGGATGAGCGGCTCATCCCGGGTTCGCCGGATCGTTTCCCGATGGCACGAACGGATCGGCGAAGAAGTCGCGCTCGTTAAGACCTGCCGTCGACACGAAATCGCGGCGCGCCTGGCGGATCATCCGCGGATTGCCGCAGGCGTAGACCTGCCATCCCGACAAGTCGGCGAAATCCCGCAGCACGGCGTGATGAACGAGTCCCGTGGCCCCGTTCCAATCCGGATCCTGCTCCGACAACACCGGGATGAATTTGAACCACTCCGCGCGAGCGGCCCACTTCCGCGGCAGGTCGGCGAGGTACAAATCAGGCCTGCGGCGGCCGCCCCAATACAGGTGCACGGGTCGTTTGTTTCCACGCTTGATCAGGTCTTCCACGATCGACTTCAGCGGCGCGAACCCGGTCCCAGTCGCGAGGAAAATCATCGGCTTCTCCGAGTCCGGGCGCAGATAAAAATCCCCGAACGGCAGTTCGACGTCGAGCGTATCGCCTTTGCGCAGCGCAGCCAGCGCGGCTTCCGAGAAACGCCCCCCCGGCACGCGCCGGACGTGCAACTGCACGCCGTCGCTCTCGTGCGGCGGACTAGCCATCGAAAAATTGCGGGTGTCGCCATCGGGCATTTTGACGCGAAGATATTGCCCGGCCAGGAACTTGACGCGAGTGCCCGCCGCAAAGCGCAACCGCAGGATCGCCACGTCATCGACCGGCCGGTCGATGCGATAGACCTTGGCCGTCACGGTCCTGCGGGCATCGGGATCGCGGCGTTGAATTCGCTTCGGATGAATCAGGATATCGGACCGGGGCCTGGCCTGGCAGAACAGAAGATTGCCAGAGGGACCCACGCGATCCTCCGAAGCCTGGGCGATATTGCCGCGTATAAGGTCTCCCTCGCATGTCGAGCAAACGCCTTTCCTGCACGAATAGGGCAGCGAATAGCCGGCGCGCTCGGCCGCATCCAGAACCGTTTCGCCGGGCTCGCAGGAAAATTCTATATCGCTCCCCTCGACGGCAACCGTGAACGTCATGATGTCGCCGCATCCGCAAGGCGAGACGCTCCGCAAACCAGCTGGATCGATCGCAACACCGCCTCGGGCTCGGCAACGCCGCGGCCTGCGATGTCGAAGGCACTGCCGTGGCCAACGCTTGAAAACAACAGCCCGGCCCCGATGGAGAGCGCGGCTGAGTTGCGACCGGCCAAGAGCTTGACCGGAATGTGCCCCTGATCGTGGTACATCGCGACAAAGGCGTCGAAACCCGGTCTACCCAGCATCAGATCGGCGCCGAGCGGTCCCTCGACATCGAGACCTGCGTCCCTTAACCGCCTGACCACCGGAACGGTGATCCTGTCATCATCGTCCCCGAACAGCCCGCCTTCGCCTGCGTGCGGATTGATGCCGCACAATCCGATGCGCGGACGCTTGATGTGCAGCCTCTGCAGGGCTGCTTCTGCGGTTCGCGTGGCGCGCTCGACCAACTCCGGCGTGATCCTGGCCAGCGCCGTATGTAACCGCTCATGCAGCGTGACATGAACGATCCGAAGCCCGCCTCCCACCAGCATCAGGAACACCTCGTCCTCACTGAGGTTCATCAACCGCGCGAGCAGGCTCGGATATCCGGAGAAAGCAATGCCTGCCGCGTTGACATTGCTCTCCGAATGCGGACAAGCGACGATCGCGGCCGCGTGACCCTCGGCGACAAACCGTATTGCCGCCGCGACATAGTCGACGGTCGCGCGCCCTCCCGCCGCCAAGGCCGTGCCGGGCCGGAAGTCCTGCCGCGACAGGGCATCGACGGCCAGGAACTGCAAGGCTCGGGAGCGTGCCGCCCCTGCATCGAACTGCGCAATCGATAGATCGCTTGCGCTGGCCGCAGCATAGTGCCGGACCACGAATTCGTCGCCGATCAGAACCACCGCCGGCCCACCCTCACGCGCCAACTTGGCGGCCGCCTTTACCGCGATCTCCGGCCCGATGCCGTTCGGATCGCCGATGGTCAACGCAATGGCGGGCGCCATCACAATGGCAACGCCATCAGCGTATCGATGCGCGAGCTGTCGCAGACCACCGTCCGCTCGTTCAGCTTCACCTCGCCGTCCTCGACCTTGTAGAGATCGAGGTATCGTCCGGTTGCGAAGATGTCGGTATCGCCGTCCTGCATGATTCGCGCGACCAGAAACGGCGTTTCGCTGCGCACTTCGCCATTCTGTTCGGAAAGTATCGAGGGCTGCCCGAGGATATGACGATAGGACTGACGCTCGTAGATGTTGGCTTCGCGCAGCGCCGAAACCCGATCCGCCAGCATGCCGCGGGAATTTGCAAAGATAATTCCCGCCTCGAGGCCTTCACGGTGGTTGGCCGCCGTGGTGACCTTGTAGATGCATGGTCCGTGGAAATGACCGGGCCACTCTTCGAGCCGGTCGTCGTCGATGCATCGCGCGTATTCGGCCTGGGCGCGGGCGATCATTTGATACAGATTGTTGCTCATGCCTGCGCCCGCCTTCACACGCCCATATTGCTGCGATACGCCTTCCAGAATCCGCGAACCGAGGCTTCGGTGACGCGGCTCTCGCTGCTCGCTGCCTCGGCGCCGCCCATTTCGAGAACCGCTTCCTGATCGGATGCGCCGGCGATGCCGCGCTGGACGAAACCGCCGACGCAGCCATCCTCCATGGAGATATAGCCTGCCGGCCCGACCAGGTTGCCTTGCTTGATGCGGGTCAATCGCTGTTCGGGCGTGTCGTCGGCGAATCCGATATAGGTCCAGTTCAGATCGGTCTTGTCGATCGCGCGTGGCACGATCTGCCGCACCGCGATCGCGTTCTGGATCTGCTGCAGCACGAAGGTGGGAAACACCGTCAATATCTGCAGCGTGACGCCGTCATGGTATTCGTCGAACCCTTGCAGCAGCGAGGGGTCGGCGAGCCTGTATTGGCTTTCCGAGCGCAGTTGCTGCTTGGCGTATTCCGCATCTTTTTGCGCCTCGCGGTCGATGGCGGAATAACTGACGTGATGGCCGCCGCTCTCATCCACGATGATGGCGCCCTTCTGCGACAGCTTGTTCAGTTCGAACGTCGTGAAGAACAGGTGCAGAATGCTGGCATGGTAGGAGTCCTTGACGTTCTCCATGTAGAGCTTCCAGTTGTTCGGCAGCGCCTGCGTGACGCGGCCCGATGACAACCGGGGTTCGGCCTCCCAGCACGCGTTCGATACGGGACGAAATCTCCTCCCCGAGATATTCCTCGAGCGGGGCAACGTCTTCCGAGAACGATCCGAAGATCAGGCCGTGCAACGTGGCGATCCGCAGCTTGCGCGGGCCGTGCTCTTCCATCCGGAAACTGTCGGGCATGCCGCCCTTTCCTTTCACGCCATCCTTGAACGCCACGCCCTTCAGGTTGCCCTGCCGGTCGTAGGTCCATGCGTGATAGACGCAGCTGAAGTCCTTTTTGCCCTTGCCGTGGTTGTCCAGGCAGATCAATGCGCCGCGATGCGCGCAGCGGTTCTCGAAAGCGTAGATCTCGCCGTCGCCGTCGCGGGTGACGATCACCGGCGTGTCGCCAACCTTGGTGGTGCGGAAATCGCCGGGCTCCGGCACCTCCACTTCGAGCGCAAGGTAGTGCCAGCTCGGCCCCTGGAAGATCAGCTTTTGCTCCGCCTGGTAGGCCGCATCGGTCTGGAACACCCGGTAGGGTATCCGCGTCAGTCCATCCCGCGGCCAAGCCTGCCCGGCGGTTTCGTTCGGCATCTCTTGATGTTGCGCCATGGTCGAACGGCCTTTTTGCTCGGATTGGTTGAATGGCTTGCTCGGACTGGTTGACTTGCGAAAGGCAAAATGTTCGGATACCGAACATATGCCTTTATATCCGAACAGATTTGACCGTTTCCAAATGGCTGTCAAGGGTAGCCCGATGCCGCAAAAGACCGAAGCTGCCGCGCGCAAGGCCGAGGGAATGGGCGGCCTCGCCAAGGGGCTGGCGATCGTCGAGGCATTTTCCGCGCACGGCGTCATGAGCGTCGCCGACGCGGCGCGAGCGGCGGGCGCGACGCGCGCGTCCGCGCGGCGGTGTCTCATCACGCTGACCGAACTTGGCTATGTCGAACACTCGGGGCGGGAGTTCCGTCCGTTGACGCGTCTTCGCAGGCTGGGCGGCGTTGCTTCGCGACGCGATCAGCTCGCGCTGCTGGCGCAGCCGTTGCTCGCGCGCGCGCGCGACGATTTGGCCGAGTCGGTTTCGCTCGCGGTACTGGATAACGACGCGGCGCTGTTCATCGCGCGCGCGGAAGCGGAACATATCGTCTCGACAGGGGTTCGCGTCGGGGCACGTCTTCCGGTCTATTGCTCGGCTACCGGCCGCGTGCTGCTGAGCCAATTCTCGGACAAGGAGATCCTCAAGCGCATCGGCCGAAAACCACTGGCCGCGACGAACGCCTCATACGCTGACGACACCATCCGAGTTGTTGACGGAGATCGGATCCGTTCGCGAAAGAAAGTATGCCGTCAGCGACGAAGAGCTCGAGCTCGGCCTCCGCGCGCTCGCGGTACCGGTGATGGGTGCAAACGACGGGATCATTGCCGCGGTCAGCGTAAGTGCCGCATCCGCCCGCGTCCGCAGCACCGACCTGCGAAGGCGCTTCGTCCCTGTATTGCAGACATGCGCGAGACTTCTTGCGGAAGCCCTCGGGGAAGCGGGTTGAGGTGCTCCGGCGGCTCCCCGCGGAAGCCGAAGCCGATGACAAACCCGTCAGGCCGGTCGCGGCCCGGACGCCACCCGGTGCGACGCCTCGTTACGGCTCGTGCCCTCCATCGAAATCGTTCTCGAAACGCAGGTGCTTGACGCTGCGGCCATGCCGTCGCACCAGCTTCAAGGCCTCGATCCCGATTTTGATATGTCTTTCGACATAGTTCGCGGTCACCGTCAGATCCGACGCTTCCGTCTTCACACCCTCGGGAATCATCGGCTGATCGGACACCAGAAGCAGCGCGCCAGTCGAAATATGGTTGGCAAATCCGGCGGCAAAGATTGTTGCAGTCTCCATGTCGATCGCCATGCTTCGTGTCCGACGCAACAGTTCCCTGAAACGATCATCGTGTTCCCAGACACGACGATTGGTCGTGTACACGGTACCCGTCCAGTAGTCGTGACCGAGATCGCGGATCATCGTTGACACCGCGCGTTGCAACTGGAAGGCGGGCAGCGCGGGAACCTCCGGTGGAAGATAATCATTCGAGGTGCCTTCGCCGCGAATGGCCGCAATCGGCAGAACCAGGTCCCCAATCTGATTTTTGCGTTTCAAGCCACCGCATTTGCCGAGAAACAATGCGGCTTTGGGCGAAATGGCACTTAATAGATCCATCACGGTCGCAGCATTCGGGCTTCCCATGCCGAAGTTTATCAGCGTGATTCCATCGGCAGTCACGTTGGGCATCGGTCGATCGACGCCCTTTACCGAAACGCCGTGCAGCGTGGCGAACCATTCGACGTAATTGTCGAAGTTGGTCAGCAGAACATATTTTCCGAATTCAGCCAGCGGCGTGCCGGTGTAACGCGGCAGCCAGTTTTCGACGATGTCCTTTTTCTCTCTCATTGCCTTTGGCCTCATTTGCAGGGAGCGGCCAGTTGAAGAAGCGCCGCTTCGCGCGCATTCATCACCGATTGATGGATCGCCTTGGCAGCGCGGTCGGCGCTGCGGTCTCGCACATGGCGGAGCGCGGTGCTGATCTCCTCGAGGCTGCAGTACAGCCGGCCAGGCATCGCCATCGCCTTGACGCGCAACCAGCCGATGCGGGCATCGAGCTGCATCAACAGATCGCCGGCCACGCCATGGCGGATGAGAACGGGTGGACCAAGAACTTCCAGTGCATGGCTGATCATGAATTGACTGACCTTTCGGTGCGACGAATATCCCGACGGCACCAATTCCAATACGGCCCTGATTGCGCTCGGCTATGTCAATACCATCTCCGCGCAGTTTTCGCAGGACTATGCCACTAATCTGGCCGACCGCACCCAGGGCATCAAGGGCGCGAAGCTGGTGCAGGTCTCGATCGCGCAACGGCCATGGTTTAACCCGGACTTCAATGGCCGCTGGTTCTTTGTCCCGGGTTTGATCGCGACCATTACTCTCGTGATGCTGGTCAATCTAACGGCGTTCGCCGTCGTCAGAGAGCGCGAGGTCGGCACCCTCGAACAAATCATGGTGAGCCCGATTCTCCCGGCGGAGTTCATCCTCGGAAAGACCATACCGTTTTTTGTCGTCGGACTGGGCATAGCGGGCCTGGTCACGATCGTGGGCATCTGTGGTTTCAGGATTCAGTTTTCCGATCTCGAGCATGCCGCAGGTCCTGCAATGGTTCTCACTGGTCAATCCATTGCGCTACTATCTCATTGTAATCAGAGGACCTTTCTCAAGGGTATCGGGCTCGCCGCGCTCTGGCCGGAGTTCGTGGCAATGGCGATCATTGCGACAATTCTCCTGACTGTCAGCATCCTGAGGTTCCGCAAATCATTGGAGTAACCCGCGCGCACTAAAGCTCTATGCCGCCCACGGCGGACAGATATGCCGGCGGACCCGGTGATTCCACTGGTCTGAAAGATCCGTCAGGTCAACGATGCCAGCGGCGTAAGGATTCCCTGATGCGGCGCGCGAACGACGAGCACCGGAATGGTGCTATGTGTCAGCACCTTGACGGTCTCGCTCCCGAGCACGAGCGCGGAAATCCCACGACGGCCATGCGAGGCCATGACAATCAAATCGCACGATTTTCGTGCCGCCGTGTCGATGATGGCCAGGTATGGCTGATCGTGCTCGAGGTGCAGCGTCTCGCAGCTCACGCCAGCTGCCGACGCGGCCTCCTTCGCCACGTCGAGGTCTCTCGCAGCACGGGCTGCCATATGTTTCCTGTATTGTTCTGCCGTATCGGTGACCATGCCGGACTTAAGCGCGAACGTGTGGAAGGGCGTCGACACGGTCAGCACCGTAACTTTGGCATTGACTGACTTCGCCAAAGCCATGCCATAGCCGATCGCATTGTGTGACAGATCCGAGCCGTCGGTCGGGATCAGAATATTCCGATGCATATGTCCTCCGGATTCAGTTGTTCGCAGCGAATATTGTTTCCATCGGGCTGCTTCGATCTTGACGCAGATCAATGAGCATCGGGCCGCGCGCGCGATGATTTGTCGGGTTCAGCAAAGAGTTCTCAGGTGAGACGTTACAAGCGGAGCATCATGCCTGGTCGGCGGACCGCTTGCGCGGTCATATTGAACCGCCAACTAGATGGAGCCGAATATGCTCAAGGACTTGCACGTTAGCCAGGCCCGCTTCATTGCGCTTCTCGCGAATACCGCGCGAACGCAGCGCGATGCATTGCTCGGAAATGTGGCGGAGAAGGACCTTGACGGACCGACGCCGGCGCGCGGGGAACGCAACCCGACCGTCGAACTTGGCATCGAACCGTTTCCGGTTGACGCATTTCAGCCGGCAGCGGCTTTGTGCGAAGCAATCAACTGGCTATCCGAACCCGCGCGCCGTGAGCTTTATGCACTGATGCGGATCGGTCAGGGGGACCTCGCGGCCAAGAAGTGGCATCACGGCCTTTCAGAAGCCGAGCTGCTCGGCGACAACGCAATCACCGCTGCGATCAGCGACGATCCCGATCTGCACGATCATGTCACGAAAGGACTTTACGAGGCCAAGCTCGCGGCGTGATGGTACGGTGATTTCGCACTCGCCAGATCCAAGGCCAAGGCGGATTTGCGGGCTTCGTCACCGGAACTTCCAGTTCGCTCTCAGATCACCATGCAGGCCGCGCCACAGCCATTCTCGATTTCGAAGGCTATCAACGTGCCGTCAAACCGTCATTTCGGTGAGTTCAGGCAGAACTATGATCTCGCCTGCGACCATGGCCTGAAGGGAATGTACGACCTTTCGTCCCCCGATTGCAGGAATAGTGTTGAGCGAGGGGGTGGCCGACGTCGATGCTCCGCACTGTTGTGTTCCGGAACGGGAAGCAGATGGATGGAACGGGGCGATGTCGGAACGACTTGGTGAACCAGCTCCGCCCGTCATAGTTACCGAACGGGACCGACAAGAACGCGACTTGATCGCGGTCGTGGCTGAGCTCGTGCATGAGCTGCATCCTCAACGCTTCAGATATATCGACATCCGTCCGTCGAGCCGGATCGAGCGCGATTTGGGGATCGATAGCCTGGGTCGTACCGAACTCATGCTGCGCATCGAGCGCGCATTCCGCGTGCGGTTGCCTGCCCAGACGATCGGCGAGGCCGAAACCGTTCAGGATCTGGTCCAGGCACTGGAACAGGCCAGGCCCACGCGGGAACGAACGGCGCGTGAGACACGGCTGCCTCCTGCTCTCCCTTCTGTGCCGCCCGCAAGCGAAGCACGGACCCTGATCGAGGTTCTGGAATGGCATGCGGCCCACCATCCCGACCGTTTGCATCTGACCGTATTGCAGGATGAGGCGACGAGTTCTCGGCACGCTGACATACGGCGAACTCGCCACCAAGGCACGCAACGTAGCGCGTGGCTTGATCGCGCGGGATATTGTCCCTGGGGATCGCGTCGCCCTGATGCTGCCGACCAGCATCGATTTTTTCATTGCTTTCTTCGGCATTCTTTATGCCGGCGCCATTCCCGTGCCGATCTACCCGCCGATGCGGCTTTCACAGATCGAGGAACATCTGCGCCGCCAGACCGGTATCCTGCGTAATGCCGGCGCGCGGCATCCTGATCACGATCCCCGAGGGCCGGCGGCTTGCCGCACTGCTGCGTGCGCAGGTGGAGACGCTGAACGCTGCCGAGAGCGTTGAGACGTTGGAAAGCTGCACGGACCCCATCGAATTGCCGCAGGCCGCAGATCCCGATTCGATCGCACTGATCCAATACACATCCGGCAGCACCGGAGACCCGAAGGGGGTAATGCTTAGCCACGCCAACCTGCTTGCCAACATCCGGGCGATGGGCCGGATCATGGAGGCAAGCTCCGCCGATATATTTGTCAGCTGGCTGCCACTCTATCACGACATGGGCTTGATCGGCGCGTGGCTCGGATGCCTTTACTTTGCTGCGCCGCTCTATGCCATGTCGCCACTCAGCTTCCTCGTGCGTCCCGAGAGCTGGCTATGGGCGATCCACCGCTTTCGCGCGACCTTTTCGGCGTCGCCGAATTTCGGATTCGAGCTGTGCCTGAATAAGATTGCCGACGCAGACCTTGAAGGATTGGATCTCAGCTCGTTGCGCATGGTTGCCGACGGCGCAGAACCGGTCAGCGTGCAGACATTGCGCCGATTCATCGACCGATTTGGCCGCTATGGTTTTCCCGCAGGAGCCATGGCCCCGGTCTACGGTCTCGCCGAGAGCTCGGTCGGGTTAGCTTTCCCGCCGCTCGGCCGACCGCCGCTCATCGATCGCGTCGACCGCGATCGGCTCAGCATGCATGGGCAGGCTGAGCCGGCAAAGCCCGACGACCCGAGGCCGCTCGAGGTCGTGGCCTGCGGACAGCCGCTGCCCGGTCACGAAATTCGCATTGTCGATGAAGCCGGCCGCGAACTCGGCGAAAGGCAGGAGGGAAGGCTGGAGTTTCGCGGACCTTCCACGACACGCGGCTATTTCCACAACGAAGCCAAGACCCGCGAGCTCATTCACAACGGCTGGTTGGACAGCGCCGACCGCGCGTATATGGCCGGAGGCGACGTCTACATCACGGGTCGTATCAAGGACATCATCATTCGCGCCGGCCGTCATCTATACCCCCAGGAGATCGAAGAGGCCGTGGCTGGCATTCCCGGAATCCGCAAGGGCGGAGTCGCGGTGTTCGGCGTGACCGATCGGGCCTCCGGCACCGAGCGCGTCGTTGTCCTTGCCGAAACGCGCGAGACCGATCCCGCGATGCGCGCCGCGCTACAGGCGCGCGCGCAGGAGGTCACGACTGACATCGCCGGAACGCCACCGGACGAGGTCGTGCTGGCGCCGCCGAGGCACAGTTCCGAAGACGTCGAGCGGCAAGATCCGCCGCAGCGCCGCGAAAGAACTCTATGCCAGCGGTCACATCAATCCGACACGACGTTCCCTGGGGTGGCAAATTCTGCGCCTGGCGCTTTCCGGTGTCGGTCCGCAGATAAGGCGATCAACTCGGTTAACGCGCGAAGTGCTCTATGCGGCGTGGTGGTGGCTGGTTCTGTCCGGTGCGTTTTTGTTGGGATCGCTTGCCGTGCTCGTTCTGCCGCGCCTGAGCTTGGCGATGGTCCGCCATCAGATGGATTGGCCGCGGCACGCTGGCGGCGATGGGGGTTCCCGTCTCGGTCATCGGCATCGAGCGCATTCCAAGCCGGCACGCGATGCTCGCGTTCAATCACTCAAGCTACATGGACGTGCTTGTATTGGCGGCGGTGCTGCCCGGAGAACCCGCGGTCGTAGCCAAGAAGGAATTATCCCAACAGTTCATCAGCAGGCTCGCTGCTGCGGCGTCTCGATATACCGTTTGTCGAGCGCTATGACGTGTCCAGCAGCCTCGCCGATGCACAGGCGCTGATTGCGCTGGCGAAAGAGGGGCGCGTTCTGGTCTTCTTTCCGGAAGGCACTTTTACCCGCAGAGCAGGTCTGTCCGGGTTTTATCTCGGCGCCTTCAAGGTGGCGGCCGAGGCGAACCTTCCCGTCCTGCCGGGCGCTATTCGCGGGACGCGATCCCTGCTCCGTAGCGACCAATGGTTTCCCCGGCACACCGCTGTCACCATCGAAATCGGCGAGCCGGTGATTCCATCGGGCACGGATTTCGGCTCGGTGTTGCGTCTGCGGGATGAGGTGCGCAAGCAGCATATTGTCGCGGTGCGGCGAGCCCGACCTGGGAGAGTTGGTGAAGCCGGAGGCTACAGCGGCATAAATCCGGAGGCGTTCGCCAGGAGCCGTCCGGCGATCGCGTTTCGCCCGCATGATGCTTTCTCATCGATTGGGGCTATCCCTTGATGGGAGATAGCGGTCGCAGATGTCGACAACCACAAGGCATCGCCGCGGTTGGTGCACGATTGATCTTGATCAAGGCCGCCGATGCCGTATCGGGGCATTTGCCTAGGCGCGTCACCATAACCGCAGCCGCTCAGCTCAGGAGGCATCGATGCCAAAACCCGACTCCGGCGGGATCGCATTGGCGACACAAGATGATATCAAAACCGTGTTGGGCGATATCGATCCTGCGGAAATGCTGGCGATCATGTCGCTGCGGCCGACAATGGCGGACATCGAAAAGGCATCCCTGTGGCTGGACGGCGATCCGGATGTGTTCGGCCCCGGCGAGGCCGTACAAGGTGTCGCATCAGAAATTATCGCAATCCTCACGGAGAACGAAGAAGAGCCGCGCGCAGAATAATTGCGCGCGGGGTTGCGACAAGCACTTTGCGTTCGAATGCAGCGCGGTGACCCGTTGCCATCTCTTAAGTTGTCGATTTTTGTGCTGGTGAGGCGCCAAATTCCTGGAGCGTTCGCAGGAACGTGATGGCGTCTTCCCGGCTCAGCATGCCGATGACATGCTGATCCCGGATCACGGGCATTTGGTTGAAACCATTGCGGTCCATCATCTCCAGCGCCGACCACAGCTCGGCATCGGGATCGATGCATTTTAGCTGGTCAAGGGGGAGCATGACCCGAGCGGCGCTTGTCGTCACCCATTCGGAACGCGGCACTTCCTTGATCCGATGCAAGGTTATCAAACCAACGGTCTTGTCTCCCCGATTGACGAGGAAACTACGTTGCCCGCCGCCGAGGATCTGCTCGTCGACCAATTGCTGGAGCGTCAGATCTTCCGGAACAACGGCGTAAAGCTTGCTCATGGCTTGCGACACCGGATGGCCCGTCAGCAGTCCCCGCAACATCACCTGCTCTATCTGGACGGAAGCCGCATTGTCGAGGAACCAACCGATGAACGCAATCCAAAGTCCCCCACCGAGATTGCCGGTGAAAATCTGCCAGACACCGATAAAGATCAGCAAGAAGGCAAAGAACCGACCGACGTTTGCTGCGATGAGGGTCGAACGGCCCATGTTTCCTGTGATCGCCCACACGATCGCCCGCAACACGCGACCACCGTCGAGCGGGTACCCGGGTATCAGATTGAACAGCACCAACGCCAGATTGATGTAGGCAAGATACTCGGCCACGCCCAACAGTGGCTCCACGCCAGCAACTAACGGCTGCGCCGCGTAGAACAGGATCGCCAAGGCGAGGCTGACGAGCGGGCCTGCGACCGCGATGAAAAACTCGGCGATCGGGCTCGGCGGTTCTGCCCCGATTTGAGCGATACCCCCGAACAGGAACAGCGTAATGCTGCGCACCGGTATGTTGTATCGTAGCGCGACCACGGAGTGCCCGAGCTCGTGGAGCAGCACGCTCCCGAAGAACATGATGGCCGTTAGCGCGCCCATCAACCAGTACAGCAACGCCGGCCAGTTCTTGAATTCTTCGGGATAGTAGCTACTGGCGAGCATCCAGGTGAGCAGCGCAAAGATCACAAACCAGGAGTAATCCAAACCGATCGGAATCCCGAAGATCTTGCCTAACGGGATATTATGTCGATTCATCAGAATTCTCCCTCGCTCGCGATGTTAGCACGAGCTTCCGATGCTGAACCAGATCTTTGGTCGGCTGGCCGCGACCAAGCCGTTGCGCACGTTCGGTGCATTGGATTTCGGTCGCCCGGCACGAGTTGACCTGAATCAATCGCCGGAAGCTATCGCGGCGTAGCTTTTTTCAGCCATGGAGAGAATACAATGATGACACGACGCCAGGCCAATGCTGGAATGATCGCGAGTGCGGCGTTTGCCGCGACACCTGCGGCCGTGGTCGCGCAGCAATCCGAGCCGAAAGAATTGCCGCCGCCGCGAAGTGAAGGCGGTCAATCATTGACCGCGGCGCTCAAGCTGCGGCGTTCCACGCGCGAATATTCCGATCGGCCGCTCCCGGCGCGGGTCTTGTCCGACCTGTTGTGGGCCGCGTTCGGCGTCAACCGTCCGGCGATTGACGGCCGGACTGTTCCCTATTGGCGCCATATCATGGTGATCGATGTCTATCTCGCGATGGCCGATGGCGTCTGGCTCTATGAGCCGAAGACCCACAAGCTGCTGTCCTACATGAAGGAAGATCTTCGCGCGATGACAGGTCTTCAGGATTTTGTCGCGGCCGCACCCCTTAACCTTGTCTACGTCGCCCATGGCGAACGCATGACAGACGTCACTCTCGAAGAGCGCCGTCTCTACGGCAGCGTCGATGCCAGCTTTATCGGACAGAACGTGTATTTGTTCTGCGCCTCCGAAGGGCTCGCCACCGTATTCCGGGGAGCGGTCGATGGTCCGAAGCTCGGGAAGGCCTTGCGACTCCCGGATCAAGAGTTCGTCACCTTCGCGCAAACGGTTGGATATCCGCACGCTTAATGTCGATCGAAAAGTGGTCGATCATCGCATTTTCGACTTGAGCTTGATCGTTTCGCCATCGACGACAAACTTGCCGTACCCGCGATGGTGGATGGTTTTCGGATTCTTTTGCGCTGGGTCAATCCAGGCCTTCAAAACCTGGAGAACGAACAAGCTGTACATATTCGACCAGACGACTATCGACCACTTTGCATTCGAGATTGGCAAAACACTCCGCGATCAAGGGCGCGGCAACGCGTTTGGCCGGTATCGGCGTCAGCCCGAACTTTTCGAACTTCGCGACGTCGCGGCCGGAGCAATTGCCGACGTCCACAACTTTTTGCGCAAGGTGCGCCGCTGGAATGGCGATCACGCATTCTTTCGTCTCTCGCAAGGCAACAAAGCTGTAATCGGCATCGCTGACGACGCAAGCAACAAGCGGCGGCTCAAACTCGACCATCATATGCCACGACATCGTCATGACGTTGGCGCGGCCGTTGCGGGCGGTGGTCAGCAGGACCACCGGGCCCGGTTCGATCAACTGATAGACCTTGGCCAGCGTCAATTCCTTCATCGACATCGCCGAAGCATCGTTACGCTTTCCGACAATCGCGTAAGCCCGCCACGCCGGTGGCAGCGAAGCGATATCAACGGTACCAACAATGGCCGTGCCGGCAGACGCGATGGTGCGGGTAGACGAAGCTCGGGCCCAAGCAATAACGGTACCAGTGATAACCGGTCTCACCCAATCGATAGCAGCCGGCCTCGGCACTGCTCGGCAGGATGGCGCCGACCGAAAGGATTGCCGCGAAGGCGGCGAGCAAAGCGAACTTGCGCATGTAGTTCCTCCTGAAGGCGGTTGTGTCGGTATTCAACTTCAATTTCCACAAATTCCGGTCGCGATCCTTGCGCGAGATCAACTCGTTGCCGCGTCGCCGCCAGAAAGCGAGGTAGCGCTGCATGCCCGGCGCCAGCCCTGTCCAGGTGCTGGCCATGACAGCCACCAGGCCAAAGTCGGATTGCTTGCGACAGGTGGACTATGCAGTCCGGTTATCGACCTCATCGTAAGCCCGCGCCATTCCAGCTCACCCTTTTGGACCTACTCCGCGGCCGAACCGATTGATCCGGCAGCTGCTTGCCATCCGTTGCGTCGTGCCGGCCGGGGTTGTCGTGCAGGACGTGGGCCCGGACGATACGATTTCCGCTCTGTTCCATCCGGCCTCGCTGGAGTTGCACAGCATCCAGGCCGGAAGGCGGATGCTCCTTAGAACGGGTAGTGCTGGGGACCCTCGATGGTAATCCACCGCAGATCAGTGAATTCGTTGATCACCGCCTTGCCTCCGAAACGCCCGTAGCCGCTCGATTTCATGCCACCGAACGGCATCTGCGCCTCGTCAGCAACGGTGGGACCGTTGATATGGCAGATCCCGCTCTGGATCCGTTTGGCCACCGCCAACGCGCGGGTGATATCCTGCCCGAACACGGCTGCGGACAGCCCGTACTCGGTATCGTTGGCTACCCGCACGGCTTCATCGACACCGTTGACACGAATGATCGATTTCACCGGCCCGAATGATTCCTCGGTGTATATCTTCATTTTTTCCGTCACGTGATCGAGCAAAGTGGCTTCGACCACGGTGGCCTTGCGCTTGCCGCCGGCCACCACCTTGGCCCCCTTGGCGACGGCATCAGCGATCAGAGTATCCATCCGCTCGGCCGGCGCGAGATCGACGAGCGAACCTAACACAACATGGCCCCGCGGATCGCCGGCCGGCAACTTCGAAGCTTTGGCGGCTAATTTGGCGACGAAGGCATCGGCGACCTTGTCATCAACGATGATGCGTTCCGTGGACATGCAGATCTGGCCCTGGTTCATGAACGCCCCAAAAGCCGCTGCGTCCACCGCCTGATCCAGATCAGCGTCGTCCAGCACGATTAGCGGCGCCTTGCCGCCGAGCTCGAGCAGCACGGGCTTCAAGTGTTCCGCCGCAAGTTTTGCAATGATCCGTCCCACCTTGGTCGAACCGGTAAAATTGATGCGGCGGACCGCAGGATGCCCGATCAACGCTTCGACGATTTTTGGAGCGTCGGCTGGCGCATTCGACAGCACGTTCACGACGCCTTTCGGGAAGCCGGCGTCGTTCAGCACCTGGCCAATCAGATGGTGGGTTCCGGGGCAGATTTCCGACGAACGCAAAATGACGGTATTGCCGCAGGCGAGCGGCGCTGCGATCGCGCGGGTACCGAGAATGACCGGTGCATTCCAGGGCGCCATCCCCAGCACGACGCCCGCGGGCTGGCGAATGGCCATCGACAGGATGCCCGGCTTGTCCGAAGGGATCACTTCGCCGGTAATTTGGGTCGTCAATGCCGCCGCCTCGCGTAGCATGCCGGCCGCGAGATGAACATTGAAGCCAGCCCAAGGCGCGGTGGCGCCGGTCTCCTCAAGCATCAATTTGATGAAATCATTGGTCCGGCTTTCCATCAGATCGGCTGCCTTGAGAAGCAGCGCGCGGCGCAACGACGGGCCGGTTTCGGACCAGGTTTCGAAAGCCTTCGCCGCGGCCCCCACGACTTTCTCGACATCAGCCAAAGTCGCCGCCGCCGCCCGCGTCGCGGGTTTTCCGGTCATCGGATCCCTGCGCTCGAAAGTAGCGCCACCCTCCGCCTCCGCCGCAGTGCCATCGACGATGAATGAAATGTTCATGCTGCTTGTCCTTATGCGAAAGATGTTGAATTGCCGTTGTTGTCACGCGGGGTTGGCGGGTTGACTGGCACGGGCCTCAGAAGCCGAGAACTTCAGCATTGATCGATGCCTCGAGCCCGCCATCGACCGGCAGATTGGCGCCGTTGATCCACCTCGCTCCGTCGGAGCAAAGAAAAGCGATCGCCGGCGCAATATCGGGTGACGTTCCCGCGCGGCCGACGCGCGAGATATCGCTATCGACCCGCTCATTGCCCAGCACAGCGCGAAACTCGCGCAGGATCGGGGTTTCGACCGGACCGGGGCTCACGGCATTGACGCGAATGCCGCGGCTCTTGAAAGTCTCGTGATGAGCTGCGCGAAATGTCCACAACAGCAACGCTTCCTTCGAGATCGGGTAGCTCTCCCCGTCCCTGATGCCAAATTCCGCTACCAGCGCACCGACGTCCGGAAAACCCTGCACGCCCACCAGACCTTTCGTCCGTTCGACATTCTGGCGCCAGCCGAAGCCTGCGATCGACGCGACATTGACGACGCAGCCGCCGTCGCGGATGCGCGGCGCGACGCCTTCCGACAGCGCCCGCAGGCCGTAGAAATTGATAGCAAGCGTCTTGGCGGCGCCCAGCGTTCCGGAGACACCGGCAACGTTACAAAGCGCATCGATGCGCTTCGGCAGCTTTTCCAGAAGTTCGTCGATTGCGGCAGGAGATGAAATATCCGCCGGAATGAACGACGACACTGGCACGACCGGCGGCCTGACATCGACGCCAATAATATCCGCGCCGAGGTGTGATGCGAGTTCGGCGGTACTCGCGCCGATACCGGATGACACGCCAGTGATCAAAATCGTTTTGCCGAACAGCATCGCTGCACCTGTTATCGATTGTTGAGAAGCATGAGCAAGGCCTGCTGCAATGACTGTCAGGCATCGGGGGGCCGGACTGTTGCCCTAAGTTCTACTGCGGTTTGACATGTCGAATCCGGCTTGCCGGAGCACTCCGTCAGACCGGATGCGGCGGCTGATTTGAGCCGATAGCCGACCGGAAGCAGGCGCATACCAAAGCGGTCTTCAAGACTTCCCCAAATGCCGCGCGGCACGAACATCGAGCACAGCAGCGCCGTTGCGCCGAGACTGACGAGATACCAGACGCCGGTTGCGCCGAACCATGCTTCGATGAGAAAGAAAATGACGGCACCAAGAATGGCGCCCTCGAAAGTGCCCAGCCCGCCGACCAGCACCATGAAAATCATGTAGGCCGACCACTGCACGCTGAAATAGGTCTTCGGCTGGAAACTGATCGTGGTTGCCAGCCAGAGCGCGCCGGCCATTGCCACGCCGGTCGCGGTCAGGACGAAGATGATCCGCTTGGTCGCAAGCACCCGCACGCCGATGGCCGCCGCCGCCTCTTCATTGTCGCGAATGGCCTGAATCGCGATACCGACCCGGCTGCGCAACAGCAGGAACAGAACGCCGAGCAAGATTGCCAGGGCGCCGAGCGAAGACCAGTATGTCAGCGCGCGGCGCGCATCGGTCGCATAGACGTTGAGCGAGATCAGCGAGGTGCCGGTCTCGCCCTGGACCAGATTGTCAAGGTTGACCAGAAGGTGGGCAAGCTCGGCGACCACCCACATGCCGATGGCGAACTCACCTGTGCGCAGGCGCAGCATGAAGGCCGATATCGGGAGCGACAGAAGGCCGACCAGTGCGGCCGCGATAAAGAGCGATGGATAAACCGGCACTCCGGCATCGGCGAGGCGGACCGCTGCATAGGCACCCAGACCGAAGAACGCCTGCTGACCTACCGAAACCAATCCGCCATAGCCGGCCAGCGCGTTCCACATTGCCGCCAAGATCACATAGATGAACAAGGTCGTCAGCTTGTCGACGGTATTGGCACCGAACAGAAACGGCCCGAAGGCAAGCCCAACCACGCCTGCAACCACGACGGCCACCGAGACAATCGAGACTGCCGTCCAGCGCTCGACCTTCATCGTGCCGCCACCGTTCATGCCGACCGCCCGAGCACGGCCCGGAGGCGACCCGAAAAAGCCGGCCCGGCGGCATAGACACGCGCGAACAGGATCGCGAGAAACACGACGTGCCCCGAAATCAGAAATCCCTGCGGGCTGATCTTCGCGCCGACGCTCTGCGCAACACCCAGGACGACGCCGCCGATCAGCGTCCCCCACAACGAGCCGGCGCCACCGATGACTGCGGCCTCGAACGCAAATATCAATTGCGGTGATCCGGCGTAAGGATCGAAAGTCGCGCGCATCGCCAGAAATGCACCGGCCACGCCAACCGTCATCATCGCGATCGCGGTTGCGATCGCATTGACAGCCCGCGCGTTGACACCAACCAGACCGGCGGTATCTCCATCCTCGGCCGTCGCCCGGATAGACCGGCCAAGATGCGTGCGCGAAAGAAGAAGTTGCAAGCCGCCCAGGAGAACCACGGCCGTGACGAACGTCAGGGCCGCGAGCTGGCCAATGTAAATGTCGTCGCCGATTTCCCAGGAATCATAAGAGAGCGAGCCGATGAATGGCGCCAGCGAGCGGGTATCGGCACCGAATTTTTCAAACAGGAGATTTTCGATAACGATCGTCAGCCCGAAGGTCGACAGGATTGGAACAAGCGGCCCGCCGCGCGCGCTTTGCTCCAATACAAAGCGTTGCAGTGCCACCCCGATGAGGGCCATCGCCGGCAGAACCAGGACGAGGCCGGAGAAAGGGGATATGCCGAACCTGTCGGCGATCAACCAGAGAGCAAACGCGGCAACGATGGAAAGGCTGCCATGGGCGAGATTGATGATACGCATCACGCTGAACATGAACGAGAGGCCGCAGGCGATCATGGCGTAATATCCGCCCAACAGGATGCCCTGAATGATCTGGTTGATCCAAACCATCATGAAGTCAGGTCTTTCGCTTGGGCCTCAGTGAGTCCGAAATAGGCCTCCGTGATCTGCTCGCGCGACAACTGCGCGGCGGGTCCCTCCAGAACGATCCGTCCCTCGAGCATGCAAATGACCCGGTCGGCGACGGCGATCGCACGATTGAGGTCCTGCTCGACGAGTATGCAGGTCGTCCCCGACTTCATCAGCGAGGTCAGCGACGCATAGACCCGCTCAACCGCAATCGGCGACAGGCCGAGCGACACCTCATCAAGCAGAAGGACTTCGGGATTTGTCATCAACGCCCGTCCGATGGCGGTCGCCTGCTGCTCGCCGCCGGAGAGATTTCCGGCCTTGGCGTTGCGCCTGGGCTTGAGCTGCGGAAATTTTTCCATCACGATATCGACGGTCCAGGCGCCGGGGCGTCCCGCGGAGCGGGCCAACAGCAGATTTTCCTCGACCGTCATCTGTGCAAAAAGACGGCGGCCTTCCGGAACCAGCGCGATGCCACGGCCTACCCTTTTGTAGGCCGGCATAGCTGTGACATCCGTGCCATCGAAGATGATTCGCCCGCTGGAAGGCAGATGCGCGCCGGCGATAGCGCGGAGCAATGTCGTCTTGCCTGCGCCGTTGGCGCCGACCAGCGCGACGGTCTCTCCCTGCCCTACGGAAAAAGAGACGTCCTTGACGGCTTGCAACAGGCCGTGACGTACGTTCAATCTCTCGATCGAAAGACGCGTCATCGCACACCGCCGCCGAGATAGGCCTCGATGACAGTCTGGTCGGCCATCACCATCTTGGGATCTCCGTCAGCGATGATCCGGCCGGCGTCCATGCAGATCAGCCGCTCGGCCACCTGAACAAGAATATGAACGATGTGCTCGATCCAGACGATCGCAACGCCTCGTCGCCGCAATTCCCGGATCGTCTCGACCAGATCGGCCGCTTCGCTGTCGGTCAGACCGCCGCCGATCTCATCGAGCAGCAGCACCACAGGATTTGTCGCCAGCGCCCGCGCCAGTTCAAGGCGTTTGCGGTCCAGCAGGCCCAGCGACTCCGCGCGCCGATTGGCGACAGGCAACATGCCGCAAAGGGCGAGCAAATCAATACAGCGGTCATACGCCTCGTTGCGGGCAAAACCGCCGCCATTGCTGGCGGCGGCAAACACGTTTTCGAACACGGTCATGCCGCTGAAAGGCCTGGGTATCTGATGCGTGCGCACAATTCCCATCCGGCACCGCTCCGCAGCCGGCAGCGCGGTCACATCGGCGTCGCGGAAGCGGACCGATCCCGAACTGGGCTCAAGCGCACCGACCAGGACGCCGAGCAACGTCGTCTTGCCCGCGCCATTCGGGCCGACGATACCGACGGCTTCGCCGGGACGCATCGAAAAATCCACCCCATCCAGGACCACAAGCGCGCCAAAGCGCTTGTGGATCGCGGAAGCGGCAAGGATCGCGCCCTGGTGCTCTTCGATCGTCACGGCGTCGGACCCCGTCAGGCAGCAACCAACTATTTGGAGTATGGAATGAGTTTGGCGCCGACCGGCACATTGGGATCGGTGGCGTGCTCGGTCACCACAAAATCCAGCTTGAACTTGCTGCCAGCCGCCGCCTTGACCCATTGCGCACCAATGATGGGGCCTGGCGACACATTCGGCACCGGACCGCTGGTGAAATCGACTTTTCCGATCATAGTGGTGGTCTTGAGCGTCGAGAGCGCCTTGGCGACCGCCGCCTTGTCCCCCGGATCGCTGCTCACTTTGAGAGCTTCAAAGCCCGCGTCGAGCAGCGACATCGAGGCACCCAGTTGCTGGGTCCATTGCTTGCCGGATGTTTTTTCGTAGCCGTCGGCCAGTTCGATCCCTGTCACACCGCTGAGCGATGATTTGTAGGGAAAGGTCTTGTGCCAGTAGCAGGCGCTGGAGAGATTGATGCCGAGATCGCCGAGCGCCTCGATCCCCGACGGGAACAGCCCGGTCTTCGCGACCTGGCATATCTTCACCATCCGGGTGTAGCCCTGCTGCGCCGCCTGCCGCCAGAACGCGGCAAAATCCGGCGGGATCGGAAAGGTGTTGAAAATCTCGCAGTGTTCCTTCTTGAACATGGCGATCTGCGCCGAGTAGTCGGTGGTGCCGTCCTCGTAAGGACCGGGATCGATGATGGTGAAGCCATCCTTGGCCAGCAGAGGCGCAAGATTGGCCCGGATCGCGTTGCCGTCGGCGTCGTTCGGATAGAGTACGCCGACCTTCTTGTTGGTCTGCACGCTGCTGTTCCACAGCGAGACGTAGGTCTTGTAGAACTCGCCGACCCCAAAGCCGAAATGATAGGTCCATTTGAACGGTGAGGGTGCGCCGGGCTTGGCGCCGCGGCCGAAATACCACGCCTCCCATGGCATCACGGTCGACAGACAGGGAACGCCCGCCGCCTCGCAGGCGTCCGCCACCGGATTGATGACTTCGGGCGTCGACACTGCCAGCATCAGATCGATCTTGTCCTGATTGATCAGGGTTTTTGCCAGCTGGCTCGCGCGTGACGGATCGGACTGGGTATCGCGATCGAGGATCTCGATCTGATAGGTCTGATCGCCGATCTTGAAACCGCTGCTCAGCGCCTTGCGCGCAACCTCGAGAACATATCCGTCGGTCTCGCCGAAACCACCCAGTGCGCCCGTGCGCGGGCTGACGAAGCCGACCTTCAGCGTCTTGTCGGCGCCAGCCGCGAAAGCGCTGCCGCCGGTCGCCGCCAGCGCGACGCCGCCGACACCCGCCGCCATCAGTTCGCGCCGCGACAGGCCGTATCGATTAGTTTGCACGTTATTTTTGTCGATCGAACTCATCGTCATGGTCTCCTCCCTCCCCTTGTTCCCGACGCTTGCGACGGTGTCGCTTCAAATCGGGTAATTTCCCGGCAGGCTGGACACTGTGATCCAGCGCAGTTCCGTAAACTCGTGGATGGCGGCCTTGCCGCCGAATCGCCCGTAGCCCGAGGCTTTCATGCCACCAAAAGGCATCTGCGCTTCGTCATGGACTGTTGGGCCGTTGACGTGGCAGATGCCGGACTCGATCCGCAGCGCCACATCCATCGCGCGCTTGACGTCCCGGCCAAATACGGCGGATGACAATCCGTATTCGGTGTCATTCGCGACCCGTACGGCCTCGTCGACGCCGCGCACTCTGATCAGCGCGACAACCGGACCAAATGATTCCTCGGAATAGATCCGCATCGCCGGCGTGACGTGATCGAGCACCGTTGCGTCCATCAGCGTGCCATTGGCGCGACCGCCCGTCAGAAGACGCGCACCTTTCGAGACAGCATCCTTCACCAGCGCATCGATCCGCCCGACGGCCTCATAGCCGATGATGGTTCCAAGCGGCGTTTTGCTGTCCAAGGGATTGCCGGCGACCAGCGTCGCCGCTTTTTTCGTCAGCATGTCGACGAACGCATTGGCCACCAATTCATCCACGACGATGCGCTCGGTCGACATGCAAATTTGACCCTGATTCATAAAGGCGCCGAAGGCCGCGGCCCGCACGGCCTCCTCCAGATCGGCGTCGTCGAGAACGATCAGGGGCGCCTTGCCGCCAAGTTCAAGCAGAACGGGTTTCAAGTAGCGCGCCGCAACCTCGGCAATCATGCGGCCGACGCGGGTCGAACCGGTAAAACTCACGCGGCGGACCGCGGGCTGTGCGATCAGAGCTTCGACGACCTTCGACGCATCGGCTGGCGCATTGCTGACGACATTGACCACGCCACCGTCCAGTCCGGCATCGCATAGACTCTCGCCAATGAGCCGGTGCGTACGGGGACAGATTTCCGACGCCTTGAGAATGACGGTGTTGCCGCAAGCGAGCGGCATTGCCAGCGCCCGCACACCCAATATGACCGGCGCATTCCAGGGCGCAATTCCGAGTACCACGCCGACCGGCTGGCGTAGCGCGATGGCCGTCATTCCCGGTTTATCGGAAGGAATGACCTCACCTCCGATCTGCGTCGTTGCCGCAGCTGCCTCGCGAAGCATGCTTGCGGCAAGCTCTACGTTGAAGCGTGCCCAGCCGGCCGTCGCGCCGGTCTCCTCGGCCATCGCGGCGACGAACAACTCGGCGCGGGCCTCGATGATTGCGGCAGCGTCCAGCAGACGTGCGCGTCTCTCGCCCGGTCCGACCGCCGACCACTTCGGAAAGGCAGCCGCAGCCGAGGCAACCGCCGCCACCGCATCGGCGTGCGTCGCCGCCGCAGCCCGCGACACGACTTTGCCCGTCATCGGACTCAGTCGTTCAAAGAATACGCCGTCCGATGCTGGAAGATTTTTGTTTCGGAGCAGCAGCGGCACGTCGAGCGAGTTCGCGCGTTCTGCACCGAAGCCATCGTGTCCGTCTCGTGCCAATATCGGCATCGGCCGCCCCTCACGTACTTCGTCCGGTTTCGCGGCGATCCGCGAAAACTCAACATCTGACAAAGGTCGAGGTAAGACTTGACGCCGGCTCAACGAGCGCGGAGACGCCTCTCCTCGTATGCATTTCCTCGGCTTCTTTAGTCCGGATGTGGCACCCGGTTCTGTCCAGTAAGCAGCATTCCCGCCGCTTGTGAAATGTACTTTTCTTGCAAGAACTTGTATTTTTGTGTCCTTCGGTTCTAATTCGGGCCTGCTGGATGGTCGCAAATGTCCTCTACCAACCCTGGCTTCGATCGGCGCGCGCCCAGGCGGGCCCCTTCACCGGGATCGGTCAGCCCGGCCGTGATCGCTATGCGAATGGAGACCGCCCTTTCGAGCCGCACCTGGTCCATCGCTAGTCTCGAGGGGGAGTCCAGATGTCAGGCCTTCCTGGTTCTCCATGGCGAAGGGACGTTCGCGGGTGATGACGGAACGACCGTCGAACTCACCGCGCCTTTCATGCTTTGGTTGCCGCGGCTCATCCTCGGTGAATTCCGTCTGCCGGCCGGCAGCGACGGTTTCGTCGCCTCTATTGCCGAGGATTTCATTTTACGAACGGTCGGCGACAGCCCTGTTGCCGCTCATTTGCGGCCGCTGCTAAGTCGCACCACCGTGGCGACGCACGATAAGATCGCCGCAAATCTTCCGGAGATTGAAATCGCGTTTGCAGCCCTGGTCAGAGAATCCCGTGAGCAGAAGCCGGGGGCTTCCGCGATGATGGGCCACCATCTCGGCTCCTTGCTGCTGCATCTTTGGCGCGCCTCCGGTAGCAACTCGACGATCAGAGGTACCGGGACAACCACAGTCCAGCGATTCAGGCAGCTCATCGAGCTTCACTATCGGGATAATCTGTCGATCGACGTCTTCGCCAAATTACTCGGGGTCACGCGCGCGCATCTGCACGACGCCTGCATCCGGAGCGCGCGCTGCACGCCGCTGAAGCTTGTCCATGATCGCCTCCTGGAAGAGGCCCGGCTCCGGCTGGAGAACACCGAATTTCCGGTGGAGCAGATTGCCTATAGTCTTGGCTTTCGCGACCCTGGCTATTTCAATCGGTTCTTCAAGCGGCTGACCGGCGTGTCTCCAGGCACCTATCGACAGAACATTGCAACTGCGCGTTCGACGATCGCCGCGCCATCTTTTGCTGCGTGGCCGTGATCGAGGTGCAATTGGCTGCGTTTCTACAACGCCAACAGCCCATGCACGGGATTGCGAAGCACATCTGTGCGCGTGGACCAATTTTCGGATTAGTCTAGCGCACCACCGCGAAAATGGCAGACCAGCGTCGAACCAGGCCAGTCGCCTGAAGTTCTTCAACTCGACGTGGCAGTCGGTTTCACGCGCGAGCCGTCCACGGAGTTTCCGGGGTTTCTGGCCGGTGTTATGTCTCTACCGCAAAACTCGGCGGCGCCAATTTACCACGGCTGCCTGACGGCGCCTGTCACTGCAGCGAAGACACGCGGGTCGCATCGCCGCATGCCGGAAGAGTCCCTTCGGCAATAGTCGGGCGCCGCCTGGATTGCGCCGACCGCAGTCGGCTTGACCGTGGTCACGAACGCCACAAAGCACAGCAGTCCGAGGGCGAATGTCGCGAAACTGAGAACGTCTTTCATAACAGCTCCTATGCATCTTCCATCTCGCGCCGATATGGCGCATCCGCCGGCGGATCTGTTTGCAACGAGTGAGTAATCGGATTTTGGTGACTGTCATTCGTCGCGCGTTCCGGCTCCTCGATCCGGAACCACGCCACGTAGAGCGCCGGCAAGAACAACAGCGTCAGCACCGTCCCAACGATGATGCCGCCCATCATCGCGTAGGCCATCGGCCCCCAGAAAATCTCGCGCGCGATCGGAATCAGCGCCAGACTTGCGGCGGCGGCGGTCAGCATGATCGGCCGCATGCGATGCTCGGTGGCTTCCACGACCGCGTCCCATGCCGGCCGTCCTGACTTTCGAAGGTCCTCAACCTGCACGATCAGGATCACCGAGTTGCGGATCAGGATCCCGATCAGCGCCAGCACACCCAGGATCGCGACGAAGCCGAGAGGCGCTCCGCTTGGCAGCAAGGCCAGCACAACCCCGATCAGTGCGAGCGGCGCCACCGCAAAGACCAGGAACAGGCGGTGGAAGCTTTGCAGCTGAATCATCAGAATCGTGGCCATGATGAACAGCATCAGCGGAACGACCGCCTCGATCGGAGCCTGGCTCTTCGCGCTCTCCTCGACGGAGCCCCCGACCGCGACCGAATACCCGGCCGGCAGTCGGTTTGCGAATTCGGCAACCTTCGGGGCCAGTTGATCGACGACGGTTTTCGGCTGCGCGCTGTCGAGAACGCTCGCTTTCAGCGTGATGGTCGGAAGCCGCGATCGCCGCCAAATGGTGGGCTGCTCGATTTCGTAACGGAGCGTGGCCACCGCACCGAGCGGCACCGATTGACCGCCCAGGCCGGTCAATTGCAGGTCCCGCAGCGTATCGATCGAGGCGCGCTCGGGCGCGGTCGCGCGGCCCATCACATTCACGAGGTAAATGCTGTCTCGCACCTGAGTGATCGAGGAGCCGGCAAGGACACCGTTCAGCGTCGTCGCAATGTCCTCCGAACTCACGCCAAGCTGGCGCGCCTTGTCCTGCAGCACGTCGACCTTGACGACGCGCGCCGGCTCCATCCAGTCGAACACGACGTGATCGAGATGCGGATTGGCGCGCACGATGCCGGCAAGGTTTTGCGAGAGGTCCCTCACCTTGGCGATGTCGGGTCCGCTCAGCCGGTACTGCACGGGACGGCCGACCGGAGGTCCGACCTCGAGCAGCTTGACGAACGTATCGGTGCCGGGAAAGGTCTTTCTCAGATAGGTTTCGAATTGCGCCTTGAGGCGATCGCGCCCGGCAATGCCGCCTTTGGTCACGACGACCATCTGGCCGAACCAGGCATTGGCCGTCTGCAGGTCAAACGACAGCACGAACCGCGGCGCGCCTGTTCCAACATAGGTCGACCAATGGTCGACGCCGGGATTCCCCTGCAGTTGTTCTCGCTCGAAGCGCGCGATCTGCAGGTTGGTGTCGGTAATCGAGGCGTTTTGAGGCAGATTCCAGTCGATGATCAGCTCGCTCCGGTCCGAGGACGGAAAGAACTGCTGCTGCACGAATTTCATGCCGAACAGGGCGAGCCCGAAGGCTGCGACCGTCACCCC
Organism: uncultured Alphaproteobacteria bacterium; assembly: GCA_963777475.1. Classification (GTDB taxonomy): domain Bacteria; phylum Pseudomonadota; class Alphaproteobacteria; order Rhizobiales; family Xanthobacteraceae; genus Bradyrhizobium. Next base: position 243,496 of record CAVZQX010000002.1, read on the forward strand.
GACGGTGATCCAGCGATGATGCATGCAAACCAGAAGCACGCGAGAGAACAGCTGTCCAAGCCGTCCCTTTCCTTCGTGGTGACCTTTCATCCTGGCCGGCAGGATCGTGACGCCAAGCAATGGCGTGAACAGCACCGCGACAATCCAGGATACGAGCAGGGAGACCGCAATCACCACGAACAAGGTAAAGGTGAATTCACCTGCGTTGCTGCTGTTGAGGCCGATCGGGATGAAGCCGGCAACGGTGACCAGCGTCCCCGTCAGCATGGGAAAGGCCGTGGACGTGTAGACATGGGTCGCGGCCTTTTCCAAGGGGTCGCCAACTTCGAGCCGCGCCACCATCATCTCGACCGCGATCATGGCGTCGTCGACCAGAAGGCCAAGCGCGATGATCAAGGCGCCGAGCGAAATTCGCTGCAGCGAGATTCCGGCATAGGCCATCACGACAAACGTGATTGCGAGAACCAGCGGGATCGCGATCGCAACGACGAGACCGGCCCGAAGCCCCAGGCTGAGGAAGCTGATCCCGAGCACAATGACGACCGCTTCGAACAGCGCCTCGGTGAAGCCTGACACCGCGTGCTCGACGACGACAGGTTGATCCGCGACGAGATGGACTCCCACGCCGACCGGCAGCTCGGCGGTGATCCTTGACATTTCGTCCTTAAGCGCCTCGCCAAACTTCAGAAGGTTCGCACCTGTTTTCATCCCGATCGCGAGCGCGATGGCGGGCTGCCCGTTGAAGCGAAACAGGGTGGTTGGCGGATCGGCGTAGCCGCGCGTGATGGTGGCCACATCCGTCAGCGGGAAGAACCGGTCATTGATCCGAAGATTGATCGCCTTCAGGCTTTGCTCCGATTCAAACTGACCGCTGACCCGCACGCTGATGCGCTCTGGCCCGGCCTGGAACACGCCGGACGGCGCGACGGCATTTTGCGCCTGCAGCGAGGACATGATGGAGCGGCTGTCGAGGCCGAGAGCCGCAATCTTCCGGGTCGAGAATTCGAGGAAGATGACTTCGTCCTGCGCGCCCAGAATGTCGACCTTGCCGACATTCGGCACGGTCAATACCTTGGCACGGATGTCCTCGACCCGATCGCGCAGCTGGCGCTGGCTCAAGCCATCGCTGGTGAATGCGTAGATGTTGCCGAACACGTCGCCGAAGCGGTCATTGAAGCCCGGCCCGATGACGCCTTGCGGGAAATCACCCTTGATGTCCGCGATCATGTTGCGCACGCGAGCCCAGGTCGGAGCGACATCCCTGGCCTTCGTGCTGTCGCGCAGATAGACGAAGACGGTAGTTTGGCCCGCAACGGTCACGCTCTTGGTGTAATCGAGCGACTCCAGCTCTTCGAGCTTCTTCTCGATCCTGTCGGTGACCTGGCGCGTCATCTCCTCCGGGGATGCGCCCGGCCATTGCGCCTGGATCACCATCGTCTTGATGGTGAAATCCGGGTCTTCCTGGCGTCCGAGCTGCAGATAGGAGAACAGTCCCGCCGCCATGAAGGCGAACATGAAATACCAGACGAGCGAACGATGTCCGAGAGCCCAGTCGGAAAGGTTGAACGATTTCATGGTGCCAAATCCTGTTCGAAGCGAACTTGCTGTCCTTGCTTGAGGCTATGGATGCCGGCGGTGACGATCCGCGCGCCCGCCGGGAGCCCGCCGCGTGACCCGCAGGCCGCCTTCGTCCTCCGCGAGATCGACCTGGTGCAGGGAAACCGTGCTCGTGAGCGGGATCAACCACCCAAACGAAATTCTGACCATCCTTGGTGAGGACGGCCGACGCGGGCACCCGGAGAACGGAGTTCTCGCTGTTGTTCAGTCTCGCCGTAACGGTGGATCCAAGGCGAAAGTTCTCAGGCGGATCCGTCAAGGAGATGCGGACACGGCGCATGCGCGTTACCGAATCGGCCTGCGGCGCTATTTCGCGAATCTGGCCTTGCACTTGAACGGCCGGCAGCAGCTGCAAGCTGACGGTGAACGGCAAACCGACGGTCAAGGGCACTGGGAAGTCCGCGCCGATATCGACCACAGCCTCCCGGACGTCCGGCCGCGCCACGGTCACGACGCTCTGACCCGGCGAGACGACTTGTCCCACCTCGGCGCTTACGGCCGTGACGACACCGGCGAAATCGGTCTTGACCTGGGCATAACCCAGCTGCTCAATCGCCTTGGTCAGGTTCGCGCGGGCGCGAGCGGTCGATGCTTGTGCACCTGCGCGCACCTGCTCTGCATCGTCAAGCGTCTGCCTGGTCGTGGCGTCGGTCTTGATCAGGATCCGTTTCCGCTCCTCAGTCCCGCTTGCGTTTGCAAGCAGAGCCTGGGCTTTCGAGAGATCTGCTTTCGCAGACTGTACGGCGAGCCCAAGCGCCGTCGCGTCGATTGCAGCGATGGTCTGCCCTTCCGCGACCAAATCTCCCACGTTGACCGGACGTGCGATCAGTCGCCCGAGCACGCGGAAGCCAAGACTGGTCTCATATCGAGGCTGGACAGTTCCGACCGCCAGAACGGTGTCCGATGCGGTCGGTTCAAGAACGGTGGAAAGCACGGGTCGCACAGGTTCCGGGGCTCTTCGCCTCCTGCTTGCAGGCGGCCAGCACCAGCGCCGACGCGAACATGCCGGCAATGGTAAGGGCTTGCGTTCTCATGATCGGTCCTCGTCATATGTCACGGGCTGGCCGGAGCTAAGCAGCTTGCCGCCTTCGACAACGACGCGCTCTCCGGGTTCAAGGCCTGCCTTGATCAGCACTGCTCCGGCTTCGTAGGCACCGACCGTCACCGGCTTCAGCGATGCGGTCTTTGTCCTGGGATCGACGATCCAGACCGCGGGCTTTGACCCCATTGCCATCAGTGCGGTCCACGGCAACGTGATCTCCGTGGCGGGTTTGGTCCTCGCTGCGCCTGCGATGGCGCTCCCAAGCGTCATGGCGGCGGGCGGGTTCTGGATCGCGACCTTGACGCGAACCGTGGAGCTCTTGGGATCAACAGCAGGCGAGACTTCCCTCAAATAGCCGACGGCAGTCACGTCCGGGTCGGAGACCAGGGACAGCGACACGCGGCCGCCGCTCGACCTCGCCAAAGAACATCGATTCAGGGACATCGAAGACAGCATCGCGCTCGCCGTCTTGCGCCAGCGTGAAGACCGCCTCGGCCGCCTGCACGACTTGCCCGACCTCAAGACTGCGCGCGGTAATCACACCCGCGGCGCGGGCGCGCAGTTCGGTATCGTCAAGCGCTTCGCGGGCCGTTCCCAGCTGCGCCTTCGCCGATTCAAGCGTACTTTCTGCGCTTTGCAGGTCCTGCTGCGCCTGGTCGTAGGCCACGCGCGTGGTGAAGCCGCTCGACATGAGAGAGCTCTGCCGATCAAACGTGGCTTGGGCCACGCGCAACTGGGACTCTGCCGCGGCAACGCCAGCGGTCGCAGCGTCAAGCTCGGCCTGCTGCTCGGCCGGATCGAGCCGCGCCAGAACGTCGCCGGCATTGACGTGGGCGCCGACATCCACCAGCCGCGCGAGCACGCGCCCACTCACCCGAAATGACAGGTCGGCGCGGAAACGGGCCTCGACGTCGCCGGTCAGCGTGAGGGATGCCTGTCCGTCCCGCGGCTGCACAATTTCGGTGTGCACGAACGCGGCACGCTCCGCAGGATTGGTAGAGCGGTCGTTGCAGGCGCCCAGTGGCGTCGCCAGCAGCGCGACCGCGAGTGCGGCATTCATGCGCCTCAGCAGCGCGGGCGTATGGGGCGAGGAAGGGGGCACGGCGAGTTTCCTGTTTTATATAAACTAAACCGTATAGTTTGTTTAATGCTGCGTCAAGTCCGAAATTTGCCCTGACAGGTAGGTTGCGCGCGGCCCAAAGGACAGACGCCCCGGTCCAAGACCGGGGCGCCCAAAGGGCCGTCGCCTCAATCAGTCTTCATGGCAGACCAGAACACGCCTTGTGCCGTATCGCCTGTATGCGGAGACGTAGTAACAGCCATCGTCGGACGAGGCATCGGCTCTGCCATAGGCGTAAGCCGCCGCCGACGTCGCATAGGCGTGCCGGTAGCCACGGCCATAGCCATAGTTGGTGTAGCTATTTCGAGCGTAGCCGTCGGCGCTATAGGCCGCGGCACGACCCTCGATGCCGCGAAAATTGGCCTGCCCGCCGCGCTCGAGACCATGCAATCCGCCAGCACCATCGAGACGGGGCGGGCCACCGGCGAACTCGCGCGCAGGCGCGGCCGCGGGGCCACGGGGAGCAAGGCCAGCGACAGGTCCGGCCGAAGGACCACCGAGGGGAGGACCGCCGGCGCCTAGGCTCGGAGGAGGACCACCGGCACCAAGACCCGGCGGAGGACCAGCGAGCATGGGCGGAGGACCCGGAGGAGGCCCGAATTGTGCGAGTGCGGCGTTAGGCGCGGCGACGACAGCGCCGAGCAACACGATTGCAGACAGGGTCAGCATAGTTTTCCTCAACATTCCATTTCTCCTTTGAGCTAGGTGCGCGATTTTGCGAGCAACGGCGCGAGGACGTCCGCCTTGTCAGTCGTTCGCACCGCTCCAAGGAGTCGGGCTGCTTCCTCCGCGTTTGATCCCGGTGTCGGCCCATGCAGGCGCGACGGAGTGCCTGCGGGATTCGGGAACTGTCCTGTCGCGGTCTGGTTGGGGATACGGACCGTCCTCAGTCGACGCGGCGTTCTAGCGCGGCGCGAAGCGACCGCCCTGTTGGCCCGCCGCTCGCGTTCGGTGAGCACAAACACCAAAGGAAAGGATGAGTATTCGGGGCCAAAGCCATATTCGAGCCGACCGCCCAAGCTCTTGATCAAATCGCGAACGAGGCCGAGCCCCCGCGCCGGCCTCAACCGCGTGGACAGCGAGCCGTTGTCCGCGATGATGCAGTTGACCACCGGGTGCGCCAGCGACAGCTTGATCTTGATCTCCCCAGCTCGGCCGTCGAAGCACGCATGCCGCGCTGAGTTCGTCACCAGCTCGTGGACGGCCATCCCGAGGCGCCAGCACCGCTCCGGTTCGAGCGGCAAGGTGTCGGCTTGAAACGAGAGATGGACGCCGATTGGCTCCAAACGGGACCGGGTTATCGCGAGGCAAAGCCTGCGGAGATATTGAGCGGCGTCGACAAGCGCATCGCCTTCCGGAATCGCAAGGACGCGATGCACATTGGCCTGCTCCTGAAGCAGTTCGACGACATTGCCCAGCGCGAACTTGGCCTCCGGATTGTCCGCCCGCACGGCGGCCGCGGTCACCACGTCGATTGCAGCGGCAAGCTGGTTGTTGATCCTGTGGGTCAACTCGCGGACAAGGGTCCGTTCATTTAGGTCGGGCGGATGTGCCACGGCGGCATTGGTCACGACGATCTCCTATATATACTATACCGTATAGTTTATTTTACTTGCATTTTCGCTCGCGCCGTGTCAACTCGAAATCAGGTGAGACTTGAGCTAATCGCACCATCGTGATCGTAGGGACAATCATGACCACGGACAGAAACTCGAAACGACCGCAGACCCGCTTGGGCAGGCCGCCCAAGGACCTCGCCGGCGACGTCAAGAGCCGTATCCTCGATGCGGCTCAGCAGGTTTTTCTCAAGAGAGGTTACCAAAGCGCCAGTGTCGATGAGATCGCGGAGACAGCGCCGGCGAGCAAGCCGACAATTTATGCTCACTTCGACGGCAAGGAGGCACTGTTCGAGGCGGTCATAGCCCGCGTCATCGCCGGACTGACGAACTTCGAGGGCTACGAGCCCAGGGGACGCACAGCGACGGACAAGCTCACGAGTGTCGGCACCGAGCTCGTAGAAAGATTCCTGGAGGACACAGTCGGCGTAACGCGCGCCACGATTGCCGAAGCAGACAGATTCCCGGCGTTGAGCCGCCATGTCCATGAAGCAGGCCGAGATCGGGCTGCAGCTGCGGTTTCTCATGTCCTGAACAATGCGGCCTACACGCTTCAGCGCGGTCCAAAGGGGCCTTTCAGCACCAAGCGAAGCCTCGCCACCGCGCAGATTTTCATGGACCTCATTCTGCTCCCGATGCTGATGCGAGCGCTGATGGGAGAGGACGCGAAACACCTTCGAAAGGAGGTGCCCAGTTTCGTGCGCGAACGTGTCAACTTTTTCCTGGCAGCCTGTGAAACCGATTGGGGGCAGTGAAGGCCTTCGCCGCCCTCGATACTCCCGGGTGAGACCGCAGGAGGGCGGCCTTGCGCTTCGGCGGAGCGTCCGATTCCGGATTCTGGCCGGCTGAACAGGGCGGCTGCAAACAGCCTTCGACAGTCTCCCGCCCCATTTCTGCGAACGCCTCGACCGGGTCATGCCGCTCGGCTGCAACAGGCTCTTGACTGGCCTCTTGACCTTGCGGCTCGGTTTCGGCCTGTGCGTTTTCAGCCGGTGCCAACCTCGCACGAGTGGTGTCAAACACCACTCGCTCGGGCCATTTATGGTCGGAATGGATCCGGATGTGGATGCTCTCACCGAGCCGCGCCCTGGGAGGCGGCACATCGGCGACGTTGCCCGAAGACCACCAGCTTGCGGCAAACAGCGCGGCGAGAAGAAAGCTTCCCACCCACCCGAAATACTGAAGCAACGGCATGGCAAGGGTACCTCAGCGCGAATGAGTCCCCTGCAATTCGCGGCGGCAGGCTTCGCTGAAATCCCGCAGCGGATCCATCTCGTTGATAAGCTCGGGCAGGTCGACGAATGTCCTGTTCGGAGAAAGGTAGGTCTCGAGGATCAACCGGCCCGCTTTCTCCGCCGCCTCAATGACGGCGTCGCTCGAAAGGATTTTCATTCGGGCGATGAGAGCGTACAGGCCGACCAGTTTCGAAACCTCCGACTTGTCGTTGACGAGTGCATCGGCGTAGAGCCTCGATGCCTCTTCAATGAAGCTCCTGTAGAGCTCTTCACGCTGCGACGCGGCCCGCAGGGTATGGCGGACGCGGTCTTTGCGACGCTGCGTCACCCAATTCGTGAAGATCGACGCCAACGTCCCGGAGGCCGATCCTGAAAACGACGCGAGGGCGGGAATATAGATCATGTTCATTCTTCTTCTCCACTTTTTGGCTGCTCACACCGCGCCTCAGAGACTGACGGGAACAATTCGTCGCCGGCCGCTTTGTCGCTGCCGTGCCAAAGCAGGATCGTCTGGCGATGCTGCCCTGACGCCGCCTGCTTCAGCCTCCGCCGGCCCCCGGGCCGGTGCTTGATCGAAAACCGATCGACACGCGTTGCTGAGAACCGATTTGTTCTGCCTCAAGCAGGTCTCGACCTTCGTGGCGTCGGGAATGTAGCTGCTGCAGAGTCTGAAGGCGTCGGACGTGCACGCAGCCCTCTGCTCGGGCGTGCCTTGATTCTCCTGCGCAGACGCACTCGTTGCGCAAAGCAACGTTGCGGCCGCCGCGATCAAAAGACGGTTGGATTCCCAAATCATATCGGATCACTCCTCTCGTTGAGCTTGCATCTGGATTTCAATGATCGAACGCCCGCCGCAGAAGGCGGGAGCTCGCGCGGACTCCTTGCTTCAGTTTGGCCGGACACGGGCACGTGAACTTCTTTTCCTTGACAGACCCGATTGTTCATGGCTTTTCTGATCGCATATAAACTATACGGTTTAGTTTATTATCGACCAGTTCGAAAATGTCAACCCTCTTTTTTCGACCGGGGGGCCAGTCACGGTCGGAAATCGTCAACAGAAGAGCACGCAATGAACTTCCAGCCTCGACCACACCTCACGGCTCATGAGCACCGTCTCCCATTCGAGTGCGTCGCCCTGCTTCTGCAAGGCGGCGGTGCGTTGGGGGCATACCAGGGAGGCGTCTACGAGGCGCTGGCGGAAGCCAACATCCATCCCGACTGGATCGCCGGCATCTCGATCGGAGCCATCAATGGTGCCATTATTGCAGGCAACCCGCCCCATTCGCGCGTCGATCGGCTGCGCGAGTTTTGGACGCAGGTGACTTCGAGCGCGCCTTGGGATTGGTCAAACAATCCCTTCGTGGTTTTGGCGCGAAGCGACCATACACGCAATCTGCTCAACCAGATGAGCGCCAGTCTTGCGGCCTCGTTCGGCTCAGCCGGATTCTTCGCCGCGCGCCCGTTGATGCCCTGGCTGCAACCGGGCGGGACGCTCGCGGCGACCAGCTTCTACGATACGAAATCGCTCAGGGACACGTTGGAGCGCCTGGTGGATTTTGATCGCATCAACGCCGGGATGACGCGCTTCAGCGCGGGCGCTGTCAATGTCAGGACCGGCAACTTCGTCTATTTCGACAACACCACTCATACGATCAGACCGGAGCATGTGATGGCAAGCGGGGCGCTCCCACCGGGGTTTCCCGCCGTCGAGATCGAAGGCGAGCAGTACTGGGATGGCGGCCTCGTGTCCAACACGCCGCTGCAGTGGGTGATCGAGAGCAACCCCCGCCGCCAGGATACGCTCGCTTTCCAGGTCGATCTCTGGAGCGCGCGGGGCCAGCGTCCACGCAACATGGCCGAGGTCGCCACACGTCAGAAAGAGATCCAGTTTTCGAGCCGAACGCGGGCAAGCACCGATCAGTTCAAGAACGTGCACCGGGTACAGCGTGCGCTGGCAGCCTTGCTGCGCAGGCTTCCTGGCGATCTTGAGGAGAACGATGATCTGGAGATCCTGAAGTCCGTCGCCAGCGACAAGGTCTACAACATCGTCCACCTGATCTATCGGGCGCAGAACTACGAAGGCCACTCCAAGGACTACGAGTTCTCGCGTCTATCGATGCAAGATCATTGGCGCGCAGGGTATCACGATGCGCTGCGCACGCTGCGCCATCCCGAGGTCCTGACTCGTCCGGCAAGTCTGGACGGCGTCTTCACGTTCGATCTCGAACGCGATGGTCTGGAATAGGCATTCATACCGGCAACTGCTGAACACGAGAAGGATTTGAAAATGCGTGAGAAAGACGTACTGAAGCAGGCGTTCGCAATGCCGCTTACGAACCCGTCATATCCACCGGGTCCGTACCGGTTCGTTAACCGCGAATACCTGATCATCACCTATCGCACCGATCCGGCAAGGCTGCGGGCGGTCGTGCCGGAGCCGCTCGAACTCGATGAGCGCGAAGCGCTGGTCAAGTACGAATTCATCCGCATGCCGGATTCGAATGGTTTTGGCGACTACACCGAGAGCGGCCAGGTGATACCGGTCTCTTTCCGCGGCCGCAGCGGTGGCTACACGCATTGCATGTTCCTCAACGACGAGGGACCGATCGCAGGCGGTCGCGAACTCTGGGGCTTTCCGAAAAAGCTGGCGCAGCCGACGCTGCGAACCGAGGTCGACACGCTTGTCGGCACGCTCGATTACGGCCCGCTTCGGGTCGCGACCGGCACCATGGGGTACAAGCATCGTGAAGCCGACCTCGCCCAAGTCAAGGCATCACTCGAAACGCCCAATTTCCTGCTCAAGATCATTCCGCACGTTGACGGCAGCCCGCGCATCTGTGAATTGGTCGAGTATCATCTCCAACACGTCCTCCTAAAGGGCGCCTGGACCGGCCCCGCTGCGTTGTCATTGACGCCTCACGCTTTGGCACCGGTCGCGGAGCTGCCGGTTCTCGAAGTCGTGTCCGCAGTCCACATAGTCGCGGACCTTACTCTCGGGCTCGGCACGGTCGTGCACGACTACTTGCCCCAACCAAGCCGACAAGCGCTGCGCATCAACGAGAAAGCATTAGTGACTTCGTCGACATGAACGGCAGGCTCCGCTCGCACATTGATTACCTGTCTGGTCCAAGGCTGTCTGGCCGGTGCCTCCCGACGCGCCTTCGACATCATCGAGGCGGAGCCGAGCGGCGGGGGCGGATCAACAAACACCGAGCCCCACGCGCCCGGAGAAACAGCGGATCCGAAGGGGCATCCATGACGGTGAGCAGGCAACAGGCCAACCTCCTCGAAATCACCCACGTCGGAGATCCCCTTTGGCCTGTCCTCCGTATTATTCGGCCTAAGGACGCCAATCATTCGGTCGGCGTAGGATTGAGTGATCGACCGGTTCTGAGTGGCCGCCAAAATCAGTACGTGCAGCTTCTTGTCACTTGCCAATCGGTGCGCATGCCGCTCGGAAACTACGTATTACGGCTTTCAGCCGGTGGCTGGCCAAGCCCCTGCCGCGCGACACTGGCCAAGCCGACGGGCGCGACGTCATTGAGCGCTCACGAGGCGACCGCCACCAGCCGGGCCTTAGCGCGACGTCCTTGCGAAACTGCTGCAGCTCTTCTAGTGTATATCCCAATTGGATATACATGGAAATGAGGCGATGACAACCTCCACGGTATTCATCAGCAATCGCAGCCAGGCCGTCCGGCTGCCGAAGGCCGTTGCCTTCCCGACCGGGCGTACATCAGGTGGATATTTTGAAGATCGGCCGCAGCCGCTTGATCGTACCGCAGGGCAAACGGTGGGACGACTCTGTTTCAGAACGGCCCGCACGCAAGTGACGATTTCATGGTCGAGCGCGGGCAACCGCGGCCGAGGAGCGCGAGCCGCTCTAATGCTCACCTATATGCTCGATACCAATACCTGCATCTATGTGATGAAGAATTATCCGCCGGATCTTCTGGAGAAATTCAACGCACTTGCCGAGCAACTCTGCATATCCAGCATCACGCTTGGAGAGTTACACTATGGTGCGGAGAAATCAGCTCGCCGTGTCGACAATCTGACCGCTATCCAGCATTTTGTGGCGCGCCTCGATGTCTTGGCGTTCGAGGCTAAAGCGGCCGCGCACTACGGGCAGGTTCGGGCGGAACTGGAGCGTGCTGGAACTTCCTGCGGCCCGCACGACATGCAGATTGGCGGTCATGCCCGCAGCGAGGGGCTGATCATCGTAACCAATAATATGCGCGAGTTCAGCCGCATGCCGGGAATCAGGGCTGAGAACTGGGTCTGACCGAAGCGAAAGTGCATCTCGGCCGCGCAAAACTCCAGGAGCAGTGGACGGAATCCAATTTGGCTGCAACGAGCCGGTAAATACATTAACGTGAGCAGCACGAACTGGCAGCCTCCAATGGAAAATCTTCGGGAAGTGGCCGATGCGCGTGGTCAGCAATTCAGCCGAGCTGTTCAGGCATGTGAGTGCCGAGAAAGCCGCGTTCTATCGTTGCATCATGGAGGTCTTCGCCGCAGCCAAACGACAATATCGCCTGCAACTCCGACCCGACGAGGTGCTTGCCGAAGCCCGCTGGCCTGACGCTGCGCCCCGCATCGAAGACGTCAGCACCGCACTCACCCAGCTTGCAGCCTGGGGCAACCTTAAATCGCAGCCCGATACTGCGCGGGTTTCCAGCCTCAGCGATTTCTATCGCGCGCGTTTTCTCTATCGGCTTTCGCAGGGCGGCGAAGCTGTCGAATCAGCGTTGGCGCTGTTCGTGCAAACGCTGCAACGCCGCGCCGAGCTGCAAACGGTCGCGCTCGAAGACATCACCAGCCGGTTGCAGGCACTGAAGATGCTTGCGGAGCAGACCGAACCGGATGCGGCCAAGATCCATGAGACGCTGCGGGATCTGGTGCGGGTTTTCGAGGGCCTAGCCGAGAACGCGCAGGCGTTTATGGCCGGCGTCGCGCGTAGCATTGAACTGCAGCAGGCCGAGGCCGGCGCGGTAGCGAGCTACAAGCGCCGGCTGATCGACTATTTGGAGCGCTTCATGGGCGATCTGGTGCGCCGCTCCGACATGATCGCCGGCCTCATGCTCGCTTTGGAGCCGAACATCGACGCCATGCTTCAACAGGTCGCCGCTCGCGAGGCCCGCGATGCCGCGCCCGGCGACGCGCAGGATCGGGTCAATTCGCAAGCCCGATCCTGGAACGCCTGGCGCGAACGCTGGAAAGGCTTGCGCGGCTGGTTCTTCCGCAGCGGTCACGAGCCCTCGCAAGCCGAATTGTTGCGAGCTCGGGCAAGGTCGGCCATCCCGCAACTGCTGGGTGCGATTGCCGCGCTTAACGAGCGCCGCAGCGGCCGCAGCGATCGCTCCGCGGATTTCCGCATGCTCGCCACCTGGTTCGCCGGCTGTGCCAGCGACGATGAGGCGCATCGTCTTGCGCGCGCCGCCTTCGCGCTCAATCCAGCGCGGCATTTTTCGCTCAATCCCGACGCCGACGCGGATCTCCCGGCCAGCACGCGCTGGGCCGACGCTCCCCCCTTGAGGATTCACCCGCGGCTGCGTGAATATGGCGAGGCAGCTCCGCGCGGTCCGCTTGCCCGGATACGCGACCGTGCTGAAGCGCGCGCCCGTCTGGCGCGTGAACTCGCCGAGGAATCGCAGCAGGTTGAGGCGGCTCGCAAGCGCCTCGCCACCGGCCAACCCACGCGGCTTTCGGACCTGGGCGAACTCGATCGGCATGCCTTCGGGCTTTTCCTCAGCCTGCTGGGTGAAGCGCTGACCGACCAGGTCGGGCCGGAGGCTATCGCGGAGCGGCTGACCGGCGACGGGTTGCTGCACATCAGCCTGACCCCGCTTGCAGCTGACAGTCGCGCCAGAATCGGCACGCCGCAGGGCGTGTTTTCTGGGCGCGACCATCTGATCACCATTACGCCAGCGCGAGGCAGCCGATGAAGCCTGGTCTTGATAGGTCCAGGGACAGTCGCAGCATTGGCCAGCAACAACAGCAATTCGAGCGCGAGGAATTTCGTAGTTCCGTGCGCGCCCTGCTGATGACGCCGCTGATAAGTCCGGAGCACGACGATTTCCCCGCGATCCGCCGCCAGGCAGAAGCCCTGCGCGACTGGTTTGCACGCGAAACGGGCTGGCCGCTGCAGATCGAACACGAGGGCGCCCGCCTCTTTAAACGGCCGGCGGACCTCGCCAGCGCAATGCGCGGGCTTCCCGGCTACGATCGCCGCCGCTACGTGTTGTTCTGCCTTGCCTGCGCAGTGCTCGAACGCGCCGAGCCGCAGATCACCCTCCGCCTGCTCGGCGAAAGGCTGTTGCAATTCGCTGCCGAGCCGGCACTCGTATCAGTCGGCTTTACCTTCACGCTCAGTGCTCCCCACGAGCGGCGTGAACTGGTCGCGGTATGCCGCACGCTGCTTGACTTGGCGGTGCTTCAGCGCGTCGCCGGCGACGAAGATGCCTTCGTGCATGCCGGCGGCGATCAAGCCGATGCGCTCTACGACGTGCAGCGGCGCGCGCTTGCCGGCTTGCTGGCCACCGTGCGCGGGCCATCGACCTTTAGATCGGAAGACGCGCCGGTCACGCTGGAGGACCGACTGCATGCCCTGGTCGACGAGCACGTGGCTGACAGCGACGAGGGCCGGCGCACGGCGCTCCGCCATCTGCTCGCCCGCCGATTGCTCGACGATCCCGTGGTCTATATCGATACGCTGGACCCGGAAGCCCGCGGATATTTCGTCAACCAGCGCGGCGCCATGGCCGCCCGCTTATGCGACGCCGCCGGGCTGGTAGCGGAGCAGCGCGCCGAAGGGCTGGCACTTGTTGATGAGGCCGGCGTGCTGACGGACGTGGCGATGCCGGCCGAAGGCACCGACGCCCACGCCACACTGCTGGTCGCGGAGTATTTGGCCTCCCGTCACAACCGGCGGCCGACGGAAGCCGCCGACGTAGCGCCGTCATCCGGGTTCATCCGGGAGCACGAAATTGTCTCCTTCCTGCGCGACGCCAAGAACCGCTATGGTCGCTACTGGCGCAAATCGGCGCGTGAGCCCGGTGCCGAACGCGAACTTGCGGAGATCGCGATAGAGCGGCTGGAAAAACTCCAACTGATTGTTAGAGACGGCGACATGATTCAGCCGATGCCGGCGCTCGCACGCTTCTCCCTCGGTGAGGCAGGAGTCCGCGAAACTCCTGAACCACCCGGCGCACCGCGCGTCTCGGCCAACGATCTCTTCGGACCACCATGAACGATCGCCCGGTTTCATTTCTTGCACAGGCCGAGAAGCCAGCGCTGCCGATCCCGACGCGGCTGCGCTGGCAACCGCTGCGGCTCGGACTGGTGGAGCTATTCCACTACGACAGCGAGGAATTCTGGTTTCGCGACGGCCACCTGCTGCTGCGCGGCAACAATGGTACCGGTAAGTCCAAGGTGCTGTCGCTGACCCTGCCCTTCCTGCTCGATGCGCAACTTAAGCCGTCGCGGCTCGAACCCGACGGCGACAACGGCAAGAAGATGGCCTGGAACCTGTTGATGAACAGCTACGACCGGCGCATCGGCTATGCCTGGATTGAGTTCGGTCGCCTCGCCGACGACGGTACCCCGCGTTATCTGACGCTCGGCGCCGGGCTCTCCGCGGTCGCGGCACGTCCCCAGGTGGACAGCTGGTTCTTCGTGCTGGACGATGCCGACGGCGCGCCGCGCCTCAACCAGGATCTTTGGTTGATGAGCGACCAGCGCGTGGTCCTGACCAAGGAGCGCCTGCGCGATGCGCTTGCAGGCCGCGGCCAAGTCTTCGACACTTCCTCGAGTTATCGGCGCGCCGTCGATGAACGATTGTTTCGCCTCGGCGCCAAGCGCTACGACGCGTTGATGGATACGTTGATCCAGTTGCGACAGCCGCAATTATCGAAGAAGCCCGACGAAACCGCGCTTTCAAATGCACTGACCGAAGCCTTACCGCCGCTGCCAGCCGAATTGCTTGCCGACGTGGCCGAAGCCCTCGGCCAGTTGGAGGAAGATCGACGTCAGCTTGAGGAATATCAGGCGCTGGCAAAGGCCATTGAGCGTTTCGTCCAGCGCTATCGCATCTATGCCGGCACTCAGACCCGACGCCAGGCCCGCGCGCTGCGCCAGGCGCAAACCGAGTTCGACAATGCCAGCCGGGCGCGCGGCGAAGCGCAGGCGCGGCTTGAGCAAGCCCAAATCGACGAATCGCTCGCCCGGAAAGCTCACGATGAGGCGGACCTCGGGCTCAAGCGCGCGCAAGCCCGTCTCGAAACCCTGCGCGCGGATCCGACGATGCAGGATGCCAACCGGCTCGAAGCCGCGGCGAAGGACGCGGTCGCGCGGCAACACGCCTTGCAAGCCGCCAACACAGCGATCGATGAGGCCATCCGGCGGTTACAGCGCAACGCCAGCGAGGCGGAAGAGGCCGCGCAGCGATTGGTTGATGCCGAATGTCAGATGGCCGAACTGCGTCGGGACAGTGCGGTCCATGCCGCGACGGCGGGCATTGCGGCGGCCCATGGCGACAATCCGCTCATAACGCTCGAAGCCGCGGCGCTGACCGAGTTGACGCCACGCGCTTTCGAGGTCGCGCTATCCGAGCTTCGCGCTTTGGTCGGTCAACGACGCGAACAGATCGCGCTGTTGCGGCGGCGCCACGAGGAGGTGATCGCGGCCGAAACCCTGCATGGACTGCGACAGACCATGCGCGACGAGAGACAGGACGCGGCCGAGGATGCAGCGAACCGACGCGAGCAAGCCGACGCGAATGTGGAACAGGACGGCCAAAACCTGATTCAGGCCTGGGAACGCCACTTCGACAGTCTGACGCAACTGCGCATCGGCGTCGACGACCATCTCGCGGCGCTCACGGCTCTGGCCGATTGGGTCGTCGCCCCGCAGGGCGACAATCCGGCGCGACAGCGCTTGCAAGTCGCGCAGCAGCAGGCCAGCGTGGATTTCGCGGAGCGTCGGGTCTCGCTCGACGCGCAACGTCAGACCCTGCAAGCAGAACAAACAGCACTCGAAGGCGAGCGCACCCGGCTAGAAGCCGGCCTCGATACGACGCCGCCGCAGCCCTACACGCGCGACGCCGATAGCCGGAGCATGCGGGCGGGTGCGCCGTTGTGGCAACTGGTGGACTTTCGCGAGGCGGTCACAGCTTCGCAGCGCGCCGGCCTCGAAGCCGCGCTCGAAGCCGGCGGTCTGCTCGATGCATGGGTCTCGCCCGACGGCCAATTGCAGGTTGGCGACGGCGGCTCGCTCCTACACGACACGCAACTGCTGCGGCGGCGGCCGCGTTCGCTTTCGCTCGCCGGTTGGCTGCAGGTCGATGCGCCGGCCGGCAGCACCATGCCGGCAAGCGTCGTCGAGCATGTGCTGTCGGGTATCGCCTGCGCGGACGACGATCCAATCGACAGCGAGGCCTGGGTCGCCCCTGACGGTCGCTTTCGCCTCGGCGCCCTGGTCGGCGCCTGGATCAAACCCGCGGCGGTCTACATCGGCTATGCCGCCCGCGCCGCCGCCCGCGCGCAGCGGCTGGCCGAGATTGCGCTGCGCCTGGCACTGATAGCCGAAGAGCTCGCGGCCGTGCAGGCAACGCATGCGCAACTGTTGCACGACCAGAACGAAGCCGCCGACGATTGGCGCATGGCACCGACCGACGAAGCACTGCGCAGTGCTCACCACGCTGCCGCAGCCAGCGCCCGCGACGCACAGATCGCACTGCAGCGGCTGGCCGAGGCCGACACGCGATGCCGTGAGGCCGAACAGGCCTTGCAGGCGGCACGGCAACGGCTTGCCGCGGATGCTACAGATCTGCGCCTGCCGGTCTCGCCCGCCGACTTGCCGGCGATTGAGACGGCGCTGAATCACTATCACGATGTCCAGTTCCGCCTCGCGCAAGCCGCCCACGAACTGCGCCTGGCGCTGCCCGATTTGCAGCGGCAACGCGATCGCGAGGGCGAAGCGCGCGATGACCTGAAGAAACGGCAGGAATACCTGGCGGCGGCCCGGATCGAGGCGGAAGAGGCCTCGGCCCGGTTCGACGTGTTGCGCGACGCCGTCGGCGCCAAGGTCGAGGAATTGCAACGACAATTGGCCGATGCCCGTGCCGCCGTCGACGTCAGCGATGGTGCATTGGTCCTTGCCCGCAAGGCTCTCAGCAAATCCGGCGAGGCCCGTGCGATCGCGGGCGAACAGGCCGCGACCGCGGATGCGGTCTTCGCACAACGCAGCGAGGCGCGCGCCGAGTCCATCGCAAAGTTCCAGCATTTCGCTGCCACCGGTCTGCTCTCGGCGGCGCTCCCGCAGGCCGAGTTGCCTGACCTCGGCAGCCCTTGGACGATCGACCCCGCGCTCACGCTGGCGCGCCGCGCCGAACAGGCCTTGTCCGACCGCAGGGACGACGACGAGGCGTGGGCTCGGGTGCAGCGAGAAATTGCCGGCGACCTCACAGAATTGCAGCGCGCCCTCAGCGCGCTCGGCCAACAGGCACAGGCCGAAACCACCGATTGGGGACTGACCGTCCACATCGTCTACCAGAACAGGCCCGAACCGCCGGATAGCCTTGCCGCGCGGCTCGCTGAAGAGATCGCCCAGCGCAGCGAACTGCTCACCGCCAACGAGCGCGCCGTCCTGGAAAATCATTTGCAGGCCGAGATCGCCTCCGAGGTCCAGCGTCTGCTGCAGTCGGCAGAAACCCAGCGCAATGCGATCAACAAAGAGCTGCACAGCCGACCGACCTCCACCGGCGTGCGCTACCGGCTGCTGTGGCAGCCGCTGGCCGAAGAAGAAGGTGCTCCGGTCGGCCTCGAGGCAGCGCGCAAACGTCTGCTCAACACCAGCGCGGATCTCTGGTCGACGGAGGACCGCCGGGTCGTCGGCGCCATGCTGCAGCAGCGCATCGCCGCCGAGCGCGAGCGCGCCGACTCCGGCTTTGGCAAGGATGGCGGCGGCAGCCTGATCGAGCAACTCGCTCGCGCACTTGACTACCGCCGCTGGCATCGCTTCCGGGTCGAGCGCTGGCAGGACGGTCATTGGCGCAAGCTCTCCGGCCCCGCCTCCAGCGGCGAACGCGCGCTCGGCCTCACCGTGCCGCTGTTCGCCGCGGTCGCCAGCTTCTATAGCCAAGGGAGTTCCTCCCTGGCGCCGCGGCTGATGCTGCTCGACGAAGCCTTCGCCGGGATCGACGATACCGCCCGCGCGCACTGCATGGGGCTGATCCACGAGTTCGATCTCGACTTCGTCATCACCAGCGAACGCGAATGGGCCTGCTATGCCGAGCTGCCGGGGGTCGCGATCTGCCAGCTTCAGCGACGTGAAGGTATCGACGCGGTGTTCGTGTCGCGCTGGAGCTGGGACGGCCGCGCCAAGACACGGGAAGAGGATCCAGACCGCAGGTTTGCGCCGACATGAGTTCGTCGACCGACCCACGTCTTCAACGCCTGCTTGGCGGCGACCATTTCGCCTTGCTGCGCAAGCGCCTGCGTCGGCGTTTCGAACGCGCACCACTCGACGCCGTGGTTGAAAGCTTTCGTATCGGCCAGCTCACCATGGAGGAACATGCCGCATTGGCTTCGCTGCTCGGCCGTCCGCTGCGTTACGCCAATTCCCTGCAAGTCGATGTTCGCCTCGTCGATGCCGCGTTTCGGAACGCCGGCATCGCCTCATCGCTGCGCGACGCACTCGAGCGGCTCGATGGCCCCATTACGAATCTAGCCACGACACGCCTCGCGCTGCAAACGCAGTGGTCGGATGTGCTGGGCGCCTGCGCCAATAGCGAACTGATTGGATTGCTGCGGGCTCCGGCGGGCATCGGGCTGCTCAAGCGTCTTTCCAGGCAGAGTCCGCTGGCGGCGCACCAGCTCTGTCATCGCGTCGAAGCGGTGTTGCAACGCCTGCCGGCGAGCGGCATCACGCGTTCGCAATTGGCCGCCGAGGTGCTGGGCGACGCGCACGCGCTCGACAGTGGTCAGTCGACGGCGACCCTGGTGCTGGCAGTCTGGCGTCAGGTGATCGCTCGGACCTACGCCAACAATGATTGCGTCGATATAGAGCCACCGGAAGACAACGAGATGGAACTGGACGACGGCGCAGAACGCGACCGCGACGTCTGGGCCAAGGCCGGCGTGCTCGTCAACGAATTGGCGCGCCCGGCGCTGTTCCTGAACCTGCCCATGCGCGATGCGGAAGACCGCGATCAGTCGCCGGGAGAGCCTGTCTTTGCGTCGCTGCGGTCGCTGTTGCGTTCGCCGCCGCCGTGGGATGTGGCGAATCGCAAGGTCTATGTCTGTGAGAATCCCAACCTGGTTGCGATCGCCGCCGATCGCTGGGGCTCCGATTGCGCGCCGCTGGTCTGCACCGACGGCATGCCCGCCGCCGCGCAGCGATGCCTGCTGTCGCAACTGGCTACAGCGCGTGCGCAGCTTTGCTATCATGGCGATTTCGATTGGCCGGGAATACGGATCGGCAACCATGTCATGCGCCAGCACGGCGCCCAATCCTGGCGCTTTGGCGCGGCCGACTATGAGGCCGCCGTCGACGGGGCCACAGGTCTTGGACAGACTCTAACGGGAAAGGCTGCCCGCGCATTATGGGACGAAGGGTTGATGGCGGCCATGCAGCGACACCGGCTTTCCATTGCCGAAGAAGCTCTGGCCACCTCATTGTTGGAGGATCTCGAGCCCCGATAGTGTTTAGGTTCGCGGTTTTATTCTGAATGGACCGTGACAATTTGGCGCGCCACGGTCGATGAAGATGGGCACTACTCCTTCGCGATCGCGCTATGATGTGGGAGCCTACGACACGCCGCCCTGGCTGAAAAAGCGAAGGCCTACGATTAAGCGCTACGCTTCATCACCGCGATTGCGGGCTCCACGCGCAGTCACGGTGTGCCCATCTGCGATCACGGGCCCGCGCCCACGGCGATGGCCGAAGTACCCCAATAAGCAGCCCCATTTGCCACGATCAGGATTCTTCTCCTATGGGCCAGATTCGGTCCTCATAATGCGCAGGCGCAGACGGCCGGTCTTCCTCCGGGATTGGAAAGACACAGCGTGCGTAGTAGTTGCCCGGCCCATGCGTTATTTCGACCTGGCGGCTAAGGTAGTGGGCCCTCCGGGGCGAGGCCGCTAGGCGCGCTTGCTACGCTTCGCCGTCTCGCACTGTTTGTTGCAGCCGGCATCGAGCCGCTTGCAGCGATTCCTTTATGCGGCTCGCCATGGCGTCAACCGCGGAATCCAGCGCGGCACATTAGTCCGAAAGCTCTCGTACTCCGTGCCGAATGTTTGCTTGAGCGTCGGTTCTTCGATCATCACCACCCAGACATGAAAAAAAAGCCAGAGTAGCGCGCCGTACCAGAGGAGACGCCAGTCACCAAACAAAAGGGCCTGACCAAAAATGACTGCGACGACCGCGATGTAGATCGGATTTCGCACGTAGCGATAAAGGCCAGTCACTACGAGCTTTTGTGGCGGCGCGATCGGGGCGGGCGTCCCCAGCCCCTCCAGCGCAAAACGGGCAAATGAATCCACAACTCCGGGCACTCCGACGATGATCAATATACCGCCGAGGATGCGGGTTAGATCGACGCCGAAAAAAGCCGGCCGAAATTCCCACTGCGTGACCCACCAGGGGACGAAGCCTGCCAGCACCAACGGCGCAATGACGAAGAACAGAGCGGAGCCCAAGACGGCAATTGCTTTCGACATTGCGTGCTCCCCACGACCCGACAAGAATAGGTTAGCAAATCACTTTCTGCTACGAGCATTGAATGCGGCTCCACAATTAGTTGTCCCGGCCGTCGAGTTCTCTTCACCTCGCTCCTTCCCGTCCTGTCGCAATGTTAATGCAGCCATGTCCGGTCAGCGCGTTCAGCGGTTAAATCGCGAAGGCCTTGCGAAAGCGTCTCGACCAGGCCCACTGTCCAGCACATCGGGCATCCGCGTAGCGCGACGAGGGCGGCAACGCCCGCGCCCAAGGATAGCCAAGGGTGCGCGGTCTGGTGGACGATGGCCCAAGCGAGTAGCGCCGCCGCAGCTAGCCCGCGTATCAGGTGTGCGCCCAGGAAGGAGCTGCCGAACATGCCCACTCCACGAAAGTAATTCATGTGCTCTCTCGTCCGTTGTCCTTTGTGCCGAGCAAATATTCGCGCACCAATGCGCGGGCGCGGCGCAGGCGGCTTTTGGCCGCTTCCCGCGTCACGCCGAGCCGCCCGGCGATTTCCCCAATCGTCAGATCCTCGAGATCTCGCAGCAGCACCACTTCGCGATCGGATGGCGAAAGCAACTCGATGGCGTTGACCAAGTCCATTCGCAACTCGTCCGGCGGGACTTTTGCCAGCTCGCGTGACTCTTCCAGGCTGGCGAGTTCCTCGACCCCGCGCATCAGCATGAGCGCCGGCAACATGCAAAGGCGCGCGATGACGGTCACCAGCCAGCCGGCGAGTGCGGCTGGACTGCGGATCGTGCCCACGCGCCGGTACACGACGATGAGTGCTTCTTGCACCACATCTTCGATGATCGAGGTGCGGTGGCAATGGCGCCGGGCGTAGCGTCGAATGTCCGGCTGCAGCGCCACCAATAGCTGTGTCAGCGCGTGCCGGTCACCCGACTGTGCCGCGAGCAAGAGATCGTCTGATACGCGCGCCAAGGCAGTCACCCCTTCAGTGGCTCGCGCCCGGCGATGGCGCAGGCAGGGCAATAGCCGAACATGCCGGTGACCAGCGTCACGACACCCGCGCTGCTGAGCAGTAGCCCGAGCGGCGAAGCGTGCAGTGCAACCACGCCGCAGATGAGCATCAAGCCCCCGCCGATCAGCCTGGCCGCGCGCTCCCACCCGCGAACGTTCTTCCTATACCACATGGTTCTGTGCTCCGGTTCGTGACGCGCCGCTATGGCGCATTCACCTAGACAAGAGGGCGCAAACCCGGCGCCGGGGTCGCGGCACAAAAAATAATTTGAGGGGGGTGGCCGCTTCAGCAGGCTGGCGTGGGCGTCGGGCGCGGGCCTGGGCCGCTGAGGAACGCCGCCATCGGGTCGCCGGGGTGTGGACATCCGGATAAAGCCGGGCCAGCCGCTCGCGTATCTTCGGCGCGCCCTAATGTGGCTTGTCCTGCTTGCATCGCACGATCAGCATCTCGACGGCCAGCAAGCGCATGCGGACTGACTGCGGCGGCTACCGCCGCGATCACCTCCGCGCGCTCGCCCAACGGGTCGAAGTCGATCAGAAAGAACTGCGCATCATGGGATCGAAAAGCGTACTTCTGCGCACGCTCGTCGCTGCATCGAGCGCAAAAACGGTTGGTTTTGGCGTGCCCAGTTCTGTACCGAAGTGGCGCGCCCGGAACAATTCGAACGTCCGACCCCCAAATTCGTAGTCTGGTGCTCTATCCAGCTGAGCTACGGGCGCGTTTTTCGCTTTTCATCTCGGGCCTGACGGTCCGTCTGCAATCCCAGCGCAATTCGGGAGCGAAAGCGCCCCCTAGCTACCGGCTCAGAGGCGGATTGGCAAGGTCCGGAAGGTGGCATTTGCCAATCGTTTTGCGCCGGAAAGGTCGGACGGAAAAGAGGTCTAAAGCGCTTCTTCTGGAATCCCCTCGCCGGCCACAATCCCTCCGTCATTCTGGGACGCGCCTCCGGCGCGAGCCCCGAATCCATATGGATTCCGGGCTCATCGCTCTGCGGAATACCGGGGACGGACCGATGTTCACGCCCTCGCCCGCTCGTTGCGGATGGTCAGCAGTTCCACCGGCCGGTCGGGGATGACGATCCGGAAGGTGGCCCCGATGGTGCCTTCGACCAGGTGAATGTCGCCGTCATGGGCACGGACCAGTTCGGCGGCGATTGCAAGTCCAAGCCCGCTGCCGCCGGGCCTGCCCGAGCTCTGGAACGCCTCGAACAGGTGCTCGCGGGCTTTCCCTGGTACGCCGGGTCCGGTGTCGGAGACTTCCAGGATCGCGACCGCGCCTTCGCGACGCCCGGTGACGCGAATCTGCTGGCTTGCGAAATCGCTGCGTGGCCGGTTTTCCAGCGCCTGCGACGCGTTGCGCACGAGATTGAGCAGCACGCGAAACAGCTGATCGGGATCGGCGTCGACGGTGAGCCCACGCTCGATCGCGCTGATCCAGGTGATCGAGGCGTCAGCCGCCAACCCTGCGGTTTCCCGCACCTCGGCCACGATCGGCTCGATCTGGATCATGCGGCGATCGGGGGCTGCCTCTTGCGCGCGGCCGTAGGACAGCGTCGACTGGCAGAAGTCGATCGCGCGCTCCAGCGAGCGCATCAGCTTCGGCGCAAAGCGCTGCACCCTGGGATCGGGCACGCTGGCGAGCTGGTCGGAGAGCAGTTGCGAGGACGCCAGCAGGTTGCGCAAATCGTGGTTGATCTTGGAGACCGCAAGCCCCAGCGCCGCAAGCCGACTCTTCTGATGCAGCATCGACACCAGGTCGCGCTGCATGTCGGACAATTCGCGCTCGGCAACCCCGATTTCGTCGCCGCGCTGGCTCGGCACGATGATCCGCGACGAACTTTCGGGGTCCTCGTGGAACGCGACCAGGCCCGCCGTCAGACGCCGCATCGGCCGCACGAACAGATAATGCAGCGCGAGATAGACCAGCCCCGCGGTGAGAACGGCGATCCCCAGCGAGACCAGCAGCAGGTTGCGGGAAAACCGGTACATCGACTGCCGCAGCGGCAGCTCATCGACGACGACTTCGATGAATTGCGCGCCGCCCGGCGCCGGGCCCACCACGCGGATTGTCTGGTTGCCGGTCTCCAGCATCATCTCGAAGGAATCGACGATCGCCGACCACACCGTCATGGTTCGCATGTCGATGTCGTGGTCGATCGACGCCGGCAGGTCGGCGCTGGCGAGCAGCCGGCGCTGCTGGCCGAGCTTGATGGCGACCGCGCGCGCCCCGATGCTCTTGAGGATCTGCCGCGCCAGTGAATCCGGCACCATTCCGGAGGGCGCGGCATCGAGCACCAGCGCGGCGGTATTGGCCGCCGCCAGCCGGTCGTTGAGCCGGTTCATCCGGAAATTCGCGATCGCGGGCACGTAAATCATCATTCCCGCGATCATGACGAGGGGAATGGTGAGCAGCAGCAGCTTGCCGGACAGGCCAAGCCGGCGCGACGGCTTTAATCGCGGCATTGGCGCTGTCGGCTGTTGGTCGGTCGCTGACGCGGTATCTGCCTTCATATCTGCCTTTGCTGACCCTGCGCGCCCCGAACATGCGATCCGCCCCTGCATCGGTCAAATTACGGATCGCTAATGTCGGACTCCCTCATCATCTAGGGCGAAGGCAGGGGAGCTGCCATCCTCACTCCGAAGAACCCCGAAGAAATCAATATATTCGCTCGAATTGCGACGTTTCGCCGACGTTCGCGCGAGGCAAGAGCCTTTTCCGCTCCGATTGAAACGGAACCGAGGCTCCAGCCCTTTGTTTTGACGCGTTTTCTTCATGCGAACCGGGATCTACTTCGCTGGAAAACGCTTTGGCCGCGGCGTTGACGAAAACGGGTCGCTCCCGTATAAGCCGCGCCAATTGTCCGCGATGGCCCGGTTCAGCCGGGGGCGGCTCATTTGGGGCCGGAAACGGCCCGTCTTTGGGCCGGCCCGCATCACCGGACGCGATCTCAATCCAACAGGCAAATTGCCCGGTCAGCGGAGAACTACCCGTGAAGCGGACTTATCAACCCAGCAAACTGGTGCGCAAGCGCCGTCACGGCTTCCGCGCCCGTTTGGCCACCACCGGCGGCCGCAAGGTCCTGGCCGCGCGTCGCGCCCGGGGCCGCAAGCGTCTGAGCGCCTGAAGCCCGGGCTTCCCGGAGAATCCAACATGGATCGGCTGAGGCAGCGAGCGGACTTCCTCGCCGTTGCCGATGGCATGCGGGCTGGCAGCGCGGCATTTGTGCTGCAAAGCCGCCGCCGCGACGATTTAGGCCCGATCCGGATCGGATTCACCGTTACCAAAAAGAACGGAACCGCCACGGAGCGCAACCGCATCCGGCGCCGGCTTCGCGAACTGGTGAAGCGTCTCGATGACCGTGTAGATGTCATGGCGATGCGACCGCATCATGATTATGTGCTAGTCGGCCGCAGGGGCGCGCTTTCCCGCAACTTCGCCACCATGCTCGACGATCTCCGCACCGCGCTTAACCGGCTCGAGCGGCAGGCCCCGAAGGGCCGTTCTGCGAAACCGGCAAAATCCGACCTGCAAGAACCGACCTGAATGACGAGATTTGAACGATGAACGATAGTAATCGCAACACCATCCTCGCCGTCATTCTGTCCGGCATCGTGCTGATCGCATGGCAGTATTTCTACAACGTCCCGCAGATGGAGCGGCAGCGCGCCGCGCAGCAGGCCCAGAGCGAGCTGGCGAAATCCGCGCCGCAGGCCAACACGACGACGCCGTCGAGCGCGCCGCCGACCGGCAACGCGCCGGCGCCTGCCACCAATACGCCGGCAACCCCGCCATCCGCCTCCACCGCCCCTGTCGTCAGCCGCGATATCGCGATCGCGTCGACGCCCCGGGTCAAGATCGATACTCCGAGCGTTTCGGGCAGCATTTCGCTGAAGGGCGCGCGCATCGACGACCTGTCGCTGGTGAAGTTCCGCGAGACCGTCGACCCGTCCTCGCCGGCGATCGTGCTGTATTCGCCCTCGGGCACCGAAGCCCCCTATTATGCGGAATTCGGCTGGGTCGGCGCCAGCGGCTCGACGGTCCGGCTCCCGGATCAGAACACGGTGTGGCAGCAGGAAGGCTCGAATAGCCTGACGCCGACCACGCCGGTGGTGCTGAAATATGACAACGGCGATGGCCTCACCTTCCGCCGCACCATTTCGGTCGACGAGCGCTACCTCTTCACCGTGAAGGACGACGTCAGCAATGTCGGCAATGCGCCGGTCACGCTCTATCCATTCGCGCTGATCTCGCGGCACGGCACGCCACAGGTCTCCGGCTACTACATCCTGCACGAGGGCCTAATCGGCTATCTCGGCGAGAATGGGCTGCAGCAATACACCTACAAGAAGATCGACGACGCCAAGACCGTCAGCTTCAAGGCCACCGACGGCTGGCTCGGCATCACCGACAAGTATTGGGCCTCGGCGCTGTTGCCCGACACCAATGCGCAACTGCAGGCGCGCTACTCCTCCAACGTGGTGGGCAACATTCGGACCTACCAGACCGACTATCTGGAGGATCCCCAGACCATCGCGATCGGCGGCACCGGCAGCGCCAATGCGCGGCTGTTCGCGGGGGCCAAGGAAGCAAGCGTGGTCGGCATCAATTTCCCGATCGGCGGCCTTGGCGGCTACAACAGGGAACTGTCGCTCAACCACTTCGATCTCTTGATCGACTGGGGCTGGTTCTACTTCATCACCAAGCCGATGTTCCTTGGGCTCGACTTCTTCTACCGGCTGTTCGGCAATTTCGGCATCTCGATCCTGCTCGTGACTGTCATCGTCAAGCTCCTGTTCTTCCCGCTCGCCAACAAGTCCTACGCCTCGATGGCGAAGATGAAGTCGGTGCAGCCGCAGCTCGCCGCGCTGAAGGAGCGCTATCCCGACGACAAGGTGAAGCAGCAGCAGGAGATGATGGAAATCTACAAGAAGGAGAAGATCAACCCGATCGCCGGTTGTCTTCCCGTCGCCTTGCAGATTCCAGTGTTCTTCTCGCTTTACAAGGTGCTGTTCGTCACCATCGAAATGCGACACGCGCCGTTTTTCGGCTGGATCAAGGACCTCTCGTCGCCCGATCCGACCAACCTGTTCACCCTGTTCGGCTTGTTGCATTTCGACCCGACCCAGCTGCCGGTGTTCGGCCACTATCTCGCGCTCGGCATCTGGCCGATCATCATGGGCATCACGATGTGGTTCCAGATGAAGCTCAATCCGACGCCGCCGGACCCGACGCAGAAGATGATCTTCGACTGGATGCCGCTGATCTTCACCTTCATGCTCGCGCGCTTCCCAGCCGGACTCGTGATCTATTGGGCCTGGAACAACACGCTGTCGGTGCTGCAACAGAGCTTCATCATGCGCCGCAATGGCGTGAAGGTGGAATTGTTCGACAATCTGAGGTCCACCTTCGCCTCGAAGAAGGCCGTCTCGAAAACCTGACGGTCGGACAGGACTTGCTTCGCGTCGTTGCGTAGGCTTCGCGACGAAGCAATCCATGCCTCCCGAGGGCCGCCTGCTGGATTGCTTCGCTTCGCTCGCAAAGACGGCTGAGCCGCCTTTGCGCCTCCTGAGGGATCCTTCGCCATGACCACCGCCATCGACGCTGACCTGATCGAGCAGGGGCGAAAGCTGTTCGCCGGCGACTGGCAGTTCGTCTGGGCGTCGCCCTCGATCGAAACGCTGCCGCCGATGGCAAGCCTTGAGGTTGCCTTTGCCGGCCGCTCCAATGTCGGCAAATCCTCGCTGATCAACGCGCTGACCGGCCGCAACAATCTGGCGCGGACATCGCATACACCCGGCCGCACCCAGGAACTGATCTTCTTCGAAGGCCCCGACAAAGCGGGCCTCAGACTGGTCGACATGCCCGGCTATGGTTACGCTTCCGCGCCGAAGGCCAAGATCGCCTCCTGGACCGAGTTGATCCACAAGTTCCTGCAAGGCCGCAGCTCGCTCGCGCGGGTCTATGTGCTGATCGACGCCCGGCACGGGCTGAAGGACGTCGATCTCGACGTGTTGAAGACGCTCGACAAGTCCGCGGTCAGCTATCAGGTCGTGCTCACCAAGGCCGATCAGGTGAAGCCTGCGGAGCTGGCAGCGAAGATCGCCGAGACCACAGCGGCGCTGGCCAAACATCCCGCGGCCTTTCCGGACGTGATCGCGACGTCCTCCCATTCGGGCACGGGCATGCCCGAATTGCGGGCGGCAATGGTGCGCCTGCTCGAGGAGCGCGGCCGATGAACCGCGCATTTCGCGTTCTGGTCGTGCTCGCCGCCATCATGGGCGCCGATGGCGTCATCCTGGCTGCGCTTTCGGCGCATCAACCGGGCGCGGCACGATTGGGGGCAGCGTCCTCGATGCTGCTGTTTCACGCCGCCGCCGTGCTTGGAACCGTGGCGCTGGCCGAACGCGGCCTGATCCAGCTTCGGACTGGCCTCTTGGCGGCATTCGGTTTCGTGGTCGCGGCGGCCTTGTTCGCGACCGACCTGACCTTGCGGCAATTTGCCGATCACAGCCTGTTCCCGATGGCCGCACCGACCGGCGGCACGCTTCTGATCTTCAGCTGGCTTGCGCTCGCGGTCGCGGCAGCCTGGCCGCGCCCGGAGTGATCATTTAGCGACCGAGATTTCGTGACGAAGATCAAGGCTCTTTGCGCACCTCCGCCAATCGGATAGAAACCGCCCCACCCGCAAGCTCCAGCGAGACCCGCTTCATGACCGACGCGACCTTCATCAGCCCGCTCGATCAGGCCCGCATCCTGTCCGAGGCGCTGCCGCACATGCAGCAATATGACGACGAAACCATCGTCATCAAATATGGCGGCCATGCCATGGGCGCCGAAGACACTGCGAAAGCGTTCGCGCGCGACATCGTGCTGTTGGAGCAGACCGCGATCAATCCCGTCGTGGTGCACGGCGGCGGGCCGCAGATCGCGACCATGCTGAAGCGGCTCGGCATCCAGTCGGAATTCGCGGCCGGCCTGCGCATCACCGATGCCGCGACCATCGAGATCGTCGAGATGGTGCTGGCGGGTTCGATCAACAAGCAGCTGGTCGGCTACATCAACGAGGCCGGCGGCAAGGCGGTCGGCCTGTGCGGCAAGGACGCCAACATGGTGATGGCGACCAAGGCGACCCGCACCATGGTCGATCCAGGCTCGCACATCGAGAAGGTGATCGATCTCGGTTTTGTCGGCGAACCCGAAAAGGTCGACCTGACGCTGCTGAACCAGTTGATCGGCTACGAACTGATCCCGGTGCTGGCACCGCTGGCGACGTCGAAGACTGGACAGACTTTCAATGTCAACGCCGACACCTTTGCCGGCGCGGTGGCCGGCGCCCTGAAAGCCAAGCGGCTACTGCTGCTGACCGACGTTCCCGGCGTGCTCGACAAGTCGAAGAAGCTCATTCCGCAACTCTCGGTGAAGGATGCGCGAAATTTGATCGCCGACGGCACAATCTCCGGCGGCATGATCCCGAAGGTCGAGACCTGCATCTATGCGCTCGAGCAGGGCGTGGAGGGCGTGGTCATCATCGACGGCAAGATGCAACACGCGGTTCTGCTTGAATTGTTCACCAACCAGGGCACCGGTACGCTGATCCACAAGTGATGAGCAAGGCGGCGAGGCAAAGGAAGGTCGTGATGGCCGGCTTCGTTCCGGCCATCGGCGCCTTGTCTCGACCGAGGGACGACCGGGAAATCGAGCCGGGGCCGGATGATCGGATCGCGAGGCGGCCGCCCTCATCCCTGCTCAAACCCACGCTGCTCGCGCTGCCCGCCGCGATCATCTCGTTTCTCGCTTCCGCCGCGCCCGCGGCTGCCGACCTGAAAATCTGCAACCGCATGAGCTATGTGGTCGAGGCTGCGATCGGCATCGACGACAAATCGGCAACCGCGACGCGCGGCTGGTTCCGCATCGATCCCGCTGCCTGCCGGGTGGTGGCGCAGGGCACGCTGACCGCCGACCGCATCCTGTTGAATGCGCGCGCGCTCGGCGTCTATGGCGCTTCGCCAATCCCGCAGAACGGCGGCGACACGCTGTGCGTCGCGCCCGGCGATTTCGTGATCGCGGCCGCGCGCCAGTGCCGCGCCGGGCAGACGCCGGCGCCGTTCACGCAAATAACCCCGACGCAGGCCGACGACGGCAATCTGGTCGCCTATCTCGCCGAGGCCAGCGAATATGACGACGACCAGGCACGGCTCGCCGGCATTCAGCGGCTGCTGGTGATCGCGGGCTTTGACGCGGCGCCGATCGACGGCGTCGACGGCCCAAAAACGCAAGGCGCGCTCGCCGCGTTCCTGAAGAGCCGCGGGCTTTCGTCCGACATCGTGCAGTCGCCGAACTTCTTCGCGACCATGATCGACGCGGTGCAGTCGCCGTCGTCCGCCGGTCTGACCTGGTGCAACGATACGCCGCACAAGATCATGGCCGCGGTCGCGAGCGACGACGGCAAGGCCGTGGTCAGTCGCGGCTGGTACGGCATCGATCCCGGCAAATGCCTGCATCCCGACGTCGCCGGCCAGCCGAAGCAGATCTTCAGTTTCGCCGAAGCGGTCGACGCCGATAACCGCACTGTCAGGTACAAGGACAAGCCGCTGAATTGGGGCGGCGCGACACAGCTTTGCACCCGCGAGAGCAAATTCGAAACCAACGAACAGGGCGACTGCGCCAGCCGCGGCTTCGCCGCGACCGGATTTGCCGCCATTGACCTTTCAAGCGGCGGCAAGACGCTGCGCTTCGCGCTGCCGTGATGAATACACCCCGCGCCTTCGACCATATCGACACCTGGGTGTTCGACCTCGACAACACGCTGTACCCGCATCACGTCAACCTGTGGCAGCAGGTCGACAAGCGGATCGGCGAATTCGTCTCGGCCTGGCTCAAGGTGCCGCCGGAGGAGGCGCGGCGGATCCAGAAGGACTATTACCGCCGCTACGGCACCACCATGCGCGGCATGATGACCGAACACGGCGTGCGCGCCGACGATTTTCTCGCCTATGTGCACCAGATCGACCACTCGCCGCTTGAGCCGAATCCGGCGATGGGGACCGCGATCGCGAAGCTTCCGGGGCGCAAGCTGATCCTGACCAACGGCTCGACCGACCATGTCGACGCGGTGCTGGCGCGGCTTGGCTTGACCAGCCATTTCGACGCGGTGTTCGACATCATTGCCGCCGAGCTCGAGCCGAAGCCGGCGTCGCAGACCTATCAGAAATTCCTCAAGCTCCATGACGTCGATCCGGCGAAGTCGGCAATGTTCGAGGATCTCGCCCGCAACCTCGTGATCCCGCACCGGCTCGGCATGACCACCGTGCTGGTCGTCCCCGACGGCACCAAGGCGGTCGTGCGCGAGGACTGGGAGCTGGAGGGCCGCGACGCCGCTTATGTCGATCACGTTACCGACGATTTGACGGGGTTTTTGGCGGAGTTGAGTGAGAAGGCGTGAACCCGGGTCCGGCCAAGTATTCAGCCGTCATGCCCGGACTTGATCCGGGCATCCATCACGCTTCGAGAGAAATCTTGCGAAGAAGATGGATTGCCGGGTCAAGCCCGGCAATGACGAGTTGGGGACAGAAGGGACGACGGCGCCAAAGCCTTGACTCTCCGCTGCCAAATCCCGAAAAAGCCCCTCCAAATCGTCGCCGCAAGCACCGCGACGCGCGCCCTTAAGGAAACCTCCAATGTCGCTGCCCGCCCTCGAATCCACCATCAACAGCGCGTTTGAGGCGCGCGACGGCATCTCGACCGCGACCAGGGGCGAGGTTCGCGACGCCGTCGAGAGCGCGCTCGAGCTGCTCGACAAGGGCGAGGCGCGGGTGGCCGAGCGCGAGGCGAGCGGCAAATGGAAGGTGCATCAATGGCTGAAGAAGGCGGTGCTGCTGTCGTTTCGGCTGAACGACATGAGCGCGATTCCGGGCGGTCCTGGCAAGGCTTCGTGGTGGGACAAGGTGCCGTCGAAATTCGAGGGCTGGGGCGAGAACCGGTTTCGCGACGCGGGTTTTCGCGCCGTGCCCGGCGCGATCGTCCGCCGCTCGGCCTTTATTGCCAAGAACGTCGTGCTGATGCCGTCGTTCGTCAATCTCGGCGCCTATGTCGATGAGGCGACCATGATCGACACCTGGTCGACCGTCGGCTCCTGCGCCCAGATCGGCAAGCGCGTGCACATCTCCGGCGGCGTCGGCATCGGCGGCGTGCTGGAGCCGTTGCAGGCCGAGCCCGTGATCGTCGAGGACGACTGCTTCATCGGCGCGCGCTCGGAGGTCGCCGAGGGCGTGATCGTGCGCCGGGGCGCGGTGCTCGCCATGGGCGTGTTCCTTGGCGCCTCCACAAAAATCGTCGATCGCGACACCGGCGAGACTTTTGTGGGCGAAGTGCCGGAATATGCCGTGGTGGTGCCGGGCACGTTGCCGCCCAAGCCCTTGAAGAACGGCCAGCCGGGCCCCGCGACCGCCTGCGCCGTCATCGTCAAGCGCGTCGACGAGCGCACCCGCGCCAAGACCAGCATCAACGAGCTGTTGCGGGACTAGCCGGTCCGGCTTCGCCCAACCGCTTCGGACCCGACCCGCTGGCGCCGCGCGATACAAGGCTGGGCTGACCAGCAAAGCGAGCTGGAATTTGTTCCGCACAGTGCTGGCCCATCGCCCGCGTCGCATGTTAAGCGGGGTCATGAATGATGCGCTCGCCATTGCCCAACATCTCATCCGCTGCCCGTCCGTAACCCCGGCCGATGCCGGCGCGCTCGGCGTTCTCGAAAATCTTCTGAAGACAAACGGCTTCGAGGTGCACCGCGTCACCTTCAGCGAGCCCGGCACCGCCGACATCGACAATCTCTATGCGAGGATCGGCAACGAAGCGCCGCACATCAGCTTTGCCGGACATACCGACGTGGTGCCGCCGGGCGACGAATCCGCCTGGAGTTTTGGCGCGTTCTCGGGCGAGGTCAGGGGTGGCTTTCTCTATGGCCGCGGCGCGGTCGACATGAAGGGCGGGGTCGCCTGCAGCGTGGCGGCGGTGCTGCAATATCTCGCCGATCACGGCGGCAAGCCGCGGGCGGACGGCAAGGGATCGATTTCGTTCCTGATCACCGGCGACGAAGAGGACGTGTCCGTCAACGGCACCATCAAGCTGTTGCAATGGGTCGCGGCGCGCGGCGAGAAACTCGACCATTGCGTACTCGGCGAACCTTCCAACCAGGAAGTGCTCGGCGATTGCATCAAGGTCGGCCGCCGCGGTTCGCAGTCCGGCACGCTTTATGTCGACGGCCTGCAGGGCCATGTCGCCTATCCGCAGCGCGCATCCAACCCGGTGCCGGATATTTCCCGGCTGATCGTCGCGCTCAGCGACGAGCCGCTCGATCACGGCAGCGCGCAATTCCAGGCGTCGAATCTCGAATTCACCTCCGTCGACGTCGGCAATCCCGCCAGCAACGTGATCCCGGGCCAGGCGCGCGCGAAATTCAACATCCGCTACAACGACCTTCATACCCAGCAGTCGCTGCGCCAGCTGGTCGAGGAACGGCTGGCGAAGGCAACCGGCAACCGGATTCGCGCGCGGATCGTCTGGGAGCCGTCGAACTCCAACGTGTTCGTGACAAAACCCGGCGCCTTCACCGACCTCGCGGTCGCGGCGATCGAGGAGGTGACCGGCCGCACGCCGGAGCTCTCCACCACCGGCGGCACCTCGGACGCCCGCTTCATCGCGAGCTATTGCCCGGTGATCGAGTTCGGGCTGGTCGGCCAGACCATGCACCAGATCGACGAACGCGCCGCGGTGTCGGATCTGGAGAAGCTGACCAAGATTTATCGCGGCGTGCTGGAGCGGTATTTCGCCTGATTATCGCTCCTTGCTCCGCCGTCATGGCTGGGCTTGTCCCGGCCATCCACGTTCTTGGCTAGTTAGCAAATCAAATCGTAGAGATCGTCCCAATTCGGATTGTTAGCCAGTATCGGCCTTACTTTCCATTTTCGCGACCAATGCTTCATGTTGTGTTCGCGCTGGATCGCGATCTGAATCTCTTCGTGCGTTCGAAGTAAACAAGGCGCTTTACGGAATATTTCTTTGTAAAGCCCGCAATCAGTCCGTTCCTTGCTGGTAGACCCGCCGAACAAGGTCGTTCGTCACCCCGACATACAAGATGCCGTTCGGCGCGCTGGCCAGAATATAGACGTACCCTCCTAACATGGGTGGATGATGAAGCACGTGGATGGCCGGGACAAGCCCGGCCATGACGGCACCTGAGGGGAGAGGCGAGTGCTCCAAAGGGCAGGGCCTAATAATCCACCCGCACCAGATACAGCCCCTCCCCGCCGCTGCGCGGGGAGGAAGACCACCGGCGCAGTGAGAGAGAACGCTCATCGAAACACAATCATGCGACAGCCATGGCCTTCGCGGGGAGGACGGTGAGATATTTTCAAACAGCGTTACAAACACGGCTTCGCGATCTCGCAGCGCAATTCGCCCGAGCTTTGCCTTCAATTTCCTTACCCTCTCATTCGGAGGGCGCAGGGAATGCCGGGCGCCCGATGCGCCCGATAGCCGCGTGTGCGATGGCGGAAAGTAAAAAGCACACGCGTTAGTCAGGTCACACCGGAATCACCCGGCATTCCCCGCGCAATGGTTTTACGGGTTATACGCGCTCTCCCCGGGGACCGGGCTTTCTTGCCCCCGTCGCTCGCGAAAACTGCTTCCCGCGAACTTGACGCCAGCGTCGGGGCGTCAGGACCACACGACTTCTCCGTCCGCAAGCAGCAATCGCCCGTCAAGCGCGCCGCCCGCGTCCACCGCATCCCGCTCCGCGTTTCGTGACGTTGCGCAACGCCCCTCTTAAGGAGCGGGACGGGGACGGATATAGACTGATTTGCGTCTTCTGAAAATCAGAATATTTTTTCGAACGGGGCTAGACAGCAAAATTGGTGGACGGACTGATTTGCCCGTCGGGTCGGCCGCTTCCGCTCCATTTTCGAGAACCGGACATGTTCGGCGCCGGTTGGGCAGGTTCGAAAAGTGCCACGCGGAGACATTGCCAACTAGGCCGCACTTGTGGCTTCTTCAGTGCGTAACAGGTCAAATCGGCCCCTTTGCGATTGAAACAAAAACATGCCAGGACCATCTACAAGAAACATGCGTCAGCTGCCTGATGTCTTCTCATTAAAGCGGCTGCTTCAATCCGTTGCGATGCTTGATGCAGTAATCTGCCCTGAGTGGGCGCACCGTTACTACTCTTTCAACGCAAATTGGGCCACGGGAGAGATGATGGGCTCAATGCGTAATGGTCAAGGCGATGAATTTTTCGCATTGTTCAATTCTCATGGCGCCTTCATCAAAGGTTTTGATCACGAGTCGATGGTAGCATCGCTAAAGTTACCAAGTAAGCAGTTCTATCGCGATCTACCTCACCAATTCGCAGCTTATTGCAGTGAACCCGCGTTCTCGCCGGAATTCGTCACATTTTGCATGTGGCGCCTTTCTGAAGAGCCTGCATGGTCCAGTGCAACAATTGCGCTGCCAGCATCCGGAGATAGCGATGGCTCGGCGTTTCTGCTTGCAATACTTGATTGCTCGCCTGAAACGTACCTGCGGTGGGCTACTGAATACTATGAAAGCGAAGTGTCTCCACAGGCCGTATTCGCTGTGTACGAGCATCGCGTGCTGACTGAAGAGATAGTTGCTTCTCTCAATCCAGAATGCAGTCTCACTTCACTCCGTGAGGATATCGCCGAGATCGGTTATCCAACTTGAAAAATTTCGATGCCAATGCCATGCCAAATGTGAGCTTCGAGTCAAGGGCGGCTGTGGCCGGCAGGCGGATCGCACAGCCGGTCTACCGCCGGCTTCGAAGATACCCCGTGCGTTCCGGCACTTTCGCTTCGTGCCACATTGGGAAGTCGAGATGCCTGCTCGCCCACTATTGGCCGCGCCGAAGCGAGTGTTAGGATTTCTAAACCCGCTCCCCAAGGAGCCCATCTCCGAACCAGAGCTGCCGATGTCCATTGCCAGCGAACTCAAGAAGAAAGCTAGTTCGGCGATTTTGAAGTTCTGATCATATCAGCCCCTCGCGAACCTCATCCTGAGGAGCATCGCGCAAGCGATGCGTCTCGAAGGATGAGGTCAGAGAGCTTGGGAACGATAGGTTTCATGGGATCGGTCGTCTGGCGAACTTGCCGCTCACCGCGTTTCGAATTTCGATCCCTGCATTGATGGCGCTTTTCAATGCCCGAGATGTTGGATCGAGGACGGTCGAAAACTGCGCATCGTTGCAGTCCCGTGCAAAGCACTGGGGGAGTTGAACACGTATCACTGCTTCGCCTGCAATTACGAAGTCACGGGTTGATACCAGCGCGTAGCCGCGAGCGGGGCGAGGTCAGGAACATCAATAATCCACCCGCACCAGATAGAGCCCCTCCGGCGGCGCGACCGGGCCGCAGGCGGTGCGGTTGCGGGCGGCCAGCGCTGCGGCGAGATCATCGGGGCGCCAGCGGCCTTCGCCGACCCAGACCAGCGAGCCGACCATCGAGCGCACCTGGCTGTGCAGGAACGAGCGCGCCGAGGTGACGATGTGGACGGCGTCGCCGTTGCGCGTGACGTCGAGCTGGTCGAGCGTCTTCTCCGGCGACTTCGCCTGGCATTCGGTGTCGCGGAATGTCGTGAAATCGTGCTTGCCGACCAGATGCTGGGCCGCTTCGTGCATCGCCTCGGTGTCGAGACGCCGCGGCACCCGCCAGACCCGACCGACGTCGAGCGCGAGATTGGCTCTGCCGTTGGTGATGCGATAGAGGTAATGCCGCTTGATCGCCGGAAAAACGCGCCTCGAAAGCTGTCGGGCACGATGTCGGCCGAGAGCACGCCGATCGGAGCCGGGCGCAAATGCGCGTTCAGCCCATCGCGCAGGCGTCCCGGCACAAACTGTTTCGCGATGTCGCAATGCGCGACTTGCGCTCGCGCGTGCACACCGGCATCGGTGCGGCCCGCGCCGTGGACGCGCACCTGTTCGCCGCAGATCGCCTTCACGGCGGTCTCCAGCGCGCCCTGCACCGTCGGGGCATTATCCTGGATCTGCCAGCCGGAGAACGGCGTGCCGTCATATTCGATGGTGAGCTTGTAGCGGGGCATGTCGATCCAGTTTCGGTGTCATCATCCGCGAACGCGGATGATCCAGTACTCCGAGAGGTCTCGGGTTAATTTCAGCGTGCGCGGCGTACTGGATACTCCGCCTTCGCGGAGTATGACAGTGTCATGCGGGGCGACAGTGCTACGACAGCGTTATGCGAGCCGCATCGGCGGCTTCAGCGGCGTGCCGCGCAGAAATTCCTCCGCCTTCATCGGCGACTTGCCGGCGCGTTGCAGTTCGAGGATGCGGATCGCGCCTTCGCCGCAGGCGATGGTAAGCTGATCGTCGAGCACGGCGCCGGGCGCACCAGTGCCGCTTGCCAGTTCACAGCGCAAAACCTTGATGCGCGCGGCTTCCCCTTCGCCCGCGATCTCGCACCAGGCGCCGGGAAACGGCGACAGGCCATGGATATGGCGCAGCACCGCGCGCGCCGGCCGGTTCCAGTCGATCCGCGCCTCGGCCTTCTCGATCTTGGCGGCGTAGGTCACGCCGTCGCCGTTTTGTTTGCTGAGCTTCAACTGCCCGCGTTCGAGCGCGCCCATCGCGCGCAGCATCAGGTCGGCCCCCAGCCGCGACAACGCGTCGTGCAGGTCGGAGGCCGTCATCGCATCCGATATCGCTATCCGCTCGGCCATCGCGACGTCGCCGGTGTCGAGGCCGGCGTCCATCTTCATCACCATGACGCCGGTCTCGGCGTCGCCTGCCATGATGGCGCGGTTGATCGGGGCGGCGCCGCGCCAACGCGGCAACAGCGAGGCGTGCAGGTTGAAGCAGCCGAGTTTCGGGGCATCGAGAATGGGCTGCGGCAGGATCATGCCATAGGCGACGACCACCGCGGCATCGGCGTGATGGCGCGGAAAATTCCGCCAGCGCCTCCGGCGTTTTCAGCGTCCTCGGCGTGATCACGGCAATGCCGAGCCGGCGGGCTTCCTGCTCGACCGGGCTCGGCTGCAGCTTCATGCCGCGCTTGGCCGGCTTTGCCGCGCGGGTATAGACGGCCGCGATCTCGTGGCCATGCGCCACCAATTCCAGCAGCGTCGGCACCGAAAACTCCGGCGTGCCCATGAAGATCAGACGGAGCGGCATGTTCTAGGAAAATTTCCTAAGGAAGATGCAGTTTTACTCCGTCATGGCCGGGCTTGTCCCGGCCATCCACGTCTTTCTTGCCGCTAGACCGTGAAGACGTGGATGCCCGGGTCAAGCCCGGGCATGACGGCTGAGAGAGTGCGCGCCTACTCCACCGCGCGCTTGGCGGCCTTGGAAAACTTCTTCAGCACCCGGTCGCGCTTCAGTTTCGACAGATAGTCGACGAACAGGATGCCGTTGAGATGGTCGATCTCGTGCTGGATGCAGGTCGCGAACAGTCCCTCGGCGTCCTCCTCATGCACCTTGCCGTTGAGATCGGTGAAGCGCACGCGCACCTTCGCCGGGCGCTCGACTTCCTCGTAATATTCGGGGATCGACAGGCAGCCTTCCTCGTAGACCGACCTTTCCTCCGACGAGGACAGAATCTCCGGATTGATGAAGACGCGCGGCTGCGGCGTGGTCTCGCCGCCTTCGACGGGCTTGGCGAGGTCCATGGTGATCAGCCGCACGGGTTCGGCGACCTGGATCGCCGCGAGCCCGATGCCGGGGGCGTCGTACATGGTCTCGAACATGTCGTCGGCAAGCTTGCGGATCTCCGGCGTCACCTTCTCGACGGCTTGGAGACGAGCCGCAACCGCTTGTCCGGCAGGATGATGATTTCTCTTAAGGCCATGGCGGGCGATTTAAGCTGCTGATCTGCCGGGGTCAATCGCGGCAAGCGCGCGTTAAGGCGCCGCTAACCATGATTTTTCAGCCATCGTTAACCATAAAAATTTACCCGGTATTTACCATAAATGTTCCCTCTTCGTTCGCGCTGGCCCGCGAATCGGCTACAGAGGGGGCATGAACATGAATCAGATTCTCTTCCTGATCGGCGACTGGCCGGTCCACGCTTCCGACGCGCTGTTCGCGTTCGGTGCGCTCGCGCTCGTGCTGTTGCTTGTGATTGCGATCGTGGTGGCGCGGTCGGGCAAGACGCGGCGCCGAATTTGCGCTGGCCCAGGCGATGCGCGCCGACGAACTCGAAGACCGCCTCAACGACATGCTCCGCGCGCAAAGCGAATCGACCGGCCGGGTCGACGCGATGGCGCAGGCGCTCGCCGGCCGCCAGGCCGAGATGGCGCGGGCGGTCAACGAGCGGCTGGATTCGGTGACCCATCGCGTCGGCCAGTCGATGGAGCAGACCACGCGCAATACCATGGACAGCTTGCGCGTGCTGCACGAGCGGCTCGGCATCATCGACAGCGCCCACAAGAATCTCACCGACCTGACCTCGCAGGTGACGACGCTGCGCGACGTGCTCGCCAACAAGCAGTCGCGCGGCGCGTTTGGACAGGCGCGGATGGAAGCGATCGTCCAGGACGGCATGCCGAAGGGGGCTTACGAATTCCAGTTCACGCTCTCGACCGGAAAGCGGCCGGATTGCGTGGTGTTCCTGCCCGATCAGCGCCCGCTCTGCATCGACGCGAAATTTCCGCTGGAAGCGATGACCGCGCTGCATGACGCGCGCAGCGACGAGGAGAAGAAGCTCGCCACGCAGCGGCTGCGCGCCGACGTGCTCAAGCATGTCAGCCGACATCGCGGAAAAATACCTGATTGCCGGCGAGACCCAGGATACCGCGCTGATGTTCGTGCCGTCGGAATCGGTCTATGCCGAAATCCATGACGGCTTCGACGACGTGATCCAGAAGGCCTATCGCGCGCGCGTCGTGCTGGTGTCGCCGTCGCTGTTGATGCTGGCGATCCAGGTGATGCAGCAGATCCTCAAAGACGCGCGGATGCGGGACGCCGCCGACCAGATCCGCACCGAAGTGCTCAATCTCGGCGACGACCTGGGGCGCCTGCGCGATCGCGTGCTGAAGCTGCAGAAACATTACGCCGATGCCAACGAGGATATCCGGCAAATCCTGATTTCCGCCGACAAGATCGAAAAGCGCGCTGGGCGCATCGAGGAACTGGATTTCAGCAAGACCGACACGCCGGTCGAGCCGCCGCGGCTGGTCAAGCCCGCCGCGCCCGAGCTATTTCCGCTGCCGCGCAAGCTGCAGGCGGGGGAGTAGGGATGCCGCGAAAGCGTGCTAACACCCTTTCATGACAACCCCGGAAGCCTCGTCTCGGCCAACCGCAACTCCCACCTTGCCTCCCGCCTCATGGCGCGAAGGCCTTGCGGTCTATCTGCAGAGGCGGGTGCTGATCGTGTTGCTGCTCGGCTTTTCCTCCGGTCTACCACTGGCATTA
The DNA here is from genome assembly GCA_963777475.1 of uncultured Alphaproteobacteria bacterium. GTDB lineage: Bacteria > Pseudomonadota > Alphaproteobacteria > Rhizobiales > Xanthobacteraceae > Bradyrhizobium. The sequence continues at coordinate 283,254 of CAVZQX010000002.1, forward strand.
TCCGGTTCGACGCTGCTGATCTGGATGCGCGAATCCGGCGTCGATCTCGGCACGATCGGGCTTTTTGCGCTCGTGGGTACGCCATACACGTTGAAATTCCTGTGGGCACCACTGGTCGATGCGCTGCACGTGCCGTTGTTCACGCGGCGGTTCGGACGCCGCCGCGGCTGGCTGTTGTTTTCGCAACTGCTCCTGATCGCAGCGATCCTGCTGCTCGCGCTCGCCGACCCCGCGCGTTCGCCGGCATTCGTCGCGCTCGGCGCGTTGTTGGTCGCGGCGACCTCGTCTACCCAGGATATCGTGGTCGACGCGTTCCGCGTCGAAAGCCTGCCCGAGAGCGAACAGGCCGCCGGCATGGCGTCTTACGTCGCGGCCTACCGCATCGGGATGCTGGTTTCGACCGCGGGTGCTCTCTTTATCGTCAGCGCGTTCGAAGGTGGCGGTCTTCCGCGCAGCTCCGCCTGGATGTGGGGCTACGTTGTGATGGCGGCGCTGGTCCTGATCGGCACCGCGACGGCGCTCGCGGCCACCGAACCCGAACAGTCCATGCGGGCCGAAGCCGCGACGGCGGCAGAAACCGTATTTGCGCGCGTCGTCGGTGCGGCGGTTGGCGCCTTCTCCGAATTCCTCGCGCGCAAGGACGCGCTCGCGGCGCTTTGTTTCGTGGTGCTGTTCAAATTCACCGACGCGTTTTCCGGCACAATGACCGCGCCGTTCGTGATCGATCTCGGATTTTCCCGCAACGACTATGCGGCGATCGTCAAGGGCGTAGGATTGGCCGCAACCCTGATCGGCGGCTTCGCCGGCGGATTTGTGGCACGCCGATATTCGCTCGGCGCCAGTCTGTGGATCGGCGGCGTACTGCAGGCGGTCGCCAATCTCTCATTTTCATGGTTGGCGCTGGTCGGCATCAACGAATGGGCGCTGGCGCTTGCGATATCAGCCGAAAACTTCACCAGCGCGATCGGCACGGTGATCTTCGTCGCCTATCTATCGGCGCTGTGCCAGAACCCGCTGCACACTGCGACACAATACGCCCTGCTTACCGCGCTCGCGGCGGTCGGGCGCACCTATTTATCCTCCGGCGCCGGCTATGTGGCGAAGGCGACCGGCTGGCCTTTGTTTTTCGCGGTCTGCGTCGTGGTCGCGGTGCCGGGCCTGATGCTGCTCGCCTGGCTGCAGCGGCGCGGACATTTTGCGGAGTTGGAAGCGGCGAAGATTTAGATAGCGATGCTGCGTCCGCCAACCTCAGTCGTCGTCACCCGCCACCCGGTCCGGCCTTCGGCCGGCCGGATGACAGGCTCCGGCGGGTGATCCAGTATTCCAGAGACACCTCGGATCAATGGTGAGGTCTCGGCGTACTGGGTCGCCCGGTCCCGTCTACGCCAACCGCCTTCGTCCGAAGGCGGACTTCGGCGGGTCAAGAGGCTTCGACGGGGCTGGCGGTCTTAGGCCCGCCGAAGCTTTAGCGAAGGCGGCAAGCCGGGCGATGACAGTTGAGGCAGGGCGGCAACTCAATGCTTCGTCACCACGCTCCATTTGGTGACCACGGCTTCGCTCATCTCGCCGGCATCCTGCGCGCAGGCAACCTCATCGATCTTCACCGAGATTTCCTTGCCGACGAGGGCTTTCAACTGCGCGGCCTGCGCGTCGTTCTTGGTGACGAGTTCGAAGGTCTCCGGACCGGTTTCCAGGTTGCAGAGCCCGTTCGGCGGCGGCAGCCGGCGCGGCTCGCTGGTGATCAGATAGGTCGAGACGCGCTTGCGGTTCTGGCCGGAGCGCAAGCGCATGGCGTTCAGCTCGCCCGACAGCACGTCGCCGGCATTGATCGGCTTGCCGGGCTTCGGTGCTGGATCGCCCTCTTGCGCGGGATCGGCCTGCTGCGCAAGCGCCACCGGCGCAGCGAGCGTAACCGCCAGAATTGCCGCACAAGCCAAGCGTTTGCCGAATCGTGGTTTCGTCATTTCGATCAATTCCGTTCGTGTCAGCGAGAGCGCGATGGGATCGGGTTTAATCACCATCGCGCTCCAGCTTATTGTTTGAGCATGATCTTTTCGGAAAACCGGTACCCACTTTTCCGGATCATGCTCTAGAACAGCGTCCGCTGCCGCATCGCAGCCGATAGCGTCCCTTCGTCGAGATAATCAAGTTCGCCGCCGACCGGCACGCCATGCGCAAGCCGCGTCACCTTGACGTTCGCATCCTGCAGGAGGTCGGTGATGTAGTGCGCGGTGGTCTGGCCGTCGACGGTTGCATTCAGCGCCAGAATGATTTCGCTGACTTGCGGATCGTGCGCGCGCTTGACCAGCGCGTCGATGGTCAGGTCCTGCGGACCGACGCCATCGAGCGGCGACAGCGTCGCGCCCAGCACATGATAGCGGGCGTTGGTCGCGTTGGCCCGCTCCAGCGCCCAGAGATCGGCGACGTCGGCGACCACGACGATGATCGAGGGATCGCGGCGCGGATCGGTGCATACCGTGCAGGGACTTTGCGTGTCGATGTTGCCGCAGGTCTTGCAGACCTGGATCTTGTCGATCGCGACCTGCAGCGCGGCGGCCAAGGGCGTCATCAAGGCCTCGCGCTTCTTGATCAGGTGCAGCGCCGCGCGGCGCGCCGAGCGCGGACCGAGCCCGGGCAGCCGCGCCAGGAGCTGGATCAGGCGTTCGATTTCGGGACCGGCAACGGCAGCGGGCATTTCTTATCCGAGACCCAACCCCGGCGGCAGGCCGAGGCCGCCAGTCAGCGCCTGCATTTTCTCCTGCATCGCGGCCTCCGCCTTGCGCCGCGCGTCATTGTGCGCCGTGACCAGGAGGTCCTCGAGGATCTCGCGCTCCTCCGCCTTCATCAGCGAGGGGTCGATCTTGATCCCCCTCACTTCCATCTTCGCGCTCATGCGCACGGCGACAAGGCCGCCGCCTGAAATGCCCTCGACCTCGACATTGCCGAGCTCGTCCTGCATCGCCTGCATCTTCGATTGCAGCTGCGCCGCCTGCTTCATCATGCCAAGAAAATCGGGCATCGGTTTTTCCCTCGAAATCGCCTATTCGTCGTCGCTGTCGGGACCCTCGCCGGGATCGTTGGCACCAAGTTCAGCGCTATCATCGGAATCCGGCGGCTCGGGGGCAAGCTTGCGTACCTCTACCACCTTCGCGCCCGGAAATCGCGTCAGCACCTCTTTTACCCGCGGGTCGGCTTCCGCGGCGCGCTCGCGCTGGTTCTTTTCGACCAGGTTCTGCTCGCGCAGCGTAGGCTGGCCAGCCTCGTTGGAAACGATCACGGTCCAGCGCCGTCCGGTCCACTGTTCCAGCTTGCGCGAGAGATCGTTGACGAGCGTGCGTGCGGCGTTGCGCTCCAGCGCGATTTCCAGCCGCCCGTCTTCGATCCGCACCAGCCGGACATCGGCCTCCAGCGCTGCCTTGATCATAAGATCGCGCTTGTCGGCGGCAAGCGCCACCAGCTCCGGAAAGCTCGAAATCCGCAGCGCAGCCGCGGACTGCGGCTCGGACGCCTGGGTTATCATTTGCGGGCGCGTCGAGGCTTCGGCGCCGGAGCGCGGAGCCGACGGGGACCGTGCCGGCGCCGGCGAAAGCGAGGATGAGGTCGAAGCCGGCGCGGGGCGGCTCGGAGCGCTGACTACTGCGACCGGCGAGGCCCCGCCATTCTGCTCGATCATCCGGATCGCTTCATCCGGCGTCGGCATGTCGGCGACATAGGCGATGCGCACCAAGCACCATTTCCGCGGCCATCGCAGGACGGGTCGCGGCTTGCGCTTCCGCGATGCCCTTGAGCAGCATCTGGAACATCCGCGACAGCACCCGCATCGAGAGTTTGGTCGCGAAATCACGCGCGCGCAGCCGCTCGGTCTCGCTGAAGACGACATTGTCCGCCGTCGCCGGCACCACCTTGACGCGGGTGACGAAATTGACGAACTCGGCGAGGTCGGAGAGCACCACGATCGGGTCGGCGCCGGTATCATATTGCTCGCGGAATTCCTTGAACGCGGCGGCGATATCGCCGCGCGCCAGCTGTTCGAACAGATCGATCACCCGGGTGCGGTCGGCCAAGCCCAGCATCTGCCGCACCTGTTCCGCGCGCACGGAGCCAGCGGCATGCGCGATCGCCTGATCGAGCAGCGAGAGCGAATCGCGCACCGAGCCTTCCGCCGCGCGCGCGATGATGCCGAGCGCCTCCGGCTCGATCTCGACGCCTTCCTTTTTCGCGATATTGGCAAGATGGCTCATCAGCACATCGGCATCGACCCGGCGCAGGTCGAAACGCTGGCAGCGCGACAGCACCGTGACCGGAACCTTGCGGATTTCGGTGGTGGCGAACACGAACTTGGCGTGCTCCGGCGGCTCTTCCAGCGTCTTCAGAAAGGCGTTGAAGGCCGCCGTCGACAACATGTGGACTTCGTCGATGATGTAGACCTTGTAGCGGGCGCTCGCCGGCGCGTAGCGCACGCTGTCGTTGATGGCGCGGACGTCGTCGACGCCGGTATGGGACGCGGCGTCCATTTCCAAGACGTCCATGTGGCGGCTTTCCATGATCGCCTGGCAATGCACGCCGAGCACCGGCATGTGGATGGTCGGGCCCTTCACCGATCCGTCCGGCAACTCGTAGTTCAGCGCGCGGGCGAGAATGCGGGCGGTGGTGGTCTTGCCGACGCCGCGCACCCCGGTCAGGATCCAGGCCTGCGGAATCCGCCCGGTCTCGAAGGCGTTGGAAACCGTGCGGACCACGGCGTCCTGGCCGATCAGATCCTCAAAGCTGGAGGGGCGGTATTTGCGCGCCAGCACGCGATAGGGCTTGGCCGCGCCGGGCGCGGCGCCAAGGTCGAAACCGCCCGCCTCGGCGCTGTCGGGCCGGTCTGAGGGAGCGCCAGCGTCGGTCATCGGTCGATCCGCAATTGAAGGTCTCTCGGCCGGTTTCGATCGCTGACTTGCGCGCATTCTGGTCGCAAAACCGGTACCCACCTTTGCGGAATAGCGCCGGACCGGAGCAAGCACAACGTGCGGAATCTTGCCGCTTTTGCGCGATTCGCCCGAAAAGACAGGTAGGAGACTGACGAGCGACCCGATCCGGACCTCGTTAGGGCTGCTTCCTTCCGGACCTGACCCGGTTGGCGAGTGGCTCGTCCACCGCCAATCTCCCGGTCCCTATTTGGGGCCAAAAGGCCCGGAAAGCAAGCGGGGCATCGGCGGTCATATGCGGTCATATCACGCATTCGCGTCGCGAAAGCCGGGTATCCAGCAGGCCGTGGCTTTCGCGATTGCATCAAGGCCGGCCTGGAATACTGGATCATCCGCTTTCGCGGATGATGATGGCTTGATAAGCATCTGCGAGCGATGTCCATTTCAGGCCGCTTCGGACCGAAGCCGTCGGGAGAGCGATGGACGCACCTGGAACCCACATGCCCTCTGACGCCCCCGCCTGGTCGCTGCATCCACAGCTCAAAAAGGACACCATCGACATCGGCGACCTGCCGCTGTGCCGGGTGCTGGTGATCAAGGACGCGCATTACCCCTGGCTTCTGCTGGTGCCGCGCCGGGACGAGATCGTGGAGATCATCGATCTGGCCGAGGTCGAGCAGGCGCAGCTGATGACGGAAATTTCCCGCGTCGCGCGCTCCCTGAAGGAGGTCACGAAATGCGACAAGCTGAATATCGCCGCGCTCGGCAACGTCGTGCCGCAACTGCACGTCCACGTCATCGCGCGCCGCGCCAGTGATGCCGCCTGGCCGCGCCCGGTCTGGGGCGCGATGCCGCCGCTTCCCCATGACGCCGAGGAAGTGCAGAATTTCATCAGCGCGCTTCGCCGCAAGATCTGGTTAGGTTGAGAAAAATAGCAATGTCCGCATTCGAATCCTTTCCGCTGGGGCAGCCGGCCTTCGTCACCAACATCCTCGACCGCGCCGCGCATCTGCGCGGCAACGACGAGAAACTGCTCGCCCTTGAAAGCCATCCCAACTCGCGCGCCTATGTGGTGCACCGCAACTCGCTGGTCGTGAAGCGCGAGGGAGGCGGTTCGCGCGCGCTGCTTTCGATCGAGGAGGCGCTACAAATTCGGCGCCAATCCCGGCACGATCTTCTTGGGCCTGCGCGATGGCGCGGCAGTGTTCGGCATGGGCATTTCTACTGCTGCGGTCGAAAAGCTGATGACGCGCGACGACGTCGCGGTCACCGAATTGCGCGGCATGGCGATGCAGGGCGTGGTCCCGCCGGAGCAGCTCTCGGCGATCGCGATGGCCAAATCGATGGTGAGCTGGCATCAGCGCCACGGCTTCTGCGCCAATTGCGGCACCCGCTCCGCGATGAAGGAAGGCGGCTGGAAGCGCGACTGCCCGAACTGCAAGGCCGAACATTTTCCGCGTACCGACCCCGTCGTGATCATGCTGGTGACCTCGGGCGACAAATGCCTGCTCGGGAGGCAGAAGCAGTTTCCGCCCGGCATGTATTCCTGCCTTGCCGGCTTTGTCGAAGCGGCAGAAACCATCGAGGACGCGGTTCGCCGCGAGATTTTCGAGGAAAGCGGCATCCACTGTACCGACGTCAATTACTACATGACGCAGCCCTGGCCCTATCCGTCATCGCTGATGATCGGCTGCACCGCGCGCGCCACCAGCGAGGATATCGTGGTCGACCGCACGGAACTGGAAGACGCGCGCTGGTTCGACCGCGACGAGGCCCGCCTGATGATCACGCGGAAACATCCCGACGGCCTGGCCGGGCCGCACCCCTTCGCCATTGCCCATCATTTGGTCGGGCGCTGGGTGCATGGGGGAACGACCACGGACGCATAGCGGGAACAGGCCGATGTCTCTTTCGCTTAAGTCAGGACTTGCGAAACCGGCATGACGGACCTCGGCATGAACTTCCACGACGCCGCGCCGAAGATCGCGCCGCGCATCCTCTGCATCGGTATGCCGGTGCGCGACCTGACCTTTCGCGTTCCGGGCGTGCCGGCGCGCGGTTCCAAGGGGCACGCCAGCTCATTTCGAGGAAATTTGCGGCGGCAACGCGCTCAACGCGGCGATCGGGATCGTGCGGCTCGGCGGCCGCGCCTCGATCTGCGGTCCGATGGGCGATGCCCGCGAAACCTCCAGCCGCTTTATTTTCGAGCAGATGGCGCATGAGGGCATCGACACCCAGCATATCGTGCAGATGCGCGGCCTGGTGACGCCGATCTCGGCCATCATGATCGACCCCAGCGGTGAGCGCACCAACGTCACGTTCCGCGATCCGGAACTGTGGAAGGTCAAGCTGCCGGGCGCCGACGCGCTGTTGGCGGACTGCGACGCCATCCTGATCGAGAGCCGTTGCGCGGAATTCTGTACCGACCTCTGCGCCGAAGCGCGCCGGCGCGGCATTCCGGTGATCGTCGACGTCGATCGCGCGATGTCGCTGCGGGAGGGGCTATTGACCGCGTCCTCGCATCTGGTGTTTTCGAGCGAGCCGCTGCAGGAGACCGCCGACGTCAGCGACGACGGCCAGGCGCTGAAGAAGATCGCCAAGCTGACCCCGTCGTTCCTGGCGGGCACGCGCGGCCCGCGCGGCACGATCTGGCTCGACGAGCACCAGGACCTGCAGGAGACGCCGGCCTTTCCGGTGCATACCGTGGATACCCTCGGCGCCGGCGACGTTTTCCATGGCGCCTTCGCGCTCGCCATCACCGAGCAGCAGGAACTGCGGCAGGCGCTGCGGTTCGCCTCCGCGGCCGCGGCGCTGAAATGCACCCGTTTCGGGGGCGCCTTCGCCGCCCCGCAACGTACTGAAGTTGAAGAGCTTTTGAGCCACGGCGGATTCGGCCATCCACAGAGCTCGACGGCTAGATAATAGGCTTGCTATAGAAGATTTTTCTATATATGAGGGTTTCATAACCCCATAAATGGAACAAAGTTCTTCTCATGAGCGAGCTAGCCGCCCACCTCCAAGAACCCAACCGCCGCCTCGATGCCATCGACCGCAAGATTTTGATGGTGCTGCAGGAGGACGCCTCGCTTTCGGTCGCCGAGATCGGCGACCGGGTCGGGCTGTCCTCGACGCCGTGCTGGAAGCGTATCCAGCGCCTGGAAGCCGACGGCGTCATCCTGCGCCGCGTCGCGCTGGTCGACCAGAACAAGATCGGACTCGGGATCACGGTTTTCGTCTCGGTCGAGAGCGCCGATCATTCGGAGGCCTGGCTGAAGAAATTCGCCGAGGCCGTCAGCGCCATGCCCGAGGTGATGGAATTTTACCGGATGGCCGGCGACGTCGACTACATGCTCCGCGTCGTGGTCGCGGACATGCCGAGCTTCGACGTGTTCTACAAGAAGCTGATCGGCGCGGTGCCGCTGAAGAACGTCACCTCGCGCTTTGCGATGGAGAAGATCAAGTCGGTCACCGCCTTGCCGGTGCCGGCAGCGTAAAGTCTCTTGCGTTCCGATTGAACCGGAACGGAGGCGGAGGCTCCACTTCGGTATCCAAGTGCGGAGCAGGCTTTCGCTGCAAAACGCTTGAGTAGCCGCCACCTTCGATTGAGGAATCTCAGCGTCCGCTCCGCGCGACAACTTCGCGTTATCGCCGAATCCGCTAACCGAAGATTTACGGGTAATTAGGCTCGGCCCCGTATTGTCCCGCATGATGGTGCGCGGAAAGACGATCCCGAAATTGCAACGGCTTGCCTGGCTGAACGCCGGCATCTTGCTGGTCGCGAGTTGGTTCGCGATCGCGGGGCTGACGCTGCAGATCCATCCCGGTGCCGAAGTCGTGGCGGTAATCTTTCCGCCATGGTGGAACGCGCAACGGACTTTCCTTGCTTCTGCCTCGGCCGACGCTGCGATCGTGAGGATGACAGCGATTCCGTCACTTCTGGTGGTGCGGCCGAACCCGCATGACGGACTGGCGCGGCTGCGCAAGGCCGGTGCCTGGCTTGCCATGGACCCGCAGGCGATCTCCGCCTGCTTCTCGAAATAGGTTTGGAGGACTGGGAATGACTATCGAGAGCGATGATCTGGCAACTCTGCGCGAAACCACCACGAGGACGCTGCTCGCGGTGCTTTGGGTGCATGTTCCGATCGCCTCGTCATCGGTATCATGCGCGGCACCGATTGGCTGATACCGACGGCTTTCATGGCCGCGATGGCGCTCGCCGCGACCTTGTCGTGGCACACGGCGGGCAATGCGCTCTCGACGCGCCTCGTCATTTCCGTCGCACTGATGGGCGGCGTGTCGATGTTCGTCTTCCAACTGTCGGGGCATCGCTGGCAGATCGACATGCACATGTACTTTTTTGCGGCGCTCGCGTGCCTGGTCGCTTATTGCGACTACCGGCCGATCGTCCTCGGCACGGTCGCGGTCGCGCTGCATCATCTGGCGCTGAACTTCATCTTGCCCGCCGCGATCTATCCCGGCGGCACCGATCTCGGCCGCGTCGTTCTTCACGCCGTCATCCTGCTGATCGAGGCAGGCGTGCTGATCTGGCTCGCCCACACCCTGTCGCAGCTGTTCGAGACCACCGCACTGAAGACGGCCGAAGCCGAAGCTGCAAGCGCTGCCGAGGCCCGCGCCAACAGCGAGCGCGCCGAGGCCGAGCGACGGGCCAAGCGGGAAAGCGACGCCGCCAGGCGCGAACTCGCGGCAGGCTTCGAGCGAAAGATCGGCGGCATCGTCGAAGCGGTCGCGATTGCGGCGGACGAAATGCAGGGCCTTTCCTCGTCGATGAGCGCGAGCAATGAGGAAACCGCGCGCTTGACGGCTTCCGCCGCCGCGGCTTCGACGCAGGCTTCGGCGAATGTCGATACGGTGGCGGCCGCGACCGAGGAATTGACCGCCTCGATCAGCAGTATTTCCCAGCAGGTGATCCGCTCGGCCGAGATCGCCGCCAAGGCCGCCAACGAGGCACGCCGCACCAACGCCGTGGTGGAAGGGCTTGCCGCCGGCACGCAGAAGATCGGCGAAGTCGTGACCTTGATCCAGAACATCGCGAGCCAAACCAATCTTCTGGCCTTGAACGCCACCATCGAGGCCGCGCGCGCCGGCGAGCACGGCAGGGGATTTGCGGTGGTCGCAAGCGAGGTCAAGGCATTGGCGAACCAGACCGCGAACGCGACGGAGGAGATTTCCGCCCAGGTGCAGGACATCCAGAACGCCACCAGCCAGGCCGTGAACGCGATCCAGGCGATCGGGGGCACCATCGCCGAGATCGACGGCATATCCAACGATATCGCGGCCGCCGTCGGTCAGCAGGGCGCGGCAACGCGCGAAATTGCCGGCAACGTGCAGCAAGCGGCGAATGGCACCCGCAACGTCAACGACACCATTCTGCGGGTCAACCGTGCATCCGATGAAGCCGGCCGTGCGGTCTCCAGGATGCTGGAGGCGACCAACGGCTTGTCGTCGCAATCCGAGCGACTGAAATCCGAGGTCGCGGGCTTCCTGGGCTCGCTGCACGTGGCGTAGCCGTCAATTCCACGAATGTAGTCATCGCCCGCGAAAGCGGGCGATCCAGTATTCCAGAGACGGTTGCGATCGAATCGAGAAATCTCGGCCTACTGGATGCCCCGCATTCGCGGGGCATGACAATTGTGAGTAGGGTAGCAATCTCAAATCTTCTGATTGTACTCGCCGACTTCGGGATGAGTGCGCAGCGCGCCATCCATCAAGTCGAACATGTCGCGCATCCTTTGCTCCGATACCGGGCTCTCGACCACGACCACCAGTTCCGGCTTGTTGGATGAGGCCCGCACCAGGCCCCAGCTGCCGTCTTCCACGGTGACGCGCACGCCGTTGACGGTGACGAGATCGCGGATCTTTTGTCCCGCGATCGTCTCGCCGTTCTTCTGCATCGCCTCGAAATGCTTCACCACGGCATCGACCACACCGTATTTGGTTTCGTCGGCGCAATGCGGCGACATGGTCGGCGAGGACCAGGTTTTCGGCAGCGCGTTCTTCAGATCGGCCATCGACTTGCCGGGCGCGCGGTCGAGCATCTCGCAGACCGCGATCGCCGAGACCAGGCCGTCGTCATAGCCGCGACCGAACGGCTTGTTGAAAAAGAAATGTCCGGACTTCTCGAACCCCGCCAGCGCGCCGAGTTCGTTGGTGCGGCGCTTCATGTAGGAATGGCCGGTCTTCCAGTAGGTGGTCTTCGCGCCCTGCTTTTGCAGCACCGGATCGGTGACGAAGAGCCCGGTGGATTTGACGTCGACCACGAACTGCGCGTCCTTGTGGATCGCCGACATGTCGCGCGCCAGCATCACGCCGACCTTGTCGGCGAAAATCTCTTCGCCCGTATTGTCGACCACGCCACAGCGGTCGCCGTCGCCGTCGAAGCCCAAGCCCACGTCGGCCTTGTGCGCGAGCACGGCGTCGCGGATCGCGTGCAGCATCTCCATGTCTTCGGGGTTCGGATTGTATTTCGGGAAGGTGTAGTCGAGCTCGGTGTCGAGCGGCACGACCTCGCAGCCGATCGCCTCCATCACCTGCGGCGCGAAGGCGCCAGCGGTGCCGTTGCCGCAGGCGACCACGACCTTGAGCTTGCGCTTCAGCTTCGGGCGCGCCGTGAGATCGGCGATATAGCGCGCCGGGAAATTCTCATGAAACTGGTAAGAGCCGCCGACCTTGTTCTTGAAGTCGGCATTGAGCACGATTTCCTTCAAGCGCGTCATCTCGTCCGGGCCGAAGGTCAGCGGGCGGTTGGCGCCCATCTTGACGCCGGTCCAGCCATTGTCGTTATGGGATGCGGTCACCATGGCAACGCAGGGCACGTCGAGCTCGAACTGCGCGAAATAGGCCATCGGCGTCACCGCGAGCCCGATGTCGTGCACCTTGCAGCCGGACGCCATCAGCCCCGAGATCAGCGCATACTTGATCGAGGCCGAATAACTGCGGAAATCATGCCCGGTGACGATCTCTTGGCTGACGCCGAGTTCCGCGATCAGCGCGCCCAACCCCATGCCGAGCGCCTGCACGCCCATCAGGTTGATTTCCTTGTTGAACAGCCAGCGCGCGTCGTATTCGCGAAAGCCCGTCACCTTCACCATCGGCTCGGATTCGAAGGCATAGGTATTGGGTAGCAGCACGGATTTCGGCTTCGGGAACATCAAAGACGGCCTCGCCATGAAACGCGAAAGGATAGCAGCGTTTAGCGAATGCGAAGGCGTAGTGAAAGGCCGGATCGTCGGTTTGTTCGGGTAATGATTAAGGCGGACGGCAGCCGAAGAACCCTACTGTTCCCGCACCATCCTGCCGTTGGCGTATTCGAAGCGTTTCAGCCTAAACACAAGTTCAATCGTCGAGCTCGGCAATCATCCGTCGAACGACGGGCTCCAGAGCAGGCAGATGTATCGTCGCGATTTCCCAAAGTTGCCTGTCGTCGAGCCGCTGGTACTCGTGTCGCAAAACGTTGCCGATTCCGACGATGGAAGTCCATGGGGCGTCGGCATATTGAGCCAGATAGTCCCGCGGCAGCGCCTTTGCAGCCTCCGAAATAATTTGCGCGGCCCGCTCGATCGCACGACGATGGATGTAGCTGGCCTCGTATTGTTCGTAAGAAAGCCCTTCGACGGCAATCGCTACGCCCTCGATCTCGTCGCGAATATGAAACAGCCGCGCGCGTCGGTTCTTGCTGGCAGCCATTAGAAAATCCGCAGCGCTTCGCGTTCCACGTCCTCACGGATGTAGGGGGATAGTCCCGCACGATTCGAATAGCCAATTTCGACTTGGTGGTTAAACGCGTTCTGGAGGGCCTCGAAGGCCTCCATGAACGACAGAAAGTCGAGATCCCGACCAGACGCGGGATCGACGAACACGTCGACATCGGAGTCCGAATCCGCCTCATCGCGCGCGTACGAACCAAACAGATAAAGGCCCTCGACGCCGAGGGCCCGCAAGAAGGGCTCGGTCTTTTTCAGCTGGGCAATGACATCATCGCGGCGCATGGCGCCAATATAGTCGAAAAGCCCGTCGTTTCCAACGCGCTTTCACCCGTAGGGCGAACAGGTCGACGGCGCTACTGCTCCAGCACCATCTGGCCGTTGGCGTATTCGAAGCGCTTCAGCCTCGACAGGAACGACAGGCCGAGCAGGTTCTCCGAGAGCGCCTCGTCGGGGAGCACCATGGCGTCGACGTCGCGCACCACGAGCCCGCCGACATCGATCATGGCAAGCCGCGTGCGCGCCGCCTTGATGGTGCCGTTGGCGGTGGTGACGCTGGCGGTATATTGCCCGGGCGTCGGATAGAGCCCGAACCGCGCCGCGGAGCTTTCGTTCAACGCGACCACGGAGGCACCGGTATCGACCATGAAGCCGAGGCGCTGGCCGTTGATTCTGCCCTCGGTCTCGAAATGTCCGCGGGCGTCGCGCGGGATATTGAGGCTGCGGGCACTCGATGGTGCCGGCGTTTCGACGTCGGCGACTTGCTTGGCGACGGTGGTTGCGGCGGCCGGCGCGGGCGTCAACTTGTCCGCGATCTGCGCCATAAAGGTGCCGAGACCGGCCAGGATGGCAGCAAGGATCAGGATGTTACGCATGACGCGGTACTCGGTTTGAACAACACAATTCACCACGGCGGCCACAATAGTTCGACCGAGCCGCGTGGGCGGAGCCTGCCATTTTGGCGAAAAGGATGAGCGAAGGGTTAACGCCCGCCGTCGTCATACGCGGGCTTGACCCGCGTATCCATCAGGCCTCGAGAAATGGCCTTTCCCGAGATGGATTGCCGGGTCACAGGCGAGCGGAAGCGACGCCGTCCTTCGGACGGCTATGCCCGGCAATGACAACTTGAGTTCAGGTTCCCCGCGGCTTGACCCGGCGCGTCGGCAGCGCGTTCGCCGGATCCTCCGGCCACGGGTGCCGCGGATAACGTCCGCGCAGGTCGGAACGCACAGCGGCGTAACTGCCGCGCCAGAAACCCGGCAGGTCGCGCGTCACCTGCACCGGTCGCTGCGCCGGCGACAGCAATTCCAAGACCAGCGGCACCGCGCCGTTCGCGATCGAGGGATGGGTGTTGAGCCCGAACAATTCCTGCAGGCGGACCGCGATCGTCGGCCCCTGCTCGGCCTCGTAGTCGATCGCGAGCATGGTTCCGGTTGGCGCCTCGAAATGCGTCGGCGCCTCGCGCTCAAGCCGCGCGCGCAACTCCCACGGCAATCAGCGTCGACAGCGCGTCTGAAAGATCGCTCGCGGAGAACTCCTTCAGCGCGGTCTTGTCGTAGAGCGCGGGCACCAGCCAATCCTCGCGCCGGGCCGCGAGCGCATCGTCGGACAGATCGGGCCAGCTTTCGCCCTCAGCCTTGCGCAGGAACATGACGCGGTCGCGCCATTGCTTCGATGGCTTCGACCACGGCAATTTGTCGAGGCCGATGGCGATCAGCCCATCGGCCAGGATGCGCGCGGTCACCTCGGAAGGCGTCAGCGCCAGCGGGGCTTCCGACAGCGTGATCGCGTGAAGCGTTCGCTTGCGGCGCGCCCTTAAAGCGAGTGCACCGCGATCGAATGAAATCTCGTCGGCGGTCTCGATCTGGTCGGCGAAATGCAACTCGATTTCGGCCTGCGCGATCGGCGCCGCCAGCAGGATGCGTCCGGCCGCTGCCGTCCCGGTCAGTTCGCCGACCGCGATATACGGCGCGCGCGCCAGCGCGGAGGTCTGCTCGACGACAGCGCCGCGGCCGTTGGCGAGCACGAAGCTGCCATTGCCCCGGTTACGCGCGACGCGGTCCGGGAAGGCAAAGGCGAGCATGACGCCGGTGGATATCTTGTCGCCAAGTGCGCGCAACTCTCCGCGTTCCCCTCCCCCTTGGGGGGAGGGGTTAGGGGTGGGGGTGCCACGAACCGCCGTTGTGAATCCCCCACCCCGACCCTCCCCCCCAAGGGGGGAGGGAGAAGAAGCAGCGTCAAACGAAGCCACCTGGGCCGCCCAGCGGCGCGCGAGCTCGCGGGCACTGGTGGCGCGTTGCGAGCGGTCGCGGCGGAACTGATCGAGGCGAACGTCGAGATCGGCGCTGTCGCCGCCAAGCCCGCGCTCGGTGAGCACGGCGGCGATTTCCGCGGCCTCCTCACCCGCCCGAGGCGATGCGCGTCGACGATCATGCGCGAAAGCCGCGGCGGCAGCGCCAGCGCGCGCAGGCTTTTTCCCTCCGCCGTGATCCGGCCGTCGAGATCGAGCGCGCCGAGCTCATGCAGCAGGCTTTTCGCCTCCTTCAGCGCGGGCACAGGCGGCGGGTCGAGAAACGACAGCGTCGCCGGATCGCTGACGCCCCATTGCGCGAGGTCGAGCACCAGCGAAGAGAGATCGGCGCTGAGGATTTCCGGCTGGGTGAAGGCCGCCAGCGACGCCGTCTGCGGCTCATCCCAGAGACGGTAGCAGATGCCGGGTTCGGTACGGCCGGCGCGGCCGCGGCGCTGATCGACCGCGGCGCGCGAGGCCCGCACGGTTTCAAGCCGCGTCAGCCCGATATCCGGCTCGTAGCGCGGCACCCGCGCCAGACCCGAATCGACCACGATGCGCACGCCCTCGATGGTCAGCGAGGTCTCGGCGATCGAGGTCGCCAGCACCACCTTGCGGTGCCCTTTCGGCGCCGGCGCGATGGCGCGGTCCTGCACGGCCGCTTCGAGTGCGCCGAACAGCGGCACGATTTCGATCGTCGCATCGTGGATGCGCTCGGCAAGGAAGTTCTGGGTGCGGCGGATTTCGGCGGCGCCCGGCAGGAATGCCAGCACCGAACCGGGATCGGCGCGCAGCGCGGCCGCGATCGCATCCGCCATCTGGCGTTCCAGCGGCACATCGGCCTTTACGGCCGAGATAGCGGGTCTCGACCGCGAAGGCGCGGCCTTCGCTGGCAATCACCGGCGCCTCGCCGAGCAGTCTTGCGACCCGCGCGCCGTCGAGCGTGGCCGACATCACGAGCAGGCGCAAATCCTCGCGCAGGCCGGTTTGCGCGTCGCGCGCCAACGCCAGTCCGAGGTCGGCGTCGAGCGAGCGTTCATGAAACTCGTCGAACAGCACCGCCGCGACGCCGTACAATTCGGGGTCGTCGAGAATTTGTCGCGAGAAAATGCCCTCGGTGACCACCTCGATCCGGGTCTTGCGCGATATCTTCGAGCCGAACCGGACACGATAGCCGACGGTTTCGCCGGCGCGCTCGCCCAGGGTCTTGGCCATCCGCTCGGCGCTGGCACGCGCCGCGATCCGCCGAGGCTCCAGCACGATGATCTTCTTACCCACGGCCCAGGGCGCATCGAGCAGCGCCAGCGGCACCCGTGTGGTCTTGCCGGCGCCGGGCGGCGCCACCAGCACGGCGGCGTTGTGACCTTCGAGCGTCTGCGACAGCTCGTCGAGCACCGCGTCGATCGGAAGGGGCGTGTCGAAGGAGCGGGGCAATGTTTATCCCGGTATCGTCTTAACTCCCTCGCCCCGCTCTTCGCGGGGAGAGGGTTGGGGTGAGGGGCTGCTTCCACGAACACTGAACGCGCGGAGAGAGTCCCCCTCACCCGAAATTCGCTGCCGCGAATTTCGACCTCTCCCCGCGAAGAGCGGGGCGAGGTAAGAGAAACATCACCCTCGCGGCAAGGGCGCGCGGCCAATGCTCTCGTAAGTGAAGCCGTGCGCGGCCATGTCTTCGGAGCGATAGATGTTGCGCAGGTCGACTACGACCGGGTGCGCCATTTCGCGCTTCAACCGCTCCAGGTCGAGCGTGCGGTACTGCACCCATTCGGTCACCACCACCATGGCATCCGCGCCCCGCACGCAGGCGTAGGGGTCGTCGCAATAGTCGATGTCGGGCAGTTCGCGGCGCGCCTGCTCCATGCCGACCGGATCGTGCGCGCGCACCTTGGCGCCCAGGTCCAGCAGTCCCGTCACCAGCGGGATCGACGGCGCCTCGCGCATGTCGTCGGTATCCGGCTTGAAGGTGAGGCCGAGGACGGCGACCGTCTTGCCGCGCAGGCTGCCGCCGGCGGCGGCAGCGACCTTGCGGGCCATCGCGCGCTTGCGGTTGTCGTTGACCCCAAGCACCGCCTCGACGATGCGCAGCTGCACATCATGATCGAGCGCGATCTTCACCAGCGCGCGGGTATCCTTCGGGAAGCACGAGCCGCCGAAGCCCGGACCGGCATGCAGGAATTTCGAGCCGATCCGGTTGTCGAGCCCAATGCCGCGCGCGACTTCCTGCACGTCGGCGCCGACTTTCTCCGCGAGATCGGCGATCTCGTTGATGAAGGTGATCTTGGTGGCGAGGAACGCATTGGCCGCGTATTTGATCAGTTCGGCGGTCCGCCGCTCGGTAAACATCAGCGGCGCCTGGTTCAGCGACAACGGCCGGTAGATATCGCCGAGCACCTTTCGCGCGCGCTCGTCGGACGTGCCGACGACGATGCGGTCCGGAAACTTGAAGTCGCGGATCGCCGCGCCCTCGCGCAGGAATTCCGGATTGGAGGCGATCACGACGTCGGCGGAAGGATTGGTTTCGCGGATCAGCCGCTCGACCTCGTCGCCGGTGCCAACCGGCACGGTCGACTTGGTGACGACCACGGTGAAGCCGGAGAGCGCGCGCGCGATCTCCCGCGCAGCGGCGTAGACATAAGTGAGATCGGCATGGCCATCGCCACGGCGCGACGGCGTGCCGACGGCGATGAAGACCGCATCGGCTTCGGCGACCGGCGCCGAAAGCTCGGTGGCGAAATCGAGCCGTCCGGCCTTGACGTTGGCGGCGACCAGCGCATCGAGGCCGGGCTCGAAGATCGGGATTTCGCCGCGGCGCAGGCTCGCGATCTTGTCGCCGTCCTTGTCCACGCAGATGACCTGGTGGCCGAAGTCCGCAAAACAGGCGCCGGAAACCAGCCCGACATAGCCCGTGCCGATCATGGCAATTCGCATGAAACAATCCGTCCCGAATGGTTAACGCGACCGCCTCTTAAAGCATTTGGCGGCAAAGGGGAAAGGAAGAAATCGGCACGTCCCTTGTATGAATAAAGGGGAAAGAAACCGCTTAACCCCGATGATGCCGCGCACCCGCGCCATAAAGAGACACCGATGACACCAAATGGCACATCCGTCGCGACCGGGCGTCCCGCGGCCAAGGCCGCGGACGGCCGCGTCGACTGGGTGGACTACGCCAAGGGCATCTGCATCGTCATGGTGGTGATGATGCATTCGGTACTGGGGGTCGAGTTGGCCAGCGGCCAGACCGGCTTCATGCATGCCGCGGTCGCATTTGCAAAGCCGTTCCGGATGCCGGATTTCTTCCTGATTTCGGGGCTGTTCCTGCCGCTCGTGATCGACCGCGACTGGCGGACCTATCTCGACCGCAAGGTGGTGCATTTCGCCTATTTCTATGTGCTGTGGGTGACGATCCAGTTCGGTTTCAAGGCGCCAACCTTTGCCGCCGAGACGAGTTGGGGCCATGTCGGGTTTCTGTATCTGGAATCCTTCATCGAGCCGTTCGGGACGCTGTGGTTCATCTATCTGCTGCCGGTGTTCTTCGTTGTCATAAAACTGACACGTCGCGTGCCGCCGCCCCTGGTCTGGGGCGTGGCGGCGCTGCTCGAGAGCGCGCATATCTCAACCGGCTGGACCGTGATCGACGAGTTCTGCGCGCGATTCGTCTACATCTATTCCGGCTATATGTTTGCTAGAGCCGTATTCGCGCTGTCGAACCGCGCGCGCGCGGTCCCCACGCTGGCGCTGGCTGTGCTCGCCGTGTGGGCCTTCGTCGATGCCAGTCTGGTTGCGCTGGGCATCAGCGAGTGGCCGATCGTTTCGCTGCTGCTGGGACTGTCTGGCGCCTGCGCCATCGTCACGATCGGGACTTTATTGGCCCACGCGCACCGGCTGAACTTCCTGCGCTTCTTCGGCGAGCATTCGATCGTGATCTATCTCGCCTTCTTCCTGCCGATGGCTTCGACCCGGACGCTGTTGTTGAAGACCGGCCTGATCCACGACATCGGCACGGTCTCGCTCATCGTCACCATCGTCGGTGTCGTCGGCGCGGTTGCGATCTGGCGGATCGCGCTGGCCGCGCGGGCCAACTTCCTGTTCGAACGGCCCGCCGCTTTCTGGATCGCGCCGAAGAAACCCAATCCCGTGCTGCAGGCGGCGGAATAGGATTTCGCCCGCGCGCGCCTTCAATAACTTCTCCGCCGCGCCAGCTGGTCGGCGTGGAAATTGGCATCGCCGAACAGCTCTTCGCAGGTTCGCGCGCGCTTCATGAAGAAGCCGATGTCGAACTGGTCGGTCATGCCCATGCCGCCATGCATCTGCACGCCTTCCTGCACCGCGCGCGTCGCGGTCGAACCGGCGCGCGCCTTCGCCACCGCGACCGCGGCTGCCGCATTCTCGAAATCGCCGTCGAGCGCTTGCTGCGCCTTCAGGACTGCCGCGCGCGTAATCTCGATGTCGATATAGAGTTGCGCGGCGCGGTGCTGCAGCGCCTGGAATTCGCCGATCGGCTTGCCGAACTGCTTGCGTTCCTTGAGATAAGACACCGTGCGGGCGAACACCTCCTCGCTCAAGCCCACCATTTCGGAGGCGACCGCGCCGCGGCCGATATTGAGCACCCCTTCGAGTAGCGCAAAGCCCTGATCGACCTCGCCGAGCACATCATCGGCATTGACCTCGACATTGTCGAAATCGATGCGCGCCGCGTTATGCGAATCGACCATCGCGGTGCGCTCGGTC
Source organism: uncultured Alphaproteobacteria bacterium (assembly GCA_963777475.1). Lineage (GTDB taxonomy): Bacteria > Pseudomonadota > Alphaproteobacteria > Rhizobiales > Xanthobacteraceae > Bradyrhizobium. Next base: position 302,903 of record CAVZQX010000002.1, read on the forward strand.
GCAATGCCCTTGGTCTTGGGATCGACCAGGAACAGCGTCACCCCCTCGCGCTCGCCGGCTGCGCCAGCCGTGCGCGCCGCCACGATCAGGAGATCGGCGACATGGCCGTCGACCACGAAGGCTTTTGCGCCGTTCAGCTTGAAACCGTTGCCGGAGCGCACCGCCTGCAGTCTGGTCTGCAGCGGCCGATGCTTGGCGCCCTCGTCGATGGCGAGCGCGGCGATCAGCGAGCCGGCCGAGATCTTCGGCAGGTGCTCGGCCTTTTGTGCGGCGCTGCCGCCGCGCGACAGGGCGGACGCCGCGAGCACGGCGGTGGACAGAAACGGCGAGGGCATCAGGGTGCGGCCGATTTCCTCCATCACGACGCCGGCTTCGACGCAGCCGAGCCCGCTGCCGCCGAAACTCTTCCGGCACCAACAGGCCGGTAAAGCCCATTTCGGCAAAGGTCTGCCACAGCTCGCGGGAAAAGCCCGTGGCGTCCTTCGCATCGCGCAGCTGCCGCAAGTGCGACACCGGCGCCTTGTCGCTGATGAGACCGCGCGCGCTGTCGCGCAGCATTGATTGTTCTTCGGTGAGGACGAGGGCCATGGACGTGGTTCCGTTAAACTGATGTTCGACTAGTTTCGCTTTCTACCCTCATGGTGAGGAGGCGCTCTCGCGCCGTCTCGAACCATGAGGCCAATGTCGTCTCGTCCTTCGAGACGCGCGCAAGCGCGCTCCTCAGGATGAGGCTTTTCTAAGCCCCCGGCAGATCGAGAATGCGCTTGGCGACGATGCCGAGCATCACCTCGGAAGTGCCGCCTTCGATCGAGTTGGCCTTGGTGCGCAGCCAGGCGCGCGGGCGGGCGCCGCCCTTGGAGCGCTCGCTCTCCCATTCCAGCGCGTCGATGCCGCCCGCCGACATCAGGATTTCGTAGCGGCGCTTGTTCAATTCGGTGCCGTAATATTTCATCGCCGAAGAAAACGCCGGATGCGCTTGCCCCGCTTTGGCAAGATCGACCGCGCGCTCGGCGGCAGCCGCCAGCGCCGCCTCGTCAATCTCGAAGGTCGCGATCTGGCCGCGCAGGATCGGGTCTTCCAGCCGGCCCTGCTCGTCGGAGCCGATCGAATCGGCCGCGACCTGGCCGAGCGGTCGGCCGACGCCGCGCTCGCCCATGCCGGAGATCATCGCGCGCTCGTGCTGCAGCAGATATTTCGCGACGTCCCAGCCCCGGTTGACGGTGCCGATCACGTTGGCCTTGGGCACGCGCACATTGTCGAAGAAGGTCTCGCAGAACGGCGAGCGGCCGGAGATCAGGAGGATCGGTTTTGTGGACACGCCCTTTGAGGCCATGTCGAAAAGAATAAAACTGATGCCGTCATGCTTCTTCGCGGAGGAATCGGTGCGCACCAGGCAGAAAATCCAGTCCGCGTAATTCGCATACGACGTCCAGATCTTCTGGCCGTTGATGATGAAGTCATCGCCGTCGCTGTCGGCGCGGGTCTGCAGCGAGGCGAGGTCCGAGCCGGCGTTGGGTTCGGAATAGCCCTGGCACCAGCGGATCAGACCGGCGGTGATTTTCGGCAGATGTTCTTTCTTCTGTTCGTCGGTGCCGTATTTCAACAGCGCGGGGCCGAGCATGGAAATGCCGAACGAGGTCAGGGGCTGACGCGCGCCGATCGCAGACATTTCCTGCCGCACGATCTTGGCTTCTTCGCCATCGAGGCCGCCGCCGCCATATTCCTTCGGCCAATGCGGCACGGTCCAGCCCTTGTCGCGCATCCGTTCGAACCAGACGCGCTGCGGCTCGGAGGAGAACTTTGTATTGCGCCCGCCCCAGAACGTGTCCTCGTCCGAGGTCATCGGCTTGCGCATCTCGGGCGGGCAATTGGCTTCCAGCCAGGCGCGGGTCTCGCGGCGGAATTTTTCCAGATCGGGCATGGCGCGTTTCCATTGTAAAGATCGTTGCATCGACCTTAGCCCGCGCGGTTCGCGCATTTCAATACATCTGTGCGCCAGCTGCCGCCATGGCGGAGGTAGTCTCAAGCCCTGATCGGGTGTATCGCTCATGCCGTAGGGATTGAAAAACAAGAGGAAACCCAGATGCGCCTGAAACTGCTTTCGCCTGGCGAAATGAGCCCGGACCAGAAGGAAACCTACGACGAAGCGATCGCCGGCAAGCGCGGCGCCGCGCCGGCGCCGATGATGGCATGGCTCAACAGCCCGGAGATGGCGCGCCACGCCACCCGGCTCGGCGAGGTGCTGCGCTTCAATACGATGTTTCCGGCGAAATTGTCGGAGATCGCCATCCTCGTCACCGCGCGGCATTTCACCGCGCATTACGAATGGTGGGCGCACAAGCGGCTGGCGCTCAAGGGCGGCATGGACGAAAAGATCGTCGACGCCATCCGCGACCGCCGCACGCCCGACTTCGACGAGCCCAAGGGCCGGATGATCTACGACGTCGCCCGCGCGCTTCATGAGGGCCATGGCCTACCCAAGGCCCTCTATGACGATGCCGTCAAACTGCTCGGCGAACGCGGACTGGTCGAAATCATCGGGCTGTGCGGCTATTATTCGATGGTATCGATGACGCTGAATACGTTCGAGTTCGGACTGCCGGAAGGGCAGGTCTCGGAGCTTGCGTAGCAGCGATTGCTGCCTACGTGTCCCGGACGCGGCGCGGCGTTCTTCTCGCTGCGCCGCGTCCGGATACGATAAAGGGAAATACCGATGCCAGAAACGACAGCACCCATCATCGCCGGTACCCGCATCGGGCACGTCCATCTCAAGGTCGCCGATCTCGATCGCGCGCTTTCGTTTTATTGCGGCGTGCTCGGCTTCGAGCTGATGCAGCGCATGGGTTCGAGCGCGGCGTTCATTTCCGCCGGCGGCTATCATCACCACATCGGGCTGAACACCTGGGAGAGCAAGGGCGGCCATCCGCCGCCGCCCGGCACCACCGGGCTGTTCCACACCGCCATTCTCTACCCGACCCGGCCGGCGCTCGCGGACGCGCTCCACCGCGTGATCAAGGCCGGCATCCCGCTCGACGGCGCCAGCGATCACGGTGTCAGCGAGGCGCTTTACCTGCGCGATCACGACGAGAACGGCGTCGAGCTTTACTGGGACCGTCCCAAGGAAACATGGCCGCGCGGGCCCGACGGGTCGCTCGCGATGTTCACGCACCGGCTCGACCTCGACGACCTGCTGCGCGCCCGCGCAGCATGATCAGCACCGCCGCCGTCACTTCCAGCGCCATGCAGCCGTAGAACGGCAACGAATAGCTTCCGGAGAGATCGCGCAGCAGGCCGATGACGCCGGGGCCGAAGGCGTAGGTGACCTGGTTGATCGCCGTGATCAGGCTGATCAGCACGCCGAAGGCGCGCGGATCGAACTCGCGCTGAACGATCAGCGACGGCAGAGTGATCAGGTTGCCTACCGAGAAGCCGAACAGGGCGCAAGCCGCAATCAAGAGAACTTCGTTGCGCGAATTGATGACGATCGCAAGCGCTGCGGCCTGGCTCAGAAACGACAGCGCCGACGCCAGCCGCTGGTTGAGCCGGTCGATCACGGTCGAGAACAGCACGCGCCCGGCCATCGCCATCGCGGTCAACAGCGCCACCGCGACCGCGGCATGTTCGCGCCCGATCACCGGATCCAGGAACGAGACAAGGTGCACGATGAAGCCGACTTGCGCGAACAACACCAGCGCGAATGCGATCGACACCGAGAGGAAGCCGATATCGCGTAAAGCACGCCGGCGGATTTGCGTCGGCGACGGCGCATCCCGGGCCGTAGCAGTGGCGGCCGCGCTGGGATGATGCGGCGGTCGTCCGACGAAGATCAGGACGACGGGAACGACCAGCAACACGATCGCGATCGCGGCCGCGATCATGGCGCCGGAAAAGCCGAAGCGGCCAACCGCGATGACGAGCAGCGGCACGCCGGCAATGCCGCCGAAACTCGCGCCGTTCAGCGCCAGGCTGATCGCCATGCCGCGTCTTTGGTCGAACCAGAGGCTGAGCGTATTGGTGATGATGGCAAGGCTGGTGCCGGCCCAGGCGAAAGCGAGCAGCGCGTTGGCGGCGTAGAGCTGCCAGGGCGCACGCGCCTGACCGATCGCGACCGCTGCCGCGGCAAGCGCAAACAGGCCCGCCAGCAGACAGTTGCGCGGACCAAAACGCCTGACCGCTTCGGCCACGAAGACGACGATCAGGGCGCCGAACAGATAGAAGAACGTCGTCGCGCCCGAGACCAGCGAGGCCGACCAGCCGCGCGTGCGATGCAACTCGGCGAGATAGACGGTCTGCCCATAGAAGCCGAGGCCCCAGCCGAAGGTCGCGACCAGGAAGCAGACGGCGACGATCCGCCAGCCGTCATAGCGGAGGGAGGTTTCGTCGATGGTAAGGTAACTCGCGCTGTGCAATTCGTTGTCTCTTGTTTTCTGCACCGTTGCAGTTTTCCGCTCCGTCATGCCCGGGCTCGTCCCGGGCATCCACGTCTTTTTCTTTCCTGAAGCAACCAAAGACGTGGATGGCCGGGACAAGCCCGGCCATGACGACAACAAATAGCGGATTAGCTGGGAGAAAAGCTTCGGCCGTCGCCGAAATGTCAGCAGGTGGCACTAGATACTTGGCTCGGGGAATTCGTCGATCACCCGCAGCCGCCTGCGCCGCTTGGCAAATGACGTCGCCGCCAGCACGACGAGCCCGAGCAGCACCGGCGGATAGACCACCATGTTCACGGCCGACCAGCCGTAATTTGCCAGGAGCTGGCCGGATGAAAACGACCCGATCGCCATCATCCCGAACACCAGGAAATCGTTGAACGCCTGGACCTTGTTGCGCTCCTGCGGCAAATGCGTCTCCAGCACCAGTGCGGACGCGCCGATAAAGCCGAAATTCCACCCCATCCCGAGCACCATCAGCGTCGCCCAGAAATGCATGGCGGTGATGCCGGTCAAACCGATGGTCGCGGCGATGGCTTCCAAGGTCAGGCCGAGCGCGACGATCGCAGGCGCGCCGAAACGCGCGATCAGCGATCCCGTGATGAAGCTCGGGCCGTACATCGAAACGATATGCCATTGAATGCCGAAATTGGAATCGCTGACCGTGAGCCCGCACATCTTCATCGCAAGCGGCGCCGAGGTCATCACCAGATTCATCATCGGATAGGCAATGATCCCGCACAACGCGGCAGCAATGAAACGCGGCTGGCGCACGATCTCGAACAGCGGACGGCCGCCATGCAGGTCCGCGGGCGCCGGTTTTGGCGCGTCCACGCCCGAGAGGACGGCCATGGCCACCAGCGCGACCGCAGCCTGCATGACAAAGCTGAAGGCGAACAGATAAGGCTGCCAGATGTCCATGGTCCATTGCACGAGCTGCGGACCGAGCACGCCGGCGAACACGCCGCCGGCCATCACCCATGACACCGCCTTCGGCCGGTACGTAGCACTTGCGCCGTCGGCTGCGGCGAAGCGATAGGATTGCGACACCGCGCCATAGAGCCCGCCAAGGAAGGTCGCGCAACAGAACAGCCAGAATGAGCCGTGCAGAATGGCGAACGCGCCGAGCAGGCCGGTAGACGCGCCGCAGCCGGTGCCGATGATGAAGGCCACCCGGCGGCCATAAGCTCGCGAGATCGCGCCGGTCGGCAGGGTTCCGGCGGCGAGCCCCAGCACGTACATCGAGATCGGCACGGTCGCGAACGAGACGTCGGGCGCAAGCGTCGCGCCGATGATCGAGCCGGTGGCAAAAATCACCGCCGAATTGGCGCCGGTCAGCGCCTGTGCCGCCGCAAGCCGCACCACATTGGCGCGGACGCGGGCGTCATCGGGAATCCGGTCAGCTGCGGTCACGTCTATCATCGGCTATTTCCGCCCCGGGGGCGCGCCCAAGGCGCTGTTAGAGCCCCATTGATTCCTCTCACTATGAATGGCGGCGTGGGTTCAATCAACCGATGCAAACGGGCGCGCGCCATGCGATCGACGCACATTGGACGGTCGGCGCGCAGCAGCGTAAAATGGAAACGTCGCCATTCATACCGTTTCTCGGGCGTCGGGATCGACGCCCATGGAGTTCGAGCGATGTCCATCGACGACAGGCCTACCGTAGCCGCCCCGGATGACGATCCGTATCTGTGGCTGGAAGAAGTCGAGGGCGAACGCGCCCTCGCCTTTGTCGAGCAGCAAAATAAACTGACGCTGGAGAAATTCGGCGACGCCGGATTTGCCAGGGATCGCGACACGCTCGCGGCGATCTACGACCGGCCGGACAATATCCCCTACGTCACGCGGCGCGGTGGATTGCTCTACAACTTCTGGAAGGATGCGAATAATCCCCGTGGCATCTGGCGGCGAACCACGCTCGACGAGTTTCGCGGACCGAACCCGACATGGGATATCCTGCTGGACGTGGACAAACTTGCCCGCGAAGAGAACGAAGACTGGATCTTGACCGGGATTCAGACGCTGCCGGGAACGGCTCCGCGTGCGATTCTGAGCCTTTCGCGGGGCGGCAGCGATGCCGCCACGTTGCGGGAATTCGACATCGGTACAAAGGCCTTTGTGACCGATGGCTTCGCTCTGCCCGAGGCAAAGGGCGGCGCCCAATGGTTCGATACCGATACGCTGTTGCTTTCGAGCGCGTATGGCGAGGGCATGGCAACCACCTCCGGATATGCACGGGCTGTGCAGGCTGTGGCGGCGCGACACCGACGTCAATCAAGCTCCCGTCGTCTTCGAAACGGTGGCGGACAACATGACTGCCTTCTCGGATGTTGACCGGACCGATCGCGTCCCAAGGGTGTGGTTCGCCGAACGGCTTGATTTCTTCAATACCAACCTGTGGCTCGGCGACGAGACTGGAGCAAGATCGAAACTTGATCTCCCAACCGACATCTGGATGGAAGCGCATCAGGACTGGCTCGTGGTAAAGCGGCGCACCGCGTGGACGGTGGGGGGACGGACCTATGCATCGGATACGGTGCTGGGCATGTCGCTGTCGGCTTATCTCGCGGGCGAGCGCAATTTCACGATTGTTTTTGAGCCAGGACCGCGGCGTGCGCTGCAAGGCTTTTTCTGGAGCGCCGGCAAGCTGGTGCTGTCGATTCTCGACGAACTGCGACCGGTTTTCGAGATTCTGACACCCTCGGCAAGCGGCTGGGCCGGCGCCAAGCTACCGGGAATGCCTGAGATCGGCGTCGTCGACGTCTGGCGGCTCGACACCCACGAATCCGAAAGCAATGGCGACCTGCTTGCCAACATCCAGGACCCGCTGACGCCATCCTCATTGATGCTGTTGGAGCACGTCGAAAGCCCGATGCTTTTGAAGCAGGCGCCGCGAACATTCTCCTCCGACGGGCTCGTGACCACGCAACACGAGGCCGTATCGATCGACGGCGAACGCATTCCCTATGTGCAGACCGGACCCGCCACCGGGACCGGCGATGCACCGGTTCATCTCAACGCCTATGGCGGCTTCGGCCTTTCGATGCGGCCTTATTACAATTCCGCCATCGGCAAGCTGTGGCTTGAACGCGGCGGCACCAGCGTCGTCGCCAACATCCGCGGCGGCGGCGAGTTCGGCACGCGCTGGCACGATGCCGGCCGATATGCCGGCAAGAGACTTGCCCATGACGATTTTGCTGCCGTTGCGGCGGACCTCGTGAAGCGTGGCGTAACGCGTGGGGAGCGAATCGCCGCGGAAGGCGGCTCCAACGGCGGCATCCTGATCACGAATATGCTGACACGCTATCCCGAACGCTTCGGCGCGCTGTTCTGCACGATCCCGCTGATCGATATGCGCCGCTACACCAAGCTGCTGGCGGGCGCGAGCTGGATCGCGGAATACGGCGATCCCGACAAGCCGGAAGAATGGGCATGGCTGCAGACCTATTCCGCCTATCACGCGGCAAAGCCGGGGCAGAAATATCCGCCGATCCTGATCGCCACCACCCGGCGCGATGACCGGGTGCATCCCGGACACGCGCGCAAGATGACGGCGAAGCTGCAGGCGATGGGATATCAAGCGTATTTCTACGAACCCGCGGCCGGCGGTCATGGCTATGGCAAGGACAACAGGGAACGCGCCGCATTCACCGCACTCGGATACAGATTCCTGAGGGACAAGATCGGCTGGTCGGATCGTGCGGCGTAAGGCGCACGAAAATTCTCGCATGCAATTTTCGAGCGCTCAGCCGGCCTGTCTGCGTCCGAACACCAAAATCATATTGTTGGCGGGCATCTCCGCGGTCTCGCGCAGCGTGAGGCCGACGCTGGAGGCAAGCTTTTCGAGATCGGCGATGTCGCGCACGCCCCATTCGGGATTGCCTTCGCGCAGGCTCGAATCGAACACCGCATTGCTGATCGCGGTGTGCTTGCCGTCGCGCTTGAACGGTCCGTAGAGGAACAATCGTCCGTCGCTGCGCAGATACCGTCCGGCGCCGGCGAACAGGCCCTCGGCCACGCGCCACGGCGCGATGTGGATGACATTGGCGCAGAACAGCGCCAGCAATGGTTGCGGACCGGTCCCGTCAGGCAATTCGGGACGCCAGGCGGGGTCGGAAAGATCGATCCGCAACGGTGGGCGAATGTTTGGCAGGCCCGCATGCGCGCGCCACGCGGCGATGCTTTTCAGATGCTGTTCGTTGAGATCGCTCGGCCACCAGACGATGTCGGGCGCAAGGCGCGCGAACGTGACAACATGCTGGCCGGTGCCGCTGCCGGCCTCCAGCACCTCGCCGGATTTGCCGGCGAGGTGCTTTTGCAGCACCGCCCAGATCGGCTCGTGGTTGCGGTGGAATGCGGCCGCGTCGAGACGGCCGTCGGGCTCGATCCGCCGGCCGTCCTTGCCGAATTCGACGACGTATTCTGCCATGTCAGTTCCGTGCCACCGGCCCGATCAGGGTTGATCAGCTTTGCACCGCGATTGCGGCGGCTTCAGCGATGCCGCGAAGATCCATCGCTTTACTTCAGGTTTCCGCAAAAGATTTCCTTGAGCACCTGCAGTACCTGCAACGCGCGCTTGTCGGCAACCCGGTAGTGCAGCGTTTGCGACGTCCGCCGGAATGCCACCAGGCCATCGGCGCGCAGCCTGCCGAGATGCTGCGACAGCGCCGACTGGCTCAATTCCACCACGTCAACCAGTTCCCCTACCGTCATCTCGCCGCGCGCGGCGAGAAAGCAAAGGATCAGCAACCGCTTCTCGTTGCCGAGCAATTTCAGGAGCTGCGCGGCATCGCTGGCCTGCTTTGTCAGTTCCTTCAACGCCGCCGCGTCATTGGCGTCTGTGCCGGCCGGCATCCTTTTGGTGGCGGTTGCAACTGCTCTCATGGCCTTCACTTCCGGATTGATGTCCGCGCCCACGGGGCGCCGATATCATTATCTCGCCGGCAATAGTTTAGCATTGACTAAATTAGCTAATGTCGATAGGGCTGCAAAAAAGCAATGAATGATGTGGCGATGCCCCCGAGAAGGGAAGGAAACGTGCGGTCCGACCTCTGGCGCAGAATATCTTTGCTCTCCACCCCCGCCGGCGCGCGCCCGGAATTGGGGCGGCGTGCCTTCCTGGGTCTCGGCGCGGCGCTGACCGGCAGCCTCGCGTTCGGCGCCAAAGCCATGCCGAAAACGCGTCCGCCTCCCCGCCTTCGGACCCGCCGTGGTCGCGATCGCTCGGCGCCGGCGTCATCGACCGGCCCTATGGCAGACCCGCCGACGCTGAAGCCGGCGTCATCAGGCGCAACGTGCCGTGGCTCACGGCGGACACCGAATCCTCCGTCAGTTTTTCGCCGCTGCAGGACCTGCATGGCATCATCACGCCGAACGGCCTGTTCTTCGAACGCCACCATGCCGGGCGCCCGGACGTCGACCCGGATCAGCACCGGCTGATGATCCATGGCCTGGTCGAGCGCCCGCTGATCCTGACCATGAAGGATATCGTGCGCTTTCCATCGGTGTCGCGCATCCATTTCATTGAATGCCCGGCCAATGGCGGCATGGAATGGCGCGCCGCGCAGTTGAACTCGCTGCAGTTCACCCACGGCATGATCGGCTGCGCGGAATGGACCGGCGTCAGGCTTTCGACCCTGCTCGATGAAGTCGGGATCAAGAAGGAAGCGAAATGGGTGATGGTCGAGGGCGCCGATGGCGCGCACATGAACCGCAGCCTGCCGCTCGACAAGTGCCTCGACGATTGCCTCGTGGTCTATGCTCAGAACGGCGAGGCGCTGCGGCCCGAACAGGGCTATCCGTTGCGGCTGGTGGTGCCGGGCTGGGAAGGCAACGTCAACATCAAGTGGCTGCGCCGGATCAAGGTCGGCGATCGGCCTTGGTTCTCCCGCGAAGAGACCTCGAAATACACCGACCTGATGCCCGACGGCACTGCGCGCGGATTCACCTGGCTGATCGACGCCAAGTCCGTCATCACCTTCCCCTGCCCGGAAAAACCGCTCGATCGCCCCGGCATCTACGAAATCCGCGGGCTGGCCTGGAGCGGCAGCGGCAAGATCAAGCGCGTCGACGTCTCGGTCGATGGCGGCGTCAATTGGCAAGCGGCGCAACTGCACGAGCCGGTATTGTCGAAGGCGCTGACCAAATTCACATTGCCGTGGCGCTGGGAGGGGGGGCCGGCTCTGCTGGAATCGCGTGCGATCGATGAAACCGGCTTTGTCCAGCCGACGATCGTGCAACTGCGAAAAGAGCGCGGGACCAATTCGGTCTATCATAACAATGCGATCCAGACCTGGCAGGTCAAGCCCGACGGGAGCGTGTTCGATGTTCAGCTCGCGTAGACTTGGATTCGGGCTTGGATTGGCGCTTGTTGCGGGCATCGTGACCGCGAGCGCCGGTGAGCCCGGTCATTATGGCTATGGCACGCACAGCCACGCCGGCACAGATCGCCGGATGGGATATCGACGTCCGCGGCGATGATGGCTTGGGCCTGCCGCCCGGCAAGGGCTCGGTCGAACGGGGCGCGGAGGTTTTCGCCGATCAATGCGCCGCCTGTCATGGAACTTTCGGCGAAGGCGAAGGCCGCTATCCGAAGCTCGCGGGCGGCACCGGCACCCTCAAGGACGACCGGCCGGAGCCGACCGTCGGCAGCTATTGGCCGTTCGCGTCCACCTTGTTCGATTACATTAACCGCGCCATGCCGTTTCCGACACCGCACTCGTTGTCAGCCGGTGACGTTTATGCTTTGACCGCCTATATTCTCAACCTCAACGACGTCGTTCCGAACGATTTTGTGGCCGATCGCGACAGTTTGCCGAAAGTCAAAATGCCCAATCGCGAGAATTTCGTTTGGACCGACCCCCGCCCTGATACCAACGCGAAGCCGTGCATGAGTGCGTGCGTCAACCCCGCCGACGTCAAGATCACTTCCACGGCAGAGGGCCGAAATCTCACGCCGCACACGACCGGACCGCTCGACACCATGCAATCGCAATAGACCCAGGGAAGCGCGCTTTGGCCGATCACCCTTCGATAACAACCGCCTTGCTCGCGCTGTCGGTCGCCATGGCGACCGCTGCAGGTTCCGCGCGCGCGCAATCCGGAGCTAGCGCGGGCGAAAAGCTCGCCTTCGATCGCGGCAAGGGCAATTGCCTGACCTGTCACGACATCAAGGGCGGCGATCTTCCCGGCACGATCGGACCGGCCCTGAAGGATATCAAGAGCAAATACCCCGATCGGAGCGATCTCGTCGCCATCGTCACCGACGAGACCAAGCGCAATCCCTTGACCATGATGCCGCCGTTCGGACGAAATCGCATTTTGACCGAACAGGAGATCGACGAGATCGTGGATTTTCTGCAGACCCTATGACGGAACGCTTTTTGGAGACTTCGACCATGATCACCGCTGACGACAGGTTTTCCGCCACGCGCCGCCTGATTCTGAAAGGCGTGGGCTGCGTCGCGCTGCTGGGCCTCGGTAGCGCGCCCTTCAGCCTCGCCTTTGCCGCGGCCAACGACAAATATCCGGAGGACGCGTTCAAGCAGAAGAGCGATGCCGACGCGATCAAGTCGCTCTACGGCAAGACGGCGGAGGAGTCCGACAAGGTTAAGCTCGACGCGCCGGAGATCGCGGAAAACGGCGCGGTAGTTCCGATCTCGGTGGCGACGACGCTTGAGAACGTCACTTCGATCGCGTTCCTGGTCAGCGAAAACCCCAACGCGCTGGCGGCCTCCTACCTGATTCCGGAAGGCACGCTGCCGAGCGTCGCCAACCGTCTGAAGATGCAGAAGACCACCAATGTGATTGCGATCGTGGAGGCCGGCGGCAAGCTCTACAGCGCGACCAAGGAAGTCAAAGTCACCGTCGGCGGTTGCGGCGGCTGATTGCGCATGATCCGGAAAAGCCGGGAGCTCTTTGCGGCCGGACCATACGAAGAACATGAATGAGGGAGTAGTTAGATGGCATCGACCATTCGCGTGCGCGCAATCTCGAGCGGCGAAACCACCGAGGTGCAGGCATTGGTGCAGCATCCGATGGATTCCGGCTACGTCAAGGATGCGCAGGGAGCGCTGATCCCGGCGCATTTCATCCAGCAACTGACCTTCGAACATGACGGCAAGACCGTGTTCCTCGCCGACTGGGGCCCTGCCGTCTCCAAGGACCCTTACGTCAAGTTCACCTTCAAGGGGGGCAAGAAAGGCGATGATCTCAAGATCAGCTGGGTCGACAACAAGGGCGCGACCGACGCCACCACGGCCAAGATTCAGTAGATATCCGATAGCTGTCCCGGTAGAGACCCGTTAGAAGTAGAGATCCAGCAGAAAATGAAAGCGCGCTTCGCGATCCTGCTTGCCTCCGCCGCGCTCGCACTGGCCGCGCTGGCGGCGATTGCGCCGCGCGCAATCGCCGCCGACACGCCGGACCCCGTAGCCGATGCCAAGGCGTTCCGCGACTACTTCACCAACAAATTCCCGAAGGTGAAGCTCGATGACTTCGTCAACGGTCCCTATTCGATGAATGAGGACATGCGCAAGCAATGGGAGGAGATCGATCAGTTCCCGCCCTACCAGTTCGCGCTGGATGCCGGCAAGGAGATGTTCGAAAAACCGTTCAAGAACGGCAAGACCTACGCGGACTGCTTCGCGGATGGCGGCATCGGCATCCGCCAGAACTATCCCTACTTCGACGAGAAGGAAGGCAAGGTCGTAACCCTCGAGCTCGCCTTGAACCGCTGCCGCGAATCCAACGGCGAAGCGCCCTACTCCTATGTGAAGGACGATATGGCCTCGCTGGCCGCCTATATGGCGTTCACCTCGCGCGGCAAGCCTTTCGATATCAAGATTCCGAACGACCCGCGCGCGTTAGAGGCCTATCAGGACGGCAAGCGCTATTTCTACACAAGGCGCGGCCAGCTCAATTTCTCCTGCGCGAGCTGCCACGTGCAGAGCCCGGGCGAGCGGCTTCGTGCCGAGATCCTCGCGCCTGCGCTCGGCATTCTCAACGCGATGCCGATCTACCGCTCCGAATGGAGCGGCATGGGCACGATCAGCCGCCGCTTCACGACCTGCAACAGCCAGACCCGAGCCGTGCCGCTCGCGCCGCAATCCGACGAATACCGCAATCTCGAATACTATCTGTCTTATCTCAGCAACGGGCTGCCGATCTCAGGCCCGGGCGCTCGGCCATGAGCGGCAACGGGAGCAGCAGGATGCGAACGTTACGGCTCATCTTGGGCTTCCTGGTCGTCGCGTCAGCGCCGGCCCTCGCCGCAGGCTCCGAGGCTGACTTCAAGACGGCTTACGCCGCGGCCGATGCCGCCGAGAAGGAGGCGGGGAGCTTGCGCAATCAATGGCTCACGACGGAAGCAGCACTTACCGATGCGAAAAAGGCGGCGGCTGCCGGCAATTTCGACCAGGCAGTCAGCTCTGCGAAAGAGGCCGAGGCGCTGGCGAAAGCTTCGATCTTCCAGGCGACCGGCGAGAAGGAACGCTGGAAGGACATGGAAATTCGCTAACACGCCGCGGAGATCGCGCGATGACCATTCGCCGCCGGGATTTTCTCACCATGACGGGCGCTGCCGCGCTATGGGCCGGATTGTCGCGTCGATCGCGCGCCGCCGACAACCCCGGCATTTACGATCTCGAGCGCTTCGGCAATGCGCGCATCCTGCACATGACCGACACGCATGCGCAGCTCAAGCCGGTCTATTTCCGCGAACCCAGCATCAATCTCGGCATCGGCGCCATGCAGGGTCGGCCGCCGCACCTGGTCGGCCGCGCCTTTCTCGACCGCTTCGGCATCAGCGCGGATTCTGCCGAAGCTTACGCCTTCACCTGTCTCGAATTCGAGAAATCCGCCGTTCGTTTCGGCAAGCTCGGCGGCTTTGCGCATCTGAAGACCTTGATCGACCGGCTGCGCAGCGACGCCGGCGAAGGGCGCTCGGTGCTGCTCGACGGCGGCGATCTCTGGCAAGGAACCGGGCTCGCCAACGCCATGAAGGGCGCCGACATGGTGGAAGCGGCGAACCTGCTCGGCATCGAGGCCATGACCGGCCATTGGGAATTCACCTATGGCGAGGAAGCGCTGCGCGCCAATCTCGAACGCTTCAAGGGCGAATTCCTGGCGCAGAACGTCTTCCTCACCGAGGAAGCCGCGTTCAACGATGCCAAAGCCTTCGATGCCGCGTCGGGACGCGTATTCAAGCCGGCCACCATCAAGGAAGTCGGCGGCTATCGCATCGCCGTGATCGGCCAGGCGTTTCCCTACGTGCCGATCGCGCACCCCAAGCGCTTCACGCCGGACTGGACCTTCGGCATCCACGACGATGAAATGCAGAAACTCGTGACCTCGCTGCGCGGCAACGACAAGGTCGACGCCGTCATCCTGCTTTCGCATAACGGTATGGACGTCGACCTCAAGCTCGCCAGCCGCGTCAGCGGCATCGACGTCATCCTCGGCGGCCACACCCACGACGCCGTTCCGCAACCTGTCCCCGTCGCCAATTCCGGCGGCACGACGCTCGTGACCAATGCCGGCTCCAACGGAAAATTCCTGGGCGTGCTCGACCT
Organism: uncultured Alphaproteobacteria bacterium; assembly: GCA_963777475.1. GTDB lineage: Bacteria > Pseudomonadota > Alphaproteobacteria > Rhizobiales > Xanthobacteraceae > Bradyrhizobium. The sequence continues at coordinate 317,907 of CAVZQX010000002.1, forward strand.
CGAAATCGCCAAGGGCCGGGTCAACGACGTGCGCTATCGGCTGCTTCCGGTTTTTTCGGAACTGCTGAAGCCGGATGCAAGGATGCAGGCGCTGATCGAAAAACTGTACGAGCCGCACGCGTCCGCCTATGCCGAGAAGATTGCGACCGCGGACCGCCTGCTGTATCGGCGCGGCAATTTCAACGGGCCCGTGGATCAATTGATCTGTGAGGCGTTGCGCGCCCAGTTCGACGCCGAGATCGCGCTCTCGCCCGGATTTCGTTGGGGCAACAGCCTACTGCCGGGCCAGCCGGTGACGATGGACGACGTCTTGGCGGAGACGGCGGTCAGCTATCCCGAGACCTATGTACAGAGCATGACCGGCAGCCAGATCAAGGACGTGCTCGAAGACGTCTGCGACAACCTGTTCAATGCCGATCCTTATCACCAGCAGGGCGGCGACATGGTCCGCATCGGCGGCATGACCTATACCTGCACGCCGGCCGAATCCGTCGGGCGACGGATCTCCGATCTCAAGCTCGATGACGGCCGGCCGCTCGAAGCCGGCAAGAGCTACAAGGTGGCGGGGTGGGCTTCGGTCAACGCGCAAGAGGGGATGCCGGTGTGGGACGTATTCGCGAGCTATCTTCGCTCCGCCAAGACCTCGCCGCCGTACGGCAGCGGCGTCACCTTGAAGGGTGTCGAGGACAATCCGGGTATTGCGGGATAGCGATGCAGCGGTCTTGCGCCCATCGTTCGATCGTTCGCGCACTGTTCGTCGCCTTGATGACGATGGCCGCGTCGCCGGCCGCGCACGCCCAACAGGCACCGCCGCTGCAGGACAAGCCATTCGCCGAGCACAAGATCGTGCTGCAGCTCTCCGACAACGATGCGAAGAAGCAGGCGCTCGTCATCAGCGTCGCCTATAACCTTCTGAAGGCCTATGACCCCGACAAGGTCGCGATCGAGGTGGTGGCGTTCGGTCCGGGGATCGATCTGTTGCGCACCGAGAACGCCAACCGCAAGCTGGTCGAAAGCCTGATCGCGCAGGGCGTGCGTTTCGACGTCTGCCTCAATACCGTCGACACCGTCGAGCGCGAAACCGGCAAACGGCCCGACATCATCCCCGCCGCGACGCCGGTCCAGGTCGGCGTCGGGCAGATCCTGCGATTGACTGAAAACGGGTATACATTGGTCCGGCCCTAGGGAGTTCTCATCATGTTACGCCATCTCGCAACGATTGCCCTGCTGTCGATCGCCTTCGCCGCCAGCGCGGTTGCCGCCGATGCCAAAACCCACCGCATCGCGATCCAGGTCGACCAGAACGATCCACAGGTGATGAACCTGGTGCTGAACAACGCCACCAACGTCATCGACTATTACCGCGCCAAGCACGAGGACGTCGATGTCGACATCGTCGCCTTTGGTCCGGGCCTGCATATGCTGCGAGCCGACACCTCGCCGGTGCAGGACCGCCTCAAGCGTCTCAAGGATATGGCATTCCCCGGCAAGATCCAGCTTTCCGCCTGCAACAACACCAAACAGGGCATGGAGAAGGCGGAAGGCCACCCGATCTCGCTGGTGCCGGAAGCTACCCTTGTTCCCTCCGGCGTCGTGCATTTGATGGAATTGCAGGAACACAACTGGAGTTACGTGCGGCCCTGATGTGCTAGGAACAGTGACCATCTCACGGGGAGGCCGGCCATGATCTTTCGGCAGCTCTTCGACAGCGTTTCCGGAACCTACAGCTATCTCCTGGCGAGCCGGTCCGGCGGCGAGGCGCTGATCCTCGATCCGGTGCTGGAAAAGGCCGACCGTTACTGCCAGTTGCTGCGCGAGCTCGACCTCAAGCTGGTCAAGGCGGTCGACACCCATCTGCATGCCGATCACGTCACGGGCCTGGGCGAGCTGCGCGACCGCACCCACTGCATCACCATCATGGGCGAGCAGAGCAAGGCCGACGTGGTGTCGATGCGGGTCGCCGACGGCGACAAGGTGACGATCGAGGGCCTCGCGCTCGACGTGATGTATACACCCGGCCACACCGACGATTCCTACAGCTTCTTGATGGGCGATCGCGTCTTCACCGGCGATACGCTGCTGATCCGCGGCACCGGCCGCACCGATTTCCAGAACGGCAGCGCGCGGGCGCAATATGATTCGATTTTCAACCGGCTGTTGAAACTGCCCGAGGAGACGCTGGTGTTTCCCGCCCATGACTACAAGGGCGACACCGTCTCCACCATCGGCGAGGAGAAGCGCTACAATCCGCGGCTGCAGGTGCGCTCGGTCGACGAATATGTCGAGCTGATGGCCAAGCTGAAATTGCCCAACCCGAAAATGATGGACGTAGCCGTCCCCGCCAACATGCATGTCGGGCTGCATCAGGACGAACTTGCCCGGCAAGGGCTGGCGCTGAACGCGCGCGAGGCGATCGAAAGTCTCGGCCGGCCCGACATATTGCTGGTCGATCTGCGCGAGGCCGGCGAGCGCTTGAAGTACGGCACGCTCGAGGGCGCGCTGCATGCGCCCTACCCATCGATCGAAGAGAACCTCAAGCCCGGCGGGATGCTGCGCGAGGTGGCGGCGGCGACCGGCCGCCGCATTGTGTTCTTCTGTGCCTTCGGCGAGCGCTCGGCGATGGCGGTGTCAGCCGCCAAGGACGCGGGCCTCGTCAACACCGCGCATATCGCCGGCGGCATCGACGCCTGGAAGAAGGCCGGCGGGCCGGTGCTTCACAGCTGAGCTGGAGGCGGGCTTGATCGGCGTCAAATGCCGCGGCGATGTTTTGGGCAAGATGGCCATCCATGCGAGGGAAATCCAATGATTGCACCGGGCAAGAAGAGCGAACCCGCGAAGAAGGGCAAGGTAATTTCGGAGGACAAATCGAAGAAGAAGCCACCTCCGCCGATGGACGAAGACTACGAGGACGGCGATATCGTAACCCCAAAGCGCGACCGCTACGGCACGGACGACGAGCCGCTGTAGCCCGTCATTGCGAGGAGCAAAGCGACGAGCAATCCACCCACTAGCTGTCGTGTTCGGAAGCTGGATTGCTTCGCTTCGCTCGCAATGACGAAGTCAGAAAATCCTCGCGCTCGATGCGGCGGATGCTGTTCAGATCGAGCAGGTGCGCGCCAAAACCTCCCCGCGCGAACGCGACCGCCTCTCGCGGCGCAGCCAGCAGCAGCGTCGCGATCAGCGCCAGCGGCACCGCGCTGATCCAGTCCGATCGCACCGGGGTCAATTCCTCACAAGAGCCGGCATAGGGCTCGCGAGCGGCGATGATGCGCCAGCCCTCGCAGAGAATGTCGCGCCGCGAGCCGCCGCGGGCGGCGCAGCCGAGCAGCGCCTGCATCGCGAGATGAGTCCGGACGCCCTCGCGACCCTCGGGTACCGCCGCGGGCGTTTCACCTCTGGAGATGCGCAGCAACAGGCCGACGAGGTCGACGCCCGAGAGATGAGCGTTCATCGGCTCGACCAGGCGTGGATTGCAATCGATCAGGAGCGGCGTGGCGTCGCGCTCCGGCAACAGATAGTCGATCGACATCGCGCCATGCCAGGCGAGCTTTGCCCCGATCGCCGCGATGATATCACGCACCTCCGGTCTCGACACGCTCTCCTTGATCGCCTCGCCGCCGCCGATGCCGATCGTGATTTGCCGATAGGCGTGAAAGCCGATCAATCGGCCATGGCAGAACACCGACTGCGCCTTCTCGGTCGCACCCGCAATCAACTCCTGTACCAGCACCTCGCCGGCAAAAGCGTTGCCGTCGGCAAGCTCTGCCAGGGCATTCTCGAAGTCATCGGCGTTTCGCACGAACCAGACGCCGCGACTGGCGGTGCCGACCGATGTCTTGATCACGGCGGGGAACCGCATCGCACCGCGCAATTGCGCTTCGGATTTGACGATCGACGTCGCCGGCTGCGGTAGCCCCATATCGCCGAGCAAGCGGCTGAAGCCGGCCTTGCTGTGCGCGGTGCGATAGCTTTCGAAGCTCGGCAGCGCCAGGCCGACGTGCGCTTGCAACCGCTCCGCCACGCGCGCGAACAGAAATCCCTGCTCGTGGCTCGGCAGCAGCACATCGAATGGCTGCGCGGCCAAAAGCCTTTCGGTCACGAGCTTCTCGACAAAGGCCAGATAGTCCTCCGGGTGCTCCCGCAATCCCGGGCAATGGTGGAATTTTCGGACGAAACGAGAGAAGCGCGCGATGCAATGGCGGTTGGGGTCGCAGACCTCGACGAGGTGGCCCTTAAGCCCCAGGATCGTGAGCGCCTCGCGCCCCGAGGTCGAGGAACCTTCCGACAGGAGCACGCGCAGCCGTTTGTTTGCGTCGGTCATGCCGGGATCATCGCCCCGGTCGGTGGATTTGTCGTGCGCATTCGATGGCACATTTACCGCTTCCGGCGCCGTCCGCGGGGGCTGCCATGCAGCGGTATTCATGGACAAATAACCGCTTCCGCCGATAGTTTGCGCCCACGTAAACCCTTGGGGAATCTGCATCAGCGATGGTCGATATTCTCGCCGCACCGCAGCAAATCAAGACGGACGCCTCGCTGCGCACGCTTGGCCTGATCTCGACCGCGCATTGGGTCAGTCATTTCCATCTGCTGGTGCTGCCGGTGCTGTTTCCGTTTTTGAAACAACAGCTCGGCGTCGACTATATCGAGCTCGGCTTCGCGCTGACCGTGTTCGCCGTGGTCTCCGGCCTGACCCAGGCACCGATGGGCTACCTCGTCGATCATATCGGCGCGCGAAAAATCCTCTTGACCGGCCTCAGCTTCGGCGGCCTGGCGCTGATCCTGCTCGGCCTGCATTTGAGCTATCCTTGGCTGATCGCGAGCGCCGTGCTGCTGGGTCTCGCCAACAGCGTCTATCACCCGGCCAATTACGCGATCCTGTCGGCGCATATGGACGAAGCGCGGATGGGCCGCGCTTTCTCGATCCACACCTTCGCAGGCTTCCTCGGCGGCGCGGTGGCGCCCGCGATCATGGCAGCGTTGGTCGCCACGGTCGGCGTCTTCGGCGCCCTGATCGTTGCCGGCGCGGTCGGCCCGCTGGTGGCGCTCGGCTTGATGCTCGCGGGCGTTCCCGATGCCGGCGCCAACCACCAGCAAAGCGCGGGCGCGAAGAGGCCGCGACCCAGCATCATCACGCCGGCGCTGATGGTGCTGACGATCTTCTTCATGCTGCTGGGTTTATCCAATGCGGGCATCGCCAATTTCGGCGTGGTGGCGCTGATGGGCGGCTATGGCGCGTCGTATTCGACCGCCAACATCGCGCTGACGGCCTATCTTGGCGCGAGCGCGGTCGGCGTGCTCGCCGGCGGCTTTTTGGCCGACCACACCGAGCGCCACGGGCAGGTCGCGGCCATCTGCTTTGCCGTCAATGCCGCCATGGTGCTGTTGATCGCAACGGTCGCGCTGCCGTCCGTTCTGCTTGCGGTGGCGATGACGACCGCGGGCTTCCTCGGCGGCGTGATCGCGCCCTCGCGCGACATGCTGGTCCGCAACGCCGCTCCCGCCGGCGCGGCCGGGCGTGCCTTTCGGCATCGTCTCCACCGGCTTCAATTTCTCCGGCATCGCGAGCCCGCTATTGTTCGGCTGGATCATGGACCAGAATCTGCCGCATTGGGTGTTTGGCGCCTCCGCCGCCTTCATGGTGCTCACGGTTCTGCTGGCGCCTTTCACCGAGCGCGGCCCGCAGCAACGCGATGCTGCCGCCGAAGCGGAGCCGATGCAGCCCTGAACCTCATTCCCGCCGGTTGACAGCATCGGGAGACAACCGATGATGCCGCACAACCAATCAAGACCGGGATGAACGCCATGACCTCCAGTGCCGTCGCTGCCAGTGCCATGACTTCCAATCCAGACCTCGTGATCCGCGGCGGCACCATCGCGGACGGGCGCGGCGGCGAGCTGTTCGAAGCCGACGTCGCCATCAAGGACGGCCGCATCGCCGAGATCGGCAAGGTCTCAAGCAAGGGCACGGAAGAGATCGACGCCAGGGGCAAACTGGTCACGCCGGGCTTTGTCGACGTCCATACCCATTATGACGGCCAGGTGACCTGGAGCCAGGACATCACGCCCTCGTCGCAGAACGGCGTCACCACCGCGATCATGGGCAATTGCGGCGTCGGCTTCGCGCCCTGCCGTCCGGACGATCATTTTCGCCTGATCCAGTTGATGGAAGGCGTCGAGGATATCCCGGAGCCGGTGTTGAGCGCCGGCATCCCGTGGTCGTGGGAAAGTTTCCCCGATTACATGGACTGGCTGTCGAAGCGCAATTTCGACATCGATATCGGCGCGCAACTGCCGCATGCGGCGCTTCGCGTCTATGTGATGGGCGAGCGCGGCGCGCGCCGCGATCCCTCGACGCCAGACGACAACAAGGCGATGGCAGCACTTGCGCGCGACGCGGTGCGCTCGGGCGCGCTCGGCTTCTCGACCTCGCGCACGCTCAACCACCGCACCTCGACCGGCGATTTCACGCCCACCTTGAAGGCCGGCGAGGACGAACTGACCGCGATCGCGGCAGCGATGCATGGGCAAGGCCGCAGCGTGCTGCAGTTCGTGCTCGATCTCTCGACGCTGGACGAAGACCTGCCGATGATGCTTCGGGTGGCCGAGAACACCAGGTGCCCGATCACGTTCTCGATCACCCAGAACGACAAGGCGCCGCAGCGCTGGCGCCAGACGCTCGACCAGATCAATGCCGCTGCCGCGCGCGGGCTGTCGATCACGGCGCAAATCGCGGCGCGCCCGGTCGGGCTGTTGCTCGGCCTTGAACTGTCGCGCAACCCGTTCCAGACCCATCCGAGCTACAAGGCGATCGCCAAGCTGCCGTTTGAGGAGCGGCTGAAGCGGCTGCACCAGCCGGACGTGCGCGCGGCAATCCTGAGCGAAAGCCCAAGCTCGACCGACGACCCGCTGTTCTTCCGGCCGAACTACGACAAGATGTATCTGCTCGGCAACCCGCCGGATTACGAACAGCCGCCGGAGAACGCGCTCGGGCCACAGGCCCGTCGCCAGGGACGGAAGCCGGAAGAATTGGCCTATGATGCGATGCTGTCGGACGGGGGCCGCGGCATGCTCTACGTGCCGTTCCTCAATTATTCCGACGGCAATCTCGATGCCACGCGCGAGATGCTCAGGGATCCGCGCTCCGTGCCGGGCCTGAGCGACGGCGGCGCGCATTGCGGCATCATCTGCGATGCGAGCTTCCCGACCTATCTCTTGACGCATTGGACGCGCGACCGGAAGCGCGGCGAAAAACTCTCGATCCCGTTCGTGGTGGCGGCGCAGTCGCGCAAGACCGCGCTCTCGGTCGGGCTCACCGATCGCGGCCTGCTTGCAGCCGGCTACAAGGCCGACATCAACGTCATCGACTATGACCGGCTGCACCTGCATCCGCCGAAAGTGCACTACGACCTGCCGGTCGGCGGCCGGCGCCTGTTGCAGCAGGTCGACGGCTATGACGCCACCATCGTCTCGGGCGTGGTGACGCAGCGCGGCGGGCCGCCACCGGTGCGCGACCGGGCCGGCTGCTGCGCGGCGCGCAGGGGAGCTTGCAGAGCATTGACGCTGCGGCGTCGTAGTTGGCGATCGATTTGTAGGGTGGGCAAAGGCGCTTTTCGCTTTGCCCACCTTGCGCAGCTACACCGAAATCACGCGTATTTCGGCTGCGCCGCTTCCGTTCCCATCAGCCGCGCGCGCTCGGTGTTGGGCCAGAGCAGCGCCAGGCCGAGCAGGCCGGACACGACCATGATCGCGGCGTTGATGGTGAAGCCGGTCAAGTAGCCGTCCATCGGCGTGCCGGCGTGCTGGATCACGCTGCCCATCACCGCGGGCGCAAAGATTCCGGCGAGCGTATAGATCGCGCCATAGATCGCGATCACCGCGCCGCGCTGCGACACCGGCGTAAACTCGCTGATCATCGGCGCGCAGACCACGTAGATCGACCCGCACAAGCCCGAGCCGACCACCAGAAGCGCCAACCTTAGCCCCGCGCCATCGATATAAGGCAGCGTCGCCAGGATGGCGCCGCCGACGATCAGCGGCGCCGCGCCGAGCACGCCGCGTGCGCCGCGTGTCGAGACACCGCGCGCCACCAAGACCTGCGAGAGCCAGCCGGTGAGCAGCACGATGGTGGCACCGAACACCCAGGGCAGGACCGAGATGAAGCCGGCCTGTTGCTGGGAGAAGCCGAGGCCAATGACGATGAAGGACGTGAACCAGGTCAGCCCCAGCGACAACGCCCAATAGGCGCCGAAGGTCGCGGCGCAGCAGCCGACGAAGGTGCGCGAGGTGAGGAGCTGGAAGTAGGGAATCCTGGTTTCGCTCATCACTGCCTCGGTGTCCGCCAGCGGCCCCTCCTTGCCGAGCAGGAACCAGGCCACGACCCACATCAGGCCGACGACGCCGAGCGCGCCGAACGCATAGTGCCAGGAGTGATTGACGATCACCCAGTTCAGCGCCGGCGCCGCGACGATTACGCCGAATGCGGAGCCCTGCGACAGGATCGCGGTCGGCAACGTCCGCTTCTCGTCGGGAAACCATTTGTAGACGGCATGAATCGCTACCGAACTGGCAGGTCCCTCGCCGGCGCCGAGGATGACGCGGCAGATCAGCAGCGTGGAGAATCCGACCGTTCCCAGCATCGGGAATTGCGCCAGCGCCCAGATCACCGCCAGCGTCAACAGCACCCAGCGCGTCGAGATGCGGTTGACGATGAAGCCGACGACGATGGCCGAGATCGAGAACAGGAAGAAGAAGGCCGAGCCGAGCAGGCCGAACTGCTCCGGCTCGAGCTTCAGCTCGGTCACGATCGGCACACCCGCGAGACCGACCACGATCTTGTCCGCGAAATTTACCAGCATGAACAGAAACAGCAGAAACGTGATTTTCCAGGCACCCTCAGGCGTTCGCGTTAACGTTCCTTTGGGCGTCGGTTGCGCGGCCATGACCTTCCTCGTCGTCTCGTTCGTTGGCCCGGTCGATCGGGCGAAATCGAATGCTACAGGGGGGATCGGCGCCAATGCAACTGCACATTTCGAGCTTGCGCGTGCGGCGCAACGCGATTCACCGCTGCGAATACCGCCTGTCGCTGTTTTGGACGCACGCGGTAACCGGATCACGATCGCGTCGTCACACCATTGAGACCGTGATCTGCGACCACGGCCTTGGTATGTATCGCCTGGATGCCAAGGGAGTCGTCATGGTTAGATCGATCTATCGTCACGCCGCCGGCTTGTTCATGTTCTCCGTGCTTGCCGCATCGGCAGCGCTGGCTCAGAACGGAAACAAAGCGCCGGACTATGAGGCCATCGTCGCCTCGCCCGACCGCAGCGACGCCGACCGGCAAACGGACCAGCGCCGCGATCCCGCCAAGATGCTGGCGTTCGTCGGCGTCGCGACCGGCATGAAGGTGCTGGATATGGGCGCCGAGGCCGGTTACAGCTCGGAGCTCATGGCCCGCGCCGTCGGGCCCACCGGCATGGTCTATGCCCAGGATTCGGCAGCGGTGATGAAGCGGGTCAAGGACAAGTTCGACATACGCGCCAAAAGCCCGTGATGAAGAATGTCGTGCATGTGATCAGGGCCTTCGACGACCCGATGCCGCCGGATGTTTCAAGTCTCGACCTCGTCACCTTCTTCTTTGCCTATCACGACATGACCTACATGCCGGTCGATCGCGCCAAGATGAACCAAAAGATGTTCGCGGCCCTCAAGCCCGGCGGTTTCCTCGTCGTCGCCGATCATTCGGCGAGGGCCGGCGACGGCACCACGGTCGGCAAGACACTCCATCGCATCGAGGAAGCGACACTGCGCGAGGAAGTCGAGGCCGCCGGCTTCAAGCTCGTCGCCGAAGGCGACTTCCTGCGTCATCCCGAAGATCCCAGGGACGTGCCGATATTTCACCCGAAAGTCCCGGTCGACGAATTCGTGCTGAAGTTCCAGAAGCCGCAGTGAAGATCTTGCCCATGCCCAACGCGGACGCCCGATCTTGCTGAGCGTCCGCAACCTGACCAAATCCTACCGCTCCGCAGGCGAAGACATCGCCGTGCTGCGCGGGGTCAATCTCGATGTCGGCGCCGGCGAGCGCGTCGCGCTATCGGGTAAGTCCGGCTCCGGCAAGAGCACGCTCCTGCACCTGATCGCCGGGCTCAATTCCGCCGACAGCGGCGAGATCAGGCTCGACAATTCCTGCCTCACGCAGCTCAGCGATGCCGGGCGGGCGGCGCTGCGGCGGGACCGGCTCGGCCTGGTGTTCCAGCAGTTCAATCTGATCCCGAGCCTGAACGTCGAGGACAACCTCGCGTTCCAGGCGCGGATCGCCGGCCGCAACGAATCCGCCTGGCACGCCGAGCTGGTGGAACGGCTCGGGCTTGGCGGCCTCCTCAAACGCTATCCCGAGCAATTGTCCGGCGGCCAGCAACAGCGGGTCGCGATCGGCCGGGCGCTTGCGACCAAGCCGGCGCTGCTGCTCGCCGATGAGCCGACCGGCAATCTCGACGAAGCGACCGCGGACGACGTGCTGGCGCTGGCGCGCGATCTGGTCGCGCGAACCGGCTGCGGCTTCCTGATGGTCACCCACAGCGCGCGCCTTGCCGGAACGCTCGACCGCCGGGTCACGCTGCACGCCGGGCTGATCGCATGAGCCGCGCGATCTGGGTGCTCGCGGTTCTCCTGAGCCATTGGCGGCGGCATCCGATGCAGCTTGCGACCCTGTTGATCGGCCTGATCTCCGCGACCGCGCTATGGAGCGGCGTGCAGGCGCTCAATCAGCAGGCCCGCGAATCCTACGACCGCGCGGCGGCCGTGTTCGGCGGCACCAGGACCGAGATGCTGGTTAGCCGCGGCGGCGGCACATTTGCGCAAGCTCTGTTCGTCGAATTGCGTCGCGCCGGTTGGCCGGTCTCGCCGGTCCTGGAGGGCCGTGTCCAGGTCGGCGGAAGGTCGTTGCGTCTGCTGGGCATCGAGCCGGTGACGCTGCCGCAGGAAGTGGGCAATGCGCCGACGATCGGCAGAGAAGGCCTGCAGGCCTTCGTCACGCCGCCTGGAGAAACGCTGGTCGCGCCGGAAACGCTTTCCGATCTCCATCTGGCGGAAGACGCGACGCCGTCGATCAGCGATGGCGTATCGCTGCCGCCGCTGCACGTCCAAGCGCAGCTCGTGCCGGACGTGCTGGTGGTCGATATCGGCATTGCGCAGGCGCTCCTGAACAAGCCCGGCCAGATTTCCCGTCTTCTGATCGGCAAGTCCAACGGTCCACAGGCGCCGCTCGAAAGTGTCGCAGGCGACAAGCTGCGTCTGGTGCAGCCCGACGCCGAAAGCGACCTCGAACGCCTGACCGACAGCTTTCACCTCAACCTGACGGCCTTCGGGCTGTTGTCGTTCGTGGTCGGCCTCTTCATCGTCAATTCGGCCATCGGGCTGGCATTCGAGCAGCGGCTGCCGATGCTGCGGACGTTGCGCGCCTGCGGCGTCTCGGCGCTCATGCTCAACGCGGTGCTGGTCGCGGAACTGGTGTCGCTGGCGTTGATCGCGGGCCTGGTCGGGTTGGTCTGCGGCTATCTGATCGCGGCAGCGCTTCTGCCCGATGTCGCGGCTTCCCTGCGCGGCCTCTATGGCGCGCAAATTCCGGGAGAGTTGACGCTCAAGGCGGAGTGGTGGATTGCCGGCCTCGTCATCAGCGTCGCCGGCGCCTTGGCCGCAGCGGCCACGAGCCTTGCGAAAGCGGTCCGGCTGTCGCTGTTGGCTGCGGCGCAACCGTATGCCTGGCAACAGGCCCAGCACCGCTGGCTGATGTTCCAGAGCACGCTTTCGCTCGCGATATTTGCCGCGGCCGCGTGGCTATTGTGGTTCGGCAATTCGCTTCTCGGCCGGATTCGGCGTGCTGGCGGCGCTGCTATTGGGTGCGGCGCTGATCCTGCCCGCGATCCTGGAGCGGCTATTTATATCTCGGCCAGCGCG
>CAVZQX010000003.1:0-138347 GCA_963777475.1 uncultured Alphaproteobacteria bacterium
TGACGCACCACGGGTGCGCCGGGGCGCGCTGATCGTGCCGGAGTTTCCGGACCGGGCTCGCCAATCCATGTACAGCTCGATGGGTCCGGCTGATAGGCGGACCGCGTTGTATGCCAAATCGCGACAGCGCCGATCACTGATCGGCAGCGCCATGCCGTTTGATAGCGCCAGCTCGGCGAGCGCACGCGGCAGATCATCTTTCGATTTGCGCCGATGGTGACGACCGCGCCCGCCGCGTTACGAATCTGGTATTGCGCAGAATGGAACGTCATCTGCTCGATCGGCTTGACGATCGCGAGTTTGACGGGCGCCGGCTCCGGCCTCGGCAACCATGCCGCATGCGGCCATCCAGACGCCCTGGCGTGATGGCGCAAGCCCGCCAAGATCACCTCGACAGCGGGCGAAAGTGCTCACGCGCGCATATGACGAAGCCGAGACGGCATGACCGTCAAGAACAGCGGCGCGGATCGCGCGGGCCGATCCCTCGAGTCGGGCGCGGCTCTGTGAAGCGCTTCTGCGCCGCGGCGGCCCATCGGCCATCGGTTGACGCCGAGCCGTCTCGACGCGACAGCGCCCATCGACGACAGTCGATCTCGCGCTCGAGCTCGGCGAAGATTGTCGACGTCCTGATCTTACCGCTCAGGTCAAGCGCGCGATCTTCTCCTCGGCGCATGCGGCTTAGCCTGCGCGATCTCCTCTCGTCGCCGCCGAGTGCGTCGACCTTGCGCGCCTGCAGACGATACGAAGCGATGGCCGCTCGGCGATGCCAAGTCGCCGGCGAGACTATCGCGGTCGCGTCGTCGCGCGCGAAGCGCGCTTCGGTCGCCTGCTTCGCCGCCGACAGGGTCAGCTTTTCGAAAAGCGCCATTAAGGTCTCCCCATAGCGTCGATGCTACCATGCGCCACGTTGCGCCCGTTTGTCATCAGCTCCAAACCTACGGAAACCACTGCTTGATCGCCGCATGCCAATGCTGCCGGCGGTGCTCGTTCCCTCGAATACTTCTCCGTCCGAATAAGCCACTCTTCGAAATCGGTAACGTCCCAATACAGCCTGCCGCCGACGCGTTGCACCTTCAGATCGCCGGTCGGCGGCCGTGCCCGCACGACCTTGTTGATGTAGTCAGGCGTAAAGTCGAGCAGTTCATGCGGCCGATGCCGCCGCCCGCGCGCATCGGCGCCTCATTGCGCCGAGCTGGCCCCGAGCGCCTCGATCACGCTTCCATGTCGATTCGTCGGCCCGAAGCCGCGGCCTGATTTCCGTCGCTGATCTCCTCGGGCGATAGTCTTCGGGCTGATCTGGTCGGCGATCATCCGTTGGCCCGCGCCGGCAGCCGATGCAGGGCCAGCGCGTGGAGCAGCTCCAACGTCTCGCGCCTTCACGATCGCGATCATCGTGTCTTCATTTTCAAAAGGGCTGAAGCCCACGATGATCTTGGCAAGTCCTCAAGGACTCCGGCGACGTCGCCCATCGTCGCCGAGCCCCGCACCGAGGAAGTCATGCAGATCGCGCATCAGTTCGTCGTTGCTGATAATCATCCTAATCTCTGTTCGGCGTTGGCTTCGATCACGGATTCAATTTCTTCGGCAGAACTATCGAAAGCCGCAAAAACGGCGCGCATTTCGGCTTCGATCACCGTGAGCACATCCCGCCAATCGGCGAAAGGCGATCTCGCCGCAATATCCACGGGCAATGTTTGGAAGAGCCTTGTGATCTTGTGCGCCTCGGGTAACTCGCGACGATGCACAAGCATGTCGATCGGTTGGGCGACGATGATCTGTAAGCCTGCTCGGCGGTGAGATGGATCATGGCTCGGCCCAATGCAGGACATCGGCAAACGCAAACCTGATCTCGGCGGCGATGATCTGCCGGATCGTCTCGCGATCTTCATTGCGCCGAGCGCGGCGACGCGGCCGGGCATGGCGTCAAGCCGGTCTCGCAGATTTATTAGATCATTAAGCATGCGGTCGCGCCGTTCGCCGGGCGGCGCCATGTAGGCCAGCTTGCGAAGCATGTGGCAGGCTTGGGCAAGCTCGCGTTCATGCGAGCAACTCCTCCTCGATCTCGGCAGCGCGCTGACGTCGCGTTTTTTGCGTCGGCTGCACCTCGGCCACGGCACGCTCCTTGCCGTCTGCCAGCTCAGTCAACATTTCTCTGAGTCGCTCATCGATGATGTTGTAGATCAGTATGCGATCTCCACCGCATACCTGGGCGACGCTGTCGGCGACGATGCCCGGGGTCGAAAGCACTTGCTCCCTGAAATTATAGATCAGCACGCTAAGCTTCTTCTCGATCAGCCTCAACGACACGTATTCGCCGTTCAGGATGTTCGTTTTCATTTCCGCCGCACGGGTCTGCGCCTGCGCAAGCCGGGCGCGCTGCTTCGATAGCAGATCGCCGCCGTCCGGACCGCCGCGACCAGCCGCAGCGGCTTCGAGCTGCCGAAGTTGGCGCTGCGGATCGTATTGAGATCGTAACCGATGTGCCTCGGCTTCCGCTCGAAGACGCCTTGGTTGAGCAGCTTGGCGAACGTCACCGAGCTGACGCAGAGATGTGCCACCGCCGCCGATGCACTGACACCTTTTTCCGCCATGTTAGTTTGTTACCTTCCGGTTGTATCAGCGCTGCGTATCCGCCACGGGCGTGCGCCACCCGTTCACGCCCACCCCTCGGGTAGGACCCTGGCGAGAGCGGATGGTCACCGGTCACCGTCGCCTCTTCCTTTGCGATCGTCATCGATGAGCTAGCTATCCTCGAGGACAGCACATCCCGATGCTTTGATGCAAGCGCGCGGCCTTGAGCCGCGCTTTCCTTCTATCGCTATTGTTGCATGCCGAGCATCATCGCATTGAACACATGGCCGCAGCCGCAGCGTTGTCAAGCTCGATGGTGCCATGGTCCAGCGCTATTCACGTCAGGTTTCGATTTGATCGAGCACGAAGGCAGGACTTCTTCGTCTTCCTTTGTCAGATGACGAACGCGTTGAACGAAGCGGCGACCGCATTCTCGATGTTGCAACCATCGATATACAAAAGTCTGCCGCGCGGCAAACTCATCAGCGGTTGTTAGTGTGCGCGCCGAGCGCATCGCCGGGTCAAGCCGAACTTGCACGCCCGGGCGCGCGCGCCTACATCGATCGTGCTACACACGCGCACGGCAACCGAAAGGAAATCATCATGACCACCGCAGCAAGCAACATTCAGCAAGCGATTGCCTATGCCGGAAGCGAGCTTGGCGAAAAGGTAACGATCGCCAATGACGGCACCTTTTCAAGCGTCAAAGCCGTCGACAATAAAACCGTCGTGATGGGCGCCGAGACATCGCAAGCAACGGCCTTGACGCATGTCGCCTCGGTGCATCCGCAGATCGGCAAGATCACGAATTGATCGCTTCGTCATTCCGGCCGCAAGCGCCTCAGCGCCTTGATTGACGGTTTCAATGGGCTTGCCGAGATGCGCAGCGATGGCCTCGGCGCTGACATCGTTGCGCCGCTCTTGCTCGAATAGCTTGAGCGCGTCGGCGAACTTCGGCTTCGTCGGCTTCCTCGGCTATGGCTTCGGCAACGCGTTCTCGGAAGCGACGCAGACCATTAGGACTGCCAGTATCCTGTCGGCCTTAGCATAGGATAGGCAGCCAACCTTCACCCATGGGTACAGTTCGGACTGCATGACCCGCATCACCCGCTGATGCGTTCGTACGCTCGGAAGTGCAAAAGGGGACGATCGGACTAGCGAAGGGGGCGGCCGAAAAGGGCACCACGCGGAGGAAAAACCCCCCCGCGTCAACACCAACTCTCGATGCCGCCGGTGGCGCCAAGTGTTGCGCGACGCTGAGACAGATTTCAACGGTGCACACCCTCGCGACATTTCGCACCGGTTGAAACGCGGCGATCTTCTCATTGATCGCGTTGCCGAATAAATATTTGGAGTCGGAAAGCATACAGCGACGGTTCCAAATCGGCTCTTCCGAGGCGCGCCAGCAAACTCGATTAGTGTCGAATAGTTGGAAGCTCATGATCTGCAAAAGCAATTCGCCATAAGAGTACAAATTGGCACCTTAAACTATTTGACGCGCGCGTTTTGGCGGCGATAGCAATTGCGCCCACGATGATGAACGAACACACCCAATTAACTACCGGAGCGCCGGACGAAGTGACAACGGCGAACAACACTGTCGCCCGCAAAGATGCGGCGGCGACGTCGTCCAGTACGATCCCGATCGCGGGTTGCTGTCGATCGCCGTTTCGGAAGCTGCCGAGAAGCATTTCCGTCGCGCAAAGGATTCGAGCAAGCTTGCCGAGGCTGTCGAGACGAAGCTGACCGAGCAAGCGAAGTATGTCGTCTGGCGCGATAGCGTTGTCGAGCCTTCGCAAGAGCGAGGCAAGCAGAAGAAGCGAGATGGGATTTCAGAACGGAAATCCCAAAAACTCCCAAACGGCGACCCGGGCGCACTTGTTGCCCATCGCTGGCGTAAGAAGCTTTGCAAAGAGTTGGAAACCGATTCGAAGCGTATCACCGTCATCGATGACGAAGCGCTCTCGGCCGCGATCTTGGAGGCGTTGCTTCGTTGTCAACGTGCTTGTGAGATGGAAGCGAAGGGCACCGAGCGCGGCACCGCCGGCACCGGGGAGTTTCTACGCTATACCCCAAAGCTCTATGTAGAAGCTTCCCGCGCGGTCCTGGGCATCATTGATCTTGATCCGGCGAGCGATGCCCAAGCGCAACAGACGGTCGATGCCGAGAAGTTTTTCACAGCCGAAGATGACGGCTTGAAGCACGAATGGCAGGGCAACGTCTTTCTCAACCCGCCGTATCATCGCGAGCTGTTGCCCGACTTTGTCGACAAGCTGATCGAGGAACTAAAAGCCGGCCGCGTCAAGCAGGCGATCATGCTGACCAACAACAGCACCGACACCGAATGGTTTCGGAAAGCGGCGGAAGCGGCGAATACGGTTTGCTTCACCAATGGCCGCATTGCCTTCACGACGCCGGCCGGCATCGAGGTTGCGCCGACACAAGGGCAGGCGTTTTTCTACTTCGGTCCCGACGTCAAAAAGTTCGTGGAGGTGTTTCGCAAGATCGGCTTCGGCATGACGACGATCTGGCACTATCGTGCAAGCGCGGGATTTTGAAACGCGCGGCGAAAGCATTTTTCGTCGCCGATCACCGCGACCTCGACCGCCACTTAGACGGCCCGCGCCGCCCGCGAGAGCCTTACAGGCGCGTCCGTTTGGGTTGGCCTTGCCCAAGGTGGCCCCGGAGCCGAGAGCCCCTGGGCGAGGCTCTGGCGGGCTCGGCCACTTTTCATTTTTTTTCAATTCGACAAAGATGCGGTCGGTCAAGGGTGGGTGCCGTTGGTCACCCTCTCTATTGCTTGCCCGGCTTGGTGTTGCCGTCCGTTTCCAGCGCCCTCAATAGCGGGCCATAGCAACCTTCGATCAGTTGCCCGACCGCCAACCATTTCTCTTTGCTGAGATCGTCGGGCAGTTCCATGCCGACCGGCGACACCTTGATCCTTGGGTCGATGGCCTCAAGCTCAAGCAGGAAATGCTCTAACTGTGACGTCGCGTCCTGCACCGGTCCGATAGCGGATAGCAGGCCCACGGCCTCGGTCACGCCAAAACGGCAAACGTTGCCGTTTTCATCCGTCAGCTTGTCCTTGTGCTTCGCCAGCCGCATGTAGTGCCGCGCCGTCCGCGCCGGGATCGCGCAATTCTCGGCAAGCCATGGTTCCCATTGCCCATGCTTCAGCTTGGCCTTGGCCTCGATCAACAGCTCGCCCGCCGTGATGGCGTGAACGATGCCACGCGTCAGTGCTGCACCCACCTCGCCATGCTCGGACCTGATCCGCTCTGCAATTTCGGCTAGGCTGTTCGAGCCCGCTATCGTTGTTGGTTCGTCTGTCAGTGTCATTTGGTTATTTCTTTTTTCAGGCGCCATTCCGGACAAGCCGGAGCTGCGAGCGCCGCGCCGCCACGGTCACTTCTTTCCAATCGAACTCTAGGGGCGCCGTGGCGTGCTCGGCGCGCCCGATGCGCAACGCCTCGGCGAAATCATCGACGTCGCACCATCCTTCTCGGCCATGTGCGTAGGCCAATATGGATCGTCGAGTCGGTCCTTGCTGATCGCATAGGTGCCGTCGCGCGCCTCGATGCCGAAGGTGGTGACGGCCCATTGCCGGCCGTGCCATAGGATCGGGTGCAGCGGCTCGCCAAGACACGGCACCGCGTCCCACGATTTGCCCGCGAGATTTCCGATCACCCACCGATGCACGATGGGAAAATTCTTGGCGAGGTCTTCGCTTTCCCTGCAGCGCGCCAACCGCTCACCATTCCAACCGAGCCGCCAATTTTTGGTAGGCCGGTCGGACGTGCGGCGGGTCAGCCGCAAGTCGCGCCATTCAACAGTCGAACGGTGTTTGCGCTCGTACAGCGTGAACTCGCCTTTCGTCGCCAGCGGGGTCAACAGCTCGTCGCGCATTTGCCTTGCCTCCTTTCGCATTCCAGATTGTTACACGCGTGCCTTTAAATATAGAAAGAAGCTGCCAGAGGAAAAGGTGTTAGTTGTTTTTCTCTCGCGCGCGGTAGTAGAAAGATTCCATCGAGGGACTTCCTCTATCAAGGGCTAAACTCTCTCCACAACCGACACCGTTTCGTCCGGGACAGGACCGCGCGCGCCCAAGCGCCGACCCTATAGTTGGGTCGGCGGCGCGCCTGTCGGGCAGGTCGCTCACCTCACGTTCTCCAACGGGTGACACTGT
Organism: uncultured Alphaproteobacteria bacterium; assembly: GCA_963777475.1. Lineage (GTDB taxonomy): Bacteria > Pseudomonadota > Alphaproteobacteria > Rhizobiales > Xanthobacteraceae > Bradyrhizobium. Next base: position 6,758 of record CAVZQX010000003.1, read on the forward strand.
TTCGGTGCCCACCATTATGCACTGCGTGCATGCTGTACGCGAATCAGTGCCATCGGTGCCATTGGCACGGCGTCGATAGTAGGTCCGGCGGCTGATGCCGAGCGTGATCCACGGCTTCATTTGTTCTACCGATGCGGCGTGAGGTTTGGCGCCGGCCTCAAGCCGGCGTGCCTGCCTCGCCACGTTCTTGCGGTTTCTGCGCAGGGCAGCACGCTTCGCCTTCTTGCAATCGATGGCGCCAATGGTGGTTATCCCGAGACGTGTTCGCGTCGCGTCGTCGAGCCCAATGCGATCGGCGAGCTTGTCGGCGGACCACTTGAGCGGCTTGCGCAATACCACCTCGATCAACTCGGCGGTTCTGTCGTCGCTATGCCACGGCGCCCAATCCCGCACCCATGCTGCAATCCGACGACCCGGCTCATCAAGGTGCGCAAGGTGATGTGCCATAACCAAGACGTCATCGAGCCCGGCATCGTCGTCGGGCAACACCGCGCCATAGTGGTCCGCGAAGACGACCTCTAGCTCACAAATGCGACGGTAGGTCTTCGCGCTGTGCTTCCGCTTGCGCGCATATTTTTTTGCGACCTCATGATGGTCGGCTTGCTGCTTCGGCGTTTCGTTGGCGTATTTTTTTGCCGAGCTTCTAAATGTGATCGGTGCTGATGATGTTGGCGCTTGATCGGCGCGCGCAACTAGCCTATGTGAAGCCTGCATGGCGATGATCCTTACTCATCGTTGTGACCGGCTGCCGAGCCGGGTTGTTGTGTGTCGTCATCATCAAAGCTTTTGCCCGCCGCAGATTGACTTCCTGCGGCGGGCTTTGCATTGAGCACCATGCGCCTGTCGAGGCGAGCTTGCAAATCACAAGTGCTATGCGCGGCCCGCTTCACTGCTCATCCCTCCAATGCTTCACCCGGCACGCGTCGCAACAAAAGCGCGCGAACTTGTTCCGATGTTCGAACGGCGTGAAGCAGACGGCACACGCACGAACGCTCGGCGGCTGACTCGGCTTGACGCCGCAACGATCGAGCAGATCGAAAATTTCCCGACGCGCGCCATCATCATGGTCGAGCCGAAGCGCGCGAAGCACGCGGGTGACGTTGCTTGCGATGCGAAGGCGCCGGGCGCGACGGGTGGGACCGATCTGCGGTTCGAAGCGGGAAGGCTCTGGCGCGGGCGCGCCCTCAGGTGTATGGGTCATGGTGCTGCTTCCTTTGCACGGTGCGGCTCTTGGTAAATCGGACGTCCGGCTCTTGCGGGGCCGGGCGTCTTCACCTCGAAGACGCATCATGACATTGTCGGCGCCAGCAATCGAGAAATTCAAACCTACGGAAACCTACGGCGCGCCGGGTCGTATCAAGGACCGTGCGTCAACGGATAATTTTGCGGCTTCGGCCAAATTCTCTGCTCTGCTTTGCCTCTAACGATCTAGGTCTATGGACGGTGTCGCAGGGATTGATTCCCATGAAGGAACGCGTTTCAGAACAGCTTTCTTAAGAAGCACTGGGAAATCTTGAAGTAGGCAATAAGAACTCCTCGTTTTCATAAAAATATCGCAAGTCGACAAAGGACTCGGCGCCAATTTGTAGAGCATATCTCAGATCAAGGCGAATACCCTCTGCGCCGGTCATCTTTCGGGCCTGCTCAATAATTTCTAACTTTCCAGGATTTCGAATATCGTAGTCCCAGAGATCATCAAGTTCATGCCTTGTCGAGACTTTGAGTTTCTTGAAAAGTTCTTCTAGGTTGTGCGTGCTTGGCACTAAGTTCGTTTCGACGCAAATCAGGCATTTGAGATAAAGCTCACTGGCGAAAGCAGAGAGCATCAATGCTGGACGACCAATTATCGCAACGATCTTGTCGTCCGCAAGTGTGGCGCCCTTTGGCACTGCAGCTCTGAGCAACATCTCATAACTCTTATGGAAATTGCGCGCGTGCAGAAATATCTTGAGTGGATCGAGTTCCTATTTTCGGCTTTGCCATGGCTAAGGAATCCCAAATCAAGAAGTTCCGAGAAGCGGCCCGCGAGGTGCGCTAACGGCCGGCATACTTCTCCACTATCAGTTGGTGGCCTCTTTCATGGGTATGGGGTCTATGCTGACCGGCTTTCAACCATTTGGTTTGACCTTGACAAAGCCCCTGACGACCCAAGCGACGATTAGGCCGACAAGGAAACTGCCGAAGACAGGGCCAAGGAGCACCAGGATGGTCCACGTATTGAATCCATACAAAATCGTCCTTGGGTCGAAGCAATCAAAGGGATTTCCCAAATCAAGCGCCTTACGGACCTGAAAACAGGTAGCGCTCGCACTGTCAAAAAGGACCACCCAAACGATCCACAGAAGCGACACCACAAGCCAGAATCGGAATAGTCCGCGACGCCAGTTCATCTCGTCGCCTCATGGAGCCAAAAGCGGCATAAGAGGAAAGTCGGGTCGCTACCGATCCCTTTTCTTAAATCGGTCAAATTCCACCTCGGTCGTCACGTCGACCGCATCATGGTCGCCGTCGTGCGGCTGAAGCAGCAGAAAAGTCCTTAGCTCACCATCGACCGTTTTGACCGTGAATCCATTGTAGTCCCTGGCCTCGATCTGAACGTCGTTGGCACCAACGAACGGTACGTCACAAGTAAGACGGATGAGCTTGCGCGTCTTCGGGTCAAACTTGTTCATTTAAAATCCCTCCTGGGGGTCCAGAAAAGCTGGGGGGGCGCCGTCCTGGCGGGGTAAGGCCATATATGTCCCATTGAAGCGCTCCGGCCGGGGCCGGGGAAGCGAAATTGTCTGTGTTCACAAACAATTGGAACCGGGGTGGCCTGAAATTTCCTCATGTTTTCAAAGCCAGAAGGCATAGGGCGACGTAAAAAATGCCGCCCTTTCCGGGGCGGCGTTCTATTACTTACCCCCACGGTTCAAGGTTAGGCCGCAAGCGCCAGTTCGATCGGCAGCTCGGCTATGATCCGCCGCAACTCGACGGCCCACCGATCGAGCACCTTGCGCTTCCTGGCGACCCTGGCCGTAAAGCCAAGGCTGTACACCTCTTGCGTCACCGCCGGCCAATCGTTGCCGTTTTCGTCCTTGTCCGATAGATGATCGAGGCACAACGCGATGTCGCCGCCCGGCAAGCCGAGATGTTCGCACATGGTCGCCGCCGTCCGCCGGAGATCGTGCGGCGTGAACGGCCGCAGGCCGAGCAATTCGCAGAGGCCTTTGGTCTTCTTGGTGCCCTTCAATGCGCCGGACATCGCCTGCCGCGATAGCGGCGCGTCGCCGAACCGGCCGGTGAAGGCATAGTCGTAATTGCCCATAGACTCGTTGATGATCTCGATTGCCAGAGAACTAAGCGGCTGCTGGATCAGGCGCCGCTTCTTGACGCGTCTCATCGGGATATTGACGACGCCGCTCGCGGCATCCAGCTCACCCCGCTCAATGCCGAGCATTTCCCAAGAGCGCAGCATCGAGCACAAGGCGAACTTGATTCCGAGCCGCGTCTTGCGGTCCCAAGGAAGATCACGATCGAGGCCGTGCCATAGCGTCCTGATCTCGGCCTCGGAAAGGACTCTCGATTTCGGCCGCTCCCGCTTGAGCTTCGGCAGGTTCACGCAAGGGTTGGCGTCGACATAGTCGTTACCGGCTTCCATCGCCCAATTGAACATCGCGCTGCAGGCGCGGCGCATGTGGCGGGCATTCGAGACAGATGCCTTGCGGGCCTTGCCGTCGACAAAGTATTTGCCGGCGACAATGTCATTCGAGAGCGTCGCAATATCGTTCTTGGTGACCTCGCGGGCGATCATGTGGCCAAGCCTCGGCTTGACGAAGTAGCGCAGATGACGCGCGATGTTGTCGCAGCTCTCGATCAAGGGCCGCAGTTCGCCGTCGTCCTTCTTGTCCGGCGCGCTGATGAACGCGATGCGCCGCTCAACGAGATCGGCGACCGTGATGCCTTGCTTGATCTTGTGCGCCTTCTGCCGGCGGAAGCTCTCGACGACGTTTTCGCCCTTGCCGATCCTGGCCATCAGCTCATAACACTCGGTCCGGGCATGCTCGACTCTGAAGGTCTCGGGATTGTAGACGCCGAGCCATTTGCACCGTTGCTTGCCGGTCGCGCGGTCGGTGAATTTGAAATAGAGGGTCGCGGTGCCGGCGGGGATGATGCTGACGAAAAGGCCCCGGCATGTGCTGTCATAAATCCGGTCTCGCTTATCGACACGTTTTTCGCAGATGCGATCGGTCAAAATGACGCTGCTCTTGCGCGCGCGCTTGGCGGTAGCTTTAGCGGTAGGCATGTTTGACTCCGAAGGGTGTGGTTGGGACCGTCCCAACATTTGACGAAACACACAGAAACCCCGCGCTTCAGATAGACGCGCAAATGCTTGATCTAAAGCGTTTTGTTGATCTCTGTCTGTGTCGCTTGATGCCTAAATAAGGACCACACGACTTCGCCGTCCGCGCCCGCCACGTTCGTCCGACGTGGCATCCGCGTCCACCGCATCCCCGCCCCACGTATCGTGACGATCGGCCGAAACGTCCCTCTTCATCGGGGCGGGATGCGCGAGAGCATCGTCGTGATTTGTCCGACGGAGCAAGCGCCGATAGGTGCGGCAGATTGGCACGACGGGCAATGTGCGCATGGCGCGCATGCGGGGATTGCCCGTCGGGCAGGTGAGTGCACGATTACAGCGCGGCCGTCGCGGCAGAGACATCGTCCCGACGCCAAACATGGGTTACGAGTTTCCGTCGCGCCGACTTGCGCAGGTCGGCCTGATCGCACGAGCCTGCCGCCTTGGAGACATGCGAACGAACTTTGAGGATGTCCGTTGATCGAGGTAGACCCGCAGCGGCCGACTGAACGTGACGCGATTGACCGGCAAGAGACATCGCCCGCGCTTTCGCAACCGGACATCATGGCGCTCATCACACCCGTCTTGCAGGGTTCCATTCGAAGTCATCAGCCTGTCGCTGTCTCGACATGCCGAGCCAATTTATCCAGGGTCTGGTAGCCGAACTCGACGGCGCCGAAGCCGATCGTCCTGTCGCGCTGTGCTTTGGTCGGATGCAGTTGCCGCAGCGTGATCACGGTCTTGCCGTCGCTCTGCTCATCGAACGTAATTGTGAAACGAAAAAGGGCTGGATCGTCATCCATGTCCGAACCGTGATCAATCTCGATCAGGTGCGGCGGCTCGATGCGCCGAAAGTGCATTCGATTCGAAAATCGCTGGCCGTTTGGGGCGAGCATGTCGAAGCGCCACACGCCGCCGACGCGAATGTCGATTTCCTTGGTTTCGATCTTGAACCCCGCCGGCCCGAACCAGTTCGGCAAATGCTCCGGTTCTGTCCAGGCAGCAAAGACGACATCACGCCTTGCCTTGATGACACGCGAGAGAACGATCTCGCGCTCGATATCCCAGTGTGTGAGGGCGGCGTCCCGAGTTGAGGTCATGGCGATTTCCTGTGCTCTTGAGGATGTAGTGTGGTGCATCAGTCACGACGCCTTCTCCTTGGCGGCTTCTTCTCAAGCGTCGCAACATAGGACTCGAGCCGGTCAAGGCGGGCTTCCCAGATGGCGCGCTGCTCGGCGAGCCAGTTCTCGGCCCCCTTCACGGCGCCTGGCATCAGGCGGCATGTGCGGACGCGGCCATGCTTCTCCGACCCGACGAGGCCACCGGTTTCCAACACACGGATGTGTTTCATCAGGCTCGGCAGAGCCATGTCGAACGGCTGAGCGAGTTCGCCCACGGAAGCCTCGCCTTGCGAGAGCCGCGCAATGATTGCGCGCCGCGTTGGATCGGCGAGCGCGCCGAACACGTTGTCGAGATGAGGAAAATGGTTAGCCATGTAGCTAACAATAGATGCGCGACTGGCATCTGTCAACAATAGTTTTCTAACTGGATAACTGTCTGTGTGCCGGTGCACCGGCGGGAGGCGTCCACTCAATAGAATGCGCTGGCAACACTGCCACCAAATGTGTAGCGATGGGCAACCGCCGGCATTCGTTGCTGCTGATTATCGCCGGCTACTTCGTGCGCGCAGCCGCAATTTTTGTTCCGGCCGCAAAATGTCCGCTTCAGAATCGCGGATTTTCCTCGATTTTCGTATCTTTGTAGCCCGGAGCGGTCATTCAATTCTGGTGCACTTGTGCGAATATATCTTATCCTCCTCGCTCAGCTCTCCTCGTGAAGGAATCTTATGATCGCTCCTGCGTCTTGCGCTGTGATTGTGTGCACGATCACGTCGCCGTCCGTGAACGAAAGCATGTCATGGCCGTTGAGGGCGATTGTCTCGACCACCCGCAGGATCTTGTCCAAGACGGCTTATTTCCGAAGCTGGGGGTAGACCGGCTGTGCCATCCGCGCGCGGGCCATAGCCGCCTTTGACCCGGAACTGACTTCAGCCCTCCGGCAGCCCGACGATCCGCATCCCTTCATAGATGATGCATTCGACCTCGGGGGCGTGGAAGGAATAGAGCTTCCATTTACGCTGGCGCTGCCGTTGCGATCGGATCTGCGCAGCGCGGGTCGGCTCCGCCGTCTCGTTGAACTCACAAACGACGTGCAACACCCTCGCCTTTTCCTCTAAAACCACCGCCCATGCGCGCGCATATTGTCATCATTGGCGCCGGCATTTCCGGCCTGACCGCTGCCATCACCATTGGGGAAGGCGTCGACAAGCTCATCGTGGCTGGCGAGACCATCGCGCGGCCCGAGATGACACTCCTTGACGCCGCGGACTGGATCGGCGGGCGCGCACGCACTGATGAGCTGTCTACGGGTGTGTCGGTGGATGCCGGAGCGCACTGGTTCCATGGCGGTGCCAGGAACCCGTTCTACAAATGGGCCTGCGATCGGCATTACGATCTGGGGCCGATCGGCATCGATACCGCCACGCGGCGCTTCAATATCTCGGTGGAAGGCGCAGTGGCGCCTGAGCAGCGCGAATGGGCGATGAACCGGCTTTACGAGATGTATGCGATCTGGAAGGCGCAGCATCGGGATGAAGACGTGTCGCTCCGGCAATTGGCCGACATGTCGAAATCGCGCGTGATCGTCGCTGTGGCCGAGGAACGGGCAAACAACTGGATGGCGGTCGATAGCGCGGCCAAGGTCTCAAGCGATGAATTCTGGGGCGACGATGCGGGTTCCGGCGGCATGCAATTGCAGGACGGGATCGAAAAGCTCATCGTCGCCATGACCACTGAAGCCCGGTATTACAAGGCCGATATCCAGCTCCGCCGCGTCGTGCAAACGGTCAAAAAGGCCGGAAAGCACTATGTGGTCGTGACCGACAAGGACACGGTCGAAGCCGACTATGTGCTCAGTACGCTTTCGGTTGGCGCGCTGAAATCGCACGGTGTCAGATTCGACAAGAGCGCGCGCTCGCAGCTGGATCCGGTCCTGGCGGGCATGACGGCGGCGAAAATGACCAAGATTTTCGTGCCGCTGCGGCCAGAATTCTTTGCCGAACGCAATATCGCACCGGACACGTTCGTCACGATTTACGAACAGCGTCACGCCTGGCTCCTGCACCTTCGCACCGACGGCAAGCCGCTCGTCACCATCTTTGCTTCAGGCGCGATGTCGGATCTGGTGGAAAAATCGCACTACGCCGACATCGAAAACCAGATGCTCGATCTGCTCGATCGCGTCGGCGAACCCGATTTGAGCGGTGCACGCAACAACCTGGAAGGCCGCTTTCATATCACCGACTGGACGACCAATCCGAATTTCTTGGCCGCCTATTCGGCCATGCTGCCCGGCGTCAAACGCCGCAATCCGCTGGTGATCGGCAACCTGGTGTTCGCGGGCGAGGCGTTTGTGCAGGACCTGAAGAAAAGCCCCAGTCAAATGACCGGCGCCTGGGAGTCGGGACGCATCGCGGGGAAGAAGATTTTGACAAAGCTGGCGCTGGAGGCTCGCAGGGCGGGCGAAGTGGGATCGGGGCCGCAGTCGAGTTGAGTGTGTTCGCTAATGGCACGAAGCGTAAGTGCCGGGACGCTCCGGACATTTCCGAAGCTGGGGGCAGACCGGCTGTGCCATCAGCCTGCCGGCCACGGCGGCCCTTGACCCTTAGCAGACTCACTGCCGACTAATTGCAACAAGCCCGCCTTTCGTCCGAACCGGATTTTTCCAAGACAATTTGAAGCAATCCGTACGCAGTTTGCACATACCTCTAGCTTAACGGAGTGGAGTGTCTAAGCGCCTGTTCGGACGGGAGGAAGACGATGATCAACGCGCTGATCGTCGTACAGCTAGTACTGATAGTCATTGCGTTCCTGTGGATTGGCGCGGGCATATTTTCTATTATCTGGTTCGCTATTCGCGAGACATGCCGAAAATTGGGCTTAGCGGATCGCTATCTAGTTTTCGTACCCGGTGCCGTCTTCGCCGTTTCGGCAACACTGTTTTTCATCGCAAAACTAGATCGACTTGACGCACTGGAAAGAACTTGCCGCGTCGCCTCTTTGGCGAATGCCGCCCGACTGCAAGGCGCTGCGAATGTGCATGTTCAAGAGCACTATGATTTTTGGAACAAAACTTATTCCGGGAGCGCGGTCTACCCTTGGATATCTCGCCCATACGAAACGCCGAAAGTGTCCTTATTGCTAAATTTCGAGATAGAACAGAGGTCCTATTCTGAATGGGTCCATTGCCTTTTCTCGAAAATCCCGAATACCGGCGAACCGCCACAGTTGGACCTTCAAAACGTTCATGTCGCCGAGGGGGGCGGGCCATTGGCACAATAAATCAAACTCATTGATAAGTCCGGAATTGGCACCTTTGAGACAAGCGGTCGAACGCCAAGAATGTCTGGTGATCGGGGTACACCGGAAGCGGTCGGCCGACGGCTTGCCGCTGTATTGTCCGGCTGAAAAATCACCGCGCGAGCGCGAGCAGACCCTCGACATCGAGATGGGCCTCGATGTGATCGGCGAGCGCGTCGAGCGCGCCTTCCACCTTGCCGCGATAGCGCTGGCCAGAAGCTTCGATTCCGAGCCGCGCGAGGAAGGCGCCGCGGAAAGCATCCGACGCGAACAGGCCGTGAAGGTAGCTTCCGTACACGCGCCCATCCTGGGAAACCGCGCCTTCCGCCGCGCCGTCGACAAAGGCAAAGGGACGCGCGGTGTCCGCGCCCTCGGTGTGGCCGATATGGATTTCGTAGGCATCGAAGGCCTGCTTGGTCTCGGCATGAACGGCTTCGACGCGCGTAAGGCTCTTTTGCGCGGTCATCACCGTCGTGACGTCGAGCAGCCCGAGGCCGGGCGTGTCGCCGGCCGGCCCTTCGATGCCTTGGGGATCGGCGACGCTGCGTCCCAACATCTGATAGCCGCCGCAGAGGCCGAGCACCTGCCCGCCGCGGCGATGATGCGCCGATATGTCGATGTCCCAGCCTTGCGCGCGCAGGAAGGCGAGATCGCCGCGCGTCGATTTCGAGCCAGGAAGGATGACGAGCGCAGCATCCCCGGGGATCGCCTCGCCGGGTCGGACCATGACGAGGTCGACATCGGGTTCGAGCTTCAGCGGATCGAGATCGTCGAAATTCGCAATTCTCGCGAGCGCGAGAAAGGCGATCTTGTGCCGGCCTGGCTTGCGCGCGTCCGCAAGCCCCAGCGCGTCTTCCGCCGGAAGCTCTCGCGCTCGGTCGAAGTATGGCAATACGCCAAACCCCCGCCACGACGTGCGATCGGCGATCATGGCGTAGCCGTCGTCGAACAGCGAGCGGTCGCCGCGGAATTTGTTGATGATGAAGCCAGCGATCATCGCGGCATCCTCGCGATCGATCACGGCCTTGATGCCGACGAGCTGGGCGATGACGCCGCCGCGGTCGATGTCACCGACGATGACGACGGGAACGTCGGCACGCCGCGCGAAGCCCATGTTGGCGATGTCGTTGTTGCGCAGATTGACTTCGGCGGGACTGCCGGCGCCTTCGACCAGAACGAAATCGGCCTCTGCCTTCAGCCGCGCGAAACTTTCGAGCACCGCCGGCATCAGCTTTGGCTTCATCGCGGCGTAGTCGCGTGCGCGCAAGGTCGCGACGCGGCGCCCCTGCACGATCACTTGCGCGCCGACATCGGTCTCGGGCTTCAACAGAACCGGATTCATGTCGGTGTGCGGCTCGACGCCGGCGGCGAGCGCCTGCAGCGCCTGCGCGCGACCGATCTCGCCGCCGTTGATCGTCACCGCGGCGTTGTTCGACATGTTCTGCGGCTTGAACGGACGCACGCTTTTGCCCCGTCGCGTCAAGGCGCGCGCCAGCCCTGCGACGATGAGCGACTTGCCCACGTCCGAGCCAGCTCCCTGGATCATCAATGCGCGCGCCATGCCAACGGAATCCGCGCTAGAACTCGACGCCGGGCTGGGCCTTGATGCCGGATCGGAACGGGTGCTTCACCAGCGTCATCTCGGTGACGAGATCGGCCGCGTCGATCAGCTCCTGCTTGGCGTTGCGGCCGGTGAGGACGACATGCGTCATCGGCGGTTTTGCAGTCTTCAGGAATTCGACGATGTCGTTGATGTCGAGATAGTCGTAGCGAAGCGCGATGTTGATTTCGTCGAGAACGACCATGCGCAAGCCTGGATCGCCGATCAATTCTTTGGCTTTCTCCCATCCCGCTTGAGCTGCGGAGATGTCGCGGGCGCGGTCCTGGGTCTCCCAGGTAAAGCCTTCGCCCATGGCGTGAAACTGGCACAGCTCGCCGAAATGCGAGGTCAGAAGCCGCCGCTCGCCGGTATCCCAGGCGCCCTTGATGAACTGCACCACGGCGCAGGGAAAGCCATGCGCGACGCAGCGCATGATCATGCCGAAGGCGGAGGAGGACTTTCCCTTGCCGGCGCCGGTGTGGACAATGACGAGTCCTTTCTCGCCGCTCTTCTCGGCCATCATCCGGTCGCGCGCGGCTTTCTTTTTCGCCATCTTGACGGCATGGCGGGCATCCTCGGCCAGATCTTGCTCGGGATCCATTGAGGCACTCCTTCGGCTTGACAAGGGGCAGGCTTGGGCAAATGGTGGGTCAACCGTTGGTTCCTGTCCTACGACAGGCGAACAGGGAATGCGATAGGGCTCAGCCTCATGCTTGAGCTTGAAAAGCAGCCGCCCCCGCGACCGTGACCGGAGAGATCCCCAATCGCCACTGATCCGAAAGGATCGGGAAGGCGGGGATCGGAGGAGAAATCCTGCTCCGCAAGCCGGGAGACCTGCCAACGGATTGTTGTTTAGACCGGCGGACGGGGTGTTCCGCGACGGGGAAGCGAACCGTTGGCTCAGCCGGTCGGTTCGTCCGCCTCATCGCCTCCCGCCGAAAGCTCAAGGGAAGGTCGATGGCCGTTACGCTTCAATTCTGCACGCTACACGTCTGCATCACCTGCCGCGCCGGCCAATCGATCGAGGAGGGGCAGCCGACGCCGGGGTCGCGGCTGCGCGATGCCATCATCGAAGCGGGCGTGCCGGCGGGCGTCAATCTGGTGCCGGTCGAGTGCCTGTCCGCCTGCAGCCAGGGCTGCTCGGTCGCGCTGAGCGCGCCCGGACGCTGGTCGTATGTGTACGGCCGATTGTCGGATGCGAATGCAAGCGATGTCGTCGCGGGAGCCGCCGCCTATGCGGCCGCGCCCGATGGCATCGTGCCGTGGCGCGCGCGCCCCGAAATTTTCCGCAAGCAATCGCTCGCCCGCATTCCCCCCGTCGCCACCCTGCCGGAGGCCGCCCAATGACGCCGCTTGCCAAGATTCCCGTTACCGTCATCACCGGCTTTCTCGGATCCGGCAAGACCACGCTGATCCGGCACTTGATGGCCAACGCCAATGGCAAGAAGCTCGCCGTGCTCGTCAACGAGTTCGGCGGCGAGGGCGTCGACGGCGAAATCCTCAAATCCTGCGCCGATGCCAACTGCCCCGAGGAGAACATCGTCGAACTCGCCAACGGCTGCATCTGCTGCACGGTCGCCGACGACTTCATTCCGACCATGCAAATCCTGCTTTCGCGAAAAGTCCGGCCCGATCATATCCTGATCGAAACCTCCGGCCTCGCTTTGCCGAAGCCGTTGTTGAAAGCCTTCGACTGGCCCGAGATTCGCTCGCTCATCACGGTCGACGGCGTCATCGCGCTGGCCGATGCGGAAGCCGTCGCTGCGGGCCGCTTCGCGCCCAATCCGGCCGCGGTCGAAGCGCAGCGCGCCGCCGACCAAAGTCTCGATCACGAGACGCCGCTGTCGGAAGTGTTCGAGGATCAGATCTGCTGCGCCGACATCGTGCTTCTCACCAAGGCCGACCTTGCCGGCGAAGCGGGCCTTGCCGCAGCCAGGCGCGCGATTGCCGCCGAGGCGCCGCGCTCGGTTCCGATGCTGGCGGTGACCGACGGCGCCATCGATCCGCAGCTCATCCTCGGCCTCAACGCCGCGGCCGAGGACGATATCGCCGCGCGTCCCTCGCATCACGACGGCGAGGGCGATCATGAGCATGACGATTTTGCCTCCATCGTCGTCGAGCTTCCGGAAATCACCGACATCGACGCGCTGGTTCGTTCGATCGGACGCCTCGCGCGCGAGCAGAACGTGCTGCGCGCCAAGGGATATCTCGCGGTCGCCGGCAAGCCGATGCGGCTGTTGCTGCAGTCGGTCGGCGAGCGCGTCCGGCACCAGTTCGACCGGCCATGGGGCACGACGCCGCGGCGATCGAAGCTGGTTGTGATCGGCGAACACGGCGATATCGATGAGGCTGCCATCAAGGCGGGGTTGGGAATTTCGGGACTCGGAGTCTGATGCACATCATCTTCCGCGAGAGCCATGGCCTGGAAGAGACCGCGACGCCCGTCGATCTCGGTCAGGATCCGGCCGATCTTGCGATGCTCTCGTACTCCGACAGCGATCTCGCCGCCTTTGCCGCAGGCTGGCGCAGGGGCCGCGCCAGCCTGCCTTCGCTTCGGCTTGCCAATCTGGTCGCGCTTCGCCATCCGCTCTCGGTCGATACCTATGTCGAACGTACGCTGTCGCAGGCGCGCGGAATCCTGGTCCGTCTGATCGGCGGCGAGTCCTATTGGCCCTACGGGATCGCGGCGGTGCATCAGCTCGCCAAAGCGCGCGGCATCGCGCTCGCCGTGCTTCCCGCCGACGGCCGTGACGACGCGCGGCTGGACGCGCTTTCGACCTTGCCGCGCTCGACGCTCCGGCAACTGAAGGTGCTTTGCGATACCGGCGGTGCTGTGGCCGCACAGGCGGCGATCGCCCAGCTTGCGCTGGCGTCCGGCCTTTATGCGGGACCGGTGTTGGAAAACATGGAAGTTCCCGAGATGGGTTTTTACGATCCGGCCAAAGGCGTGTTTTCGCCGCTGCCGGAGTCTGATGCACGACCGCGCGTGCTGGTCACGTTCTATCGTTCCTACCTCGCCGCCGCCGATACGGGGCCGGTCGATGCGCTGATCGACGCCTTACGGAATAGGGGTTTCGCAACCTATGGTGCGTTCGCGCCTTCGCTGAAGGCGCCCGGCGTCGCCGGTTGGCTGCGAGCCCATCTCGCGCAACAGCCTCCTGCCGCGATCGTGAATGCGACGGCGTTTTCCGCGATCGGCGACGACGGAACGACGCCATTCGATGCCGCATCCCGTCCCGTGTTCCAGGTCGCGCTCTCGACCGCGCGCCGCGAGGATTGGGCGGCCTCGCTCCGCGGTCTGTCGCCGGCCGATCTCGCCATGCATGTGGTGCTGCCGGAGGTCGACGGCCGCATCTTTGCCGGCGTGGTCAGCTTCAAGTCGCAAGGCGCGCGCGATCCCGATCTGCAGTTTGCGCATCTGGCGCATCAGCCCGACGATGCGCGCGTCGGCGCGGCGGTCGAGCGCATTTCATCCTGGCATCGGCTTGCGATGACGCCGGCGCAGGACAAGCGTATCGCCATCGTGCTGTCGAGCTATCCCGGCCGCCCGCACCAGATCGCGCATGCGGTCGGACTGGACGCTCTCGCCTCGGTCGAGACGTTGCTGAGCGATCTTTCTTCCGCCGGCTTCGATCTCGACGCCGGCGATGCGTTGGCGCAAACGCTGCGCGAGCAGGCGTTGACCTGGAGCATCGCCGACTACCGCGCCGCCCTAAAGGCGCTTGCTCCGGATTTGCAGCAGAACCTCGCCGACGCCTGGGGCGCGCCGGAACACGATCCTCTTGTTCGAGGCGGCGCCTTTCACTTCGCTGCGATCCGGCGCGGCAAGGCGATCATCGCCGTTCAGCCGGAGCGCGGCGAAGTTTCGAGCCGTGTTGCCGACTATCACGATCTCTCGCGCACGCCCCGCCACGCCTATGTCGCGTTCTATCTGTGGCTCCGGAGCGAAGGCGCGCATGCCATGATCCACATGGGCGCGCACGGCACGCTTGAATGGCTGCCCGGCAAATCCGTCGCGCTGTCGGAATCATGCTGGCCCGAAGCGCTGACCGGCGGTTGGTCTGTGATCTATCCGTTCATCGTCAACGATCCCGGTGAGGCCGCGCAGGCCAAGCGGCGCATCGGCGCGGTCACGATCGGTCATCTCCCGCCGCCGCTCGCGAGAAGCGCGCTGCCGCAAAACCTGATCCGGCTCGAACAACTGCTCGACGAATATTCGACTGCCGACGGCCTCGATCCGGCGCGGCGCCAGCGTCTCGTGGCTGCGATCCGCGACGAAGCGCGCGCCGTCGGCGTGGAGCATGATCTTGGCCTGCCTGCGTCCGCTGCGCCTGCGGAAGCGATCCCGCGGATCGACCGTTTTGTCTGCGACCTGAAGGAAAGCCAGTTCGGCGACGGCCTGCATATCTTCGGTCGCGGCGAGTGCGGCGCCGAGGAACGTCGTGCCTTGATCGACGCGCTGTCGGGCAAGCGCGTTGCGCCGGGTCCCGCTGGTTCGCCCTATCGCGGACGGACCGACGTGCTGCCGACCGGACGCAATCTGTTTGCGGTCGATCCGCGCGCGGTGCCGACCCGCGCGGCACATGCGCAAGGGATCAAGCTCGCCGAGGAGCTGCTGCGCCGCCACCTGCAGGATCATGGCGACTGGCCGAAGGGACTGGTGGTCGATCTCTGGGGTTCGGCCACGATGCGGACCGCCGGCGAAGAATTCGCCATGGCGCTGCATCTCGCCGGCATCGAGCCGCGCTGGGACCAGGTCTCCGGCCGCGTCTCCGGCTTCGAGATCATTCCGCCGGCCGCGCTCGGCAGGCCCCGCATCGATGTGACGCTACGCGTGTCGGGACTCTTTCGAGATGTATTCACCGGCCTTGCGCAATTATTCGAGGCGGCCTCGGAGGCGCTGTCGAAGCACGCGTGGGAGGGCGAAGAAAATCCCTATTCCCATCGCGTCGGGCGCGTATTCGGTCCGCGCCCCGGGCACTATGGCGTCGGCGGTCCCTCGCGCGATTCCTTCACCCGCGCGGCGCGCGATGCGGCCGGGCAAGCCTGGCTCGCGGCCTCGTCGTGGTCGTTTGGCACTGACGGCGAGATGAGGCCCGACCGCGCCGGGATCGAAGCGCGGCTCATCGGCGCCGATGCCTTCGTGCATGTCCAGGACCTGCCGGAGACGGATCTTCTGCTCGCCGCCGATTATCCCGCCCACGAGGCCGGCGTCGCGGCTGCCGCCGCGAGCCTCGGGTCGCCGTTGGCATCGCTCTATCACCTGGATGCGACGCGCCCTGACGTGCCGCGCGCGAGATCGTTGACCGAGGAAATTTCCCGCGTCGTGCGTTCGCGCGCCGCCGATCCGAAATGGATCGCGGGCATGATGCGGCACGGGTTTCGCGGCGCGGCCGAAATCGCGGCGACGTTGGAGCATATGGCAAGCTTCGCTCATCTGGCCGACGTCGTGCCGGCGCATCTGTTCGATCTCTATTACGATGCGACGCTCGGCAACGACGACATCCGTACCTTTCTCGCGCGCGAGAATCCGGCGGCGCTGTCGGCGATCGAGAACTGCTTTGCGCAGCTGCACGAGGCGTCGCTCTGGGTGACGCGGCGCAATTCCATTGCGGCATCGTTGCGGGAAGCGTCATGAATCGCTTCGAGATCAAGGGTTGGTGCCCCAGCGCGCTGCGCCCGATGCAGTCGGGCGATGGCCTCGTGGTGCGCGTCCGCCCGCGCGGCGGCCGGCTTTCGGCCGAGCAGGCCGCTGGGCATCGCCGATCTCGCGGAGAATTACGGCAATGGCCTGATCGATTTGACGGGACGCGCCAATCTTCAGATCCGCGGCGTCCGCGCCAAAAGCCACGCGCCGTTGATCGTGGGACTGGCACAGCTCGGCCTGATCGATGCGGATGTGGAAACGGAAATCCAGCGCAACATCCTGGTCGCGCCATTCTGGTGCGAAGGCGACGATACGCTGCTTGCTCGCGGCAGAGCTTGAAGAGGCGCTGGCCAAAAGGCCTCTCGGCTTGCCGGCAAAATTCGGCTTTGCCATCGATTGCGGGGCGAAGCGTGCGCTGGCGCAGGCGTCCGCCGATATCCGCATCGAGCGCGGCGCGGCTGGCGGTCTGATCGTGCGCGCTGATGGCTCGGAGCAAGGTCGCGCGGTCGCATATGGAAAGGCCGTCGATATCGCGCTGTCGCTGGCAACATGGTTCGTGGCCTCCGGCGGCGCCAAGGGCGGGCGAGGGCGCATGGCGGCTCATATCAGGAGTGGCGCCAAGATTCCGGATGCGCTCGCGGGCGAGGCTGCGCCCGCGCCGGCCATGCTTTCGCCTCGTCCGGGACTGCATGCCGGCGGCGCGCTGCTGGGTTTCGCCTTTGGGCAGATGCAAAGCACGACGTTGAAGTTTCTTGCCGACCGCGCGGGCGGCCTGCGGCTGACGCCGTGGCGACTGATCTTCGTCGAAGGCATGCGCGAGCTGCCGCAGCACGAGGGCATCGTGACGCGGGCGGATGATCCGATCCTGCGCGTCTCGGCCTGCACCGGCGCGCCCGGTTGCCCGGAGGCCCGTGCAGAAACGCGCGCGCTCGCGACGGCGCTGGCGCCCAACATCTCCGCCGATACAGGTCTTCACGTTTCCGGTTGCGCCAAGGGCTGCGCCCATCCGCGCCCCTCGGCGATCACGCTGGTCGGAACCGGCAACGGATTCGATCTCGTCCGCGACGGGTCGCGCGCAGGATGCGCCTGTCGCAAGAGGATTGGATCCGGCAACAATTCTCGCCGATCCGGGCGCGCTGTTGGGAGCCAGCTGATGCCGCATCTCTATGAGACCGATGGCGCGGCGATCTATCGTCAATCCTTCGCGACCATTCGCAGCGAGGCGGACCTAGCGCGCTTCTCGCCGGACGAGGAGCCGGTGGTCGTGCGCATGATCCATGCCGCGGGCATGGTCGGCCTTGAAACGTTCATCCGGTTCACGCCTGGCATGGCTCGCACCGCGCGCCAAGCGCTGCAAGACGGCGCTCCGATTCTCTGCGACGCGCGCATGGTGTCGGAAGGCATCACGCGCGCGCGTCTTCCGGCCGATAACGCCGTGATCTGCACGCTGGGCGATCCCGCCGTTCCACCGCTTGCCAATTCCATGCGCGACACCCGCTCGGCAGCCGCGCTCGAGCTTTGGCGGCCGCATCTCGATGGCGCGATCGTCGCGATCGGCAACGCGCCGACCGCGCTGTTCCATCTGCTCAACATGCTGGAAGACGAAAGCTGCCCGCGACCGGCGGCGATCATCGGCTGTCCCGTCGGCTTCGTCGGCGCCGCGGAGGCCAAGGCCGCGCTGATGGCGGCGCCGCCCGTGCCCGCGCTCACCGTCATAGGACGTCTCGGCGGTTCGGCGATCACGGTAGCCGCCGTCAATGCGCTTGCAAGCAGGAGCGAATAGCGATGGGGCGGATCATCTGCTGCGGTCTTGGACCTGGAAATCCCGACCTGATGAGCGTGCGGGCGGATCGGGAAATCCGCGCCGCGACGCAGGTGGCGTATTTCCGCAAGAAAGGTCGGCCGGGACAGGCGCGGCGCATCGTCGATGGCGTGCTGGCGAACAACGTCCGCGAATACCCGATGGAATATCCGGTCACGACCGAGCTTGCCTTCGACAGCGAGGAATATGCGCGCGCGCTCGCAGGCTTTTACGACGAATGGGCCGACCGGCTCGAAGCACTGGCGCGGGAGCGCGACATCATCGTGCTCTGCGAGGGCGATCCGTTCTTCTACGGCTCGTTCATGCATCTCTATGCGCGATTGCAGGGCCGCGCCGAGATCGACGTCATCGCCGGCATTCCCGGAATGGCCGGATGCTGGAACGCGGTGGGACAGGCGATTGCGCTCGGCGACGACGTCATGACGGTGCTGATGGGCACGCTGCCGGAGGCCGAACTGGAACGGCGCGTTCAAAACTCCGATGCGTTGGTCATCATGAAAACCGGCCGCAACCTTGGCAAAATCCGCCGCGCGCTGGCGGCTGCGGGGCGGCTTGGGGAAGCCTGGTTGATCGAACATGGCACCATGCCGGGCGAACGTATCGCGCGGCTGGGCGACGTCGATGTCGCCGATTGTCCCTATTTCGCGATCGTGCTCGTGCATGGGCGCGGCCGGCGGCAGGAGGCGGCCGAATGACGGGCGGGCTCACGATCGCAGGCCTCGGCCCCGGCGACGCGGCGCTGGTGACGCCCGAAGTTTCGGCGGCGCTGGCGGACGCGACCGATGTGCTTGGCTATGCGCCCTATGTCGCACGCGTGCCGGTGCGCGAAGGATTGACGCTGCATCCCTCCGATAACCGCATGGAATTGCAGCGCGCCGAACAGGCGCTGCGGCTCGCTGCCGAGGGACGCAGCGTGGTCATCGTGTCCTCCGGCGATCCCGGCGTGTTCGCGATGGCCGCCGCGGTGTTTGAAGCGCTCGAAGCCGCGCCCGAGTTGCAAAACCTCTCGATCCGCGTGCTGCCGGGTGTCACCGCGATGCTGGCGGCAGCCGCGCGCGTCGGCGCGCCGCTCGGCCATGATTTCTGCGCGATCAATTTGTCGGACAATCTGAAACCGTGGCCGGTGATCGAAAAGCGGCTGCGGCTCGCGGCGGAAGCCGACTTTACGATCGCGCTGTACAATCCGCGCTCGGCGAGCCGGCCGGAAGGCTTTGCCCGTGCGCTGGATATCCTGAAACAAGCAGGCTGCGGCAATCGCCTGATCATTTTCGCGCATGCCGTCACGACGCCCAAAGAGCGCATCGAGACTTTGTCGCTGCAGGATGCCCGACCCGAAATGGCCGACATGGCAACGCTGGTCATTGTCGGCAATTCGACGACGCGTCGCGTCGGGCGCTGGGTTTATGCCCCGAGGCGCGCGTCATGACCAAGCCACGCCAGCACCTCCTCAATGCTCTCGGCCCGCGGCCGCTCGGGCAGATTGGGCCGCGCGATCATGACGACGGGGAGCCTGAGCTCGCGCGCGGCGTCGATCTTGGCGCGGGCGCCTTCTCCGCCCGCGTTGCGCGCAACCACCCATTCGATCCCGCGCGAGCGCATCAGTTCGAGATCGCCGGCCAACGTGAAGGGGCCGCGGGATATGATGACGTCGGCATCGGGCAGGGGCAGCGGTCGGTCGGGCGCATCGACGAACCGCAGCGTGTAGGCATGCTGCGGCCTGGCGCTGAACGGCGCGAGATGCTGGCGGCCGATCGCAAGAAACACCCGCGCGGGTGTCTCGGGCAAGGCGGCGACTGCGGCGCCGATGTCGGGTACCTCGATCCAGTTATCGCCGACGCTTCGCGTCCAGGGCGCTCGCTCCAGCGCGATCAGGGCGGTGCCCGTCGCCGCGCATGCGGCCACCGCGTTGCGGCTCATCTCGGCCGCAAAGGGATGGGTGGCATCGATCACATGGGTGATTTGCTCCTGCGCGATGAAGGCAGCGAGGCCGTTGGTGCCACCGAAGCCGCCGGACCGCGTCGGCAGCGACGGCGCCACGGGAGACTGCGTCCGTCCGGCATAGGAATAGATCGCGTCAATGCGCGCGCGTGCGATCGCTTCGGCAAGCGCGTTGGCGTCGCTGGTTCCGCCCAGAATGAGGGCGCGCATCGTGGCTGATCCCTGGCTTACGATTATTGGCGTCGGCGAAGATGGCCTTGCCGGGCTGTCGGAAGCAAGCCGAAACGCATTGAAAAGCGCTGAGGTGGTGTTCGGCGGCGAGCGTCATCTGGCGCTTGCCGACATCGGGGCTCGCGGCCGCCCCTGGCCGGTGCCGTTCGAGGTGAGGGAAGTGCTTGCCCGCCGCGGGCGGCCGACGGCGGTGCTCGCCTCGGGCGATCCGTTCTGGCATGGCGTCGGCGGCAGCCTCGAACCGCATTTACACCCTGGAGAGTGGATCGCGCATCCCGCGCCGTCGACGTTCTCGCTTGCCGCGGCGCGGCTGGGCTGGCGGCTGGAAGATGTCATCTGCATCGGGCTCCATGCGGCGCCGTTCGAACGGTTGGTGCCACAGCTCTCGCGCGGCGCCCGCATCATTTGCCTGGTGCGCGACGGCAAGGCGGCCGCCGATCTTGCCGCGTGGCTCACCGCGCGCGGATGGGGCGCGTCACGATGGTGGGCGTTGACGGCCCTCGGCGGTCCGCGCGAGCATATCGCCGAGAGCCGATCGGATGATTATTACGACAATTCAGCCGTAAGCCCGCTTGCCGTTGCGCTGGAAGCCCAAGGCGCAGCCGGAGTGCCGCGCGCATCCGGGCTCGCTGACGATCTCTTCGCGCATGACGGCCAGATCACCAAGCGGCCGATGCGTGCGCTGGCGTTGTCGGCGCTGGCGCCGAGGTTGGGTGAGACCTTGTGGGACATCGGCGCCGGATCCGGTTCGATTTCCATCGAGTGGGCATTGGCCGGCGGAACAGCGATTGCGATCGAGGCGCGCGACGACCGCGCTGCCAACATCCGTACCAACGCCGAAGCGTTCGGGCTGACGCAAAGATCACGGTCGTAGCCGGATGTGCGCCCGCTGCGCTTTCGAGTCTGGAACAACCGGACGCGGTTTTCATCGGCGGCGGACTGGATGCAGCAATGTTTGATGCCATCTGGCCGCGTTTGTCAGGTGGAACACGCATCGTCGCGCACGCCGTCACGCTGGAAACGGAGGCGCTGCTGACCGAATTCACGATCGCCATGGCGGCGACTTGATGCGGATCGAGATTTCGCATGCCGCGCCCCTCTGCCGCCGGCGATCCTGGCAAGCCGTGCGCCCCGTGGTGCAATGGAGCACGATGAAAGGAGAGGGCGAATGACGGTGCATTTCATCGGCGCCGGCCCTGGCGCGCCCGATCTCCTGACCTTGCGCGGGCGCGACCTGATCGCGTCATGTCCGGTCTGCCTCTATGCCGGCTCGCTGGTGCCGCCGGAAATTCTGGCGCATTGCCCGCACGGTGCGCGCATCGTCAACACCGCGCCTTTGTCGCTCGACGAGATCATCTCGGAAATCTCGGCCGCGCATGCCGAGCACAAGGATGTGGCGCGGCTGCATTCCGGCGATCTCTCGGTCTGGTCGGCAATGGGCGAGCAGTTGCGCCGCCTGCGCGCGCTCGGCATTCCCTATTCGGTCACGCCCGGCGTGCCCTCGTTCGCGGCGGCGGCAGCCGCGCTCGAAACCGAGCTCACGCTCCCTGGCCTTGCACAATCGGTCGTGCTGACGCGGACCTCGGGCCGGGCCAGCGCGATGCCGGAGGGCGAGACGCTTGCCGCGTTCGCCGCGACCGGCGCGGTGCTCGCCATCCATCTCTCGGTGCATGTGCTTGAAAAGGTGATTGCCGAGCTGATGCCTCATTATGGCGCCGATTGTCCGGCAGCGGTGGTCTGGCGCGCAAGCTGGCCCGACCAGCGGATCGTGCGGGCGACGCTCGGCACACTCGACGCATCGATCGGCGCCGAGCTCGAGCGCACCGCGATCATCCTGGTCGGCCGGACCCTCGACGCGCGCGACTTCGAGGAAAGCCGCCTCTACGCCGGCGACTATGATCGCCGCTACCGGCCGGTCGGAACCGCGCCGCGTTTTCCGGAGGCGTCGTGATGCCGCGCTGCCTTGTCATCTCGGCGCCGGCTTCCGGTGCCGGCAAGACCACGCTGACACTGGCGCTGGCGCGCGCCTATCGCGACCGCGGCCTGGCCGTGCAGTGCTTCAAGAGCGGGCCGGACTATATCGATCCGGCATTCCACACCGCGGCGACCGGGCGCACTTCCGTCAACATCGATAGCTGGGCGATGCGGCGCGACACCATCGAAGCGCTCGCCGCGCGCGGCCGCGATGCCGATCTGGTGCTTGCGGAAGGCTCGATGGGATTGTTCGACGGCGTAGCTGTGGCCTGGAATGTCCGGCACCGGCGCCAGCGCCGACATCGCGGAGATGATGGGCTGGCCGGTGCTGCTTGGTGCTCGATCCCTCCGGCCAGGCGCAGACCGCAGCCGCCGTCGCCGCCGGGCTTCGCGACTTCCGCCCTGGCGTGCGGCTCGCGGGCGTGATCCTCAATCGTGTCGCCAGCGCCCGGCACGAAGATCTGGTGCGGCGGGCGATGGAGGCGCCGGCATTTCGGTGCTCGGCGCGCTGCCGCGGCATGCGCCGATCAAATTGCCGGAGCGGCATCTCGGCCTGGTCCAGGCGGAGGAATACGCGCATTTGTCCGAGATGATCGCGGAAGCCGCGCGTCTCGTCGCCGAGCGCGTCGATCTCGACGCGTTGCTGCATCTCGCCGAATGCGCATGGACCGCGCCGGACACGATGTCTCCGTGCCGCGCGTGACGCCGCCCGGCCAGCGCATCGCGCTGGCGCGCGATGCGGCCTTTTCCTTCATCTATCCGCACATTGTCGAAGGCTGGCGCGCTGCGGGCGCCGAGATCATGCCGTTCTCGCCGCTGGCCGATGAGGGCCCGCAGGATGGCGCCGACGTCTGCTGGCTGCCGGGCGGCTATCCGGAATTGCATGCGGGGCGGATCGCGGCCAACCGACGTTTCCACCGCGCGCTGCAGGCGTTTGCGCAAACGCGCTCCGTGCATGGCGAATGCGGCGGCTACATGGTGCTCGGCACGGGGCTGATCGATGCGCAGGGAACGCGGCACGAAATGACGGGGCTGCTCGGTCTGGAGACAAGCTTTGCGACGCGGCGCATGCATCTCGGTTACCGGTTGGCCGAACTCATCGCCGACATGCCGGGACACGAAACCGGCGCGCGGTTGCGCGGCCATGAATTCCATTATGCGACGATCCTGTCGCAGCCCGATCCGGCGCTCGCGCGCGTGCGCGACGCGAACGGCGCGGATGTTGTCGAGACCGGTTCACGGCGCGGGCATACGACCGGCACATTCTTTCATCTCATTGCGGAGGACCGGTGAGCGGCTTCGTCTCCTTTGTCTCGGCTGGTCCGGGCGATCCCGAGCTTCTGACGCTGAAAGCCGCAGCGCGGCTTCGCGCCGCCGACGTCGTGCTCTATGACGATCTCGCCGCGGGCGCGATTCTCGATCATGCCCGTGAAGGCGCG
Source organism: uncultured Alphaproteobacteria bacterium (assembly GCA_963777475.1). GTDB lineage: Bacteria > Pseudomonadota > Alphaproteobacteria > Rhizobiales > Xanthobacteraceae > Bradyrhizobium. Next base: position 30,166 of record CAVZQX010000003.1, read on the forward strand.
CGACTGGTCTCGGTGGGGAAACGCGCCGGCCGGCCCTCGGCCAAGCAGGAACATGTCAGCCGCTTGCTGATCGACTACGCGGCCACCGGCGCGGTTGTGGTGCGATTGAAGTCGGGAGATTCGGGCATCTTCGGCCGGCTCGAGGAAGAGCTCGACGCGCTGCGGTCGGCCGGTATCGGCTACGAGATCATTCCCGGCGTGACCTCGGCTTGCGCGGCTGCCGCCGTATCCGGGATTCCGCTCACCCGCCGGCACACCGCGCGCCGCGTCCAGTTCATCACCGGCGCCGACGTGAAGGGCGAACTGCCCGAGGATTTGAATTGGGCTGCGCTGGCAGACCCCCACGCGATGACCGCGGTCTATATGGGGAAGCGGACCTTTCCGGCGCTTGCGGCGCGGCTGATCGCGTACGGCTTGGCGCCGGATACGCCGGCGCTCTTGGCCGAAGCCATCGGCCATGCCGATCAGCGGCTGCTGCGCACGACGATTGAAAAACTCGCCGAGCAGCTCGCGAAGGAAAGCGTGCCGGCGACCGCCGTGATTCTGTTCGGCGCGCTGGCGGGGGAGGAGCCATGACGGGTTCTCTCACGCTGTCCCTGATCGGCATCGGCTGCGGCGATTTCGGGCAACTGACGCTCGCGGCGATCCGCGCCATCAATTCCGCCGATCTCGTGTTGATCCCGCGCAAGGGCGAAGAGAAATCCGATCTTGCGGAATTGCGGCGGACGATTTGCGCGCAGGTTCTCACGAACGCCAAGACGCGCGTCGTCGAGTTCGATCTGCCGCGGCGTGACAGCGCTTTCGAGGACTACCGCGCCGGCGTCGATCAATGGCACGACGCGGTGGCCGCGGCGTGGTCGAAAGAGATCGCGAACCATCTCGGCGCCGAGGGCCGCGTGGCGCTCTTGATCTGGGGCGATCCGTCGCTTTACGATTCGAGCCTTCGCATCGCGCGCAGAATCGATCCGGTACCTGAGATCGAGGTGATCCCAGGGATCACGTCGATCCAGGCGCTGTGCGCCGCGCATGCCATTCCGCTCAACGAAATCGGCGAGCCCTTTCTGGTTACGACCGGACGGCGGCTGCGCGAAGGCGGCTGGCCCTCCGCAGTCGACACCGTCGTCGTCATGCTCGATGGCGGCGCGGCGTTCCAGTCGCTCGATGCGAATGGGGTTCACATCTGGTGGGGCGCCTATCTCGGCATGGCCGATCAAATGATCCTGTCCGGACCGCTTGCAGAAGTGGGCAACAGAATCGCCGTCATGCGGCAACAGGCGCGGGAGCGGCACGGCTGGATCATGGATAGCTACATCATCAAACGCGGTTCGGATCACTGAGGGTAAAATCACATGCTCCCCGATTGGGTCACTCAAGACTGTCCCGGCATCTCTCTTCAACATCGCGAGGCGGCGCGCGTCCGCCAAGGCGTGCTGACCAAGCCGGCCGGCTCGCTCGGCCGGCTCGAGACGCTGGCGATCGAGTTGGCCGGCCTGCAGCACACGGATCGTCCGCGCGCCGCGCGGGCGCCGATCATCATCTTCGCCGGCGATCACGGCATCGCCGCGCAGGGTGTTTCGGCCTATCCGCAAGCCGTGACGATTGCGATGATGTCGAATTTCGCGGCTGGAGGCGCGGCGATTTCGGTGCTGGCGCGCGAGCTGGGCTCCGATCTCGAAGTCGTCGACGCCGGCACGCTGGCGGAGGCGCCGATAGCAGGCGTCGTCACCGACAAGCCGCGCCGCGGTACGCGCGATTTCAGCAAGGAGGCCGCGCTCGATGGTGCGGACGTAGCTTTCGCTCTCGACTGCGGAAAGCGAGCGGTCGCGCGTGCGGCGTCCGAGCCGGACATTCTGATTCTCGGCGAGATGGGGATTGGCAATACGACCTCCGCCACGGCGATTGCGGCGGCGCTCTTGAAGACCGGCGCCGAAACCATGACCGGCGCCGGCACGGGTCTGGATGCATCGGGCCGCGCGCACAAGGCGCGCGTGATCGATGCGGCGTTGGCTCATCATGGTCTTATGGTGCCCGGTGTTTCCCCGGAGCGGATTCTGTGCGCCGTCGGCGGCCTGGAGATCGCCGCCATTTCCGGCGCGGTCATCGCGGCCGCGCAGCGCCGGATTCCGATCTTGGCCGACGGCTTCATCGCGTCAGTCGCGGCGTTGACGGCAACGCGCCTCAATCCATCCTGCCGGCCATATCTGATCTTCTCGCACCGGTCGGCGGAGCAGGGGCATCGGCTGGTTCTGGAGGCGCTGGAGGCACGCCCGCTGCTCGATCTCGACTTGCGGCTTGGCGAAGCATCGGGCGCCGCGCTTGCCCTGCCGCTTCTGCGGCTCGCCTGCGCGCTTCACAACCAGATGGCGACGTTTGCGGAGGCCGCCGTGCCGGACCGCGCCGGCTGAAGCACGGAGGACCCCACCAAAGTTACCGTTAAACAATTCGCGTCGTGCGAAGCGATCGCATAGAATTGCCGGGCGCAGGAGCAAGGAGGACTGGTTGCCGGGTAGTAGGCGCGAGGGCAATAACTGGACGGTAGGCGCCAATCTCGGTTGGGCGGACCAGGCGCGCTTCGGCGCCATGCTGATGCCGGACGAGAAGGCGAGGGCCATCGGTCCGGCGCCGCTCCTTCAAGGGCTCTCGCAAGCTGAAATCGACCAGGTCGTCGGCGCTTCCAAACGCAAGGTGTTCTACCGCGGTGCCCAGGTCTTCAGTCAGGGCAATCAGCAGGACGGCATCTACCTGGTCGAGACCGGCCGCATCCGGGTTTTCTACATGGGTCCCTCGGGCCGCGAGATCACGCTGGCCTACTGGCATCCGGGCAATTTCGTCGGCGGGCCTGACGTGTTCAGCAAGGGCGTGCATGTCTGGTCGGGCGTAGCCGCCGTCAACAGCAGCGTGCTTCATGTGCCCGGCGACGTTCTGCGACAGATGGTCGTCAAGATTCCGGCGCTTGCGATCGGCATTATCGAAGGACTGAGCTTCAAGGGCCGATGTTATTCCTCGCTGGCGCAGATGCTCGGCACGCGTTCGCCGACCGAGCGGCTGGCGCATCTTCTGCTGCATCTGACCGAGCTCTACGGCGTCGAGGAACGCGGCGGCATGCTGATCGCGGCGCCCTTTACCCATGCCGACCTCGCGAACATGATCGGCGTCACCCGGCAATGGGTGACGACGAGCCTCAAGCGTCTTGCCGAAATGGGCGTGCTGGATGCGCAAGGTACCAACATCCTGATCAAGGACGCTGCGCCGCTTGCCTCGATGCGCGACGGCAAGGCCGCCAAGGCCGAAGCCCAAGACCGCCAGGAAGACCCGAAGACGACAACCGCGACGACGCCTGATCGTTCTGCAAGCCGCCGCCAGGAAAGTGCGTGTCAGCGGACAACTGGAGTCCGCATGCGTCTCTCGAAAAATCAAGATAGCTGGTCATACCGGCGTCATTCCGCCTAAAGGATCATCAGAAACTCGGTCGCGAATGACCATTTGTTAGGCAGGCAAGGGTTTTTCGGCAAGGATTTGCACCTCCACGGCGATCCCGGTTCAAAGCCGCCCCTTTGACGTTCAGAACTTTCCTCAACGACGGCAATGCAGCCGTGTCGAGGAGTTCGTGAAGTGAATTTCGAACACCGTCACGCATCGACCCAGGTCCGCGCACCGCTCAGCGCGGTAAAGCCGCGTCATCTGGCTCGGACATTGCAGCTTTCAGTGCAGGCGAGCGCGAAGCGCTTCGGTTCTTCGTGCCCAAACCTAACACTGGCAGGTTGAAGGATCGCTCAGATGAACGTCCAAATGTTTCTCTCACACGGTTCGAAAGTCGCGCCGCTTTGCTTCGCTGCGGCGCTGGTCTTCACATCAGGTCAGTCGCGCGCTGAGACAATCGAGATCGGGATCGGCATCCAGAATACCACGACAAATACCGTCACAGGCGGCGTCGTCCTGAAGGAACTGGGACTGCTCGAAAAGCACCTGCCGAAAACCGGCAAGTACAAGGACGTCACCTATTCGCTGTCCTGGCAGAACGCCACGTCGGGGCCGCCGATCACCAACGGCATGATGGCCAACAACATCCAGATCGGGATGATGGGCGATTATCCCTTGATGGTGAACGGTGCCACCGGACAGGCGACCGGCAACGAAACGCAGCTGGTCGCGATCATCGCCTACAACGCGCAAGGCAGCGGCAACGGCATCGTCGTCAACAAGGACTCGCCGTACTACGACCTTGCCGATCTCAAGGGCAAGACCGTCTCCGTTCCGTTCGGCTCCGCCGCGCACGGCATGATGCAACGGGCGCTGGAGCAAAAAGGTCTGCCACCTGATTTCTGGAATCTGGTGTCGCAGTCGCCCGAGATCGGCAGCACCAATCTGCAGGAAAAGCGCATCGACGCGCACGCGGATTTCGTGCCGTTCGCCGAACTTCTCCCCTTCCGCGGCTTCGCGCGAAAGATCTATGACGGCGCCGAAACCCACACCCCGACCTTCCACGGCGTCGTCGTCCGCAAGGATTTCGCGGAAAAGTATCCCGAGATCGTCGTCGCCTATATCGAAGCGCTGATGGAAGCCAACGATTGGCTGCGCAAGGACCCGAAGCTGGCGGCCGAGAAGATCGAGGACTGGACCAAGATCAACAAGGAGGTCGTCTACATCTTTCTCGGCCCCGGCGGCATTCACACGCTCGACCCCACCATCAAGCCGGCACTGGGTCGATGCCATCGGCGCGAACTACGCGGTGCTGAAGAAACTGAACATGATCAAGGACCTCAACATCAAGGCCTGGGTCAACGACACCTATGTGCGACAGGCCTACAAGGACCTTGGCCTCGACTACGACAAGCAGCTCGCGACGATGACCGGCTATGAGGTCACGGGCCACGACCCGGTCTGCGACGCACCGGTCAACAATCCGAAGGAGGCCGGTCAAATCTGGATCGACGGCGGCGACATCGTCCCCTTCAGCTCCCCGGCCTGCACCCTGATGGGCGTGAAGAAGTTCACCGGCCAGGGCAAGAAACTCGATGCGGTCTACCTGGTCGACCACGAGCTCGGCATCAAGGTTTTCGCCGATGCGGCCTTCTACTCGGTCGGCGGCAAGGATCCGAAGAAGCCCGAGGTGGTGCCGTTCATGCTCAAGAAGGATGCCGAAGCTTATGCCGCGAAGAACGGCAGCAAGTTCGAGACCTATGCCGACGCGCTCGCGGCGGTCAACGTTGGGCAATAGGGGACGCGCCGATGGGCACCATCGCGAATGCAAAAGTCGCGCTCATCCCGATCACGGGCGGGCGCGCCGATCCGAAGCTGGTTGAAACGATGATGGCGTCCACGCCGGAGAACTCGGCGCCGGCGAAGAAAGCAGAGGCCGAGGCTTCGAAGCCGGTCACCTCGATCGAGCCGGCGCAGCTGGAGCCAGAGACCGTCCCCACGCTTTCGCTGCGCGATGTGACGCGAGGGCTGTGGAAGCAAATCACCCGAGAGCGGATCATTGCGCTCAGCCTCGCCGCCGCTTCGATCGGCGTGCTGTTCCTCGTCTGGTATCTCGGAACCAAGTACAAAATCGAATTCTACATTCGCTTCAAGAACGTCCCAACGCCTTATGATGTGATGCAGCAGGCGATTCATGTCGGGCTGTCGAAGAAGTTCATCGTCAACATCGGCTACAGCGTCAGGCGCATCCTGCTCGGTTTCGCGATCGCCATCCTGATCGGCGTGCCGCTGGGGCTGATGATCGGCAGGTATCGCAGGGTCGGCGACTTCTTCATGCCGGTAGTCGAGATCTTGCGTCCGATCCCGGCGATCGCCTGGGTGCCGATGTCGATCATGTTGTGGCCGGACAACGAGTCGAGCATCGTCTTCATCACCTTCATCGGCGCTTTCTTTCCGATCCTGTTGAACACCATTCATGGCGTTCACTCGCTCGACGGAGTCCTGATCCGCGCGGGCCGCTGCCTCGGCGCCGGCGAATTCCAGCTGCTCTGGAACGTGATCCTGCCGGGCTCGCTGCCGCATATCTTCACGGGGCTCGCGGTCGGCATGGGGGTCGCCTGGGTCTCGCTGATCGCGGCCGAGATGATCTCGGGCCAGTTCGGCGTCGGCTACTTCACCTGGGAAGCCTACTCGCTGGTGAACTATCCGGCGATCGTGCTCGGCATGATCACGATCGGCGTGCTCGGGCTGGTCTGCAGCGGCATCATCCGCATCGTCGGCAAGGCGATGATGCCCTGGCTTGCCTTCGCGCCTGGGAGCAAGAAATGATGGAAGCCGACAAAGGCCATATCGACGTGCGCAATGTGGGCGTGGTCTATGGCGCCGACGGCAGCAGCATTGTCGCCGTCAACGACGTGAACCTGGACGTCAAACCCGGCGAGTTCGTCTCGCTGATCGGTCCCTCGGGCTGCGGGAAGTCGACGATCCTCAACATCGTGGCGGGCTTCGCCCAACCGACCAGCGGCGAAGCTATGGTCGACGGCAAGAAGATCACCAAGCCGAGCTCGGAGCGCGGCGTGGTTTTCCAGCAATACTCGCTGTTCCCATGGCTCTCGGTTCGCAAGAACGTCGAGTTCGGCCTGAAGATGGCGGGCGTCGACTTGCACAAGCGCGGCGTCACCGCGCGTACGCTACTCGACCTCGCGGGATTGCTCAGCTTCGAGAACCACTATCCCGACCAGCTTTCGGGCGGCATGAAGCAGCGCATCGGCATCGTGCGCGCGCTGGCGGCAAGCCCGCAAGTGCTGCTGATGGACGAGCCGTTCGGCGCGCTCGATACCCAGACCCGCGTCGTGATGCAGGAGATCCTGACCAATATCTGGCAGCAGTTCCGCATCTCGGTGCTGTTCATCACCCATGACATCGAAGAATCGATCTTCCTCTCCGACCGCATCTACGTGATGACGGCGCGGCCCGGACGCATCAAGGCGGAGATCAAGGTGCCGCTGCCGCGGCCGCGATCCGCCGAGATGACGGACGCGCCGGAGTTCATCCAGACTGGTGCATGAGCTGAAGGGGCTGATCCGTGAAGAATCTCTCGCGGCAATGGGGCCGGAGATCAAGGACCGGGGCCTCACCGGCTTCGGAATGAAAATCGGGCCGGAAGGCGTGAGCAACATCTTTTGACCCGTGCGCGGCGCCGCATTGTTGCGGAGGCTTCGCGACCACAAGCAGGAAATGACGCGAATGCGCGTCATCAAGCAGCGCGAACAGCGCTGAAAGAATTAGGAGCTAATTGATGGCTAAAAAACCAAACATCCTCTTTTTCCATGTCGACAATCTCGGCATGGGCGAGCTTGGCTGTTACGGCGGCGGCATCCTGCGCGGGGCCGATACCAGGCGCATGGACCAGTTCGCGAAAGAAGGCGCGAAGCTGACGCACTACGTGGTCGAACCGCAGTGCACGCCGACCCGGTCGGCGCTGATGACCGGGCGTTTCCCGATCCGGTCCGGCAACCACACGATCGCGCTCGGCGGCAACGGCGGCGGCATCGTCAGATGGGAACGCACGATCGCGGAAATCCTGTCGGAAGCGGGTTACGCGAGCGCGATCTACGGCAAGTGGCATATCGGCGCCGAGGACGGCCGTTTCCCGACCGATCACGGCTTTGATGAGTGGTACGGACCCGTTGCGGACCTACGACGAATGCATGTGGCTCGAAGACCCGCATTACGTGCCCGAGCGCGACGGCTTTTCGCACATGCATGAGGGGGTCAAGGGCAAGGGCGCCTGGCCGCTCCTGGACGAGCAGCTCACCATGGACACCAAGAAGACCTGCGACCTCGAATATCAGAAGCGCGCGCTGAAATTCATGGAAAAATCGGTCGCCGCGGACAAGCCGTTCTACTGCTACTTCAATCATTCGCTGATGCACTTTCCGATGAGCCCGCGCGACGAATTCGCCGGCAAGAGCACCAATGGCGATTGGGGCGACTGCCTGTTGATGCTGGACCACGATTTCGGCGTGCTGCTCGACAAGCTCGACCAACTCGGCGTGCGCGACAACACCATTGTCGTGATGTGCGGCGACAACGGCGCCGAGGATCATCTCGCCGGTCGCGGCACCGGCGGCTTCTTCGACGGCTCCTATTTCAGCTCGGCCGAAGGCGGCATCCGCACGCCATTGTTGATCCGCTGGCCCGGTCACATCCAGCCCGGCACCGAGAGCAACGAGATGGTCCATGTCACCGACATGTTCACCACGTTGTTGAAGTTCACCGGCTGCGAGCCGCCGAAGGACCGGCTGATCGACGGTGTCGACCAGAGCCCGTTCTTCTTCGGCGAGCAGAAGACCTCGAACCGGGAGTCCTGCATCGTCTGGCTCAAGGACGAATTGCATGCGGTGAAGTGGAAGGACTTCAAGATCAACTTCAAGCGTCAGCAGCATTTCCATGATCCGGAGCTGCCGCTCGGCTTTGCCCGTATCACGCATCTTCAGGAGGATCCGAAGGAGCGCGAGGCCGTCAACCAGCGTTACGTGCGCTGGTGGGTGATGCAGCATGCCCACCGCATCGTTCGTGACTTCGAGGAGAGCGTGAAGAAGGAAGAGTTGATCCCGCCCGGCTCGGCGCTCGATTTCGTGCCGAAGCAGTACGCGAGGTAACCGGACCATGTCTGCACCGGTCATGTCGGCATCACGCACGGTCGGTGCAGCCGGCCTTGGAGAGGACGACCGTCCTCTCCAGCGGCCAACGGCAGCGTTCGCCGTTTCCGATCTAGCGCAGCGGGGAACGATGATCTGGATCGCCGGCGGCGATTTCCTGATGGGCTCGAACAGCTTCTATCGGGAGGAGCGGCCGGTTCGCGTCCGCGATCGTCGACGGCTTCTGGATCGACAAATATCCCGTCACCAACGCCGAATTTGGCGCGTTCGTCGCGGCGACCGGATATGTCACTTACTCCGAGCGCGCGCCGAGCCGGGACATGTATCCCGACGCCGACCCGGCACTGCTGGTGCCGGGCTCGCTGGTTTTCAAAAAGCCGGACCGGCCGGTCAGCCTGCGCGACAGTCTTGCCTGGTGGGAATACCGTGCCCGGTGCGGATTGGCGGCATCCCGAAGGGCCGCAAAGCTCGCTTGCCGGTCGCGACCGTCATCCAGTCGTTCATGTCGCCTACGAAGATGCGCTGGCCTATGCGGCCTGGGCCGGCAAGGCAATTGCCGAGCGAAGCCGAATGGGAGTTCGCCGCGCGCGGCGGACTTGAAGGCAAGGCCTACCCCTGGGGCGATGCCGCCAATCCCGAAGGGCGCTTTCTCTCCAACACCTGGCAGGGCCGCTTTCCCTACGAAGACCTCGCCGAGGACGGATATGCAGGCACCTCTCCCGTCGATGCGTTCCCGCCCAATGCTTTCGGCCTGCACGACATGGTCGGCAATGTCTGGGAGTGGACGCGAGCCTGTGGGGTGCGCCCGCGCGACGCGCCCAAGACGTCGTGCTGCCATGCCAGCGAAGGCGGCGCGGCCGAACGGCGGGTCGTCAAGGGCGGCTCGCATCTGTGCGCCCCCAATTATTGCCTGCGCGCGCGGCCCGCCGCGCGACAGGGCGAAACCGTCGACAGCTCGACCTGCCACATCGGCTTCCGCTGCATCGTGCGAAAGCCGCTCGCTGGCGGGCAATAACGCGGTTTCAACCAAGATCAATCGCAAGGCGCGGCTTGAGCGCCGTCAATTCCCGGACATAACATGCCAATTGCCGATACCATCACCGCCCAATCGCATTTCGAGGACGCGCCGTCCGTGCTCACGGTCTTCCGCGCGCCAAACCTGGTGATGCGCGAAACCCTGGCCGGCATCGTCACCGCGCTGGCGCTGGTGCCCGAGGTGATCTCGTTCTCCTTCGTCTCTGGCGTCGATCCCAAGGTCGCGCTGGTCTCTTCCATCGTGCTCGGCCTGGTGATGTCCGTGCTCGGCGGCCGGCCGGCGATGGTGACGGCCGCGGCCGGCTCGATCGCGCTGGTGATCGGGCCGATGGTCAAGCTGCATGGCACGGGCTACATCCTGCCGACGATCATCCTCGCCGGCACCGTGCAGATCGTGTTCGGTCTCGCCGGGCTGGCGCGGCTGATGCGCTTCATCCCGCGCTCGGTGATGATCGGCTTCGTCAACGCGCTCGGCATTTTGATCTTCTGGGCCCAGGTGGCCCACGTCGTCCATGTTCCCTTGCTGGTTTATCCGCTGTTCGCGCTGACCGTTGCGATCGTGCTGCTGGCGCCGCGGTTCACCACGGCCGTGCCGGCGCCGCTGATCGCGATCGTCGTCGTGACCGCGATCGTGATCACCGGACATCTCTCGGTGCCCGACGTCGGCGGCGAGGGCACGATGGCGCCGGGCCTGCCGTCGATCACCCCGTTCACGGTGCCGTTCAACTGGGACACGCTGCAGATCGTCTGGCCGACCGCGCTGAGCGTCGCCTTCGTCGGATTATTGGAAACGCTTCTGACCGCCAAGCTGGTCGACGAATTGACCGATACCCGCTCGCACAAGGGACGGGAGTCCTGGGCGCTCGGCATCGCCAACATCGCCGCCGGCTTTTATGGCGGCATCGCGGGCTGCGCGATGATCGGCCAGACCGTGGTCAACGTCAAAATCGGGCAGGGGCGCACGCGCGTCTCGACCGCGGTCGCGGCGCTGGTGCTGCTGGTGCTCGTAACCGCGCTCAGCGACCTGATGGCGCAGATACCGATGGTGGCGCTCGCCGCCGTGATGATGATCGTGGCGCTGAAAACCATCAACTGGCACTCGATCCAGCCGGCGACGTTGAAGCGCATGCCGATCCCGGAAACGCTGGTCATGCTGCTGACGGTGGGCATCACGGTTGCGACCGGCAATCTGGCGCTCGGCGTCATGGCCGGCGTGCTGCTGGCGATGGTTCTGTTCGCGCGTCGTGTCGCGCACGTCATCCGGGTCGAGCGCCTGGCGAGCGATGACGGAAAAGCCGTCCGCTACGACGTCAACGGTCCCCTGTTCTTTGGCAGCAGCAACGATCTCGTCGAGCGCTTCTCCTATGCGGCCGATCCGGCTTCGGTCACCATCGACCTCACGCACGCGCAGATATGGGATGCGTCAAGCGTCGCGGCTTTGGACTCGATTGAAACCAGGTACCGCGAACGCGGCGCCAAGGTCGCGATCACCGGCCTCGATCCGCGCAGCACCGCCTTTCACGGAAGGCTGACGGGGCAATTGCAGGCGTGAGGCGCTTGACCCACGTCGCGTGGAGGCCTATCCGCCGAGCAATTCCTTCAGCTTGTTGACCGCGCTGTCCGGCGTGGTGAGAACCGGCCGTCCCGTGGCCTCCGCGACCTGCGCCGCCGCGGGCGCCATGCTGTATTGCGCCAGCGCAATGACGTCGCAGCCGCGCAGGTCCTTTGCCGCCTCGACGACCAGGCGATCGTGCTCCGCGCGATCGCCGCGATCGAGCGCCGCCATGGCGCCTTCCGCGAGTTTCGGTACGAGCTCGACGGAAGCCGGGAATTCGCGCGGCATCGAGGCCAGCGTCGGCGGGAAGGTCGAGAGCAGGCCGATCTTGCCGCCTTGTTTGACCGCCTGCTCGATCATCGCCTGGTTCGGCTTGAGCACCGGCATCGGTCCTAGCGTGCGCGCCACGGCTTCGATGCAGGGACCGAAGGCCGAGCAGGTAAACAGGATCGCGTCGGCGCCGGTGCTGGCGACATAACGGCCGATCGCCTGGAAGCGCTCGGTCATGGCGTCTGTGAGCCGGCCGTCGCGCGCCAGATCCGCCGACAGGCTGTCGTCGAGCAAATTCATCAGCCGCGCCTCCGGCCAAAGTTGTGCGAACGACGCCTCGATCGGCACGATCGAGTGCTTCAGGGCGTGGATCAGGGCAATACGCATTTTATGTCGGCCTCGCTGTGGCGCGGCGCGGATATCCGCCGCGCCCATCCTCGTGCCCTTGTTACTTGAAGGGCACCGCGTACATCAAGCCACCCTTGGTCCAGGTCGCGTTCAGCCCGCGCTCGAGCTTGAGCGGACTGGCCTGGCCGACGTTGCGCTCGAAGATCTCCGCGTAGTTGCCGCCGGCCTTGATGGCCTGCAGCAGCCACTTGTTGTCGAGCCCCAGTCGCGAGCCGAGCTCGCCGGAGGTGCCGAGCAGGCGCTGGATCGCCGGCGAGGTGCTGGATTTCGCCAAGTCATCGGCATTGACCTGGGTCACGCCTAATTCCTCCGCCTCGATCAGGCCGTAATGCAGCCAGGCGATGATATCGGTCCAAACCTCGTCGCCGTTGCGGGTGAATGGCCCGAGCGGCTCCTTGCTGATGGTCGCAGGCAGCACGACATAGTCGGCGGCATTCGGCGCCGCGGTTGCGACCGCGCCGGCGAGCGCGGAGGCGTCCTGGGTCATGGCATCGCAGCGCCCGCCGAAGAAGGTCTGGTACATGGTGTCGACGCGGTCGAACACCAGCGGCTTCCAGTCGATGTTGTTGGCGCGGCCATAGTCGCCGAGCGTCACCTCATGTGTGGTTCCTTGCGCGACGCAGATGGTGGCGCCGTTGAGACCCTTGAGATCCTTGACGCCGCTGTCGCGTTTCACCACAAAACCCTGGCCGTCATAGAAATTGATCGGCCCCTGGCGCAGCCCGAGCGTCACGCCGCGCAGATAAGTCTCGGTCGAGTTGCGGTAGAGCACGTCGATCTCGCCCGACTGCAGCGCGGTGAAGCGGTTCTGCGCGGTGAGCGCGACGTAGCGCACCTTGGTGGGATCGCCGAGCACGCCGGCGGCCAGCGCCCGGCAATAGTCGACATCGAGGCCCTTGAAGTTGCCTTGCGAGTCCGGGGCCGAGAAACCGGCGAACCCGGTAGAGACGCCGCATACCAGCGTACCACGCTGCTTGACCGCGTCCAGCGTTGCGGCCGACACGCCCGAAATCGATGCGACTAGCAAAGCTGTAGCTGCGATGATCTTCTGCATTTTTCCTCTCCCTAGTGATTGATGCTTCGCAATGCTTGGTCCACGGCGGCACCTAACCGGTCGACGATCATGTCGATGTCGTCTGGTGTGGAAATATAGGGCGGCGCGAGCAGGACGTGGTCGCCGCTGCGGCCATCCACGGTCCCGCCGGCCGGGTAGCAGGCAAGCCCGCCCGCGAACGCGGCGGCCTTGATCTTCTGGTTGAGCTTGAGGGCAGGATCGAATGGCTCGCGGGTGGCGCGATCCGCAACCAGCTCGATGGCCTGGAACAGGCCGCGCCCGCGGATGTCGCCGACATGGCGGTGATTGCCGAACCGCTCGGTCAGGCGGCGCTCGAGATACCGGCCAAGCTCTTTCACATGATCGAGCAGCCGCTCGTCGTCGATTACCCGTTGCACTTCAAGCGCGGCCGCGCAGGCGAGCGGGTGCGCGAGATAAGTGTGGCCGTGCTGGAAGGCGCCCGAGCCCTGCCGCAGGGTATCGATGATGGTTCCGCTTGCGAGCATGGCGCCGATCGGCTGGTAGCCGCCGCCCAGTCCCTTGGCGATCGCCTGGATGTCCGGCGCAATGCCCTCCTGTTGCCACGCATGCGTCGTCCCGGTGCGGCCCATGCCGCACATCACCTCGTCGAGGATCAGAAGCGCGCCGTGCCGGTCGCAGATCTCGCGCACCGCGCGAAAATAACCTTCCGGCGCCGGAACGCATCCGGCCGTGGCTCCGACCACCGGCTCGGCGATGAAGGCTATCACCGTGTCGGGGCCGAGGCGCTGGAATTCCGCCTCCAACTCGGCCGCGAGCCGCGCGACGAAATCGCGCTCGGATTCGCTGTCGCGCTTTTCATGATAGGCGAAGGCCGGCGTCACGTGGCTGAAGGCGGACGACAGCAGCGGCGCATAGGGCTCGCGCCGCCACGCGTTGCCGCCCGCGGCGAGGGCGCCGAGGGTGTTACCGTGATAGCTCTGGCGGCGGGCGATGAAGTGCTGCCGCTGCGTCTCGCCGCGCTCGACGAAATATTGCCGCGCCAGCTTGATCGAAGCTTCGATCGCTTCCGATCCGCCACTGACGAAATAGGCGTAGGCCAGTCCCCCCGGCTCTTCGCCGACCAGACGGTCGGCCAGCGCCTCGGCGGGCTCGGACGAGAAGAAGCTGGTATGGGCATAGGCGAGTTTTGAGGCCTGCTTCGCCATCGCTCCGAGAACGCGCGGATGCTGATGCCCGAGACAGGACACCGCAGCGCCCCCCGAGGCATCGAGCAGGCGGCGGCCATCCTCGGCGATCAGCCACACGCCTTCGCCGCCAATCGCCTTCGGCGGTGTTTCGCGCAGGCTTCGGTGCAGCACGCGGCTTAAGCGGGCGCTCATGGAAACTAACCTTCCTCTGCAACGTATTGGGAGGTCGCCGCGAGGCGAGCTTCGGTCTCTTCAAGACGCTTCTTCGCGCCCGCGCCGCCCAACTGGAACGTAGCGGCGGCAAGCGACTGCGCGATCGCGATCGCGCCGGTCAGACTCGGGAAGAATCCCGGCGAGGCGGCGGCTTCGAACAGCAGCAGATGATCGGCGCCTTCGGCCATCGGAGCCGCGATGGAGTCCGCGATGGCGATAAGCCTGGCGCGGGAGTGGTGGGCCGCGCGAGCGGACAGCACGCTGGCCCGCGAGTAGGGGGCAAAGCCGATCACCACCACCGCTTCACTTGGCCGGAAGGCGCCGAGATCGAGATCCTCAGGGCCGGAGCCGCCGACGAGTTGCACTTCGTTCGGCCGGAACAGCCGAAGCTCGTAGTTGAGCAACTCCGCGACGCCGTGGCAGCTTCGAAAACCCGCGACCCAGATCCGCCGCGCGGCGTGCAGCGCCTTGGCTGCAGCCGCCACGGCGCTTGGCGAGATGCGGGCAAGCCCTGCGGTTTCGGCCTCAAGCTTGTCCGATATCAGCGCGACGTCGGAATTGGGACCGCGGCGCCGATCCCTGGCGCGGCCCGAAAACGGCGCGGCTTGCGCGGGCCGGCGCGCTTCCGTCAGCGCCGCGCGCAATTCGTCCCAGCCGGAATAGCCGAGCGCTTTCGCAAGCCGGGTGAAGGAAGCGGGGTCGGCGCCGGCGACCGCGGCCAATTCCCGCATCGAGCGCGTGGTCGCGTCATAGTCGTTGGCGGCGACAAAGCGGCCGACTTCCCTTAGCCGCATCGGCAACGACGGCAGCGCGCTGCACAATTCGTTCAGGGGCGAGGATTTCGACGGCTGTCTCGGCCATGAAACAAATGTTGCATATTTTGCATTTCGAGGCAACATATGAAACGCGCGCATCCGCGCCTGGCCGAGATCGCTTTCAATTTCAGGATTCTTGTGCTGTGACGACATCGACGCCAAAGCTCCGTCCCCGGAAGCGATTGCGCTTCTCGCTGCGCGACGAGAAGGTCAAGGGACTGATCTGGCAGATCGTCGTGGTGGGATTGGCGGTCGCCGTCGTCGGCTGGCTCTGGTCGAACGCCATTCACAATTTATCGGTGCGCCGGATCTCGACCGGATTTGCCTTTCTGGGCCGCGAGGCGGGGATGCCGATCGTCGACACCTGGCTGCCCTATAGTCCGAAGGATACCTATCTCCGCGCCTTCCTGGTCGGGATCGTCAACACGCTGCGCGTTGCCGTGATCGGCATCGTGCTGGCGACCGTGCTTGGAACCATGATCGGCATCGCGCGGCTGTCGTCGAACTGGCTGTTGTCCCGGCTCGCCGCGGTCTATGTCGAAGTGCTGCGCGACGTTCCGCTGTTGCTGCAGCTTTTGTTCTGGTACGTGCTGATGCAGGGCCTGCCGGCCGCGCGCGCCGCCTGGAATCCGATCGACGGCGTCTTCCTTTCAAATCGCGGGCTGATGCTGCCCTCGATCCCGATCGGGGCCGGACAGCTTTGGGTGTTGGCGACCGCCGCGCTGGGGCTGATCGCATGCTACGCGCTGCGGCGGCATTTGATCGCGCGGCAGATGGAAGACGGCCGCCAGCGCCACATCTGGCCCTATGCGCTGGTGCTATTGATTGCGCTGCCCGGTCTGGTGTCGTGGGGCCTCGGCGTGTCGTGGACCGTGACCAAGCCGGAGTTGCGCGGCTTCAATTTCGTCGGCGGATCGACCTTGTCGCCGGAATATTTTGCGCTTCTGATCGCGGTCGTCACCTACACCTCGGCCTTCATCGCCGAGATCGTGCGCAGCGGCATCCAGGCCGTTCACAGGGGACAATGGGACGCCGCGCTGGCGCTGGGGCTGCGCCGGAGCTTTGTGCTGCAGCACATTGTCTTGCCGCAGGCGCTGCGCGTCATCATTCCGCCCATGACCAGCCAATATCTCAACCTGACCAAGAACTCCTCGCTCGCGGTCGCGATCGGCTACCAGGATATCGTGTCGATTGCCAACACCACGCTGAACCAGACCGGCCAGGCCATCGAGTCGATCGCGCTGATCATGCTGGTGTTCCTGACCATCAGCCTCGGCATCAGCCTGTTCATGAACTGGTACAACGCGCGCATCGCGCTGGTGGAGCGCTGATCCATGGCATCGGTGACCGACGCGCCGCAAAGTCCGCGCTCCGTCCCGTCGCGCCCGAACCGGGGCGTGGGCGGCCGCGCGCTGCGCTGGCTGCGCGCCAATCTGTTCTCGTCGATCGCCTCGTCGATCATTTCGCTGCTCTTGATCCTGCTGCTCGCGAAGATGCTGTTCGGCCTTGCGCAATGGGGCATCTGGGACGCGGTCTGGAGCGTGCCGGGCAACGACACCAGTGCCTGCCGCGCGGTCCGCGGCCTCGGCGCCTGCTGGGCCGTGATCCCGGAAAAACTCCGCTTCATCCTGTTCGGCACCTATACCTACGACCAGCAATGGCGGCCCGCGCTTGCGACGCTGGTCTTCATTGCGCTGTTCTATCTGTCGGGCCGGCGCAGCCTGTGGCGGCGCGAGCTGGTGCTGGTTTGGGCCGGTGCACTGATCCTGATCGGCGTGTTGATGTGGGGCGGCATTCTCGGCATGCCCTTTGTCATCCAGGATCGCTGGGGCGGGCTGCCGGTGACGCTGATTCTCGCGACCTTCGGGCTCGCCTTCGGCTTTCCGCTCGGGATCCTCGTGGCGCTCGGCCGCCGTTCCAAATTGCCCGCGATCCGTTCGCTCTGCGTGCTCTATGTCGAACTGATCCGCGGCGTGCCGCTGATCAGCCTGTTGTTCATGGCGAGCGTGATGTTTCCGCTGTTCATGCCCGACGGCGTCAACATCGACAAATTGCTGCGGGCCCAGATCGCGATCGTGCTCTATGCCGGCGCCTATCTCGCCGAAGTGATCCGCGGCGGCCTGCAGGCCGTTCCGAGGGGACAATATGAGGCGGCGGAAGCGCTCGGCCTGTCCTACTGGCAGAAGAACCGCCTGATCATCCTGCCGCAGGCGATCCGCCACGTCATCCCGCCGCTGGTGAACACATTCATCGCCTTCTTCAAGGACACCAGCCTGGTGCTGATCATCGGCATCTTCGACCTCTTGACGACGGCCAAGACCGCCATCATCGATCCCGCCTGGCAGGCGTTCAGCGTCGAGGTCTACCTGTTCGTGGCGCTGATCTATTTTGCCTTCTGCTTCGCCATGTCGCGTTACAGCCAGCATCTCGAGGCGCAGGGTAGATCGAAGGCGTGATGGCCGCCTAGCCCTACTGCGAAACTAAACCCTCATGGTGAGGAGGCGCCCTTGCGCCGTCTCCGGACGATGCTACGCATCGCTCGGAGAACCATGAGGCCCCGCTGGTGGCCTCGTCCTTCGAGACGCTTGCTCGCGCAAGCTCCTCAGGATGAGGGAAAAAAGCCGGTTATGACGCAGCAGGACTGGGAAGCGGCCGGATAGCCGCCGCCGGCCCCTGTGCTAGGGTGGCGGCGACGACCCGCCGGGCCTTACGCCCCTTTCTGCCGTCGACACCGGAATGAGATGCCGATCGAGACCGAACGACCGCCGCCGCGCTTCGACGCGGCCTTCAGGGAGAAATTCGCGGAACTGGTGCGCTGGCGCCGGGACGTCCGCCGGTTTCGATGCGATCCGATTGATCCTGATCTCATCGCGCAACTGCTTGAACTCGCGGTTCATGCGCCCTCGGTCGGGCTGAGCCAACCCTGGCGCTTTGTGCTGGTTGAGACTCCGGAGCGGCGCGTGGCGATCCGCGAGAATTTTGCGAGAGCCAATGAGGCCGCCTTGAACGGCTATGCCGGCGAGCGGCAGGCGCGCTATGCGCGGCTGAAGCTCGAGGGCCTGGCGCAGGCGCCCGTGCATCTCGTCGTCTGTGCCGACGAGAACACCGAGGTCGGGCATGGACTCGGTCGGCAAACCATGCCGGAAACCATCCGCTATTCGGTGGTCGCCGCCATTCAGACGCTCTGGCTTGCGGCGCGCGCCGAAGGGCTCGGCGTCGGCTGGGTATCGATCCTCGATCCCGACGCCGTCCACAAGACCCTCGATCTGCCGCCGGATTGGAGCCTCGTCGCCTATCTCTGCATCGGCTGGCCCGAAGAGGAACACGACGTGCCGGAGCTCGAACGCCGCGACTGGGAAAAGCGGCAGTGCGAGGAGTTGGCGAGACCGTTGCGGCGGTGAACTGCTCAATTTCGGAATATCGGAATTTAACTTGACGACTTGGTAGAAACAGGAGTAGAGAGAATCATCCCGCCTCACCAAGAGGGGCGTTTCGCGATCGTCACGGACGTGAGGCGGGATGCGGTGGACGCGGATGGCGCTGTAGACGAGCGCGCCTGAAGCAGACGGCAAAGTCGTGTGGTCCTGACACCCCGACGCTGGTGTTAAGTCGGCGGAGCAATCCGTCGATGACGGGGGCAAAAGAGCCCGGTCCCCGAGGAGAGCGCGAAATAAGCCGTAAACCATTGTGCGGGGAATGCCGGGTGATTCCGGTGTGACCGTGATGACTTGCGTGCGTGCTACTCTCATTCTTGCACGCAAGACTGCGGGCGCATCGGGCGCCCGGCATTCCCTGCGCCCTCTGATCTTCAGATGGCGAAGATTTCAGGGTCAACCTCGCGCAAACCTGCGGCGAGATCGCGAAAGTGTGTCTGCGCCACCAGCCGTCATCATCCGCCAACCGGTCCGGCCTTCGCCGGCCGGATGACAGGCTCCGGCGGATGATCCAGTATCCAGAGACGTCCGTGATTGACTCCGAGAAGCCGCGGCGTACTGGATGCCCCGCCTTCGCGGGGCATGACGACGAGAGGCAAGCGGGGGAGACTTCAAACGCTTCGCGCGTCGCTGTTTGAAAATCGAATCCGAAGCCCGCTATGGCCGAGTGAGCCGGACTAGCTCGCGCCGCGATCCGCCGCCGCTGACACCATCGCGTCCGCGTTGTTTCGCCGCGACAGCGCGGAGGCGATGTTGCGCTCGGTGAGATCCATCAGCCGGTGCATCGCGCGCCGGGCGCCGTCGGGATTGCGCGCCCAGATCTCGTCGAGGATCGCGCGATGGTAGGGCAGGCTCTTGCGCGGCGCGCCGGGATTGAGCGTCGACAATTCGAACGACATCCGCAGCGCCGCTTCCACCGTCGCGCCGAACGCGACCAGGAAATCATTGCCGGTCGCGGTCAGGATGCCGCGATGGAAGCGCAGGTCCGGCTCGGAATAGGCGCGGCTGTCCATGCCGGCGGCATCCATCTCGCGATAGGCCCGCTCGATGCGCGCGAGATCGGCATCCGTGCCGCGCTCGGCGCAGATCGCGCAGGCTTCGGGCTCGACGATCCGGCGCACCTGCAGCAATTGCCGGGCGAACTCCTCGGTCGGGCGCTGCGCCCAGGTCCATTCCAGAAGCTCGGCGTCCAGCATGTTCCAGTTGATGCGCTCGCGGACATGGGTGCCGGCCTTCTGCCGCGCCGCGATCAATCCCTTGGCCTTCAGGATCGACAGCGATTCCCGGATCGAGGTGCGGCTGACGTCGAATTGCGAGGCGAGCTCGATCTCGCGCGGCAGCGTCCAGCCCTCATGCCAGACGCCGGTCACGATCAGATTGCGCGATCTCGCGCGCGACATGGTGTTCGGATGGCGCAGTTCGGCGTCCTTCGGCACGTCGGATCCTCGTCTTTGTAAGAATATTGTCTGCTTTATTCTGGGGCGATGTCAATAGATTCCCAACGAGCTGCCTTGAACAGATCGTTGCCTTTTGACAGGATATTTTATGTCGGTCATATTATGAAAACACAGCGGGAGGGTGCGAGTGGCCACGAACAGATGACCAGGTGGCGGCTGTCAGCCGCCGGAAACTGCTTCAGGCCGGCGTCGCCACGCTCGGCGCCGCGGCGTTTCCGCTGCCTGCGATCGCGCAGAGCAAACCGTTTGCCGGCGTCACCTTGCACGGGCCTCGTTCCAGCATCGCTTCTTCACGCTGCTGCAGAACTACATTCCCGAATTCGAAGCAGCGGACCGGGATCAAGGTCGACCTGCAGCTTTCGGCGTTCCCGGTCTACAACCAGCAGGCCAATCTCGAACTGTCGTCCGGCGGCTCGGCCTATGATTTCGTCAACGTCACCTTCATCCTGGCCGCGCGCTGGGTGGCGGCCGGGCTGCTCGCCAATCTCGACGAGTTCACCTCGGATCCGAAGCTGACACCGGCCGAATGGAAGCCGAAGGATTTCGTCGAGGGCGCGCAGGTGCCTTACCGCGACGCCAAGGGCGCGACCTACGGCTATTCCTGGGAAGGCGGCGCCATGCTGATGGGCCTGTCGCGCATGGACCTGATGGAGAAGAAGGGCCTCAAGATCCCGAAGACGTTTGCGGAGCTGCAGCAGGTCTGCGCGGAAATCAACGGCACCGACAATGTCAACGGCATCGTCTCCTTCCAGCTGCACCACTGGTGCCTGCCGCCCTACATCCAGGGTTTTGGCGGCAACATTTTCCGGAATCCGCCTTCCGACATCATGCCGACGCTGAATCGCCTGAGGCGATCGAGGCGGTGGAGTTCTATGCCAACCTCCTGAAGAATGATGCGCCGAAGGGTGTCCTCACCTACACCGAAGACCAGGCGCGCCAGTCGTTGCTCACGGGGCGGTCGAACATCTTCATCCATTCGAGCTCGTGGGTGACGCCGATCCTGCTCTCGGAGGAGAGCAAGGTGAAGGATACTTCCCGCGTCGTTCGCATGCCGGCGGGGCCGGTGCACGACTATCCCGCCTCGAACAGCCAGGGCCTCGGCATTCCCAAGAACGCCAAGAACAAGCAGGCCGCCTGGGAGTTCATCAAATGGGCGCTCAGTCCTGAAATCTCGATGCGGCTGGTCAAAGAGCACGGCCATTCCTCGATCTGCCGGCGCTCGGTGATCGAAAGCGAGGAATATCGCCAGCGCAACACGGTGAACGGCCAGGACCTCGGCGCGCTCTATCTCGAGGTGCTCGAACTGCCGGCCAAGGGCGAGAACTACATGGCCTATCGGACCGTGAAGGAATTCCCGATCGTCGGCGACGTCATCAACAAGGCGGTCGAGCAGGTGGTGACCGGCCAGTTCGCGCCCCGCGACGCGATGAATGCGGCGCAGGAGCAGGCGGTGGCGAACCTTCGCCGCGCTGGAACCGCGCTTTGAAGGAAGACGGACTTCTCGACGCCGGGCGCCGCAGCTTCAATCGCTGGGCGCTGGCGCCGAGCCTGATCGTGCTGTTTCTGATCGCGGTCGTGCCGGCGATTTACCTGCTCGTCGTGAGCCTGACGCCGTTTCAACTGGTCAATCCGGGATCGGCGACCGACTTCAGCGCGCCACTTGCGAAATTATCGCTTGCTGCCGGGCGATCCGCGCTTCGTCAATTCGCTGTGGGTGCAGGCGAAGCTGTCGTTCTGGGGCGTCTTGTTCCAGGTCCTGCTCGGCATGCTGCTGGCGCTGCTATTGCACACCCAGTCGCGCTTCGTCGAATTCGCGCGCACCTTCTTCCTGATTCCGATGGTGCTGCCGCCGATCGTCGTCGCAGTGATCTGGAAGCTGATCTACACGCCCGACATCAGCCCGCTGTATTACGCCGCAGGCCTGCTGCATCTGGCGATGCCGTCGCTGACGTCGAGCGTCGATTTCGCACTGATCGCCATCATCATCGCCGACACCTGGGAGTGGCTGCCGTTCACGTTCCTGATGGTGCTGGCCGCGCTGCAAACAATTCCTGAAGAGTTCTCCGAAGCCGCGCTGGTGGATGGCGCCAACCGCCTCCAGATTTTCTACTACGTCACGCTGCCCTTTATTACGCCGATCCTTGTGATTTCGGCCATGTTCCGTCTGATCGACAGCGTGAAAGCCTTTCCGCTGATCTTCCTCTTGACCGGTGGCGGACCGGGCAGCCTCACCGAGGTCACCAACTACTATGCGTATCTTCTCGCCTTCGACACCAACGAGATCGGCTATTCCAGCGCCGTCACGGTGGTGATGCTGCTTTTGGTCGCCGCCGTCAGTCTCGGCCTGGTCTGGATGGGCGCCATCGGGAGGCTATGGCATGAGCGGCGTCTCTGGCCGGCGCGCGGGACGGGCGCGACATCGCGATCGCGCTGGTCTGTTCGTCGTGCTGCTGCCGTTCCTGTGGCTGTTGCAGATGAGCTTCAAGTCCAACGACCTGATCCTGCAATTCCCGCCGCCGTTGATCTTCAGGCCGACGCTCGAAAACTACACCTCGCTTTGGCAGAGCGCGTTCTCGGCATCGTTCGTCAACAGCCTGTTGAGCGCGTCGTTCTCGACCGGCTTCGCCTTGTTGCTCGGGGTTCCCGCGGCCTATGCGCTGTCGAAATGGGCGGAAGGGGCAAGCAGGCGCTAAGCTTCGCCATCCTGGTGACGCGGATGGCGCCGCCGATCGCCTTCACCATTCCGTTCTTTCTGTTTTATCGCTGGATCGGCCTGCTCGACACCATCACCGGGCTGGTGCTGGTCTATACCAGCTTCAACCTGCCGCTGGTGATCTGGATGATGCAGCCTTTCTTCGAAACGGTGCCGGTCTCGCTGGAGGAGGCGGCGCTGGTCGACGGCGCGCCGATCCGCACGGTGTTCCTCAAGAATCGTATTGCCGATGGTGGCGCCCGGCATCGCCGCCACCGCGATCCTGTGCTTTCTCTATGCCTGGAACGATTTCTTCTTCGCGTTGATCCTGACCCGGACCAATGCGCGCACGCCCCGGTCGCCGTCGTCAATTTCATGAACTATGAGGGCTGGGAGTGGGGCAAGATCGCCGCCGGCGGATCGCTGGTGATGGCGCCGGTGCTGATCTTTTCGCTCGCGGTGCGGCGCTATCTCGTGAGCGGGTTGACGGCAGGGGCCGTGAAGGGATGAACATGCAGCTCCCAACCGGCGCCTCGCGCTTCGTCTTCATCCTGGCCCATCCGGCAGGTCACGTCGGCGCGCCGCGCTACTACTCGCCCTACTTTTGGGAGAATCGGCTCGACTGGCACATGGTGCCGCTCGATGTCGCGCCAGCGCATCTGGCGGAAACCATCCGGACGCTGGCGCGGTCGGATAGCGTGGTCGGCTTCAATCTCACCATGCCGCACAAGCCGGCGGCGTTCGCGCTGTGTGACGCGGTCGGGCCGGCCGCCGAATTCGAGGCCGTGGTCAATACCATCCGCATCGAAGCGGGCGGACGGCTGGTCGGCAATTCCTTCGATGGCGGCGGCTTTTTGAATGCGGCGCGCGCCGAGGGCGTGTTCGATTCCGAGCGGCGCTGTGTCGTGATCGGCGCCGGCGGCGCGGGGCGGGCGATCTGCCATGCGCTGGCCGCGGCAGGTTTGAAGCGCCTCGGCATTCTCAACGAAACGCCCGAGCCGGTTGCGGCGCTGGCTTCAAAACTCCGTGGCCGGTTCCCGGAACTGGAGATCAGCCTCGACCAAAAGTTCGACGATGCCGGCCTGCTCGTCAATGCGACCTCGCTTGGGCTGCACGCGGGCGACGCCTTGCCGATGGATCCCGCAAAACTGCCCAACGACTGCGCGGTATTCGATATTGTCGCGGCGCGCCGGACCGAGTTGATGAATGCGGCCGCCGCGCGCGGCCTTAAAGTGGTCGACGGCGGTGCCATGATCCGGCATCAACTCCCGCTACAGACCGCGTTCTGGAAAGGCGAGACATGAGCGAGGACAGCCATACGCTTCATGCGGACGGGATCGCGGCGACGATAAAGGCGCATGGCGCGGAACTGTGTTCTCTGAAGAATGAAGCAGGGCTTGAACTGCTCTGGCAGGCCGGTCCGCAATGGCCGCGCCATGCGCCGCTATTGTTTCCGATCGTCGGCCGCTTGAGGAACGACCAGTTGCGGCATCGGGGCAACACCTATCCGATGACCCAGCACGGCTTCGCCCGGGATCAGCGGTTTGAATGGGGCGAGCGCAGCTCGACATCTTGTTCGCTGGTCCTGCGCGACAGCGCCGCGACGCGCGTGCGTTATCCGTTCGCGTTCACGCTGGAGGTTGCCTACGTCGTGCAAAATGCCGATCTGGACGTGACGCTCGAGATCACGAACACAGGCGGAGAGATGCTGCCGGCGTCGATCGGTGCGCATCCCGCCTTCAATTGGCCGTTGCTGCCGGGAATGGCCAAGGAAAGTTATACACTCACTTTCGCCGACCAAGAGCCGGCGCCGATCCGGCGGTTGAAGGACGGTCTGCTGCGCCCTGAGCCCGAGCCGACGCCGATCCATGGCAAGACGCTGGCGCTGTCGGAACGGCTGTTCGATGACGACGCGATTATCCTCGATCGGCCCTCGAGCCGCTCGGTCCGCTACGCGGCCGACAAAGGTCCATCGCTGGAAATCTCCTGGGAAGGATTTCGCGAGCTCGGAATCTGGTCGAAGCTTGGCGGCGCGCCGTTTCTGTGCATCGAACCCTGGCGCGGCTTTGCCAGCCCCGCGGATTTTGACGGCGAATTTTCCGACAAGCCCGGCGTCATGCAGATCGCGCCGCAGGCGACGGAGATTTTGAAATATCGGATAGCGATTCGCTAGCGGTTGGAGGTGCTGTTCATTCGCGCTGGCGGCCGTGCAGTACCGAGTCGTCCTCGGACGGCGCCCGCCCGCAGCTCTCCGAAATCAGCCGTGCGGCATTCGCGCCCAGGTGGCCGACGACATCGATCCGCGCACGAAAAAAGGCCTCATTTAGGTTACCGTCCAAATTCCTCAGGCTAGCGGGGCAATTGAGGGATTATTAGGCCCGCC
This sequence comes from uncultured Alphaproteobacteria bacterium, assembly GCA_963777475.1. GTDB lineage: Bacteria > Pseudomonadota > Alphaproteobacteria > Rhizobiales > Xanthobacteraceae > Bradyrhizobium. The sequence continues at coordinate 55,236 of CAVZQX010000003.1, forward strand.
GGCCCATCATTCCGCGCCGGGCCGCAGAAACGTTTCAACGCCAAAGCGGGATGCCGACAGGCCGCTTGACCCGTCGTGCGTTGCGTCATTATGTGCCCGAAGGGCTTTCCAGCCACCAGCGGGGCCTGCCTCGAAGATGAAGCCAAGACGCGTGTCGAGCAGCGATGAAAGCATTAAACGGCAGGCCATCATCGATGCCTGCCGCCGGATGAACGTGCTTGGCATAAACCAAGGCACGTCGGGCAACATCAGCGTGCGTCACGAGGAGGGCATGCTGGTCACGCCGACCAGCGTGCCCTACAACTCCATGGTCCCCGATGAGATCGTGTTCATGGGCATGGATGGATCGTTCGCGGCAGGCCAAAGGCCGTCGAGCGAATGGCGGTTTCACCTCGATATCATGCGCTCGCGGGACGAGGTCAACGCCGTCGTCCATGCGCATCCGACCTATGCGACGATCCTGTCGATCATGGGGCTGGAAATCCCGCCGATCCACTACATGATCGCGGTCGCGGGCGGCGACAACATCCGCTGCTCGCCATATGCGACCTTCGGCACGCCGGAGTTGTCCGCGCATGCGGTGAGCGCCCTTGAAGGGCGCATGGCTTGTCTGCTCGGGCACCATGGCATGATCGCGGTCGGGCCGTCGCTGGCGCGGGCGCTCTGGCTCGCCGTCGAGGTCGAGACGCTGGCGCGGCAATATCACGGCTGTCTGCAGATCGGCAAACCACCGCTGCTTTCCAAGGCAGAGATCGAACTCGTCCGCGGGAAAATGGCGGGCTATGGGCACGCCGATGGCTAGTGCGGAAAAACAGGGCAGGCCGGTGCTTTCGCGGGCCAGCCAAGCGATCGACCGCAGCCGTTCGAACCGGGTCTTGACCCGGCTCAGGGTGCTTCTGCGCAGCAATGAATTTTATTTGATCCCGCTTGCGCTGGTGGTCGGGGTTATCGCCGGCGCGGTCGTGACGCTGATGAGCGAGATCGCCCAGATCATGCACGTCACGATCTACGGCATTCCGATCGACGTCCGTCTCAGCGCGAATGCTTATATCAACCCGTTCACGGCGTTGATTGCGCCAGCAATCGGCGGACTCGGGCTCGGCGTGATGGAATGGCTGCGCCGGCGCTGGAAAATCGCCAACGCGGTCGACCCGATCGAGGCCAATGCGTTGCGCGGCGGACGCCTGTCGTTGCGCGACAGCGTCGTGGTGAGCGGCCAGACCCTGCTTTCGAACGGCGCCGGCGCGTCGGTCGGTCTGGAGGCGGGTTACACCCAGATCGGCGCCGGCGCCGCGTCGCTGCTCGGACAGCAGCTCCACCTGCGGCGCAACGATCTGCGCCTGATCGTCGGCTGCGGCGCGGCGGGTGCGATTGCAGCGGCCTTCGGCGCCCCGATTACCGGTGCGTTCTATGCCTGCGAGCTGATCGTCGGCGTCTATTCCGTCGGCAGCGCGGCGCCGATCCTGGCCGCCTCGCTGTCTGCGGCCTTGACCGCGCAATGGCTCGGCGGCGCGCCCTATTCGCTTGAAGTGCCCCACGTCAACGCCGTCGGCGTCGAGCAGTATCTGGCGCTCATCGTGTTGTCGCTGATCGTGAGCGTGATCGGCATCGTGGTGATGCGCAGTTCGGCGCTGTTCGAGCGGTTGTTCGCCCAAAGCTGGGTGCCGATCTGGTTCAGGCCCGTGATCGGCGGCGTCTGCGTGGGCGGGATGGCGATCATCACGCCGCAGGTGCTCGCCGCCGGCCACGGCGCGATGGTGCTCGATCTGCACCGGCAGATGGCGACCGGCATGATCGCGCTCGTGATCGTGCTGAAGCTGATCGCGTGCCTGATTTCGCTCGCCTCCGGCTTCCGCGGCGGCCTGTTCTTCGCGTCGCTGTTCGTCGGAAGCCTGCTCGGAAAATTGTTCGCGGCACTGTTGTTGCTGCTCGGACCCAGTTTCGCCGTCGATCCGACGGTTGCCATGCTGACGGGCATGGCAACCCTTGGGGTCGCCATCGTCGGCGGCCCGCTGACGATGTCGTTCCTGGTGCTGGAGATGACGCGCAGCGTCGACGTTACAGCAGTGGTTCTGGCTGGCTGCATCGTCACCAGCATCTTCGTCCGCTTCATGTTCGGTCATTCGTTTTCGACCTGGCGGCTCCACTTGCGCGGCGAAACCATCCGCAGCGCCAACGACGTCGGATGGCTGCGCAATCTCACGGTCGAGCGCATGATGCGGAGCGATGTCGGCAAGGTGCCGGGGACAACGACGATTGCCGCCTGCCGGCGTGAATTCGTGCTGGGATCGCGCCCCGCGGTGGTCGTGGTCAACAACAGCGACGACTATTGCGGGTTGGTGGCGCTTCCGGACCTGTTCCTGGGCGAGCTCGATTCGATCGCGGACGAAATCCAGGTGGTCGAGCTTGCCAAATATACCGATGTCGCGCTGCTTCCGGAGATGAACGTCAAGACCGCGATGAAGATCTTCGACGACGCCGAGGCGGAGGTGCTCGCCGTTCTGGAGTCGGAGGAGAGCCGCAAGGTGATTGGTCTTTTGACCGAGTCGTTTGCGCGTCGCCGTTACGTCGAAGAGATCGATCAGGCCACCCGCGGCGTGCTCGGCGCGCTCTCCTGAGCGAAACTTTTACCGGTCCTGCGTCGAAATCCAGGCCGCGACGACGGCGCGCTCTTCGCCGGTCATTTCGGTGACATTGCCGGGCGGCATCGCGTTCGCCCAGGCTGCGTTGCGTCCGATCAGGCGGGCGTTGCGCCGGATGTGATCCTCGTCGTCCAGCCGGATGCCTTTCGGCGCGGTGACGATCCCGTCCCACACCGGTTCGGCGGCATGGCACATGCTGCATCGCGACAGGATGATCTCCTGGACATTGGCGAAGGTCGGCTCGACCGAGAGCGATCCGGTCTTGATCTCGCGCGGACCGGCGGCCGACAGGAATCCGATCGCGATCATGCCGAGACTGGCTGCGCCCCATACCCACCATGGCGATTTGCGCCCGGCATGCCGCTCGTTGAAGAAATGCCGGATGATCGGACCGAGCGCCAGCACGATGGCGACGATCGCCCAGTTGTAGCGGGTGGCGAACAGCAGCGGATAGTGGTTGCTGATCATCAGCACGATCACCGGCAGCGTCAGGTAGTTGTTGTGGACCGACCGCTCCTTGCCCGCCTTGCCGAGCTTCGGGTCGGGCGATTGGCCGGCCAAAAGCGCCGCGACGATCTTCTTCTGGTTCGGGATGATCACCAGGAAGACGTTGGCAACCATGATGGTCCCGATCAGGGCACCGATCTGGTTGAACGCGCCGCGCCCGCTCAGGACGTGGGTAAAGGCATAGGTCAGGACGACCAGGAAGACATATCCTCCGCAGGCAAACGCGAGTTCGTGCCTGGCGAGCCCGGTCCGGCAGGCGATTTCGTACAACAGCCATGCCAGCGCGAGGCTCGCAAAGCTGAACAGCCCGGCCTGCAGCGGCGTCAGGTCGAGCACCGACTTGTCGACCAGGAACAGCTCGGCGTCGAGATAGTAGACGACGACCATCAGCGCGATGCCGGACAGCCAGGTCGTGTAGGCCTCCCATTTGAACCAGGTCAGCTCATCCGGCATGGTCGCCGGCGCGACCAGGTATTTGACGATGCGATAGAAGCCGCCGCCGTGGACCTGCCACGCCTCGCCTTGAACCCCCTCGGGCAGATCGTGGCCGGGCTTCAGGCTGAGGTCGAGGTGGATGAAATAGAACGAACTGCCGATCCACCCCATCGCGGCCACCACATGCAGCCAGCGAAACATCAGGCTGGCCCATTCCGTCAGTATCGATCCCCACATCATCGCTTCCATCGATCATGGCCGGGACAATGCAGCGCGATGCTCAAAAACAACTGCATCAACCGGCGACGCTCCGTCATGTGTTGCATCGATCGTATTGATTTTCCAGCGCTTCTGCGCGCCGCCGCTGCACATCCTTGAGGCAGGCGGTGCCGCTTGAACGGCCTCGCGATCACGTTCGGTCAAGGGCAAATTGATCAGGCCGTGCGAACATTTACCGCAGGCCTCTATTATTGTCGTGAAATCTGAGGCGATGCAGATGCGAGGAAATTCACGATGCCAAAGCGTTCGATGGCGGCGACGACGTCCGCCCTGTTGTTCTTGATAGCGTCGGGTGGCGCGGCAACGGCCCAACTGCGGGAGGGCAGGGACGCCTTCGGCGATTGGCGGCTCGACAAGCCGGGCACGATCCGCCTGATCAAGCCAACGGACCTGCCCGAACCGGGCGCGACGCCGTCGGCCGCGAATGTCTCGCGTGTCGTCGCGAAGCCTGCGAACGCCAACTTGCAGGTCCCGCCCGGGTTCAAGGTGGAACTGTTCGCGGATGGCTTGAGCGAGCCGCGCATCGTCCGCGTCGCGCCAAACGGCGACATCTTTGTTGCCGAAACGCGCGCCGGGCGCATTCGCGTTCTGCGCGCCACCGATGGGGCGGCAAAGCCGTCCACCGACGAGATCTACGCAACCGGCCTCAAACAGCCCTTCGGGATTGCGTTCTTTCCGGGTGGCGACAACCCGCAATGGGTCTATATCGCCAATACCGACAGCGTCGTGCGCTTCCCCTATCATTCCGGCGACCTCAAGGCTTCGGGCCCGCCCGAGACCGTGGTCGCGGGCCTGCCGCACGGTGGGCACTCGACCCGCGATATCGTGTTCACGCCGGACAATGCGCGCATGCTGGTCTCGGTCGGCTCCGCCAGCAACGTCGGCGAAGGCCTGGGACGCCCGCCGGGCGGGCTCGAAGCATGGGCTGGCGAGCATCCGCTCGGTGCCGCGTGGGGCTATGAGACCGGCCGCGCCGCAGTATTGGCGTTCGATCCCGACGGCAAGAACCAGAAACTGTTCGCGACCGGCATCCGCAACTGCGTGGGCCTGGCGATCCAGCCGCAGACCGGCACGCCTTGGTGCTCCACCAACGAGCGTGACGGGCTCGGCGACGACCTGGTGCCCGACTATGTTACCAGCGTCCGCGAGAACGCGTTCTACGGCTGGCCGTGGTTCTATATCGGCGACCATCCGGACCCCCGCCATGCCGGCGAACGCCCTGATATCAAGGACAAGGTCACGATTCCCGATGTTCTGTTGCAACCGCACTCGGCCTCGCTCGGACTGACGTTCTATCAGGGAAGCAGTTTTCCGGAGGAATATCGCGGCGACGCCTTCGCCGCCGAACACGGCTCGTGGAACAGGTCGAAGCGGACCGGCTATAAGGTCATCCGTATCCGCATCAAGGACGGGGTGCCTACGGGTGAGTACGAGGACTTCATGACCGGGTTCGTCATCGACGACAGCGATGTCTGGGGACGTCCGGTCGGCGTTGCCGTCGCCCATGACGGCGCCTTGCTGGTCTCGGAAGACGGCAACGGCACCATCTGGCGGGTCAGTCACTAGAATCAGTGCTTCGCGGAGGTGATTCTTATTGGCGAACATCTGGGCGCGTAAATCTGCGGACGAATTGGCGAAGGAAGCGGCCGAGACCGACACCGGCGGCGAGGTGAGGCCGCTGAAACGGTCGCTCTCGGCGCTCAACCTGATCGCGCTCGGGATCGGCGGCATCATCGGCGCCGGCATTTTCATCCTCACCGGGCACGCGGCCGCGACGAATGCAGGTCCAGCCGTGACGCTGTCGTTTCTGTTGGGCGCGGTGGCCTGCGCGTTCGCCGGCCTGTGCTATGCCGAGATGTCCTCGACGGTGCCGATCAGCGGCAGCGCCTACACCTATGCCTACGCGACGCTCGGCGAGCTCATAGCCTGGATCATCGGCTGGGACCTGATCCTCGAATACGCCGTCGGCGCGGTTACGGTCGCGATCGGCTGGTCTGCCTATGTCGTGAGCTTTGCCCGGGACTTCGGCCTGATCATACCGGCGCAGTTTGCCTCCGCGCCGCTGAGCTATGACGCCGATCAGCACGCCTGGTCGTCGACCGGCGCCATTCTCAACGTGCCGGCGGTCGTGGTGATTGTTGCGACCACTTGGCTCCTGGTGATCGGCATTCGCGAGTCCGCCCGCGTCAACAACGTCATCGTCGCCATCAAGCTGGCGGTGATTTTCCTGTTCCTCGCATCTGCCGCGCCCCACTTCTCGACGGCGAACTGGGTAACCTCGGTCAATCCCGACGGGCGGTTCGTTCCGCCCAACGCCGGCACCGGAATCTATGGCTGGTCTGGCGTGGTCCGCGGCGCGGCGGTGGTGTTTTTCGCCTATATCGGGTTCGATGCGGTTTCCGCCACCGCCCAGGAAGCCAAACGGCCTGCCCGCGACCTGCCGATCGGCATCCTCGGCTCGCTCGTCATTTGCACGATCCTGTACGTCGCCGTCGGCTTGGTGCTGACGGGTATCGTGCCGTTCGACAGATTGGGCGTGCCGGATCCGATCGCGGTCGGGATCGACGCCGCCGGCATCGGCTGGCTGGCGCCGCTGATCAAGCTCGGGATCGTGCTCGGCCTGACCTCGGTCATCCTGGTGTCGCTGCTGGGCCAACCCCGCATCTTCCGCGCCATGGCGCATGACGGCTTGCTGCCGAAGGCGGCGGCGAAAATCCATCCGCGGTTCCAGACCCCGTATGTTTCGACCATCGGCTCCGGTGCGGTCGTGGCGGTGCTCGCCGGCATCCTGCCGATCGGCCTGGTCGGCGAACTCGTCAGCATTGGCACGCTGTTCGCATTTGCGGTGGTCTCGATCGGTACCCTTGCGCTGCGCATCGCCGATCCCGGACTGAAGCGCCCGTTCCGGGCGCCGGCGATCTGGATCGTGGCGCCGGCGGGGGCCGCAACCTCGATCTTCCTGATGTTCGGCCTGCCCATCGACACCTGGCTGCGGCTCGCCGTATGGCTCGCGATCGGGCTTGCGATCTATTTTGCCTATGGCGCGAAACACAGCCGGATTGCGCGGGCGCCATCGTAATCTCATATCGTACGCGCCTGCTTTCGGACCTCGTTGGCGATCGGCCGCAGCGACTCCAGGGTCGAATGGCCAACCAGGCCATAGCCCATGCCGCCGTCGGCCCAGGCGAAACCTGTGACGTCACCCTTCGACTGGGGAATCATCGGCGCATTTTGATCCGTGCTCATCGGGCGCGTCAGCACAACCAGCCGTTCGCCGTGATCGTCGTCGTACATGAACATGGCTGCGGGACCGTGCGAGGTGGCGACCAGACGCCCTCCCATCAGCCGATAGCCCGCCGTCGTCAGATCCGGCACGTTCACCGGCTGGTGCAGCCGGCTCGAGACCCACTGGACGAGTTGGGCGTTGTCGGAGGCACGTATCTCGACCGGCCGGACATGGTCCGGTGCATAGACATTGTAGGAATCCGCGGCCTCCTCGGCGAGCGCGACCAGTCCGCCGGGCGAAGCCTGCATCATCGAGCCGCGCGCGACCCAGCCGCCGAGGCCACTGATGCTCACCAGCAGCATCGCGGCGACCGCCCACCACACCGGCGCAGGGCGCCGCCTGCGGTTCTCGATGATCCGCGACAGATTGAGCTCAGGCGGCAGCGGTTCGTCCGCGATCGGCGCCAGCGCCGCGCGCAGAAGATCGCGTTGACCGGAAAAGGCGGCGACGCGCCTGGCTACCTCGGGGTGGTTTTCGAGGTAATTGGCGACTTCGACCTGCCGCTCCGGCTCAAGCGCATGATCCACGTAGCCGTGAAGATCATCCTCCGTGATGGGTCGATGGTTCATCTGACGCTCCGTAACGGCACCACGTTCTTCGACGCGCCGTCTCCTGCACCCTCGATCTCCTGCTGCAATCTTTCGCGCGCCCGCGACAGGCGGGACATCACCGTGCCGAGCGGGATATTGAGGACTTTTGCGGCTTCGGCGTAAGAGAGATCTTCGACCGCAACGAGGAGTAAAACGGCGCGCTGGTCTTCCGGGAGTTTTGCGAGCTTGTTCAGAACGTCCTGATAGATGAGCTTCTGCTCCTGCACGGCATCCTGCCCGAAGTTGTCCTCATTGCTCTCGTCGATGGTGACGTGCTTGCCGCGCGCGGCCGCGCGGCGAAACTGACTGATCGCGAGGTTATGCAGAATGGTGAAGAGCCAGGAGCGCGCGTCGGCATCGCGCCGCTGGTGCCAGCGGCTGACCGCCCGTTCCAGGCAGTCCTGCACCAGGTCGTCGGCCGCCGCCCGATTGCGGACCAGCGCCCGGGCATAGCGCCGCAGCGCCGGAATCAACGGTTCGACCTGGTGCAGCATGTCGTTCATCGCTCGCTCCGGCCCGGCCTCTCGCGATCGAGCCTCACTGGCTTTGCACCTGCACCGCCTCGCCGAATTTTTCCGCGTCACCGGGGGCGATGACGAGGTAGCGCCGCGCAGACTCGTTTGCGTCCTGCACGATCTGCCGGATCGGACCGGACGCATTGACGATGGCCGAACCGGCCGGATTGGTCATGAACGCCGCCAGCGGTTGCAGCGTTCCGCTTCCGTCCGGCTTGTCGGCAAGCGCGAGAACGTATTTTTGCTTCGGCGCGAGCCCGGTCACCGAGGCCTCCAACACCTGGATCAGGCCCTGATCGAACAGCGAGACGCTGGTCGGCGCCTTGCCTTCATTTGCACCGGCCTTCGGCGCCAGCGTGAGCTGGGCAACGCGGCCGGCAATGCCAAGGCTTTCCAAATTCTGCCGGTCGTCGGGATTGGGGGCAGCCCCCGGCACATAGGCGATCGCCTGCGGTGCCTGTCCGATCGGGATCGTGGCGATCACCGCGTTGGTCGCCGTATCGATCGCGGCAAGCGCATCGTCATTCTCGAGCCCAATGTAGATGCGGGAGCCGTCTCCCGACGGCCAGACGCCGTGCGGAAGCTTGCCGACCTCGATGGTCGCAACCAGCGAGAAATCATCGGTGCGGAACACCTTGACCTCGTTGATGCCGCCGACGGTGACGTAGGCGAAGGTCCCCTTCGCCGTCCGCGCGAAATTGACGTGGTTGGAGATCGGACCGGTGTCGATGGTCTTGATCAGGTTGAACGGCGGCTTGGCGTTGAACACCTGTGTCTTGCCGGTGTCCTTGAGCGTGAACCAGACCTGCTGGCCGTCCGGCGTCGCCGCGATATTCGGGCAGAATGGGCTTTCCTGCTTTACCTTGGCGATGATCTTGTGGTCGGCGACGGTGACGACGTCGGTCTCCGGGTTGAAGGACGAACAGATGTAGCCGTACTTGCCGTCGGGAGAGAAGATCTGCATGCCAGGTCCGTTCGGCGTGATGATGCGGGTCTTTTCCGTGAACGTCTTCGCATCGAGCACGGCGATGTAGTTCTCGCCGCGCACGGTGACCCAGACTTCCCGGCCATCGGGCGTGAAGAAGGCCTCGTGCGGCGAACGGCCGACATAGGTGACGTGCTTCACCGAATTGGTCGCGGTGTCGATGAAGGTCACCGAATTCGATCCGATCGAGACTACCGCGAGCGTGCGGTGATCGGGCGAATAGCCCATGCCGTGGACCAGAACCTGCCCCTTGTAGAGCGGGCTGAAATTGCCGGGCTGTGGATCGCCGAGCTTGATCACGCCAAGCAGCTTGTTGTCGACGGGGTCGGTGACGGAGACCGTGTTGGAGAATTGTTCAGCCGCGTAGACCCGGTCGTGATGGCTGATCGGAATGTCGGGAGACGATGCCGCGCCCGGTGCCTGTCCCGCCCACGCGCTCGCGCACGTCGCGAGGATGGTGCCGGCGAGGAGAAGGCTGATGGAAATTCGTTTCTTCATGGTTGGCTCCTACTTCTTCATGCCGGCGGACATATCCATGTGCATGTCCACGTCATCGTGTTGGATTGGGGTGGGCGACGGACCCGGCTGTGTCGGTGCCGGCGCGGAAGCCGAGACAGGCTCGCCGATCGCGAGCTTCATCGCGTTGATCTCCTGCATCTGATCGACGATGATCTCTTGGGCGATGCGCCGCAGCTGTTCGTTCTTGCCGTAGCGCAGTTCGATGACAGCCATGTCGATCGCGCCCTGATGGTGCGGGGCCATCATGGCGACGAAGTCGCGGTCGATATCGCCGGAGGGCCTGGCCGCCATGTCATTCATCATTTTGGCCATCGCGGCCTCGTTCTCCCTGAGGAACGCGCTCTCATCGGATGTCGCCGCCGCCTGAATCGAGGGATGAGCCTCGTGCGCGAACACCAGCGGGGGAAGGGCGAAAGCGAACAGAAGACGCGCGCCGAACACCGCTTTGCCGAGACTTGATTTGAGAAAGAGACTTGGTTTGAGAAATCGCAACATTGGTCCGCTCCGTCGATTGCACCGGTAGTGACGCATGCCTGCGATTTCTATTCCGTCGCGAGCCAAAGAATCTTTCCCGATCGACCGCGGATTCTGGAAAAAACGAATGCGTAGGGGCATAAAGCCGGCGTGGGCAGCCGGTTCACGTAAACGTTACGTCCGGGAGAGACCAGCGCGGGGTTCCGATTGGCCTGAACGGGTCGGCGCAAGGCGCGGCCTGATGACAGGCTCCGGCGTAACCCACCACCCCTGCGGAACGGCGGTCGCTGGCGACCATGGGCCGCGCGCAGCAATTCATTCAGATACACGTCCGCGTTCCCGCGGCGCGGATGGCGCCCGAAGGTGTTGTCCGAACCATCCTCGAGCAACAAGAGGGCGCGGGGAATGCCGGGTGCCCAATGCACCCGCAGCCTCGTGTGCGCTTTGTAGTTTTAGTATGCACACGAGTATTCACAGCGGAGGCACCGGAAACATCCGGCATTCCCCACGCAATGGTTTTAACAGCTTACTGCGCGCTCTCCCCGGGGACCGGGCTCTTTTGCCCCCGTCATTCGCAGGACTAGCCCGCGCACTTGATGCCAGCGTCGGGGCACCAGGACCACACGCCTTCGCCGTCCGCGCACCGCCTCATCGCAAAAGCCACTCGACGGTCTTGGTACCGTTCCGCCGAAGCTCCAACGAAGGCGGGTTCAGCGTCATTCGTCTTTTGACACTGCCGCGTCCACCGCATCCCGCCCCAACGTCCGTGACGATCGCGAAACGCCCCTCTGACGGGGCGGGATGAGTTGCTTCTATTCCTGATTCCACCTCGCCGTCAAGTAAAATTCTGAAATTCAGAAGTTGAAAGTGAGGCGGCCTTGGGCGCGCGCCAAAGCGAAATATTTTTGGCGAGCGGACTGGAAAGGTAGAATCGCGTTGATCCGGTTCAAGAAATCGGTTTTTGCGTGCGTCGCGTAGGCAGGGCTTCGCCGTCATTGCGAGCCAACGGGTCCGCGCGAAGCGCGGCCCGATAACAGGCTCCGCGAAGCAATCCATCCGTCCGCACGGGAAGAATGGATTGTTTAGTCGCGGCGCTTCTCGCAATGACGTGATGGGTTCGGGGGCGCGGTACCTGACGTGCGCTGTACATCGGCGTGCGAACCGGCTGCTTCTAGCTAGTGTCATGGCTTTGATGACTTCGATGATGCGGATGCGGGTGTGCCTTGCGCTGCTGGCCGCTCCAATGCGCAAGGCTTTTCGAAAAAAATCGATGTCCAGTTGCTGGCGGCCCACAGCCGTTCAAGCTCGGCGATGCGCGCGTTCGCCTGGACGAGTGCAGAGCGCTTCTTGTCGTCCGCCTGTAGCGGCTTGAGCCTGCGGGGGCCGGGCTTGGGCCCGCGCTTGCGATTCAATCCCTCAGGCCCATGGGCCTTCCACGCCTTGATCCAGTCGTGCAGAAGCTTGCGCGATATCCCAAGCTTGCGGGCCACAGGCAGAACGCCTTCGCCTCCTTCCGCACGATTGATCGCCTTCAATTTGTACGCCGTCGGAAACTGACGGATCTTTCCTTTTGCTGCCACAGGTCATCCCCGAAATGCCTGTCACAGAAATTATCGTGTCTCATTCAAGGGGTGCAGTCCAACACTGTCACCGAAACCAATGGAGAACATGGTGGCGTGCCTGCACGAAGCGCGGGGAGGCCTGATCATATCCCTTGCATGACTAATCCGAAAAGCGGTGAGGCCGTGAACCAGTCGCGCCCTTGGTCCGTCAAACACTTCGAGGGCCGGCGGGGCATGCTGCTCCAGGCCCGATCACGAACTTCTTCGCTCAAGCCTTGAGTTTTCACAATGACCCCCAATGAGGATCTGGACCTCGTTCTCCGCCAATCCCCTTACCGCATCGTCGTGTTCGTCGCCGTCCAGCTGATATGGATAGTGTCGCTCCTGAGCTCGAATCGCCTCTTCATGTTGGGACCGGAGTGGCTGCACACCATTATCAACGCCATCAGAGGCACGCTTGTGGTCGTCTTCGGATATCTCGGGATCACGGCCACGATTTAGACCATTCTCAATATTCCCGTGCTGCAGACATCGGAGGAGGGAGTTTCAGTTCGCATTGTTTGGGGCGTTTGGGGCAAACTGCTGGTACGCTGGTCGGACATCGCGGAGGTCCTGCCCGCGGGTCGGGCTGCGCTCGAAATAAAGCTGCGCGATGGAGCAAGGACCATGGGATGGAAGCCCTATCTTAGTAGTTTCCAGCCCAGTCGCGCCTTCTCCGTTTGGACCTGGACGACGGCGGCTCGTCCTGACGCCGTCGCGAGGACACTGATGGAAATCAAAGCCCGGCGGTCAGCCGATCGCGCAGAATTGCGGTGCACTTAATTCATACGCCGCATAGCGGCCAATTAGACGCACCGTAATTGTGCGTAATTGCCGGATTGGAGCCCACCGGGTCGATCCCCGCAAAAAAAGGCCGTCTGTGCGAGACGGCCTCTATTGTTACTCGATAATCTCGACGATGCGGTGGGTTCGCGGGTCGACCAGAACGGTGCGGCCATTCACGATCGTGTAGCGGTGTTCGCGCACGCCATATTCCGGCGGCACATCGTAATAGGTCACGCCTTCTTCGGGGAGCACCGTCCCGACTCTGACGTCTTCATTATATTGATAGGACGGGTGCCGCTGTTCGACGACATAGGAACGGAAGCGAGGCCGCTCGTCGACGCCGAGGACGCCTGCGACGCCGCCAACGACGCCGCCGACCACGCCACCAACAACGGCCCCGACAGGACCTGCCGCCCTGTCCCCTTCCCGGGCACCTCGCTCAACGCCGCCAGGGACGCCCTGGGCTTGGCTTGCAACGGGAAGCAGCATCGCGACGGCGAGCGCGGCGGCTCCGACAAAACGGCGGATCATGGTAACTCCTTGCTTGGGGATAGGACGAATACAAGCCGCCGGCGGGAAATAGGTTCCTGAAATCACGAGCTGTTATTCGCTGTCCTCGTCCGTTGCAAATGGCACGTGAAGCTGTAAGTCCATCTGATCGTGCAGGATGCGGCCGATTTCAATCGTCCGCCCTTTGACGATCCGATATAGGAGGAAATGGCGTCCACGCCGGCCATGCCGGGCAACATGGAGTGTGCGCAGCCCCGGCATGATCTCGTCGCGCGCCTTCGATCCGGCTACATCGGGACCGTTCGCAAGCTCACCGATCGCCCGAACCAGCGTGTCGCGATAAATCCGCGACTGCCGCGCGCCGAAATTCTCGGTCGTCCACTTCAGGATGTTGGCGAAATCGAGCTCTGCGACAGCGCCGAGGCGAACGCGCCACGCTTGCCCGATCATGGATCGTCATTCGCCGGCGCGGGAAATGACTTTTTCGGAGAAACCATTCAGGTAAGCCTGGAGTTCGTCGATGCTGTCGAACTCCTTGAACTCGCCTCGATCCAATGCGTCGAAGCCTGCACCCGCCGCCTCACGCAAAACCTCTAACTTTGCAGCATCCTCGGCCGCGCGCTGCTCCACCAGCCGCAAGCCCTCACGAAGGACCTCGCTGGCATTCTGGTAACGGCCCGAGCCGACCAGAGCTTCAATGAGCTTCTCTTGATGTTCAGTCAGCACAACGTTTCGTGTCGGCATCGGTGACCCCTGCAGCACGCTCGAAAAGGATCATATTGTCCAGGATGGCATATTATGCCAATAGCCGGTTCAGCCACGCTTCGCAAGTCCAGCGCGGGCGTGGTGGAAACGGCGATCGTAGCGAACCGGCGTTGCTCATTATCGTGCGTTCGGACGCATCGACACAGTGAGCAGGGCGGAATAGAGCCGAAGGCGTAATCCGCCATCCTGGCAACCAAGATGGCGGATCACGATCCGCCCTACGGACCTACGCTACTGTTATTCTATCCGGTCAATCGTACGACGACAAATTTCGACATCAACTTTGATCCTACGACGGGCCAGTTTGGAACAATCAAACCGTCGTCTAGCCGCTGATGAGAGATAAAGATGAAAAGCAAAGCTGGAGAACAGTTTCAAGTGGAGAGCTTGCTTAACGGCGAAATCTCGTTTGATCTCGTCATGGAGGAAGATATGCCCTTTGTCGAAGGCTGCTATCGCCTATGCGGCGGCGAATGGCACGTTTTTATGGTTCGCCATTCCAGAGGAGGGACCGAATGCGTTGGAATATATAAGGACCTTGTCTGGAAGAGTGGTGTTACCGGACTCAATGTGATTGTCCGTGACGAAGAAAGAATTAATAGGGGTACTGTTCTTCGTCTTCTGTCCGATGCATTGGGGGCAACTGAATGGCTTGAGGTTCAAGGACCTGATTCGATGCAACTCAGATAGCTCGAGTTCTCTTGAGTTGGTCGAGGGCTGCACTGACAGCTCGTGGGCGGATTGGAGCCCACCCGCCGTCATTGCGAGCGAGGCGAAGCAATTCATCTCTCAGCACGGAAGGAATGGATTGCTTCGTCGCTTCGCTCCCTCGCAACGACGCGGTCGGCTTGGGCGCCTCCTCGCCATCAGGCAAAACAAACCTACCCCCGCCTTACGCTCGATCCGCCATCCACCGGCAGCGTCACGCCGGTGATGAAACCGGCTTCATCCGACGCCAGGAACAGCGCGGCGTTGGCGACGTCCCAGCCGGTGCCCATCTTCCGGCGCAGCGGCACCTTGCTGTCGCGCTCGGCGGCGACCTCGGCGCGGCTCTTGCCGAATTCGCGGGCGCGGGTGTCGACCGCCATCGGCGTGTCCATCAGTCCCGGCAGGATGACGTTGGCGCGGATGCCGTATTCGGCGTTCTGGTAGGCGAGCTGCTCGGTGAAGGCGATCATCGCCGACTTGGTCGCCTTGTAGGCGACGTAAGGGTAGGTCGTGATCGCGGCCATCGACGAGATGTTGACGATGGCGCCGCTTCTTTGCTTTCGCATGATCGGGATCACGTGCTTGGCGGCGAGAATGCAGCTCTTGAGGTTGATCGCGACGCAGCGGTCGAACGCCTCTTCGGTGATCGCGAGCAGTTCGGCATCGCCGCCGGAAAGGCTGACGCCGACATTGTTGTGCAGGATGTCGATGCGGCCCCAGCGGTTCATGGCGTCGGCAACCATCGCCTTGATCTCGGCATCCTTGGTGACGTCGGCCCTGCAGGCCGCCGCGATGCCGCCCTTGGCGGTGATCATGTCGACCGTTTCCTGGGCCGAGGCGAGGTGATGATCGACGCACAGCACCTTGGCGCCTTCGCGCGCGAAGGTCAGCGCGGTGGCGCGGCCGTTGCCGATGCCTTCGCCGGGGCTCTGGCCGGCGCCGACGACGATGGCGATCTTGTCTTTCAGGCGCATGTCAGCTCACTCCCGGGATCGGGTACTGCTGCAGTACCTCTTTGTAATACGGCTCGTTGTCCATCTTCATGGTGGCGAGCACGCGCACCACGGCGCAGTAGAAGGCGATGGTGAGCACCAGATCGACCATGTGCTCGTTGGAGAGTTGTTGCTTGATCTCGGCAAAGGTCGCTTCCGACATCGCTAGCTCGCGCACCATCTCGCGCGCGCCGCGCAGGATCGCTCTTCGCCAGCGGCTCGAGCTTCGACGGTTTGCCCTCGGTCTCGGCCATCATGCCCTGGATGTCCTCGTCGGTGACGCCGAATTCCTTGCCGATCTTCACATGATGGGTGAACTCGTATTCCGACTTCTCCAGCCAGCCGACCTGCAGGATCGCAAGCTCGCGCAGCCGCGGATCGAGCTTGCTCTTGAAGCGGATATAGCTGCCGATGCCGCTGAAGGCGCGCGCCATGTCGGGCGAATTGACCAGGAGCTTGTGCAGGTTGGTGTTGCGCTTGAGCATGTCGCGATATTCGGGCGCGACCTGGTCGGGCTCGAGATAGGGCAGGCGGGCCATGTTGTTGTTTCCTTTCTTGTCAGTTGTCTTGTTCTTGTTGGTTATCTTGTTCTTGTCAGTTGTCTTGTGACTCGCGTTCCGGCGCCTGCAAGGTGACGCCGCCATCGACCACCAGCACCTGGCCGGTGATGTAGCGGGCGTGTTGGCTGAGCAGGAATTTGACGGCGTGGCCGACGTCCCAGCCGGTGCCTTCGAGTCTTCAGCACCGAAGCCTTGGCGCGCTGGGTGCGGGCGCTCTCGCTCATGCCGCGGGCATAGACCATCGGCGTGTACATCGGTCCCGGGCAGATGCAGTTGACGCGGATGTTGTCGCGCCCGTGGTCGACCGCCATGGCCCGGGTCAGGCCGATCACCGCGGCTTTCGAGGTCGTGTAGGTGGTCAGCCCGCGCGGCCGCAGCGCCGAGATCGAGGAGATGTTGACGATCGCGCCGCCTTTCGCGGTCTTGATCATCGCCGGAATCGCGTATTTCGAGAGCAGGAACATGCTCTCGACATTGACCTGCATCACGCGCCGGTATTGCTCCGGCTTCTCGTCGACCACGCTGCCGCGGCTGCCGATGCCGACATTGTTGTCGAGGAAGTCGAGCCGGTCGAAGCGATCGACGGCGGCCTCGATCAGCCGCTTGCAATCCGCTTCATCGGTGACGTCGCCGCCGAACGCGGCCGCGGTGCCGCCCTCGGCCACGATCATCTCGACCGTGCGTTCGGCCGATACCAGATCGCGATCGGCCACCAGCACCTTGGTGCCGGCGCGGGCCAGCAGGATCGCCGCCGCGCGGCCATTGCCGATGCCGTCGCCGGCCGCGCCGCCGCCGGAGATCAGCGCGACCTTGCCGGCGAGGCCGGCATCATCCTCGGGTCCCTGCATCTTGTTCTTCCTTTTGTTGGCGCACGATAGCAATGCTGGCGCGAAGAGAGAAGGGCGGTTCTTCTCTCAGGCCGTCTTGGGCCGCGCGATCTTTCCGTGACATGGCATATTGCACGTGCTCACGTTTGCGGGCCTGCCGACGCTGGTGCATGATCCACGCAACAAGAAAACCGGAGGGAACGCCCGTGAAGATCATCGACGCGCAGGTGCATATCTGGTCGCAGACGGTGGTGCCGCCCTCCGGCCTGCACCGCAAGGTCGAGAAGTTCACGGCGGAGGAACTGCTTGACGGAAATGGACGAGGCCGGCGTCGATGCCGCGGTCATCCATCCGCCCTTGAGCTGGGATCCCGATGCGAACGCGCTCGCGATCGAGGCGGCGAAGAAATATCCCGATCGTTTCGCGATCCTGGGCCAGTTTCCGCTCGACGATGCCCGAGAACCGCAAGCTGATCCACGGCTGGCGCAACCAGCCGGGCATGATGGGCCTGCGCTGGCCGCTGCTTTCAGAGCAGCACCAGAAATGGCTGCATGACGGCGCGCTGGAATGGCTGTGGCCGGCGGTCGAGCAGGAGGGGCTGCCGATCGCCATGATGGGCGGGCTGTTCCTGGCGAAATTTCGCGACATCGCCGAGCGCCATCCGCACCTGAAGATGATCGTCGATCATTGCGGGCTCAACCGCCACGGCCGCGACGCCGAGGCATTCATCCATCTCGACGAGCTGGTGGCGCTGGCGAAGCTGCCCAATGTCGCGGTGAAGGCGACCGGCGCGCCGCACTATTCGACGCAGGATTATCCGTTCCGAAACATCCAGGACGGGCTGCATCGCATCTTCGATGCGTTCGGGCCAAAGCGTTTCTTCTGGGGCACCGACATTACCCGCATGCCGTGCAGCTACCGGCAGTGCGTGACCTTCTTTACCGAGGAATTGCCGTGGCTTAAGGGCAAAAATCTCGAAGACGTGATGGGCCGCGGCCTCTGCGAGTGGATCGGCTGGGGACGTGCATGATTGGGTCCGGATGCCGCAAATTGATCGGCCGCAATGATCGGATCTCGAGAATTGATACGATTCTATATTTTCCAGATCTGATAAAATTACCATATTTAGAGAAAATGTTCAGCGCCGGATGATTTCAGCTATATCATTGGGTGGATGTGGAACGGCGTGCCTGTTGCGGCGCGTTTCTTTGACCGGCGAGTTGGAACAGCGGGGTTGGCTGGCCAATGAACATTCTCGATCCGCAAGGCCCGATCGCAGCCGCCGACAAGACCATCCTGATCGACTCCGTCGCGATCATGCTGGCGATCGTGCTGCCGACCATCGCCGCGATTTTCGCCTTCGCCTTCTGGTTCCGGCAGTCCAATCCCCGCGCGGTCTATCTGCCGGATTGGGCGCATTCCGGCCGCATCGAGCTCGTGGTCTGGTCGATCCCGGCGCTCACCGTCATCCTGCTCGGCGGCGTCGCATGGATCGGCGCGCATCAGCTCGATCCGGCCGCGCCGGTCGCAGGCACCGGCAGCCCGATCCGGATCCAGGTCGTATCGCTCGACTGGAAATGGCTGTTCATCTATCCGGACCAGCGGATCGCCACCGTCAACACGCTGACCGTGCCGGTCGGCGCGCCGCTGCAATTCGAACTGACATCGGCAAGCGTGATGAACGTGTTCTTCGTGCCGCAGCTCGGCAGCATGATCTACACCATGAACGGCATGGTCACCCGGCTCAATCTGCGGGCCGACCAGGAAGGCAACTATCAGGGCCTGTCGGCGCATTTCAGCGGCGACGGCTTTCCCGACATGCTGTTCGACGTCCACGTCGTCTCGCCGCTCGCGTTTCCCGACTGGGTCGCCAGCAGGCCGCGCGCGGCGATCAGCGTCCTGGATGCGGAGAGCTACAGCGAAGCTCGCGCAACAGTCGGTCGAGACGACCAAGCCAAGCTATCGGCTCGCCGACCCCGAACTGTTCGGCAAGATCGCGACGCCAAGCGATCCCGCCGGGTCCGGGGCCGCAATTGACCACCAATCTGGCGAAGCCCGATAGCGGAGCGAGCAATGTTCGGTAAACTGACGCTGGGCCGCGATCCCGTTCGATCAGCCGATCCCGCTCATTGACGGGAGCGGTGGTGCTGGTCGCGATCCTGGCGGTTCTGGCCTGGGTCGTCGATCGCAGGGCCATCTGCCCTATCTCTGGCGCGAATGGATCACCAGCGTCGATCACAAGCGGATCGGCGTCATGTACACGCTGCTGGCGTCGGTGATGCTGCTGCGCGGATTTTCCGACGCCATCATGATGCGCATCGCAGCAGGCGGTCGCGCTTTCATTCGCAAGGCTATCTGCCGCCCGAGCATTACAACCAGATCTTCTCGGCGCACGGCACCATCATGATCTTCTTCGTCGCGATGCCGTTCGTGATCGGGCTGATGAACCTGGTGGTGCCGCTGCAGCTCGGCGTGCGCGACGTCGCGTTCCCGACGCTCAATTCGGTCGGCTTCTGGCTCACCGCGACCGGCGCGCTGCTGGTCAACATCTCGCTGGTGGTCGGCGAGTTCGCGCGCACCGGCTGGCTGCCTTATCCGCCGCTGTCGGAACTGACCTATTCGCCCGGCGTCGGCGTCGACTATTATCTGTGGTCGCTGGAAATTTCCGGCGTCGGCACGCTCGTCGCCGGCATCAATCTCGTCACCACCGTGCTGAAGCTGCGCACCAGGGGCATGACCTACCTGCGCATGCCGATGTTCTGCTGGACCACGC
The DNA here is from genome assembly GCA_963777475.1 of uncultured Alphaproteobacteria bacterium. Taxonomy (GTDB): domain Bacteria; phylum Pseudomonadota; class Alphaproteobacteria; order Rhizobiales; family Xanthobacteraceae; genus Bradyrhizobium. The sequence continues at coordinate 74,990 of CAVZQX010000003.1, forward strand.
TGGCGTCGAATCTGCTGATCGTCGCGGCGTTCCCGATCCTGACCGCGACGCTGGCGATGCTGATCCTCGACCGCTATCTCGGCTTCCATTTCTTCACCAACGAGGCCGGCGGCAACGTCATGATGTTCATGAACCTGATCTGGGCGTGGGGCCATCCGGAGGTCTACATCCTGATCCTGCCGGCGTTCGGGATTTTCTCGGAAGTGGTCTCGACCTTCTCCGGCAAGCCGCTGTTCGGCTATCGCTCGATGGTGCTCGCCACCATGGCGATCTGCGTCATCTCGTTCATGGTGTGGCTGCATCACTTCTTCACCATGGGCGCGGGCCCCGACGTCAACGCGATCTTCGGCATCGCCAGCATGATCATCGCGGTGCCGACGGGCGTGAAGATCTACAACTGGCTGTTCACGATGTATGGCGGACGCATCCGCTTCACGACGCCGATGCTGTGGTCGCTCGGCTTCATGGTCACCTTCATCATCGGCGGAATGACCGGCGTGCTGGTCGCGGTGCCGCCGGCGGACTTCCTGCTGCACAACAGCCTGTTCCTGGTCGCGCATTTCCACAACGTGATCATCGGCGGCGTGCTGTTCGGCGCGTTCGCCGGCTACACCTACTGGTTCCCGAAGGCGTTCGGCTTCCGCCTGCATGAGGGGTGCGGCAAGGCCGCGTTCTGGTTCTGGCTGGTCGGCTTCTACGTCGCCTTCATGCCGCTCTATGCCGTGGGCTTCCTCGGCATGACCCGGCGCATGCAGCACTACGACGTCGCGGAGTGGCGTCCGTGGCTGCTGGTGGCGGCCTTCGGCGCCGTGCTGATCCTGATCGGGATCGTCTTCCAGATCGTGCAGCTCGTGGTCAGCATCCGCCATCGCGACGAATTGCGCGACCGTACCGGCGATCCCTGGGACGGGCGTTCGCTGGAATGGGCCACCGCCTCGCCGCCGCCGGTCGTTCAATTTCGCGGTCATGCCCGACGTCGGCGGAGCAGATGCCTACTGGACGATGAAGCAGCACGCCAAGGCAGCAGGGTCTCGAGAGCGGCGCAGCCGGACTACAAGGACATCGAAATGCCGCGCAACTCGCCGACCGGCTTCGTCTGCGCGTTCTTCGCCACCATCATGGGCTTTGCGCTGATCTGGCACATCTGGTGGATGGTGGCCGCGGGCGGCATCGGCGCGTTTGCGACCTTCGTCGTGTTCGCCTGGCGCGACCACGACGAATACGTCATCCCGGCGGCTGAAGTCGCGCGCATCGACCGCGCCAATCTGGAAGCGCGCCGCGCCGCGCTCAGCCTCGCGGGGAGCGCGTGATGACCGATACCGCATTGGCTTTCACGCAAGGCGACCCGCATCACCTCGCGGGCACGGGCAGCATTGTCCACGACGGGCCGGCCTCGAAGCGGATCGTGACCGGCTACGGCTTCTGGATCTTCCTGCTCAGCGACATCGTGATGTTCTCGTGCTTCTTCGCGAGCCTACGCGGTGCTGGTCGGGCAGACGGCCGGCGGCCCGCACGGCTCGCAATTGTTCGACCTGAGGAACGTCGCGGCCGAGACCGGCTGCCTGCTGCTGTCGAGCTTCACCTGCGGCCTTGCCAGCATCGCGGCGGGCGTCCGCAACGAGCGCTGGTTTCAGGCGGCGATGGCGGTGACCTGCGTGCTCGGGCTGGCGTTTCTCGCGCTGGAAGGGCGCGAATTTGCCAGATCTGGTCGCCCACGGCGCCGGCCCGACACGCAGCGCCTTCCTGTCCTCGTTCTTCACCCTGGTCGGCTGCCACGGCCTGCACGTCTCGGCCGGCATCCTCTGGCTTCTCACCATGATGGCGCAGGTCTTCGCCAAGGGCTTTCGCGCCGACATCCAGCGCCGCCTGCTTTGCTTCGCGCTGTTCTGGCACGCGCTCGACATCATCTGGGTCGCGGTGTTTTCGGTGGTCTATCTGCTCGGGAGCGCGGCATGAGCGATCAGCTGCAAGAGTATCACGACCATGCCGACGTCGCGCCCGGCGACGAGGAGGAAGGCAGCATCGGCTCGCGGCTACTCGGATATCTCGTCGGCCTTGGTCTTGCGATCCTGCTGACCGCAACCTCGTTCTTCATTGCCGGCACCGACCTCGTCTGGCAGCCCAGCATTCCCGTCGCCATCATCGTGCTGGCGATCGCGCAGATGGGCGTGCATCTGGTGTTCTTCCTGCACATCACCACCGGCGCCGACAACACCAACAACGTGCTGGCGCTGGCCTTCGGCCTCTTGATCGTGTTCCTGGTGATCGGCGGCTCGCTGTGGATCATGGCGAACCTCAACCACAACATGATGCCGATGGACCAGATCATGCAGATGCAGCGGTAGCGCGAAGCTGCAGCCGGATTGCCTCTCGCGCAAGCGGGATGAGGGCTCCGCGACCGGGTTGGATGCCGCACCGGATTCGACTTCACTGCATCCGGGCTACAGTCTCCGCGGCTTCCGCCCGGCAATTATAGGCGCGGCGGAAGCCTGCGGCCTGGGCATCGTCCTCGGAGCAGAACCAGCGATCGGGCTTGGTCATCGCCGGATAGCTCGGGCAGCCCTGCAGGTGGTAGATGCCGATATTGCCGGTGACGCGGGCGCGCACCGCCAATTTTCCCTTGATGCTGCAATGTGGCGGCATTGCAAGATCGTCGGGGAACAACGCGGCGCGGATTTCCTGGTCGCGGTCGGCCCGGCAGGAAGCGCCGAGCAGAGCGCCGTCCTTCTTGCCGATGCGGAATTCCTGCGGGGCGACGAAGCAGCCTTTCCAAAGGCCCGCGCGCGCGTTCTTCGCGCTCGGCCTCGTCGTCTGGAAGTGGACCTTCGCGGCAGGCTCGAAGCTCAACGCAAAGCCCAGGCGGACCATCTGCTGGTTCAGGCTCGCGGTATCGCCGTCGACGCTGCAGACGCCGATGTGCCGGTTCTTGTGGGACTTGTCCGCGCCGAGATCGTCGCAGTGGACCTGGCTTCCGCCGATGATCCTGGTCAATTGCTCGCGGGCGTCGATGCCGCAGGTCCAGGGATCGGCGTGGTCGTCGATGCAGATCTGGTCGAGCTCCGGCGCGTCGATGCCGTCGAGCCGGTAGGTCACGCTGCCGAGCTGGATGGTGTTGCCGTCCCTGACGATCGCACTCGCGGCGTAGCCGGGGGCGGCCGACAGAATGACGCGAGGACAGAAAACCACCAGATCGGAGAAAACAGCTGTCGTAACCGCATGCGCTCTCACAGCATGCTTCGGGCGCTGGTCCCGATCTCCTACCATATCCCGCCGCCAACGCTAAAGCGTGATGAGTTTAGGTTGAAGGAGCTGGACCACTTCTCCCTCTTCTCCGCAAGCGGGGCGAAGTGACCGGACCGCCCGCGTCGATTCAGTCAGCTGCTATGCCAGCATCAGTTCGTCGTATCCGCTAGGCCGCGACCGCGTCGCATCTGGCGCGGTAGGCGGGAGCGCTGCCGCTATAGCGCGCGACGATACGGGTCTGCTTGCCCTCGACGTTGGAGTTGATCCCGGTCATCCACGAGTTCACCTCGTTGGATAACAGGCCCACCCCCAGCGCCTTGACGTGATCGGTCCAGGACGCCACGCCCGCGGCGGTGGCTTCGAGCCGCGTCAGGCCGTTCTCGCCTGCAAAGCGGATCAGGCCGCTCACCCAGTCAACGCTGTATTCAATGCTGCGCGGAATATTTCCGAGCGCCGTGTGCGGCCCCATCAGCATCATCATGTTGGGAAAACCATCGACCATGAGGCCGAGATAGGTCTGCGGTCCGCTTTTCCATTTGTCCTTGAGCCTGACGCCATCGACGCCGCGGAAATCGATTCTGTCGAAGGCGCCGGTGATGGCGTCAAATCCGGTCGCGAAGATGATGATGTCGAACGCGTATTCCTGCGCGCTGGTCTTGATCCCGTTGGGCGTGATGCGCTCGATCGGCGTTTCCACGATATCGACCAGCTCGACATTGTCGCGGTTGTAGACTTCGTAATAGAAGGTCTCGAGCGGCAACCGCCGGGTGCCGAAGCCGTGGTTCTTTGGAATGAGCTTTTCGGCGACCTTCTGATCCTTCACACGCTGCGCGAATCTTGCGGGCGACGAAATCGCTGATCGTCGCATTCGCCTTGCGGTCGGTCAGGATGTCGCGGAAATTGCCCTGCCAGATGCCGAAGCCGCGCTCGGCATAGAGTTTTTCGTAGAACGCCTCGCGCTCCTGGTCGGAGACTTCGAAGGCGCCGCGTGGGTCGGGCGTGTGGATGAAGCAGGCGAAATGTCTCCTGGCAACGGGCGAACATCTCGGGGTAGCCGGCCTTGATCCGCTTCTGGGTCTCGGCGTCGATCTTGCCGTTGTGCAGCGGCGCGCACCAGTTCGGCGTGCGCTGGAACACGGTGAGATGTCCGACTTCCCCTGCAATGGTCTGGATGGTTTGCACCCCGGTCGCGCCGGTGCCGATCACGGCGACGCGTTTGCCGGCGAAGTCGACCGGCTGATGCGGCCATCGCGCGGTGTGAAAGGATTGTCCCGCAAAACTGATCGCGGCCTTCGATGCGAGGCAAAGTAGGGGTCGACAACGGGCCGATCGCGGTGATCAGGAAGCGCGCGCTAAAGCGGCTCGCCATCCTCCAGCGTGATGCGCCAGCTCCGCGTCTCTTCGTCATAAGTTGCGGCGACGACCCGGCTCCTGAAACCGGATATCGCGGCGCAAGTCGAATTTGTCGGCGACGTAGTTGAGGTAGCGCAGCGTCTCCGGCTGGCCGGCAAAATGCTCGGACCACTCCCATTCCTGCAGCAGCTCCTTCGAGAACGAGTAGCCATAGGAGTAGCTCTCGGAATCGAAGCGCGCCCCGGGATAACGGTTCCAGTACCAGGTGCCGCCGACATTGGTGCCGGCCTCGAACACGCGCACCCGCAGATCCGAGCTCGCGCAAGCCGGTAGAGCTGGTACAGGCCCGACATGCCCGCGCCGACGACGATGGCGTCGTAGTCCAGAACAGGCGCCGCTCGGATGGGGCTCTATGGGCGCGGATCGGCCACGTGGCGTTCTCCCGAAAAGCTTCTTCTTTTTGCATCTTAAGCTATCCGGTCTCGCGCCCATGAACAAACCCGCTATCCATGCGTGCGGAGGATTGCAGGGTTGTGTTCCGGCAAGTCTGCCGTCGGCCTTTACTCGCGGCCTGCTCTGCCGTATCGTTAAGCGGCCGATCGCCCGGTCAAGCGGCGACGGATGGGATTTTGGGAGCGAAGCGATGGCCCAAGCGATGCGCGCGCAACGCCGGCAGTCGATCGACGTCAGCGATCCCAGGCTGTATCAGGATGACGCCTGGCGGCCGCTGTTTGCCAGAATTGCGCCGCGACGATCCCGTGCACTATTGCGAAGCCTCGCCGTTCGGGCCGTACTGGTCGGTGACGCGCTATGATGACATTTTTGCCGTCGAACTCGATCACGAGAATTATTCGTCGGCGTCCGGAACTCGGCGGCATCCATCCGGTCGCCGATCAGCCCAAGGGGCAGGAGTTCGCAAACTTCATCCGGATGGACCCGCCCGCCACACCGCGCACCGCCGCACCGTCGCGCCGATCGTGGCACCCTCGAACCTCGTCAATCTCGAGCCCTTGATCCGCAAGCGCACCTGCGACGTGCTGGACGCGCTGCCGCGCAGCGAGACTTTCGACTGGGTCTCCCGCGTCTCGACCGACCTGACCAACATGATGCTGGCGACACTGTTCGATTTTCCCTGGCAGGACCGCATGAAGCTGACCTGGTGGTCCGACGTCGCGATCGCAAATGTCAATTCGCCGGACGCCGTGGTGCATTCCGCGGACGAGCGGATTGCCGAACTCACCAAGATGGGCGGACTATTTCCGCAAGTTGTGGGATACGCGCGCGGATGCCCCGCCAACCTTCGACCTGATCTCGATGCTGGCGCATTCGGAAGCGACCCGCAACATGCAGCCGCGCGAATTCATCGGCACGATTGCGCTTCTCATCGTGGGCGGCAACGACACCACGCGCAATTCCATGAGCGGGGGTTGATGGCGCTGGTCGAAAACCCGATCAGTATGGTGGCAGCGCGCGCCAGCACGAACCACGCGCAATTCCATGAGCGGCTCCCTGACTGGCGCTGCGCTGGCGAACCGCGCGGCACCAGCTCGAACTGGTGCGCGCCAGGCGCGAGCTGATCCCGAGCCTCGTCTGCGAGATCATTCCGCTACCGACGACGCCGGTGCTGCACATGCGCCGCACGGCGCGCAATGACGTCGAGACTTGCCGGCCGCAGCATCAAGAAAGCGGCGATAAGGTCGTCGATGTGGTACATCTCCGGCAATCGCTGACGAGGACAAGATCGAACGCGCGGACGCGTTTGTCATCGAAATCGCGCCAAGCCGCGGCAGCATTTATTCGAACTTCATCGCGCGGCATTCCTCGCTGACCGGATCCGGATTGTGGGAGGAAATCGTTGCAGCGCGATCTTCGCTTTGAGATCATGGGCGCCGCCGCTCAGGCTCTATTCGAATTTCATCCGCCGCGCATCCGCACGACTGCCGGTACGCGATCGTCTCCAATAGAATCGAAAGAACAGGAATGAACGATCCCGTTGACGTCCTGATCATCGGTGCCGGCGCTTCCGGCGCCGCCGTCGCGTGGTCCTCGCCGAGACCAAGATGCATATCCTCTGCCTCGATCAAGGCGGCTGGATGAAGCCCGCGGAATATCCGAGCACCGGGCGCGACTGGGAGGCGAGCTTCTACGGCGATTAGTCGCCGAGCCCCAATATCCGCGCGCAGGCCCGAAGACTATCCGATCAATGACGACAACTCGCCGATCAAGGTGGTGAACTTCAACGGCGTCGGCGGCTCGACCATCATGTACACGGCGCATTTCCCGCGGCTGCATCCCTCCGACTTTCGCGTCAAGACGCTCGACGGCGTCGCCGACGATTGGCCGATCGACTACGACACCCTTGCGCCGTTCTTCGCCGAGAACGACCGCATGATGGGCGTCTCCGGGCTATCGGGCGATCCCGCGTCCCGCCGACACGACCCGCCGATGCCGCCACTGCCGCTCGGCCGCTCCGGCGTGCTGCACGCGAAAGCGATGAACAAGCTCGGCTGGCACTGGTGGCCGTCGGACACGACGGTCGCGACCGTCGACTATGAGGGGCGGGCGCGCTGCATCAATCTCGGCCACTGCACGCCCGGCTGCGCGCAAGGCGCCAAGGCCTCTACCGACATCACCTATTGGCCGCGGCGCTGCGCGCCGGCGTCGAGCTGCGCACCCATTGCCGGGTGCGCGAGATCACGACCAACGAGCACGGCATGGCTTCCGGCGTCGTCTATTACGACAAGGACGGCGTCGAGCAGTTTCAGCCGGCGGAAGTCGTCATCATCGCCTGCAACGGCATCGGCACGCCGCGGCTGTTGCTCAATTCCGCCTCCGAACCGTTTTCCAAACGGCCTCGCCAATTCTTCCGGCCTCGTCGGCAAGAACCTGATGTTCCATCCCTATGCGTCAGGTCTACGGCTATGTCGAAGGAGCCGACCGACAGCAACCGCGCGCCGCCGACCTGCCTGTGGAGCAAGGAGTTCTACGAGACCGACCTGTCGCGCGGCTTCGTGCGCGGCTACGCGATCCAGTTCGGCCGCGGCGTCGGGCCGGTGTTCGAAGCCGTCGTGAGCGAGGCAGAAGGGCATCCTGCCCTGGGGCGCCGGATCATCATCGCGTCTTTCGCAAGCTCAACGGTCACCGGCTCGCACGTCATCCGCGATCTGCGAGGATTTGCCGGAAGAGCACAACCGCGTCACGCTCGATCCCGTCTTGAAGGACAGCCACGGCATTCCCGCGCCGAGGGTCGACTACACCATCGGCGAGAACAGCGCGAAAATGATGGAGCACGGTATCGCGCGCGGCAAGGAGATCCTCGAAGCCGCCGGCGCCACCGACATCTGCGTAAACTGCCCGATCCCCTATGGCGGCTGGCATCTGCTCGGCACCGCGCGGATGGGCACCGATCCCGCGCGCTCGGTGGTAAACGAATGGGGCCGCTCGCATGACGTGAAGAACCTGTTCATCGTCGACGGCAGCGTGTTCGTTACCGCCGGCGGCGTCAACCCGACCTCCACCATCCAGGCCATCGCGCTCTACATCGCCGACCAGATGAAGAGCCGCCTCGCCAATCTGTTCGATTGAGGAAGCCATGACTGCCGAGAATGCGCTCACCCCGGCCCAGCGCGACGATCTGCGCGTCGTCAGCGCGATGATGATTCCCGCAAGCGCCGAATATGACGTGCCCGGCGCGGACGACGACATCATCCAGGCCGACATTCTGGCGACGCTTGGCCGCGACAGCAAAAGGGTCGGCGAGGCGCTCGACCATCTCGCGCGGCTTGCGGGAACGCCGCTTGCGCAACTCGATCAGGCGCGGCGCGACGCGGTCGCGAAAGAGTTCCGCAGTAACAGGCGGCGCGGCGGCGGCGACACTTATCCGCGTGGTGCTGCAGTGCTACTACCGCGACGATCGCGTGCTGCGTTCGCTCGGGCTGGAGCTGCGGCCGCCATTCCCGAAGGGCCATGCGCTGGAGCAGGGCGACTGGTCGCTGCTGGAGCCGGTGAAGGCGCGTCCGTCGATGTGGCGCAGGGCCCCATGAACAATTTGCATTCGGTTCGATGCAAGTTTCTTTACGAATTTGTTCCATGAAGCGCGCACCGGACTTTTGTCCGACTGGAGGTATGATGGTCGAGACCGAAGGTCGCTTGCCGCAGCGGAGAGCAGACGCCTCTTTCGCCGCAAAGCCGATGCATTCCGGCGTGACACGCAGAAGTCTGCTCGCGAGCGCCGCACTTCTGATCACGACGTCAGGCGCTACCGCGCGGGTGATCACGAAGGTGCTGCCCTGGAAACCGAACGAAGCCTATCCGGTTACCCCAGTCGTTCCCGGCGGCTATCTCTTCTTTACGGCGGCTGAAGCCGCCATCGTCGATGCCATCGTCGATCGCCTGATTCCGACCGATGATCTCGGCGCCGGCGCCAAGGATGCGGGCGTGACCACCTTCATCGACCGGCAGTTGACCGGACCCCATGGCGGTCATGACTGGCTCTATATGCAGGGTCCGTTCGCGTCGAACCCGCTGCCCAGCCAAGGATTGCAGTCGCCGCTGACGCCGCGCCAGCAATATCGTCAGGGCCTGGCGGCGCTGCGAATCCTACTGCAGGGCGAATTTTGCGGGCCGGAGTTTTGTCCAGCTCAATGCCGATGAGCAGGACAAGCTGCTCGCCGGCATCGAGAAGGGTGAGGTGAAATTCGAAAACTTCAATAGCAGGATGCTGTTTAGCGCCATCTACGCCAACACCATGGAAGGCTACTTCGCCGATCCGATCTACGGCGGCAACCGCGACATGGCCGGCTGGAAGCTCGTCGGCTTTCCCGGCACGCGCTACGACTATCGCGACGTGATTGAAAAGCCGAACCAGGCCTATGCGCTGCCGCCGGTCGGCCTGCAGGGCCGCGCCGCCTGGGGGGTTCGCTGATGGCCCGCCGTCTCCCGCGCAAGGATGTCGTCATCGTCGGTCTCGGCTGGACCGGATCGATCCTGGCTTACGAGCTTGCTCGCACCGGCCTCGAAGTGGTCGCGATCGAACGCGGCCCGTGGCGCGATACCGCCGCCGACTTCAACATCGGCACGACGCCGGATGAGCTGCGCTACGCGGTTCGCCACGACATGTTCCTGCGTCCGAAGCAGGAAACCCTGACCATGCGCAACAACCCACAGCAGACCGCGCTGCCGATCCGCAAATGGGGCAGTTTCCTTCCCGGCAACGGCGTCGGCGGTGCCGGCCTGCACTGGAACGGCCAGACCTGGCGTTTCCTGCCCGACGATTTCCGCATCCGCAGCCACATGATCGAGCGCTACGGCGAAGCCATCCTGCCCGAAGGCAATCACATCCAGGACTGGCCGGTCAGCTACGACGAGCTCGAGCCGTATTACGAAAAGTTCGAGTATGTCGCCGGCATTTCCGGCAAGGCCGGCAACCTCAAGGGCGAGATCAAGCCGGGCGGCAATCCGTTCGAGGGCGCGCGCAAACGCGACTATCCGACGCCGCCGATGAAGCAGGGCTACGCGCAGGACCTGTTCACCAAGGCCGCGACCGGCCTGGGCTTGCATCCGTTCCCGCGGCCGTCGGCGAACCTCTCGGTCGCCTACACCAACCCTTACGGCTGCAGCATGGCGCCGTGCAGCTATTGCGGCTTCTGCGAGCGGTTCGGCTGCGCCAATTATTCCAAGGCCTCGCCGCAGACCTGCGTGCTGCCGGCGCTGGTCCGCGAGCCGACCTTCGAGGCCCGCACCGACTGCGAAGTCACCAAGGTCAATCTGTCCGTCGACGGCAAGATGGCGACCGGGGTCACCTATGTCGACGCCAACGGCGAAGAGTGGGAGCAGCCCGCCGACATCGTGCTGGTCTGCGCCTTCAGCCTGTTCAATGTGCGGTTGTTGCTGCTGTCCGGCATCGGCAAGCCGTACGATCCGGCCAGTGACGAAGGCGTGGTCGGCCGCAACTACGCCTACCAGACCGGCTCCGGTTCGACCGCCTTCTTCGAGGACGCCAAATTCAATCCGTTCGCCGCGGCGGGTTCGCTTGGCGTGGCGCTCGACGACTACAACAGCGACAATTTCGATCACACGCCCCACGGCTTTGTCGGCGGCGCCTCGATCACCTGCGCCTATACCAACGGCCGGCCGATCCAGTATCACCCGACGCCGAAGGGCACGCCGACCTGGGGCAGCGCGTGGAAGAAGGCGGTGCATGAGACCTATCAGCGCGTCACCAGCGTCGGCGCGCAGGGCAGCGTCATGAGCTACCGCAACAACTATCTCGACCTCGATCCGACCTACAAGGATCCGCTCGGGCGGCCCTTGATGCGCATGACCTTCGATTACCAGGACAACGAACGCAAGATGGCCAACTGGATGGCGGACCGTTGCGACGAAATCGCCAAGGCGATGGGCGCCAAGACCACGCAACTCAACCGTCTGGTCGGGCCGTGGTCGGTGGTGCCCTACCAGACCACGCACAATACCGGCGGCGCCATCATGGGGAGCGATCCCAAGACCAGCGTGCTCAACCGCTATCTGCAGAGCTGGGATGTCGCGAACGTGTTCGTGATGGGCGCGTCGGCCTTCCCGCAGAACGCCGGCTACAATCCGACCGGCACGGTGGGCGCGCTGACCTACTGGGCGCTGGATGCGATTTTCAACTATCTGAAATCGCCCGGCCCGCTGGTGCAGCCGTGAGCATGCGAACCACGATGCGGCTGCGCCATCTCATCGCGCTATTGCCCTTGATCGCGGCCGGCGGCGCGATGGCCGAACCCGACACCTATGTCGATATCGCGCGCGGCAAGGCCCTGGTCACGGCCGGAGACTGCGTTGCCTGCCACACCGCCCCCGGCGGCGCGCCGTTTGCCGGCGGGCTGGCGCTGCAGACGCCCTTTGGCGTCATCATGACGCCGAACATCACGCCCGATAATGCGACCGGGATCGGCAGCTGGTCCGCGAACGATTTGGCCACGAGCCATGCACGAGGGCAGGCGGCCGGGCGGCGCCTATCTCTATCCAGCCTTTCCCTATCCCTATTACACCAAGGTGGCGCGCGCCGACGTCGAGGCGATCTACACCTATTTGCGCTCGCTGCCTGCGGTCACCAACAGCGTCAACCGCAACACCCTGCCGTTCCCTTTCAACATCCGCCTTTCGATGCGCGGATGGAACGCGCTGTTCTTCACGCCCGGCACGTTCGCAGCCGATCCCAATCGCTCGGACGAGTTCAACCGCGGCGCCTATCTCGTCGAGGGCCTCGGCCATTGCGGCGCCTGCCATACGCCGTTCAACGCCTTCGGCGCCAGCAAGACCGAACGGTATTTGCAGGGCAACCAGATCGACAACTGGACCGCGCCCAACATCACCAACGACATGCATTCGGGCCTCGGCAAATGGTCCACTGAGGACATCGTGCAATATCTGAAGACCGGCCAGACCCGCTTCAGCCTCGCCAGCGGCCCGATGAAGGATGTGATCGAGAATTCGACCTCGAAAATGCCGGACGCCGATTTGAAGGCGATCGCGGTCTATCTGAAGGAGCGCGGTGCCGCCGGCTCGCCGGCGCCCGTGCCGCTGGCTTCATCCGATCCGCGCATGCAGGCGGGCGAGGCGATCTTCACCGACACTTGCGCCGCCTGTCATACGCGCAGCGGCGCCGGCGTCGAGCACATGTTCCCGAAACTCGCCGGCAACGTCGTCGCCACGCAAGACGATCCGGCCTCGCTGATCCGCATCGTCATTGCGGGCGGGCGGGCGGCCGCGACCGACGAGCGGCCGACATCGCCCGCGATGCCCTCGCTCGGCTATCGCCTGAACGACGATGAGGTGGCCGCGGTCGTGACCTATGTCCGCAATAGTTGGGGCAATGCGGCCTCGCCGGTGTCGGCCGATGCCGTCAGGGCGCTGCGGGGCAAGGTCACTCGCGCCGCGGAATAGCTCGACAGGCTCGAGTCTGTCACAACTTCTTATTGCGTGACAGAAAACATTCACTTTGAAATTGGAGCTGTTTGCGGCAGGATCGGACATCGCGTCGCGCACGCAAGTCCAGCTGATGGAGGGCCGAAATGACGGACGAGGTCAGTGCAAATTCTTCTGTCAAGGTCACTCAGGACGCCGCAAACTTCAGGTGGGACGACGAGAAGCCCAAGCCGGGAATCGGGATCGCGCTGTCGGGCGGCGGTTTCAGGGCCATGTTGTTTCACGCCGGCGCGCTCGCCCGCATGAACGAGCTCGGCCTGTTGTCCCGCGCGCAGCGGATTTCAAGCGTCTCCGGCGGATCGATCATGTCCGGCCACCTTGCGCTCTGCTGGAGCGCGCTCGGCAAGGCCGATGCAAAGGGGACGTTCGCCAATTTCAAGACCATCGTCGTCGATCCGGTTCTCACTTTCTCGCACGAGAAGATCGACGTCGTCGATGCGTTGACCGGGTTATTGCCGTGGTCGTCGGCCTCCGACCAGGTGGCGAAGAGCTACGACAGCGGGCTGTTTCACGGCAAGACCCTGCAGGACACGCCCGACCTGCCGCGCTTCATCTTCTGCGCGACCAACCTGCAGACCGGCGTGCTCTGGCGCTTCTCAAAACCCTATGAGGGCGATTACGTGATCGGACGGATCGACAATCCGACCACGCCGGTCGCCCAGGCTGTCGCCGCGTCTTCCGCCTTCCCCCCGGTTCTCTCGCCGTGTGTGCTGCACCCGCCGGCCGGCAGTTTCAAGGATTGGCCGACGGGGCCGATCCTCGCTGCGAGCGAGATCGCCGCCTATCGCTCGCCCGTCATCCTCTGCGACGGCGGCGTCTACGACAATCACGGCATTGAGCCGATCGTCAAAAGCTATCTGACCAATTTTGTCAGCGACGGCGGCGCGCCGTTCGAGCGGACGGCGGCTGTGCAGACCGATTGGATCAGCCAGCTGCGTCGCATCCTTGATGTCACCGACAATCAGGTGCGGGCGCTGCGCCGCCGCGATTTGATCGCGCGCTTCATCGAGGGCAACAAGGCGGCCGATGAAACCAAGCTGACCGACGACGCGCGGATGGGGGCCTATTGGGGCATCGACACCGATCCAGGAAAGGTGAATCCCGCAAACGCGCTGGCCTGCGATCCCAAAGTGACCCACCAACTCGCCCGTGTCTCGACCCGCCTCAGCGATCTCGGCGACACCATCTCGAAGCAGATCATCAATTGGGGCTACGTCATCTCCGACCGCAGCCTGCGCGCCAACTACACCGGGCCGATGAACACCGTGCCGCCGCTGCTTCCGTACCCGGAGGCACCGCTCACGGGAACGTAGCCCTCCGCGAGACCCTTGCGTCGGCAACACTTGCGCACCATCTGACATGGCCAAAGGAAACTTCGCCATGTTGGACTTTACCTCTGATGTTCCCGCCGACGGCTTGTCGGCGGCGCCGACCGAACACGCCGCCAGCAACGACCAGGTCCTGCTCGACGCCTATTCCAATGCCGTGATCGACGTGACCGAACGCGTCGGTCCCGCCGTGGTCCGCGTCGAAACCGGGCCGAAGCTGCGCAACGCCCGCGAGCGCGGCGGGCTCGGTTCCGGCATCGTCATCTCGCCCGACGGTCTGGTGCTGACCAACAGCCACGTCGTCGGAACCTCGAAAGAGATCAGGCTGCGCGACAGCGAGGGCGTCGTCACCGATGCGCGCGTGCTCGGCGTCGATCCCGATACCGATCTGGCGCTGTTGCGCGCCGATGCGGTGCGGGATCTGCACTATGCCGCGCTCGGCAATTCCAAGAGCCTGCGCCGCGGCCAGCTCGTGGTCGCGATCGGCAACCCGCTCGGCTTCGAATCGACCGTCACCGCCGGCGTGGTGTCGGCGCTCGGCCGCTCGATCCGCTCGGTCTCTGGCCGCACCATCGAGGACGTGATCCAGACCGACGCGGCGCTGAACCCCGGGAATTCCGGCGGCCCGCTGGTGTCGTCGAACGCCGAGGTGGTCGGCATCAACACCGCGATCATCAATGGCGCGCAGGGCATCTGCTTTGCGGTCGCGAGCAACACCGCGCAATTCGTGCTGGCCGAGATCATCCGCCACGGCTATGTCCGCCGCGCCTATATCGGCGTGTCCGGCCAGACCGCGCCGGTTCCGCGCCGCCATGCGGTGATCGCGGGCGTCGAGAACAAGATGGGCGCATTGCTGGCGCAGATCGAGCCGGAGGGGCCGGCGGCGCAAGCGGGGCTTTTGCCCGGCGACGTCGTGATCAAGCTCGATGGCGTCGACATCAACGGCGTCGACGATCTGATCCGCGTGCTCGACCGCGACCGCATCGGCCGTACGCTCGCCATGGACGTGCTGCGGCTCGGCCGGTTGCGGGCGTTCGACATTCACCCGGTCGAGCGCAAGCCCTCCGCGCGGCAGAACCTCGCGCCGTAGCGCTTCGTCTAAAGCGCGGTAGCTTGAGGCTATCGCGCTTTAGTTTATTGGTTGAGCATGATCTTTTCGGAAAACCGGTGTCCACTTTTCCGGATCATGCTCTATTCCGCCGCCGCCGCGAACCGGTGGTTCTCGAGCTCCGCTTCGAGCCGAGCCTTCTCGGCCATCGCCTTGCCGATGTTCTCTTCCTTGATGTGGCCGTAGCCGCGGATGGTCTCGGGAAGCCGCGCCAATTTTGCCAATAGCGGAATCTGCCCGGCCTTCATTGCCGGAGTGTGCTGATCGAGCATCGCGAGATAATCCTCGATCAGCTTGCGTTCGGCCTTGCGCTCCGCGGTGCGGCCGAACGGATCGAACGCGGTGCCGCGCAGGAATTTGAGCGGCGCCAGCAGCCGGAATGCGTGGATGGTCCAGCCGCCATATTCCTTCTTGCGCAGATGCCCGGTCACCTTGTCGCGGGCGCCGAAGATCGGCGGGGCGAGATGGAATTTCAGACGGAAGTCGCCGTCGAATTTTTCCGAGATCTTCTTGGCAAAACTGCCGTCGGTGTAAAGCCGCGCGACCTCGTATTCGTCCTTGTAGGCCATCAGCTTGAACAGGTTTTTTGCGACCGCTTCGGTGAGCTCGGTGGAAGCGGGTGAGACCGCCGCTTCAGTTTTCCGAACCTTGGCGACCGCCGCGAGATAGCGGTCGGCATAGGCCTTGTCCTGATAGTCGGTCAGGAATTGCGCGCGGGTAGCGATGATCTCATCGAGCGTCCGGGTCGTGGTCGTCGCGCGAGCGCGGAACTGGGTGACGCTGCGAAGGCGCGCCATATCGTGGGCCGCGAGCCTTCCCCAGGCGAAAGCCTGCTTGTTCATCTCGATCGCGGCGCCGTTGATTTCGATCGCACGCAGGATCGCTTCCAGCGAAAGCGGGATCATGCCTTTCTGGAAGGCGAAGCCGAGCATGAAGGCGTTGGTCGCGATGCTGTCGCCCATCAAGGTCGAGGCGATGCCGGTCGCATCGATAATGTCGATGTTGCGTTCGCCGACGGCGTCGCGCAGCGTGGACTGCATCGCGCCCATCTCGAAATCGATGTCGGGATTTTGCACGAAGCCCGCGGTCGGCTGCAAATCGGCGTTGACGAACGCCTTGGTCACGCCGCGTTCGATCCGGGAGAGCGCGGTCGCGCTGGCGGACACCACGATGTCGCAACCCAGGATCAGATCGGCGCCGCCGGAGGTGATGCGGACGGTCGCGATGTCTTCCGGCCTGGCTGCGATCCGGACATGGCTCATGACCGCGCCGTTCTTCTGCGCCAGTCCCGTGAAGTCCAGCGTCGAGCAGCCGCGGCCGTCGAGATGCGCGGCCATGCCGAGCAGCGCGCCGATGGTGATGACGCCGGTGCCGCCGATACCGGTGACCAGGATGTTGTAGGGCGCATCGAGCTTGGGGGCAGGGGGCAACGGCAGGTCGGCGAACAGCTGCCCGGAATCGACGGCCGCATTCTTGATGCGCTTCAGCGTCCCGCCATGGACGGTGACGAAGCTCGGACAAAACCCTTCGACGCAGGAATAGTCCTTGTTGCAGTTCGACTGGTCGATCTGGCGCTTGCGGCCGAACTCGGTGTCGAGCGGCTGCACCGAGACGCAATTGGAAGCCTGCGAGCAGTCGCCGCAGCCCTCGCAGACGAGGTCATTGATGAAGACGCGCTTGGGCGGATCGGGATAGAGCCCGCGCTTGCGGCGGCGGCGCTTTTCGGCGGCGCAGGTCTGGTCGTAGATCAGGACCGTCAGCCCCTTGATCTCGCGCAGCTCGCGCTGCAACTGATCCATCTCGCGGCGGTGGTGGACGGTCGCGCCATCGCGGGAAATAGCCCTTGCTCGGATATTTGCCGGGATCGTCGGAGACGATGGCAACGCGCTTGGGGCCTTCGGCCCAGACCTGATGCGCGATCTGCGCCACGCTAAAGCCGCCTTCGGCCGGCTGCCCGCCGGTCATGGCAACCGCATCATTATAGAGAATCTTGTAGGTGATGCTGACGCCCGACGCTGCCGCCGCGCGCAGCGCCAGCAATCCGGAATGGGTGTAGGTGCCGTCGCCGAGATTCTGGAAGATGTGCGTCTCGCTGGTGAACGGCGCTTGCCCGATCCAGTTCACGCCTTCGCCGCCCATATGCGAGATGGTCGCGGTGCGCCGGGCCGGGACGTACAGCGCCATGCCGTGGCAACCGATACCGGCCATCGCGCGGCTGCCGTCGGGTATCTTGGTCGAGGTGTTGTGCGGGCAGCCGGAGCAGAAATAGGGCGTGCGCTGGATCGAGACCGGCGCGTGCGCGGGCGTCGGATGCTCGAACGCTTCGAGCCGCGCCAGCCTTTGTTCGAGCAGCGGGCTGTGGTGGCCGAGCCGGCGCAGCCGCGCGAGCAGCGCGGAGGCGACCATGGTCGGGTTGAGCTCGCCCTCGCTCGGCAATAGCGGCGCCCCGGTCTCGTCGCGCTTGCCGACGACCGAGGGACGGTTCCAGGCCTCGACATTATAGAGAATGCGCTTGAGCTGGTCCTCGATGAAGCCGCGCTTCTCCTCGACCACCAATACGTCCTGCAATCCTTCGGCAAAACGCTTGGCGCCGGTTTCTTCCAGCGGCCAGGTCAGCGCGACCTTGTAGATGCGCAAGCCCAGCTCGCGCGCGTCGCGCTCGCCGATGCCGAGGTCGGCGAGCGCCTGGCGCAGATCGAGATAGGCCTTGCCGGTGGCGACGATGCCGAGCCGCGCCGGCTTGCTGTCGAGCACGATCTTGTCGAACTGGTTGGCGCGCGCGAACGCGCCGACGGCCTGCCATCTTCGCACCGAACAGCCGTTTTTCCTGTTCAAGCGGCGGGTCGGGCCAGCGGATGTTCAATCCGCCCGGCGGCATTTCGAAATCGGAAGGCAGTACCACCTGCACGCGCGAAGGATCGCTGTAGATCGACGCCGAACTCTCGACCGTCTCGCCGATCGCCTTGAAGCCGACCCAGCAGCCGGAATAGCGCGACAGCGCAAAGCCCAACAGCCCGAGATCGAGATACTCCTGCAGCGTTGCCGGGTTGATGATCGGCATCAGCGCCGCTGCAAGTACCTGTTCGCTCTGGTGTGCCAGCGTCGAGGACTGGCAGCCGTGATCGTCGCCGGCGAGCGCCAGCACGCCGCCATTCCGCGAAGAGCCCGCCGAATTGGCATGCTTCAGGACGTCGACCGAACGGTCGACGCCGGGGCCCTTGCCGTACCAGAGCCCGAACACGCCATCGACCTTGGCGCCGGGAAACAGCCCGACCTGCTGGCTGCCCCACACGGCGGTCGCAGCCAGATCCTCGTTCAGTCCGGGAACGAAGGCGATATCCTGCGCTGCAAGGTGCGACTTGGCGCGCCACAGCGCGTGGTCGTACATGCCGAGCGGCGAGCCGCGGTAGCCCGAGATGAAGCCCGCGGTGTTCAAGCCGGCCAGCCGGTCGCGTTCGCGCTGCAGCATTGGCAGCCGCACCAGCGCCTGCACTCCGGAAAGGTAGATTCGCTTGGCCTCCAGGCGGTATTTGTCGTCCAGGGCGACCTGCATCAGCGTCATCTCGATTCGCTCCCTTGGTCTTCTTGGCGGACGGCGCCGGGCGCACAAGCCCCGGCAGGTCGGCGGGTCAGTGAAGAGGATGTACCGCCAATGTCAATATCGGTGGCCGGTTGCGGTCCGTTCGGCATAGCGGTTGTGGAGGAATTTCATGGGCCACCTTGAGGGATTCCTACTCGCCCTACGCGCACGAATACCCTCAACTCTATTCCTGAGAGCGGACGGCCGTCGCCTTGTTCACCATCAGCAAACAGTCGCTCGGCGCTGAGCGCGACACCGACCGTCTGCAGATCCGATAGCGTGATGTTGTCGGTCGTCGCGGTGCGCGGGTGCCTTGAAATATCCTCGAAGATGATCCCGAACCGGGCAACGTCCAGCCGCAAAAAACCCTATTGTCGCCGATTACTGCACGCCGTGGCTACGAGGACTGTTGGCGTGTTCTATACAGAGACATTGATAAGGCTGTTAGCCTCGAACGACATCTCGACCGACGACCGCGTGCTGGTGGTCTGCGGCGGCCCCACCGATGCCGAGGTGCTGAGCGGGCTGGGTTTCGGGCGCGTCCTGATCACGAACCTCGATCCCTCCTACGATGATGAGATCGACGCGTACCCGTGCAGCCGTGCGGATGCGGAGAATCTCGCATTTCGCGACGGCGAGTTCGATCTCGTCGTCGTGCACGCGGGCCTGCACCATTGCGGCTCGCCGCACCGCGCGCTTCTGGAGATGTACCGCGTGGCGAAAAAGGCCGCGATCGTGTTCGAGGCGCGCGAAAGCCTGTTGATGCGGCTCGCGACATGGCTGCGCTTCAACAACGATTTCGAGCTCGAAGCCGTCACGTCGCAGGGCCTAGAGAGCGGAGGCTTGAGGAATGGACCTATCCCGAACTTCGTCTATCGTTGGACCGAACGGGAAGTGACCAAGGTGGTGCGCGCGGTGGACCCCGCCCACGTCGAGGGGATCCGCTTCTTCTACGGCCTGCGCCTGCCGACGCTGCGCTTCGACAATGTTGATGCACCGTTCCGGCGCCTCGTGCTCAAGGCGGTCGCGCCGGCCGTCAAGGCGCTGGTGAGCCTGTTCCCGAAGCAGGGCAACGAGTTCGGCTTTGCCATCTTCAAGACCGGCCAATTGCGCGACTGGCTGGAACTGCGGGACGGGCGGTTGCGCGTCTCCAGAGAGAAGGCAAACGAACGCGGCCAGGCCTATACGCTCGACAAGCAGCGCAAAGCGGCAGCCGCCAAGGAAAGAACCAAGCAACCGAGCAAGGAACCGAGCAAGGAACCGAGCGACGCATAGCGGGTCATGCCGCTGCGCCGCCGAGCAGAGCCTCCGGGCCCGGCCGACAATCAGCGGGCCGTGGTCTTCGCGATCCGCTCCTCGATCGTCTCGGCTTCCGGTGGGGCGAGGCCGATCTTCTTCGCGTCGGTCACGTTCATCGCGAGCGCGTCCGTTCCGCTCAAAATCGGAGCGTTGCTGCGTGCCTGCATGCAATCCGCGCTCACCAAATAAGCAGTTTCCCGCCACGTTACCTTCGCACAGCGAATGAGCAGACCTCAGTTGTGACAGCAACCGGCTGAAAATACGCCGGATTTTCAGACGCGCCGTGGCTCCCCTGCATTGTACACAATGGCATGGCGCTTGCTTAAGTGAACCCGAAGAGTTCTCGCGCCCCAGGGGGCAATTGTGATGGCGAACTCACGGCAAGCTTCAAGTGGAACGGTCGCAGCCGAGCCGGAGCCGATCGCTCTGGACTGGTCGAGCACGGCGCTGGTCATCATCGACATGCAGCGCGACTTCATGGAGCCCGGCGGCTTCGGCGAAACGCTCGGCAACGACGTCTCGCAACTGGCGCGGGCGGTACAGCCGATCGCATCGGTGCTGGCGGCCGCGCGCGACATGGGGATGCTGGTGGTCCATACCCGCGAGGGCCATTTGCCCGATCTGTCGGACGCGCCGCCGGCAAAGATCGAGCGCGGCGCGCCGAGCCTTCGCATCGGCGATCCCGGCCCGATGGGGCGGATCCTGATCCGCGGCGAAGCCGGCCACGACATCATCCAGGCGCTCTATCCGCTCGACAGCGAGGTCGTGATCGACAAGCCGGGCAAGGGCGCGTTCTACGCCACCGAGCTTGGCGACGTGCTGGAGAAATACGGCATCGAGAATTTATTGGTGTGCGGCGTGACCACCGAAGTCTGCGTCAACACCACCGTGCGCGAGGGCAACGACCGCGGCTATCGCTGCGTCGTGATCTCGGACGGCTGCGCCTCCTACTTCCCGGAATTCCACGACATGGGCCTGAAAATGATCAAGGCCCAAGGTGGCATCTTCGGCTGGGTCGCCGACTCGGCCGCGGTTCTCAAGGCAATGGCATCGGAGACATCATCTAACAGTCTGGCAGCGGGAGCATCACGATGAGCACGGGGACGGCACGTCAAACGGACTTCAAACCGGTGTTGTGGACACCGGGCGACTGGAACGCGTTTTTCGGATTTGGCACCAACATCCTGGTCAACATGCTGGTGCTGACCGGCCTGTTGCGCTTCGTATTGAAGATGCCGGATAGCCTTGTGTTCGGCCGCATCCTGCCTGCGCTGGGCCTGATGCTGTGCCTCTCGACCTTCTATTATGCGTTCCTCGCCTATCGGCTGGCGCAGAGAACCGGCCGCAGCGACGTCTGCGCGCTGCCGTCGGGCGTCAGCGTGCCGCATATGTTCATCGTCACCTTCGTGATCATGCTGCCGGTCGCGCTCAAGACCGGCGACCCGATGAAGGCCTGGTCCGCCGGCCTGGTCTGGGTGTTCTTCCAGAGTTTCATTCTGATGATCGGCGGCTTCATTGCGCCGGTGATCCGGAAAATCACCCCGCGCGCCGCATTGCTCGGCACGCTCGCGGGCGTCTCCGTTACCTTCATCTCGATGCGGCCGGCGCTTGAAATGTACATGACGCCGCAGATCGGGCTGGTGTGCTTCGCCATCATCCTGGTGAGCTGGTTCGGCGGCGTGAAATATCCGCGCGGAATCCCGGCAGGCCTGGTTGCGATCGCCGTCGGCATGATCATCGCGTGGGGCTCGAACATCTTCGGTCTCGGGCTCGGCGGCTTGAGCCTGAAAGGCCTCGGCGATGCCTTTGCCAGTTTCGGCTTCGCGGTGCCGATCCCGGCCGTCGGCCAGGTCTTCTCCGGCTTCGAGTTCCTCGGCGTCATCCTGGTGACGGCGATTCCGTTCGGCATCTACGACCTGGTCGAAGCCATGGACAACGTCGAGAGCGCGGAAGCCGCCGGCGACGAATATCCGACCACGCGGGTCCTGACCGCCGACGGCATCGTCAGCCTGATCGGCTGCCTGATGGGCAATCCCTTCATCAACGCGGTCTATATCGGCCATCCCGGCTGGAAGGCGATGGGCGGCCGCATCGGCTATTCGGCGGCGACCGGAATCATGGTGATCCTGTTGTCGTGGTTCGGCATCATCTCGGTGCTGCTGGCGCTGGTGCCGGTGGTCGCGATCTCGCCGATCCTGCTCTACATCGGCATGCTGATCGGCGCGCAGGCGTTCCAGACCACGCCGGCCCGGCATGCGCCGGCGATCGTGCTGGCGCTGACGCCGCATCTGGCCGCCTGGGCCAAGCTGCAGATCGACACCATGCTCGGTTCGACCCTCAATGCCGCGCAGGCGGTCGGCGGGCTTGCGGCCGACAAGGTCGGTGACGTCAAGGCCGCGGCGATTGCCGCGCTGCCGCAGCAGGGCGTGCTGTATCACGGCCTCGAAGTGATGGGCGGCGGCTCGATCCTGGCCGGCCTCATCCTGGGCGCGATCGGCGTGTTCGTGATCGAGCGCGACTTCGCCAAGGCAGCGGCCTTTGCGCTGGCCGGCGCGGTGCTGACCTATTTCGGCTTCATGCACGGCGAAGCCGTGGGCGTCGGCGGCGGATTTGGCGTGACGCCGGCCGTTGCGCTCGCCTACGCGGTGATGGCGGGTGGGCTGTTTGCGCTCGGCAAGTTCGGCACCAGCGCGCACTTCGTCCCGCATCCGGACATGCAGGCCGCGCCCGCGGAATAGCGGCGCGCACTTTGGATCAACGTTGCGGCCGGGCCATTGCCCGGCCGTTTGCTTACGGCCTTACCGCCGGCGTCTCGATCGGCATGCCGGCCGCGCGCGACATCAGATAAAGCTCGAGCTCGACCCATTCCGGCGCGCCGAAGTCATAGGCCTGCGCGCGAATGCCGGTCATGCAGGCGCGCATGCGGCGTTCCAGCGACCCCAGCGTTTGCCATTCCAGCCGGTACATCGGATAGCCGGTCGGCTGCGCTTGCGTGATCGCGGAGCCCGCCAGGTGCTTGTCCCAATTGTCGTCATGGCAATTGGCGCAGGCGAGATTGAGCTGGCCTTGCCGCTGCATGAACAATTTTCGCCCCGTCGCGACGAAATGTTCGAGCTCCGGATCGCTGGGTGGTGAAATCGCAACGCCCCGGGACTGCTCGGCGACGAAGGCGCTGAGCGCCAGCAGATCATGGCTCTCATAGGCGAGCGGCGGCGCCTCTTGATGCTGCGCGCGGCAAAGGTTGATGCGCTGCTCCAGACTGACGAGGATGGCCAAGCGTCTTGTCGAAGGCCGGATAGCGCGCCGCTACGCCCTTCATGGTGTTGCGCGCGTCGTCATGACAATCGGCGCAGGCCTTGTCGGCGGCGCCCGATTTCTTTTTCCACAGCGCTTCGCCGTCGAGCACCCAGAGCATGCCGGGATTGGCGGTGTCGTCGTCCTGGATCGCCTTGGTATCCGGCGCCATAAAGCTGTAGCCGGAACGGCGTTCGGCTTGCGGGATTTCGCTCGCCAAAACCGGGAGCAGGATGGGGAGGGCTGTGGCCAACAGCGCCAGGCAGGCGATGGCGCGAGCCAAGATCATTCGACCACGGTGATGGCGGCGGAAGCGGTCTCGGAAAAACCCTGGTCGCCGATCCATTCGAAGTCGAACTTGCCGCTGTCGGTCGCAACCGCAAAGAATGAGATGAACGGGTTTGCCGCGATCGCCGGGAAAAGATCAGCGCGGAAAATCTCCTTGCCGTTGTAGCGGCAGGTGAAGCTGGTGATGATGTTGCGGGCGACCGGCTCGCCCGCGGCGGTGCGGCGATAGCCGGTCTCCATGATGTGCGACATCAGCGTCTTCACTTCGATGATCTCGCCGCGCCTCGCCTTGGCCGGCACGTTGATCAATGCGGATGCCATCAGATCACGTCCTCGGTGCAGGCCGCCAGCGTCACCACGACGTCGACGCTTGCCGACCAGAACGAGCCGTCGGATAGCTGCGCAATCGCCACGACCTTCTGGCTGTCGGCAAGCCGGATGCGGGTCGAAACCTGCGCACGGCCGGCCGCAAGGCCGATGTAGAAATTGCCGATGTTGGGCTGCGGGTTCTTCTCGTTGAAGACGTGAATGCTCTTGACGTGATCCTCTGCTGTCATCGGGCTGGCGACGCTCACCGTCATCGGCACGGTGTTGCCGTTTTCGACCAATGGCGGGATGTCGAGCTTGACCTTGCCGGTATGCACCTCAGCTGATCCGACCACGTTGCGGATGGCGGATGCCAGCATCGCGGGCGTCGCTTGCAGCGGGCGCACCGTCACGATCGGCACAGCGCCGGCTAAGGCCGCGCCGCCGGCGAGGCCGAGAAACCGGCGGCGTGTGGATGGGTTCGGCTCGCGCATCGATTGATATGCCTCTCTATTCGCGCAGCGTTGCAAGGTAAGCCACGATATCCTCGATCTGTTCCGCCGACAGGATCGGCTTTCCCTGCCAGTTCCGGCCGACGCGGTCGAGCCCGTCCACGCGATAATAGGACGGCATGATCGTTGCCGCATTGAGGCGCGACGCATCGACCAGCCGCAGCCGGAGCTGGGCGATGGTCCAGCGGCTGCCGGCACCGGTGAGATTCGGCGCGAGGTCGCCCTGGAACCTGGTTTCCGGGAATGGCCCGGAGTGGCAGAGGATGCAGGTGCTGGCGCGGTCGAGCACCAGCGCGCGGCCACGCGCGGCATCGCCCGGGGTGCCCGTCAGCGAATCCGGAATGCCGTCGCCGACGACCGAATAAGTCGCGAGCGTTGTTTGCGCGTGGGCCGCGCAGGGTAGGGCGAGCACGGCTGCGATCAGCCAGGCGATATGGTTTGTCGATCTAAAGCGCGATGGCTTTTGACTTGATCGGCCTATCGACGAGTCCGCTTTACCTCTCCTGCTTGCGGGGGAGCATAGGCCGCCGTCGGCGGCCGTCCTAAAAATAGAACGCCGAAGCGGAGCTTCGGCTATGGCGCTCGAAGAGCGCGGCGGGTGGGGGAAGTCTATCCACTCGACCAGTGCGTTTTGCGGAGGCACCCCCACCCCGACCCGCCCCCGCAAAGAGCGGGAGAGGGGGCGCGCTTTCGTCGCGGCGACAGCTTGGTTCAATCTCATCATTTTTAGCCAAAGGCATCCGCCGTGATCGTCTTGTACCAGGTCTGCGCCGCCTCGGCTTCGCGCGCGCGAACCTCGGGCGGCGCATCGGCGAGGCTAGTAACGTTGCCCTCTGCCTCCGCGTAAATGTCACCCTTCGGCAGATAAATGCCGGCGAGCGAAAACGCATAACCCGGCGCGACGGTATTGTAGCAGATGCCGCTCAGGCGCGGCGTCTCCGGCGTTTTGCCCGCGATCAGATTCACGATTGCAGCGGCGCAGGCCCTGCCTTGCGCGTTCGCGGCCGATGCCGATTTCGGAATCCTGCCGCCGAGGCAGGCGTCGCCGATGACGTGAACGTCGGGCACGAGTTTCGAGGCGAACGTCACCGGATCGATCGGACACCAGCCGGTCTTGTCGGCCGCGCCCGCGATCTCGGCGATTCGTCCGGCCTTCTGCGGCGGAATCACGTTGGCGACCGCTGCTGTGTAATCGCCGAATTCGGTAACGATCTTGTTGGTCGCGGGATCGACTGACGTCACGCGGCCGCCTTGCGACAGCGCGACGCGCTCGATCATCCCGCCATACAATTCGTTCCAGGCATTCTCGAACAGCTTCTGTTGCGGAAAGGTATCCTTGGCGTCGAGAATGAGCACCTTGGAGCGCGGCTTTCGCGACTTCAGATAATGCGCAATCAGGCTGGCCCGCTCGTAAGGCGCCGGCGGACAGCGCGAGGGGCTTGCGGGCACCGCGATCGCCACCAGGCCACCATCGTCCATGGCTTCGAGCTGCTTGCGCAACAGCAGCGTCTGCTCGCCTGCCTTCCAGGCATGGGGCATTTTGACTGAGGCCGCCTCATCATAGCCTTCCAGGGCATCGAAGCGCAGATCGATGCCGGGCGCGAGCACCAGCCGGTCGTAGGGCAGCGAAGTGCCATCGGCAAGCGTGACGGTGCGCGCCTGGGAATCGATCTTCGCGGCGGCCTGCGCGATGACCTTGATGCCTGCCTCCGCGATCCGGTCGTAGCCGAATTGCTGGGCCTCGATTTCCCTCAAGCCCGCGATCACCTCGTTGCTCAGGGGGCAGGCGGTGAAAGTCCTGACCGGCTCGACCAGCATCACCTCGAGCTTCGGATCGAACCGCTTCAGCGCCCGCGCGCAACTGGCGCCGCCGAAGCCGCCGCCGACCACCACGACCCGCGCCGGCGATTGCGCGATGGAAGGCGAGGGGAAAGTGAGCAATGCCGCTGATGCGGCGACGCCCCGAAGGGCGTCTCTCCGCGTCAGCGGGCGCAGTGCGTCCATGAGCCGGTTCCGAAGCTGCGGCGGCGGCTCGATTTTTGATTGAGCATGATCTCCGCGCAAACTCGTTCCGCGTTTGTCGCGAGGGAAAACCGGTTTCCACTTTTCCGGATCATGCTCCAAGCCGCCGCCTGCTTTCTCAAGCAAAGGTGATGTTCTGCTCCCGCAACGGCACGGAGCGGAGGCGCTTGCCGGTCGCCGCGAAGAACGCGTTCAATACTGCGGGCGCGGCGACCGCGATCGTGGGCTCGCCGACGCCGCCCCAGACGTCGCCGCCGCTCGGCATGACGATGGTCTCCACCTTCGGCATTTCGCTGATCCGCATCGAGTTGTAGGTATCGAAGTTGGTCTGCTCGATGCGGCCGTCCTTGACGGTGCAGCCGCCGTAGACCAGCCCGGTCAGGCCGAAGACGAACGAGCCCGCGGTCTGCCGCTCGATCTGCGCCGGATTGACCGCATAGCCGGGGTCGATGGCCGCAACCACCCGATGCACCTTGATCTTGTTGCCGTCGATCACGGAGATTTCGGCTGCTCCCGCGACGTAGCTGGCATAGCCCGCGAATTGCGCAATGCCGCGTGAGACGCCTTGCGGCGGCGGCGTGTCCCAGCCGATCTTGTCGGCGACGGCGTTCAGCACGGCCAGATTTCGCGGATGCTGGGCCATCAGCTTGCGGCGGAAGGCGAGCGGGTCCTGGCCCGCCGCATGCGCCAGTTCATCCATGAAGCATTCGAGATAGATCGCGTTGTGATTGACATTCACCCCGCGCCAGAAGCCGGGGATAATGTGCGGATTGCGCATCGCATGTTCGATCAGGACGTTCGGGATGGAATATCCGATTCCCGCCTCGCCGGCTGGATTGAGGCCGGCGAACGTGGCCGGATCCTTGCCGTTGATGAGCGCCTCGGGCCGCAGGCTGTACAGGATGGATTGGCCGGATATCCGCATATGCAGTGCGGTCAGATTGTTGTCGGCGTCGAGGCCGCCGGTCAATTTGCACTGCGTGATCGGATGGTAGCGGCCGTGCGTCATGTCCTCCTCGCGCGACCACAACAGCTTGATCGGCGTGCCCGGCATCTGCTTGGCAATATCGACCGCCTGCCGCACATAGTCGGTCTGGCCGCGCCGGCCGAAACCGCCGCCGACGAACTGCTTGTGCACATCGCATTTGGCGGCCGGTAGCCCCGAGCCTTCCAGCACCGCGGCCAATGCGGCCTCGCCGTTTTGCGTTCCGCACCAGACCTCGCATTTGTCCGGTGTATAGAGCGCGGTCGCGTTCAGAGGCTCCATGGTGGCGTGGTTTTGGTAGGGATAGTTGTAGACCGCCTCGATCTTCTTGGCGGCGCCGGCAAGCGCGGTCTTAGCGTCGCCGTTCTTGTTGCCGACATAGGCTGGACCGGATTCGAGACCTTCCGCGAGGAATTGCGCGATTGTGGCGCTGCTGACCTTGGCGTTCTCGCCTTCGTCCCAGACGATCGGCAGCGCGTCGAGCGCGGTCTTGGCGTGCCACCAGGTGTCGGCGACGACGGCAACGGCGGTATCGCCGACCTTCACCACCTTCTTGACGCCCTTCATGCCGGAGATCTTGGCTTCGTCAAAGCTCGTCAATTTGCCGCCGGTGACCGGGCAGTCCTTGATCGCGGCATTGAGCATGCCGGGCAATTTGATGTCGATCGCGTAGATCATCGCGCCGGTGGTCTTGTCGGCGGTGTCGAGCCGCTTTAGCGGCTTGCCCGCGATTTTCCAGTCCTTGGGGTCTTTCAATTTGACGTCGGTTGGCGGCGTCAGCTTCGCCGCGGCTTCGGCCACCTTGCCGTAGGTCGTGGTCTTGCCCGACGCGGTGTGGGTGATGACGCTGTTGGCGGCGGTGCATTCGGAAGGCGGAACCTTCCATTCGTCGGCCGCGGCCTGGATCAGCATCATGCGCGCGACGGCACCGCCCTTGCGCACGTAATCCTGAGACATGCGGATGCCGCGGCTGCCGCCGGTCGAGAAATCGCCCCAGACGCGCTTGCGGGCGATGTTCTGTCCGGGGGTCGGAAATTCGGTGCTGACTTTCGACCAGTCGCATTCCAGTTCTTCGGCGACGAGCTGGGCGAGGCCGGTGAGCGTGCCCTGGCCCATTTCGGATCGCGCGATGCGGATCACGACGGTGTCGTCGGGCCGGATCACGACCCAGGCATCGACTTCCGGCGAGCCGTCGGCCGCGCGGACCACGCTGGGGCCGCCGAAGGGGATATCGAAACCGAGCGCAAGACCGGCGCCGACGGTTGTGGTGCCGATCACAAAGGCGCGGCGGTTGAGCTGAGGCGATACGTGCTTGTTCATGGCGGGTCTCCTCAAGCGTTCGCGACGGCGTGAATCGCCTCGCGCACCTGCTGGAAGGTGCCGCAGCGGCAGATATTGGTGATGGCGTCGTTGATGTCCTGGTCGGTCGGTTTCGGATTGTCCTTCAACAGCGCCGCAACCGCCATGATCATGCCGCTCTGGCAATAGCCGCATTGCGGGACGTCGTTTGCGATCCAGGCCTGCTGTACCTTGTGCAGGACGCCGTTGCTCGCAAGACCCTCGATGGTGGTGATGTCCTTGCCGCCGGCGTCACCGACCGTCACGCCGCACGAGCGTGTCGCCACGCCGTCGAGATGGACGGTGCAGGCGCCGCATTGCGCGATGCCGCAGCCATATTTGGTTCCGGTCAGTCCGACGTTTTCCCGGATAACCCAGAGCAGCGGTGTGTCGGGCTCGACGTCGATATCGAAAGCCTTGCCGTTTATTTTGAGGTTTGCCATCGCAGGTCCCCTGATTGGTCCAATCCATCGATTGAACTTCGGCCGCGAACTTGGACCAGAAAATAGAACGATTCAAATCAGAAATTCTGCGCTGGCAAAACCGAAGAAATTTGATGAAAAGAGGAACATATTTGATTTGCCGGTGTTGCGACGCGAATGCGATGATCAGCGTCTTGCGCTGCGATGTGACCGTCAGCCGCAAAAAGCTCAGCACGCTTCCCACCCCTGCAAATCCGGCGCCGAGCGCCAGCGCGAGCGCTGCGCCGTTACGGCCGGCGAGACTGAAGCAGAGGGCGGCAAGCGCCGCCCCGGTGGTTTGCCCGATCAGGCGGGCGGTTGCGACAATGCCGCTGGCGCTGCCGCTGCGGTGCGGCGGTGCGCTCGACATGATGGCCCTCATATTGGGCGTCTGGAACAAGCCGAAGCCGAGCCCGCAGATCACCATGCGCCAGACGATGTTGATGGTGCCAGGCGACGCCGGCAGGCTCGCCAGCAGCACCATTCCGATGCCGAGCAGCACGAGGCCGAGGCCACCGAGGATTCCGGCGGAAAACCGGTCGGACAAGCGGCCGCCGATCGGCGCCATGATCGCCACGACCAGCGGCCAGGGCGTCAGGAAAAAGCCGGTCTCGACCTGCGAGCGCCCCAGCACATCCTCGAAATAGAACGGCAGCGCCACGAACGAGAGCCCCTGCACCGCGAAGGCGCAGACGGCGGTCGCCGCCGACAGGGCGAACAGCGCCCGGCGGAACAGGTCGATCGGCAACATCGGCGCCGGGTGATCCCAATGCCTGCGGGTCAGCAGAATGCCGAGCAGAATGGCGGCGACGAGTTCGATCGCAACCCAGTCGAGCGAGGATTGATGCGCCGCGCTGCCGATCCCGATGATGAAGAGCCCGAGACAGCCGGCTGCGAGCATGGCGCCGGGAAAATCGAAGGCGTGCTTGGCCCGCGGCGTCGACGGCAAGGTCTTCATCCCGATCAGCATGGCGGCGAGGCCAAAGGGAATATTGATGGCGAATAGCCAGGGCCAGGGCCCGACCGCCAGGATGGCGGACGCGATGGTGGGGCCCAAGGTAAAGGCGGTCGCGACCACCAGCGCGTTGTGGCCGAATCCGCGGCCCAGCATGTGGCTCGGATAGACAAACCGCACCAGCGCCGTATTCACGCTCATGATGCCGCTGGCGCCGAGACCCTGCAGCGTCCGCGCCACCAGCAGGCTCGGCAGCGACCACGCCAGGGCGCAGCCCAGCGACGCCAGCGTGAACAAGAGCAGCCCCGCGAGATAGATTCGTTGATGACCGACGATCTCGCCGAGCGCGCCGAGCGGCAACAGCGTTGCGACCAGCGCGATCTGGTAGACATTGACCACCCAGACCACCTCGGCCGGTGAGACATGAAGATCGGCCGATATCGCCGGCAGGGCGATATTGGCGATGGCGGTATCGAGCGAGGCCATGGCCAGCGCGGTGAAAAGCGCAGCCACCGCCCAGCGCCGGCGTTCCCATGGCAAACCGTCGCCGGCCGCGGGCTGAGGCGGCTTCGCCGCTATCTTGTCGGTGGACATCCCTGAAATGCTCTTTCGGCCGGCGGCGAAGCGCCGACGCCGTCCGGCATGTACTACGGAGACGGGGCCGCCCACAGTCGCCCTACTGCATGATGCGTATGCGTGCGCCATGGCCGGGAATTTTGGCCGACTTTCGGCTACCTTCCAGCCTGCTCGCCGATCAACTAGGCTGCCGCTCATGGCGGTCACAACAAGAAAGTAAGCTCCGCCGGCGAGGAAGAAATACCTTGAACGGACAGGTTAGCCGGCGCATCGAGGCCGCGCGGAGCGGCATTGAGGGCAAGCGCCGGGGCGTCATGGCCGGCGCGTGGGTCGCGCTTTTGCTTCTGATCCTCGGATTTCTGGTGATCTATCCCGTCCTGACCTTGCTGCTCGGCGCGCTCACCGACACCAACCCGGTGGTCGATGGCTTCAGCCTCCGGCACCTCTCGATCGCCAATTTCTTGACCGTGCTTGCCAATCCCAACGTTGCCGAGGCGCTGTTCAACACGCTCGTCGCCTGCGGCGGCGGGACCGTCATCGCGGTCGCGATCGGGCTGTTGTTTTCCTGGGTCGTGGTGCGCACCAACACGCCGTTCAAGGGTCTGATCGCCGCCGCCAGCATCCTGCCGCTGTTCGCGCCGCCCTTGGTCGCGGGGGTGGCGTGGTCGATCCTCGGCTCGCCGAAGACCGGGCTGATCAACACCGCCTTCAAATCGGCGGGGCTTGGCTGGCACGTCGATCTCTATTCGCTGTCGGGGCTGGTGTTCGTGTTCGGCATCTATTACGCGCCCTATGTCTACATGTTCACCTCCTCCGCGCTGCGCAACATGGACCCGAGCCTGGAGGAGGCCGCGGAGATCTCCGGCGCCAGCGCGTTCGCGACGCTGTTTTCGGTGACCTTCCCGCTGATCATGCCGGCGATCGTCTCCGGCATGCTGCTCTCCTTCATCGTCATGCTCGGCATCTACGGCATTCCGGCGGTGTTGGGCGCGCCCAGCAACATCAACGTGCTGACGACCTACATCTTCAAGCTCACCAACTGGTCGCCGCCGCTCTACAATACGGCCGCTGCGGTTGCGATCATCCTGATGATGGTGACCGGCTTTCTGGTGTTCCTGCAGCAGAAGGTCCTGAGCGGACGCAGCTATACGACCGTGGCCGGCAAGGCGTTCCGGCCGCGCAGCCTCGATCTCGGGCGCTGGCGCTGGCTCACCTTCGCGCTCGGGCTGATCTATCTGCTGGTGGTCGTGATCCTGCCGACGCTGGCGCTGATCGTGGCCGCATTTCGCAGGTTCATGTTCATCCGCGACGTCGCCGCGCTGTTCGACATGCGGCAATACTCGCTGATGCATTTCTACAATATCTTCGACAATCCGCTGACATTGAATTCGATCTACAATGCCGTCGAGGTCGGTATCATCACGGCGATCGTCGGCGGCGCGCTCGCCTTTGCGATCGGCTACACCATCCATCGCACCAACGTGCCCGGCCGGCGCAGCATCGACCTGATCTCGACCGTGCCGGTGGCGATCCCGGGGCTTGTGATCGGCGTCGCCTATCTGTGGGCCTGGATCGGCGTCCCCGGCGGGCTCTATGGCACCATCTGGATCCTGGCGCTCGCGTTCATCGCACGCTTCATGCCGGACACGGTGAAGGCGCTGTCGACGTCGTTCCTGCAGATCCACCGCGAGCTCGAGGAGGCGGCCTGGGTCTGCGGCAGGGGCACGCTCTCGACCATCGGAACCATCGTGCTGCCGTTGGCGCGGCCCGGCGTGATCGCCTCGATGACGCTGTTGTTCGTGCTGGCGATCCGCGAATTGGGCTCGTCGCTGTTTCTCTACACCAGCAACACCATGGTGATGTCGGTGCTGCTGCTCGACTATTACGAAGGCGGCAATATCGGAAAGACGGCCGCCTTCAGTCTGGTGCAGACGGTCCTGCTCGGCGTTCTCATCGGCGGCGCCAACTGGCTGTCGCGCGGAACGGCGCAGGGCGGCGTCGTGCAGGCAATCAAATAGCAAGAACGAATAGAGAGGGAGGATCGGTCATGTTTGGAAAGATCGCCACGGTTGCCGCCGCCGCAGGCCTCGGCTTGGCGCTCGCCAACCCACCGGCACGGGCTCAGGACGAATTCGGTTCGCCCGAATTGATCGCCGCCGCGAAGGCCGAAGGCAAGCTCGTCTATTACACTGCGAATTTCGCCGAGGTCGAGCAGCAGGTGATCAAGGAGTTCAACAAGCGCTTTCCAGAGATCAAGGTCGAGATGGTGCGCGCCCCCGGCGGCCAGCTCATCACCCGGGTGAGGACGGAAGCCGCGGCCGGCAAGCTGATCGCCGACGTCGTCGACCATTCCGATCGCGCGCTGATGCTGCCGCTCGCCGATCTGTTCCAGGATTACGCGCCGCCGAACGCGGCCGACTACAATCCCGACGCGCAGATTTCACCAAAGCTGTGGCCGCGCGCCACGCTGGTCTGGTCGATCGCCTACAACACCGAACTGGTGAAGGATCCGCCGAAGACCTGGATGGACCTGACCAAGCCGGAATACGACAAGTTGACGGGAGAGGTGTTCGCAGAATCCGGCGGCACCACCTGGACCCGGATCATGTTCGAGCGTCAGGTGCTCGGCGAGGACTACTGGGCAAAGCAGGCCGCGACCCATCCGATCCTTTATCCCTCCGGCGCGCCGATGGCGGATGCGCTGGTGCGCGGCGAGATCGCGATGGGGCCGTTGCTCTATAACGCGATCTACCCGAAGCAGAAGGAGGGCGCGCCGATCCAGATCTTCTTCCCGCCGGAGGGCGCGCCGGTCAATCCTTACGCGACCGGAATCCCGAAAACCGCGGCGCATCCGAACGCGGCAAAACTGTTCCTGAACTGGTGCCTGTCGAAGGAAGGGCAGACCTTCATGATCAAGGAATTGGGCAACCTGACTTCGCTGAAGGTGGCGCCGGTGTATCCGGAAGGCTTCGATCCCAAGGTGGTCAAGGTGTGGTATCCGAACTTCGACCAGTATGTGAAGCTGCACGCCTCCTGGGTCGCGGACTGGGACAAGATTTACGGCTACCGGCAGTGATCGACGCTTTGATGGGTTTGGTTGGGTCATGACGGCGACGCTCGAGGTCACCGACCTGCGCAAGCAGTTCGCGATCGGCCGCCCCGCCATCGACGGCGTCAGCTTCGCGGTGCCGGCCGGCGAGATCGTGGTGCTGCTCGGTCCCTCCGGCTGCGGCAAGTCTACGACCTTGCGCTGCGTCGCCGGCCTCGAACATCCGACCGATGGCGAGATCAGCATCGGCGGCAAACTGGTGTCGTCGCCCGCGCGCGGCATATTGGTGCCGCCTCGCGCGCGCGAGCTCGGCATGGTGTTCCAGTCCTACGCGGTGTGGCCGCACATGACGGTGCGGCAGAACGTGATCTATCCGCTCAAGCACCGCAAGATATCGCGCGCGGATGCGAACAAGAAGGTCGCGGAGGCGCTGGAGCTGGTCGGGCTGTCCGAATATGCCGAAAGGCCGGTGGTGGCGCTCTCTGGCGGGCAGATGCAGCGCGTGGCGCTCGCGCGCAGCATGGTATACCGGCCGCAGCTCCTTCTGCTCGACGAGCCGCTGTCGAACCTCGATGCCAAATTGCGCTTGCGGCTGCGCGACGATCTCCGCTTCATCCTCAAGCAGACCGGCATGACCGCGCTCTACGTCACCCACGACCAGGCCGAGGCCGTCGTGCTCGGCGACCGCATCGGCGTCATGCGCGACGGCAAGCTGTTGCAGATCGGCTCCCCCGACGAGATCTATAACCGGCCGGCCGATTTGTTCGTCGCCAATTTCACCGGCGCCACCAACGAGCTTGCCGGCACGCTGGTCGAACGCAACGGCTCGTTCGGCGTGGTCGATTTCGGCGACGGGCATCGCGCCGATGCGGCGCTCTTGCAGGCGCTCGAAGTCGGCGACAAGGTTCGGATTGCGCTGCGGCCGGAAAACATCGCGATCGGCCGGCAGGATGCTGGAAACTGCTTTACCGCCGATGTCGTCGACCGCCGCTACCAGGGGACGCAGACGGTCTACGACATCGACCTGTTCGGCCATAAGCTCGAGGCGCTCGAATTGGGAACGGCGGCGCGCCACGCCGTCGGCACGGAGGCGCCGGTTTCGCTGCCGAAGGAAGCTTGCTGGGCGTATTTCGACACCGGGCCGTCGTCGTACGATTAGACTAGCCAAAGCGGGACTGGTCATTGCGAGGAGCGAAGCGACGAAGCAATCCATTCTTTCTTTCGGCGGTAGGATGGATTGCTTCGCTTCGCTCGCAATGACGTCACCGTCTTAAGTTCGCTTCCGCAGTGACGCCGCTTACCGGACGAACTCGCTCCATTCCGGGCAGCTCCGCTGCTCCACCGGCACAAGCCAGGCCTTGTAGTTGCTCTTGTCGATGATCTCGGCCGGCAGCATCACCTTGTCGGGGATCGATTCGTGGTTGAGATAGCGCACCGCGGCGCGCGTTGCGGTGCAGCCGATCTTGAACATGTTGAAATCGACGCTGGCGAGCATGTTACCGCTCTCGATCTCTTTCACCGCCGGCAGGATGCCGTTGATGCCGATCACGAGTGCGGTCCGGTTGGCGGCCTTCAGCGCCTCCAGCGCGCCGAGCGCCATGCTGTCGTTGGCCGACAGCACGGCATCGATCTGCATGTATTGCCCGAGGAATTTCTCCATCACCCGCCTGGCATCCGGCTCCTGGTAGTTGCCGGCGCCGAAGCCGAGCACCTCGATAGCGGGATATTCGGCAAACGCGCGCCTGTAGCCGCGCACGCGCTCGCGGTTGGTGGGCGCACCCGCCGTGCCCTCGATGACGACGATCTTTCCCTTGCCCCCGAGCTTCTCGAACAAATAGCGCGCCTCGCGGGTGCCGATCTCGAAATCGTCGGCGCCAACATAGGTGACGAAATCGCCGGGCAGCGGGTTGGCGGCCAGCACGATCGGGATTTTCGCGTCATTGAGCTTCTTGACCGAATCGACCATCGCGACGTCGTCGACGGGAATGAAGACCACCGCGTCGGGGCGGTCCTTGAGCACCTGCTCGACCATCGCCTTTTGCTCGTCGACGTTGTCCGGCTGCTGCGGAACGAAGTGCAGGATTTGCACGCCGGCCGAACGCCCGATCTGGTCGGCGGCGGTGCGGAACGCCTGATAGGCCGGATTAGTGGAGTTCTTGGTGAAAACCGCGATGGTCGGCTGGTCGTCGGAGGCCATGGCGTTGCCCGAGAGCACGGTGAGGAGAGCGAACAGCGTCGTCACTATCACGTTTCGCATTGTTCATGACCCTCTTTTACAGCCACAAGATCTTCTTGCGGTAGTCGAGATCGTTCAGCAGCGGACCTGCCGGTCCCTGATGGAATACGGCGCCGCGCTCCAGCGCGAAGACGCGGTCGGCGAGCGCCAGCACCAGGTCGAGATTGTGCTCGACGATCACGATCGACATGTGCCGGCGCAACAGGTCGAACACCCTGAAGAGCTCCAGCGTCACGGCCGGCGCCAGGCCCTCGAACGGCTCGTCCAGCAGCAGCAGCCTGACATTGCCCGACATGGCGCGGGCCACCGCGACCATCTGCTGCTCGCCGCCGGACAGATAGTCCGCCGCGACGTCCATGCGCTCCTTCAGCCGCGGGAAATATTCGAAGATCGTCTCTTCGCCCCAGACGACGCCGGTCTTGCCGTCGGTCTTGCGGGCGAGACGGCCGAGCGCCAGATTCTCCCGTACCGTCATGCCCGCGAACAGGCCACGTCCTTGCGGCACGTAGCCGATACCGAGGCGCGCGATATCCGGCGCCGGAAGCTGCGCGATATCGCGGCCTTGGTATTCGATTCCGCCGGACGCCGCGGGAACCAGCCCGGCCAATGTCTTCAGAAGCGTGGATTTGCCGGCGCCGTTGCGGCCGAGCAGTGCGACGATCTCGCCGTCGCGGACGTCGAGGGTGGCATCGTTGAGGATGTGGCTCTTGCCATAGAAGGTGTTGACGCGCTCGAAACGCAGGATCGGCGCGGTGTTCTGCCTGGTGTCGTCCGTACGCTGATGCGCAACCTCCGGAATGCCCTTGCCGGTGTAGATTTCCTGCACGCGCCGGTCGGCACGCACTGAATCGGGCGAGCCGGTCATCAGCACTTCGCCCTGGTTCATCACGGTGACGCGGTCCGAGAAGCCGAGCACGCGGTCGATGTCGTGTTCGACGATCAGCACCGGAATATTGACGGCGATGTCTTGGATGAGGTTCGAGACGCGCTCGCGCTCCGTCGCCGCAAGCCCCGCCAAGGGCTCGTCGAGCAGCAGCACCTGCGGTTTGGAGCCGAGCGCAATGCCGAGGTCGACCAGGCGCTGTCCGCCATAGGACAGTTCGCTGCCTTCGACGCGTTCGATACCTTCGAGGCCTAAGAATTTGACCAGCTCGGCGGTCTCCGTATGGATATCGGGAAAACTGTCGATGTCGCGCCAGATATTGAATCGCACGGGACTGCGCGCCTGCAACGACAGCCGTAGGTTTTCGTAGATCGAGAGCCCGCGAAACAGGTTGGTGATCTGGAACGAACGCGCTAGCCCCTGATGACAGATCGCCTCGGACGACACGCCCTGGATATCGCGGCCATTGAGCCGGATCGACCCGCTATCCGGGGCGAACATGCCCGATACAAGGTTGAACAGCGTGGTCTTGCCGGCGCCGTTCGGGCCGATCAGGGCGTGGACCTCGCCGGCGCCGAGCTTGAGGTTCGCGCCGGCAACGGCGCAGATGCCGCCGAAATATTTTGAAACGCCGTTGACCTCCAAAACCTTTCCCTTAAGGCCCTTTGGCTTAAGGAAGGCCGGTAACGGCAGGCCTTCGTAAATTCTGCGTTGGCCCATGGCGGCGGCCTGTTCCGGCGCGGGCCGGACGCGCCGCTTCAGCGTGCTCCAGACGCCGACCAGGCCATCGGGCGAATACAGCACGAAGCCGACGAAGATCAGCCCGAACCAGAGCAGCCAGTTCGGAGTCCAGATCGAGAACAGTTCGCGGAACAGGATGAAGAACAGCGCGCCGAGCGCGGGTCCCAGCATGCTGCGCATGCCACCGATCACGACCATCGCCAGCAATTCGCCGGAAAACGGCACGGAAACGGCTTCCGCCGAAACCAGGTAGGTCTGGAACGCCAGCAGCGCGCCGGCAAGGCCGGTCACCACGGCGGATATCACGAAGACCACAAGCTTGTAGCGCTCGACCGGATAGCCCTGGAACGTGGCGCGCAGCTGGTTTTCGCGGATCGCGACCAACACGTGGCCGAACGGAGAGCGCGCCAACCGCAACAGAAAACACACCACGCCCAATCCGATCACGGCGACAGTCACGTAGTAGGTCAGGGCAGGATCAAGGCTTAGCGGCCCGATGCTGCCGCGCTGCAGGCCGCCCAAGCCGTCTTCGCCGCCGGTGACGGCGCTCCAACGGAAGGCGACGGTGTAGGTGAGGGCGGCGAGCGCCAGCGTCAGCAGCGAGAAGTAAACGCCGCGGCGCCGCAAGATGACGATGCCGGCGGCTGCGGACAAGATAGCGACAACGACCATCGACAACAGCAGCGGCAGCCAGATCTCGCCGGGAAACCAGTTCAACTGGATCAGGCCAGCGGCGTAGGCACCGATGCCGAACCAGGCACCGTGGCCGAACGACACCAGGCCGGTGTAGCCGACACATAGATTGAGCCCCATGGTCGCGATCGCGAGGATCACCACCATGGTTCCGGTGTTGAGCGAGAGCCCAAGCGCCTGCAAGCCGAAGGGCAGGGCAACCATCGCGAGCGCCGCCAGCAGCAGCGGCCGGTATTTTTCGAAAGCTGAGGTTGTCATTCGAATTTCTCGATGCGCTCGCCGAGCAGGCCGCGCGGACGCACCAGCAGGATCAAGAACATCAGGACGTAGATCGACGCTTCGCCGGCGGCGGGGGCGAAATGGATGGTGATGCCGCGCACCACGCCGACCAGAAGGGCCGCAATCACCACGCCCCAGAAGCTGCCGAGCCCGCCGATCACCACCACCACGAAGGCCACCGTGATGATCTCGGCGCCCATGGCGGGATGCACGATCGTGATCGGAGCAAAGAATGCGCCCCCGAGTGCGGCCATGCCGACGCCGAGCATGACGATCGCGGTCATGTAGGGCTGCAGCCGGATGCCAAGTGCGGCGACCATGTCCGGCCGCTGAATGCCGGCGCGCACCACGCGCCCGAACGAGGTCTTGTGCAGCAGCAGCCAGACGCCGAGCAGGACCGCGGCGACGACGGCAAGAATGAGCAGGCGGTAGCGCGAAAACAGGAAATCGCCGAGGGTGACCGAGCCGCGAAACGCCGGCGGGATCGATGCCGACAGCGGCGCCGCGCCCCAGATGATGCGGATCGCTTGTTCTGCGACCATGGCAAGGCCGAACGTGACCAGAAGGCTCAGGATCGGGTCGGCGGTGTAGAACCTGCGCAGGATGAAGCGCTCGAACAGGATGCCGAGCAGGGCGACCGCGATCGGGGAGATCACGACCGCCGGGCCGAAGCCGACATATTTGGTGAGCTCGACGGAGGCGTAGGCGCCGAGCGCGTAGAACGCGCCATGCGGCGAGATTGACGATGCCCCCGACGCTGAAGATCAGCGACAGCCCGAGCGCAATCAGGAGATAGTAGCCCCCGAGCACGAGGCCATTCACCACCTGTTCCAGCAAGAACTCGAACTGCATACTAGGGTCCCGGAGGCACGACGTGTCGGCGGCGGCAATTCGGTCGTGAGATGGCCAACCGGCACGCGCCCGAAGCAGGGACGGGCGCCGGGTGACCGACGCAAGCGTTACAGGGAACAGGGGTTCTGTTCGCGCGTCGGCGCCAGCGACTCCAGTGGTTCGTTCGGTTTGGGCACCGCGGTTCCCAGCGCAATGAAATCCCACTGGTCCTTGGCCTGGCCCTTGGGCTTGACGGTGAACGGATAGGCTTCCTGCATCAGCTGATGATCCCAGGATCGGAAATGCGCCTTGCGCGCCTTCAGGATGTCGAACTCGGTTTCTTTCTCGAAATAGGCGATCAGCGGTTCGGTGTCGGTCGACTTGGTCTCGTTCATGGCCTGCGCCATCAGCTTGAACGCGACATATTCGATCCATGCATGGTTCTCGGGCGGCTTGCCGTACGTCTTGATGAAGTTCGCGACAAAGACCTTGGAGGCCGGGACGTCGAGGGTGTGGTACCAGACCGTCGGCCAGGTACCGCTCAGATTGCCGTCACCCGCCGCCCAGGCGTCCGCGGTGTTGAGGTTGAAGCCGACGATCGGATAGGGCAGGCCGAATTCGGCATATTGCTTGATCAAGGTCGTCACCTGATTGCCGGCCAAGTTGGAACACACCACGTCGGGCTGGGCCTGGCGTATCTTCAAGAGGTACGGGCTGAAGTCGGTGACGTCGGTTGCGATCAGTTCGTCGCCGATCAGGTTGCCGTCGTTGGCGCTAAAGAACCGCTTGGCCGCCGCCAGCAGATCGTGGCCGAAAATGTAGTCGGCGGTCAGGGTGTAGAACTTCTTGCCCTTGACCATGTTGTCGCGCAGCAGCGCCTGGCCGACCGTGTTCACCATCACGGTGTTGGGGATGTCCGTGTGGAACGTGTACCTGTTGCAGTTCTTGCCGCGCAGCGCGTCGGAGCGTGCGCCGGTCTGCATGAACAGCTTCTTGTTGCGCGCCGCGACCTGCATGATGGTCAGTGCCGACGCCGAATTGATTTCCCCGATCAGCACGGTCGCGCCATCCTGTTCTATCATGCGCTGGGCCTTGGTCGCAGCGGTGGCGGGATTGACGGAATCTTCCGACATGACGTCGAGTTGGCGTCCCATGACGCCGCCGCCCTGGTTGATTTCTTCCACCGCCAATTTCATGCCGAGCGTGGCATAGGTGCCGAGCGCGCCGAGAAAACCGGTGAGCGGCGTCAAGTGACCGATCTTGATCTTGTCGGTCTGGCCGCTGACGATGGTGGGAAATCCGAGCGCTGAGGCGCCGGCAAAAGCGGCGCCGGCCTTCAACAGGGTTCGCCTGGCATAGCGGTTCATGGTTGTCCTCCTCCCGTGGCGGTTTTCGTGGTCTCTCCCCTGAAATCCGCAATGCGAGAATATGAGAGATGATTTTTTATTATGGGATGATCTTTCCGGACGCGATGGCCGCTGTCAACGCCAAAAGCGCGATGCGGGCTTGGTCTTAAGTCAGGTTGCCAAGTCAGGTCGCCAAGTCAGGTTGCCAAGTCGGCTTGGCGAAAGCTGCTGGCGCCGAATTCCGCGGACAGCCGGCCGGCCGCGGCCTTCACCGCCTTGGCGCGGCTCTGCAGCACCTGGTCGGACATCCGCCAGACCGGGCCGGAAACGCCGAGCGCGCCCACCACGTCGCCGGTGAAGTTGTACACGGGCACCGCAACGCAGCGGACTTCCGGGTTGAACTCGCCGTCGTCGACGGCGACCGCGTTGCGCCTGATCTCGGCGATCTCGCGCAGCAGCACGGCTGGCTCGGTGATCGACTTCTTGGTCGACGGTTTCAGTTCGACGCGTTCGAGAAAACGCTTGAGCTGATCGGGACGAAGCGAAGCCAGGATGACCTTGCCAAGCGCGGTGCAGTGCGCAGGGCGCACCACGCCGACCCGATCGGTCAACTGGAATGCGCCGGGACCGCTGGTGCGGGCGATCACCACCACCGCATCGCCCATGCGCACCGCGAAATGGCTGCTTTCGCCGGTTTCCCGCGACAGTTCCTCCATGATCGGGGTTGCGACATTGACCATTTCGATCTCGTCCAGCGCGCTCGCGGCCAGCGCGAACAGCGGCCGGCCGACGCGATAGCGCTTGGTCTCCTTCTCCTGCCGGAGGTAGCCGAGCGAGACCATGGTCTTGGCGAGATGAAACGTGGTCGAATTGTGCAAGCCAACGAGCTTGCTCAGTTCGGCGAGCCCAATGCCCTCGCGGTGCCGCGCGACCTGTTCCAGGATCGCAAACGCCCGCCCGAGCGACTGCACGCCGCCCCGCTGGCGGTCCTCGGCCTCATCGTCGATATTGGGTTCGCTCGATTGCACCAGCTGGGCGATCGCCGTCCTGCGCGGGCTGGAAGGCTTGTCGCTGGCTTTCGGCTTGGCGCGGGCTTTCATCGATCAGGTCTCCAATGGGACGGCACCCAATTCTATCAGGCGCAATTCTATCAGGCGCAATTCTATCAGGCGATTGTCGCAAACGAACAGCTTCACCGTCCGCACACCATACTACAATATCAATTGACGTACAGTATTATGAGAAATAGGTCGGTCCCCGCCGATGGTGGCGCGGGTCGGTACGCCGCTCGCAAGCCCTTGAGCAGCCGTGGAGGAGGATAGATGTCGCGCAATATGCTCAATGGTGCCCAGGTCATCGTCGACTATCTGATCCAGGAAAAAGTCCCTCAGGTGTTCGGCCTGTGCGGCCACGGCAACATCCAGTTCATCGACGCCCTCTACGAGCGCTCCGCCGACATCAAGACCATCTCGACGCATCACGAGAGCGTCGCCGGCTTCATGGCCGATGTGTATTACCGCGTCTCGGGGCGGCCGACCGCGACCTTCACCTCCTGCGGTCCGGGCTCGGCGAACCTGCCGATCTCGCTCGGCAACGCCTTTCTCGACTCGGTGCCCTTCCTGGCGGTGACCGGCAACGTGCCGACCAGCCAGTTCAATCGCGGCGCGTTTCAGGAATTGTACCGGCATTATCAGGCGGACTTTCCCTCCACCGTGCGCGCCTATTGCAAGAAGGTGTTCCAGCCGACCCGCGGCGAAATGGTGCCGCTTGCAGTCCGCCAGGCCTGGAAGACCATGACGACCGGCCGTCCCGGTCCGGTGGTGCTGGATGTGCCCTTCGACGTCTTCATGGAGTCGGCCGCCGAGGAGGCGCCGAACGCTTTGGCCTGGAACGCCAACATTTCCAGCCGCTGCGGTGCCGATCCGGAAGGCGTGGTGAAAGCGGTCGACATGCTGCTGTCCGCGGAGCGGCCGGTGATGCTGGTCGGACAGGGCGTGCGCTATGGCGGCGCCGCGCAGGAATTGCTGAAGCTCGCCGAACGGCTGCAGATTCCGGTCGCGGCGTCCGCCTCGGGTCTCGGCGCCATCGACTGCAACCATCCACTGGCGCTTGGGCTTGTCGCCCGCGCCGGCCATTACCAGGCCAATCACGCCGCGCGCCAGGCCGACGTGCTGCTGGCACTCGGCGTGCGCTTCGACGACCGTACGTCGAGCTCGTGGATTCCCGGCTATTCCTTCACCATTCCGCCGACCAGGCTCATTCACGTCGACATCGATCCGGAAGAGATCGCCCGCAACTATCCGGTCGCGCTCGGCCTGATGGCCGACGTGCGCACCTTCCTGCGGCAGGTTCACGCCGAGCTCGATCGACGCGCCGATCTCTCGGGCAAGGCCGATGCGCGCAAGAAGTGGCTGGCGCAGATCGACATCTACCGCAAGGAATGGGACAAGTTCGTCGCGCCCGGGTTTTCCGACGACACCACGCCGATCAATCCGCAGCGCGCCGCGCTCGAGATCGACAAGGCGCTGCCCGAGGATGCGATCCTGGTCAGCGACATCGGCGTGCACCACAACTGGCTGCTTGGCTTCTGCAAGCCGAAGCGGCCGGACTTGCTGATCGGCTCGATGGGGTTCGGTCCGATGGGCTTTGGCGTCGCCGGCGTCATGGGCGCGAAATTTGCCGCGCCCGATCGTCCCTGCGTCTCGGTCTGCGGCGACGGCGCCTTCTTCATGCATGCCAATGTGCTGGGCACCGCGGTCGAATACGATCTGCCCGTGGTCTGGGTGGTCTGGAACAACTACGCCTATGCCTCGATCCGCGGATTGCAGCGCGGCTATCTCGGCGGCCGCGAGCTCGCCACCGACTTCCATGATCCCAGGACCGGCGAACGCTACAATCCGGATTTTGCCGCGATGGCGCGCTCCTGCGGCGTCGAAGGCGTTCGCGTCGATCGCGCCGGTGACATCGGCGAAGCGATCCGCAAGGGCATCGCCGCCAACAAGCCGTATTTGATCGATGTTGATATCGCCGCCGACATCAATCCGGCCGGCGCCGGCATCTGGGAGTTGCCCGGGCTCGGGCAAAGCAAGGCCGGCATCGGCACAAGGTTTCAACCGGCTTGATCACATGAGGAAACAGCATGTTGCTTAAAGGCAAGAAAGTCGTGGTCGTCGGTGGCTCGTCCGGCATCGGCTTCTCCACAGCCGAAATGGCCAAGCGCGAAGGCGCCGAGGTCATCATCGCCTCGCGGAACCCGGAGCGCCTCGCTGCCGCTGCGGACAAGTTGAATGCGATCGCGATGCCGGCGGACGTCACCAGCGACGAGAGCGTCGCCAGCCTGTTCCGCGGCTGCGGTCCGGTCGATCACGTCGTGGTGACGGCGGCGCAGCTTCGCACCGGTCCGTTCAAGACGGTCAAGATGGAAGACGTCCGCGCCACTATGGAAGGCAAGTTCTGGGGCGCCTGGCGCGTCGCGCAGGCGGCCGACATCCGTCCCGGCGGATCGCTGACGCTGGTCTCCGGGTATCTGAGCATTCGGCCGCGGCCCAACTCCGCCATCATCAGCGCGGCCAACGGCGCGCTGGAATTGCTGGCGCGGGCGCTCGCGCTCGAACTCGCGCCGGTGCGTGTGAACGCGGTGTCGCCGGGGATCATCGACACGCCGATCCGCGCCGCGATGCCGGAAGCCGCGCGGCTCGACATGCTTGCCAAGACCGCCGCAGCGCTGCCGGTCGGCCGCGTCGGCGTCGGCGAGGATATCGCCCAGCAGATCCTCGCCTTCATGACCATCGGCTTTGCGACCGGATCGATCGTCTATCTCGACGGCGGAGGCCTGGTTACCTGATAATCGGTCCAATTCCGATTTTCCTGCGCGCAAGAATCCGGGGGCAGCGAACATGGTTACAAACAATAACGGCGCCTTCATTCGCAACATCGCCGAAGTGCCGTGGCGCGAATTTCCCAATCACTTCGGCGGTGCGCTGTCAAAACCGTTGGTGATGCCGGAGACGGCCGGCTCGCGCCACCTCGACTATCGCATCTCGATGTACCAGCCGATG
The DNA here is from genome assembly GCA_963777475.1 of uncultured Alphaproteobacteria bacterium. Classification (GTDB taxonomy): domain Bacteria; phylum Pseudomonadota; class Alphaproteobacteria; order Rhizobiales; family Xanthobacteraceae; genus Bradyrhizobium. The sequence continues at coordinate 119,725 of CAVZQX010000003.1, forward strand.
GCCCATGTGGCGCGCCACAAGCACAGGGTTCAGGAACAGATCTACCACGTGCTGGAAGGCGAGGGGCTGATGGAGATCGCAGGCCAGAATCACGTGGTGCGCAAGCACGATTTCATCTTCCTGCCGCCCGGCGTCGAGCATGCGATCTCGAACACGGGACTGGTCGATCTGGTGTTTCTGGTGATCACTTCGCCGGTGAGCGATGACTAGCCGGCTATTCGCACAAGTCGCGCTTTCGAATGGCCCTTGAGAGTAAATCAGCCTAACATGCGGATCGCTCGTTAACAGAAAGAACTGACATGGACCTCGAGCTCAAGTCCAGGACTGCAATCGTAACCGGAGCCAGTATCGGGATCGGCCGCGCCATCGCCAAGGGCCTTGCGCTGGAGGGAGTGCGCGTCGTCGCGGTGGCGAGGCGGAAAGAGCTGCTTGCGCAGCTTGTGCAGGAGGTCGAGGCCGCCGGCGGCGCGGCCGTTATTCCGTTCGTGCAGGATATCGTTCAGGAAGACGCCGCAAAGAAGCTCGCAGCCGCCGCGATCGCCGAACTCGGTCACGTCGACATTCTGGTCAACAATGCCGGCGGCAGCAGGCCGCTACCGGTCGATGCGCCCGATCGCGACTGGGACGAAGCCATTGCCTTGAATTTCACCAGCTATCGAAAGGTCGCTCACGCGTTGTTGCCGCAAATGATCGAGCGCCGCTGGGGGCGCATCATCAACATCACCGGCAAATCGGAGCCGGAGGGTTTGAACGCGGCGTTCGCGGCAAAAGCCGCCGTTCATGCCTGGGCGAAGGGGCTCTCGCGCGAGATCGGCGAGCACGGCATTACGGTGAACTGCATTCCGCCCGGACGAATCATGAGCGAGCAAATCCGTCGCAACTATCCGGAAGACTATCGCGAGAGATTTGCCGAGGAAGAGATTCCGGTCGGCTACTGGGGCGAGCCGGAGGATCTCGCTGCGCTGGCCGTATTCCTGGCCTCGCCGCGGGCGCGCTATATCACGGGCACGGTTATCCCGGTCGATGGCGGGCTTCGCCGCTATCAATTCTAAGGCAGCTGAAATTCCAGAGCGGCAGGCATGCCACTGATGTCGTGGCGAGCCCGCTGTTCGCGGCAAGACATAAACGATCAACGAGAATAGAGCAGATCGGACGATGGTTTGGGACCCGCAACAATACTTGAGATTCTCCGGACACAGGCTGCGGCCCGCGGTCGACCTTCTGATGCGCGTTCCGGAGGTTCGGCTCCATCGCGTCGCCGACCTTGGCGCAGGCGCTGGCAATGTCACCAGATTGCTCAAGGAGAGATGGCCGGACGCCGCTGTCACTGCTGTGGAAGGTTCCGCCGAAATGGTCGCTGCCGGAATGAAGGCGGCGCCCGACATCGATTGGCGGCTCGAGGATTTGGCGTCATGGCGGCCCGCGCACACATACGACCTGATCTACTCCAATGCAGCGCTGCACTGGCTGCCTGATCATGCCGCGCTGTTTCCTTCGTTGATGGAGAAGGTCGAGCCGGGCGGCATTCTCGCGGTACAGATGCCGCGCAATTTCACCGCGCCTTCGCACCTGCTTATCGGCGAAACCGCGCTGAACGGGCCGTGGCGCGCCAAGCTGGAACATCTCGTGACGCCTCCACCGGTGCAAGAGCCGGCATTTTATCACGGTCTCTTGGCCGGCCTGTCCGAAAATCTCGATATCTGGGAGACCGAGTATCTGCAGGTCCTTGAAGGAGAGAACCCGGTCAAGGAATGGACCAAAGGCACCTGGCTGACGCGGTATCTGGACGTGCTTCAAGGCGGGGACAAAGCGGCATTCGAGGCCGCCTACGGTGAGCGTGTCGTGAGAGCCTACCCGAAGAATCCGCAAGGCCAGACCCTTTTCCCTTTCCGGCGGCTGTTCATGGTGGCCCAGCGCAAGAGCTGATCCGGCGCGCCGGTCAAGGATGCGACATCGGGGCCCGCCGATCGGGCTGGGGGCCCTGCGTGAGTTTGCGTCGACGACATCGGCCGGCCTGATCGTCTGCGAGTTCGGCTTAGGTCTAGTTGTTCGGATATTGGTTTGCTGCCAGTACTGAGATCGAAAAACCAAGAAAAATAATCGTTTTCTGCAAATTGGGAGGAGACTTCATGCGTCATCTAATTCTCGGCTGCGTTGCGGCGGTGCTCCTGATGGCTCCGGCCACCGCGATGGCCGACGGCCCGATCGTCATCAAATTCAGCCACGTGGTCGCCGAAGACACGCCGAAAGGGAAGGGTGCGCTCAAATTCAAGGAGCTCGCCGAGAAGTACACCAACGGCAAGGTCCTGGTCGAAGTCTATCCGAACTCCTCGCTCTACAAGGACAAGGAGGAGCTTGAGGCGCTGCAGCTCGGCTCGGTGCAGATGCTCGCGCCCTCGACGGCGAAATTTGCGCCGCTCGGCATCAAGGAGTTCGAGGCGCTCGACCTGCCATGGCTGTTCAAGGATGAAGCGACCTACGCCAGCGCCATGAAGGGCCCGGTCGGCAAGTGGCTGTTCCAGAAGCTCGAGGCGAAGGGCATCACCGGTCTTGCTTATTGGGACAACGGCTTCCACATGGCTTCGGCCAACCGTCCGCTGCTGATGCCGGCCGATTTCCAGGGTCTCAAGATCCGCATCTCCGGCTCCAAGATCGCGGACCGGTATTTCCGCGACCTCGGCTCGATCCCGCAGATCATGGCATTCTCGGAAGTGTATCAGGCCCTGCAGACCGGCGTGGTCGATGGCGGCGAGAATACCGCCTCGAATTATCTGACGCAGAAATTCTATGAGGTGCAAAAGGACATCACGGTCTCCTACCACGCTCATCTGCAATATGCGGTGATCGTCAACTCGAAATTCTGGAGCGGATTGCCGGCGGATATCCGCGGCGAGCTTGAGAAAGCGATGGACGAGGCGACCGATTACACCAACTCGATCGCGGTCAAGGAGAACGAGGATGCGCTCGCCGAGATCAAGAAGTCCGGCAAGACCACGCTGCACTATCTGACCGACGATCAGCGCAAGGCCTGGCAGGACGCGATGCGTCCGACCTATGGCTGGGCCAAGGGCCGCGTCGGGCAAGAGGTGCTCGATCTCGTCGCCAAGGAACTCGACGTCAAGATGAACTGACGGCCGGCCATCAACCCAACAACCAAGAAAACGGTTGGGAGTGCTCGCACTCCCGGCCGTTTCGGCATGAGAAGGGGGCTAACGTGCCTAAGGTGCTCACTCGAGCGCTCGACCATTTGGAAGAGGGGCTGATCGCCACCTTGATCGCGGCGGCGACCGCGCTGATCTTCGTTGCCGTGTTGCACCGCTACGGAACCGGCGTCTCGATCGACCTCTCGAAATGGACGGCCGCCCACGGCGTGCCCGTGCTGCCGGCGATTTTCAAAGACATCTATTTGTGGCTTGCCGCACGCGACCTTTCGTGGGCGCAAGAGCTTTGCATCTATATGTTCATCTGGATGGCGAAATTTGGCGCCGCCTACGGCGTGCGCACCGGCATCCATGTCGGTGTGGACCTTCTCGTCAATCGGGTGCCGGCGCAATCGCGCAAGCAGGTCATCCTGTTCAGCCTTTTGTGCGGCGCGTTCTTCACCGGCATGATCGCGACTTTCGGCGGCTCGTTCGTCGTCGAGATGTTCAAGACCGGCGAGCAATCGAACGATCTCGAAGCACCGATGTGGATCGTTTATCTCGCGATCCCGCTCGGCTCGGGCCTGATGTGCTTCCGCTTTCTGCAGGTTGCATGGCATTATTATTGGGTTGGGGTATTGCCGCATCACAATGAGGCGAAGGTCGAGGGCGTTGAAATAACGGCGCCGGACCTGCACCCGACGCCGGCCGATCCCGCCGAGGTCCCGAGCAGCAAGACGAGCCCGTTGGGATTGATCCTGATCCTGGCGCCGATTTTGATTCTGACGATTTGTCTCGGCGAGAAGGCAGGCATCATCGTCATGCCGCAAGCCTTGCGCGCGATCACCATCTTTGCGCTGCTGATCGCGCTGATGCTGACCGGCATACCGGTCTCGATCGCGCTCGGCCTTACGGTGATGACATTCCTGTTCACGCTCACCCAGGTGCCGATCGAAGCGGTGTCGATGAAGCTGTTCACCGGCATCGAGAGTTTCGAGATCATGGCGATCCCGTTCTTCATTCTCGCCGGCAATTTCCTGACCCATGGCGGCGTCGCCCGCCGGATGATCGACTTCGCGACATCCCTGATCGGGCATTGGCACGGCGGGCTCGGACTTGCCGGCATCGTGGCCTGCGCTATGTTTGCGCTTGTTTGCGGATCGAGCGTCGCGACCGTCGCCGCGGTCGGCGCCATCGTCCTGCCCGAGATGGTGAGGCACGGCTATCCGATGCGCTTCGGCGCCGGCATCATCACGGTTGCGGGCTCCCTCGGCATCCTGATGTTGCCGTCGATTCCGAAAATAATTTACGCGGTCTCCACCGGAACATCGATCGGCGCGCTCTTCGTCGCCGGTTTGCTGCCCGGCATTCTCCTGACCACCATGCTGTGCGTGGTGACCTGGTATCTGGCCAGGAAGCGCGACTATCCGCGAATGACGAAAGCGAGCTGGGCCGAGGCCTGGCATGCGTTCCGCGAAAGCATCTGGGGGCTGATGCTGGTCGTGATCATCATCGGCGGCATCTACAGCGGCCTGTTCACGGCGACCGAAGCCGCCGCCATGGCGGCCGTCTATTCATTCTTCATATCGGTTTTCGTCTACAAGGCGCTGGACTTCAAGGACGTGCCGCGCGTGCTGTTGCGGGCCGCTAACACCAGCGCGATGCTGTTGTACATCGTGACCAACGCCGTGTTGTTTTCGTTCGTTCTCAGCAACGAGAATATTCCCTCTGCCCTTGCCGACTGGATCACGGCGCAGGATCTCGGCTGGGTCGGATTCCTGGCGCTCGTCAACATCCTGTTGTTGCTGGCCGGCAACTTCATGGAGCCGACCTCGATCATCCTGATCATGGCGCCGATCCTGGCGCCGGCCGCGAAGCGGCTCGGTATCGATCTGGTTCATTTCGGCATCGTCATCGACGTCAACATGGAGGTCGGTCTCTGCCACCCCCCGGTCGGGCTCAACCTTTACGTCGCATCGATGATCGCCGGCATGCGCATCACGGACCTGGCCATGGCTGTCTTGCCGTGGCTCGTCACCATGCTGGTGTTCCTGATGATTGTGACCTATTGGCCCCAACTCACGCTCTGGTTGCCGACGGCGCTCGGCATGCACTAAGGTTCGGCCCAGCCAAGAGCGGTGTGATTCCGGTCCTCACTGAGCCTCCGGAACCGGCGCGAGAGCTTGCGCGCGGCATGCTGCAGCGCCCGAGGCTGCCAATGTTGCGCGCGACCCTCTTCCACATCCCCGCAACACTGGGGTAGCGTAGCGGCGGAGCCGCGTTGGGGCCAAGCCGAAAGCCCGCATCGATTTCAATGCGCAGCGAGCATGCCATCGGCAGGCGGGGAGGTTTCAATGGCTGATGACACGTTTGCGCGCCGCAAATTCCTGGTTGGCGCCGGCCTCGCTGGCACGGCGATAGCGGCGGGAGTAGCGGGGCCGGTGGAGGCGCAGCAACCGGCGCCGGCCGCACCTCCAGTCGCGGTACCACCACCGCAGGCGCCCGAGCCCTTCATCACGCTGACCGCGCTGGAAGCGGCTTTCATCGTGGCAGTGGTTGATACGTTGATCCCCGCCGACGAGCTCTCGCCCTCGGGCAGCGATTGCGGTGTCGCCGTCTTCATCGACCGGCAGCTCGGCGGCGCCTGGGGCGGCGGCGCCAAGATGTATCGCTCGGGTCCGTTTCTGAAAGGCAAGCCGGAGCAGGGCTATCAGCTGCCGCTGGTGCCGCGCGAGTATTTCGCAAGCGGCATTGCGGCTACCAATGCCTGGACGCGCAAGGCTTATGGCGGCAAGGATTTCGATCGACTGTCAGCGGTAGACCGCATTGCGGCGCTCAAGGCGATGGAGGATGGCAAGGCCGAGTTCGAGAATTTCGATGGCGCGCCTTCTTCGCCCAACTGCTCTCGATCACCATGGCCGGATTCTTCGCCGATCCGATCTACGGCGGCAATCGCGACATGGTCGCCTGGAAACTGATCGGCTTCCCCGGCCTGCCCGCCACCTACGCCGACAAGATCGATGACTACCGCGACAGACGTTATGCGGCGGAGCCGCAATCGATCGCCGACTTTTCGTGAACGGAGGCGGCGATGGCAACACGATTGAAAGAAGTCGACGCGGTCGTGGTCGGCATGGGTTTTTCCGGCGCAATCCTCGCCCGTGAACTGACCAAGGGTTGACGACGTCGTCGCTTATCTCAAGACGTTGAAGTAGCCCGTTTGTTGTCGCGCTATTGCGGAGGTCCTGATGTCCGCGAGCATCGTTCAGACTTACCGGGCGTTCGCCTACAACAACGCTTGGGCGAACCATCGTTTATTGCTTGCTTGCCAGAATTTGTCTCAGGCCGAGTTCGAGGCGGAACGAGCTGGTTTCTTCCCGAGCCTGCAGAAAACCCTCAATCACATCTTGATCATTGATCAGTTCTACGTTGACGCGCTCGAAGGGGGATGGCTGGGGCCGAGCGCGTGGGAGAACCCGGTGCCGTGCGCGACTGTTGCCGATCTTCGGGCCAAGCAATCCGCGGTTGATCGGCGTCTCATCGATGTCTGCGAGAGATTGACCGCGGACAGCCTCGACGACGTTGTGAAAATCAATCGCGACACGCGGGTCCAGACCGAACGGCGCGATCGTCTCCTGATGCATCTGTTTCAACATCAAATCCATCATCGGGGGCAGGCCCACTGCATGCTGGCCGGAACAGCCATCAAGCCCCCTCAGCTGGATGAGTTCTTCTCGATTGGCGAGGCACATCTGCGGGCAGGGGAATTCGGTGAACTCGGCTGGACCGAGCAGACGGTGTGGAAGCCGCAGTAGGCATGCTCAATATCTCGCTCTCGTGACGCGCTCCGAGGCGGACATTCATGACGCCGCAACCCTAGAGGGCCTGGCTCCGTTTGTGCGAGGCATCCGACTGACCATCAATGGCTGTCGAAAGTGCAGTCGCTAGATCCGTCTTCTGGAAGGGTTTTTGCAGGACGGCGCGGCCGGTATGTTGCCTGGGCACGCCCGTTGCGCCGTAACCGGTCGCAAACACGAAAGGGACGCCCTTCCGCTGAAGTTCGTAGGCGACTGCATCGGTGGCTTGACCGTCCAGATTCACGTCGAGCAATGCGATCTCAATCGTCGCCGACGCGATCAGCTCCAGGGCTCGCTCCACTTTGGAGGCCGGCCCGATCAGCTCGCAGCCCAGCTCTTCGAGCATATCCTCGATAAGCATCGCAATCATCATCTCGTCTTCGACGACGAGGACCTTACATCCACGCAGATTTAGCCGGTCCACCGAAAGCCTCCTGAATCATTGATTGCGAAGTACAGGTGACAAACTCCCCGTGATTGTGGTCAACGGAGAGCGGATCGAACAGATGACCCCCGTCTCGCGGTAATCAATCTTTGCTTCACCGCCAAGCTCACCGGCGAGGCCCCGCTCAATGAGGCGAGAACCAAACCCTTTTCGGGTGGGAGAGACGACCAAAGGACCGCCGGTCTCGGCCCAGGTGATGTTGAGATAAGATTCGTCACGATCGGTGCTTATTGACCACCGTACGGAAGCTCGGCCGGAACGAGTTGAAAGAGCCCCATATTTCACGGCGTTTGTTGCGAGTTCGTGCAGCGCCATCGTTATCGCGAGGGTCGACTTTGGATGCAGCTTGACGTCGGGACCATCTATCTCGAAATCGCGCCCAGCGGCAATAAAAGGCGAGAGTGCTTTAACGACAATGTTTCGCAGGTAGGCGCCCTCCCAGTTTTGTTGGGTAAGGACGTCATGAGCACCGGCAAGCGACAGTAATCGCGACTCCAGTACCTCATTCACCGAGGCCGGCACTTTCGCGCCTTTGAGGGTTTGCGCAGCAATCGACTGCACGGTAGCCAGCGTGTTCTTGACGCGATGGTTGAGTTCATTGATCAGTAGCTCACGCTGCCGGGCGGCGCCAACCTGCGCGGAAACATCGCGAAAGTAACAGACCACGCCGTAGCCGCCCTCGGGCAGCGGGATGCGATGAATTTGCCACTCGTAATATTCGGTGACGTTGCGGTCCAGCCGCTCCTCAATATGCTGCGGGTCGAAATAAGGTTGGCCGGTATCCAGCGTATGTCTGAACAAACGTACGATTTCGTCCGCGTAATGTGCGGGCCACAAGACATGGATGAACTCATCAAAATCGCGCCCGATGAGATCGGAAATCTGTCCGAAAGCCGCTGATGCCGTTGGATTCACGCTCAGGATCTTGAAGTCCGCGTCAATCACATAGACGCCCAGTGGCGCTCTATTTAGCAACGTTTCATATTGAGTGGTGCGACGACGCAAAGCCTCTTCGCTCTTGCGAAGTCTTTCATTTGCCTCGCGCCTAACGCGAGCGAGCATCAAGTTGGTGTGGACTTGCGCGACCAGTTCGCGTGCAGAAAACGGCTTGGTCAGATAGTAGTCGGCACCGGCTTCCAGTCCCTCGACGCGCGCCTCCTCGCCGGCTCGGGCCGACAGCATGATAACGGGTATGTCATTCAGCCGCTCGTCGTTCCGAATCGCCTGCAAAAGACCGAACCCGTCGAGACCGGGCATCATGGCGTCGGTCACGACAAGATCCGGCCTGTTGTTCCAAAGGGCCTGGAGCGCTGATTGCCCATCTTCCGCCAGTTCGATATCCCATTGAACTCCGAGCAGTCGGCCGATGTAGCCGCGCATGTCCGCGTTATCGTCGGCGACCAGGATACGTCCATGGATGGCCGAGGGCCCGATCAGGTCGGACACCGCGACATCTCGTTCCAATGTCGGAGGATCGTCCTCGGACTTGCTCGCAGGCAACCAGCTCAGCACTTCTTCGACAAAAGCATCGGCTCTCAACGTCGTGGAGACGCGTGCCGGCGAAGCTCCAATGCGATCAAGCGGAAGATGGTGTATGCCAAACGGGACGTCTATCTTGAAAGCCGTGCCGGCGCCAATCTCGCTCTCGACAGTTATGGAACCGCCGTGCAATTTGACGAGTTCTTGAACCAGGGCGAGACCGATCCCAGATCCCTCGAAAGATCGGCCTTTTTGATTTTCGACGCGATGAAAACGTTCGAAAAGTCTTGGAAGCTCGTGCGCCGGGATTCCGGCTCCGGTATCTCTCACCACAAGTTCGGCGCTTCTGCCGTCTTGTGAGGGGTGCAACTCGACCGTTATGCTCCCGCCAAATGTGAATTTGAAGGCATTGGAGAGCAGATTGAAGACAACCTTCTCCCAGAGGTCGCGATCGACATAAATCTCCTGCGGCAGCGGCTCACACTCGACCTTCAGCTGAAGTCCAGCGCGCTCCGTGGCAGCGCGGAAATTGGACGCTAGTTCCGCCGTGAAAGTGGAAAGATCAGTCGGTTGGAAATTGGCCTGGATTCGCCCCGCCTCGATGCGAGAAAAATCGAGTAAGGTATTGACCAGTTTGAGTAACCGCTTGGAGTTGCGGTATGCGACATCGAGACGTTCGCGCTGTACTGCGTTCAGCGCGGATGACGACGCATCGTTTATCGCGTCCTCGATCGGTCCGAGCATCAATGTGAGCGGTGTACGAAACTCGTGACTGACATTGGAGAAAAACAGGGTTTTTGACCGATCAATTTCCGCCAGCGCATCCGCTCTTTTTCGCTCACCCTCGAATACACGGGCGCTGGCCAGGCCGGCAGAGATCTGCCCCGTCAGGAGTTCGATGAAATCGGCGTACTTGGTGTCGTAGGTCCGGTGCGGGTTCAGCCCGGCGATGAGACAACCAATCGGCTTTTCCTGTCCTTGTATGGCAATCGGGACTACGACCGCCCTGTTGGGCGGCCTGCTCCAAGCACCTGACGGCAAGCGAACATGAAAATGCTCCGAGAGGTTTTCGATCACCAAGCTCTCCGTGCTCGTGACCGCGCTCGGCCAGGGGCCACCGGGAGTGATGATTGGCGGCGCCGCCGGATGATCGGTTTCGATACCGGAAGCGCGGACCAGCGTCATGGGGCCATCGCCGCTGCCAAGATAAAGCGCGGCAAAGCTTAGGTCCTTGTTGGAGGAATCAAGGCCGACCTTGATCGCGTCCAAGACTTCCGATTCAGCACGGGCGGCAGCTATTCGGGTCGCAATCCGGCTTAGAGAAGCAAGGCGCCGTTGTCCGAGAACACGCTCGGTATCTTCCGTGACCACACAGAGCATGCCGCTGATACGGCCATTGTCGTCGGCCAAGGGGCTGTAGGAGAACGTGTGGTAGGTTTCCTCGGAGAAACCAAGCCGCTCAAGAAATAAGAGCAGCCCTTCGTCCCAAGTCGCTTCTCCCGTCGTCAGGACCCGGTTGATTTCGAGGGCCGATGTCCGGCCAGATCTCCTCCCAGACCTTTTCCGATCTCGAACCCAGCACCCAGTCACGCTTGATACCGACGGTCGGAAGATAGGCGTCATTGCAGAAAAACGTCAGATTGGGTCCCCAAGCCATCCACATGGCATAGCGCGAGGCCAGCATGATCCGGACGGCTGTCTTGAGACTTTGCGGCCAGGAGGCTGCAGGACCGAGCTCGCTCGACGCCCAATCATAAGCCCGCATCTTGGCGGCCATTTCGCCTCGCCCATTCATGAACTCCGACGCGGGATCCACCTCAGCTGCTCGTTGGGGCACTAATTCCAACATGGTGACAGAGAAATCTCCCCGAGCGAACGAATTGATCCACCGCGACACTACCGTAAATTGCATACATACCGTGCGGGCGAACAAACCCGGCCGAGCGTTGGCGCCGCCAAAAGTCCGGCAATTTCAACGCACTCCTTCCAGATTGGTTCCGTGCATAAAACTGCCGTGGAAATCGATGTAAGCTGTTACCGCCGTCGGCAGGATGGTGTGGCCTCAGGCGCCCGCAGCCAGCCCCAGGCTCGCATAGATCCGCCGTGCATAGGCGCCGAACTCGTCGGTGGTCTTGATCGGCAGCGCGCGCGGAAAGGAAAGCTGAATCGGGAAATATTCCGCCATCCGCGCCGGCCCGGCGGTGAGCACCGCGCAGTGTGAGGCGAGGAACACCGCTTCCTGGATCGAGTGGGTGACGAAGATGATGGTCTTGCCGCTCTCGCGCCAGATCCGCAGCATTTCCAGGTTCATCTGCTCGCGCGTCAGCGCATCGAGCGCGCCGAACGGCTCGTCCATCAGGATCAGCTTGGGATCGTGCACCAAGGCGCGCGCGATCGCGGTGCGCTGCTGCATCCCGCCGGAGAGCTGCTGCGGATATTTGTCCTCGTAGCCGGCGAGCCCGACCAGATTGAGCAGGTCGCGCGCCCGCGAACGCGCGGCTTTCATCGGCAGGCCAACGATCTCCGCCGGCAGCAGCACATTGTCGAGGACGGTGCGCCATTTCAACAGCAGCGCCTGCTGGAACACCATGCCGATGTCGCGCCCGGGATCGAACGGCGTTTTCGCGTTGCCGATCTTGACCGTGCCGCCGTCGGCTTCGTGCAAGCCGGCCAGTATCTTCAGCACCGTGGTTTTGCCGCAGCCGGAGGGGCCGACGAGCGAGACCAGTTCGCCCTCCTGCACGTCCATGGTGACGTCGGAGACTGCGAGGAATTCGGAAGCCCCCGAACGATAGACCTTGCGGACGTTACGCAGGCTGATGAAAGGTGTCTCAGTCGTCATGCCAGCCATTTTGCAAGGTTGGCGGCGACGAAATCGTCGTCCGAGAGATCGGCGTGCTCGTTGCAGACGCGGTCGATCTCCTCGATCTGGCCGGGGCTCAAGCCCTCAGTGGGATCGAGGCACCAGATTCCGTGCATCAATCCCTGCCGCCGCAGGACCTCGTGGCAGCCGGCGATGCAGCCGTGAAAATTGTTGGCGACGTCGAAGAACGCGCTGTTGCAGTCGGTGACGCGGGCGTCGAGCGCCAGCAGATCGGCGGGCACCGTGTCCCTGTTGCGTGCGGCCTTGCAGCGCTCGAACTGCAGAATCGCGCTTGCCGTCCACACCGACCAGTGGCCAAGTAGGCCGCCGCGAAAATGGGTTCTCACCGTGACGCCCTTGTCGCGCAGGTCGAACGGCAGCGTAAGATCGAGCAGGATGTGGTCGTCGTTGCCGGTGTAGAGCGCGATTCTGTCGAGCGCGCCGGCCGCGTAGACCCCGCGCAGCACGTCGAGCGTGCGGTAGCGGTTGAACGGCGCGATCTTGATGGCGATGACGTTGTCGATTGAAGCAAACCGCCGCCAGAAATCCGCGCTCAGGATCACGCCGCCGACCGCCGGCTGCAGATAGAACCCGACCAGCGGAAGTTCGCGCGCGACCGCCTCACAATGGGCGATGATCTCATGTTCGGAAGCCGATTTCATCGCGGCGAGACTGAGCAGGCCGGCGTGATAGCCGATGCCACGCGCGGTTTCGGCCTCAGTAATTGCCTGCCGCGTCGGCCCGGAAAGGCCCGCGACCAGCGCCAGCGGCCGTTTCGTCCAGTGTGAAGCCGTCTCGGCGGCGAGCTCCAGCACCGGGCGATATAGCCCGACCTCGCGGATCGCGAATTGCGTGGTGTGGACGCCGACGGCGAGCCCGCCGCTGCCGGCGTCGACATAGTAGCGCGTCAACGCGCGCTGATGGACGGTGTCGAGCTTGCGGTCGGCGTTGAGCGCCAAAGGATGCGCAGGGACCACCGTGCCGTCCGCGATCAGGCGCCGCACTTCCGTGTTCATCTGGCTATGATGCATGGCGCGTTCCTATCCAAATTCCGGGCCGGCGACCGCGAACGGCAGTTTTGCCGGCTGGCTTGAGGCGCGGCCGAACCGCATGCGCTGGAACGGCCGCTCGATGATCCAGCCAGCCTCCGTCAAACCCGTGAGAAATGTGTTTTGCGTGGCGACGGCGTCGATGATCAGGGGGCCAGTCTCGCCGGCGGCGACGTCGCGCACCATGGCAAGCGCTTGCGCCGGGCCGTCCGCAAACAGCGGGCCGATGTGACAGGCGGTGCGGCCACCGCGCACCAACGCCATCGCATCGCCACTCGACACCAGTCGCGAGCCTGGACGGTTGGCGAGCGCGTGCAGCAAATCGCGGCGAGAAAAACCCATGGCGCCGGCATCGTTGGTAATCAATTCACCGAGGTGACCGATCGGCAGCGGCGCGCCGGCTCCCGCGGCCGAGGTATTTTCAAGACGCAGCCGTCGCAACTGGATCGTCGGGGTAAACCCGAGCGGCCCGTAGACCGCAGCGCCCGCCGGCGTCGCGTCAAGCCAGGTGGTGAGGCCTGATCTGGTCGCGGCAGTGAGGCAGGCATCGACCAGCTCTGTCGCAAGCCCTTGCCGGCGCCAGCTTTCAGTGACCAGCACCATGCTGATCCAGGCATCGGTGTCGGTGTACGGCAGCAGCGCCGCCGTCGCGACAAGGCGGCGGTCCCTGTCGCGCATGCCGAACACCATTCCCTTGCCAAGGAAAAACCGCCAGTCCGCTTCGTTCTGGTTCCAATGCGCTTCGCTCGACAGTCTCAGCCCGCTTGCCGCGTCGGCTTCGTCAAGCTGCGCCATGGAAAGGCGTTCAGTACCGCCCATCGCGCACCTCGTATTTGGTCGGCTTGCCGAAGCTCGGCATCGCGCGGGCGACCCAGTCCGCGGTCCATGCGATCAATTGCGTCGTGTCCACGATCGGCAGGCCGAACAGTCTGATCGCCTCCGACGTGTCGGTGAGCCATGCGGTCGGCTCTTCCTTGCCGACGATGACAGGCTCGCGGCCGAATAGCGCGCCGAACCTTCGCGCCAGATCGCGCACGGCCAGGATCTCGTGGCCGCTGACATTGATCGGCGTCGTCGGGGTTTCGCAATGCGCCAGGCACCGCAGCGCCTGCGAAGACGCATCGCCCTGCCAGATGAAGTTGACATGGCCGAGGCTGACGTCGATCGGCTGACCCTTAAGCACCTTGGTCGCGATATCGTGCAGCACGCCGTAGCGCATGTCGATCGCGTAGTTGAGCCGGAACAGCCGGCCGGGCGTCGAATATGCCTGCGAGAAATATTCGAACATGCGCTCGCGGCCGACGCAGGACTGCGCGTATTCGCCGGGCGGGTTGGGCGGCATGGTTTCGTCCGATCCCTTGCCGTCGACCGGGACGAACGGATAGACGCAACCGGTCGAGAACGCCACGATCCGCGAATTCCGAAAGGCCTGCGCGACCAGCGCGGGGACGTGCGCGTTCATCGCCCAGGTCAGCGACAGATCGCCCTCCGCGCCGAATTTTCGCCCGGCCATGAAGACGATGTTCGCAATCTTCGGCAACGCCTTGAGGGTTGCCGCATCAAGCAAGTCGCAGTTGATGGTCTCGATACCGCGGGCCTCAAGCCAGGCCTTGACGCCGATGTCGCTGAAGCGCGCGACGCCGATGATGCGGCGATCGGGCAGAGCCGCCCTGGCGAGACCCGCCAGCGTCGGTCCCATCTTGCCGGCGACGCCGAGGATCATGATGTCGCCGTCGATCTTGTTGAGATCGTCGATCAGCGCTTGGCTCGGCCGGCAGAGCAGCTCATCGAGAGCCGCGATGTCGGCAATGGTCTTGGGCAGACTATCGCGCGTCAGCAGCATCGTCTCGCCTTCTCATTGCAGCCGGATGTCAGGGACCACGAACAGGCGTTCGAGGCCAAGCACCAGGCCGTACAGGGCAACCCCGAGCAGCGTCAACAGCACGACCGCCATCACCATCGCGGGCGTGTCGAGCGAAGACTGCACCTGGATCATCAGGTATCCGAGCCCGCGGTCGGAGGCGATGAACTCGCCGACGATGGCGCCAGCGACCGCCAGGATAGCGCCGACCTTCATTCCGGAAAAAACGTAAGGCAGCGCGCCCGGCAACTGGATCTTGCGGAACAGGGTCCAGCGCGAGCCGCGCAGCGATTTGACGAGGTCGAGCAGGTCGGGTTCGACCTCGCTTAAGCCCCGCGCGGTGGTGA
Organism: uncultured Alphaproteobacteria bacterium; assembly: GCA_963777475.1. Lineage (GTDB taxonomy): Bacteria > Pseudomonadota > Alphaproteobacteria > Rhizobiales > Xanthobacteraceae > Bradyrhizobium. The sequence continues at coordinate 134,766 of CAVZQX010000003.1, forward strand.
GCAGGATCGGGAAGAAGCAGATGCTGAACGCAATCAGGATGTTCGGGAAGATGCCGTAGCTGAACCAGACGATGAACAGCGGCCCGAGCGCCACTTTCGGGATCATGTTGAGCGTGACGAACAGCGGCAACAACAACAGGCTTATCAGCGGCGACCAGGTGAAGATCACCGCCAGCGTCACGCCGACAAGGGCACCGAGGCAAAAGCCGCCGAGGATTTCGACCGCGGTGACCGCGAGGTTGGAGGCCCAGGCATAGTTCGCGTGGCCAAGCGTTGAAAGCGTCGCGAGCGGCGAGGGCAGGATGAATTTCGGAACGTGGAAAGCATCGACCAGCACCTGCCAGAGCACGATCACGGCGAGGTGCACGATCAGGATGATCGCGAGCGTCCGCGCCGGCCGGCCTCCGTCACCGCTCACCAGTTGCTCCCATGCTACCGATCCATGGGTTATTCTATCGTCGAGCGCCCGCACTTTCAACCATCTGGTTGATTTGCCGCAGGTAGGCCCGCGGCGTCATTGTGGGCCAACGGGTCGCGCGCCCGATGACAGGCTGCGCGAAGCAATCCATAGCCCGGCCCGGGTGGTCATGGATTGCTTCGTCGCTTCGCTCCTCGCAATGACGGGGCGCCCCGGCAATGGCGGAGACGTCACGGCCGCAACGCCTGCATCACCAGGTCGACGACGTGCTTGCGACGAGCCTTGCGAGCGGCGGGACTGCCGAGATCCTTGCCGAAGATCGCCGACAGCGTCGGCGTGTTGGAGAAGTAGAAATAGCTCAAGCCCGCGATCGAGATATAGAGATGCACCGGGTCGATGCCGCGCCGGAACGTTCCGCACTTCACGCCTTCGCGCAGAATCTTCGAGACCATGCTGACCAGCGGCGAATGCATCGCCTCCAGCTTGCGCGAGCCGCGCACGTGGCGGGCGCCGCCGCGGTTCTCGTCGTTCAACAGCACGATGAAATCGGGATGCGAGGCGAGATGGTCGAAGGAGCTCTCGATCAGCTTGCGGATGGCGCGTTCCGGCGGCAGCCCCTCGAGGTTGAGCTTGCGCTCGTGCTCGCGGATCTCCTCGTAGACCCATTCGAGCACCGCGAGGTAGAGTGCGTCCTTGTCGCCGAAATAGTGATAGACCAGCTGCTTGTTGACGCCGGCGCGGGCCGCGATCTCGTCGACCCGCGCGCCTGCAAGCCCGCTATCGGCAAATTCCCGCCGCGCCGCGGCCAGCAGCTTGCGGCGCGTCGCTGCCGGATCGCGGCGCCGTGGCCCGGTGTCGCCTGACCGTCTTTTGAGCATTTCCAACCAAACAGTTGACAATTCCGACCGGCCCTTGTTGCATTGGTAGCGTCATCGGCGCCGATCGACAAGGCGTGGGGTGGGGATGAGGAGCGTTGCCATGAAGTACCTGGGGATGGCGGGCCTCGCGCTCGCCCTTATCGCGCCGGAGGTCCCTGCGCTCGCCGCCGAGTCCGTCAACCTGACCCTGAACTGGACGCCAACCGCGGACCACTCGCCGTTCTACTACGCCAAGGCGCAGGGCTGGTACGAGAAGGCCGGCATCGACCTCACCATTGAGATCGGCAGGGGCTCCGGCGTCTCGGCGTTGAAAGTTGGTTCCGGCAGCTCACCGTTCGGGATCGCGGACCTTGCGACTGCTTTGGTCGCGCGCGGCAAGGGCGCCGACGTCGTGGCGGTGATGAGCATCTACGCCAATACCGGGCAGACCTTCTATTGGCTGAAGAGCTATGGCGTGAACGGGGTCAAGGATTTTCCCGGCCACAGAATAGGCAATCCGCCGGGCGACGCCTCGCGGGTGATGTGGCCGGCCTTTGCGAAGGCGGCCGGTATCGCGCCCGAACTCGGTGAACTTCGTCAATGTCGGGCCGACCGCGAAGATCGCGGCGCTGAAAAGCCATACCGTCGATATCATCAGCGATTTCTACAACGAGCACGATCTGAAGGTGATCGAATTCGGAAGTGACCTCGGTTATCTCAACTGGAAGGATATAGGGCTCAACCCCTACGGTAATTCGCTGATCGTCAACGGCGCATTTTTGGAAAAGAACCCGAAGCTGGTCGAGGATTTCGTGAAGGTCACCCAGAGGGCCTATGCGGCCTGCGTCGCCGATGTCGCGCCCTGCCTGAAGGCGCTGCTGGACCAGGTCTCGGGGCTCGACAGGGAAAACCAGGAGCGGCAGTGGGAACGCATCAAGTTTCTGATGACCGACCCCTTCACCACGACCAAGGCGCTCGGCTGGATCGACGGCGAACGGATGAAGCAGGACTACCAACTGGTGCAAACCTATCTCGGCATGGAAAAGCCGTTCGACGTGCAGACGGCGTTCACCACCAGGATGCTGGATACGTCGGTCAAGATGGACGCGAGCAAGGTGAAGCAGTGAGGTCTAGACCGGAGCTATCCACGATCGTCATTGCGAGCTAACGGGTCGCGCGAACGCGCGCCCGATGACAGGCTCCGTGAAGCAATGCATCCCACCACAGCAAGAAAGAATGGATTGCGCAATGACGATGCGGCTAGGCCCTGGCTCGCCTCACTGGGGCTCGATGCCGGACGCCTTGATGACAGCTGTCAGCTTCTCGGTGTCGCTCTTCATCAGCGCGGCCAGGTCATTCAGCGGCATCGGCTTCCCCGGGATGTCCGATATTGCGAGGCGATGCTGGACTTGCGGGTTTTGCAACGCCTTGTCGATGGCGTCATGGATTTTTTCGACCAATGCGTCGGATGTCGCCGACGGCACGTAAATGCCGTACCAGGGGATGTAAGACGCTTCGGGATATCCGGCTTCCGCGATCGTCGGCACGTCCGGAAGCTCGCCCACCCGCTTGTCCGTGAACACCGCGAGTGGCCTGACCGTGCCATCCCTGATGTGCGGCAACGCCAGCGCCAGCGAGACGATCTCGAAATGCACCAGACCAGTCATCAGGTCGATCAAGGCCGGCGGCTGGCCCTTGTAGCCGACATTGGTCAATTTGATATGGGCGACCTGAAACAGTTTTTGCGCGCTAAGGTCGATCGACGAGCCGGTGCCGGGATTGCCGAAATTGAGCTGGCCGGGCTTGCGGCGCGCCAGTTCGATGAATTCGCCGAGCGTCTTGACCGGCAGCGAAGGCGGCACCACGGCGACGCTCTGGTTCCACACCGCGAGCCCGACGCATTTGAAATTCGTCACGTCCCAGCCGGCGTCCTTGTACAAGCTTGGATTGGCCAGCACAGCAGGGCCGGTCATCAGCCAAGTGTAGCCGTCGGGCTCGCTGCGCGCGACCGCCGAGGTGCCGATGTTGCTGTTGGCGCCGGGCCGGTCTTCCACCACGATCGCCTGCTTCAGGTCGCGCCCGACCTGTTCGGCGATGGTGCGGGCGACGATATCGACGATGCCGCCGGCCGGATAAGGCACCACGATGTGGAGCGGCCGGTTCGGATAATCATTCTCGGCCCGCGCGCTGGGCGAGCCCGCGAACAGGATCGCGGCAACGCCCACGGCAAGGCCAAGACCGGCTCTTCCGCTCATGGTTTCGTCTCCTTCGTTGCCGCATCGTTGGCGCGACGCGGCGTTCTTGTTC
>CAVZQX010000004.1:0-169288 GCA_963777475.1 uncultured Alphaproteobacteria bacterium
CATACAGCCGCCACGGCGCCAAGGATCCCAGCAAGTGTGCCGAGCCAACTCACCAATATACCCAAATCCACAATGAGAGTGTAGCGGCAAGCCGCAGCACAAGCAGGTGATACTACGACCTGCCGAATCAGAGAGTGAGAAAGCTGCCTGCCGCGCCCGCAAGAATGCCTACAACGAGCAGAACGGAAGCGACCCACGGACCAGCCGCGTCCTTGGCAAGCAGTTCAATCACATCACTAAGGTCGGGCTGCGAAGTCCGTCCAGACGCATCACCGCTATCGATCCGGCCAAGAGCACCCGTTAGCAGCAAGCGACGCAGCCTGCGCGCGAAATCCAACCACTAGTGCGATCCCTGCCAGTCTGGCACACAGCAGCAAGAGCATAGAGGAATGCGGCAGCGAAGAACATGGGAGACCGTACCACCATCGAGGAGGCCGTGGCCGAGTAACTAACTGAGTAACGATCGAAGGCTGACCGCACCAGACGCCAGTGAACGTTTGCGGACGACTCGCAGCAGCTCATCATATAGGCTGCGAAAGCATAATCGCCTGAATGATTTCCCTGATAAGGAAGCGGTCGAGCGCCCAGGACTTCGGTCAGGCGCGGCCCGGTACAGCAGAGAAGTACCGCAACCGTGACGGAAAGCAGCAGACTTCGGCGGACTTCGATGGACGGGCAACAAGCCTTAGGGATGCGAGTTTTCAAACGTCGGTTCGATGTGTTTTCTCCAGATGGTGTGTAGTAAGGTCGGACCCGGGACCCGATTCATTGCCGAATCCGGCTGTACTTGAAATCAAGCGCGGCGCCTGGGGCGCCGCGGCCCGGCGTCAGCGCCGCGCTTAGCCTTGGGAGGCCCGCGCGGCGCACGCCGGGCCAGGAACCGCTGTCCGCGCGATCACAGGCGGCCAGCATGAGGATCGCAATGAGTGGGAACGCATGGCGCCCCCTTGAGCTGGCCGAAGAGCGAAGCCAGCTCTGGCAGCGCGGGACCAAGGGTGTGACCAATCATGGCCGCGAAGAACAAAGAACGGACCCGCCTCGCGTTCTTGTGTAAAGCTATCCCCATGGCTGAGTGGTCCGACTATCAAGAAGAAGTTGCCCGGTTCTTTCGCAGCATAGGGCTTCAGGCAGATACAAATGTCACATTGGAAGGTGTACGGACGTCGCATGATATTGACGTCGTAGTACGTTCGAAGCATGTAGGGTTCGAACTTCTATGGCTAGTTGAATGCAAGCGCTGGAAATCGGCCGTGTCGAAGCTCCACGTTCTTGCTCTTCGTGAAATCGTGTCAGATCTTGGCGGTGACCGCGGTATCTGTGATGGCTGAAAGAGGTTTTCTGAGCCGCGCCCGGGGAAGCGGCAGGGCCCACCAACGTTCAGCTCACCTCGCTGGCTGCGCTTACTGCGACAGCTAGCGACGCTCGGGAAGAGTGCAGCTCCGTGCTCTTCAGGAGCGAATAGAGAACGGGCTAAGGGATGAACCGGGCGGCGGATATTCAGGGCATCACATTCTACAGATAATAGATGCTCTCCTAATTCAGTCCCCCAGGACCAGGGTCCTGTGATTGGGGCATCCCCCTTTGGGGAAATCGCTATAGCAATGGCCGATCCGAAACTGCGCGCTGCCAAGACGCTGAATGAACTAATCGAATGCCTTGAGCCTATGGTTGCTAGCCTAGAAGCGCGCCAGCGGCAGATCGACCACGCAAAATCGGCGAACGAGGTTACTCGTTGGCGGGAGATGCAGGCCCTAACCGACGACATATTGCCTGGCCCCGTAGACGAATATCTTGACGAACATCGACCCGGTTGAATACGCGAAGAACAGGAAGCCCGGCTATACTTTCAGCGATTCGACGGATAGATTCCAGCAGAATTCGAAGATTTTATCACCAGGGTCAGGCAGTTTCGGGGAATCAAAGTCAAACTTGGAGAGTATACGTTACGAGAAGACGGGCGGTTATGTAGCTCTGGTCGCATCGGGCTATATTACCCCTGCTCAATCGGAGAAGATTACTGAAGCCGGAAGGAACTGCTAGGAAAGTACCTCCTCCTTGCGCTTTTGTACGACGCGTGAAGCGCGTAGGGAACCACACAGATGAACAACCTTCAGAAGCCCCGTGCCCGGCTCGTCAACCGGGAAGCAAACCATTGCCTCCGGCGGGGACCTCGGGCTCCGGGCGACCGGGCCAAGCCGCGGCTTTATCGGGGGAAGATCAAAAACAGACGCTCGCCGCTAGGCAGAGGGTGAGGGGGACATCACCCCTCACCCTCCGGTCAACGATGGATGTCTCCCGGAACCTGTCAAGAGCGCTTCGCGTCCCTCCGGCATGGCCTGCGGCCACACTTGACAGAACCCGTCCGACGGCCGCCAGGCAGCCTGTGGAAGAATCCTGCGAACTCATTCAGACGGGTTAGGAGCCCATAGCTAAGGACGTTACCTCGTCGAGCCCCGGGCGCGAGGCTTGAGTATCAACTATCTATGCGAAACATCACCTTGACCCGCGTTAACGATCGCTAAGCAGCGGTCGTAGCAAGACGTGCTTGGCTCGCGCGTGCCCGATTTAGCAGGCTCTCGCAGAGCCTCACGGTCACTCACGGATACAACACAGGCCGACAGCCGCAGAACTGGAGTCGCGCACACCGGGCTAGGGCACTTGGCCTACGCATTACGAGCGTGCCCCCGAACTGCCGTCAACAGCCAAAGATCGCCAGCAGCAGCACCTGCGAACATGAAGCTAGTGCCGACTCTGAACCCGCGAGCAACGCACGAGAACACCCTCGTAATGCGCAGGTCGCTAGGTGGTGCCATTCCCTTCTTCTTGTTGAGTCAGGACCTTGCGCCTATCCATGCGGCGTCTTATCTGCCACCAACGGATAGGTCTCAAGTCAAGAAGATCATAGAGTGGTCCCACTTCAGCTGATACTGCCGTCCTAACTCGCGCCGCATGAAGGCTTATAGTCGCGGTCGCTGTCGCGACGTCGTTCTCATCGGCTCGGTTTCCCTGGAGAGTCGATGCCTCAAGAACCCGAAGGCTATGTGCCGCGTTCATAACCATGTCAAATTCGTCGCGGACTATTCGACTTCCAAATACCCTTAGCCGACCTTGGAGCTCAAACCAGTCATCCTCGTTGATTGTTTTTACCGGCGCAAGATGCGATTGCCTGCCGAGAGCATTCTCGGCCGCGATGCTGGCCCAAGCTTGTACACGGGAAATCTGATTACACACACTCACGTATGTGTCGGCTTGTCTCTCGCTGATAAACGTACGTCTTGCTACCTCGGCAGCAGACTTGATCTGCATGCGAGCACTACCAATAAGGAGCAATCCGGTCAAGAAACTTGAAACAACCGCTGCTCCTGCACCGATGATGCCTGCAGCTACTACAGGGTCCATATCCTGCATCTATCCCCAGGAAGCGCGAGCGAGCGTGGCGTGCTCTTGGATGTACTTGAGCCGTGGCCGCAGGTCCTCGGGCAGGTGGATACTCCTGCCGTCGAGTTCGGCGAGCCCTGGATAGCGCTGGAGCTCTGGTGCGATCTGGATTGTCCAGGTAATGGGGTCGACGGTGATGAGCCACCTGTCAAACAATGCATGCAGATCGCAGCGGAGGAGCAAGCCCCCGCGGAGGTCGTGCTCGGGATTTGCGCTGTAGAGGTAGAGGTGGGCTGCTTCCAGGGCGCCGGGTGGCTGCGGTCCGGTGAAAGCGCAAGCTTCGCCGAATCTGTCGAGCATTGCCTCACGGAATCGCTGCTGGCCGATCCTTGTCTTGCTCAGTCCAGCGCTGTGGCCGCCTGGTATGCGCTCTTCTTCGCGGAAGTGTGTCTCCCACCATGGCTCACCGGTCACCAGGTACTTTTCCAGCAGGGGACGTAGAACGGCCGGGTCCAGGCGCCGGATGGCGTGCTGCTGGGATCTTGCGAGATAAGCAGGATCGAGCGCCTTGACGGGAAATGGCCGGTCGGCTAGCCGGAACGTGCGGGAGTAGTTCGCGGTGAATACCCGTACGGTGAGTTCTTCTTCGCTGCGGTCGTTGTCGTTGAACTCGGTACCGCAGCCGGCGCACCTGTAGGTGAACTGTTGCGTGCTGCGGTACTAAAAATCGGTGCTCCCGCAGTTTGGGCACCTGTACCTGATCTTGCTGGCGTCCGATTCTTCGATGCTGTCGATCCACCCGGCGCCGAAGACGTATTGGTCGTCACGGATGACGGCCAGGTCGCCGACTGCCACGTAGCGGCCGTTGGGAACGGTGGTGTCGTAGACATAGCGGACGCCCGGGTCGTCCGGGTAAGCCAGCACGCCGTGTGCCGTGGCTGTCAGGCTCAGCAAGCTCCAGGCGCTGAATGCGATCAACTCAGAATCCATGACGATGCTCTATCACGGACCACCGACAGTTTGGGCTCTGACGCGAAAGCATCGACAACCCGCAGGTCAAGAGCCGGTTGTGTGCACGGATTTGTGCACGAGACGGCGTGGGACATGCTGAGACGAGGGAGATGCGTCAACTTCGCCACCAACAGCCGCTGCACGTCCGCCGGGGTCAGCACATGGACCAGAGATAGCTGGAGACGACGGAGACGGTCGTCGTGCGGCTCATAACCCAGCGAGGGCAGGGCGAGAGCCGACGGCGACGATAAGCCAGTGCCGGGCTGCTTGCGCCGCAGCGGAAGGACTGTCGCGATAACATCCAACGGCTGGGCGAAGGGGGGCGGCGAGGGAGTTACCTGGGCCTCGATGGCCGCCATCACGCGCCAGCCCATTTCCTGGCTGAGCTCCAGGTTCATGTGCCGGTACTTGTTCAGGTAGTCTTCGGCTTCCCGAACGGTCTGGGACGACAGCCGCGACACATCCGCTTCCCGCGCCCAGGCGGCAAGATCTGCCGGGCCCGGAGCTGGCTGGGCAACTGGCTGGGTATTGCGCGTGTCTTGCTGCGCTTTCCGGCGCCAGAACTTGGCCATTGGCTCACCCCTCCCTTACCATACCGTTCCTCCGCGCGAGCATCCGGGTCCGGCCGTTCACATCCTCCCGGGCAACGGGTCGAGGGGCCGCGCAAACTATCGGCGAGGCGAGCCGACGCCTGGCGGCCGTCCCCGCTTCCCTAGGCCGGTGGTGGCCCCGCCGTTACGCGCCGACCGGCACCGGCACCGCGCGTAAAGCAGCGGTTGACGGGCGGGCCCTATCGGAAGGACGGGGCAAAGCAATACGTAGCTTCGGCGGCGCGGCAGGGACATGGGGTACGTATTGCTGTTTTCCACTGGCGGTTTCGATCCGATCGGCTGGTTGCTGTCGCGCTTACCGCTGCCGGCCGGTCCGCCCTTGTCGCCGGAGGCGGCGGCCCAGCGGGCGATCGATCAGGCCTACGACAAGTTCGCCGCCGGGCTCAGCGTGCGCCGCCTCGGCCAGTCCTATGCGTTCGAGATCTCCTACCGCGCGCTGACCCCGGCCAAGGCGGCCAAGCTCGCCAATTCGATCACCGCCGCCTACATCCGCGACCAGGTCACCCTACGTTGCCGCGGCCGCCGCTCAGCGCGGCGGCGACTATCTGCAAAACCGAGTCTCCGACGTCAACACCGAGTTGCAGACCGCTGTGATGGCGGTCAAGGCCGCAGTCATACCCGCCTTCAATGATACGCCGATCGGTTAGTTCAGTTGCAGACCTGGTAGCTGCGGAAGCGCCAGCCGTAACCGTCCCAGAAGCGCTGGCGCTGCCAGTAGCAGCCCGGCGGCGGGGGCGGCGGGCCTTCGACGTAAACTGGTCCGCCGTAAGCGGGGCGGCTGGAGGCGATGGCGCCGCCAACGATCGCGCCGCCGATCAGGCCGGCGGCCAAGCCCACGCCGAGGCCGTCGTGAGCTCGCGCGGCCGGCGCGACCGACATCAACGAACCAGCTATCGTCGCGATCGCGAGGAAGGCGACCAAGGTCTTCTTCATTTCTCTTGCTCTCCTGGAGATGGCGCTTGGGATTGCGCCGGGTTTGAGGGAACTCTTAACGCGATATTCGAAACTGCTCCTGCCGCTAGAAAAGCGCCGAAACAGTCAATGCCGAGTAAACGGTTGCAACCTCGTGATCGGAAAAAGCGGTCTTTTTCGGGCTTCCAAATGAACGGCGTCCCGGAAACGCTGAGGTTTCCGGGACGCTTTCGAAGATTTAATGAAGCTGAACGGGATCAGCCGCAGACGCGCACGCTGCGGTAGCGCCAGCCATAGCCGTCCCAGAAGCGCTGACGCTGCCAGTAGCAGGGAGGACCCGGCGGGTAGCCGCCGCCGGCGTAATAAGGTCCAGGTCCGTAGTACCCGGGTCCATAGTATCCGGGCCCGTAGTAATAGGGGCTCGATGCGATCGCGCCGCCGACGATGGCGCCGCCGAGCAGTCCGGCGGCAATACCGACCCCGACGCCGCGTTGCGCATGGGCCGGCGCAGGCGCCGCGATGGCCGAGACGGCCAAGGTGGCGATGGCAGCAAGTGCTGCGAGTGTTCTCCTCATGGCATTACCTTTCCAAGAAGCCGATCTCACGTATCCGATCTCACCACGCCAGGACGGCCAAAACGGGACAACCGAACAAGCGTTCTGTTGTGGCAAAGTTCCACAGTCTCACTTGAATGATCAATGAACGGGGCGATTACATTTGTGCAACGAATCCTGGTCACGACCGCGTCATTGTGCAGTGCACAAGTGGGCCTGGCTCGGCACAGGCGGGAGCAGACGATCGCCAGCGCAAATGACGGGATTTTTGGTCGCCGAAGCGCCGGCAGGAGGCCGTCGCGCGGCGGCTCGGCGTCCGACGCCGGCAGCCATCCCGGCGACAGCGGCTTCGATGTCGCGAGCTATTCGCTACCCATTCCGCCATCGACAGCTCAGGCAATCCGATCGACGCAGGCAGCGTCGATAGCGGGGCGGCGATGGCGCGGGTGGCGGTGATTGACGTTGGTTGTCTGCAAAGCGCAGAGAGCGCCATTTGATTTACCGCAACAGCGTAACCTGGATCGATTCTAGGTTCTGGTGGGATCAGCTGGGAATATCGGCGCCAGTTTGGAATCACTTAAAAAGGCGGTTTTTCCTTTTGCATCCCGTCGCACTCTTAACTATCGAAGGCTCAATATCGAAGCCATCGTATTACCAAGGTCTTTCTGTTCTCATGATCGTATGTTCCTGCAACGTCCTTAGCGACCACGATGTCCGCAGCGCCGTCAACACGGCGGAGGATCTTCCACGCAATGCGAGGCAGGTCTATGGCTGCCTTGGTTGCAGCGTCGAATGCGGTCGGTGCGCCTCCACAGTCAAGACCATCATTGAAGAGGCTCTCGGGAGCTGCGCCAAGGCCTGCCGGCCCGGATGCCCGCACAGCCGTAGCGGGATGGATCAGGACCAGGGTGAGTTCGCGCTCGCCGCTTCCTGAAATCTGAAGCCCAGAATCCGATCAAAAGGTGCCGGCATTTCGTCGTCTACCTTTCCGGCAGCCACGTTGCTCGCGCCCGCAATCTGACTTAGAAGTGTTCTAAATCAACGAGGCTTGCGCTAGCCCCGATATCTCACACCAGGAGCAAATCATGCAGGGCGACCCAAAGGTCATCGAATTTCTCAACAAGGCTCTGCGTCACGAGCTCACCGCGATCAACCAGTATTGGCTGCACTTCCGCCTGCTGCACAACTGGGGTCTTCTGGAGATGGCCAAGGTCTGGCGCAAGGAGTCCATCGAGGAGATGCAGCACGCCGACCGCATCACCGACCGCATCATCTTCCTCGACGGATTTCCCAACATGCAGGTGCTCGATCCCTTGCGGATCGGCCAGAACGTCAAGGAAATCATCGACTGCGACCTCGCCGCCGAGATCAGCGCCCGTAACCTCTATCAGGAGGCGGCGACCCACTGCCACGGCGTCAAGGATTACGTTACCCGCGACCTGTTCGAAAGCCTGATGAAGGACGAGGAACATCACATCGATTTCCTCGAGACCCAGCTCGATCTGATCGGCCGCATCGGGCTCGAACTCTACACCCAGAAGCACGTCGGCGGGCTCGAGAGCGAGAGCTAGGAAGACACAGCTGTCATGCTCCGCGAAAGCGGGGCATCCAGTATGCTGGGCCGGCGCGGTTCTATCACAACTGCCCTGGAATACTGGATCACCCGCCGGAGCCTGTCATCCGGCCGGCCAAAGGCCGGACCGGTTGGCGGGTGACGACGAACAACTTTCCTCAAAGCTGCGTCTTGTAGCGCGCTTCCACCACCGCCTGGCTTTCCGGCTCGCCCAGCGTGGTCTGGTCGTGAATCACTTCGCTGATGCTTGGGAATTCCGAGCGCTTGACCTGATTGTCGTGCGACCACAGGCGCGAACGCATCAAGGCCTTGCCGCAATGGAAATACGCCTCGCGCACGTCGACGCAAAGCGCGGTGCGCGGCAGCTTGCCGAACTCGACCATTGACGCCAGCAAATCCGCATCCGCCGTCAGCTTGCCTCTGCCGCCGACGCGCAAGGTCTCGTCGATGCCCGGCACGAAGAAGATCAGCTGCACGAAGCCCGAACCCTCGACGATGTTCCTGAAACTGTCGATCCGGTTATTGCCGGAACGGTCCGGCATCAACAGGCGGTTGGGTCCTTCGACATGGACAAAGCCGGGATTGCCGCCGCGCGGCGAAGCATCAACGCTGCCGTCGGAACCGGAAGTCGCGAGCACGCAGAACGGCGACATCGCGATGAAGTTCTTGGCGTGGACGTCGATCTCGGGGCGCGCCTTGGCAATTACCCGTGGCGTCGGCTTGGCATAGATCGCGGCGAGATCGCTGGCTTCGAGATCGGTCAAGGTCTGGCTCCCGGGGAGGTGCTGTGATCCGATAAGGATATCACTGCGGAAGTGTAACGGCCACCCGTTATCGCGGGCGCCGCCACGGCCAGTCGATGACATCAGCGCAATACAGCGCCCACCAGACCAGCACCGGCTGAAATGCCAGGCGGGGCCCATGATAGAGCCAGCTGTTGGTAATGTAGGGCAGCTCGACGCCCTCGATCGCGTGCTTGAAATTCGCGGGCCACACGCAGAGCGCGTAAGCAGCCAGCGCCACGCCTGCCCACCAGCGCAGCCGCCTGGTCACCAGCGCAACGGAGCCGGCCGGTTCGCACAATCCGGTGATGAAGATGACCTGCGGCGCGAACGGCACCCATGACGGCGTGATCGCGAGGAATTCGCGCGGCGCCATCAGATGCCCAATTCCGGCCGCGGTATACAACGCGGCAAGAATCCAGCGCATCACCGCGCGCGCGTTGCGAGAATGATCGATATGCGGCTCGGAAGCAATTGGGTTGGAAGGCATGGGGCGGACTAACATCTGCGGCGGAGCAGCGCCAGACTGCCTTCGCACCAGATCTCAACGCGCCTCGTCTTCACACCGCGTCCGCCGGCACGAAGCAGCTGATGATGATGCTGCCGCGGTGATGTACGTACCAAACCACGGCTTGTCCCACTGGATTACTGCGGTCGCGGATGATGGCGCGCTCCGGCACCGCCATCCACTGTCCCTCGATCGGAACCCAATAGGCGCCGTCGCGAAAATCATATTCGGTGCGATGGCCGTCGGCAATGTCGCAGCAGGGCACGCCGTTCGGCGCCATCACGCCCTTGAACCAGGCGCGGATGTCGGGTGGGACGTTGTCATACTGCCCGTTGTCGAAAGCGAGCGCCGCGCTTGTCAGAGCGGACACGCACACCAGCAGCACGACCTGCGCGAGCCTTCGCATGCGATCCTCCACCGCATTGCTTTCGCATCGTTGGCGCGCTCTTCACGCGCGCGACGATTCGACGTTTCAGGCAATTAAGCCTGAGCCGCGGCGCCGTTGCACGCTCAAATATTGAGCGCTTGGCGGCGCGCACGGATTGATGCGGTGCGAAAAAGTCTCACATGGTCCGCTGCGGCGCGGTCTGCAGCAATTGCCGCAACGGCTCGGCATAGAATTTCGCGTTGCCGGTGGTGAGGTGCCCCCGTGTCTCGGTGCTCGCCGGGATCAAATAAAGGCTGCCGTTCTTGATGCGCTTCATGGCGGCCGCGGTCACGCCGGTCTCCTGCGGATTGCGCTCGTCATCGGCGGCGTTGATCGCAAGCACCGTCGCCTCGATTTTCTCAAGCTCGGCGGACGGGTCGTAGTCGTGCGAGGCTTCCCACTGGTAGATGAAGTCGTTGGCATCGGCGGGGACCGGCATCGCAAGCTGCTCGTCCACCATTTTGTCGGCTTTCGCCGCCGTCGGCGCCAGCGCCTGATAGCCGAGCGTGCCGCCGGCGCTCGCGAAGCGGTAGGCGGCGATGGCGTATTTCATCATCCGCGGCTGGCTTTCGTAGTTGCCGCCCTTGTAATCGGGATCGTTGCGGATGGTCTCCAGCATGGTCCGCCGCAGGATCCAGTTGCGCGCCGCCATCGCGGTCGGCTGCGATGCCATCGGCACCAGCGCATCCATGAAATGCGGGTAGCGCACGCCCCATAGCCAGGTGTGCATGCCGCCCATCGAATTGCCGATCACAAGCCGCAGGTGCTTGACGCCGAGCTTTTCGGTGACCAGCCGATACTGCGCATCGACGATGTCCGCATAGTCGTATTTCGGAAACGCGGTCTTCATGCCGTCGGACGGCTTTGAGGATTGGCCGTGGCCGATGCTGTCGGGAATGATGATGTAGTATTTCGCGGCATCGAGCGGCTGGCCCGGGCCGAACAATTCGCCGGCAAAGGTCGGCGTCAGCATGCTCGCGGCCGAGCCGCCGGAGCCGTGCAGCACCAGCACCGGCTGGCCCGTTGCTTCGCCGACCGTGGTGTAGTGCAGTTTCAGTTCCGCCATGGTCTCGCCGGTGTGGAACTTGAAATCCTTCGCGATCCAGTCGCCCTGTCTGGGCGCGGGATAGTCAGCCGCCATTGCCGTCACCGATGTCAGTACCAGGGCGGCCGCCAGCGCCGCGCGCAAATAGCTCATTGCTTCTCTCCCCGACCTAGCAGCCTGCGCCGCGTTGGCGCAAGCCTATCACACAGGGCGAGCGGGGCCGAGGGACGCCCGCGACGGCAATGTGAAATTTCGGGGCTAGCCTTGGAGTATCTGCGTCTTGAGCGCGTACCAGCCCCAATAGACGCGATGGCGTTTGATCAGCCCGTCTTCGATTTCCATGATCTCCACCAGATCCATCTGGTCGCCTTCCGGCGAGAGCCGCGGATATTCCCAGGTGACCACGCGGCCGTCGGTGAAAAAACCCTGCTTGAAGCGCTTGCGCTGCGGCGGGTTGGTCTGAAACACTTTGGCAATGAAGGCGCGCAGATTTTCCTTGCCCCGCACGATCCCCTCGTTCGAGTTCAAGAGGTGCTGGACGAGCGGACTTTCGATCGAGGCGTCGTCCGCATAGAGCGACAGCGATGCTTCGAGGTCTTTCTTGCCCAACGCATCATCCCAAAGCCTGCAGATGCGCTCGACGTCTTTTTGGCTGGTTTCGCTGCTCATGGTTGCTCCTTCCGAGTTTAAATGCATGCGGGGCAATATCGCAGCGACAAGCACGCGATGTTTCATCGAATCATGAAATGAGTTCCGGCGATAAATCGGCTATAGTGGCGGCGGTTCGTGTCACCCGGAGTTCGAATGACGTTTCCCCGGCAACCCGTGCAATCGGGGTTTTCCCGCGTCGCGGAGGCGCTGAGCGATCCGGCGCGCGAGGCGATGGTGAGTGCCCTTGCCAATGGAAAGGCGATGCCGGCCGGCGAGTTGGCGTCGCTCGCGGGCATATCGCCGCAAAGCGCGACCGCGCATCTGCAAAAGCTGGTGGACGCGCGCGTGCTCTCGGTCTGGCCGCAGGGCAGGTTCAGGTATTACCGGATCAGCGATGATGACGTTGCTGCGCTGATCGAGGGCCTCGTCGATCTCGCCGGCAAATTGGAATCCCGACGCGGCAAGCGGGCCTTACCCTGCGAGGAATTGCGCCGGGTGCGCACTTGCTACGGTCACCTGGCGGGGCGGCTCGGGGTGATGCTGGGCGAGGCATTGGTTCGTCGCAGGCTCGTCGTCGTCAGCGGCCGAACCGGGCAGGTCACGGAAGGCGGCCTGGCGTGGTGCCGATCCGAAAGCATCGATTTCAACCCATCGCGCTCCCCGCATTGCCGCCTTTGCAACGACTGGACCGAGCGCGTCCCCCATCTCTCCGGTTCGTTTCCCAACGCCATTTTGAAACGGCTTTCCGAGATGCGCTGCGTCGAGCCTCGCGATATCCCGCGTGCGCTGCGGCTCACGCCCAAAGGCCGAGCGTTCTTCGACCGGCTGGGCGTGAAAGGGGTGTTCTAAGTAGGATGCGCCGGTCAGGCTCAGTCCTCGACGTCGGTTTCCGGACGGTCGCTGCCGTCGGCGGTCTCGGAGTGCCATTTTCCGTCGGCGGTCTCATATTCGATCGCCTCGGTGCGTCCCGGCGTGCGCTGCTCGGCGGCGGCGCGCTTGGCGGCGGCGAGCGCCGCGGCATGGTTTGAAAAGCTCTCCGAGAACACCCCATTGACGGTGTAGGCCCAGCCGCCGTCGTGCTGGACGATCTTGTAGGTGACGTGGGACATCGAAAACCCGCTCCTTGAGATGGCCGTTGGACGGCGCCAGTGAAAGTGCCGCCCATCCTATGACAAAATGAGGCGCGAGATGTAGGATTTCGCATCAGCCGTTCGTCCTTGGGAAGAAGGCCCCTGCGCCGCCTTGAGAGAGGAGCAAGACCATGTGCCGCAATATCAAGACGCTGTTCAATTTCGAACCGCCGGCGAGCGAGGAGGAAATCCAGGCCTCCGCGCTGCAATTCGTGCGCAAGCTGTCCGGTTTCAACAAGCCGTCGCAGGCGAACGAGGCAGCGTTCGATCGTGCGGTCGAGGAAGTCTCGGGCGCGGCGCGGCGGCTGCTCGCCTCGCTGCACACGCACGCGCCGGCACGCGACCGCGAAATCGAGGCGGAAAAGGCGCGCGAGCGCTCGCGGCTGCGATTCGGTCAGGCCTCTTGAGACGCAACCGCAAGGCCACCCGCATCGCTCGTCATGGCATGATGAAGGTCGCTACTTCTTGTCCTTGTTCTTGTGCTTCTTCTTTTTCTTCTTCTTTTTGCGATCGCCGCCGTCGCTCACTTCAGCGGCGTCGCCGATCGCTTCGGCGTCTTCGAAGACTTTCATCGCCTCGCGCTCCTGCGCTTCAAGCCCCTCAAGCTCGGCTTCCTCGAGCTCGCGCTGTTTCCGGTAGTCTTCCCAGGCATCGAAGATCAGATGCAGCCACGGTATTACCTGTTCGATCGAAGGAAGCTGACCGGGTGGGCCGGGCTCGCCGCGCGGGCCTTGTTCGCCCGGCGGGCCGGGCTTTCCCTGCGGCCCGGGCTCGCCGCGGTTGCCTTGCGGACCGGGTTTTCCTGGCGGCCCAAGCTTGCCGCGCGCGCCGTCAGGCCCGCGCCGCCCGGGATGACCCTGTGGCCCCGGACGTCCCGGCTCGCCTTGCTTGCCGCGTGGCCCGGGAGGTCCCGGCGGTCCCTGTCGTCCCTGCCGGCCGGTCGAATCGTCCGCCACATGCACACTCCCGATGATTTTGATTCTCCATAGCAGACGTCGGACGATGGCAGCAATTGCGCCTGCGGCTTCCAACAGATTGATCAACATCAATCGACATCGTCCCGGTCGTGCCACTGAACGACGGCGGGCTGCGATGCGCGAGAGACGCGACATGATCAGAGCCGGTTGGAAAGTGTTTTGGCTTGCCACCATTGTTCTCGCGGTTAGCCTCGCTGCCGCGCAATACTTCGTGCCGGATATCGTGCCGGTCGGATATGCCGAAGAGGCGCAGCCGTCATGGGCGGTAACGACCGCGTTCGTGCTGCGGGCGATTGAATTGACCGCCGGATGGGTCGCGGCCATCGCGTTCGTCGTGATGCTGGGAGCCTGGGCGCGAAGCCGGCTGCGTGTTAATTCACCTCCCACGCAACCTTCAGATTGAGCAGCCCGCGAAACGCCCAGCCGCCGATCTTGACCGGCTCGGACGGATCGAGCCGCAAACCTTTCAAGCGCGCGAACAGGCTCGGCAGCGCGACATCGGCGACCATGGCGCGCGAGGCGAAGGCGCCGGCGCAATAGTGCGGCCCGGCGCCGAAGGCGATGCTCTTCTGGGTATCGCGGGTGATGTCGAAGCGGTCCGGGTTTTCAAAGCAGGCCTCGTCGCGATTGGCCGAGCCGAACATGAAGAACACGCGGTCCTCCGGCTCGAAGTCGACGCCGCCGTAATTCCATGGCCTGGCGACGCGGCGCGGCGACATGCCGATGGGCGCGATCCAGCGCGCATATTCCTCGAACACGTCGATCCATTTTGCCTTGCCGTCGTGCACCAGCGCAAGTTGCGCGGGATGGGTCAGGAGCGCCCAGACCGAACCGGAGATCGCGTCGCGCGGCTCGTTCTGCCCGCCGGAGATCGCCAGCTTGATGTTGGCGCGCACGCTTTCGATTGGCTGGCCGGCCCTCAAGAGCACGCTGAGGATCGAGGTATCCGGATGTTTTGACACGACTGGGATCATGTCGTCGATCGCGGCATCGATGCCGGCGGTCGCGGCATGGCAGCGCGCTTCCACCTGCTTGTTGCCGGTGTAGTTGGCGATGCCGTCGATCATCGCCTGCGACCAGGCGTCCATGTCCTCAAAGCGCATGTTGGTGAGCCCGGTGATGTCTTTCAGGCATTCGGCCGACAGCGGCAGCGCGAAGCCCTTGGTAAGATCCGCTTCGCCTTGCGGCGCAAGCTCATCGAGGATGCGGTCGGCATGAGCCTGGAATTTCATCCGCCAGGTGTCGCGCACGACGCGCGGCGACACCGAGGGGAACATCGCGGCGCGCTCCGACATATGCGCATCGCCATCCTTGCGCATCATGTTGTGGCCCATCAGGAGGTTCATCAGCCCGTTGGGCTGATGCGAAGAGAATACGTCGACACGCTTTTCCTGCGTGAAGATATCGTCGCGGCGGGTGAAGACCGTACTGCCCAGCTGCGGCACGAACGCGATCGGCGCCTGTTTCCGCATCCGCGCCAGATCCGGATAGGGATCGGCCCAGAATGTCACCACGTCGATGTCGTAGTGCGGGGCGTTGGACATGGCGCGTTTCCGTTGTGCTGAAGGGTATCCAGTAGTCCGAGATGGTCGTTGTTCACCAGGGACGTCTTGGGATACTGGATCACCCGCCTTCGCGGGTGACGACGAGTGGAGTTCAAATCGTCCTGTACCCACCATCCGCCATGACGATCGAACCGGTGACGTAGGCCGACAGGTCCGACGCCAGGAAGATCGCGGGTCCCACGATGTCTTCCGGCTTGCCGGCGCGGCCGAGCGGGGTGTGGTCGAGGAATATCTGCACGAGGTCGGGACTGTTGGCGCGCACATGCGCGTTCAGCGGCGTCTCGATCAGGCCGGGGCCGATCGCGTTCACCCGCACGCCGTGCTTGCCGAGTTCGGCGGCGAGCGCCTTGGTGAAGCCGAGCACGCCGTGCTTGGAGGTGGTGTAGGCCGGCGAGTTCGGCGTGCGCACATGCATGAAGGACTGGATCGAGCCGATATTGACGATACGTCCCTTGGCTGCGAGCAGCGGGTTAAGGAATGCGTGCGTGACGTTGAAGACGCCATTGAGGTTGATCGCCATGATGTCCTGCCAGTCCTTCAACACGGCATCCGGATCGGCGGTAAACCCATTGCGGCGGTTGATGCCGGCATTGTTGACCAGGATCGAGACCTGCCCGACCTTGTCGGCAACCTGTCGCGCCGACGCGATGCAGTCCTCCCGCTTGGTCACATCGAGCGCAAAACTTTCGGCTTTGCCGCCACTGTGGCGGATTTCCTTCGCGGCCTCCGCCGCCGCCTTCTCGTCGATGTCGAGCAGCACCACGGCCGCGCCCTCGCGGGCGAAGCCGGTCGCGATGGCGCGGCCGATGCCGGAGGCGGCACCGGTGACGACGGCGATATGGTTCTCGAGCAGCGGCATGAGCGTTTCCTTTTTGTTTTTTTAACTTTCACGACAAACTAATTCAAAATTGGGCTTGCGGAAACGGAAAGCTTTACCCGCCCGTCGTATTCCTCCAGAGCGTTTTCCAGCGAAAGCCTGCCCCGCACTTGGATAGCGGGGTGGGCACCGGTTCGCTGTCCAAGAAAACGGGTCAAAACAAAAACCAGAGCCTTCGTTCCGATTCAATCGGAACGGAGGCTCCGGCAGGTATTGCGCCATGGATGGTAAGCTTAGGGAATGGACCCGCGCCATCGAGCGGGTCTGGTCGGCGGGTGCGCCCGACTATGACGAGGCCACGCGCCTCGTGTCCGATATTGCACGAATTGCCAACGAGGCGATCCTGCGGCAAGCGGCCAGCCAGGCGCTACCGATCCTGCGCAACGCCGCGCTCGATGCTGCCGACGCCGGCGTCGCCAAAGCCGCGCGGCGGCGTCTGGGAATTGTTCTCGACGTGTTGCACGACCTGACGACGCCGAAGTTCGGCGCGCGCGAAACGACCCCGAAGCCGCTTACGGTCGAGGAGCGCGCCCGTAAGATGCTGGGCTTGCCGCTCGGCCGGCATCTCGCGGGTGCCGAAATCCATCGGGCGTTCAGGCGCGCCGCCAAGACGATGCACCCGGACGCCGGCGGCAGCGAGGCCGCCTTTCTCGAACTCGCCGCGGCGCGCGACGCGCTGACGCTGCTGCCTGCGAAGAGAGAGGGGTGACGCGAATGTCGTGCGCTCCGCGCAAGAGCATGACCTGGAGAGGTGCGTAGGATGGGCTAAGCCAACGGGTCGCGCGAATGCGCGCCTGATGGCGAGCCCACCGCGACAGCCGAGAATGCAGTGCGTAGCGCCGTGCCCACCATGGGTCTGTTATCGATGATACATGGTGGGCGCGCTTCGCTTTGCCCACCCTACGGCCTATCTTCTCATCCGAGTGACGGCGGCCTTTACCAGGTGCAGCGACCGCGCTGCCGCATCGCCTCCTTCGCGGCCATCGCGGTGGAGAACGTCGGGAACGGCTTGCTGACGATCTCGTAATCCGACGGCCAGCGCGGCGGCTTGAACGACAGGCTCTCGCTCCAGACCTGGCAGACGCCGGTGTTGTCCCAGCGGATCAGGTAATAGCCGGCCTGCGCGGGGCTTGCGACGACAAGGACCGATACAGCGACGCCGGCGGCGGCACACAGAGCGGTAGCGCGACGCATGAAGAACCTCCTGTCGGAAAATGTTGGTCCGGCCTTCGCGGCGTGAGGCACGGAGGCGGTGTCCATCGTTGGCGCGGACAGGCGAGTGGTGCTGCAAAAGCATGACGGTTTCAAGTCGGAAGGCGCCGAATCGGTCGCGGGCTGAGGCAAGTCGCGCGCTTTGTTGAAGCGATGTTCGAACAATCAGAGCGGCAGCGCTCACCGCCCCTCCAGCGACGCCACGCACTCGATCTCGATCAGCATCTTCGGATTTGGCAGCGCCTGGACGACGCAGGTGGTACGGGCGGGATAGGGCCGTGGCCCAAAGGCGCCTGCGTATAATGCGTTCATCGTCGCAACGTCCGAGGCGCGCGTCAGCAGCACGTTGACCTTGACCAGATCGCGGAACGTAGCACCTGCTTCATCAAGCACACGCTTGATGTTCTTGACGACAAAGCCGAACTGCGCCTCGAAGCTATCAGGCAGCGCGCCGCTGTCGTCAAAGCCGGGAATGCCGGAGACGAACAGCAAGATCGCCAACCCGGGTTGCGAACGATAGCGGCGGCGTGGTCAGGCCGGCAGGGGCTGCGAAGTGCTTGATGGGGGCCATGGCTCACCTCCGGTATCGAGGCGGGAAGTGTAGCGCAAAGGCTGGCGGGGGGTGAAGGGAGCAATCCGCCGTTTGAGACCAGTCCTCAATAAGGTTCTGTTCATCCAGCCCGTGAGCTACAATGCGACCAGCGCGATTCGGTCTGCGTCGCAACGCCTGCTCACACCATCGCAAGGGAGGACCGTTTCATGAGAACGTCATCTGCCATTCGTGCTGCGCTGGTTGGGCTGGCCGCTCTCGCCGGCGCCGCGCTGTCCCCGGTCGCCTCTGCGGAAGAGGGCACCGTGTCGCTCGTGATCTACAAGGCGGGATGGATCATCGGCGGCTCGGGCGGCAACGGCGTGCTGAACTTCCAGGGGCGGCGCTACGGCCTCTCGACCGGCGGGATCGACTACGGCCTCGTGTTCGGTGGATCGAAAACGATCCTGCGCGGCCGGGTCAGCAACATCACCCGTCCCTCGGACGTCGCCGGCGTCTACGGCGCGGCCGGCGCGGGGATCGCGGTCGGCAGCGGCGCCCGCGCCATCGTGCTGACCAACCAGAAGGGCGCGGTGCTGGAATTGTCCGGCCAGCAGACCGGGCTGATGGCGAACGCGGATTTGAGCGGGCTCGCGATCACGTTGAAGTAGCGGATGGGCCTACGCGCTGACGTGATCCGCCAGCTCCTGCCACGGCTGCAGCGACCAGGTGCCCGATGCGGCGCCGGATGGCGAGGCCAACACGAAGACGACTGGAAAATCGGCAAGCGGCGGTTGCCGGCCGAGCGCGATTTTCCCCGTCGGCCTCCCGAAAAACAGGCTCGCCGCCTTCTTGCTGGTGAAGGCAATTGTCGCCGGCCGATATCGCCGCATTTTCTCGGCGAACGCTGCAACGTCGACACCCGCTTTCAGCGCCTCGTGGTCCATTCCCGCACCCATCTTGCATAGGTCGGTGAAGCCGATGCCAAGCGCGAGCAGAGCGGGAAATTCAGCCGGCTGGTAGCAGCGCGGCGTGAGGCCGATCTCGTGGATCGTGCGCCAGAAGCGGTTTCCCGGATGCGCATAATAGTGCCCAAGCTCCGCCGACCGTTGCCCGGCCGCGGTGCCGACAAGGACGAGACGCAGATGATGCTGAAGCTGGTCGGGCAGGCGGTCCATGGTCGAAGTGGGTGAGTTAGCGAGTAGGGTGGGTTAGTGATGACGGCGAGTAACGCACCGCTTCTATCGCGATCCTCTATCGATGTCTTGGTAGCAACGGTGGGTTACGCTTCCGTCCTTGCGCCTCGAGCACGGGCGATAAAATTTCTAATTTCTAGAGAGCGGCGTCTATCAACCGTTCGCGCATGCGCGGGACCACGAAGTCGACGAAGGCGCGCAGCTTCAACGGCAACCGGCTCTGCGCGTCGTAGACGAGGTGCACGGGCCGTGGCGCTGGTTCGAAGGACTCCAGGACGATCTTCAGCCGAACCGCACGGACGTCGTCGACCACCTGGTAGGACACCGCGCGGACCAGACCGGCTCCGGAGAGCCCCGCGTCGATCGCCGCATCGATGGTGTTGACGCTGAGACGGGAACGGAACGACGTCGTTATTTCGGCGCCTTCGGATTCGAAGACCCAGGAGCTCAACACGGACACGCTCTGAAACGAAATCACGCTGTGCTGCGCCAGATCATCGGGCGTCGAGGGAGTCCCGTTCGCGGCGAGATAGTCGGGACTTGCGCAAATCACGTGCCGAACCGATCCCAGACGGGTGGCGATCAGGCTCGAGTCCGGGAGAGCGCCGATCCGCAGCGCGACGTCGACCTGATCATCGAGAAAGTGGGCGACCCGGTCGGTCATGCACGAGCCCGACCGAAACGTCGGGGTACGCTGCCAGGAAGCGCGTCACCACCGGCAGGACATGAATCCGTCCGAACATGATCGGCGCGGTGACCACCAGATCCCCCTTCGGCTCGGTGTATTCGCCCGCGGCGGCGCGCTCCGCTTCGGTCACCTGCTCCAGTATCGCCTTTGCGGCTATGACATAGGAACGACCGGCCGGCGTCAGCTCCAATCCCTTCGCCGATCGGATCAGCAAGGTGGCGTTCAGGTGCGCTTCCAGTTCGGCGACCTTGCGGCTGACCGTCGCCAGCGGAAGCCGGAGATTCCGGCTCGCTTTCGAAAGGCTGCCGCTCTCCGCCGCCGCAAGCAGCACCGACATGGCTTCCAGGCGATCCAATAAGCCTTCCAAAAAACGAGAGGTCTCCTCCAGAACTTATCGTCTGCCGCCGATTTTTGGAAGCCATAAAAAGGAAGGTGACGGCGCCGCCGCGCACTATCCGCCGAGCTTCCGAACCGCCGAGGAGAGACCGATGACCATCACCCGCACCCACTACCGGAACGCAACCGTGAACGGCCGCAAGATCTTCTATCGCGAGGCCGGCGACCCTTCCGCCCCTACCATCCTGCTGCTTCACGGCCTGCCGACCAGCAGCCAGATGTTCCGCGACCTGATGCCGGCGCTTGCCGACCGTTTCCACCTGGTCGCTCCCGACTATGTCGGCTTCGGCCATTCGGACGCGCCGTCGCGCGACGAGTTCAGCTACACTTTTGACAATCTGGCCACGCACGTCGCGGGCCTGGTCGATGTGCTGGGGCTTACAATCGTACATCCTCTACATGCAGGACTATGGCGGCCCGATCGGCTTCCGCCTGTTCACGCAGCGCCCAGAGCGGGTGAAGGGCTTCATCATCCAGAATGCCAACGCCTACATGGAAGGCGTCGGCGAAGCCCCCAAGAAGGTGTTGCTCCCGTTGTGGGAGAAGCGCACGCCGGAGACCGAGAAGCCGGCGCGCGAATTCGTCAGCCTCGAAGGGACGAAATTCCATTGGCTGGTCGGCGCCAAGGATCCCGAGGCGATCAATCCCGACAATTGGATCCTCGACCAGGCGCTGCTCGACCGGCCCGGCACGCAGGACTATCAGGTCGATCTGCTCGAAAACTACAAGACCAATATCGCGCTTTATCCCGAGTGGCAGGCCGCCTTCCGCGCACATAAGCCGAAGACGCTGATCGTCTGGGGCAAGAACGACCCCTTCTTCATTCCGCCCGGCGCCCGGGCCTACCTGAACGATCTGCCCGAGGCCAGACTGGTCTGGCTTGATGCCGGCCACTTCGTCTTGGACGAAAACGCTTCGGAGGTGGCGGCCGAGATCAAGGCTGTGTTCGGCTGAACGCTTCCCGGATTGCGCCCCATTGGAATTGCCCGGAGCTCATCACGCCGCGCCTTACTGAAGTCGAAAATCAGGACGGGGACGCCGCCGCTGCGGGCCCGCCTCCATCGCCAACAGGACCGACTGCCATGAAACATGTTGTTGCCACCGCGCTCGTTGCGGCATCCACTGCGCTATGCTCAGCCGCTGGCGTAGCCCGCGCACAAACGGTTCCGTCCATTTCATCGACGACGACGTATCACACGGCGGCGGTGGACGGACTGAGGATCTTCTACCGGGAGGCCGGGCCGAAAGATGCTCCGACCATCCTGCTGCTGCACGGCTATCCGTCGTCATCGCGGATGTTTGCGACTCTGATTCCACTTCTGGCCGACCGCTATCATCTCGTTGCGCCGGACTATCCGGGCTTCGGCGAAAGTGACGCTCCGCCCGCATCGCAATTCCACTATACCTTCGACCACCTCGCTCAGGTCGTAGACGACTTCACGCAGCAGCTCGGGCTGACAAGCTACGTTCTGTACCAGCAGGACTATGGCGGGCCAATCGGGATGCGCCTCGCTGTGGCTCATCCTGAGCGTGTAAAGGCGATCATTGTCCAGAACGCGGTTTCGCACGAGGATGGACTTGGGCCGGCCTGGGACATTCGTCGGGCGTTCTGGAAGGACCGACCGGCCTACGAGGACAAAGTCATTCCCGGCTTCACGTCGCTGGAAGGCGCGAAGCTGCGGCACCTCGGCTCCTCCCCGAACCCCGAACGCTACGACCCGGAGATCTGGGAGTGGGAGGCCGCTCATTTGTCGCAGCCGGGCCAGCGGCAGATCCAGTCTGATCTGTTCTTCAGCTATCAGACCAATGTTGCCAATTACCCGTCCTGGCAGGAGTGGCTGAGGCGCTATCATCCGCAGCTGCTGGTTCTGTGGGGCAAGTACGATCCGTCCTTCGCCCTGCCTGAAGTGCAAGCCTACCAGCGCGACGTGCCGGACGCGGAAGTCCACGTCCTCGACGCCGGTCACTTTGCCCTCGACGAGAAGGTGGACGAGGCGGCGACGCTGATCCGCGACTTCCTCGCGAAGCGAAAGATATAGCCGGCGCGCGTGGCGAGGTTTGTGCTGACGCGCTGTTTCGGTGCGACAGCTGCCAAGCCGAGAGCCTGACATCAATGCAGCCTTGAGCTTCGTGTCGCGAGCGCGCTCCGCTCCGCCTGTTTCTCCGGCCGCGCGTTACCCCTGCCTCATCTCCAAGCATGACCATGAAAGACGAACCATGAAACGCTCCGCTATCCTTTCCGGCCTGTCCGCGGCATCGCTCCTTCTCGCCTCGCCTGCCTGCGCGCAGATCAACACCAGTGGCTACAACATCAGTGGCTACAACTTGCCCCTGAAGCTCGCGCTGCAAGCCGCGCAGGTCGCCGTGCAGACGTGCGGCGAGCGGGGCTGGCCCGTGAACGCTTTCGTTGTCGATACCTCGGGTCTGGTTATCGTCCAGCTGCGTGGCGACCACGCAGCGGTTCATACCAAGGACTCTGCTTTCCGCAAGGCCTACACCGTGATTACGATGGTGCCGATCTTCGGCCTTGACCGGACGAGCGACTTCGTCTCGCTTGTCGCAAAATATCCGAACGGTTCCGGTGCCCAGCTCGCCAGCATGCCGAACGTCGTTGCTCTCCCGGGTGCGGTCGCGATCAAGCATGGGTCCGAGATTGTCGCCGGTCTTGGCGTCGGAGGGTCGCCTGGCGGGGACAAGGATGAGGCGTGCGCTGCTGCAGGCGTTGCCGCGATCGCTGATCAGATCAAATGAAGCAGTCCTCGGAAGGTGGACCGGCGACACTCGATTGCCCGCCTACCGGACCGCAGCGACGCGCGGTTGCGCGGATGCCGCCCGTGCAAACCAAGGACGCCGAACATGAGCAGGCTGCCGTACATCAAAGCTTCACGGCGCGGCGCAAACTCCGAAAGCAGCCCGCGTAGGGTGGGTGTGCGGCAGCCGGCAGAATGACCGGCGAAGCGTAACCCACCGCTTTGATCGCGATGCTCGGTATCGATGTCTTGAGGCAACGGTGGGTTGCGCGCCCGCCCTTTCGCTTCGCGTCAGGCGATCGCTAATCCACCCTACGATGCTGCATTCCCCGTAAAATGACGGGCTTATTCATGGCTCTTTAATGCTGTGCTGCGAAGGTTGGATCGTAAATTCAACACCCCTCGCGGACGCTCGACGGTCTCCTCCGGATGCCCGGAAGATCCGGACGCAGGGATGCACTCAAGCCATACGGGTTGCTGTCCAGACCGATCTGCCGGTTCTGCGGTTCGATGAACGCACTTCATCGCTGGGGAAGAGATAAATGAAATCTGTCGCGATCAATATCCGCAACAAGATCATGATTGCAGTCGTGGCGCCGCTGATTGGCATGATCTCCTTTGCCTGGCTCGATGTCTGGGACCAGCGCGAGACCCTGACGGAAGACCGCAAGATCCATGTTCGCCAGATGGTCGAAGCCGCGGTCTCCATCCTCAAGCATTACCACGCCCTTGCCGAAAAAGGCGAACTGGCCGATGCCGAGGCGCGCGAACGGGCCAAGGCGGATATCCGTGACATCCGCTATGGCAAGGGCGATTTTCTTTTCGTCTACCGCGGCGACGGCGTCACCGAAGTGCTCGGTACCGCGCTGCAATTGGAGGGCAAGCAGCGCATCGACACCACCGATCCCGCCGGTGTGCCTTATGTCCGGCTGCTGATCGAAAACGCCAAGGCCGGCAACGGCTTTGTCGCCTACAGCTTTCCCCGCAGCGCCACCGACACGGGCGATCAGCGAAAAATATCGACATCGATCTATTACCAACCCTGGGACTGGATCGTGGCCAGCGGCGTCTATATTGGCGACATCGATGAGGCCTTCCAGAGCAAGCTGACCCGTCTCGGCGTCATTCTGTTGGTGTCGATCTCGGCCATCTTCGCTTTTTCCATGGTCATGGTGCGGACCATTACGCGCCCGCTTTCGCTGATCACCAGTCTGATGGAACGTCTGGCCGAGGGCGACCGCGGGATCGCCGTGCCCTATACCGACAAGCGCGACGAGGTGGGCCAACTGGCGCGCGCGCTGGACATCTTCCGCCGCCAGGCGATCGCGCTCGAGCAGCAGACCGAGCAACGGCGCCAGGCCGAGGTCCACAATCTCGAGTTCCTGGCCGCGGAGCGGCGCAGCATCGCCGGCAATTTCGAGGCGCGCGTGATGGATTTGATCACCGGCAGCTTCGCATCGAGCAGCGACATGCACGGCACCGCCAAGAGCATGTCGAACGTTGCCAACGAGGCGCTGTCGCAGGCCAGTTCGGCGGCGACGGCAGCGTCGACGGCCACCCGCAATGTCGAGACGGTGGCCGCGGCGTCGGAGGAGCTTTGCGGCTCGATCGCGGAAATCAGCCGGCAGGTCGCGGAATTGGCCCGGATGTCCACCGACGCCGCCAAGGAGACCCAGCGCATCAACGGCATGATGGCCGATCTTTCGGCCGCCGCCGGCCGGATCGGCGAAGTTGTCAAGCTGGTCAACGACATCGCCAGCCAGACCAATCTGCTGGCGCTGAACGCCACCATCGAGGCTGCCCGTGCCGGCAATGCCGGCAGGGGTTTTGCCGTGGTGGCGGGCGAGGTGAAGACGCTGGCGACCCAGACGGCAGGGGCCACCGG
Source organism: uncultured Alphaproteobacteria bacterium (assembly GCA_963777475.1). Lineage (GTDB taxonomy): Bacteria > Pseudomonadota > Alphaproteobacteria > Rhizobiales > Xanthobacteraceae > Bradyrhizobium. The sequence goes on from CAVZQX010000004.1 coordinate 24,658, forward strand.
CGAGATCACCACCCAGATCGGCGCGGTCCAGGCGGAGACCGGCCGCGCCGTGCAGGCGATCCGCAATATCGGCCAGGTGATCGAACAGGTGAGCCAGATTTCGGCCGCGGTCGCCTCGGCGGTCGCGCAGCAGGGCGCCGCCACCCAGGAAATCACCCGCAGTGTCAGCCAGGCCGCGGCCGGCACCAATCAGGTGTCGGTGAATATCGGTGGCCTGACCCAGGCCGCCGCCGCCACCGGGACGGCCGCCGAGAAGGTGCTGACCGTGGCCGGCAACCAGGCCGGCTATGCCGAAAGGCTTCGCTCGGAGATCAATGATTTTCTGGTGCAGATGCGCGCCTGAGGCGTAACCCACCGCGTTGATCGCGGCGCTCCCTATCTTGACAGCAGCGGTGGGTTACGCGCCCGTCCTTGCTCTTCGAGCCACGGCGATCGCTAGCCTACCCTGCGCGCTTGGTGAATTTGTCTGCTTCGATGCAGCTTTCTCTCTCTTTCCACTGGCTCGGTGCGCTCTTCTCCCCTCCCCCCGCGCAGCGGTGGGGAGGGGTCGGGGGTGGGGGGTGGCTCCGCGTATTCTATTCCTGAAGCAGGCACCGTATCTGCCGAAGCACCTCCCACCCCCGTCCCCTCCCCACCACGCGCTGCGCGCGCGGGGGGAGGGGAGAAATCGGCGCCCGCTGCGGGAGCGGAACTCCCACAACCCGCGCAGGTGGGTGGGTTAGCGGCAGCCGTCAGAACGACGGCTGAAGCGTAACCCACCGCGTCTATCGTGATGCTCTGTGTCGATGTCTTGATAGCAACGGCGGGTTACGCGCCCGCGCTTGCTCTTCGAGCAAGGCGATGGCTGACCCTACCCCACGAGCTTGCGCTCGTCCTTAAGTTGTTCGAAGCTCACTGCATGAAGCGCGACGCCGGATCGACGTTCGGCCAGACCGTCGTCTCGCCGCGCGGAGATGTCGATGCCGTATCAATTCGAATGGCGCCAGCCCGAGGAAGAAGCGGACGAAATCGTCCTCCGCAACGTCCGCAAGCACGGTTGCCATATCGTCGGCCTCGGCGATGGCGAGCGAGCACCGGGATACGCGTTCTCGGTCGGCCTGTTCGCTAATTATTGTCACGCCGAGCTCATCGTGTTTGGTCTCGACTGGAATCATGACGCCGCGATCATCAATGACGTTCGCGACCGCGTCGCCGCGGGCTGCAGTTACGCGGCCGGCGATGTCTGCGACGACCTTCTGATCGATCACCGCGTCTGCTTCGTCGAGGTGCCGCTATCGGCCTATCAGGACTACCTCGGCATCGCGATCTGGTTCTACGCCAAATCGCCGCGCCCGTTTCCCTGCCTGCAGATCGTGTGGCCGGATCGCGAGGGCCGCTTTCCCTGGGAGACCGGGTGCGACGAGGGCGTCAAGCGGGTTCAGCCGGTGTTGCGGAGCTTTTCGTGAGGGCAGTTGCCAGAAAGAGCCCGCCGTTTCGAGATGATAGAAGACGGCAGATTACGATTCGCTAATCCGTCGTGCATATGTGCTATCGTGCAAGCACGAATCGTGCCTTCTCACTGCGAAGCATCTCGAATGGTGTGATACATTTAACGTTTAGGCCAATGCAGGCATTAGGAATCTTTATTTTCTTTGTTGAGTTTGAGGCGATCTCGTGACTAACCACCACGTATTTGTGCGCGATTGCATGACCAACCAAGTAATAGTCCGCAACTTGCAAAAACGTATTGATTGCCGCCGGCTCGTAATTCTGGGTTGAAGCCCAGGTGCTCAGAGGTCCCAATGCCGCCAACAGCGCTGCATCCGGTCTCAGGAAAAACTTCGCGCCCAAGTTTGACGCCCATTGGGCAAGGTCGTCGCCGCCCGCTTTGATTTCATCTTCGACTTTCTCAATGCTAAATACGGTACCAGTGGCATTGTTAGCCAATAGCCATTCCCAGAATGCGGGACAAAAATCCAAGCCATAATGAAGGTTCTTTGCCTGAATGAAGACGTTGGCATCCAACAAATAGGCCATCAAATTATTCCGAGATTGTTTCCTAATTCGCGAAAGGTCGATAACTTAGAGAAGCCAAGAAGTTTAAATGCGTCTCGATACAAAGTTTGACCTTCAAGTGTGTTAGCAACGAGCGCGCGGGCGAATCTTTTTTCCTACTCGCGCTCCTTGCGTCAGGTAGAAATCTCCGCCCGAGGATTTTGGAAGGGCTAACAGCCGGGAGAGCTCTTCTTCGTAGAATTTCCACATCTGGTCCTTGGTCAGCGCGCCTGCATCGAACATTCTCCTTAGGACAACGAGCGTGCTAACTTTGAACTGACGAGCCAGCCGATCCAGTGTTTGACGGAGTTCTTCATCTTTGCGTAGCTCGCGCTGTAGCACGTTGAGCGGGACCAGGATTTCCGCGGCAACGCGGTTGCACCACAGTTCCACCTCGTTAATGGGGATCATCACTGGCGCTACGTCGCTCAAAGCACTTTGGCCGAGCCAGATATGAGCTAGCTCGTGTGCAAGTGTAAATATTTGTGCAGCCTTAGTATCTGCTCCATTGATGAATATAAGGGGTGCGACTGAGTCGGAAAGCGCAAAGCCTCGAAACTCGTCTGCATCTAACTTCCGGTAATTGTTATTTCCGACGACGCCGTTCACCATGACAAGAACGCCGATTTTATCGGTCAGTTCAATGAAACGCCGCAGTGCGTCGGTCCAAGTTGGAGCTATACGCCTTTCTTCGACGCTAAATCCCAGAATTGCTCGAATGTTTTCTGCTGCAGCTTCGATCTTATCTCTTACAGTTGCCGAGCCAACAAAATTCAACGGCGCTTCTTTGGTGGAGAGAGCGAAATTTCGGTACCACTCTTGCCGCTGCTGACAGATGTATATCGTTTCAAGCAGGTTCGGTGTTGGCTCTTTGATCCGCTTGTTCTCTATCGTTCGAAAGTCAGGAATTGGGAATTCCTCCCTGGGGAGGCTTGGCCAAGAAAAGGTATCCAATTGGGGTGTGCGTTGCTTGGGCGAAATGCTCCAACTGCTTAAGCGTGGGGTGCAATTCTTTGCGACGCCACCTTTCAAAGCGCGGAAAGCGCTGATGAAAAGTGTCATCGTCGATTCCAGAACGCCTTCGCGCCCAGAGCAGCAGTTCGGGGCTTACCTCAACCCTCATCTTTACATCCCAGGATTGTATTGATAGGAAGCTTATCCTTCATATCACAACACCCTATTACTCTCCTTCACCTTCTCCGCATCCAGATACACCTGCCCGCCCATCTCCTTGAACTTGGCGCTCATCGCGGCCATGCCATCCTCGATGACGCCCGCGATCGACATCCCCACGCCTTGCATTGAAGACGGGAGTTGGTCGCCTTCGGCGCCCAATCCCTGTTGCGGATCGTTCAGCGTCGCCGCGTAATCGCGCACGTCCTGGGTGATCTTCATCGAGCAGAATTTCGGGCCGCACATCGAGCAGAAATGGGCGACCTTGTGGGCTTCCTTCGGCAGCGTCTCGTCGTGGAAGCTCTTGGCGGTCTCCGGATCGAGGCCGAGGTTGAACTGGTCGACCCAGCGGAAGTCGAAGCGGGCGCGGGAGAGGGCGTCGTCGCGCAGTTGCGCGGCGGGGTGGCCCTTGGCGAGATCGCTCGCATGCGCGGCGATCTTGTAGGTGATGACGCCTACCTTGACGTCGTTGCGGTCGGGCAGGCCGAGATGCTCCTTCGGCGTGACATAACAGAGCATCGCGCAGCCGAACCAGCCGATCATCGCGGCGCCAATGCCCGAGGTGATGTGGTCATAGCCCGGCGCGATGTCGGTGGTCAGCGGCCCCAGGGTATAGAACGGCGCCTCGCCGCATTCCTTGAGCTGCTTGTCCATGTTGATCTTGATCTTGTGCATCGGCACATGGCCGGGGCCCTCGATCATGACCTGGCAGCCCTTGTCCCAGGCGATCTTGGTCAATTCGCCGAGCGTCTCCAGTTCGGCGAATTGCGCGCGGTCGTTGGCGTCCGCGATCGAGCCCGGCCGCAGGCCGTCGCCGAGCGAGAACGACACGTCGTATTTGCGCATCAGGTCGCAGATCTCGTCGAAGCGGGTGTAGAGGAAACTCTCCTTGTGATGCGCCAGGCACCACTTCGCCATGATCGAGCCGCCGCGCGACACGATGCCGGTGACGCGGTTGGCGGTGAGATGAATGTAGGGCAGCCGCACGCCGGCATGAATGGTGAAATAGTCGACGCCCTGTTCGCACTGCTCGATCAGCGTGTCCTTGTAGACCTCCCAGGTCAGCTTGACCGGATCGCCGTCGCACTTCTCCAGCGCCTGATAAATGGGCACGGTCCCGATCGGGATCGGCGCATTTCGAAGAATCCATTCGCGGGTGGTGTGGATGTTGCGGCCCGTCGAGAGGTCCATCACGGTGTCGGCGCCCCAGCGGATCGCCCACACCATCTTGTCGACTTCTTCCTCGACCGACGAGGTCACCGCCGAGTTGCCGATATTGGCGTTGATCTTGGTCAGGAAATTGCGGCCGATGATCATCGGCTCCAGCTCGGCATGGTTGATGTTGCAGGGGATGATGGCGCGGCCCCGCGCGATCTCGCTGCGCACGAACTCCGGCGTGATGAAGGCGGGCACCGACGCGCCAAAGCTTTCGCCGTCGGCGAGGGCTGCTTCGGCACGTTCGAGCTGGACTTTGCGGCCGAGGTTTTCCCGCTCGGCAACAAAAATCATCTCCTTGGTGATGATGCCGGCGCGGGCGAATTCGAGCTGGGTGATCTTGTGGCCGTTGGTCCCGCGCAGCGGCTTGTGATAGGCGGAAAACGCCTTCGCCGCCTTCTCGGCCGAGACGTTGCCGTTATCGACCGGCTTGACCTCGCGTCCCTCATATTGCTCGACGCCGCCGCGCTCGAGAACCCACGCGGTGCGGTTGCGGGGGAGGCCGGCGTTGACGTCGATGGTGACGGTCGGATCGGTATAGGGACCGGAGGTGTCGTACACCGGTCAGGTTCGGTTCGCCGGCGCCCTCGGAGAGCATGATCTCGCGCAAGGGCACGCGCAGATCGGGTGCTGCATCGGGGGTAGCGAAAATCTTGCGCGAGGAAGGCAGCGGGCCTGTGGTGACGGCGGGAAGGGTGCTGTCGGGATTGGAGCGGATGTTCATGTCGTGATCCTCCTTGTTATCTGTTGTCGTTCGCGAGTTGCACAGACCGCGTAGGGTGGGCAAAGGCGCTCTTCGCGCCGTGCCCACCGCGTATCGCGATGATCGGCTCGATGGTGGGCACGCTGCGCTTTGCCCACCCTACGATCTGAGACATCATCACGCGGCCTCCGCGTTCAGGCCGAGCCAGGCGCGCACGCGCGCATCGGGGTCGGCGTTCTGGGTGACGTCGCTGACGACCGCGATCGAAGAGGCGCCGGCGGCGAAAATTGCAGGTGCCTGCTCGAGCTTGATGCCGCCGATCGCGACCAGCGGAATGTTGCCGATGCGCTTCTTCCATTCGGCGATTTTCGCAATCCCCTGCGGCGCAAATCGCATCGATTTCAGCGTGGTCGGAAAGATCGGGCCGAGCGCGACGTAATCGGGTTTAGCGCGCAATGCCGTCGCCAGCTCCTCGTCGTCATGGGTCGAGAGGCCGAGCGTGAGGCCGGCGTCGCGGATTGCCTTGAGATCGGCGTCGGCCAAATCTTCCTGGCCGAGATGCAGATCGCGCGCGCCGGCTTCGATCGCAGCCCTCCAGTAATCGTTCACCACGAGCCTGGTGTTGGTGCCCTCGGTCAGCGCCAGCGCCTCGCGCACGATTTTCAGCGCGTCCGCGTCGTTCAGATTCTTCGCGCGCAACTGGATGGTGCCGACGCCGAGGCTTGTCAGGCGCGCGACCCAACTGAGGCTGTCGACAACGGGATAAAAGCGGTCAGGATACGGCATGCCAGAACGGGGTCCCAACGACTGGAGTGGAAGGAGAAGCGAAATCGCGGGCGTCCATCAGCCCGGCTTCGTAAGCGGCGCGGCCGGCATCGACGCCGAGGCGGAACGCGCCGGCCATCGCGATCGGATCTGCGGCTTTCGCGATCGCGGTGTTGAGCAGCACCGCGTCGTAGCCGAGCTCGAGCGCTTCCGCCGCATGCGACGGCGCGCCGAGACCGGCATCGACCACCAGCGTGATGTCGGGCAGCCGGTCGCGCAACAATTTCAGCGCATCGCGGTTGATGATGCCCTTGGCGCTGCCGATCGGCGCCGCCCAGGGCATCACGACCTTGCAGCCGGCGTCGACCAGCCGCGTCGCGACGGAAAGATCTTCGGTGCAATAGGGAAACACCTCAAAGCCGTCCTTGATCAGGACGTCAGCCGCTTCGACCAGGCCGACGACGTCGGGCTGCAGCGTGTCGTTGTCGGCGATCACCTCGAGCTTGATCCAGGATGTCGCGAACAATTCGCGCGCCAGCTTTGCCGTGGTCACGGCCTCGCGTACGCTGCGGCAGCCGGCGGTGTTCGGCAGCACGGTGACGTCGAGCTCGCGGATCAAATTCCAGAACGCGTCGCCGGTCTTGCCGCCGGCGGATTCGCGCCGCAGCGATACCGTGACGATCTCTGCGCCGGAGGCGCGGATCGCGCTCTGCATGATCGCAGGCGAAGGATATAGCGCACTGCCGATCAGCAGGCGGGACGAAAATTCGCGGCCGTAGAAGGTTAGCATGGTGTCATTTCCCAAATCACAGCTCGTCATCCCCGCGAAGGCGGGGATCCAGTATCCCAGAGCAGGTGCGATCGAACCGAGAAGCCGCGGCGTACTGGGTCGCCCGGTCAAGCCGGGCGATGACGGCGGAGCGTGAGGCGCGAGTGCTCATCGTCATCACCCTCCCTGCCGCGGTGTGATGATTTCGATCTCGTCGCCGTTCTTCAATTGCGTCTTCGCCCATTGGCTCTTCGGCACCACGTCGTAATTCACGGCGATCGCGAAATGCGTGCCCTCATATTCCAGTTCGCCCAGCAGCGCGTCGACGCTCGCAGAGGCAATCTCGCGCTGCTCGCCGTTGACGGTCACGCGCATCGCATCACCTCGTTGTCGATCTGGCCGCGCTCGACATAGTTGAGCGTCAGCTCCGCCAGCGCGGGTGCCACCAGAAAACCGTGGCGATAAAGTCCGTTCACCGCGATGCTGCGCTCGTCGATCTTGATCCGCGGCAGATTGTCGGGAAACGCCGGCCTCAAGCCAGAGCCGAATTCGACGATGCGCGCTTCCGCAAACGCCGGATGCACCGCATAGGCGGCGCCGAGCAGCTCCAGCGCGGAGCGGACGCTGACGCCAGTATCCTCGGCCTCGATCGAGGTCGCGCCCAGCATGAAGCGATGATCCTCGCGCGGGATCACGTAGAGCGGCCAGCGCGGATGGATCAGGCGAAGGGGCCGCGCCAGTTCGACCTCACTGGTTTCGATCAGGATCATCTCGCCCTTGACCCCGCGCAAGTCGGGCTGAGCGTCGCGCGCGGCCAGTCCGCGGCAATCGATCACGATGCCGTCGAGATCGTCAGGCCGCACGTCGCTGTCGAACTTGATGGTGCCGCCGGCGGCGACGATCTTCGCATGCAGTTTTGGCAGCACGCGGCGCGGCTCGACATGGCCTTCGTCGGCAAAGAACAGCGCCTCGCGAAAGCGCCCCTCCAGCGACGGCTCGAGTTCGGCCAAGGAGGCCGCGTCGAGCCGCCGGTGGCCGGAGGTCATCCTCGCAAAGCGTTCGAAATCGCTGCGCTCGCGCGCATGCGCCACCACCAGCGAGCCGTTGAACGGCGTATCCGGCAATTCCGCGCGCCACAGGTCGAGCGCGCGCAAGCCGAGCCGGCTGATGACGGGTTCGGCGACCTCGCTCTCGCAATAGGGTGCCAGCATGCCGCCGGCCCAGTGGCTGGTGGAATGCATCATCGCATCGCTGGAGCGTTCGTGCAGCGTGACGTCGTGGCCGGCCTGCGCGAACAACAGCGCCTGCCACGCCCCGGCAATGCCGGCGCCGATGATGGAGACGGGGGAATCCCCCCGCGGCTTCTTGATCGTCTGGTACATCCCTGTCCCTTCGCCGGCATGACCCGGATCAGGTTCAAAGGGTCACCGCGGTCCCGGGCCAGAACTGACACTTCGCCAGTCCGCCCGAGCTTGCGGTATCTCAGCTCCTCATCAGAGCTCCCCTCGGAACAGGGCTAATCTAGGCCGATCGGCGCGGGTGTCAACGCAAGGTGCGAGGGAACGGGCCGAAATGCGTGTTCCGGATGCAGTGCAGCGCACAAGCGTGCACGGCTGATTTGAGGTCTAGCAGCCCCGGTCAAGTCCCGACTCTGCGAGGCGTCACGCGTTCCGTCCGGGACACGGAAACCTACTTTGCGGAAGGGCTTTCTGCGATCAGCTTCGGCGCAATATCGAGCGGGGGCCGCGGATGGCCCACGCTTCGGCCAGCAGCTTCGAGCCGCTGGCGCTTGGCGATTTCGTAATAGCCGGCCGCATAATAATGCATGGCACGGTCGTGGTCGCCGTTGGCGGCCCGGTAGGCGCCGGCGAGATATTTGATCCCATAGGTGAGGTTGGTTTCGGGATCGCGCAGGCCCTCGGCGTCGCCGCTGTAGCCGAGGCCGCGGGCGGTCGCGAGCTTGATCTGCATCAGCCCGATGGTCCCGCCGCGCCCGACGAGGCCGGGCTGGTAACGGCTTTCGTGCATGATTACGCGATGCACCAGCGCTTCCGGTACCTGATTTGCCTTCGCATGGGTCGCAACCAGCGCGTCGAACTCGCTATGTCCGGCTTGTGCGAGCTGCGGAAAGCACAGCACCGCCAGAGCGGCGAGCCATCCAAGCGACGAGAGACGTTTCATTCAGCTTAATTCCCAGGGCACGCGTGTCCGCTCGTTCATGCTTTACGCACCCTGAATGTTGCGATCGCCGGGCGCCGATATGGCCAAAAACGGGCTTTGTCGGGGGTATCCACCCGAATCTCCTGGCGCAGTTTACCTAGAATTATGCGCTGGCGTGCTTCGATCGCGCCTCGAATCCGCGAAAATCAGGCCAACATGACGATTTCAGTCGCGCATTCCGATACCGCCGTTCACCCCGCGCGCGGGCTGTTGCCGCTATGGGTCGGCATCGGCGTCTACGCGCTGCTGCTGGCCGCCGGCAACGCGCTTTTGAACGATCCCGACACGATGTGGCAGATCACGGTCGGGCAGTGGATTCTCGACCACCACGCGGTGCCGGAAACCGACGTCTATTCCTTCACCATGCAAGGCCAGCCCTGGATCTCGACGCAGTGGCTGGCGCAGGTGATGTTCGCCAAGGCGTATAGCATCGCGGGCTGGAGCGGGCCGGTGGTGCTGGCGGCCTCCGCGATCGCTGTCGCCTTCGCGGTGCTCGCGCGATTTCTGAGCCGGCGCGTCAACGAAACGGCGACGCTGGTGTTCGTCAGCGCCGCGCTGGCGCTTGCGGTGCCACATATGTTGGCCCGTCCGCATGCGCTGTCGATGCCGGTGATGGTGGCGTGGATCGCCGGCCTCATCGCCGCCGCCGATCGACGCGAGGCGCCGTCGTACAAGTTGCTGCCGCTGATCGCGCTGTGGGCCAACCTTCATGGCGGTTTCGTCTTCGGCCTGTTCTTTGTTGCTCCTGTCGCACTCGACGCGGTGGTGGGCGCGGAAGCCAAGTCGCGCAAGGCGCTGGCGCTGCGATGGGCGATTTTCGGCGTCGCCGCGCTCGTTGCAAGCTGCGCCAATCCCTATGGCTGGAACGCGATCCTGGCGTCGCAGAAAATCCTGAACCTCGGCAGCGCGCTGCCGCTGATCATGGAATGGCGGCCCGCGGATTTCGGCAGCGTCGGCGCGTTCGAATTGTGCCTGCTGCTCGCCATCGGGCTAGCGCTGTTTCGCGGCGTGACGCTGCCGCCGGTGCGCATTTTGATCCTGCTCGGTCTGTTGCACATGGCGCTGTCGCAAGGCCGCGCTGCAGATATTTTGGCGATGGTCGCGCCGCTCGCGCTCGCGGCGCCGCTGGCGGCGCAAATCGGCGCCGCCGAGGTGTTGAACGCGAAGGGGAGCTCGCCGTCGCGCGGCCTGCTGTTTGCCGGCCTCGCGACCGCGCTGGTCGCGGGAACTTTTGCCTACACGTCGATGCGCAGCTTCGCGCCGAACACAAGGGGATCGCCGGTTGCCGCGGTCAACGAGCTCAAGAAGCTCAACCTGACGCGGGTTTTCAACGACTATGATTTCGGCGGCTATCTGATCGCCCACGGCGTGGCGCCGTTCATCGACGGCCGCACCGAGCTCTATGGCGAGAAATTCTTTGTCGACCACAATGCGGCTTCCGGGTTGACGGAACCGGACAGCCTGTTCCGCCTCCTGGATCAGTACCAGATCGAAGCCACGCTGATGCGCACGCAAAGTGCCGCGACCAAGCTGCTCGACCACGTCGATGGCTGGCAAAAAATCTATTCCGACGACATCGCCACCATCCACCTGCGCAAGAAGGACGCGGCGCACACGGTCGAGCCGGCGGTCGATCCGAAAGCGAAGTAAACAACCTTCATCTCCCGGAGGCTGCACCGCATTCGGAGCATACGCAAACTTCGTGCAAATGACGCAATGCGCGTCTATTGTTATTTACGACGAGGTGGAGTGTTCGGTTGCGGCAGTCATTCTGCCCCATTCGTCAACACTTGAAAAAACCAAAAGCGAAATACGAAGGGAGCACGCCATGGCCAAACCGGGTCTCGGCTATCTGCCCGAGCAAAACCCCTGTCCCCAATGCGGCAAGCCGATCGCCTTCCCGGACTGGATCGAAGCCGGCCCCGGCGGCCGCGTCGCCTATCTCTGGCACTGCCGGGCCTGCGACTACCCATTCGAGGCAATTGCGTATTTCGATGAGACCGCGACCGACCGCGAACCGCTCGCCGCCTGAGGCATCTGTGGTTTCAGGCCGCGGAACGCTGAGCCTTCTGGGAAGCCGGAATCCGAACCCGAACGCGTAGCCCGTGCGGCTCTCTGTCATGCAGCGACAGCTCGCCGCCATGGGCCAGCACGATCGCGCGCGCGATCGAAAGGCCGAGGCCGAAGCCCGCGGCGTCGTCCAGGTTGCGGGCGCTGTCGCCGCGCACGAAGGGTTCCAGCATGTTGTCTTTCTGCGCATCGGAAATGCCCGGACCGTCGTCCTCGACATCGATGATCGCGTGCGCTTGCGACATCGCAAGACGGATCGTTGCTTCGGCACCGAACCCCACCGCATTCTCCACGAGGTTGGTGACGGTGCGAAGCAGATCGTCGGGACGCACAGTCGCCATCGCATGATTCGGACCGACATAATTGACCTTGTGCCCCATATCGGCGAATTGATCGGCAACGAGCTGTAGCGTGCTCGCGACATCGACCAGCGTCATCGATTCAAGCCTGCGGTCGTTGCGCAGGAAGGAGAGCACGGATTCCAGCATCGCTCGCATCTGATCGAGATCGGCGAGCATGCGGACGCGATGGCCGTCGTCCTCGATGAATTCGGAACGCAGCCGCATCCGCGTGATCGGCGTGCGCAAATCGTGACTGATCGCGGCCAGCATCCGGGTGCGGTCGTCGATCAAACCGGTGATGCGCTCCCGCATCCGGTTGAGCGCCTGCGCCACGAAGCGGATTTCTTCCGGCCCGCGCTCGGGAAGCGGCGCCGCCGCGCCGTTCAGGCTGAAACTTTCGGCGGCTTTCGCGAACGAGGACAGCGGCGCGGTCAGGGCGCGGGCGGCCCACAGGCCGAGCAGGGTGACGCTGATTACCGCAAACAACAGCGTCATCATCCACGGGCCGCCCCAGAACGGCGGTCGATGCCGATCCGGCGCGACGCGAGCGGAAATCGCCGTGCCGCCCGGCAGTGCGATGCCGATCCTGCGCGGGTCGCCATCCGGCGCGAGCGCGAAGATCCGGTAGTCCGGGCCGAGCCGCCGGCGCAGGCCGTGCAGGTCGGCGGTGTTCAGGTCAAGGTCGTGCAGGTCAAGGTCTTGCGGTTCGCTTGCGGCTAACGTGGGACCGGGCGCAAGGTTCTGGATATCGAGCTCGGGAAACGCACGGGCGATATTGGCGACGAGACTCGGCCGCTCGGACAAAGGCGTCGTGCCGAGAAGCCGCACCGCCGCTGCCAACTCGGCGTGCCCGCCGTCCATCAAGGGCTCGGGCCGGTCCGGCCGGTTGATCAGAAAGCTTGCCGTGATGATTACATGCAGCGCCAGGATGGAGGCGACCACCAGCGCTGCGATCTGCCCGCTGATCCGCTTGAGGTTCAGAAAGCCCAAAAACTTCATGATCAGGCTTTCGCGCTTGCCGCCACCGCGTCAACTCTCGGCGTGAACAGATAGCCGCCGGAACGCACTGTCTTGATGAGGGTGGCGTTTTGCGGGTCGGGCTCGATCTTGCGCCGGATACGGCTGACCAGAACGTCGATACTACGCTCGAACGAGCCGGCATTGCGGCCTTGCGTGAGGTCGAGCAGGCTGTCGCGCGACAGCACGCGGCCCGGCCGCTCGCAAAAGGTCTGCAGCAGGTCGAACTCGGCGCTGGTCATCGCAACCCGCGCCCCGACAGGATCGCGCAACTCCCGCAGGCGGATATCGATCCGCCATCCGAGAAATGACAGCACGGTCGCGCCCTCGACGACGCTGGCGGTACGGGCGGCGGCCTGGCGGCGCAGCACCGCGTTGATCCTCGCCAGTAGTTCGCGCGGATTGAACGGTTTTGCGAGGTAGTCGTCGGCGCCCATTTCGAGCCCGACGATGCGATCCACGTCTTCGCCGCGCGCGGTGAGCATGATGATCGGCATTTGCGACCCCGCGCGGACCTTGCGGCACAGGCTGAGCCCGTCCTCGCCCGGCAGCATCACATCGAGGATGAGGAGATCGACGCGGCGGTCGGTCATCGCCCGCGCCATTTCGCGGCCGTCGCCTGCCGTGGTCACGTTGCAGGCATTGGCGCGCAGATATTTCGCGATCAGCATCCGCGTTTCGCGGTCGTCTTCGACGACAAGGATGTTGGGCGACGGCTGGGCCATGCCGATCTTTGTCGGTGATTCGGGGCGGGCGGCGAAGGATTTTTGTTTCCAAATGTTTCTGACGCCGCCCTCGCAACACGGCGCAACATCACCGGAAACGGGCGAAAAGGTCTCGTTAAGGACGCTGACCATACCGTCGCGACGTCTCGCACGAACTTTTGGAAAACACCCATGACCTCCATCTCGGCGCTCTCCTCCAACACCACCTACCAGACGCCGCTTCAGCGGCTGCAGGCCGAACTACAATCGGAAGTCAATTCCGGCACCATCAGCTCGTCGGATCAGTCCGCGCTGTCCTCCGCGCTGACCGATATCAATTCCTCGCTGCAATCGAGCCGCACCAGCGATCAGTCGAGCGGCACGCGGCCGTCGCCCGGCGACCTGCAGACGAAGATCAGTAGTCTGATCTCCGGCGAAGTCTCCAGCGGCAAGCTGACCAGCAGTCAGGCCACCGAGCTGCAGGGCGTCTTCAAGGCAGCCTTTGCGAATGGCGGCCCGGGGGGACCGGGCGGGGCCGGCGGTCCACCTCCGGGTCCGCCGCCCACGGATGGTTCGTCCTCGGGCTCCTCCTCAAGCTCGAGTTCAAGCTCCTCCTCGAGCTCAAGCTCGACCGACGACATCCTGAAAGAGTTTCTGCAATTGCTGCAGAACTCGCTATCGTCCTCGTCATCGACCTCCTACAGCGCGACCGGCACGACCGGCACCACCAGCGCCAGTGCTTCACAGCTCTCGGCGCTGTTGATCGACTATCAGTCCTGAGCGTTTGGCGACGCGCACAAGGGACAACCATCCAGCGGAAGGCGGGGTGGTTGTCTCATGATCGTCGATTGTTCCGATCAATTGTTCTGATCATCGAAGTGTTCCGCGGAACCAATCCTCATTCCGCTCTGCAACTTCGAAAATGCGTACGTGCGCGGGAACGGCGCGCGGCCTGCCGGGTTCTCTCTTCATCATGTTCTGATCAGGGAGAAAACCAATGTTAGCGAAAACAATCGCGACCGGTTTGGTCGCATCCGTTCTGCTTGCCAGCGCGGCGTTCGCACAGTCTTCGACGACAACTTCCGACCGCGCCAACACGGCGGCCGCTTCACCGTCATCATTTGCGGGCGACTGGCGGGCGTCGAAGGTCGTCGGCCTCAATGTCTATAACGACAACAACCAGAACATCGGCTCGATCAACGATCTGTTGATGGACAAGAGCGGGAACATCAAGGCGGCCGTGCTCAGCGTCGGCGGCGTCCTCGGCGTCGGCGCGCAACTGGTCGCCGTTTCCTACGACAAGCTGAAATTCGTCAATGAGCCGGTCGCCTACACCGGCGCCTCGAATGCGCCCACTACGGGCAACCGGCCGGCGCCCGCCACGACCACGACGACCGGTTCGGCCACCACCTCGTCGTCCACGAGAGTACCTCGAAGCCCAACGCATGGTACCCGGATCACGCCGTCCTCAACGCCACCAAGGATGAGCTTAAGTCGATGCCGGAGTTCAAATATTCGGAGTAAGGCTGCGGTCGATTGATCGCCCAGAAAGAAAACGCGCCCGGTTTTGCCGGGCGCGCTTTTGCTTTGGGGATTTGCGCCTTTCAGCGTCGATATCCTGATGTTAGGCTAAATCGCGGCAGGAGCACCTGCCTCCTGTCTAATGCTGATAGGGAGGACGACATGACCGAGAGCGTCTACAAAGTCATTGAGTTGATCGGTACCAGCAACAACTCATGGGAGAAGGCAGCCGCGGCAGCGCTCGACAGGGCCGGGAAAACCCTGCGGGATCTTCGGGTCGCCGAAGTCGTCAAGCTCGATCTGCAACTGGATGCCAAGGGCAAGATCGAAGCCTATCGCGCCAAGATCAACGTCTCGTTCAAGTACGAGGACTGACGAAGGCACGTGGAGTGGGCAAATCGTACTGTGTCACTAAACCCTCATGGTGAGGAGGCGCGCTTGCGCCGTCTCGAACCATGAGGCCCCGCTGGCGGCCTCGTCCTTCGAGACGCTTGCTTACGCAAGCTCCTCAGGATGAGGGGATAAAGCCGTTTATGACGCAGTAAGACAAAGGCGTTCTTCGCTTTGCCCACCCTACGGTTTTCCTCGACGAAGAGCGGGCGAGGGACACGAACGTCAGAACGCCGGCAGCTTCGTCACGAAGACATTGATGGAGCCTTCGGCTTCCGCGATCACGCGCAGCGTTTTCGAATCGAACGCGATGTCGGCCAGACGCACGTCGCTGATCTTGGCGTCTACCCGCACGCCGTTCTCGCTCTTCTGAAAATCGGCGATCACGGCGGCAATCTTCTGCTGCGCATTGCCAGCGATCGGCTTGAGGTCGACGCTGGCCTTTTCCGCGATGACCGCCTGCAGGCGCGGCAACACCGCGCGCGACGCCGCGCCGAGCAGTCCGAACGCGGCTTCCGATTCGACCGCGAGCTGGATGTCGGCGAGCCGCAAGGTCTGCTGCATCTGGTCGATCGCGGGCCGGCCCCAGATGTGCACGGTGGCGTCGCCGCCGAGCTTGAAGTAGCTCTCCTTTTCCTTGGCGTGGACCTGAAGCGAGATCAACAGCCGGTCGCCGGAGGCGGTCACGGTCGCATGCTTCACCGTGACTTCGACGGGGCCGGAGCCGTCCTCGGGGAAGGTTTTGCCGTCGAACTGCGCTTCCAGGATCTTGTCGATGTCGGTGAACGGAATGTCGATCGGCACGCCGATGGAGACCGCGCCCGGTGTCGGCGGGACGATGGTGATCTTGTCGGGGAATGGGCAGTCGGGCTTGGTTTCACTTGCCGTGATGCGGGTCTCCGCCTCGATGCCCACCGTCAGCGTCACGGCCTGAGAATCGACGAGCGGCTGCGCCGCGATCGCGCGGGTCGGCTTGATCTCGAGCCAGAGCGCCGGCAGCGAGGCGGTTGGGCCCGCGCCCTGCAGCGGGATCGAGCGGCAGGCTCTCGCCCATTGCACCTTTGCGTTCTGCGCGAAGGTGGGGTCGGTGCGGATTCTCTCGCCGACCACATTGAGCTGCTCGCCGACCGTCTTGTCGATCAGCGGCTTGACCTGCGCCGGCACGTTGACGCGGGCGCCGGCGAGCGCGAGGTTGGTGTCGCCGAGCAAAACCTGCGCCGACAGATTGGGCTCGAGGTGCCAGGCTGCCGCGAGCTTCGGGCGCGAGGTGATGATGACATTGCCCTTGATCTCGGCAGTCGCATTGAGCGATTTGATGTTGATGCTGCCAATGTGCTTGGCGGCGTTGGCCCCGAGCAGGCTGCCGAGAGCGTCATTGACCGCGCCGGTGGCTTTCGAGGACAGCGAGCCGGTGACGTTGAGCTTGCCCGTCAGCGGCGTCGTCAGCGACAGCATGTCGTCGCCGCCGGACGCGAAGATCGGCCCGCGCACCGCGGTCCAACCGATGTCCGCATTTTGCAGGACCTGCGCTGCCGGATTGTCGACCTTGCCGGCAAAATTACGCGGCGCGCCGCGGTCGGCGACCTCCCGAATGGCGGACAGCGCTACCGCGATCGGCGCGACGACGAAGGAGCTGCGCGCGACCGGTGGCAGCGGCGGCAATTCGGTCAGGGCCGGCGCCGCATCGCGCGGCGACAGCAAGTCCATCAGCTTCAGGCTGACCAGGAACGAGGCACCGACGACCGCGAGCCCAAGCAGGATCATGTTGAGCCGCGTTAGCTTCGGTAGGCGCGTGGGCAGACGCATCGGCAGGCGCACGGGCAGGCGCACGCGCAGACGAGTCAGCAAACGCTTCGGCTGGCGCATCATCCCCCCGGACTCCTTCAAGGGGGCGGATTCTATAGGGTGGGGAGGGGCGGCGCCAGCGGGGCCGGACCGGGGTAGGGGGGCGGTTGGATCGTCGTGGGCGGAAGGGTCGGAAAAGGTGTGGTCCCCGGAGAATGTTCGGATGATGGCGGAGTTCAGGCCGACAATCGATTCTTTGAAGCTCTTAGCCACTATGGGTGACCCCGTTGGAGCGGATGTTATCCTCCAGCGGATCGAGGAGTTTGTGGCATTCTATCCAGACGCCCGATCAAAAGATCGAAAATCTGGAACTTTTGCGCCGCGCCGCATCCAAAACGCGACGAGGCCCGAAGCTGGGAGCTGGGGCGTTCTCAAACCTGTCGATAAGTTCATGTCAGTGAACGGCGTCGACCAGATCAGCCGTGCGCTCCATCGGCAGCACGATCACCTTGGTGCCGACGTTGACCCGCGAATAGAGGTCGCTCACGTCGTCGTTGGTGAGGCGGATGCAGCCGGACGATACATGGGTGCCGATCGTCTCCGGCGCATTGGTGCCGTGGATGCGATACACCGTGCCGCCGAGATACATCGCACGCGCGCCGAGCGGGTTGCCGGGGCCGCCGGCCATATGGCGCGGCAGATAGGGCTGGCGCGCGATCATCTCCGGCGGCGGGGTCCAATCCGGCCACTCGGCCTTCTTGGTCACCGACTGCACGCCGGACCAGGTAAAGCCGTCGCGGCCAACGCCGATCCCGTAGCGGAGCGCCTGGCCGTTGCCGAGCACATAGTAGAGGTAGGTGTTCGGGGTATCGATGATGACCGTGCCGGGCGCTTCGTGGGTGGCGTAGCGGACGACCTGGCGTCGCAGCCGCGCCGGCAGTTCGTACACGGTGCCTTCATCCTCTGACGGCGCGGCCTCAACGGAAGGCGCCGGCGCGACCTCGGTCGGCGGGGCCAGAAAGAAGGGGAAAAGCTGGGTCGGCTGTGCGGCCGTGGCCGAGCCGGAAAATGCGATTGCGCCGATCGCGAGCGCTCCGAAGGCTACGGCCCGGCGGGAAGTCGCAATGACTGCGCTGAGATTGAGCATCGGTCGTCCCCTGTCTGATCGCCTGCTCCGATCGGCTTTGGCGCCAATTCGGCTTTGCTTGAAGAGACCGGTACCGGACAAAGGTTTCAGCAGCTTTGCGTGGCGGGCGCAAAACGGTTTCGTCGGGTTGAGGATTTGTTTCATGACGGTTTCGCGACGCGAAGCCCACAAATCCCCGGAAAAAGATCCTCGACAGTTCGATGACGTCACACGTTTGAAATATCCATGGCCGATTTTCCGGAAATGAGAATCATTGCAACGATCGGGTCTCCCTCATGCGGGTCTTAATCGCGACCGATGCGTGGCGTCCGCAGGTGAACGGCGTGGTCCGCACCCTCACTTCGCTGGCTCGTGCCGCGTCCACGCTCGATGCCGAAATCGAATTCCTGACGCCGGAAGGGTTTCCGTCGCTCGGTGTTCCGACCTATCCAGGATTGCGCGTGGCGCTGACCAACGCCCGCGAGATCAAACGAAGGATCGAGGCGGCCGCGCCCGACGCCATCCATATCGCGACCGAAGGTCCGATCGGCTGGGCGGTGCGCGGCTATTGCCGCCGCCACAAGCTTGCCTTCACGACCTCCTACACCACGCGCTTCCCCGAATATATCGCGGTCCGCACCGGCATTCCGGCGAGCGTCGGCTATGCCGTGCTGCGGCACTTTCATTCGGCGGCAAGCATGACCATGGTCGCCACCGATTCGCTGCGCGACTGAGCTTAGCCAGCGCGGTTTCAAGCGGCTCGGCTTCTGGACCCGCGGCGTCGACACCGACCTCTTCAACCCGGACGAACCGGCCACGCTCGACTTGCCTCGGCCGATCTTCATGACCGTCGGCCGCGTCGCGGTCGAAAAAAACCTCGAGGCGTTTCTGGCGCTCGACCTGCCGGGCTCCAAGGTCGTGATCGGGGATGGACCGCAGAAGGCGGAGCTCGAGCGCCGCTATCCGCAAGCGCGCTTTCTCGGCGAGAAGACCGGCAAGGATCTGACGTCGCATGTCGCGGCGGCGGATGCGTTCGTGTTCCCGAGCCTCACCGATACCTTCGGCGTCGTTCAGCTCGAGGCGCTGGCCTGCGGCACCCCGGTCGCCGCCTTTCCGGTCACCGGTCCGAAGGACGTGATCGCCGATCATCCGATCGGGGCACTGGATACCGATTTGCGCGCCGCGTGCCTGCGCGCGCTCGGCATGTCCCGCGAAACCTGTCGCAGCTTTGCGCTCGAGCGTTCCTGGGAAAACAGCGCAAGGCAGTTCATCGGCAATCTGACGGCACTACAGCCGAGCCGGGCGCTGCGCCAGGCGCCTGTCGTGGCCGCTAGAAGGCCCGTACGTGGCTGATCTAGGACCCTTAAACCTACACAACGGAAAACGAGAGTGACCATGGCAGAGACGATGAAGCTTGACGGCACCAGGGAGTTGGATCTGGAGACCGTCGAACAGGCCTATGACCGCTGGGCGCCGGTTTACGATCTCGTGTTTGGCGGCGTGTTCAGCAAGGGCCGCAAGGCGGCGATTCAGGCCACCAACAAGATTGGCGGCCGCGTGCTCGAGGTTGGCGTCGGCACCGGCATCTCGTTGCCGCAATACGCGTCGCACCTGCGCATCTTCGGCACCGATATTTCGGAAGCGATGCTGAAGAAGGCAAAGCAACGGGTCGACGAGCTCCGCCTGAAGAACGTCGAGGGTCTTGCCGTCATGGACGCGGAGAAACTTGAATTTCCCGACGACTGCTTCGACGTGGTGATGGCTCAATATGTCGTGACGGCGGTTCCGAATCCGGAAGCGGCGCTGGACGAGTTTGCCCGTGTGCTGCGGCCCGGCGGCGAACTGATCATCCTGACCCGGGTCAGCGCGGACGCCGGGATGCGCCGCTTCATCGAGCAGCGGTTGCAGCCGGTGGTGCGTCCGCTCGGCTTCCGGACCGCCGAATTCGCCTGGTCGCGCTATGCGCAGTGGCTGGCGGGCGCGCATGGCAATGGAATTGGTCGAGCGCCGCCTGGTGCCGCCGCTCGGTCACTTCTCGCTGGTTCGCATCCGAAAAGCGGAAATGGCGGTTGCCGCCTGATTTGCGGCGGCTCGCGAAGGCGCGCGCAAGCGCGCCATTTGCGTAATGTCACATGACATTTGAATGATGTCATATAGTGTACATCGAATTCCATGTAAAACGAATCGACCTACTTTTGGGGGCGAACAATGATCAAGAACTTCCTGGAGCAGCTGCGCATCCAACGCTGGGATGATCACCGCTACTACCACCACAGCCGGATCAACCAGAGCCTGCACTTCGTCAGCGCGGTCAGCTTCATGGTCGGTTATGCCTTGATGTTCTTCGACCCCGTCGCCTCCGCGCTGATCGGCTGGCTGGTCTCGATGACCTCGCGCCAGGCCGGGCATTTCTTCTTCGAGCCGAGGGGCTACGACCACATCAACCAGGCGACCCACGAGCACAAGGAAGAGATCAAGGTCGGCTACAATCTGCGCCGCAAGGTCGTGCTGATGACGATCTGGGCGGCCTCGCCGCTGGTCCTCTACATCGATCCGACCATGTTCGGATTGTTCACGCCGTGGGTCTCGCCGGCCGATTTCATGCGGCAGGTCGCCAAGATCTGGCTGGTGGTGGGCATCGGCGGCCTGTTGTTCCGCACCGTGCACCTGTTCTTCATCCGCGACGTCGAGACCGGCCTCGTCTGGATGACCAAGATCCTGACCGATCCGTTCAACGACTTCAATCTTTACCGCAAGGCACCGCTGGCGCTGTTGCGCGGCGAACTGATCGACCCCGGCCTCGATATCCTCGAGCACGACGGACTCGAACAGCAGCACGCCTGAACGCTGGATTGGACTTGCCAACATGCGTCGTGGCCGGGCTCGTCCCGGCCATCCTCGTTTTAAGCGGTATCGCGGCTGGAAGAATAATGTGGCTGGCCCGTCTCTCGAAGGTGCAATGGCTTTGATCGAATCGGCCTGTCAACGGGCTCGCTCGCACCTCTCCCGCTTGCGGGGGAGGTCGACGCGCTCGGCAGCGCAATTGCGCGCCGGAGCGCGGCGGGTGGGGAAAGTTTCTCCCCTCGACCAGCATGCTTTGCGGAGGCACCCCCACCCCAACCCTCCCCCGCAAGCGGGAGAGGGCGCGCACTTCCGTCGCCGCTGCAATCTCGATCCGATCTCATCGAGCGCTGGGTTCACGCATACGATGGCTATCGTGGGTCCGCGCCCTGCGCGGACCCATTGGCGCCTTCACCCGGCCGCAACGATAGTGCAACGCCGCTCTCAGCGGGCGAACCGGCTCGCGATCATCTCTTTGAGGATCTGGCGGCGGATGCTCTTGTTGGTGAGCGAGGCGTGATGCCACCACCAGCCGTCCTGCTTCATCTTCTCAGCCGCCGCGACGAAGCGTTTTGCGACCTCGGCGAAATCCGCGTCGGTATAGTTCAGGCTGAAGATCAGCCGTCCGGTGCCGACCCAGCTCAACGCGATGCCCTCGGCGCGCAAGTAGTACTGCAGCATCCAGTTGTAGCGGGACGGCTCGGTGTAATGGACGGTCCAGATCGAGGACAGGTTGGAGACGCGGACCGGCAGGTCGTTCTCGGTCAGCGCGTCGTTGAGCTGCCGCGCCCGCCCGTTCCAGAGCTCGTCGATTCCGTTATAGACGGCACGGAAATTCGGGCTGGCGAGCCGGCTCAGGAATTCGTCCATCGCCGTCATCACGTAGGGATGCGAATTGAAGGTGCCGCGGGCGAGGCAGACGTCGCCGGGGCGATCGTCGCGATAGCGGCGCATCAAGTCCTTGCGTCCGCAGACGACGCCGATCGGCAGGCCGCCGGCGAGACTTTTTCCATAGGTTACCATGTCCGCGCGCACGCCGAAATATTCCTGCGCCCCGCCGGCGGCGAGGCGGAAGCCGACGAACACCTCGTCGAAGATCAGCACGATGCCGCGCTCCGTGCACACCTCGCGCAGCGCCTTCAGCCATTCGCCATAGGCCGCGCGGTCGAAATTGGCGCCGCGGGAACTGTCGACCAGCGCGGAATCGCTGGGCGCGCTGGCGTTCGGGTGCAGCGCCTGCAACGGATTGACCAGCACGCAGGCGATGTCGTGCCGCGTCTTCAAGACATGCAGCGTCCGCTCGGACATCTCGGCGAGCGTATAGGTGTTCATGCGGCGACACCGGATTGCCGACGCCGGGCTGCACGTCGTCCCACCAGCCGTGATAGCTGCCGGCGAAGCGAACCAGATGCGAGCGGCGGGTGTGATACCGCGCCAGCCGCACCGCCTGCATCACGGCTTCGGTGCCCGACATATGGAACGAGACCTCGTCGAGCCCGGAAATCTCGCAGAGCCGCTGGACGTTGTCGGCGACGACAGGATGATAGGAGCCGAGCACGGGCCCGAGGCCATGCGCGCGCTTCTCGCCAATCTCGATGCATTCCTTGTAGAAGTCGTTGCCGAAGATATTGACGCCGTAGGAGCCGGTCAGGTCATAGAACTCATTGCCGTCGAGATCGGTGAGCGTGACGCCCGCGGAAGCCTGCATGAAGCTGCCGGCGCTGAGGTTTTCGCGGACCATGCGGCTATACTGGAACGGCACCCGGTAGGCCTGGGTGAATTGCAGGTCGGAGATGTGGCTGGCCGCCTCCGACGTCAGCTGCCGGCCCTTGGCGAAGCGCTCCTGGTAGATGGCTGCGAGCCGGAAGAAGCCGTCCTGCCGTTGGCCTGCGACTTCCGGCGGCGCGGCGTCGGAGCGGAAGAATTCGTTGATGTCGAATTCGTAGAATGGGATCAGCCGCGCCACCCGGCGCGACATCTTGGAATGCCCGGCGAGCGAGCGGTGCTTGGCCCGCGACAGCTCGATCCGGGCCTTGACCTTGGGCCCCACCACGGCGGTCACCGCGACCGCGCCGGCGGCAAGCGACAGAATCGGAATCGTTGTATCCATGCGCCAAGCGCTAACCAGTCCTTCTGACAAATTCATGACAGTGAAAAGCCTCATATCCAGCCTGACCCAGCAGGAGGATATCAACTTCCTCCTGACCAACCGCATCCCGCGCGCGGCGGCTACCCGTTTCATGGGATGGTTCTCGAAGATCGAGAACCCGCTCATTCGGGACTTTTCGATACTGTGCTGGCGGCTGTTTTCCGATCTCGACCTGTCGGAAGCGAAGAAGACCAGCTTCAAGAGCCTGCACGACTGTTTCACGCGGGAGCTGCGCCCCGGTCTGCGCCCGAGCGACCCCGATCCACAGATCGTGGTCAGCCCGTCGGACGCCATCGTCGGCGCGTTCGGCACCATCCGGGACGGCGAGCTCTACCAGATCAAGGGCGCGCCCTATTCCTTGCTCGACCTTGTCGGCAAGCCCGAGCTGGTGGAGGCGCACCGCAACGGGCGGTTCGTGACCCTGCGGCTGACGTCCAGCATGTATCACCGCTTCCACAGCCCCTGCGATTGTCATATCGAAAGGTCACCTTCATCCACGGCGATACCTGGAACGTCAATCCGATCGCGCTGAAGCGGGTCGAGCGGCTGTTCTGCAAGAACGAGCGCGCGGTGATCCGCACCCGCCTTCGATCGGGCGAGGCCATGACCTTGGTGCCGGTCGCGGCCATCCTGGTGGCGAGCATCCGGCTGCATTTTCTCGATGTCGTGCTCAATGCGGAAACCCGCGGGCCGACGGTATTTCCCTGCGACGTGGACGTGGAGAAGGGCTGCGAACTCGGATGGTTCGAGCACGGATCGACCATCATCCTGCTGGCGCCGGATGGTTTCGAGTTCTGCGACAACGTCGCCGAAGGGCTCAGGATTCGAGCCGGAGAGCCGTTGTTGCGGAAACCCGCCTAATCTCGATTGTGCTAATCTCGATTTTCCCGCCGCGCGCGTCGTTATATGTCGGGGTTCGAAATCGAATTCGAACATTAGCTTAAATATGGCGACACGGGAAAAGAAATGGCACGCGCGCCCATTCTGGCGGCCGGAGGCATTGTGCTGCGGCAGGAGCAACCGCCGCGGATCGCGGTGGTGCGCCTGCGCAAGCGCAATGAATGGGTGCTGCCGAAGGGCAAGCTCGACGACGGCGAGACGGCGCGCGCCGCCGCCGAACGCGAGGTGCTGGAGGAAACCGGGCATGACGTCAGCGTCCACGAATTTCTGGGCACGCTGGTCTATGAATCCGGCGGGCGTTTCAAGGTCGTGCATTATTGGCGGATGGAAGCTCGCGGGCTGCAGGTTCATGAACTGATGAGCGACGTGAGGGAAGTCGACTGGCTGCCGCTCGATGCCGCGGTCGAGCGGCTGTCCCGCGGCTACGAGCGTGCGTTCCTCGAAAATGTCGGGCCGCAGGCGCTCGAGGCGGCCGCGCTCGCCCTGTCCGCGGCGGTCGGGCCGAAACCACGCGCGAAACCAGCGCCGGAAAAGAAGCGCCCGAGCCCGCCGGTCGTCACGCCCGAACCGCCGCGCGCCGTAGCCGTCCCGGTTCCGGTGCAGCAAGTCGCTGTTCCGCCGCAGCAGATGTCGTGCTTGCGCCGCCGGTGCCGGAGGCGTGTCCGGACGTTGCGGACGACGTGATCGAGATCGAAACATCAGCCGATCCAGCCGATGTCGATATCCCGGTCCAGTCCGCCGAGGCGGATTCCGCGCCGCCGGCCGTCTGGGCTTGAAGCTTGCGACAGCGAACCGGCGGCCTCCACCGAACTCCGGCCGCGAAGTCTCGCGCAGATCGTGCGGAATTGGTTGCAGCGTGTCGCCTGATCCGCGGGGGAGCACGCGCTGACCGAGCAAGGTCTATCGCACATCAGCGCCGCTCTCAACTCTAGCGCTTCTTCTTCTCCGGTTTTCCTTTCGGCGCCGGCGGCCGCGGCCGCTGCAGCGCTGGCCTGTTCGCCAGGCCGGGCCGCTGGATGCCGGGTGGGCGGGGCTGCAGCCGCCTTGCCGCGGCTGAACGGCGGGCTGCGGCGGCGTTGGCGGTTGCCGCCCTGCCTGATGTTCGGGTTCTTGCTCGGCCGTGGCGGTGTGACGCCTTGGCCGCCCTGTCGCGGGTTCGGGCCCGGCCGGGGCGGCTGCCCCGGCTGTGGCGGACCGCCGGGCCGCGGCTGCTGCCCTTGACGATTCTCTTGACGATTAGGCGCACCGGGTTGCGGCTGGCCGGGCCGGTTCTGTCCGGCAGTTGATTTTGTCGCTGCTGATGGCCGCTGCGGGCCGGGCTGGTTGCCGCGGTTGTTCAGGCCCGGATTGGCGCGGCGGAACGCGCGCTGCTCGGTAACAATCTGGCGGCCGACGCTTTGCGTGGCATGAACCTGGCGCACAAATCCCTGGTCGCGCGCCGCCTCTCGCGGCGAGATCGTCAGCGGCGCGGCGGCGAAGCGTCCGCCGGCGCCCGGGCGGATGGCAAAGCCGCTCGCGCCTTGCGTCAGCGCGCCGAGCCGGGTGCCCATGCGATCGTTGACCTCGATCCGCCCGACCCTGCCGTCGGCGTCCGGATAGAGCTTGATGTTGACGTTGTTGGCGCTGCCGGCGGTCGCGCCTTCCGGCACCTCGACAACCCCGGTGGTGCCGCGAATGCCGAGCGAAGCGGTCGGCGTCGTGATCTTCATGTCGCCGGTCTTGGCGACCGCGGCGGCGACGAAGGCGACCGTGCCTTTGCCGATGTCGAAGATCCCTGCGTTCTGCTTGCCGCCATCCTCATAGACGTAGTTGTCGATGGTGAGCTTGGAGTTCGCCGAGAGATGGAAGGTGGTGGCGTCGTTGAAGGTCACGCCGAGCGAGGAGTTGGCCGAGGTCGCGACCGTATCGTTGAGATAGATGTCGTCCTTCAGCTTCAGCGCGATGCGAATCCTTGTTGCGGATGACGGTGGCAATGCCGGTCAGCGCCGCGACGTTGCCGATCGGCTCGTCGCTGGCTGCCGTTGACGCCGGTGCGGCCGCTGTCGGTGCTGGCGCGGGTGCGGCCGGCGTGGGCGCCGGCTGGACCTGGGCCAGCCGCGTCGAAGCGGGCCAGCATCGTCGATCGTGCGAGGGGAGATCTCGAAGCCACCCGGCGCGGGCATCGCGGACAGGTCGGCGACGCCGCCGAGCATGATGACGCCGAACAGCGCGAGCGCCAACAAAATCCGATGAAATCTCACAATTGAACTAAGCCCTGACACGGCAATACGTGTGGCAGCTTGGTTCGATTAAGGCGACGGGCGGCTGAACGGCGAGTGAATGTCGTCGGACGCGTGCTGGACCGGCCGATCGGTGCGTTGTGCGAAGGTCCCGCGCACCCGCTTCCTGTGGGCCAACTGACCGTGGCGGCCTGGTCAGCTGCATTGCAACTTATGAGATGTAAATCGATAAAATGTACAGCAAACGTGCAGTCACAGCCGTACTCATCCCAGGTAGATGTTGCCCAAACGGCGCAGCCGGGCACGGACTATCGAAGTACCCTCGAGTCTCCGTCGCCCCCACCGAATCCCCCGCTAAAGTATGGTGACGTACACAAAGGGCTGGAGGCGAGACAGCGGCAATGACCCGTTTCGCCACCGGCGCGGCAGAAGCTGAACGGAGTGAGGGATGCGTGCGTTGGTTGACGCGGAGAAGCAGGCCGGGGTCGGGGGCATCGTCTTGACGCGGCTGTCGCTGCTGTCGCGTCCACGGCTCTCTGTATCCTCGCCAAACCAGCTCCTGCCAGCGCCGCATGCGTGAGCGATTGCTGGACCGGAGCGACCAGCGCCGACTGGTTCACTTCGACCAACTGGACCACCGGTACGCCGACCGGCGCCACGAATATCGTCATCGATCAGGGAAGCCCCAACGCCAACCCGTCGATCGGCATCAACGGCACCAGCAATGCCGCCGCTTCCGCCGCCGTTGAAATCGCCGCTACCACCGGTACGAGCGGCCTTGTGACGCTCAGTACGACGAACAGTCATCCCGCCAGCTGGACCATCGGAGGGACCCTTTTACTCGGCGAAGGCGGGACCGGAACGATCAACGTTTCCAACGGCGCCACCCTGATCAACACCGCCGGTCAAACGCAGATCGGCAGCAACGCCGGCTCGACTGGAACGCTCGCGATCGACGGCGTGGGTTCGCTGTGGAACGAGCAGGCCAACTCGACCGCGATCAGCGTCGGCCGTGGCGGCACTGGCTTTCTGACCATCACCAATGGTGCCGTGGTCGAGACCACGGGCATTGTCGGAAACGTCGAGATCGGCTTCGGTCTCGGCAGCGCGGGTACCGTCACCGTCGGCAGCGCCGCCAGTCCCAACCTGGCGAACCCGTCAACGCTCACCAACATCGGCGGCAACCAGCCGGGCAGCCTGTTGGTGGGCGACGGTGGCAATGGCACCTTGACCATCAACCGCGACGGCGTGGTCAACGGTTTCTTCGGGGCGACGCTCGCCAGCCAAAGCGGCAGCCAAGGTACTGTCACCGTCAATGGCGGGTTGCTGGACGTGACGACCGGGCTCCCCGGGCAGCCTGATCGTCGGAGGCTCCGGGCTCGGAACCCTGACGATCGAGAATGGCGGGACGGTCACTAACGCCTTCGCCGGGATCGCGGAGCAGTCCGGCAGCGCGGGCAGCAGCGCGACGGTTACCGGCGCCGGCTCGACCTGGAATATCGGTACCGGCCTGCAGGTCGGCGCTGGCGGCAGCGGGTCGTTGTCGATCCTGGCCCGCGGCACCGTCAACATCGCTCCGAGCACGCAGTTCAGCCCACAGGTCTATGTCGGCCAGGGCACCAATGGCACCGGGACGGTGATCGTCGACAACGGCACGCTGAGAGGCAACGGCTCCGAAATGCTTGTCGGCGTTTTCGGAAATCCCGGCAGCACGCTGACGGTGCAGAACGGCGGCCTGGTCGTCGGTGATTTTGGCGCAATCGGCGTCGGCCCGTTCGCCGGCAGCTCGACGGGTGTCGTCACGGTGACCGGCGCGGGCTCGCTGTGGGACGCCGCGCGCGATTCCGCCGGCAATGTCGATCCCACCTCGGATCTGACCATCAACAACGGCGTCAGCATGACGAGCCTGATCATCAACCGGGGCGGACAGGTCATCGACGGTATCGGGCTGGTCGGCAACCAGGCCGCCAATGACACGCTCAATACGGTTGTGGTCGACGGCGCCGGGTCGAAATGGACCAACCTGACGGAATTGACGGTCGGTTTCTTTCAGTTCGGCTTCGGCCCAGGCAGCAGCACCGGCGCCGTGAACATCACCAATGGCGGACAGGTTACGGCGCCGTCGGTCCTGGTCGGGCTGCTTACGGATGGCGGCGGCGGCAATCTCGACAGGATCGCGGTCAGCGGCGCGGGGTCGAGCCTGCAGGCCAGCGGAACGATGGTGGTGGGTTATTTCGGTACCGGTGTTCTCGACATATCCGGCGGCGCCATTGTCTCCGATAGTCGCGGTATCATCGGCTATACTTCGGCGACCCCGGGCAGTCTGGTGTTGAACGGCGTCGGCGCGCTCGACACCAACCATGTCGGCTCCAACAGCGTCGGCATCGTCACCGTCTCCGGTGCGGGCTCGCGCTGGAACAATGCCGGGAGCCTGATCGTCGGCGACAACATCAGCATGAATCCAACTACAGCGGTATCGGCGGTGGTACCGCGACCGCGACGTTGACGGTCTCCGATGGCGGCGCCGTCACCGTCAATGGCGGCGCCGGCACCATTAACGTCGCCGTCAACAGCGGCGCGACCGGCACCATCAATATCGGCGCCGCCAAGGGCGACGCGGCCGCCGCGCCCGGCACGATCTCGGCGGCCGAAATCCTGTTCGGCAGCGGCATCGGCGGCGTCGTCTTCAACCACACCAGCACCAATTACGGTTTCGGCGCGTCCATTCAGGGCGCCGGCACGGTCGATGTCGAGAGCGGCACCACGGTGCTGACGGCCAACAGCACCTATACCGGCGCGACCACCATCAACGGCGGCACGCTGCAGGTCAACGGCTCGATCGCAAACTCCAGCGTGACGGTGAATGCGGGCGGCACGCTTGGCGGCACTGGCATTGTCGGCAACACCGCCATCAATGGCGGCACGCTGGCGCCGGGCAGCGTATCCGGCAGCGCCTTCGGACCGCTGACCGTGCAGGGCAACCTCTCGTTCACCGCGGCCTCGACCTACATGATCCAGGTTTCGCCGACCGGCCGCACCAATGTCACGGGCACCGCCAGCCTCGGCGGCGCGACCGTCGCCGCGAATTTCTGACGAGCTCGTTTGTCCAGAAGCAGTACACCATCCTGACCGCGACCGGCGGCGTTCCGGCACCTTCGGCTCGCTCGTCAACACCAACCTGCCGTCGAACTTTCGGCCAGCTGAGCTACGACGCCAACGATGCCTATCTCAACCTGACGCTGAATTCGCGATTCCCGGCGGGCTCGAACGGCAACCAGCAGGCGGTCGGCAACGCGCTGATCAACTACTTCAACGCGACCGGCGGCATCCCGCTGCTGTACGGCGCGCTGACGCCGGCGGGCCTGACGCAGGCCTCCGGCGAGAGCGCGACCGGCTCGCAGCAGACCACGTTCGATGCGATGGGCCAGTTCATGGGCCTGCTCACCGATCCCTTCATGGCCGCGGCGGCGGCGTCAACGGCGGCGCCGGCGCGACCGGCTATGCGGAGGAGGACGGCGCCAGCGCCTATGCCTACGCGGCAAGCGCGCTGAAGACGAGCGCGACGCGTATCGCGATGTTCACCAAGGCGCCGCCGGCGCGCCGTCTGTGAGCCGCGCTGGAGCGTGTGGGCGGCGGGCTTCGGCGGCTCGCAATCGACCAACGGCAATGCGGCGCTCGGATCGAACGACACGACCAGCCGCATCGCCGGCACCGCGGTCGGCGCCGACTATCTGTTCTCGCCGAACACGCTCGCCGGCTTTGCGCTCGCCGGCGGCGGCACCAGTTTTCAGCGTCAACAATCTCGGCAGCGGCCGATCGGATCTGTTCCAGGCCGGCGCCTATGTGCGTCACACCGAAGGCCCGGCCTATATCACCGGCGCGCTGGCCTATGGCTGGCAGGACATCACCACCAACCGCACCGTGACCATCGCCGGCCTCGATCAGCTGCGCGCCGAGTTCAACGCGAACGCGTATTCCGGCCGCGTCGAAGGCGGCTATCGCTTCGTCGCGCCGTGGATCGGCGGCATCGGCATCACGCCCTATGCGGCGGCGCAATTCACCACCTTCGATCTGCCGGCCTATGCCGAGCAGGCCGTTGTCCGGCTCCAACGCCTTCGCGCTGGCCTATGGCGCCAAGAGCGTCACCGATACCGCGCAGCGAACTCGGCATCCGCACCGACAAATCCTGTGCGATGACAAACGGCGTCCTGACCCTGCGCGGTCGCGCTCGCCTGGGCGCACGACTACGATCCGGACCGCGCGATCGCCGCGACCTTCCAGGCGCTGCCCGGCGCGAGCTTCGTCGTGAACGGCGCGGCGCAGGCGCAGCGACTCCGCGCTGACCACGGCATCGGCCGAGATGAAATGGACAGAACGGCTGGTCGGCCGCGGCGACCTTCGAGGGCGAGTTCTCCAACGTCACGCGCGAGCTACGCCGGCAAGGGCGTGGTGCGCTATGCGTGGTGATCGCCGCTGGCTCTCTTCACCTCTCCCCGCGAAGAAGAGCGGGGCGAGGGAGAAGGGAAGGCCGCACTAGCCGACGCGCTTCCAGGTCTGGCCGCCGCAGAACAGTCCGCCGAAGGCGCAGCCCTGCACTTTCAGGGTATTCGCACCGCGCATCGCGATCGTCGAATCATAATCCTTGCCGCTGTCCGGATCGTGGATCCGGCCGACCCACTTGTTGTCCGACGGCTTCATGTTGATCAGGATCCGCTCGCCGGTCTTGTCGGCATAGCCGCAGAGATTCGTTCCGCAGGCTTCGATGCGGACGTTGCCCTTGTCCTCTTCGGTGGCCCAGACGCCGAGCGGCGTGGTCGGCGCCGGCGCCGGCGCCGCGGCGACGGGGGCGGGCTGCGGCGCGGCGGGGGCGTGCGATCGGCGCGGGAGCGGGGGGCGCCACATAGTTGGTCACGGGCGCAGGCGTCGTGGAAGCGACCGCCGTCGGCGCGGCTTGCGGGTTGCTCGCGAGCGGAGCCTGAGCCTGCGGCGCCGCTGCCGGAGCGGCGAGCGCGGGCGCGGTCTTCGGCGCAGGGGCCGCTTCCGCGACATCGTCATCGTCACCGGAGTTTTTCAAATTGAGGTTCTTGAGGTTGAAGCTCGATTTGGCGAGGCCGGGAGCCGTGATCTGGATGCACGACAGCTGGTCGCAATTCTTCGGCGCCTCGATGCGGATCTTCTGTCCGTCGATCTCGAAGGAAATCGCATTGCCGGCGTGGGCGGCGGTCGAGGCCATCAGCAGGGCGGCGGCAAGGTAAAGCTTCTTCATGGCGATAGCTCCATCGGCGGGGCTGTTTGAACTCGGCCTGACCCTAGGCCTGCCGGCCGGCGCGTTCCGTGACCGGCATCACATGACCCAACAAGCCGGCAGAACAAAAAAGGGGGTGACCCAAATCACATTCAACGTCGCTTCCGGCAGCCTAGTTTTCGCTGCTACAAGCCGGGGAGGCTTCGATGAAACGATCTTGGCTATCTCGTGGTGTTGATGGCGCTGAGTTCATCCGCGCACGCGGGCGATGCGATTTCCTTCGTGATCGGCGGGCATCGCATCAATATCGATGCGCCGCGAAACTGCCGCTCCGCATCCTGCGTGTCGGTGTCGATCCCCGGAATTTATCAAACGCGCCGCAAGCGCGATCGCGACGACGATACAGCCGTGGCCCCCGCGCCGGTTCCGGCACCCGTCGTCACATCCGTCAAACCCGCCGCCGCGCCGGTTATTTGCGCGCCGCCGGCCGCGCCGCGGCCGCCGGTATCGCCCACGCTCGCCGCCACGACCACGCAAACGGTCCCTGCGCCGCCACCGAGGCCGGAGCCGGTCAAGACCGCATCCACCGAGACGCCCCCGGTCGAACAATCGCCCGTCGCCAATCCTCCGATCGAAAAGCCTCCGGTCGAGAAGCCGGCGGTCGAGACGCCACCGGTCGAGACTGCGCCGGTCGCCGCGAAGCCCGCAACCGACGCTCCGCCCGTCGTCGCCAAGGTTTCGCAGCAGGCCGAATCCGAACCCGACACGCCGCTCGGCGACTGGCAGACCGAAGGCAAGACCGGGACGGTTCGCATCGAGCAATGCGGCAAGGCGCTGTGCGGCTACATCCTCAATCCCGCGTCAAGCGTCCAGGAAAACGAAAACGTAGAGGCAAACGTCCAGGCAGAGCAAGCGTCAAGGGCGATGCCGTGCTGATCAACATGAAGCCCAAATCCGATCTCAAGTCGGAGGCGGTGTGGTCGGGCAATATCTATAGCCGCGCCAGCGGCAACACCTATTATGCGACGATGACGCTGAAGGGGACCAACACGCTTCGGGTCGAAGCCTGCGCGCTCGGCCGCTTCTTCTGCTCCGGCAACGACTGGACCCGGATCGCGACGCCGCCGGAAAAGCTGATCACCTCGCGGCAGGTGACGACCGAGCCGCGGTCGTAACGGCATCATGCACCGGTGGGCCTTCATGGTTCGAGACGCGCGGCGTTGCCGCGCTCCTCACCATGAGGGTCAAGATATTCATACTGAGGAAGAAGTCTCAGACCCTCATGGTGAGGAGCGCGTCTTCGCGCGTCTCGAACCATGAGGCCACGCGGTGTGGTTATCGCGCCAGCCGCGCCGGTTCGGACTGTCGGAACTTTTGAACCGGAAGGGCGAAAGCAGCCGGCAACGTGGTTAAGGATTCATGAAAACAGGCCGTTGATCAGTCCTTAAGCAAATTCGTCGAACTTGCGTGGATGGCACGTGGAGTTCGTTGGTATCTCGTCGGCTCCTTCGTCCTTGTCTCGCTGGCGGGTTGCGGCAAAGGATTTTTCCAGGCCGAGCGCGAACCGTGGCGGGCCGAGGCCGAGATCGCATGCCTGAAATCGGGCGCGGTGAAGGAGAGCGCCGAGATCGTCCGGATCGATCCGATCACCGGTCCCGGGATGTGCGGCGCCGACTATCCGCTGAAGGTTTCCGCGCTCGGCGAGGCGTCCGGCTCGTACGGTTTTGCCGACGAAGACCTCCGGCCGCCGGCGAGATATCGGCAACCAGCCGCGCTGGCCGATCTCGCACCCGCCGCCCCCGGCCTATTCGCAGGGCTCTGACCTATCCGCAGCCGTCGGCATATCCGCAAGGCCAGACCTATCCGGAGACGGCCGTTCGCCAACCCGGTTACGGTGCGGCTCCGCAAGGGCCGATCTCGCTGGCGCCGCCCGGCGCCGCACCGGAGCAAGAGGATGAGATCAACCTGCCGCCGGAAGGCGAGCCGGGAGCGAACGATCAGGCTGCTCGCGGGCCTTATCCGTCAACGCAGGCTTATCCGTCGACGCAGGCCTATCCGCCGCGCGATCGCTATCCGCCTCCGTATTCGCCAGCGCCTTCCTATTCGCTGGCTCCTTCGTATTCGCCAGCCCCTTCCTATTCGCAGAGTCCCGATGCCGCGCCCTCGCAGCCCGATCGCCTGCCGCCGCTCGGACCCGCGCAGGGCAATCCCGTCACCGCGGTCGGTCCGGTCGCCGTAAAGCCTGCGGCGACGCTCGCTTGTCCGATCGTCTCGGTGCTCGATCACTGGCTCGACGATTCCGTGCAGCCCGCCGCGAAGCGCTGGTTCGGCGCGCGCGTGGTCGAGATCAAGCAGATCTCGGCCTATTCCTGTCGCGGCATGAACGGCAATTCGAACGCGCATATTTCCGAGCACGCCTTCGGCAACGCGCTCGACATCGCCGCCTTCACGCTCGCCGACGGCCGGCGCATCACCGTGAAGGACGGCTGGCATGGCCTTCCCGAGGAGCAGGGCTTTCTGCGCGACGTCCAGGGCGCGGCGTGCCAGCAGTTCACCACCGTGCTGGCGCCGGGCTCCAACGCCTATCACTACGATCACATCCACGTCGACCTGATGCGCCGCGCCTCCAGGCGCTTCGATCTGCGAACCCTCGGCGGTCTCCGGCGAGGAAGTCGCCGCCCGCGCTTGCGCAGCGCAACCCGTATGCTTCGCGCGGACCGAACGTCACGGGCTCGCTCGGCGGACAAAGGAAGCCTCGCACCGCGACCAAGCGCGAGAAGGTCGACGAGGAAGACGAGTTCGAGGACGAGTAGGACGCCGGCCGGATCTGCGATCGCTCGCGCTAACTCCGCCGCGATCCGCTCCAGCAGGTCCTGCACGAGACCGCTCAACAGATCGAGCTTGTAGCCCGTCATCGGCAACGGCTTTGCGCCGGTCGGTCGCTTGCCTGCGCGGCCTCGGCGATGCGTCGCGGCGTTCGGCACGCGGCTGCCCTGCAAGCGCCGCTTCGGCAGGCGGCGAGGCGCAGCGGCACCGGCGCGATCCCGCCGGCCGCGAGGCGGACGAACTTGAACGATGCCGTCCGACGACCACGGCGCGGGCGCAGAGTTCGACCAGCGGCCATTCCGCATAGGTGCGGCTGATGGCGCGCTTGTAGAGCGCGCGCTCGCTCGGAGCGGCGGCGTGCAGTTCGATGCTGCTGATCATTTCGCCGGACGCGAGCGCGTGATCGGCGCGTCCGTTGGTGCCGTCGCCGAGCAGTTCGCCTGATCGAAAGGCCGCTGCGTCGATCGGTGATGATCGTCGCGTCATAGGCGAGCAGCGCCGCCGCCATGGTCGAGGGATGCGGCGCGACGCAGGGGCCGAGATCGAACGCCACGCCGTAGAGATGATTGCCCGCTGCGGGCCGGGCAATCGGTGCCGCCCTTCTTCAGGCAGTCGATATGCGGATTGCGAAAATACCAGCAGCGCGAGCGCTGGGCGAGGTTGCCGCCGAGCGTCGCAAGATGCCGGATCTGCGGCGTGGCGAGGCCTTGCGCGCTCGCCGACAACGCCCGGATAGGCTTGCGCGATGCGGGTGTCGGCCGCGATCGCGGCGATCGTCGTCAAGCGCGCCGATGCGCGCTGCGCCGTCCGCGCTCCAGTCAATCCCGATGCGTCGCCGGCGCGGCGGCAATATCGATCAGCGGACCGCGTCGAGACGCCGCTGCGCCGGCGTTCGGACAGATCGGTGCCGGCGGCGCGGAATTCCGGCGCCGCTTGTGCGGTCATGGTTGCGGCACTCATGCGGCGGCCCTCCCTTTCAGTGCGGCGATCAGCCGATCGGGCCGGAACGGAATTTCGGTCAGGCGGACGCCGATCGCGTTGCAGATGGCGTTGGCGATCGCCGGCGAGGTCGGAACGGTCGCGACCTCGCCGATGCCGACGCTGCCGCCCAGCACATGGTCGAAGCCGGCTTCATCGAAATGCACCTCGATCGGCGGCGTGTCGGCGATGCCCGGGAATGCGGTAATCCTCCATGCCGCCGCTGCAGGATGTCGCCGGTCGCGGGATCGGTTTCGCGCGCTTCGTAAAGCGCGTAGCCGATGCCCTGGATCACCGAGCCCGCCGCCTGGCTGCGCGCCAGCGCAGGCGCGGCAATCTTGCCGACCGCGAGCCGGTATGCGCGTTCAGCACGCGCACATGGCCGAGCCAGGTGTCGACTTCGACCTCGATCACCTGCACCGAACTCGGCACGCCCGCGCCGACCACGATGTTGGTGAAGCGGCGCATCATCCAGCCGAATATCATGCCCATGAAGCCCGCTTGCTTCAGCGGCGAGCGGATGCCGGGAGCCAGGCTTGTTGTCCTCCGGCCGTTTGGCGCGCGACCGAAAGATCGGGCGACGCGGCGATCAGATCGCGCCACGGCGCGTTGGAGCCGGCAGCCGGCGGCCGCGTCGCGACTGCGTTCGATCGCGGCCTTCAGTTTTTCGATACGCGAGCAGCATCGGCGGCACGATCGAGGCGGTGGTCGCGGCTGCCGCCCGAGCCCGGTCCTTCCGGCAAGCTCGGAATCGCCGATCCGCACCTCGATCTCATGCGGCTCGAGATCCGAATGCCTGCGCCACCGTATTGGCGATCACGCTGCGCTGCCGGTGCCGATATCCTGGACCGCGGTGCTGGCGACGAGGCGGCCGCCCTCGATCGCGAGTTCGACCTTCGATCCGGGCTGCCAGAGATAGAGCCAGTATCCTGCGGCGACGCCGACGCCGCGGCGGTAGCGGCCGGTTTGCGACGCCGGCGTCCTTGCGGTTGCGCCAGACCTCGAGGCTGGCTCGCCCAATCATAAAGCCGCTGGCGGTTGGGATCGGGATCCCAGCGCTTGCGCAGCGCGATCGGATCGACGTTCAGCCGCAGCGCGGCCTCGTCGATCGCCTGTTCCAGCGCAAACGCCATCGGCGGTCCGCCGGGGCCGCGGAACGGCGCGCCGGGCGGCAGGTTGCTGATGACGTCGAAATCGGCGAGCTCCTTCGCTTCCGCCGGATAGATCAGCCGCGCCAGTGCGGCGATGGTCGAGTTCATCGCCGGCCCGGTGTCGGCATGGGCGGTCAGCGACAGCGCTTTGAGATCGCCTTGCGCGCGACGGCAGCAGCGCGATCTTGATTTCCGCGGCCGGCCGATAGCCGGTGACGGACAGCTCTTCGTGCCGATCGTAGGCGATCCTGACCGGCGCCTTGGCCGCGCGCGCCAGCTCGATCGCCGCGATGGTCTCCATGCCAAGGCTGCCCTTGGAGCCGAAGCCGCCGCCGACATGGTCGGCGATGACGCGCACCTTGTCGTGCGGCGAGCTTGTAGCGCTTGGCGATCAGCTCCATCAGCATCGTAGACACCGCCTGCGTCGAGACATGGACGGTCAGGCGATCGCCGTCGAACCGCGCGACGGCGGCATGCGGCTCGAGGCACGCATGCGACTGCGTCGCGGTCGCGGAATGTCGCCTCGACCAGCAGCGGATCGCGCGCGTCGCGCGCCGCGGTGAGCCAGGCCTTGCGCGCCTTCTTCGCCTTGCTGCGAGAAGGCCGCCGACGGGCCGCGCACATTGCCTTTCCACGACGCCGGCGAGCCGCACGCCTTCGGAGACGTTGCCGGCGTTCTTTCGGTCTGCGCTTTTCGAACACGACCGGCGCATCCGCGCTTGCGCGCGGCATCGAGGCCGATCACCGACGGCAGGCGTTTCGCTGGTGAACCTGATCGCGGCGATCGCCGCAAGCGCGGTGCTTGCGGTCCTTCGCGGCCACGGCCGCGATCGGCGCGCCGACATAGCGGACGATCGTGGTCGTCGCCGAGCAGCGAGATCGCCGCGGCGACGCCCGGCATCGCCAGCGCGGGCGCAAGATCGAGCTCGGTGATGCGGGCATGCGCGGCAGCGCGAGCGCAGGATGACGCCTTCGAGCTGTCCGTCATGGTGGATATCGACGGTGTATTTCGCGCGCACCCGTCACCTTGTCGCGCGCCTCGATGCGCGGCGAGACGACATCGTCGCCGTCGAAGCGGCCCGGCGCAGGCCTCGGCAACGCGCGCGAAAGATGCCCTCATAGGCGCCGCAGCGGCAGAGATGGCCCGACAGTGCGGCGCCGATCTCCTCGCGCGACGGCGTCGCCGTGCCCTTGGCCGCGCGCCAGCGGTCGTGAAACGCGGCGGCCTCGACGATGAAGCCCGGCGTGCAGAAGCCGCATTGCAGGCGCGTCATGCGCCATGAAGGCCTTCTGGACCGGATGCAGCTTTGCGCCGCCGATGCCTTCGACCGTGGTCACTGTCTTGCCCGCCGCTGCCTGCGCCGGCATCAGGCAGCTTGCGACCGGCGCGCCGTCGAGCAGCACGGTGCAGGCGCCGCACACGCCGGAGCCGCAGACGAGCTTGGTGCCGGTCAGGCCGAGCGTGTCGCGGATCGACATCGATGAGGAGCGCGTCGGCGTCATCGGGCAGCGGTTTCGACGTGGCCGTTGATCGTCATCGTGCTCATTTCCGACTCTCCAGGTTTCTGCGGGCGGGTATTTTCGTGGCCGCGGGTTTCGTGCTTGCATCGGCGACGGGACAGACTGCGCCGGCGACCAGCGTCCGCAGCATCATCCAAGATCCTTCAGGAAGGCGTCGGCCGGCTGCATCGACGGATAGGCTGATTTGGTGCCGTGATCGCCATCTCGAGCAGCGCGCGAGCGTCGCGGCGGTCATGCCCTTGGCCAGCACGAGCTCGCTGCCTGGCGGCAGACCCGTTCGATCGTCGCGGCGACCTGCTCGGCGTAGGCTGCGGCATAGTTCTGGTAGAGATCGCGGCGCCTGCGCGAGATGCTCCGAGAACAGCTCTTCGATATGCGGCGAGCCCTCGAATGCGCAATCAGAAGCGCTGAGCCGCGCGGTGACCTCGGCGCACGAGGATGTCGGCGAGGTCATGCCTGCGGCTTTTCGGCGGCTCCGCGGCGGCGATCTCGGCCGCGAGCGCGCCCTCGTACAGCCGCTCGA
Organism: uncultured Alphaproteobacteria bacterium; assembly: GCA_963777475.1. Classification (GTDB taxonomy): domain Bacteria; phylum Pseudomonadota; class Alphaproteobacteria; order Rhizobiales; family Xanthobacteraceae; genus Bradyrhizobium. The sequence goes on from CAVZQX010000004.1 coordinate 62,844, forward strand.
TGACGGCGCGGAACAGCGCTTCCTTGGACTGGAAATGATGATAGAGCGCCTGCCGCGTCAGGCCGGCTTCCTCGGCCGCCTGCTCGATCGACGAGCGCCGAAAGCCGTGGCGGCGGAACACGCGCACGCGGCATCGAGAATGCGATCCTGGGGTCCCATTTTGACGAATTTGACAAAATGAGACGAAATGTCAAATCACAGGTATCAACGGATGCGTGAGGGCGGCAGTTCATCACCGCGCTCGCGCCGGGATCCAACGCCTGTCACACCGCTCGCACCACGCCGATCCGATGCACCGCATGGACCATGCAATCGAGAATTAAGATATTCCTGTGGGCGCAAGCGGCGGACTACGATCACCTCGGCAGTCCATGCTCGTCATAGCCGAGAATCTCGTCCGGGCTTCGCCCGATGTCCGATAGCTCCGCATAACGCTTGCCGATCTTCATCAATTGCGCAGCGACGTCGTCGGTGCGCCTGCGTCTGCGCTCGCGGACCAGCCGTTCGCGTAGCGCCTCGGTAACGGCATGGGTCACGGTCTCGCCGGTAAGCCGCGCGAGTTCGGTCGCAAGTTTGATGAGCTTCTTCGTTCTTGATGTCCAGATACACGGGTCACGGTCTCGTGGGTGCTGGAAATAATATCTTGTTCTACCGTTTGCGCGAGCGACAATCTTGAGCGCGTTGCTCGCCTGAATCGCAGCGGAAAACGTCAAGTGATTTGCCCGACGGGCCGGTTTTTGATTCCACTGTCCAGCCCCTTGGCGAAAAATATTTCGCTTTCGGAAAACCGGAAATCGTGTATTGTTCCCACCGTCCCGCCTCGGCAAGAGGGGCGTACGCGTCGTCACGAACGTGGGGCGGGATGCGGTGGACGCGGTGGTGTCGCTAGACGAGCGGCGCTAAGCGGACGGCGAAGGCGTGTGGTCCTGGCGCCCCGACGCTGGCGCTAAGTTCTGGGAAGCAAGCTTCTCCGGGATGACGGGGGCAAGAGAGCCCGGTCCCCGGGGAGAGCGCGCAATAAGCGTGTGCCGTGGAAAGGCACGGTTCTCGAGAGGGTGTAAGTCCCTCCCGGCAAGGGTCGCTCCGGCCGGTAGCAATCGGAGCAGTGGGGAAGGTAACGAGCCGGCTGAAGCCTCCGATGGAAAGGGTCATTAAGTGACTCCGCGAGTGTGCGGGCTGTAACGCGAGTAAACGTTGAGCAGGCCTCGAAAAGCTCGATGTGGAGGCTGACCTGGCGCTTATACAGGGAAAGCTGGCATTGCTGGGGAAGAGAGCGACAGGCACCCAGCAGCTCCACCGGGGTAGTGACGACGGCACGTACACAACGAGAACTGGAGCAACACGGGAGACCCCATCGCGTGGTCCTGAGCGAGGGACCAACCGGAGGCCTGTGAAGGTCAGACCGGGCGCGGCGGGGAGTTGGATGGGCTCGTAGTACCGAGGAAGCCGGGTAATGCCGGCAGAGGGAAGGAGCCCTCGTTCAAGTCGATGTGGAAAGTGGTGAAGGAGGGGAGATTGGGAAACCTGGAAACTCCACCAAGTGTCCGGAAGCTGCAGACTTCATTACATGCGAAAGCGAAGGCAGAACCCGAGTTCAGGTTCTATCTTCTGTATGACAAGGTGTACCGCGCGGATGTTCTGAGCTTCGCCTATGCCAGATGCAAAGCCAATGGCGGCGCAGCTGGAGTGGACGGCCAGACGTTCGACGACATCGAAGCGTATGGAAGCCAAGATCGGGACTCCGAGGGTCGCGAGACCCCGGACATCGACACCGACTGGAACCCATGGCTCGGGGAACTGGCGCAAGAACTCAGGGACAAGACTTATCGACCGCAAGCGGTCAGACGGGTCTACATTCCGAAACCGAACAGCAAGAAAATGCGACCTCTGGGGATCGCGACGATACGCGACCGGGTTGTTCAGACGGCGGCGATGTTGGTGTTAGAGCCCATCTTCGAAGCCGACCTGCAGCCCGAGCAATACGCGTACCGCGCCGGCAAGAATGCGCTGGATGCGGTGGAGGCCGTCAACCGCCTGATCAACTTCGGGCACACGGCCGTGGTCGACGCCGATCTGCGTGGCTACTTCGATGAGATTCGCACGGACCACTGATGAAATCGGTGGCGCGCCGGATCACCGACCGGCAAATCCTGCACCTGATCAAGGTGTGGATCGAGGCGCCGGTGGAAGAGACGGACGATCGCGGACGCAAATATCGAACCACGCGCAATCGGGACGAGCATCGCGGCATACCGCAGGGCTCCCCGATCTCCCCGCTACTGTCGAACCTGTACATGCGACGGCTGGTGTTGTGGTGGAAACAATCGGGCACGCGGCAACGGCTGAGAGCCGTCATCGTCAACTACGCCGACGACCTGGTGATCTGCTGCAAGGGTACGGCCGAGATCGCCATGCAGACGATGCGAGAGGTGATCAAGAAACTGCAACTGGAGGTCAACGAAGACAAGACCCGAATTTGCCGTGTACCGGAAGAAAGCTTCGACTTCCTGGGTTATACGTTCGGACGGTGTTACTCCCGCAAAACCGGGAAGGCCCATCTCAACTCGAGGCCATCGAAGAAGAGCATCAAGCGAATTGCGACGCGATCCGGGACGAGACCGGGCAGCACACGACGACGCTATCAGCCGAGAAACTGGTGAAGAAACTCAACTCCAAACTCACCGGATGGGCGAACTACTTCCACCTCGGACCGGTCTCCAAGGCCTATCAGGTGGTCGATGCCCACACCAACCATCGGCTGCGCCAGTGGTTATGCAGCAAGCACCGGGTCCAAAGCCAAGGGTTCAAACGCTTCCCCAACCAGTACCTCTACGAGACGCTGAAACTGGTCCGGCTGCCGGGGCTGACGCGTAACCTGCCGTGGGCGAAGGCATGAGCGCTTGCCCGAGAGCCGGATGCGCCAAACGCGCCAGTCCGGTTCGATGAGGGGAGTGTGGAAACAGGGATCACGGCTAAGCCGTTCAGGCACCGCCAGACGAAAGGGGCGGAAAACAGATACGCCAAGCCTAACGTTCACTGCGCCACACTCCTACTCTACCGTAAAACCATTGCGTGGGGAATGCCGGATGTATCCGGTGCCTCCGCTGTGAATACTCGTGTGCATACTAAAACTACCAAGCGCACACGAGGCTGCGGGTGCATTGGGCACCCGGCATTCCCCGCGCCCTCTTATTTTCGAGGGCGGCATCGTTTAGCAAAACTCGGGCGCATCGTGCCGCGAGAACGCGGCGGTGTGTCTTTTCCCGTCAATGCTGCTGTTTGAAAACTCGCGCCAACCCCACCGGTCGTCATCGCACGGCTTGACCGGGCGACCCAGTATTCCAGAGACAGCGCGGTAAGACCGAGAGGCCGCGGCGTACTGGTTACCCCGCATGCGCGGGGTATGACGAGTGGAGGGTGCTCGAACGCCTTGCGTCCCTTCCTCGCGCCACATCCCTCGGTCGTCATCGACCGGTCAAGCTGGCGACGACGTCGGAACAAGATGTTTGAAAATCGAATCTCGTGCGACGCTCGCGCCGCCTCAGCCCGGCTTCTTTCCATACGCCGCCAGAAACATCCGCACGGCGCTTTCGACGACTGCGGTGATGCGCTCTTGCGTGGGCGGCGGGGCGGCCTGGAAGATGAAGGGGAGGAACAACGAGGCCTGGCACGTCAGCATGAATTGCGAGGCCGCGAGCTGGCAATCGTCGATGACGAGCTCGCCCGCCTTCACATGCGCGTCGAGATAGGCGGCAAGCCGGTTGATGGTCTTGTCCAGCACGCGCTCGTAATAGCGGCTGCCGACCTCCGGCATCCGTTCGGCAATGGCCATCACGGTGCGGATCGCCGATCCGCCGCCGGGCCGGCAGATGATCGCGATATAGGCCTCGCCGAACTCGCGCAGGGTCGTAGTGACGTCGCGCGCGGGGTCGAAATTGAAGGTAATCTCGCCCTGTTCGAGCGCCTCTTGCTCGACGATGGCCTCGAACAGGCGGTTCTTGTCGGCGAAATAGACATAGAGCGTCCCTTTGGAGACGCCGGCGGCGCGGGCGATCACGCCCATGCTGGCGCCGTCAAACCCCAAATCCAGGAAGACCTTGCGGGCGCCGTCAAGAATCTGCCGGCGTTTCGAGGAATCCTCGTCGCCGACAATCCGGAGGGAAGTGCGATCGACTGCAACCATTGGTTTAGCTTCTCGGGAAAGATTTGGGGTCTGGAAACGTCTTGAAAAGAACCTGCCCCGTAAATTTCGCCGGTCATCATATATCTTGACCGAACGGTTCGGTCAATGTTAATTTGAGATCATGCGACGCGGGAGGGAGCGTGTTTGCTCATTTTGCGTCGCGATATTGGAGTTGAGGAGCCATTATGGCCGTAGCGCGAGACCAAGCCGCACGCATGCTTCGGCCGGAGCCGGATTCGGAAACGGCCGCGGGCGAGGCTGCGCAAGACGCCTCCGCTGTTCTCGCCGACCAGCTTCGCGCCCAGATTACCGACGAGGCGCGGCGCCGCCCCGCGGAGACGCCGTCCGAGCCGGTGCCCGACAAGCCGGCCGCTGCCCCTGCCGCACCTGCGCCCACGACTTCCGCCGCGCCGAAAGCGCCCAAGCGCAAGAAGCTGATCCTGATGAGCGTCGGTGCGCTGGTCGCGCTCGCCGCCGTTGCCTACAGCGTGAATTATTTTCTGGTCGGGCGCTTTTTCATCTCGACCGACGACGCCTATGTGCGCGCCAACAGCACGACGCTGGGCGCCCGGGTGTCCGGCCATCTTGTCGCGATCCTTCCCGGCGACAACACGCTGGTCCATACCGGCGACGTGATCTTCCGGATCGACGACGGCGACTACAAGATCGCGGTCGATGCGGCGCGCACCAGGATCGCGACCCAGGAGGCGACGATCGACCGGATCGGCCGGCAGGTCACGGCGCAGGTAAGCGCGGTCGAGCAGGCGCAGGCAAATCTGGTATCCGCGCAAGCCGGCCTGAAGCGGGCCGAGCTCGACTATGATCGCCAGCAGCAGCTGAGCGACAAGGGTTTTGCCTCGCACGCGACCTTCGAGCAATCCGAAGCCGGGCGCGATCAGGGACTTGCCGGCGTGAAGGCGGCGCAGGCGGCCTTTGACGCGTCGCGCGACAATGTCGAGGTGACAAGAGCACAGCAGGCGGAAGCGCAGGCGCAACTCGCCGAACTGAAGACCTCGCTCGCCAAGGCCGAACGCGACCTCGACTTTACGCTGGTGCGCGCGCCGGTCGACGGCACCTTCTCCAACCGCCTGGTCAATACCGGCGATTTCATCACCATGGGCCAGCGGCTCGGCAACGTGGTGCCGCTCGACGACGTCTTCATCGACGCCAACTACAAGGAGACGCAGTTGAAGCGGATCCGCCCCGGCCAGCCCGTAACCATCTCGGTCGACGCCTACGGCCACCGCAAGTTCGAAGGCGTCGTCGACAGCATCGCGCCGGCGGCGGGCTCGGTGTTCACGCTGCTGCCGCCGGACAACGCCACCGGCAATTTCACCAAGATCGTGCAGCGGCTGCCGGTTCGAATTCGCGTGCCGAAGGACGTCGCGCGGGAGAACCTGTTGCGTGCCGGCATGTCGGTCTACGCCACCGTCGACACCACCAAGGGTGCCGCGGATGCCGACAGCGACGCCGACCTGGACTCGCCGACAATGACTCAACCGCAATAGACATGTCCGTAACAGATTTGGCCGTATCCGGCCGCGCCTCGCGCCCCCTATGAGCTGAAGAGATCCATGGCGAACGCCACCACCGCAACCCCGATGATGTTGAGCGCTCCGGCGGCGCCGGCGGAGCGCATCGCGCCGCGGCGGCTGGTTGCGTTTCTCATCATGGTGTTCGGGATGTTCATGTCGATCCTGGACATCCAGGTCGTCTCGGCCTCGCTCACCGACATCCAGGCCGGGCTGTCGGCGAGCTCGAGCGAAGTCTCGTGGGTGCAGACCTCCTATCTGATCGCCGAAGTGATCGCGATCCCGTTGTCGGGCTTCCTGTCGCGCGCGCTCGGCACCCGCCTGCTGTTTGCGATCTCGGCATCCGGCTTCACGCTTGCGAGCCTCGCCTGCGGTTTTGCGTCCTCGATCGAGCAGATGATCCTGTGGCGCGCGATCCAGGGATTCTTGGGCGCCGGCATGATCCCGACGGTGTTCGCCTCCGCCTATACCGTGTTTCCGCGCTCGAAATTCTACATCGTCGGCCCGATCATCGGCCTGGTCGCGACGCTGGCGCCGACCATCGGCCCGACCGTCGGCGGCATCATCACCGATTGGATGTCCTGGCACTGGCTGTTCTTCATCAACGTCGTGCCCGGCATCTGCATCACCGTCGGCGTGCTGGCGCTGGTCGATTTCGACCAGCCGAACTTCGCGCTGCTCGAACGTTTCGACTGGTGGGGCCTGATCTTCATGGCGGGTTTTCTCGGCTCGCTTGAATATGTGCTGGAAGAGGGCCCGCAATACGAATGGATGCAGGACACGTCGGTCGCGATCTGCGTCTGGGTTTGCGGCATCTCGGCGGTTGCGTTTTTCTGGCGCGTGCTGACCGCGGAAGAGCCGATCGTCGACATCAGGACCTTCTCTGACCGCAATTTCGCGGTCGGCTGCCTGATTTCGTTCTGCGTCGGCATCGGCCTCTACGGCCTGACCTACATCTATCCGCGCTATCTCTCCGAAGTGCGCGGCTACAGCGCGCTGATGATCGGCGAAACCATGTTCGTCTCCGGCGCCACCATGTTCATCACCGCGCCGATCGTCGGACGGCTGATGCTGCGTTTCGACATGCGTTACATCATCGCGGCCGGCCTCATCATCTTCGCGCTCGGCGCCTACCAGATGACCTGGATCACCCGCGACTATGATTTCTACGAGCTGATGCTGCCGCAGATCCTGCGCGGCATCGGCATGATGTTGGCGATGGTGCCGACCAACACCATCTCGCTCGGCACCTTGCCGCCGGACCGGGTCAAGAACGCCTCCGGCCTGTTCAACCTGACGCGTAATCTCGGCGGCGCGGTGGGCTTGGCCATCATCAACGAGGCGCTCAACGACCGCACCGATCTGCATATCTCGCGCCTGCAGGAGCGGGTGAACTGGGGCAACGCCGCCGCGGTCGAGACGCTCAACAATTTCACCCAGCGCCTGCAGGGCATGGGCGACGCGGCGCTGATGGCGATGAAGCAATTGTCCCAGATCGTGCATCGCCAGGCCGTGGTGATGGGCTATGGCGACGCCTTCTTCATGCTGACCGTGTTCTATCTCAGCCTCAGCTTGCTGGTGCTGTTGTTGAAAAAGCCGGCCTCGGCTTCCGCCGAGCCGGCGCATTGACGCGCGTCTCGCGAGGCGGCCCGCCGTCCGCGATGTTGCAAATCAGCGTCGAAGCATTTATAAGAAACCTATTATCTGCTCGAACCGGGGAGGATTTGCATGATTACGTCTAATTCGCAGATCGCGCCCTCGCGTCCGAAGCTCATGCTGGATGCCTGTTTCGCCCTTTGAGGGCGTTTTCCGACAGCATCGATCGGGTCCTGCGTCCCGATCCCGCAACGCACCCTTAAGTCCCTGATTTTTCAACGACGCTCGCATCCGGCCTTTCGCCGTCGCGCGTCTATTCGATGGAGCCGGCGCGTGCGCGAGCATAGCCGGATGAAGCCATGACCCGTGATGTCAACAAGCGCCCGGCCGCGATCCGCGTCGTGATCCCGTTCGTGTTCCGCCACTGGCTCAACCAGCCGGCGATGGCGCTCACGGTTGCCGGCGGCCTGCTGGGCGCGACGGTGGCCGACCTGTTCATGCCGATCTTCTCCGGCCATCTGGTCGACGCGCTGACCTCGGGCGCGGCGGACCCTGTCGCGCGCCATGCCGCGTTCATGGCGTTCGGCGCCATCGTCGCGCTCGGCCTGCTGTCGATCACGCTGCGCATGATCGGGCTGCAGGCGATCGTGCCGTTCACGCTGCGGATCATGTCCGACGTCGCGCGCGACGCCTTCATGCGGGTGCAGCGCTTCTCGACCGACTGGCACGCCAACAGCTTTGCCGGATCGACGGTGCGCAAGGTCACCCGCGGCATGTGGGCGCTCGATCTCTACAACGACACCATCCTGATGGCGCTGCTGCCGTCGCTGATGGTGCTGTTGGGCTCGATGATCCTGCTCGGGCTGCACTGGGCCTCGCTCGGTCTCGTGATCGCGCTGGGCGCGCTGGTCTATGTGTCGATGACGGTAGCGTTCTCGACGCGCTATATCGCGCCCGCCGCGCGCGTCTCCAACGCCTGGGACACCAAGGTCGGCGGCACGCTGGCCGATGCCTTGACCTGCAACGCGGTGGTGAAGTCGTTCGGCGCCGAGGCGCGCGAGGACGCTCGCCTGATGCGCGTCATCAGCCGCTGGCGCACGCGCGTGAACCGGACCTGGCTGCGCTACAACTACACCAACGCCGCGCAGCTCGTGGTGCTGCTGTGCCTGCGCGGCTCCGTGATCGGCGGATCGCTGTTGTTGTGGCTCGCCGGCCGCGCCTCGCCGGGCGACGTCACCTATGTGCTGACCAGCTACTACATCATCCACGCTTACCTGCGCGATGTCGGCATGCACGTCAACAATCTGCAGCGCTCGGTCAACGACATGGAGGAGCTGGTCGCGATCCACGACGAGCCGATCGGCATTGCCGACGCGGCCGACGCCAGGCCGATCGACATCGCGGGCGGCCGCATCGTGTTCGAGGACGTGACCTTCCATTACGGCGGCCATCGCGCGCCGCTGTATGACGGCCTGTCGGTCGACATCCGCGCCGGCGAACGCGTCGGCCTGGTCGGCCGCTCCGGCTCGGGCAAGACCACGTTCGTCAAGCTGGTGCAGCGGCTCTATGACGTCTCGGGCGGGCGCATCCTGATCGACGGCCAGGACATCGCGACGGCGACGCAGCAATCGCTGCGCAGCCAGATCGCGATCGTGCAGCAGGAGCCGATCCTGTTTCACCGCTCGCTCGCCGAGAACATCGCCTATGCGCCGGCCCGGCGCCGAGCATGGCGGCGATCGAGCAGGCGGCGCGGCTCGCCAACGCGCATGAGTTCATCCTGCGGCTGCCGAAAGGCTACGGCACGCTGGTCGGCGAGCGCGGCGTCAAGCTGTCGGGCGGCGAGCGGCAGCGGGTGGCGCTGGCGCGCGCGTTCCTGGCCGACGCGCCGATCCTGATCCTGGACGAGGCGACCTCGAGCCTCGATTCGGAATCGGAGGCGCTGATCCAGGAGGCGATGGAGCGGCTGATGAAGGGCCGCACCTCGATCGTGATCGCGCACCGGCTCTCGACCGTGCGCAGCCTCGACCGCATCCTGGTGTTCGATCGCGGCGAGATCGTCGAGCAGGGCACCCATGCCGCGCTGGCCGCGCGCGCGGGCGGCATCTATCGCGGGCTGTTCGAGCGGCAGGCAACCGAATTCGCACGTGTCGGCGGCGGAATAATCCGCCGCCGGGGACACCGTCAGCCCGGGAAACGGGCGGCCGCGCGTGCGCGTCGAGATCGCGACGGTGGCGACCACGGCGGCGGCGAACAGCACGATTGCGGCGTGATCGTCTCGCCATTGAAGAATGCGGCCAAAGCGAAAGTGACGAACGGCTGCAACAACTGCATCTGCGAGACCCGCGCGATGCCGCCCATCGCCATGCCGGCATTCCAGCGAAGAATCCGATCCATTGCGAGAACAGCGCGACGTAGAGCAGCGCCAGCCATGGCTTCAGCGCGATGGCCCAAGGTCTGCCGGCATGGTGCAGCCGGCCGCCGGCAGCGAGATCGGCAGCGCTACCACCAGCGCCCAGCTGATGACTTCCCATCCCGGCATCTGCGCGGTGAGCCGCCCGGAGAAGGCGTAGCCGATCGCGGATGCCGCGACCGCGGCGAACAGCAGGAGGTCGCCGGAAGAGAGCGCGCCGCCGCCCTGGCGCAGCGCGAAGCGACCACCAGCGCGGCACCGGCGAGGGACGCGATCCAGAACAGCGGCTGCGGCCGTTCATGGGTGATGAGAACGGCGACGAAGGCGGTGGCGATCGGTAGCGCGCCCATCACCACGCCGCCGTGCGAGGCATTGACGGTTTGAACCGCAACCGCCATCAGGAACGGAAACAGGATGCCGACGCAGAGCGAGGCAACGGCGAGTTGAAACCACAGCCGGCGCGGCGGAAGCGGCCGCCGCAGCACGATCAACAGCGTGAGCGAGCACAGTCCGGCGATCGCGGCTCGCAGCGCGGTCACGGCAAGCGGATCGAACGCCGATACCGCGACGCGGGTCGCCGGCAGCGAGCCGCCGAAGATCGCCATGCCGATGAAGCCGAGCAGGAGGCCGAGATGTTCGCGTGACAATGAGCGCGAGGGCATGCCGCGCGAATTGGACTGCACACGCATGACAGGATCAGGTTGACGGAGGCGATCGGGCGTTGCGGGCAAGGTCATGACCGGACCGTTGTGGCGGCAAGTTCTGGGCGGCGTGGGTTGGCGAGGCCGCTTCTTGCTGGAATGGTGCCGACGGCAATACCTGCAAGGATCATCGACATCGCGATGATCAAGGAAATGTCGACCGGCTCGCCGAGCGCCAGAGTCGAGCTGGCCACGCCGACCACGGGTGTCGCCAGAATGCCAAGTGAGGTGGTTACGGCCGGCAGGCTGCGGTTGACCACCGCCATGGCCCAATAGGCCAGCGCCGTTCCGAGGATCCCGCTGTAGAGAAACGCGGCGGTGAGCGACGAGGTCCACGCAACCCGTGGCGCGCCGTCAAGCAGAAGCGCGAGCGCGGCAAGCACCACGCTCGCGAGCAACGTCTGCCAGAACACCAGCTGGAACGGTGTCGACACCCATTTGTGGGCGCGGACGTAGAGGATGTTCGCCGCCCAGCACAGCGCCGCCAACAGGATCAGGCCGCTGCCGATGAGCGCGTCGCGGTCGCTCCAATCGAAAGCCAGCGGGTTGAACATGGCGATCGGCACCAGCACCCCAAGAGCTGTCCCCGCTAGACGTGATTTGGTCATCGGCTCCTTCAGGAACAACCAAGCGCCGGGGACGACCCAAAGCGGTGTCGTATAGCCGAGCACGATCGACCGGCCGACCGGCGCGAACCGCAGGCCGAATGCCACCAGCGCCGAGAACGCGACCATGTGAAGCAGCGCGATCGCAAAGATGACCGCCAGGTCGCCGCGGCGCGGAATGATGAATTGCCCGCGTGCAAGCTGAAGCGCGAATAATGCTGCGGTCGCGATGGCGGAACGGATCGCGGTGGCCCAGAGCGGGACCACGCTATGGACGATCGTCTTGGTTACAGCCCAGTTCAGGCCCCAGGTCACGACAACCACGGCGAAAAGCAAAAACGCCGTACGGCGGGGTAAAGGGTGAATCATTGGATGCTCAGGTAACTCTCGAACCGGCGGCACTGGACAGGCCGGCGAACATAGCTTTGACTGGCTTATAGAAAAGGTCCATTTTCAATAAACTAGAGGTGCCAGTTATGCCCGAGGCGTTGTCGGGCCTGATCGATATCGAGCTGCGCCCGCACCGCGGCGAGACGCTGGTGCGTGCGCTCTATGACGCGTTGCGCCGGGCGATCCTGAATGGCTCGCTCGAGCCGGCGCACCGGCTGCCCTCGAGCAGAGAACTGGCGCGGCAGCTCAACGTGTCGCGCAACACAGTATCGAGCGTCGTCGATCAATTGGCGATGGAAGGATATCTGGAGGTTGCGCACGGACGGCGTCCGGTCGTGGCGGCGTCGCGGCCGACGCTTGTGCTCGGCGGCAGATCAGCCTCGCCCATCGCGTCGCCGGCGCCGCGGATGTCGCATTGGGCGAAGCGCCTTCAGAGGGCCAACTGGCCAATCATCGACGAAGGTACGCCGCGGCCGTTTCAGCCGGGGCTAGCCGACCTGCGTGAGTTTCCGCACGACTTGTGGGCGCGCTGCCTTCGTCGTGCGGCTCGCCTTGCGCCTGACGCGCGGCTCGCCGGGCGTGAATCGCCCGGCGCTCCAGGCAGCTCTGCTGCGGCATTTGATCGGAGCATCGAGGAGTGCGGGCCGAAGCGCGGCAGGTCATGGTACTGCCTTCGGCCCAGGCGGCGATCGAACTCATCGCACGCGTCGTGCTCGATGCCGGCGACCTCGCATGGATGGAAAGCCCCGGCTATGGCGGTGCGCGGGTTGCGCTCGAAGCGGCTGGCGCACGCGTCAGCGGGGTGTCGCTCGACCGGAGCGGATTGTCGATCGAGGGCCGGAGCGGCAGGCCGCGACTGATCTTTGTCACTCCGTCACATCAATACCCGACCGGAAGGCTGATGCCGATCAATCGTCGTCACCAGCTTGTTGCCTTCGCCGCTGCGGTCGGCGCGACAATCGTCGAGGATGATTACGACAGCGAGTTTCACTATGATGGCCGACCGGTCGCCGCCTTGCAAGGCCTGGATGAAGGGGGCCGAATTTTCTATGTCGGCACGTTCTCGAAATCGACCTTCTCGGACATCCGCCTGGGTTACGCCGTGGTGCCCGAGGGTTATGTCGAGATTTTCGAGCGGGCGCAGCGGCACAGCGGGCAGATCGGTGCCGCGCCGTTGCAGAACGCGCTGGCCGAGTTCATCGAGGACGGTCATCTGTCGGCGCATATCCGAAAGATGGCGCGCATCTACCGTGATCGGCGCGATCATCTGGTGCAGGCGTTGAACGCCGCCGCGGGCGATCGGCTCAAAGTCGTTCCGCCGAGCGGCGGCATGCAGCTTGTGGCTTATCTCGGGCGGCAGTTTGACGACGGCGACATCGCAGCACGCCTGATCGGCAAGGGCGTGACGGTGCGCGCGCTCTCGCCGCATTTCGTCGGCAGGATCACCGATCATGGACTGTTCCTCGGCTTTGCGGCCTGGAACCAGCGCGAGATCGATGTCGGCGCGGATATCATCGGCAACGTGCTTCGGCGGCGGTGAGGCAGCTGAAAGCCGTGGCTGCGGCAACGCCTTGCTCAGCGGATGCTGCTCCACAGCAGGCCCGCGCCGGAGAGAAACAACAGCACGAGCACGGCATCGCCGAAATTGCGGTCGCTCATGCCGTGGTAGATTTTCGCCCCGATCCAGGCGCCGACGATCGTCCCGGGCAGCGCAAACAAAGCGAGCCAGCCCACCTCCGGCTTGATCAGGCCGCCTGCGAGTTGCAGGCACAATGCGGTCGCGAGCACCGTCCAGTTGAAGGTCTGGAAAACGCCGCGCCGCTCGTGCTTGCCCCAGCCGCGCACGCTCGCCCACAGCGTCGGCAGCGGCCCCGACAGGCCGGCAAGCCCGCCCAAAATTCCGCCCGCGAAGCCGATGGCTCCGTCCGCCAGCCGGCCGCCGAAGCGAAACGCCATCGGCGCGCGGTTCAACAACAACGCGACCGAAAACACCACCAGCAGCACGCCGATGCTCAATTTGAAGATGTGCGGATCGGCATGCGCGATCAGCATCGTGCCCACCGGCACGCCGGCGACACCGCCGATCAGGAACGGCCAGACCAGCGTGAGATCAAAGCTCCGCCACATCGATGGCAGCGTCGAGGATTGCCCCACGATCGAGCAGATCAGAACCAGCGGCACCGCAAGCGAAGGCGGCAGCACATAGAGCCAGATGCCGAGCGCCATCAGCGCGGTTCCAAATCCGGCAAGCCCCGACACGAAGCCGCCGGCAAGCGCGCCGAAGAACAGCAGCAGGTAGGCGCTCGCGGGCATGCTCTCTCTCGCTGGTCATTCCGGGGCGCGCATGGCGCGAACGCGGAATGACGGACACCGAATCGCGCGCGACGTTTACACCAGACGGCGGACGGGTACTATCGCCGACGAGCCCCAACGATAACTTCATGGAAACGGCCCAATGAGCGCAGCATCGCCAAAGAGAACCTTCCTGGTCTGTCACGGCGCATGGGGTGGAGGATGGTCGTGGAAGAAGATGCATCCCTTGATGCAAGCGGCCGGGCATCGGCTGGTGACGCCGACCTATACGGGACTGGGTGAGCGCGAGCATCTCGCCACTGCCTCGGTCGATCTGGAAACCCACATCCAGGACATATTGAACGTCATCCGCTATGAGGATTTGCGCGACATCGTGCTGCTCGGCCATTCCTATGGCGGCATGGTCGCGACCGGCGTCGCCGACCGCGCGCGCGACCGCGTCGCGCAATTGATCTATCTCGACGCCTTCGTGCCGCGCGACGGGCAATCGCTGCTCGATCTCAACGAGGTGGCGCGGCCGCGCATGCAGGAAGCGGCGAAATCCGGCGACGGCTGGCGCGTGCCGCCGAATCCGACGCCTCCCGACACTCCGCCGGATGATCTCGAATGGCTGAGCGCGCGCCGCGTCAACATGCCGATCAAATGTTTCGAGATGAAACTGAAGCTGCATAACGGCGAACCGAACATGCCGCGCAGCTACATCTACGCCACCCGCGTCACGCCCGCCGACACCTTTGGTCCGTTCGCCAAGCGCGCGAAAAGCGAACCCGGCTGGCGCTATTATGAGATCGACGCCAGCCACTCGCCGGGCGTTACCGCGCCGGAAGCGCTGATGGCGCTGCTGGAGAAGATCGTGGCATAGGATTGCGCTCTGGAATGACTCCGTCTGGCGGAGATGATGGGCACCGAAAATGGCGAGGGGTCCGGCGTGGTTGCGCCGAACCCCTCATTCTCAGCAAGACGCGTTTTCTTGACGCGAACCGGAAAGCCACTTCGGTCGAAAACGCTTTCGCGCAAAAGCATCAGCCGGCCTGTAAGCCGGGTTCTGGAGGGCACCGCCTCGCTTGCGCGCGACGATACGTGACGGCCATTCCTCTGGGACAACGCTTGCGCGTTACCTCGAGCAACCTACCCGGACGGCGAGCCTGACATCGCTCCCACGGGCGTTATCGCTTTCGCGAACTGCCCGCGTTGCCGTCCCTATTCGGTCTTGCTCCCGGTGTGGTTTGCCATGCCGGTTCCGTTGCCGGACCCGCGGTGCGCTCTTACCGCACCTTTTCACCCTTGCTGCCCCCTCCCTTTATCCCTCCCCCGCATGCGGGGGAGGGTAGGGTGGGGGAAGCGGTTCGTTCTCTGTGGCACTTTCCCTGGGGTTGCCCCCGCCGGATGTTATCCGGCACCGTATGTCGATGGAGCCCGGACTTTCCTCCCCCGCGACCTTTCGGCCGTTGCGGGAGCGGCCGTCCGGCCGACTGACGCCCTAACCCATGGGGGCTCGAGCCCGCCGGGTCAAGCCGATAACGGCCGCGCGAGAGGCCAAAATAATTTATCCTGAAGATGTCGTTTTGGGCGCCGCTCGTTCGACCGGGTGTCGGCGATCCAGCCGATCAACAGGAGTGACCGACATGCAGTATTTGCTGATGATCTACCAGAACGAGGCCGACTATGCCAAGCTCGACGCGGCGGCGAGCCAGAAGATGCTGGCGGAATATGGTGCGTTCACGCAAGGCATCATCCAGAGCGGCAACTTCAAGGCCGGCGACCGGCTGCAGCCGATCTCGACCGCGACCACGGTGCGGGTGCGCGAGGGCAAGACCCTGACCACCGACGGCCCGTTCGCGGAAACCCGCGAGCAGCTCGGCGGCTACTATCTGGTCGAGGCCAAGGATCTCGACACCGCGCTTGGCGATCGCCGCGAAGATTCCCGGCGCCAGGTTTGGCTCGATCGAGGTGCGGCCGATCTGGGTTTATAATTGACGGCGAAGCCGTCTTTCCGGGGCGACGCGTCAGCGCCCCGGAATAATCGGTGAGTGAGTAGCGCATCCATGACCCCGAGCGAGATCGAAAAAATATTCCGTGACGAGGCGGGCCGGGCACTGGCGACGCTGATCCGCCTCGTCGGTGATTTCGATCTCGCCGAGGACGTGCTGCAGGAGGCGTTCACGGTGGCGCTGGAACGCTGGCCGCATGACGATCCGCCCGGCAATCCGCGGGCCTGGCTGGTCAATGTCGGACGCAACAAGGCGATCGACCGCGTGCGCCGCCAGAGTCGCGTTTCGCGGCAAGCAGCAACAGCTCGTCCACGAGATCGAGCTCAACGCTGCCGGCCCGGAAGAGCCAGCGGAGGCCGCGATGTTCGACGACGACATGTTGCGGCTGATCTTCACCTGCTGCCATCCGTCGTTCGCGCCCGATGTGCAGGTGGCGCTGACCTTGCGCACGGTCTGCGGACTGACCACGGCGCAGGTCGCGCGCGCGTTCCTGGTCGGCGAAGAGGCGATGGGGCAGCGCCTGGTCCGTGCCAAGCAGAAGATCCGCCTCGCCGGCATCGCCTACGAGGTGCCGGAGCGCGAAGCGCTGGAGCCGCGGCTTTCCGGCGTGCTCGCGGTGATCTATCTCGTCTTCACCGAAGGTTATGTCGCGACCTCCGGCGCGGAGCTGATGCGTCCCGATCTCGCGCGCGAGGCGATCCGGCTCGGCCGCCTGCTCAATGCGCTGATGCCGCGGCGCGGCGAGATCAAGGGATTGCTGGCGCTGATGCTGTTGCACGACGCGCGTCGCGCCGGGCGCGAAACCGCGGCCGGCGACATCGTGCTGCTGGAAGAGCAGGATCGCTCGCTGTGGGATCAAGCTCAGATCGCCGAAGGCTTGCAGCTCGTGGAGGAGAGCCTGCGGCAGCCGGGCCGGCCGCAATCCTACGCGGTACAGGCCGCGATCGCGGCGCTACATGCGCGGGCGCCGAATTTTCAGGACACCGACTGGCCGCAGATCGCGGGCCTTTACGAGGTGCTGCTGCGGATCTCGCCCTCGCCGGTGGTCGAGCTCAACC
The DNA here is from genome assembly GCA_963777475.1 of uncultured Alphaproteobacteria bacterium. Taxonomy (GTDB): domain Bacteria; phylum Pseudomonadota; class Alphaproteobacteria; order Rhizobiales; family Xanthobacteraceae; genus Bradyrhizobium. The sequence goes on from CAVZQX010000004.1 coordinate 79,623, forward strand.
ATGCCGCCGCGGTGTCGATGGTAGATGGACCAGCGCGCGCGCTCGATCTGATCGATGCGCTGCAGGCGCGTGGCTGCCTCGATGGCTATGAATTGCTGCCCGCGGTGCGCGCCGACCTGTTGCGTCGGCTCGGCCGCCATGAAGCGGCGCGCGAGGCCTATCTCGCCGCCACCGTCGCGACGCAACTGGAGCCGCTGCGCCGGCTCTATGCGCGGCGGTTGTCTGAAATCGCTTGCGAGGTCGGCGTTGCAAAGCGCAGCCAGGATCATGGTTGATTTCGCTCAATGCCGGATTTCGGCTGATCGGGCAGTTTGCGTGAGCGATCAGGAATGTGTCCCCAGTCCGCCTTCGGCCGGGAGAGACAGTATGAAGGCTCGCGAAATTCTCATTGTCGGCGGCTACGGGGTGGTCGGGCGCCGCATGGCGGCCGAGCTTGCGCCCGAATATCCGGGACAGGTCGTGGTCGCGGGCCGCAATCCTGCGCAAGCGGACGAGGCCGCGGCGGCGATCGGCTACGGCGCTCGTGGTCGCGGGATCGACACCGCAGCGCCATCTTCCATCGCGGCAGCTCTCGAAGACGCGGCGGTTGTGGTCAGTTGCGTCGATTTGCCCAATCGCGCACTGCTGTGGGCGGCAATCGAACGTGGATTGCGTTATACGGACATTACTCCGCGCCTGACTGAGCTCGGTCGTGGCGCCGCTTACGACAAGGTCGATGCTGCCGCTCGTGCCTCCGGCGCGCGGGTATTGCTGGGAACCGGGATCGCTCCTGGCATCGCCAATGTGATGGTGCGTTCGCTCGCGGATTCTCTCGGCGGGGCCGACGAGATCGAGACCGCTCTCTTGCTGCCCGCGCGCGATTCGGGCGGGCCGGCCCTATTCGGATATTTCCTCCAGGAACTGGCGATGTCTTACGAAATCCGGGTTGATGGAGCAGACCATCCTGCGCGCCCGTTCACTGCGCCGCGGCTTGTCGAGTTTCCGCCGCCTGCCGGGGCACGGCTCGCATATCTGTTTCCTTTTTCCGATCAGGTGCTCTATCCACGCACCTTGGGTGCGAAGACATCGATTACAAGGCTCGCCGTTGACCCGGCCTGGCTGACGAAACTTCTTGCCGCGTTGGTTGGTGCCGGCGCTTCGCGGCTGATGGCGATCGAATGGGTCCGTCACGCCCTGACCGACGCGCGCAGCCGTCAGGGTGGTCCGCCGCCCAAGACGGCGACGGCATGTTTCGAGCTCCGCGTGGATGTCCGGCACGGCGATCGCCGAAAGTGTGCGACACTTGTAGGTCAGGCCCAGGCCGATGCTACAGCGTTGGGAGCGGCTGCAATGGCAACGCTGCTGATCGACGGTGATGTCGTCAAACCCGGTGCCTGGATGCCTGAGCAGGTGGTCGACCCAACACCGTATTTGTCGCGGCTGGCCTCTCGAGGGCTGAAGGTCGAGTTTCCGACCGAGCCCCGCATGGCGTAAACAGGGCGAGGGCAACCAGCTTGCTTTCGCCGGCTCCATGCGCGGCGGATTGCAGAGTTGCCGGATGTCAGCGGTTCCCCGGCATAGGCAGCACCGGTTGTGGAAAAGGCAGGCCGGCCGGCCGGGACGCGAAGGCCTCGGGCGGAAGGCTCGAGAGCAGCGCGTGCAGCGTGGTCAGCGTCGAGTGATCTGCGATGCCGTCGACGCGGGCGGGACGGAAATGGCGCTGGAAGGCTCCGACCACATCCATGGTCGGCCCGTCATATTTTCCGGTGGTCGGCACGCTGTACCCATATTTGGCGAGCGCCTGCTGCATGTTGAGGACGTCATCGCTGATGCTGGTCAGCTTGAGCGTGTCGCCGCGTACGATCGGCGCCGGCTGCACCCAATGGCCGACGCCGGAATTGGCCAGCGAATGCCACGGGAATTTTTCGCCGGGGTCCCTCTTGCGCGACGGCGCGACGTCGGAATGTGCCAGCACGCGGTGCGAAGGCACCTTGCGGCGGAGCATGATGCCGCGGCACAGCGCGATCACCGCGGCGATCTGGCGCAACGGAAAGTCCGGATAGCCCCAGTCGTGGCCGCGATTGATGATCTCGACACCAATCGAGCAGGAATTGATGTCTTCCTCGCCGGCCCATGAAGACTGGCCTGCATGCCAGGCGCGCTTGGCTTCGGGAACGCACTGCACGATGCGGCCGTCCTCCAGCACGATGTAATGCGCCGAGACGTCGGTGCCGGCCGTGCAGAGCTGCGCGATCGCGCCCTCCACGTCGGGCATGCCGGTATAGTGCAGCACGATCATGTCGGGCTGGCGGCTCTTGTGGCGCTCACCATAGTTCGCCGACGGGATGACATCGGACGCAATCGAGGAATCCGGGGTAAAAATCTTCATGCCCGCGTTGGCCCTGGGAATCGGAAGGGCGCGTTGACGCTTCGAATCAATACTATCAGATGCGAACGAACCGGGCGGCATAGGACAATTCAAACCGGGCAGGAGGACGGCAGCGGCCGGGTCCTTGAGGGACGCGCCGCGATTAAGTATTCCTTACTATATACTCCTCGCGATCGTCAGCGACATTGGCCGCTTCATTTTGCGCGAGTGTGTGCTGCAAGCATCACTACGCCGGCACCGGCAGAACCGGCAGCGGAAGCCCGGCTTCGGGAACCCGCTCCCAGCCCTGCTTACCAAGCATTGTTGCAATCCCATCAACGCTTTCTTAACGCTGCCTGCCGTTACTGAGAGGCGGAGAGCCGCCCGGTTTTGGGGGAGGCCGAGGCACGCGCGAAAGCCCATGGCAACCCAGCAAATTCCATGTGGAAAGCAGGGTTTGCGGTTGGGGTCGCGCGGGATCGGCGATCGCGCCGCGTGGCGGCTTTTCGCTCCGAAAAGCCCCGCAAGGCGCGGGAAACTGAGGCGCAATGAGCCCGTTCGCGTCCAATTTCAGCACGTTATGCCGGACCATGCCAGGGGCCGGCGCATGACGGCGGCTGGCTTGCGCCATGTTCCCGTGCTCGGCAGCGAGGCGGTCGAGATGCTCAAGCCCCGAGAAGGCGGCGTCTACGTCGACGCGACCTTCGGCGCGGGCGGCTACAGCCGGGCTATCCTCGAGGTCAAGGGAACCCGCGTTATCGGCATCGACCGCGACCGCACCGCCATCGCCGGCGGGGTCGATCTCGTGGCCCGGTCGGAAGGCCGGCTGACGCTGGTGGAAGACCGCTTCTCGCATCTCGGCGAGATTTGCGCTAGCCAGGGGCTTGAAACCGTCGACGGCGTGGTGATGGACGTCGGCGTCTCCTCGATGCAACTCGACGAAGCCAGCCGCGGCTTCTCGTTCCGGCTCGACGGGCCGCTCGACATGCGGATGGCCGATAGCGGCCCGACCGCCGCCGACGTGGTCGCCAAGGCTTCCGAGAGCGAGCTTGCAGACATCATCTATATCTTCGGCGAGGAGCGGCATTCGCGCCGCGTTGCGCGCGCCATCGTTGCCGCGCGCAAGGAAGCACCGATCGCGACCACCCGCGCGCTTGCCGATATCGTCTCCCGCGTCGTGCGCGCCAAGCCGAACGACATTCACCCGGCGACCCGGACGTTCCAGGCCTTGCGAATCCTCGTCAACGAAGAGCTCGACGAATTGCAGCTGGCGCTTGAGGCAGCCGAACGCGTGCTGAAACCCGGCGGGCGGCTGGCCGTGGTGTCGTTCCATTCGCTGGAAGACCGCATCGTCAAGAATTTCCTTGTCGAGCGCAGCAAGTCCGGCGGCGGATCGCGGCACCTGCCGGAACGGGCGTCAGTGCCGCCGAGCTTTGATCTCCTGGCCCGGCGCCCGGTGACCCCGGGCGAGCAGGAGATTGCCGCCAATCCGCGCGCGCGATCGGCAAAGCTGCGTGCCGCCGAACGCAACGCGGCGCCACCGCATGCGAGCGCCGCGCTGCCTTCCTGGCCAAAACTCTCCGACGTAATGCGGAGAGGCTGACCATGCGGATCATTCATCTCCTCGTGATCGGCGCACTGATATTTGCCGCCGCCTATGTCTACCAGATCAAGATGGATTCGACCGCGCGCACCGAGCGCGTGCTGCGGCTGCACGCGCAAATCCGCGAGCAGCGCGACGCCATTGCCGTGCTGCATTCGGAATGGGCCAAGCTCGATGCGCCGCTAAGGCTGCAGGGCCTGGCCGAACGCCATCTGCCGCTGAAGCCGATCGCCGCCACGCAATACGATAGCCTGAAGAACCTGCCCGAACGGCCGCCCAGTCTCGTCAGGCCGGGCGATCCCGATCCGATCGGTTCGATGATCCACACCATCGACGCCGCGGCCGACGCCGATGGCGCGAACGTGACCGGTTCGGTACCGCAGCCGGAGAACAAGCAATGACCGACGCCGCGCCGCCCCAAGCCAAGCCGACGGAACCGTGGCGGCAGCGGTTGATCCGCGGCCTGCTTTACGGTCGCAACGTTGACCGCGCCGTCAAGGCGCGCGCCCGCGTCGGCTTCGCGATTCTTGCGTTCGTGGCGATCTATGCGGTGATCGGTGGAAGGCTGGTGATGTTCGCGATCGGGGCGGACGCCCACAGCGGGCGGCGGACCGCGGCGCAGGATGCGATCGCGACCGCGCGGCCCGATATCATCGACCGCAACGGCGAAATCCTGGCCACCGACGTCAAGGCACCGAGCCTGTTCGCCGAACCGCGGCGCATCATCGACAAGGACGAGGCGATCGAGCTCCTGACCGCGACGCTGCCGGATCTCGACACCGGCGAGGTGCGCGACCGCCTGTCGTCCAAGAAGGGCTTCGTCTGGCTGAAGCGGGAAATCACGCCGGACCAGCAGTTGGAAATCCACCGCCTCGGCATTCCCGGCATCGGCTTCCTGCGCGAGAACAAGCGCGTCTATCCCACCGGCAACGAGGTCGCGCACTTGATTGGTCTTGTCAATGTCGACAACCAGGGCATCGCCGGCATGGAGAAATGGCTCGATGACAATCATCTTGCTGCGCTCCACCGCGCCGGTTTTGCCTTTGATCACGAGCAGAAGCCGATAGAGCTGTCGGTCGACCTGCGCGTCGAGCACGCCTTGCGCGACGAGCTGCTCAAGGCGAAGGAGAAATTCCACGCCAAGGCGGCTTCCGGTCTCGTCTCCAACGTCAGGACCGGCGAAGTCGTGGCGATGGTCTCGGTTCCCGATTTCGATCCCAACAATCCGAAGGAAGCGCGCGATCCAGACCGAATCAACCGGCTCACCACCGGCGTCTACGAGATGGGATCGACGTTCAAGGCCTTTACGCTGGCGATGGCGCTCGATTCCGGCAAGTCCGATCTCAACTCGATGTGGGACGCGCGCGGGCCGCTGCACTACGGCAAGTTCACCATCCATGACGACGAGCCGAAGGGCCGTTTCCTCAACATGAAGGAGGTGTTCACCTTCTCCTCGAACGTCGGCGCCGCTCGAATCGCGTTGTCGCAGGGGGTCGAGGCGCACAAGGCGTTCCTGCGCAAGCTGGGGCAGCTCGATCGGCTGCGCACTGAACTGCCGGAGAGCGCCTCGCCGATCCTGCCGCGCCATTGGGGCGAATTGAACACGGTCACGATCGCCTTCGGCCACGGCATTGCGGTGGCGCCGCTGCAGGCGGTGATGGGCATCGACGCGCTGGTGAACGGCGGTTATCTGATTCCGCCGACCTTCCTCAAGCGCTCCGAGGATGAAGCCATGGCGGTGGCGAAACGGGTGATCAAGCCAGAAACGTCCGAAAAGATGCGGTTCCTGATGCGGCTCAATGCCGAGATCGGCACGGCGCGAAAGGCCGACGTCAACGGCTATTATATCGGCGGCAAGACCGGCACTGCCGAGAAGGTGATCAACGGCCGTTACGCCAAGAAGCGCGTACTCACCGCCTTCACGGCGATCATTCCCGCCGATCATCCCCGCTACCAGCTGCTGATTATGATCGACGAACCGCAAGCGCTGAAGGAAACCTCCGGTTTCATCACCTCGGGCTGGAACGCGGTGCCGACCGGCGGCAATGTGATCGCCCGCATTGCGCCGCTTTTGGGGATCGAGCCGCGTTTCGACCTGCCGCCGCCCGACCGCCTTATTCTTGCGGCATCGAAGACAACGCAGTAAGCCCTGGGGCCGATGCCCGCCGATTTTGAGTTCCCGCGGCGGTTGCCGGCCGGACTGGAAGATCATGAGACTTTTTAGACCATGAGACTTCGCGACCTCTTCGGCGATGACGCCCGGATCGACCCGCAGGCGGAAGCGGTTGCGGTCGAAGGCCTTGCGGTGGATAGCCGCATCGTCAAGCCGGGAGACCTGTTTTTTGCGCTGGCAGGCCTCAAGACGGATGGCGCGCGCTTCATCGATTCCGCAATTGGTTCCGGCGCGGTCGCGGTCGCCGGCGACCATCCGCCCCAAGGCATGCTCGGCGTGCCCTTCGTCACCACGCCCAATCCGCGCCGGGCGCTTTCGCTGGCGGCGGCAAAATTCTTCCCGGAGCAGCCCGCGACGATCGCGGCCGTCACCGGCACCAGCGGCAAGACCTCGGTTGCGGCGTTTGCGCGCCAGATCTGGCAGCGGCTCGGCCATGCGTCGGCCTCGATCGGCACTATCGGTCTGGTATCGCCGAAGCGCACCGTCTATGGCTCGCTGACGACGCCCGATCCGATCGCGCTGCATCGTGAGCTCGACGAGATCGCCCGCGACGGCGTCACCCATCTGGCGTTCGAGGCTTCCTCGCACGGGCTCGACCAATTCAGGCTGGACGGCGTGCGGATAGCAGCCGGCGGGTTCACCAACCTTTCGCGCGACCACATGGATTACCATCCTGACGTTGCGCATTATCTCGCCGCCAAGCTCAGGCTGTTCCGCGAACTGATCGCCCCCGGCGGCGCGGCCGTGATCTCGGCGGACCATGATTGCTCGCTGGCAGTGATCGAGGCTGCGCGCTCGCACGGCTTGCGCATCGTCACGGTTGGCCGCCAGGGCGACGGGGCAGGCGAGGGTATTCGCCTGGTCGCAGCGACCATTGAAGGCTTTGCACAAGAGCTTGAGCTCGAACATCGCGGCTCGTCATACTCGATCAGGCTGCCGCTGGTCGGGGCGTTCCAGATCGAGAATGCGCTGGTCGCAGCTGGCCTTGCGATCGCAACCGGCAGCGAGGTGGATGCGGTGCTCGAAAGCCTCGAAGCGCTCAAGGGCGCCAAGGGTCGGTTGGAGCGGGTCGGCGAGCGCAACGGCGCGCCGATCTTCGTCGATTACGCGCACAAGCCCGACGCGCTGGCGAAGGCGTTGCAGGCGCTGCGGCCCTATGCAAAACGAAAGCTCGTCGTGGTGTTCGGCGCCGGCGGCGACCGCGACGCGGGAAAACGTCCCCTGATGGGCGCGATCGCAAGCGAGAATGCCGACCGCATCATCGTCACCGACGATAATCCGCGCAGCGAAAATCCCGAAGCGATCCGCGCCGAGATCCTCGCCGCGGCCAAGGGCGCGAGGGACATCGGCGACCGCGCCGCCGCGATCCGCGCTGCGATCTCGGACCTGGAGCCGGGCGATGTGCTAATGATCGCCGGCAAGGGCCACGAGACCGGACAGATCGTCGGCGACCGCGTGCTGCCGTTCAGCGATCATGACGCGGTGGCCGCAGCGCTTGCCTCGAGGGTCGCATGAGCGCGCAGCCTTTGTGGACGCCGCAAGCCATGGCGGAGGCGATGCGCGCCTCGCGGAGCGGAACTTTGCCGGAAGCCGTCACCGGCCTCTCCATCGACAGCCGCAGCATCAAGCGAGGCGAGGCCTATTTCGCGATTCTGGGCGACGTGCACGACGGACATGATTTCGTTGACGCAGCCCTCAAGGCTGGCGCGGCGCTCGCCGTGGTCGAAGCTGCGCAGCGCGGCAAGTTTGCGTCCGATGCGCCGCTGCTCGTGGTCGACGACGTGCTCGCCGGCCTGCGCGATCTTGCCCGCGCCGCGCGCGCGCGCCTGACAGGTCAGGTGATCGCGGTCACGGGATCGGTCGGCAAGACCTCGACCAAGGAAGCGTTGCGCGCCGTGCTCGGCGCGCAGGGCGAGACCCACGCTTCCGTCGCCTCGTTCAACAATCATTGGGGCGTACCGCTGTCGCTGGCGCGCTGCCCGGCCTCGGTGCGCTTTGCGGTGTTCGAGATCGGCATGAATCACTCCGGCGAAATCGAACCGCTGGTGCAGATGGTGCGGCCCCATGTCGCCGTCATCACCACGGTCGAGCCGGTCCATCTGGAATTCTTCGCTAGCCTCGAGGCGATTGCCGACGCCAAGGCGGAGATTTTTTTTGGCGTCGAAGCCGGCGGCGCGGCGGTGCTGAACCGCGACAATTCGCAATTCGCCCGCCTGCAAAAGCATGCCGAAAAGCATGGCATCTCGCGCATCGTTTCCTTCGGCGCCGACGAGAATGCCGATGCGCGGTTATTGGAGGTATCGTTGCATGCGACCTGCTCGGCCGTGCATGCCAATATTCTCGGCCATGACCTGACCTACAAGCTCGGCATGCCCGGGCGCCATATGGCGATGAACTCGCTCGCCGTGCTTGCTGCCGCCTCGCTCGCCGGCGCCGATCTCGCGCTTGCCGCGTTGTCGCTGTCGCAGCTCGCGCCTCCCGCCGGCCGCGGCGCGCGGCGCGTGCTGGAACTCGCCGATGGCGAGGCCACCCTGATCGACGAAAGTTACAACGCCAATCCGGCCTCGATGGCGGCGGCGCTCAATGTGCTCGGCCAGGCGGTGACCGGCCCGCATGGCCGGCGCATCGCCGTCCTCGGCGACATGCTCGAACTCGGTCCGACCGGCCCCGCGCTGCATCGTGGTCTCGCCGATGCTGTCAAGACCAATCATATCGATCTGGTTTATTGCTGCGGTCCCTTGATGCGTAACTTGTGGGACGCGCTTTCCGCAGGTAAACGAGGCGGCTATGCGCAGAGCGCGGCAAGCCTGGAAGCGCAGGCGGTCTCCGCGATACACGCCGGCGATACGATCATGATAAAGGGATCGCTGGGCTCGAAGATGAAAATCATCGTAAATGCGCTCGAAAAGCGCTTTCCAGGCAAGTCCGCGCGCGATGAAGCCGCGGGATAGGGCAGATTGAATGTTTTACTGGTTGATCGAGCTTTCCAATACCTTTCCCGGTCTTGCCCCGCTGCACACGATTCTGAACGTTTTTCGCTACATCACCTTTCGTACCGGCGGCGCGGTGGTAACGGGAGCCCTGTTCGTGTTCCTGTTCGGCCCCTGGATCATCGATCATTTGCGGATCAGGCAGGGCAAGGGCCAGCCGATCCGCACCGACGGCCCGCAATCGCATCTCACCAAGAAGGGCACGCCCACCATGGGCGGGCTGATGATCCTGTCGGGGCTCGTGGTCGCGACCCTGCTGTGGGCCAATCCGCTCAACCCTTACGTCTGGATCGTGCTTGCGGTGACCTTGGGCTTCGGCTTCGTCGGCTTCTATGACGATTACTTGAAGGTGACGAAACAGACTTCCGGCGGCTTCGCCGGCCGCATCCGCCTGGCGCTGGAAGCAGTGATCGCGCTGGCCGCCTGCTATGCGCTGGTCCGGCTCGGCCGCGACGTGTCGTCGACGTCGCTCGCGATCCCGTTCTTCAAGGATGTGGTGCTGAATTTCGGCTGGTTCTTCGTGATCTTCGGCGCCTTCGTCATTGTCGGCGCCGGCAATGCGGTCAATCTGACCGACGGTCTCGACGGGCTCGCAATCGTGCCGGTCATGATTGCATCCGCAAGCTTTGGCCTGATCGCCTATCTCGCCGGCAACGTCGTGTTCTCCGACTACTTGCAGATCAACTATGTCGCGGGCACCGGTGAGCTCGCGGTGCTGTGCGGCGCGGTGCTCGGCGCGGGACTGGGATTCCTCTGGTTCAACGCGCCGCCGGCCTCGATCTTCATGGGCGACACCGGCTCGCTCGCGCTCGGCGGCATGCTCGGCTCGATCGCGGTCGCGGTCAAACACGAGATCGTGCTGGCGGTGATCGGCGGATTGTTCGTGCTGGAAGCGGTCTCCGTGATCGTGCAGGTGGCGTCCTTCAAGCTCACCGGCAAGCGCATCTTCAGGATGGCGCCGATCCATCATCATTTCGAGCAACTGGGCTGGACCGAGCCGCAGATCGTGATCCGGTTCTGGATCATCTCGGTGATGCTGGCGCTGGCCGGCCTCTCCACGCTCAAGCTGCGGTGATTGGGCGATGATCCCCGTCACCTCCTTCGCGGGCAAGACGGTCGCAGTGTTCGGCCTCGGCGGCTCCGGCCTTGCGAGCTGCCACGCGTTGAGAGCGGGCGGCGCCAAGGTCATCGCGGGCGATGACGGCGCCGACAGGTTGGCCGAAGCTGCACGCGCCCACTTCGTGACCGCGGACTTGCGGAAGGTTTCCTGGGCGAATGTCGCGGCGCTGGTGTTGACCCCGGGCGCGCCGCTCACCCATCCGAGCCCGCATTGGTCGGTGCTCAAGGCGCGCGAGGCCGGCATCGAGGTGATCGGCGACATCGAATTGTTCTGCCGCGAGCGGCGCCGGCAGGCGCCGGATGCGCCGTTCGTCGCCATCACCGGCACCAACGGCAAATCTACCACCACCGCGCTGATCGCGCATCTGATGCGCTTTGCCGGCTACGACACCCAGATGGGCGGCAATATCGGCACCGCGATCCTGTCGCTGGAGGCGCCGCGCATGGGGCGCGTCCATGTCATCGAGATGTCGTCTTACCAGATCGATCTGACGCCCTCGCTCGATCCGACCGTCGGCATTCTGCTCAATGTCAGCGAAGACCATATCGATCGCCACGGCACGCTTGAGCACTACGCCGCCGTGAAGGAGCGTCTGGTCGCGGGCGTGCAGCCGCAAGGCACGGCGATCGTCGGCGTCGACGACGGCTGGAGCCGCAGCACCGCCGACCGCATCGAGCAATCGGGCAAGCGCGTCGTCCGCGTTTCCGTGAGAAATCCGCTGGCCGACGGCATCTATGTCGAGCACGAAACCATCCTGCGCGCTGCCGGCGGCGCGCGCAGCGAAATCGCGCGGATCGGCGGCATCGGCTCGCTGCGCGGGCAGCACAATGCGCAGAATGCGGCCTGCGCCGCGGCCTGCGCGCTGGCGCTGGGGGTCAGCCAGGGCGTGCTGCAAAACGGCTTACGCAGCTTTCCCGGCCTCGCACATCGCATGGAGCAGGTCGGCCGCCGCGGCCATGTGCTGTTCGTCAACGATTCCAAGGGCACCAATGCGGACGCGGCCGCACACGCGCTGTCGTCCTTCGGCGACATCTTCTGGATCGCCGGGGGAAAGCCGAAGCTCGGCGGCATCACAGGCCTCGCCGAATATTTTCCGCGCATCCGCAAGGCCTATCTGATCGGCGAGGCGGCAGCAGAATTTGCAGGCACCCTCGGCGACGGCGTGCCGCACGAGATCTCCGAGACGCTCGAGGTCGCGGTCGAGCATGCCGCGCGCGACGCCGAAGCCTCAAACCTGGCCGATCCGGTGGTGCTGTTGTCGCCGGCCTGCGCCTCGTTCGACCAGTACCGCAATTTCGAAATTCGCGGCGCCAAGTTCCGCGACCTGGTGACCGCGCTGCCGGGCGTCAAGGCGGTGGTGTAACCACGGCGGTCGTTGCCGGCATTCACGACTGTCATCATCCGCGAAAGCGGATTGCGGCGATACCGCTTTCGCGGGCCATGAAGGGTGTTTTTGCGGCGCGGCCCAGCATCCGGGGCACGGAGACTTGTTCGAAACATCTCCAATTCCTTAACCCTTCGGAAACCCTGATGGGCGACCAATGGACATATCCTTGGCCCTGGGAATACCCATGCTCTCCCGCGAAGAACGCAACCCCTTGTCCGATTGGTGGTGGACGGTCGACCGCCCGCAGCTCGGGGTGGTCATCGCGCTGATGCTATGCGGCGTGATTCTGTCGTTGGCGGCCAGTCCGCCGGTTGCGACCCGGATCGGGCTCGATCCGTTCCACTTCTTCAGCCGCCACGTCCTGTTCCTGCTGCCATCCTTCATCGTGCTGATCGGCGTCTCCTTCCTGTCGCCGCGCCAGATCCGGCGCAGCGCCCTGATCGTGTTCGCGATCTCGATCGCGCTGATCGTGGCGACCTTGTTGATCGGCCCCGAGGTCAAGGGTTCGCGGCGCTGGATTACCTTGCTCGGCGTCAACATTCAGGCATCCGAGTCCGCCAAGCCCGCCTTCGTGGTGATCGCGGCCTGGCTGTTCGCGGAATCCGCCAAGCGGCCGGAAATGCCGGCGACGTCGATGGCGCTGGTGCTGTTGTTGACGCTGGTGTCGCTATTGGTGATGGAACCCGATTTCGGCCAGACCATGCTGACCCTGATGGTGTGGGGCTCGCTGTTCTTCATCGCGGGCATGCGGATGATCTGGGTGTTCGGGCTCGCGGGCGCCGCGGGCGCAGGCCTGTTCAGCGCCTATCTCCTGGTGCCGCATGTCGCCGGCCGCATCCAGCGTTTCATGAATCCGGCGTCGGGCGACACCTTCCAGGTCGATACCGCGATGGAGGCTTTCTCCAACGGCGGCTGGTTCGGGCTTGGGCCGGGCGAGGGCATCGCCAAGCGCAGCCTGCCGGACAGCCACACCGATTTCGTGTTCGCGGTGGCAGCCGAGGAGTTCGGCATCGTCCTGTGCCTGGCGCTGCTCGCGCTGTTCGCCTTCGTCGTGATCCGCGCGCTGTCGCGCGCCTACGCCACCGAGGACATGTTCGCGCGCTTTGCTTCTTCCGGCCTTGCCATCATGTTCGGGGTGCAGGCCGCGATCAACATGTCGGTCAACCTGCAGCTGATCCCGGCCAAGGGCATGACGCTGCCGTTCATCTCCTATGGCGGCTCCTCGATCGTGTCGATGGCCTACGGCGTCGGCATGATGCTGGCGCTGACGCGGCTTCGGCCGCACGCCGAGCTGGAATCGATCAGCGACGCCGGCGCCGCCCGCGGCTACGCGTAAACAATGAATGGCCGGTAATGACGAACGGCGCGGCGTCGGCTATTTGAAGCCATGGACACTGCACCCCTGATACTGTTGGCCGCGGGCGGCACCGGCGGTCATTTGTTTCCCGCCGAGGCGCTCGGCGTCGAATTGATCCGGCGCGGCATGCGCGTTCGCCTCGTCACCGACTCCCGCGCGCTGCGCTACAGCGGATTGTTCTCCAAGGACATGATCGACGTGGTGCCGAGCGAGACCGTGCGCGGCCGCTCGCCGTGGCAGCTCGCCCGCACCGGCGCGATGCTCGCCGCCGGCACCGCGGTTGCGTTCAACCTGATGCGCCGGTCGAGACCTGCGGCCGTCGTCGGCTTCGGCGGTTACCCGACCGTGCCGCCGCTGATGGCCGCGCGGCTCGCCGGCATCCCCGGCATCATCCACGACGCCAATGCGGTGCTCGGGCGCGCCAACCGTTTTCTCTCCCGCCATGTCGACGCGATCGCGACCTCGCTGCCGGGCGTGCTCGATCGCGATCCGGCGCTCGCCGGCAAGACCACGACCGTCGGCACGCCGATGCGGCCGGCGGTTCTCGCTGCTGCCGCAGCCGCCTACCAGCCGCCGGAAGCGACCGGGCCGTTTCGCCTGCTCGTGGTCGGCGGCAGCCAGGGCGCGCGCGTGATGAGCGACATCGTGCCCGGCGCGATCGAGCGGCTGGAGCCCGCGCTGTGGAACCGCCTGATCCTCACCCAGCAGGTGCGCGAGGAGGACATGACCCGGGTTCGTGCGGTCTATGACCGGCTCAAGATCCGCGCCGAGTTGGCGCCGTTCTTCGCCGACCTGCCGGCGCGCCTGGCATCGAACCATCTGATCGTCTCGCGCTCGGGCGCCGGCACCGTGGCCGAGCTCGCGGCGATCGGTCGTCCCTCGATCCTGGTGCCGCTGCCCGGCGCGATCGATCAGGACCAGTTCGCCAATGCCGGCGTGCTCTCGCAAGCCGCCGGCGGCTTGCGGATCGTGCAGGCGGATTTCACGTACACCCGGCTCGCGGCCGAAATCTCCGCGCTCGCGGCCGAGCCCGCGCGGCTTGCAGCGATGGCGGCATCCGCCCGCGCCGTCGGCCGGCTCGATGCCGCCGAGCGGCTGGCCGATCTGGTGGTGAAAGTGGCCGGAATTTGACGTCAATGACGGAAAAAAAGCCCTTGTCATGCCCCTCGAAGGCGCGGCATCCAGTAATGTGCGTTGCTGATTTGATCCGCTTTAGCGGCGCAAAAATATTGACTTGCCTTCGCGGACGATGACATCGGGGACCATTCATGAGACTGCCGCGCGAGATTGGACCCATCCACTTCGTCGGGATCGGCGGTATCGGCATGAGCGGCATCGCCGAGGTGCTGTGCAACCTCGGCTACACCGTGCAGGGCTCCGATGCTTCCGAAGGCGCCAATGTCGCGCGCCTGCGCGACAAGGGCGTCAAGGTTTCGATCGGCCACAAGGCCGAAAATGTCGATGGCGCCGACGTGGTCGTGGTCTCGACCGCGATCAAGCGCGACAATCCGGAATTGATGGCCGCGCGCGCGCAGCGCATTCCGGTGGTGCGGCGCGCCGAAATGCTCGCTGAACTGATGCGGCTGAAGAGCTGCGTCGCGATCGCGGGCACCCACGGCAAGACCACCACGACCTCGATGGTCGCAGCTCTCCTCGACGCCGGCGATCTCGATCCGACCGTGATCAATGGCGGCATCATCAACGCCTACGGCACCAATGCGCGGCTAGGGGCCGGCGACTGGATGGTGGTGGAAGCCGACGAGAGCGACGGCACGTTTTTGAAACTGCCGGCCGACGTCGCCATCGTCACCAATGTCGATCCCGAGCATCTCGACCACTTCAAGACCTTCGAGGCGGTGCAGGAGGCATTCCGCAATTTCGTCGAGAACGTGCCGTTCTACGGTTTTGCCGTGATGTGCATCGATCATCCGGTGGTGCAGACCATCGTCGGCAAAATCGAGGATCGCCGCATCATCACCTATGGCGAAAATCCGCAGGCCGATGCGCGGCTGGTCGATCTTGTGCCGACGGGCGGCGGCTCGAAATTCAAGGTGACGTTCCGCGACCGCCGCACCGATTCCGTGCACGAGATTGCCGACCTCACGCTGCCGATGCCGGGGCGGCACAACGCGCTCAACGCCACCGCCGCGATCGCGGTGGCGCATCAGCTCGGGCTGTCCGACGATGCCATCCGCAAGGCGATCGCGGGTTTTGGCGGCGTCAAGCGGCGCTTTACCCGGACCGGCGAATGGAACGGAGTCACCGTGATCGACGATTACGGCCACCACCCGGTCGAGATCGCCGCGGTGCTGAGGGCCGCGCGGGAATCCACCAACGGCAAGATCATCGCCGTGGTGCAGCCGCATCGCTTTACCCGCTTGCAGTCGCTGTTCGAGGAGTTCTGCACCTGCTTCAACGACGCCGATGCGGTGGTCGTGGCCGAAGTCTATCCGGCCGGCGAGGCGCCGATCGAAGGCATCGACCGCGATCACTTCGTGCTGGGCTTGCGCGCGCACGGCCACCGCGAGGTGATCCCGTTGCAGAAACCTTCGGATCTCGCCGGCGTCGTCAAGGGCCTTGCCGGCCGCGGCGATCTCGTCGTCTGCCTCGGCGCCGGCAACATCACGCAATGGGCCTACGCGCTGCCCGGCGAACTGAAGGCGTTGGGATGAGCGCGGCGATGAATATTGCTTCGTCAGGGGCGGGCTTGCTCTCTCCGTTCCCTCTCTCCTTGCGGGAGGGAGGTAAGCCGCAAACGCCGGAGTTCGTGGCACCCCCCTCTCCAGCTCTCCCCCAGAAGGGAGGAGAGGGCCCACCGCGTCGTGCGGCAACGCAATTGCAAAACAACGCATGACCTTCCCCGACATCACCCCCGACCTCAAAGCCGCGATGCCGCGGCTGCGCGGGCGGCTGCTCGCGAACCAGCCGCTGGCCGAGCTGACCTGGTTCCGGGTCGGCGGCCCGGCGCAGGTCTTGTTCACGCCGGCGGATGAAGACGATCTGGGTTATTTCCTCAAGAACCTGCCGGACCGAGTTCCGGCCTATGTCGTCGGCGTCGGCTCGAACCTGATCGTGCGCGACGGCGGCCTACCGGGCGTCGTGATTCGGCTGTCGCCGCGCGGCTTTGGCGAGACCGGCGCGGAAGGCGACGTCGTCAGCGCGGGCGCGGCTGCGCTCGACAAGCGCGTGGCCGAGACCGCGGCGGCCGCCGGCCTCGCAGGGCTCGAGTTCTTGTTCGGCATTCCCGGCTCGATCGGCGGCGCGCTGCGCATGAATGCCGGCGCCAACGGTGCTGAGACCAAGGATGTCCTGATCGATGCGACCGGCATCGACCGCAAGGGCAACACGCTGACCTTTGGCAATGCCGAGATGAAATTCGTCTATCGCAACTGTGGCGTCGATCCTTCGGTGATATTTACTTCGGCGCGCTTTCGCGGCACCGCGGCGGCAGAAAAAGTGGTCCGCGCGCGGATGAACGAGGTGCAACAGCACCGCGAGAGCGCGCAGCCGATCCGCGAAAAGACCGGCGGCTCGACCTTCAAGAATCCGCCCGGCGACAGCGCCTGGAAGCTGATCGATGCCGCCGGCTGCCGCGGCTTGCGGATCGGCGGCGCGCAGGTGTCGGAAATGCACTGCAATTTCCTGATCAACACCGGCAACGCTACCGGGCATGATATTGAAACGCTGGGCGAGACCGTGCGCGCGCGGGTCAAGCAAAATTCCGGAATTGAGCTACACTGGGAAATCAAGCGGATCGGGATAGAGCCAACGTAATGCGGATCACCATTCTGTTCGGCGGCACCAACAAGGAGCGCTTGGTGTCGGTGGCGTCGGCCCAGGCGTTGCATTCGGCGCTGCCGGAGGCCGATCTCTGGTTCTGGGACGTCGATGACAGCGTGCATCACACGCAATCTGAGACTCTGCTCGCGCATTCGCGGCCGTTCGAAGACCCGTTCAAGCCCGGCGGCCAACGCGTTGCGCGCACAATCGAAGCGGCGCTGGATCAGGCCAAGGCCGACGATCGCCTGCTCGTGCTCGGCCTGCACGGCGGCAGGGCGGAGAACGGCGAGCTTCAGGCGATGTGCGAGCTGCGCGGAATCCCTTTCACCGGGTCGGGGTCGGCGTCCTCGCATCTTGCTTTCGACAAGGTCGCCGCCAAGCGCTTTGCGGCCATCGCCGGTGTGAAGGCGCCGGCCGGCGTGATGCTCGAAGACATCGATGCGGCCTTTGCCGAGTACGGCAAGCTGATCGCAAAGCCGGCGCGGGACGGATCGAGCTACGGGCTGATTTTTGTCAATGCCAAGCAGGATCTGATGGCGGTCCGCAACGCCGCCAAGACCGAGGACTATCTGATCGAACCCTTCATCGTGGGCACTGAGGCGACCTGCGGCGTGCTCGAGCAGCTGGACGGTTCGATGATCGCGCTGCCGCCGATCGAGATCATCCCGGCAGAAGGCGGGTTCGGGTTCGACTATCGGGCAAAGTATCTGGCCAAGGCGACCCAGGAAATCTGCCCCGGACGTTTTTCGCCTGAAATCAGTGCGGAACTGATGGACCAGGCGCTTCGGGCCCACCGGGCGCTCTCCTGCGGCGGCTATTCGCGCACTGATTTCATCGTCTCGGACAAGGGACTGGTCTATCTGGAGACCAATACCTTGCCGGGCCTGACCAAGGCCTCGCTCTACCCGAAGGCCCTCAAGGCCCAGGGAATAGCGTTCGTCGACTTCCTGTACCACCTGATCGTGCTGGCGGAACGGCGCACGCGGAAATAGCCGCTATGCGCCCCAAAACGCGGGAGGTGTCCCGGTAGGGCGGCGGCGGGCTCGCCAAGTGGGTAAAATTCTTAACATTTCGCAGCAAACGCCTCACAGGACGGTTGAAAAAGCGCCCTGTACGCACCGGTTTTACCCTTTGTTTACCAGGAAGTCCGAAGGTTAACGCTGGCGGCGCATGTGGCGCTTGGCTGCCGGGGCGTGAGCTGTTGCGGATTTCCGCTTCGACCATCGCATCTTGGGGGGAACCCCCGCCCGGCATCACCGAGACGTCATGTCTGCCAGAACCCGCAAAGCATTTGCGGACAACATTTGACGAGCTCGTGCAATGGATGGTGCAGGACGCCTCGCCCGATCGCTGAGATCGCTGAGGCCCCAGGCTGATCTGAAGGCGGCCGCTATTGGCGCGGCCGTGCTGCTGCGCGAGCGGCTCGGTTTCGGCCGCGCAAGTGCTAAATCTTTCCTGGCTAAATCTTTCCTGGCCAAATCTTCGCGGGCCAAATCTTCGCACGCCAAGCCGTCGCTGGAACGCGAGCCTCCGCCGCGCCTGATCGCGCTGATCGAGCAGCACCTGCCGCACCGGGCCGGCATCGCCGCGACTGTCCTGCTTCTGTTGGCGAGCGCCGGCTTCGGCATCGTGAGGGGCGATCATGTCGCCGAACTGACCGCGGCGCTCAGCGACACCCGCAATGCGATCGCCAATTCCGCCGGATTTAGGATCACATCGGTTGCCATCAACGGCCGCAAGCAACTGAGCCAGGACGAGATTCTCGCCATTGGCGGTGTCAACGGCCGTTCGTCGCTCTTGTTTCTGGATCCGGCCGCGGTGCGCGAGGCGCTGAAAGCCAATCCTTGGATTGCGGATGCGACCGTGCTGAAGCTTTATCCCGGCCGGCTCGAGATCGACATCGTCGAACGCTCCGCCTTCGCGCTGTGGCAGCAGGACGGCAGGGTTTCGGTCATTGCCGATGACGGCGCGGTGCTGGAGCCCTATCTGTCCCGCCGCTTCCTCTCGCTGCCGCTGGTCGTCGGCAAGGGCGCCGAAACCCACGCGCGGGATTTCCTGGCGCTGCTTTCGCGTTATCCGCAGGTGCATGCGGTGACCGAGGCTGCGATCTATGTCGGCGAGCGGCGCTGGAATTTGCGGCTCAAGGACGGCCTCGATGTCCGCCTGCCCGAACACGACGTCGGCAATGCGCTGGCCGAACTGAGCCGGCTCGACAAGGAAGAGAAGCTGTTTTCCCGCGACATCGTCGCGGTCGACATGCGGCTGCCGGACCGACTGGTCGTGCAATTGTCGGATGACGCGGCGAAAGCCCGTGAAAAGCTGTTCGACGACAAGAAATCCAAGAAGAAGGCCGGAGACGCATGACCGGCTTCGATCGCACCCAGACGCCGAAGACGCGTCCGATGTCGCAGAAGCGCACCGCTCTTGCGGCTTCGCTCGATATCGGCACCAGCAAGATCGCCTGCATGATCGCGCGGCTGAAGCCGTGCCCGCCCAGCGGGGCGCTACGCGGGCGCAGCCATGCGATCGAATTGATCGGCTACAGCCAGATCCAGTCGCGCGGCGTCAAGGCCGGCGCGGTGGTCGATCTTGCCGAATGCGAGCAGGCAGTGCGCCAGGCGGTGGCGCTGGCCGAACGCATGGCCAAGGTGCGGGTCGAGTCAGTGCTGCTTTCGGTCTCGGGCGGGCGGCTGCAGGGTCAATTGATCGAGGCGGCCGCCGATATTCGCGGTGGCGCGGTCACCGCGGCCGACGTCAGTCGGGTCACCTCGACAGGCATGCGGCATGCGACCGGCGTGGGCCGAACCGTGCTGCACGCGCTGCCGGTCAGCTACGCGCTGGACGGCGTCAAGGGCATCCGCGATCCCAAGGGCATGGTGGCGCGCCAGTTCGGCGTCGACATGAACGTGGTCACGGCGGACGCCACCGTGGCCAGGAACCTGATGCTGGTGGTCGAACGCTGCCATCTCAACGTCGAGGCCATGGCGGCCAGCCCCTATGTGGCGGGGCTGTCGGTATTGACCGACGATGAGGCCGACCTCGGCGCCGCCGTGGTCGAGATGGGCGCCGGAACCACCACGATTGCGACCTATTCCGGCGGCCGCTTCGTCCATGCCGCGGGCTTTGCGGTCGGCGGACACCACATCACCATGGACCTGGCTAGGGGTTTGAGCGCCTGCATTGCAGATGCCGAGCGAATCAAGACGTTATATGGCACCGTGCTGACCGGCGGGTCCGACGCGCGCGAGTTGATGTCTGTGCCGGCGGCCGGCGACAACGAGCGGGATGTTCCGCAGATCGTGTCTCATGCCACGATCGCGAACATCGTCCGGCAGCGCGCCGAGGAGATATTTGAGATGGTCCGCGACCGGCTTGCGGATTCCCCGTTTGCGGCGGAGCCCAAGGCCCGAATTGTCCTGAGCGGCGGCGCCTCGCAGCTCACCGGCGTTGTCGAATTGGCGAGCCAGATTCTCGGCCGCCCGGTGCGCATTGGCCGCCCGCTCGGCTTCGGCCGGCTGCCCAACGAGGCCAAGAACGCCTCGTTCGCGGTTCCCTCCGGGCTGCTGGTCTATCCGCAATACGCTCATCTTGAACACGTCGAACCGCGGCATACGCGGCAGCTCAGGACAGGGACTGACGGTTATTTTGGAAAGGTCGGACGATGGCTACGCGAGGGCTTCTGATGAATCTTTTCCGCACCCATGCAATTTCACCAACTCCCGCGGCCGCCGGCCGGGGCGAACCCACGCGCGCGTAACGACGAGAGGCAATCATGGCACTCAATATTACCCCCCCTGACATCCACGAGCTGAAGCCTCGGATTACCGTGTTCGGCGTCGGCGGCGCGGGCGGCAATGCCGTCAACAACATGATCACCGCGGGGCTTCAGGGCGTCGATTTCGTCGTCGCAAACACCGACGCGCAGGCGCTCACCATGTCGAAGGCGCAGCGCATCGTCCAGATGGGCACGCAGGTCACCCAGGGCCTCGGCGCAGGCTCCCAGCCTGACGTCGGCGCCGCCGCCGCGCAGGAGGTGATCGACGAGATCAGAGACCATCTCTCCGGCGCCAATATGGTGTTCGTCACCGCCGGCATGGGCGGCGGTACCGGCACCGGTGCCGCCCCCGTCATCGCCAAGACCGCGCGCGAAATGGGCATCCTCACCGTGGGCGTGGTGACAAAACCGTTCCACTTCGAGGGCCAGCGGCGCATGCGCACCGCGGAAGCCGGCATCGCCGAGCTGCACAAGGTGGTCGACACGCTTCTGATCATCCCGAACCAGAACCTGTTCAGGGTCGCCAATGAGAAGACCACCTTCGCCGACGCCTTCGCGATGGCCGACCAGGTGCTCTATTCGGGCGTTGCCTGCATCACCGACCTGATGGTCAAGGAAGGCTTGATCAATCTCGACTTTGCCGACGTCCGCGCCGTGATGCGCGAGATGGGCAAGGCGATGATGGGCACCGGCGAAGCCTCCGGCGACAAGCGCGCTTTGACCGCAGCCGAGGCTGCGATCGCCAATCCGCTGATCGACGACTCCTCGATGAAGGGTGCCCGCGGTCTTCTGATCTCGATCACCGGCGGCAGGGACCTGACGCTGTTCGAGGTCGACGAGGCCGCGACGCGGATTCGCGAAGAGGTCGATCAGGACGCCAACATCATCGTCGGCGCGACCTTCGACGAGGCGCTCGACGGCGTGATCCGCGTTTCCGTCGTCGCCACCGGCATCGAGCAGGCGCAGATCGCGCGCCACGCGGCGACGCCGGCCGTGACCACGGCCGCGACCAACGCGGTTGCGCCCGTCGCTTCGCCGGACAACCGCCTCGCCGATCTGACGGCGCGGCTGCGCGCCGACAATCAGCGCCTGGCCGAACGCGCCGCGAAGCTGGAGGGGCAGCCGCTCGCGTCTGCGGCTCCCGCCGCAGCGCCGCAGCGTGCGTCGAGCAATGTCGAGCGCGCGGCGCTGGCAGCCATTGCGGCAGCCGTATCGCCGGAAGCGCCCCCGACGGCGCAGGCACAGGTCGCGCCTGCCTCCTATGGCGACGTCACGGTGCGCCCGATCGCGCAGAAGCCGTCGCTGTTCCCCGATCACGATGCCGGGCGCGCCGAGCCCAATGAACCGACGACACCCGAGACGTTCATCCCGCAGGCGGCCGAACGCGCGCCGGCCCGCACCCCGCGGATGCCGAAGTTCGAAGATCTGCCGATGCCGGCGCAGGCCGAAATCCGCCAGGCCCGCGGCGAAACCGACGAGGAACATCCGCAAAAGAGTAGGATGTCGCTGTTGCAGCGCCTTGCCAATGTCGGCCTTGGCCGCCGCGACGAAGAGACCGAGCCGCCGATCGCAGCCCGCGCCTCGGGTCCGGCAATGCCAGCGATGCCCCCGATGCCGGAGCGGAAGCCCAAGCGAACGGTCGCAGAGCAGATCGCGGCCAATGACCCGGTATCAGAGTATGCTCGCCGGCCCGCTCCGCAAGGGTTGGACGTCCATGGTCGCCCGGCACCTGTTGCTGCTCCGCCACAGGGCGACGATCATTTGGATATCCCGGCCTTCCTGCGCCGGCAGGCGAACTGAAATTTGTTACAATATTGACGACGGAACAGGTCCCGGCCAGCGCGGCCGGGACCTTTGTTTTTGCTTTGAGGTGGGCCGAATTCGTCCTCTCAAGCAACTGATGTTAAATGATTAATTATGTATTTCGTGGTCGAATGTCCGCCCGCTAGGGTTGCCGAATGTGGCGCAATTTGGTTAACACTTGGCGCGAATGCGGCATAGATTGGGTAACAATCCGTAAAAAAGCGTGAGTTGGCGCTCTTTGGGGCAGTGATATGGTTTGCCGTGACTTGGGGATACTTAAGGAATCGGCTTGGGGGGAACCTGCCGATGTTGCCCTTAAGTAAGTCTTGGTGGGCGGGGCTCGTATGAAATTTAGCCGGCAAACGACGCTTCGTTCGCAAGCCACCGTGACGGGTGTCGGAGTTCATTCCGGTCTACCCGTTAATTTGACCATCGGACCTGCACCCTTGGATGCGGGTTTTATTTTTGTCCGCACGGGACTTGAGGGCGGCGACCGCGAAGTTCGTGCCTCGGCGCAATCGGTGATCGCGACTGCGTTCGCAACCGTCCTGGGCGACGGCGAAGGTCCGCTGGTTTCCACCGCCGAGCACGTGCTTGCCGCACTGCGTGGCCTGGGGGTCGACAACGCCATCATCGAAATCGACGGTCCGGAAGTGCCGATCATGGACGGCAGCGCCGCGGCCTTTGTCGCGGCCATCGACCAGGCCGGTATTGTCTCTCAATCCGGGCTACGCCGGTTCATCGAGGTGCTGAAGCCGGTTCAGGTGGCAATGCGCGATTCGTTCGGCGAACTGCGGCCGTACGCGGCCGGTTTCCGCGCCGAAATTGAAATCGATTTCGCCAATCCCGTGATCGGTCGTCAGAAATATGTGTTCGATCTCAATCCGGAACGGTTCCGTCGCGAGATCGCCCGCGCCCGCACCTTCGGATGCATGAACGATGTGGCGCGGCTCTGGAGTTCCGGCTTTTCGCTCGGTGCCTCCTTCGAGAATACCGTGGTGTTCGACGAAACGCGGCTGCTCAACCCCGAGGGGCTGCGCTACAGCGATGAATGTGCCCGCCATAAGGTTCTCGACGCGGTCGGCGATCTCGCGCTCGCCGGCCTGCCGCTGCTTGGCGCCTATCGCTCGCTGCGCGGCGGACACAAGCTCAATCACGCGGTGCTGACGGCGCTGATGGCCGACCGCAGCGCCTGGCGGGTGGTCGAGCCCGAGACGGCGCGCCGTTCCCGCACCCACGCCGAAGTCGGCAGCGGCATGGTGGGCGGCATGATTGCCCCGGCCTACGGTCCCGACGTTTCCTGAGCCGTATTTCGGCCGGACCCGATGTTCGCGTCCAATGAACGCCCGGTTTCCCCTTTTTGGCAGTAGCGATGATCGGTAGCGATTGATCTTGACCGCCTTAATCCCGGCGAAATGCCCGCCTATCCGGTTGGTTAACGAAGCTTTTTCGGTTACACAGGCCGTGAGTTGCACGGTAGCTCGACGGGCACGACAACATCGTTTCCATGATCGGTTCTTGACCGTTTCTTGGCACAGCGGGCACCGCATCACAGGCGTCAGGTTCACTTGGCAATGTCGATTCAGCGCATAACGCGCCCACTACGCAGGATATCGGTTGGCACCCGGCAGCTTCGGATGGCGGCATGCTTGGTGTTGCTCGCGCTTCCCTTGAGCGGTTGCGGCACCGGCGCGCTGTGGGACAAGTTCTTTGCGAAGGACGAGACCTTCTCCGATCAGCCCGCGGACAAGCTCTACAATGAGGGCTTGTACCTGATGAACGAGAAGAAGGATGTGAAGGCGGCCTCGAAGAAATTCGAGGAGGTCGATCGCGAGCATCCTTATTCCGACTGGGCCCGCAAATCGCTGTTGATGTCGGCCTATGCCTATTACAATGCCGGCGACTACGACAATTGCATCGGCTCGGCGACGCGTTACGTGACCCTGCATCCCGGCAGCCCGGATGCGGCCTATGCGCAATATCTGATCGCGGCCTCGCACTACGACCAGATTCCCGACATTTCCCGCGACCAGGGCCGGACCGAGAAGGCGATCGCCGCGCTCGAGGAGGTGATTCGCAAGTATCCGACCTCGGAATATTCCATCAGCGCCAAGGCCAAGCTCGAAGCCGCGCGCGACCAGCTCGCCGGCAAGGAAATGGAGATCGGCCGCTACGAATTGGAGCAGCGCAACTACGTCGGGGCCATCAACCGCTTCAAGACCGTGGTCACGCAATACCAGACCACGCGCGAGGTCGAGGAAGCGCTGGCGCGGCTCACCGAAGCCTATATGGCGATCGGGATCGTCGGCGAGGCGCAGACCGCAGCCGCCGTGCTCGGGCACAATTTTCCCGACAGCCCCTGGTACAAAGACGCCTATAATCTTGTAAAGTCCGGCGGTCTCGAACCGAGCGAGAATCAGGGCTCCTATATTTCCAGGGCCATGAAGAAACTGGGACTCGGCTAGGAATCTACTTTCCATGCTGGCGCGTCTGTCGATCCGTGACATCGTCCTGATCGAACGGCTCGATATCGAATTCTCCCGTGGGCTGGCGGTTTTGACCGGCGAAACCGGCGCGGGCAAATCCATCCTGCTCGATGCCTTTGCGCTGGCGCTCGGCGGCCGCGGCGATGCGAGCCTCGTCCGCCACGGCGCCGAACAGGGGCAGGTCACCGCGGTGTTCGACGTGCCGAAGGGCCATCCGGCCGCGGCCATCCTTTCCGAGAACGGCCTCGAAGAGGCGAGTTCTGCGGATTCCAGCGAAATGATCCTGCGTCGCGTGCAGCTCGCCGACGGCCGTACCCGCGCCTTTATCAACGATCAGGCGATCAGCGTGCAGACGCTGAAGGCGGTCGGCTCAGCCCTGGTCGAAATCCACGGCCAGCACGACGAGCGCGCCCTGGTCGACGCCGCGACCCACCGGCGCCTGCTCGATGCCTTTGCCGGGCTTGAGAAGGACGTCGCGGCCCTGGAAAAGCTCTGGGAGGCGCGCCGCACGGCCAACAGCGCGCTCGCGGAGCACCGCGCCGGTATGGAGCGTGCGGCGCGCGAGGCGGACTATCTGCGCCATGCTTCCGACGAATTGAGGACGCTTGCGCCCAGGGACGGCGAGGAGACCGCGCTTGCGGAACGCCGCACCGCGATGATGCAGGGCGAGAAGATCGCCGCCGATTTGCGCGAGGCGCAGGACGCCGTCTCGGGCGACCATTCGCCGGTCGCCTCGCTTTCGGCGGCGGTGCGACGCCTGGAGCGCCGCGCGGCCAATTCGCCCGCGCTGGTCGAGCCTGCGGTGAAGGCCATCGATGCGGCTATCAATGCGCTGGAGGAGGCGGATCAGCATCTGTCCAAAGCGCTTGCAGCGGCCGATTTCGATCCCGCCGAGCTCGAGCGCATCGAGGAACGGCTGTTCGCGCTGCGCGCGGCTTCCCGCAAATATTCGACGCCCGTCGACGGGCTCGCAGGCTTGGCCGCGAAATATGCCGCCGATGTCGCGCTGATCGACGCCGGCGCCGAGCAATTGAAAAAGTTGGAAGCCGCCGCCGATGAGGCCGACCTGCGCTACGGCGCCGCCGCCAAGAAACTCTCTGCCGCGCGCGAAAGGTCTGCGCAAAAGCTCGACAGGGCGGTGAATGCCGAACTCGCGCCGCTGAAGCTCGAGCGGGCGACATTCACGACCCAGATCGAAAGCGATCCCGCCGCGCCCGGACCGCAAGGATTCGATCGCGTCGAATTCTGGGTGCAGACCAATCCGGGCACGCGACCCGGCCCGCTGATGAAAGTCGCCTCCGGCGGCGAATTGTCGCGGTTCCTGCTGGCACTCAAGGTCGTGCTGTCCGACCGCGGCTCGGCGCCGACCCTGGTGTTCGACGAAATCGATACCGGTGTCGGCGGCGCGGTGGCCGATGCCATCGGCGCGCGGCTGGCGCGGCTCGCCTCCAAGGTGCAGGTGATGGCGGTGACGCACGCGCCGCAGGTCGCAGCGAGGGCCAACCAGCATCTGTTGATTTCCAAGGACGCGCTCGACAAGGGCAAGCGCGTCGCCACCCGCGTCAACGCGCTCGCCGCCGATCACCGCCGCGAGGAAATCGCGCGCATGCTGGCCGGCGCGGAGATCACCGCGGAAGCCAGAGCCGCGGCGGACCGTTTGCTGAAAGCGGCGACGGCGTAGCCGGCTGCCTCGCCCCGCTCTTCTATATGAAGCCGGGAGAGGGAGAAGACTACCCCTTCGTAATGCCGTCGATCTCCGCCATCTCCTGCGCGCTCAAGCTCCAGGAGATCGCCTTCACGTTCTGCTCGACCTGTTCGACGCGGGTGGCGCCGGCGATGACGCTTGCGACTTGCGGGCGCGCGGCGAGCCAGGAGAAGGCGAGCTCGAGCATCGAGTGGCCGCGCGCCTGCGCAAACGCCTGGAGCTTCTCGACGATCTCTTCATTGCGCGGCGTGACATAGCGGTCGCGCAAGGCGGGCGACTTGCCGAAGCGGCTGTCGTCCGGTGCCGCCGCGCCGCGCTTGTACTTGCCGGTCAACAGGCCGCTCGCCAGCGGAAAGAACGGCAACAGCCCAAGCTTGTATTCTTGCGCGGCGGGCAACAGGTCCTTCTCGATGCCGCGTACGACGAGGCTGTACTCGTCCTGGCAGGAGATGAAGCGACTGACGTTCATCGCGCGCGCGACATGCTCGGCTTCCGCGATGCGCCAGGCCGGAAAATTCGAATTGCCGATATAGCGAACCTTGCCCTGGCGAACGAGGTCGTCGAGCGCGCGCAAGGTTTCCTCGATCGGGGTCAGCGAATCGTAGTCGTGCTGCTGGTAGAGATCGATGTAGTCGGTCTTCAGCCGCGTCAGGCTCGCCTCGACCGCGTTCATGATGTAACGCCGCGATGCGCCCTGCTTGGTGCCGTCGGTCGCCATCGGCTTGGAATATTTGGTCGCCAGCACGATGTCCTTGCGCCGGTCGCCGAGCACGGTGCCGAGCACCGTCTCGGAACCGCCCATGCCGGCATAGATGTCGGCGGTGTCGAACAGCGTGATGCCGAGGTCGATTGCCTTGTGGATCACCTTGCGCGAGGTTTCCAGATCCGTGCGCTGGCCGAAATTGTTGCAGCCGAGGCCGACGGCGGAGACGCGTAAGCCCGAGCCGCCGAGATTGCGAATTTGCATGGGGTGGTCCTGTGAGTAAAAACCGGGGTGGGTCATATTGTGACCCGCGCGCCCGTGGCCCGCAAGGTGGGCGTCCATCGCCCGGCGGCGGCGCGCTTTGCTCAAGCTGGAGAGATGGGGTTGAAAATCGCGGGCGCCGCCTCGGCCGGGCAGGCATATGCATGCAGGCATGCTCACAAAAAAAGTGCGGCCCCGGTCAGACGCGGCGACTGACGGGGACCGCTGGGGGCGCTTGATCGATGACGGGGGGCCTGATCAGACGCAGGTGCACCCTAACCCCGCTTTGTTACGTGGCGGTGACAGCCAGACTTATCCACAGGCTGGCGAGGCAACGTCCGGCTGCATCAAAGCGTGCCGCCCAAGACCCCAAAACCACCCCAAACCCCGTCAGAACAGCTTGCGATAGATGATGAATCCGGGGCGCTCCGCGACTTTGTCGTAAAGCGTTCGCGCGGTGAGGTTGGTTTCGTGCGTTTGCCAGTAGACGCGTGGCGATCCGGCGAGCGCTTGCTTGCTGATAAACTCCCTCGATCAGCGCGCGACCCACGCCTTTGCCACGCGCGGCCTCCGAGGTGAACAAATCCTGCAGATAGCACAGCGGCTCGATCGCGGTGGTGCTGCGGTGAAAGAGATAATGCGTAAGCCCGAGCAATTCGCCGCCGCTCTCGGCGACAAGGCCGTGCACCGGCTCGTAAGCGTCGAAGAAGCGCGACCAGGTCATCGCGGTGATTTCGGGCTTAAGCGCGGTCGGGCCCGAGCGCCCGTAAAACGCGTTGTATCCGTCCCATAACGGGAGCCATTTCTCGAAGTCGCCCCGGGTCACGAAGCGGATGGATAGCTCAGGCATTCGCGGGTTCGCCGTCTAGTCATGAGAGGAGCGCGCAAAGCGGGCCCGTCATCCTCTCATTAGGGATTTGCCAAACAACGATCAAATCACGTTCGGTGTCGGTTTTGGTTCTTCTGAGCATGATCTCCGCGCAAACGCTCCGCGTTTGTTAGCTGAGGGAAAACCGGTGCCGATCATGCTCTATTCCGCGGCGCGCAGGTGCCGGGTCAATGCGCGGTTTCCTCCGCCGCGCAGCGCTCGATAATATTCGGCTTCCGACGCGATCGTCGCCGTGGCGGACAAGGTCGGTGACCGCGCGTATAGCTCAGCATGCGTCCGCCGTCGGGTAGCGCGGTGCAGGAAAAGCGCAGCACTTCGCCGTTGGCGAGCTTGATATTGATCGGGGTGGAATCGCCGGAGCGCATCATCTCCATGCGCCGCGCGATGAAGCTGTTCAATTCCTCCGCCGGCAGTTCATAAGCACCGGTATCGCGGCCGTGATACATCAGCGCGATGAAGGGCGGCCTGGAGTCGGCCTTGGCGTCGGGCAGCGCGAAAAAGTCGCGGAAGGCGCGGTTGATGAACTCGGCGCGGGTATCGGCGTCAAGCAGCACGATGCCGATGTCGAATTGATCGAGCGCGTCCGACAGCCGCTCGGCGGTGGCGTAGTGCCGCCGCTCCAGCGCGAAGGCATCCATCAGTCTTTGCCGCAACAGCCCGGTGATGGCCGCCGTTCCGCCCGCGGTCATCGCCAGCATCGCCAGCCGAATGAGATCGCCGGTTTGGTAGCCGGGCGTGGCGCGATGATCGAGGAAGAACAGCGCCGAGCCTGCGATCGCGATCGCGGCGCTGACCGCGGCCGAGCCGAGACCGTTCAGCGAGCCGGCGAAGGCCACGATGCACACCAGGAGCGGCGCGGGATTGGGAACGCCGATCAAATGCCGATCGACCAGGATGGCGATCAACGCCGTCGCGGCGGTGAGGATCGGTCCGGAGATTGCGTGCCGGTCAAACTGCATGCCTGCTCTCGTCAACGTTCGGAGAGGTAATGCGCTAAGCTTGACGGATCGTTGCGTCAGCGGTGAACTATCTTGCCTCTAGCTTAAGCGAAGGTTGACCGGACCGGCGCAACTTTCGATTGCGTTGGATCAAATGCGATCAATATCGCCTGACGGCGATGCCAATCGTCGCGCGTTGTCGTGAAATATTGCGGATGAACCGAAAAAATCTCTGCGGCCTAAGCCGGAATCGGCATCGCCACACTTATCGAAAACACGGTGACGGTGACGGCCAGGCACAGCGACAGCGCACTAAGCGCGAGCGCAGCCGCGACGGCGTCGATCAATCGGCGGGATGCGACAGGCGTGCTTTGGCCGCTAAAGCCTGTGGCGCCGGGCGACTGTATCATGGTGTCAATCCTTGCGTGCGCGGGCAAATCACCCGCGACCGAGGCGAATCTCCCAAACATCGCCGGCAAGATTGCGGCGGCCATCGTGGCGAAAACGGCTTAACCACGGCACGAGGTTAACGTTTTGCCTGTTCTTGTTAACCAATGGCGGTTCCGCTCAGGCGCTGGCGGCGATGCTCGCGGAATCGTCGATCTCGTCCGGCCGCCAGTCCATCGAAACAAATCCGGGCGCCCGCTCGACCCGCTTGAGCCATGCGCGAATCGCCGGGAACGTGGCAAGGTCGTAGTCGCAGCGGTCGGCGACATGGGTATAGCCGTAGACCGCGATGTCGGCGACCGTGAGCTGGTTGGCGGCGAAGTACTGGTGGGTCTTGAGGTGATTTTCCATCACCTGCAGCGCCGCATAGCCGCGCTCCATCCAGTCCTCCAGCGCGTGCGTCTGCAGGTCGCGGCCGCCCTTGACCAGCGCCAGCCAGAAATAGGCGGCGCCGATGTTCGGTTCCAGCGCGTGCTGTTCGAAGAACATCCATTGCAGCGCTTCGGCGCGCTCGATCTGCTGCTCCGGCGACAGCGGCGTTCCGGCGGCGACATACCAGAGGATGGCGTTGGATTCGGCGAGGTAACGTCCCTCGGCGACCTCCAATAGCGGCACCTGTCCGCTCGGATTCTTCGCGAGGAATTCCGGCGTCCGGCTCTCGCCGCGCAGGATGTCGATCTCGATCGCGTGGTAGGGCGCATTCAACAGCGCCAGCGCAAGGCGGACCTTGTAGCTGTTGCCTGAGCGCTGCATCGAATAGAGCTTGTACATTCGGCGAGGTTCGATCGGTGGAAGGTGAAGCGCGGGTTGTTGTCCCGGAACGCGGCTAAACAATGATGCCGTTGTGGATGCGCCGCAAGGCCCGCGCACTGGAAAAAGTCGAAAACCTCTACCGCACTGCAACCGCGCAGAACAATTTTCCAACACACCGGAACAAATCAGATCACGCTTGCGCTACGCGCGCGGGGCCGAACGTCGCAGCCTCACGATCGCGTAGCGCGCGCCGCATGATGAACAGATGCAGGGCCAAAAGCACCATCAGTCCGAGCGGAATCCCGGTGACGCCCATCATGGTGCGCGACAGCAGCGGGACGATCCAGGCCGCGGCCAACAGGCTGATTTCATAATCTCGGAAGCCGTATTTGAAGCCGTGACGCGCGACGAAAGCGATGGCGACGGCGAGTGTGACGAGGTCGTAATCGAGCACATAAGGCGTTGCGAGCAGGCTTGCGGTTGCAAGGCCTGCGGCCTTCAGTTCGAATCTGGTGCGGCTGCGCCACAGCCAGGCAACGCTGACGGCAAGCGCGAGCCCGAGCGCGATCTGGATCGCATAGGCGGTCCGAACGTCGGCGCCCCAATCGCGTGCCGCCGAGAATGCCGACTGAATTTTCTCCCAGCCGGTGCCACCCTGTTCGAGCACGACCGATTGGGTGAATTGCGTGGAATCGGCGAAGGCATGCCAGATGCCACTGCCAAGCGCGGCGCAGCTGACCGCAATCAGCACCGCGATAGTTGCGACTGCGGCAGCAATGCTGCTCCATCTTCCGCCGGCTAACAGCGCGATCGGAATCATGACGCCGAATTGCGGCTTGTAGGCGAGCAGTCCGATCAGCACGCCGGCGAGCCAGGGCTTGCGATCAAGGAGCTGCAACGCGCCGCCGAG
Source organism: uncultured Alphaproteobacteria bacterium (assembly GCA_963777475.1). Taxonomy (GTDB): domain Bacteria; phylum Pseudomonadota; class Alphaproteobacteria; order Rhizobiales; family Xanthobacteraceae; genus Bradyrhizobium. Next base: position 111,050 of record CAVZQX010000004.1, read on the forward strand.
CAGCGCCGCAGTCAGGAAGCCGTTCTGACCGTGGCCGATATTGACGAACACGGCGGGAAAGGCCGCCGCGATCAACAGCGTCTCGGCGCGCGGCAGAATCGCGCTGATGACGGCGAGATAGGCCGCGAAACTGGCGATCAGCCACAGCGCGAGCCCCCATGCATAAGGCAGTGCGGCGACCAGAACGGCGACCGCGAAGAAGAACGGCGGATAGTGCCAGCCGAAGAACGGCACCTCGCGTCCGCCGAACGTGGCCTTCTCCGCTTCGTGCTGGAGCGCGGGCTGATAGGCGTCGGCGGAGCGGCCCTGCCAGGTCAACTCGCCCGCGGCATAGACGTTGGAGAAATCCGTCCCGATCGGCTTGCCGTTGCGATCGATCAAGCGGTCGGAGACCGCAATCCAGCCGACGATCGCGATCGCGCAAAGGACGAGCAGGATCAGGCTGTAGGCGCGGGCGCGCGCGCGCGTGAGCCAATGGCCGGATCGGAGCGCCTGCCATGTTCCTTGCCAGTGCCCTTGCCAGATATGAGCCATTTTGCCGCGGAAATTTATGAATGTTGCGTCGACCCTAGCGGTGCCGCTTTAAGGATCCCTAAAGTTTTCGCATCACTGCCGAAGCTTCTTGCGATGCCGCGGCACACGCCCTTAGGGTGGGCTGTTCCCCCATCAAATAGAGTCGTGACGTCTGAGTCACGACGCCTGTTTCCGGGGAAATTCCGCCGTCAATAGCAAGGCGACCTTCACGGAACGTTAATCCGTGGTCCGGAACGGCGGCAAAAGTGCCGAAGAGCTGGGCTTTTTGCTTGCCGCTGCACTGCAACAGTCTTAAGAAACGTGAAGCGCACGCGCTTTGCGCTTTCTTACCAAGGAGCTGAAGATGCCTTTCCTGTCCGCTGCGCTCGACCGTGTGAAGCCGTCCGCGACCATCGCGGTCACGGATAAAGCACGCGTGCTCAAAGCGGAAGGGCGGAACGTCATCGGCCTTGGCGCCGGAGAGCCGGACTTCGATACGCCCGCCAACATCAAGCTGGCTGCGATCCATGCGATCGAGGCCGGCAAGACCAAGTACACCGCGGTCGACGGAATCCCCGAGCTGAAGGAGGCGATCATCGCCAAGTTCCAGCGCGAGAACGGGCTCGCTTACAAGCCGAACCAGGTCATCGTCGGCACCGGCGGCAAGCAGGTGCTGTACAACGCGCTGATGGCGACCATCAATCCGGGCGACGAGGTCATCATTCCCGCCCCCTATTGGGTGAGCTATCCGGAAATGGTGGCGCTCGCCGGCGGCGAGCCGGTCGCGGTGGTGTGCACGGCGCAACACGGCTTCAAGCTGCAGCCGGACGACCTGGAGAAGGCGATCACGCCGAAGACCAAGTGGATCATCCTCAACTCGCCGTCGAACCCGACCGGCGCCGCCTATACCAAGAGCGAGTTGCAGGCGATCACCGACGTGCTGGTGAAGCATCCGCAGGTCTGGGTCATGACCGACGACATGTACGAGCATCTGGTCTATGACGACTTCGTATTCACGACGCCGGCGCAGATCGAGCCGAAACTCTACGACCGCACGCTGACGGTGAACGGCGTGTCGAAGGCTTATTGCATGACCGGCTGGCGCATCGGTTACGCCGGCGGGCCGGCGCAACTGATCAAGGCGATGGCGACCATCCAGTCGCAGTCGACCTCGAACCCGTGCTCGATCTCGCAATGGGCCTCCGTCGAGGCGCTCAACGGCCCGCAGGACTTCATCCCGGCGAACAACAAGCTGTTCAAGGAGCGGCGCGATCTCGTGGTGTCGATGCTCAACCAGGCCAAGGGTATCGATTGTCCGCGGCCGCAAGGCGCGTTCTATGTCTATCCGTCCTGCGCCGGCACCATGGGCAAGACCGCGCCCTCGGGCAAGGTGATCGCCGACGACGAAGGTTTCGTGACTGAACTGCTGGAAACCGAAGGCGTCGCCGTGGTGCAGGGCTCCGCGTTCGGGCTGGGGCCGGCGTTCCGCATTTCCTATGCGACGAAAACCTCCGATCTCGAGGACGCCTGCAAGCGCATCCAGCGCTTCTGCGGCAATCTGCGATAGTCAAATCATACCGCAAGTCGAAGCCTTGATGTTTTGATGTTTTGACGACGATTTCGAAGGAACCGCCTTGTTTTGGACACGGCGCTTCCTTCCTGTCGCGCCGCCCTTTCCAACCCATGCCGCGGAGACCAGACCGATGCGACTTTCCACCCTCACACTCGCCGCCGCCGCGCTGATCGGCTCACTTGCAAGCGCTTACGCGCTGCCGCCGGTGCGCGCAGGGATACTGGAATGCCAGGGCGGACAGAATGTCGGATTTGTCGTCGGTTCGGTCGCGAGCCTCGATTGCGTGTTCCGCAGCGAAGGTGGTCGTCCCGAAGCCTATGTGGCGACCGTGCGCCGCTTCGGCCTCGATCTCGGCATCACCGAGCAGAGCCGGTTTACCTGGGCGGTGAATGCGCCGACCAGCCGGTTCGGACGCGGCGAGCTCGCCGGCACTTACGGCGGGGTCGGCGCCAATGCATCGGTCGGCGTCGGCGGCGGCGGCAATTTCCTGGTCGGCGGTCCTTCGAATGCCTACGCGCTGCAACCGATCAGCGTGCAGGGCCAGACCGGGTTCAACGTCGCGGCCGGCGTCGCCGGCCTTGAACTCGAGCCGGTGCAGATCGCCACTGGCCACCGCTTTCGCCATCATATGCACCATATGCGCGACCACCGCGGCTGAAAACACAGACATTGACGTTCATGAATGAAAGAGGTCCGCGCGAGCGGGCCTCTTTTTCATTATCAGGGATTTTCTGCCAAGCATTGCCTCTGAATATTGACTTGCCAATATCGACTTGGCTCACGGCAAATCTGGCAAGGCCGCCAATGTTGTGCCATAGAAAAGGCCGCGCCGGGGGCACGGCGCCCAAGAATCAACTAGGCTCAATTCTCTGCTCGCATCACAATCTTTCAGCCGGAGTCCTTTATGCGCCGTTCATTCATCCTTGCCGGGATCGCCGCTTCCATGCTGGGGGCGTTCCTCGCCGCCGCCCATGCGCAACAGCCGATGGAGCGGGTGCGGGTCGGGGTGCTGGAATGCCGTGGCGGCGCCAGCATCGGCTTCGTCGTCGGTTCGGTTACCAACCTCGGCTGCGTGTTCCGCGTCGAGGGCTTTCCGGAGGATCGTTATGTCGCGACCATTCGCAAAGTCGGCGTCGATCTCGGCATCACCCAGGAAACCGCGTTGGGCTGGGCCGTCTATGCGCCGGTCGCCCGCCTCGGGCCGGGTGACCTCTCCGGCGATTACGCCGGCGCGCAGGGCAGCGCCGCGATCGGCGTCGGGGGAGGCGGCAATGTGCTGGTCGGCGGCTCCGCCAATTCGATCGCGCTGCAGCCGCTCAGCTTGCAGGGCCAGGTCGGTCTCAGCGTCGCCGCCGGGCTGGAAAGCCTGGAACTGCGGCCGGGGCGTTGACTTCTCCTTCGCCCCGCTCCTGCGGTGTACTAAGGATGGGGAGAGGTTGAGAGGGCTGCACTGCAGCGAACGTTTTTCCCGCTTGCCAAATCGAGAGGGCGGGAGGAGCATTCCCGCGCCGACCCAATCAAGGGCCGAGCTCCAAATGAGGAGGCGGCGAAATGGGACAAGACGTCAGAAGTCCCCGCGGTCCACGGTGCATCGCGCTGGTGGGCCCTTTCCAAAGCGGTAAAACCACACTTCTCGAAGCGATATTGGCGCGGACGGGCCTGATCCCTCGCGCCGGCAGCGTCGATGCCGGAACTTCCGTCGGTGACGCCAGCGCCGAGGCCCGCCATCACAAGATGAGCGTCGCCCTGACCGCAGCCACCACGACGTTCATGGGCGACAGCTACACCTTCATCGATTGTCCCGGTTCGGTGGAATTCGCGCATGACATGCGTGCTGCACTTCCCGCCGTCGATGCCGCGGTCGTGGTCTGCGAGGCCGACGAGAAGAAGCTGCCGCAGCTCCAGCTCATCCTGCGCGAGCTCGAAGAGCTGAAAATTCCGCGCTTTCTGTTCCTCAACAAGATCGACCGCGCCAACAAGCGCGTCCGCGAGACGCTTGCGACCCTGCAGCCGGCCTCGCGCGTGCCGCTGGTGCTGCGGCAGATTCCGATCTGGAAGGACGAACTGATCGAAGGCTTCGTCGATCTCGCGCTGGAGCGCGCCTTTGTCTATCGCGAGCACAAGGCCTCCGAGGTGGTGGCGCTCGAAGGCGGCGATCTCGACCGCGAGAAGGAAGCGCGCTTCTCGATGCTGGAAAAGCTCGCCGACCATGACGACGCGCTGATGGAGCAGTTGCTCGAGGATATTCAGCCGCCGCGGGATGCGGTGTTCGACGACCTCGCGCGCGAGCTGCGCGAGGGCCTGATCTGCCCGGTGCTGCTCGGCTCGGCCGCGCGCGAGAACGGCGTGCTGCGGCTGATGAAGGCGCTCCGTCACGAAGCGCCAGGGGTCGCGGAAACCGCAAAGCGCCTTGGCGCGCCCAAGACAAAGGATGCGCTGGGCTACGTGTTCAAGACCATGCATCTGCAGCACGGCGGCAAGCTGTCGCTGACGCGGCTGCTCTCGGGCCATCTCGACGACGGCGCGACGCTGTTATCCTCGTCCGGCGAATCGGGGCGGGTCTCCGGGATTTTGTCGGTGAGCGGCGCCCATGACTCCAAGCGTGCGTCGGCGGAAGCTGGCGAAACCGTTGCGCTCGGCAAGCTCGATACTGTCAAGACCGGCGACACGATCTCGAGCGGCAAGACCGCGCCCGTCTCGCTGGTGAAGGTCGAGCCGACCCCGCCGGTGCTGGCGGTTTCGATCGCGGCAACCGACCGCAAGGACGACGTCAAGCTCGGCCAGGCCTTGTTGCGCCTCAACGAGGAAGACCCCTCGCTGACCATGGTGCACAATCCCCGCACCCACGACACCGTATTGTGGGGGCAGGGCGAGATGCATCTGCGCGTCGCGCTGGAGCGGCTGCGCGATCGCTTCGGCGTCAGTGTCAAGTCACATCCCCCGGCGATCGGATACCAGGAGACCATCCGCAAATCGATCAGCCAGCGCGGCCGGCACAAGAAGCAGTCCGGCGGCCACGGCCAGTTCGGCGACGTCGTGTTGGAGATCAGCCCGTTGCCGCGCGGCGAGGGTTTCAAGTTTGACGAAAAGGTCGTCGGCGGCGCGGTGCCGCGCAACTACATCGGCGCGGTGGAAGAAGGCGTGGTCGACGGCCTGACGCGCGGCCCGCTCGGCTTTCCCGTCATCGACGTGCAGGTGACGCTGACCGACGGCTCCTATCACAGCGTGGATTCCTCCGATCTGGCGTTTCGTACCGCGGCGCGGATCGGCGTCAGCGAAGGCCTGCCGCAATGCCAGCCGGTGCTGCTGGAGCCGATCTATGTGGTCGAGATCGTCTGCCCGACCGACGCCACCGCCAAGATCAACGCCATCCTGTCGGCGCGGCGCGGCCAGATCCTGGGCTTCGATACCCGCGAAGGCTGGCCGGGCTGGGACTGCGTCCGCGCCATGATGCCGGAAGCCGAGATCGGGGAATTGATCGTCGAGTTGCGTTCGGCGACCGCAGGCGCCGGCGGGTTCACCCGGCAGTTCGATCGCATGGCCGAAGTCACCGGCCGCGCCGCCGATCAGATCATCGCCGCGCATCGGGACGCCGCGTAAGCGTTTCCGTCGTTCCGGGCGGGTGTTGCCGCGCCCTCCCGGAGCGCGCGCAGTTTTGATGCAACCGGCCTTCCCAATTCTCGCGCTTTCACCGACACTGCGATCCAGCAGCTTGTGGGAGTGCGTGTACGCAATGGATAAAATCGACCTGTCGCGGAAAATGAAGCGGCTCACCGCGTGGCTGGAGACCAAGAACCAGCCCAACAGCGTCATTCGAAAACAATTCCACGGTGCCCCGTTCGGCGATGCCTACGTGACCATCGATCCCAAGCGTCAAGCTCCCTATGCTTCCGCCAATCCCAACCGCGTGCATCTGTGCGGGGCCGAGGCCGGGATGGACGGCGACAGCATCGCCCGCTTGATCGATCTGTTCGCCGCCGAGGGCGTGGGACGGTTCTTCATCTGGCTCAGCCCCGGGCCTGACATGGATCGGGTACGCGGCTGGATCGAGGCGGAGCGGTCTATCGCGGCTGCGCCGCACCGGCTATCCGACGCTGTGCCGCGAGCGCCATACCCCGGTTCAATTCAAGACCGAGCTCGAAATCAGGCAGGTTGGCCCGGACGAAATCGCCGCGGCCGGCGGACAGCCCGGCGAGACGCTATGGCCGGAATTTGCGAGGTCGGCTGGCAAGGAAGGGTTCTTTCATTACATGGCCTTCGACGGCAGCCGGCCGGTGGCGATCGCCGCGCTCTGCATCTTCGAAGACATCGGCTATCTGATGGCTGCGGCAACCGCCGAAGGCGACCGTAAGCGCGGCGCCCAGCAGGCCCTGATCGCCAAACGGATCGAGCGCGCCGAGCAGGCGGGTTGTTCGATGCAGGTTTCCGAAACCCTCTATATGCTCGAGCATTCCTATCGCAATCTGCAACGCGCCGGTTTCGAGGAAGCCTACGAGAAGGAAGTCTACGAATGGAAGGCGTGAGTCCGATGCGCCATGCTTGATTCACGCCGCAACATTGCGCTCGCCTGCGCGCTGAGCGCGCTTGCCGGCTATGTCGACGCCATCGGCTTTCTGCAACTCGGCGGCCTGTTCGTTTCCTTCATGAGCGGCAACTCGACGCGGATGGGCGTCTATCTGGCCGCGGGAGACTGGCTGCCGGCGGCCGAGGCGCTCGGCCTGATCGCGCTGTTCGTGGTCGGCGCCGCCTTCGGCAGCCTGATCGTGCTCGGCCGCGGAGTTCATCGGCAACCCTGGATCCTGCTGGCGGAGGCGTTGCTGCTGGCGGCGGCGGCGCTTTGTTATGCGCTCGGGCCTTCCAAATCTCGCCGTCGCCGCGATCGTGATGGCGATGGGGATGGAAAATGCGGTGTTCCAGATCGAGGGCGGCGGCGGGCTTGGCCTCACTTACGTGACCGGCGCGCTGGTCAAGGTCGGGCAATACCTGGCCGTCGCGCGTGACCGGCGGCGATCGCTTGGGCTGGGTCCCGAACTTTCTGTTGTGGGCGGCACTGGCCGTGGGCGGGGTGTGCGGCGCGGTCGCCTATCACTGGATCAACCTCGCGGCGATCTGGTTTGCCGCCGGCGGCGCGCTCGCCCTGAGCGCGATCGTCGCCGCGACGATTCACCTCTAGCATTGACTTGCAGGATTGACTTGCAGGATTGACTTGTAGGATCGGACTCAGGACCCGGCTTGTCCGAAGTGACGGCGATGATGACCCCTGCCAAAGCCCGCGCCGCATGCCTGATCGGGTGGCCGGCAGCGCATTCGCGCTCGCCGCTGATCCATCATTACTGGCTGCGCACGCTCGGCATCGAGGGCGGCTACAGCATCGAGGCGATGCCGCCGGAAGGCTTTGCCGAGTTCGTGCTGCATCTCGCAGGCCATGGCTTTGTCGGCGCCAATATCACCCTTCCGCACAAGGAGCGCGCGCTGGCGCTGTCGGTGCCGGACGCGCGCGCCCGCGCGGTCGGCGCCGCCAACACGCTTGTGGTACGAGCAAGGTGAACTGCGCTCGACCAACACCGACATCGAGGGCTTCATCAACAATCTCGACGCCAGCGCGCCGGGCTGGGACGGCGCCGACGAAGCGCTGGTGCTGGGCGCCGGTGGATCGTCGCGCGCGGTGGTGTTCGGGCTGATCGAGCGCGGCATTGCGCGCGTGCATCTGGCGAACCGGACCAACGAGCGCGCCCGGCGACTGGCCGATCAGTTCGGCGCCAAGGTTCATCCCGCCGCTTGGGAGGAGATCGGCGGCCTGCTGCCGCGCGCTCGGCTGTTGGTCAACACCACCTCGCTCGGCATGCACGGCCAGCCCGCGCTCGACGTCGATATCGGCCGGCTGCCCTCGGATGCCGTGGTCGCCGATCTCGTCTATGTGCCGCTGGAGACGCCGCTGCTGCTGGCTGCGAAGGCGCGCGGATTCAAGACCGCCGACGGGCTCGGCATGCTGCTGCACCAGGCCGTGCGCGGATTTGAATTGTGGTTCGGCCGGCGGCCGCAGGTCACATCGGAGCTTCGTGCGCTGGTGGAGGCCGATCTCACGCGCGCTTGATCTTTCGACAGCGTGAGCGGTTTGGTGCGAGGAGACGGAAGTCGGCGCACAAAAAAGAAGACGAAAGTTGCAACGTGGGGTCCGCAGTCAAAGGTTTGAGTTGGAATGTCATGGAAGCTCGGTGTCCCTGTAGTTAGTAAGGCTCGCTGTTCGAGCGTGATCCGGAAAACTCCCTGGGCCACGTCGCGATGGGTGGGTAGCGGTTCGCCGATCTACACGAGCAACCCGACCGCGCGCGCCCCTTGCCCGTACCCTGGAGACTTCCTTCATGTTCGTTGGTCGATCAACCTTCAAACGTCCGCTTATTGTGCTTGCGATGGTCGCGGCCTCGTCGATATCAGCCCTCGCCCAGAAGGCGCCCACGCCGTCGCGGGTTCGCGGCACCATCGAAAGCGTTGACGGCGATGTCGTCGCGGTGAAGTCGCGCAGCGGCGACGACGTCAAGCTGCACGTGACCTCCGGCATGAAAATCGTGGGTATCGTCAAGACTTCGCTGGCCGACGTCAAGGTCGGCTCGTTCATCGGCACCACCACGGTGCCGGGCCCGGATGGCAGCCCGAAGGCGGTCGAGGTGCATGTGTTTCCGGAAGACATGCGCGGCACCGGCGAGGGATCGCGGCCCTGGGACTTGGGTCCGAATTCGACCATGACCAATGCGACGGTGGCCAACAGCGTGGCCGGCAATGACGGTCACACGCTGCTGGTCAAATACAAGGACGGCGAGAAGAAGGTGGTGGTTCCTCCGGACACGCCGGTGGTGACCTATGCCGCCGGCGACGAATCCGACCTTAAGGCCGGCGCCAAGATCATCGCCTTCGTCAAGCAGCTCCCCGACGGTTCGTTCGACGCCAGCCGCATCGGCGTCGGCCGCGACGGCCTGACCCCGCCGATGTGACGCAAACAGCGTCTGGCGTCAGGGAATACGATCCTGCCCGCGGTGTTTGCGGTTTGGACGATCGCCAACAACCCTCACAGGAGGAAGATATGTCGAAAATGATGTCGATGCCGCGTGTGCTCGCGGCGGCGCTTGCGGCGATATCCGTGTTGGCGTCGGCCGCGTGGGCGCAACAGCCGCCACCCGTGCGCATTCGCGGCACCATCGAGGCCGTCGACGGCCCGATGCTAAGCATCAAGACCCGCGAGGGCAACGACGTGAAGGTGCGGATGACCGACAACGTCGCCGTGTTTGGTGTAGTCAAGACGTCGTTGTCGGAAATCAAGGAAGGATCCTATATCGGCGTCTCGGCGATGCCCGAGCCCGACGGCACCCAGAAGGCGCTCGCCGTTCACATCTTCCCGGAGAACCAGCGCGGCGCCGCCGAAGGTTTCCGTCCCTGGGATCTGCGTCCCAACTCGACCATGACCAACGCCACCGTCGCCGAGACGGTCAAGGGCACCGACGGCCAGGACATCCTGGTGAAATACAAGGACGGCGAGAAGAAAGTCGTGGTGCCGCCGGAGACGCCGATCGTCACTTTCGTCGCCGGCGATACCTCCGAAGTGAAGCCGGGCGTCAAAATCATCATCTTCGGCGCGGCGAAGAAGGAAGACGGAACGCTGGAAGCCAACCGCGTCAACGTCGGCCGCGACGGCATCACGCCGCCGATGTAGAGGCGGCGGGTCGTCGCTCTCTCAACGAGAAGCGCAACTCTCTCAACGAGTCGTCCCCGCGAATGCGGGGACCCGTAGCCACCGGTCTGTGTTATTTCGCGAACTGTCGCCCCAGCCTTCGCAAAAACTCGCGCCGGTGGTTATGGGTCCCGGCTCACGCTCGCAAAGGCTCGCTTGGCCGGGACGACGACGGAGCTTAATCACCAAGCGCTCATTCAAATCGCCAGCACGTGATCGTCGATCTCGGCGATGGTGTTGACGCCGCACAGGCCCATAGTGGTGTTCAACTCGTTGCGGAGGATATCGATCGCTTTCGCAACGCCGGCCTCGCCGGCGGCTCCCAGGCCATAGGCAAAGGCGCGGCCGATCATGCAGGATTTGGCGCCGAGCGCGAGCGCGCGCATCACGTCCTGCCCGGAGCGGATGCCGCCGTCGAACAGGATTTCGATCTGCGAGCCGACGACGTCGACGATTTCCGGCAGCACCTCGATCGAGGACGGCGCGCCGTCGAGCTGCCGGCCGCCATGGTTGGACACCACGATCGCCTGGGCGCCGCTTTTCGCGGCGATCTCGGCGTCCTCGACGTCGAGGATGCCTTTGAGAACCAGCTTGCCCGGCCAGATCGAGCGGATCCAGTCGACATCCTTCCAGTTCAGCGTGGTGTCGAATTGCGTGCCGATCCAGGCGCCGAGCGCCGTGATATCGTCGGTGCCCTTCAGATGGCCGACCAGATTGCCGAAGGTGCGGCGCTTGCCGCGCAACACGCCCGAGACCCAGGCCGGCTTGGTGGCGAAGTCGATCAGTTTTGATAGCGACCATTCCGGCGGCACCGTCATGCCGTTCTTGATGTCGGCGTGGCGCTGCCCGATCACCTGCAGGTCGACCGTCAACACCAGCGCGCTGCACTTGGCGGCGATCGCGCGCTCGATCAGCGATTTGATGAAGCCGCGGTCCTTCATCACGTAAAGCTGGAACCAGAACGGCTTGTCGACGGCGGCCGCGATGTCCTCGATCGAGCAGATCGACATCGTGCTTTGGGTGAAGGGAATGCCGGCGGCCTGCGCGGCGCGGCAGGCGTGAATCTCGCCGTCGCCATGCTGCATGCCGAGCAGTCCGACCGGCGCCAGGATCAGCGGTAGCGACGCGGGCTCGCCGAGGATGGTGGTCGAAAGATCGCGCTTGGAGACGTCGACCAGGATGCGCTGGCGAAACTTGATCTGCTGCAGGTCGTCATGGTTGGCGCGCAGCGTCTCCTCCGAATAGGAGCCGCGGTCGGCATAGTCGAAGAACGCCTTCGGCACGCGGCGCTTGTGAAGCTGGCGCAGATCCTCGATGCAGGTGATGTGCTTCATGAGCGTTCCCGGCCCTCCTTGCATTGACGGCTTTCATGGTCATCTAGCATGGTTGAGCCGTCCGCCAAATTGTTGCGGAACCAGCCGCTTTCCAGGAGGCCACCGATGAGCCGATCCGGTTCCACTCCCAAAACCGCCGAGGACAGCGAGAAGCGCCGGCTCGATGCCGCGCTGGAGGAGGGATTGGAAGAGACCTTTCCGGCCTCCGATCCGGTCAATGTCACCCAGCCGCCACCCTCGAAACAAGACCACTACCTGCGGCGGAAGGACTAGGGTTGCCGTCCATAGAGGCGTTATCGCCAGCGTTAACAATGTGTTACTGGCCGATTTTCGGTTTCGGCAGCGGTAATCATTCATCATATTTTTTGAAGCCATTTTAGCGCCAAGGGTATTATAAACCCGAGGATTGGGCGTTGGAGGCTTCTCGCCAGTTGGCTTGAGGATCCGGGGCAGTGCTGGGGGTCATATGAGCCGCAATTATTTCGGTACGGACGGGATCCGTGGCCGTGCCAACGGTCTGATCACGCCGGAGCTGGCGCTCAAGGTGGGCCAGGCCGCGGGCCTGCTGTTTCAGCGCGGCGAGCATCGCCATCGTGTCGTCATCGGCAAGGACACCCGTCTCTCCGGCTACATGATCGAATACGCGATGGTCGCCGGCTTCACCTCGGTCGGCATGGACGTGCTCTTGGTCGGCCCGATGCCGACGCCGGCGGTCGCGATGCTGACCAAGTCGATGCGCGCCGACTTGGGCGTGATGATCTCCGCCTCTCACAACCTGTTCGAGGACAATGGCATCAAGCTGTTCGGTCCGCTGGGCTTCAAGCTGTCCGACGACGTCGAAAAGCAGATCGAGCAGTTGCTGGCCGAGCCGCTCGATAAGCGCCTGGCGCAGAGCGCGAGCCTCGGCCGCGCCCGCCGCATCGACGGCGTCCATGACCGCTACATCGAATTCGCCAAACGCACGCTGCCGCGCGACCTCAGCCTCGACGGCCTGCGCGTGGTGGTCGATTGCGCCAACGGCGCGGCCTACAAGGTGGTGCCGGAAGCGCTGTGGGAACTGGGCGCCGACGTGATTTCGATCGGCGTCGACCCTGACGGATTCAACATCAACAAGGAATGCGGGTCAACCTCGCCGGAAGCGCTGTGCAAGAAGGTGCGCGAGATGCGCGCCGACATCGGCATCGCGCTCGACGGCGACGCCGACCGCGTCATCCTGGTCGACGAGCGCGGTCATCTGGTCGACGGTGACCAGTTGCTCGCGGTGATCGCGCAAAGCTGGAAGGAAGACGGCCGGCTCGCCAAGCCGGCGATCGTCTCGACCGTGATGTCGAATCTTGGATTGCAGCGCTTTCTCGAAGGGCAGGGCATCGAGCTGTTGCGCACGCCGGTCGGCGACCGCTACGTGCTGGAGCGGATGCTGAGCGGCGGCTACAACCTCGGCGGCGAGCCAAGCGGCCATATCATCCTCTCCGACTACGCCACCACCGGCGACGGCTTCGTCGCCGCGCTGCAGGTGCTGGCGGTGGTGCAGAGGCTTCGCCGGCCGGTGTCGGAAGTCTGTCACCGCTTCGAACCATTGCCGCAGATTTTGAAAAACGTGCGCTATCGCAGCGGCAAGCCGCTCGACGATGCCGATGTCAAATCCGCCATCGACGCCGGCGAAAAGCGGCTCAACGGCCACGGCCGGCTCCTGGTCCGCTCGTCCGGCACCGAGCCCGTGATCCGCGTGATGGGCGAGGGCGATGATCGCATCCTGGTCGAGGAAGTGGTCGACCACATCGTCTCCGCGCTCGGCCTGGCGGCTGCCTAAGAAAAGCGCATCTCTGCCATAAGCTGATGGCGGTGGTCGGACAGACGCTGGCATCGTAGAAACCTGAGCGTTGCGTCTCACAAGTCTTTTCCGGGAATGAACCATTGAACAAGCCTGTCGTCGCCTCCGAACAAGCGCTGGCCACGCCGGTCAGTGTTGCGGATGCCTCGCCGGCCTTGAAGGCGAGGGCGGCCGGGCCGGCCTATATCGTGCTCGCCGGCATCAGCTTCTCGCATTTCCTCAACGACACCATGCAGTCGCTGATTGCTTCGGTGTATCCGATCCTGAAGCAAAGCTACGCGCTCGACTTCGCGCAGATCGGAATGATCACGCTGGCGTTCCAGTTCACCGCCTCGCTGTTGCAGCCGGTGGTCGGTCATTTCACCGACAAGAAGGCGCAGCCGTTTTCGCTGGCGATCGGCATGTCCTCGACCTTCTTCGGTCTGTTGTTGCTCAGCGCCGCTCACCAATACATGGTGATCCTGATCGCCGCGGCGCTGGTCGGACTGGGCTCGGCGGTGTTCCACCCCGAGTTGGCGCGCATCGCGCGCCTTGCCTCGGGCGGCCGCTACGGTTTCGCGCAATCGGTGTTCCAGCTTGGCGGCAGTTTCGGCACCTCGATGGGGCCGGTGCTGGCGGCCTTGATCGTCGTGCCCTTCGGCCAGCCCTCGATCGCCTGGTTCTCGTCGATCGCGTTTGTTGCGATCGTCGTGCTGTGGCGGATCGGGCAGTGGTACAAGCCGCAGATCACGGCGCGGAAGATGGCCCCCGTCGATCCGCATCCGGATGCGCCAAGCCCGCGCCGGGTCAAAATCGCGCTCGCGGTGCTGGTGGCGCTGTTGTTCTCCAAGCAGCTCTACGTCTCGAGCCTGTCGAGCTACTACATCTTCTATCTGATCGACCGGTTCGGCGTCTCGACCCAGGCCGCGCAGATCTATCTCTTCATCTTCCTCGCCTCCAACGCGGTGGGCGCGTTTCTCGGCGGCCCCATGGGTGACCGCTTCGGCCGCAAGATCGTGATCTGGTTCTCGATCCTCGGCGCGCTGCCGTTCACGTTGGCGCTGCCCTATGCCGGGCTCTTCGCCAGCGCAGTGCTGACGGTGTTCATCGGCCTGATCATTTCCTCGACCACGTCCTCGATCATCGTGTTCGCGCAGGAACTGGTGCCGCACCGGTTCGGGATGATCTCCGGCGTCTTTTTCGGGGTCGCGTTCGGCATTGGCGGCCTCGGCGCGGCCGTGCTCGGCAGGCTCGCCGATCACACCAGCATCAGCTTCGTCTATCAGGTCTGCGCCTTCCTGCCGGCGATCGGACTGCTCGCGGTGTTCCTGCCGAAAATGCCGAGGCACGTGCGCTAAGCATGATCCGGAGCGCGCCTTAGCGGCGCGGCCTCATCAACACTTCATTAAACATTGTGGCGACGCGCTCGGTTACGCAGTCGCCCATCGCGTGCACGTCAGAAAAAATCAACCTTAAAAATTAGGGTTAAGCGGTAATTAAGTAATTCGTGACATCGTTCGGCCGTGAGTTTTTCGATGTGAGGCCTCCGTTTCGCCTCACCTGCCAAAAGGACGAAGCCAATGCGTAGTGTCAAGTTTCTTATTGCCGCCGGAGCGGCGTCATTGTTGTCGACGGCGGCGTTTGCCGCTGACATGCCCTCGATCATGCCGGCGCCGCAATACTATGCGCCGCCGCCCCAGGATTTCGGCGGATGGTATCTGCGCGGCGACGTCGGTATCACCAGCCAGCACGCGACCAAGATTTCCAATCCGCTCGACACCACGCTGAACGTCACCGGCCCGAGCTACGCCGGCACCGGCCTGTCGGGTGCCGGCACCTGGGATGTCGGCGTCGGCTACGCCTTCAATAATTGGCTGCGCGGCGACATCACCGCGGAGTATCGCAACGCCGCGTCCCTGAAGGGCTCGGTCTACGGCCAGTTCAGCGCGTTCGGCGCAGCCTACAGCGACGTCGACAACTACAGCGCCAACCTGTCGAGCCTGGTGTTCCTCGCCAACGCCTATGTCGATCTCGGCACCTGGTGGTGCATCACCCCGTTCATCGGCGCCGGCGTCGGCGCTGCGTATAACCATCTCGCGGACTTCCGCGACGACGGTCTGACCACCTTCAACGGCCTGACCGCGGGCACCCAGTTCGCCGCCGACGGCAACAAGACGAGCCTCGCCTGGGCGGTCCACGCCGGTCTCGCCTACAAGGTGACCAACAACTTCACGGTTGAACTGGCCTACCGCTATCTCGACCTTGGATCGGCGGTGACCGGCAACACCAACTTCGCCTATTCGAATCCCGGCGTTCTCGGCACCCACGCCTGGACCGTCAACGACCTCACCTCGCAGGACCTGCGGGTCGGCCTGCGCTGGACCTGCTGCGACGTGGCGCCGCCGCCCCCGCCGCCGCTGGTTCGCAAGGGCTGATCGAAGTTCGCATCGCTTAAGAGTTGCTAACGGCGCGGGATCTTTCCCGCGCCGTTTTCGTTTGCGGCGGCAAAACGGAAAATGATTTTCGCTTTGAAGCGGGAAGGTTGGCGATCGGCGCCGCGCGACAACGATTGGTTAAGGTTAACGAGCGATGATCGGCCTCAAATTCAGAAGTGTCCGATGGAGCGTTTGCGATGCGTAGGTTTCTGCTGGCGGCAGTGATGTTCGGTGCGGTGTCCAGCGCGCAGGCGGCCGACATGCCCGATTTTCTGCGTGGGAGTCTTTCGTCGGAGCCCGCGCCGAGTGTCAACTGGGCAGGTGTCTATATCGGCGGCCAGGCAGCCTATGGTGTCGCCGACATGGACTTCACCAACTCCGGTCAGGACCTCCTCGCGAAGCTGCTGAACAATGTTGATCTCGAACAGCAGTTCAACATTTCGCAATGGCCGCTGAACGGCACCGCACACGCGCGGAACAGCGGCTATGGTGGCTTCGCTGGCTATAATTTTCAGTGGAGTGACGCGCTGGTCGGCATCGAACTGAATTATACTCACGGCAATTTTTTCGGCTCTTCGAGCGGCGCTCAAGCGCGAACATTCATGTTCCCCGCCAACTACTACTCGACGGCCTTTGCGGCATCCAGTGCGTCGATGAAACTTACCGATTACGGCTCGCTTCGTGTCCGCGCTGGGTACGCATTCGGCAGCTTTCTGCCCTACGCCTTCGCGGGGGTTGCAATGGGGCAGGCGGATATCGACCGCAACGCCAACGTGAACCTCTTCTACCAATACATCGGCACCGCGACGCCTGCCTTGCCGAACCTTGGGCCGTACGCCAGCAGTTTGTCCGATAACGCGAACGCCCATTTTGTAACGGGCTACGCTGGCGGCCTCGGAGTCGATGTCATGTTGTGGGAGGGACTTTTCCTTCGCGCCGAGTGGGAATATCTTCGATTCACCACGACCGTCGACACAACCGTCAACACCGTCCGTGTTGGCGTGGGCTATAAATTCTGACCGGACGACGCAGGCTCTGGCCTCTCATGCGAGCCCGTTGACAGAATTGATGCGGGCTGTTGGTCTGTCGTCTCGCAGGAGCGACTGGCCATGAAGATCTACGGCGACAGCAAATCCGGCAATTGCCTCAAGGTGAAATGGGTCTGCGACAAGCTTGCGCTGCCCTACAGTTGGATCGAGATCGATACGTTGAAGGGCGAAACGCGCAACCCCCAATTTCTCAAGCTCAATAGCGCGGGCCAGGTGCCGACGGTCGTGCTCGACGATGGCCGCGCGCTCGCGCAATCCAATGCCATCATCCGATATCTCGCGCGCGGCAGCGATCTCATTCCTTCCGACGCATTCGCCGCGGCGAAAATGGACGAGTGGCTGTTCTGGGAACAGTACAGCCACGAGCCCCATATCGCGGTGTGCCGCTTCCAGATGGCGTATCTCGGCAAGACCGCGTCCGATCTCGACCCGGACAAGGTCAAGCGCGGCTACGCGGCGTTGGCGCGGATGGAGCACGAGCTTGCCGCGACGCGTTTCCTGGTCGGCGACGCCGTCTCGCTCGCCGACGTCGCGCTGCTGGCCTATACGAGAGTCTCGCATGAGGGCGGCTTTCACCTCGACGGCTACGCCGCGGTGCGGCGATGGATCGGCGCGACCGAAAAATTCCTCGGCCTGCCACAGGTGGCGTTGAAGTGACGGAAGCGATCATGCCTGCGACCTCCAAGGTCTCCATCCGCCGCGCCCGCCGCGACGACGTCGGCGCCATCGTCGCGATGCTGGCGGACGATGCGCTCGGCCGCGCGCGCGAACGGCTCGAAGAGCCGCTGCCGGCCTGCTATTTACAGGCGTTCGATCGGCTCGATGCGGATCCGAACATCCAGCTCGTGGTCGCCGAGGGCGAGGGTGGGGGCGATCGTCGGCTGCCTGCAGCTTTGCATCCTGCCCGGCTTGAGCTCGCAGGGCGCGTCGCGCGGGCTGATCGAGGACGTCCGTGTCGCTTCGCATTGCCGCAGCCGCGGCATCGGCGAACAGCTCGTGCAATGGGCTGTCGAAGAAGCGCGCGCCAAGAGCTGCAAGCTGGTCGAGCTCCTGACCCATCACACCCGCGTCGATGCGCAGCGATTTTACGAGCGGCTCGGATTTGCGCGCAGCCATGTCGGCATGACAATACGATTCTAACTTCGCGCGCTGCCTGAACACACAGGGAGAGGCACCATGTCAGCGATCAATCCTCTGACGGCGTTGGCCGTCGTCCTTGCGACCGCTGCGACCGACGCCGTTTACGTGATGTTTACTTCCGCGGTGGTGGCGCGAAAGCGCGTTCCCGCGGCGAGCTGGAGCAGCATCTGGTATCTGCTCTCGTCCTTCGCGGTGATCAGCTACACCGAAAACTGGATCTATGTCGGCTTCGCCGCGATCGGCTCCTGGATCGGCGCCTATGCGTCGATGACGTTTCTGCATCGGCCGCCCGGCGGGCCGCCGGTCGGCGCCGCGCCCGAATAGGTGCTTTCGGCCCGCGCGGGGTCGACACCACCAAGCATCAAATTGTGCGTGATCCCAGTAAAGTTCCTTGACGGAATGGGACGACTCCCATATGTGCAGCGGCGGGACACCTCCCCCCAACGGGAGGCTTACTATCTGGAAGGATAGATCATGACCATTGCGAAGCCCGCTCAGCGGCCAACCTCGCCGCATTTCTCTTCCGGCCCCTGTGCCAAGCGCCCCGGCTGGAATCCCCAAAATCTCAAGGACGCCTTGCTCGGCCGGTCGCATCGCGCGAAGGTCGGCAAAGCGCGGCTCAAGCTCGCGATCGAACTGACGCGCGAAGTGCTTGAGGTGCCCGCCGACTACAAGATCGGCATCGTGCCGGCGTCCGATACCGGCGCGGTCGAAATGGCGCTGTGGTCGATGCTCGGCGCACGGCCCGTCACCACCATCGCCTGGGAATCCTTCGGCGAAGGCTGGGTCGGCGACATCGTCAAGGAATTGAAGCTGAAGGACGTCACCAAGCTGCACGCGGCTTACGGCGAGATTCCCGATCTGAGCAAGGTCGATTCCGCGACCGACGTCGTCTTCACCTGGAACGGCACCACCTCCGGCGTGCGCGTGCCCAATGCCGACTGGATCAGCGCGAAGCGCGAGGGACTGACCATCTGCGACGCGACGTCGGCGGCGTTCGCGCAAGCCCTCGACTGGCCCAAGCTCGACGTGGTGACGTTCTCCTGGCAGAAGGCGCTGGGTGGCGAGGCCGCGCACGGCATGCTGGTGCTATCGCCCCGCGCGGTCGAACGGCTCGAGACCTACAAGCCGGCCTGGCCGCTGCCAAAAATCTTCCGCATGACCAAGGGCGGCAAGCTCAATGCCGGCATCTTCGAGGGCGAGACCATCAACACGCCGTCGATGCTGTGCGTCGAGGATTATCTCGACGCGCTGAACTGGGGCAAGTCGCTCGGCGGCCTGAAGGCGCTGATGGCGCGCGCCGACGCCAACACCAAGGTGCTCGCCGACTGGAAGGCGAAGACGCCGTGGATCGATTTCCTGGCCAAGGATCCGGCGACCCGCTCCAACACCTCGGTGTGCATGAAGGTGGTCGATCCCGCGATCGCCTCGCTGACCGCGGACGCGCAGGCCGACTTCGCCAAGAAGCTGGTGGCGCTGGTGGAGAAGGAGGGCGCCGGTTTCGACTTCGCGCATTATCGCGATGCGCCGGCGGGCCTGCGCATCTGGTGCGGCGCGACCGTCGAGGCCAAGGACGTCGCGCTGCTGACGCAGTGGATCGACTGGGCTTTTGCCGAGACCAAGGCGGCGTTGCCGAAGGCTGCGTGAGTTTCACCCTCCCCTGAACGGGGAGGGTCGACGCATCGCGAGCATGATCCGGAAAAGAGGATACCGGTTCTCCGAAAGGATCATGCTCAGTCAAAAGACCTGGAACGCGATCGTATCGCGCTCCAGGTGCGGCGGGGTGGGGAGTCGCTCTCCCAGTTCGGCGCATACGGAATTTCACAGTGTCAGTTTCACACCCCCACCCCGGCGCTCCGCGCCGACCCTCCCCCTGCAGGGGAGGGTGAAGGAGCAGGTCATGTCAAAACCCAAAGTTCTCATTTCCGATGCGCTGTCTCCGGCCGCGGTGCAGATCTTCAAGGATCGCGGCATCGATGTCGATTTCCAGCCCAACCTCGGCAAGGACAAGGACAAGCTCGCCGAGATCATCGGCAACTACGATGGCCTTGCGATCCGCTCCGCCACCAAGGCGACCGCCAAGATCATCGAGAAGGCCACGAAGTTGAAGGTGATCGGCCGCGCCGGCATCGGCGTCGACAATGTCGAGATACCGGCCGCCACCGCCAAAGGCATCATCGTGATGAATACGCCGTTCGGCAATTCGATCACGACCGCCGAACACGCCATCACCTTGATGCTGGCCTTGGCGCGCGAAATTCCGCAGGCCGACGCCTCGACCCAGGCCGGCAAATGGGAGAAGAACCGCTTCATGGGCGTCGAGATCACCGGCAAGGTGCTCGGCGTCATCGGCTGCGGCAACATCGGCTCGATCGTCGCCAATCGCGCGCAGGGCCTGCACATGCGCGTGATCGGATACGATCCGTTCCTGTCGCCGGAGCGCGCCAGGGATATCGGGGTGGAGAAGGTCGAGCTCGACGACCTGTTCAAGCGCGCCGATTTCATCACGCTGCATACGCCTCTGACCGAGAAGACCAGGAACATCATCGACGCGGCCGCGCTCGCCAAGATGAAGAAGGGCGTGCGCATCATCAACTGCGCCCGCGGCGGCCTGGTCGACGAGCAGGCGCTGGTCGATGCGCTCAATTCCAAGCATGTTGCGGGCGCGGCCTTCGACGTGTTCGTCGAGGAGCCCGCGACCAAGAACGTGCTGTTCGGCCATCCCAACGTGATCTGCACGCCGCATCTCGGCGCTGCCACCACCGAGGCGCAGGAGAATGTCGCGCTCCAGGTCGCCGAGCAGATGTCGGACTATCTCTTGAGCGGCGCGATCTCCAACGCCGTCAACTTCCCGTCGATCACGGCGGAAGAAGCGCCGAAGCTCAGGCCGTTCATCGAGCTTGCGGAAAAACTCGGCTCGTTCGCGGGCCAGCTCACCGAGACCGGCATCCTCAAGGTCCAGATCACCTATGAAGGCCATGTCGCCGAGATGAAGATCAAGGCGCTGACCTCGGCGGTGCTGTCGGGCCTGCTGCGGCCGATGCTCGGCGACGTCAACGTCGTCTCCGCGCCGGTCGTCGCCAAGGAACGCGGCATGGTGGTGGACGAGGTCGTGCGCGCGGCGCAGAGCGACTACGAGAGCCTGATCACGGTCGCCGTGACCACCGAGCGGCAGGAGCGTTCGGTGTCGGGCACGGTCTATGCCGACGGCAAGCCGCGGCTGGTCGACATCAAGGGTATCCGGGTCGACGCCGAATTCGGCAAGTCGATGATCTACGTCACCAACGAGGACAAGCCGGGCTTCATCGGCCACTTCGCAGGCCTGCTTGGCGATGCCAAGATCAACATCGCGACCTTCCATCTCGGCCGCACCAAGCAGGGCGGCGATGCGATCGCGCTGGTCGAGGTCGATGGCGCGGTGCCGGCCGACGTGCTCGCCAAGGTGCAGGCGCTGCCGCAGGTGAAGCAGGCCAAAGCTTTGGTATTTTAAGAGCCGCTGGTGTTTTAAGGCCCGCTGGTGCTTTGACAGGCGCTGGTGTTCATGAAGATGAACTTCATCCTCCTCTTTAAAGGGGGAGGATGAAGCGCCTCAGTCGGATTCGCGCCGGTCGCCATTTCCAGTTGTCCAGCGGGCATTTTGCCGCCGCGCCAAATTTACCGGCGCCTTGCCAATGCCTCGATCGAACCAGTTCATTCGCTCCCGCGTCCAACGTCGAATGGACGCGATTCGTCGCGCGTCCGATCCGATGCGAATTTCGCGACCGGCCGCCGGAATTTGCGGAGGGATGTCATGCGAACGATTGCAAATAGCCTGGTCAATGCCGGCCTGGTGCTGGTCACGGCGCTCGCCGTTGCGCAGGCGCGAGCGGCGGAATTTGACGCCACGTCGGCCGTCGACGCGGTGACGGTCTATCCCGACGGCGCCAGCGTGACGCGTGTCATCACGGTCGATATTCCCGCCGGCGACAACACGCTGGTGGCCACTGACTTCCCGCTGACGCTCGATCCATCCTCGCTGCGGGTCGAGGGCGAGGCGGAAGCGAAATTCACCATCGGTGCGATCGACACAAGGCCACCGCCGCCGACGCCGGTCAACCTGCCGGAGCTCGACAAGCGTATCGAGGCGCTGAAGGACCAGCGCGCCGATCTGCAAGGTACGATCGCGGCCGCGACCGCGCGGCGCAAATTCGCCGAGCGGTTCGCGCAGGCTTCGCCCGCGGGAATCGGCGACAAGGGCGAGGCCCGACCGCTGGCCGAATGGCGCGCCGCCTTTGCCGCGGTCGCCGAGGAAGTCGCGACCGCGGATGCCGCGATCCGCGACGCCGAACGCAAGCAGCGCGACATCGACCGCGAGATCGCGCGGCTCGAGACAGGATCGGGCGACCAAGCCGCCGAGCAAGCTCGAGGTCCGGATCGATCTCGCCGCCGCGGCCGCGACCAAAGCAACGCTGCGGGTGACCTATGCGGTGCGCAACGCGCGCTGGGTGCCGCTCTACGATACGCGGCTCGATACCGGAACCAGGGATCGCAAGCCGGCGCTCGAACTGGTGCGTCGCGCCGAAATCACCCAGACCACCGGCGAGGATTGGTCGAATGTCGCGCTCGCGGTCTCGACGGTGCGAACCGCGCGCGGCGGCAGCGCGCCCGATCTCAGTTCGCTGATCGTGCAATATCCTCCGCCTCCGCTTGGCGTGATTCGTGGCGGCGGCGCTGATAATAAAGACCTTCTGCGTCAACAATTCGACGTGGCGGCGCCCGCGGCGGCACCGACATCGTCTGCGGTGGCCGAAGAAGCACTCAAGAAACCGGCCTACGAGCAGCAAGCGACCGCGGATGTAGGTGGCTTCCACGTGACGTTCAAAATCCCGGGGCGCGTCAGCCTTGGCGCCAACGAGGGCGCCAAGAGCCTGCGTATTTCCACCGCGACCATCGCGCCCGAAATCGCCGTCCGCTCCGCGCCGGTTCTGGATCCGACCGCGTTTCTCGAAGCAAGCTTCAAGCAGAGCGAGGATGCGCCGCTGTTGCCCGGCCAGGTCGCGATCTATCGCGACGGCGTCTATGTCGGTCGTGGCAGGATGCCCGCCGCCAGCAAGGACGAAACGGTACGGCTTGGTTTCGGCGCCGACGACAAGGTCAAGATCGAGCGCTCGGTGGTGAAACGCAACGAGGGGTCGGCGGGCCTGATCGTGGCGACCTCGAAGACCGACGAGCGTTCGTTCAAGACCAGCGTGCGCAACGGCCACGATTTCCCGGTCAGGGTAGCCGTCCAGGATCAACTGCCGGTCAGCGAAAACGAGGACATCCAGGTCGAGATGCTGCCATCGACGACGCCTCCGACCACGGCCAATGTGCGCGACAAGCGCGGGGTGCTCGAATGGGCCTTCGAGGCCAAGCCCGGCGAGGTCAAGGACATTTCGTTCGCGTGGCGGGTGCGCTGGCCCAAGGACAAGGGCGTCGTGATGCTGCCGGCTGGGTGAGGTGGTGCGCTCACCCCGTTCTTACGCGCAAGGGCGGGGCGAGGTGGAGCAAGCGGGCGCATCCCCGATTCAATCAAAAGCCATCCTCTTGCTGGCCAAAAAGGTCGCTGTATGTGACATAGCTCACGATGTTCTGCCGTAACGCTGGCTATTCGCGCGAGAGGGGTGTCGGCAAGCCGACACCCGATCTACAATGGCCGGGGCTGACTTCATCGAGGCTTTCACAATGAAACGAATGTTTGCCGCGATCGCCGGCCTTGTTGGTCTGATCGGCGCAGCTCACGCGCAGACACCGGTCGCCGTCGTCGAGGACGTGCAAGGCAAGGTCAGCGGCGCCGAGGTCATGGACTATGTCGTTCCCGGCCAGGTCATCAAGCTCGGGGCCGGCGGCATGGTTGTGCTCGGCTACATGAAATCCTGCTGGCACGAAACCATCTCCGGGATCGGCACGGTGATCGTGGGCACCGAACAGAGCGCGGTCCATCTCGCCGAGTTCAAGGCCGACAAGGTCGCTTGCGACCCGAGCCAGGCGCAACGTATCGGCCGCGAGGTCGGCGAGAGTGCCGCGGCGGTGGTGCGCAGCCTCAGTGCAGAGGGCTCGGACTCGCCCGCTGGTGCTGCACGGGCTGTCGCCGATCATCGCGACATCCGACCGCGGCAAGCTTGTCGTGGAAAGGCTGGACGTCAAGGGTGAACGCCATGAAGTCGACCTGACGCCCGCTTCGATGACGCGCGGCAGGTTCTATGATTTTGCCCGGACGAAGATCGCGCTAAAACCCGGCGGCAAATACTCGGCGACGCTGAAGTCGAAGCAGGTCGTCTTCCTGATCGATCCAAAGGCCGATCCCGGGGCGGGTCCGATCATCGGCCGTCTGGTGCCGCTACAGTAATCTCAAGCGGCGGCAGCCCGGGCGGCGGCATGGGGAGCGTCTTGCGCAACGTCATCGGTCGGAAGTCAATCGCGATCGTCGTGATCGCCTTGGCGAGCGGGCTCGCTACAACTCTTTCACCGTTCAGCCTGCTCCATGGCTGGTCGATCGACGTCCTCACCACGCTGCGCTGGCAGGCGTTCGGCCCGCGCCACGATGGTGCGACGTCCCCGGTCGCGGTGATCGCGATCGACGAGGAGACCTACGACACCCCGCCCTTCAAGGGCTCGCCGACGCCGACCTGGACCACGGAAGTCGGCCGCGTTCTGACCGCGGTGCTTGACGGCGGCGCCAAGGTCGCTGGCTTCGATATCGTGTTTGCCAACTCGATCGAACTATCCGAGATTCCCTTTGGCGAGGCGTCGCTGGGCTCGCGGCTGCGCGGCTTCGACCGTCCCTTCCTGCTATCGCTGCGGGCGGGGGCTTCCGCCGGCAAGGTCGTGCTCGGCGAGGTTCTGCGGGCCGATGGGGGAATCGGGCCTTCGCCCGGACAACGCATCGCGGTCGGTCAGAACAATATCCGCCCGCTCAACATCTATTCCGATCCCGACGAAGTGGTGCGACGGGTGCCGCTGACGTTTCCGGGCAGCGGCGCGCAAGTTTCGTCGATGGCGCTGGAGCTGGCCTCGCGCGCGCAAAGCGCCGAACCGGTGTTCGCCGAAGACGGCAGCGTGTCGCTCGCCGGATACCGCATACCGAGCGCGGTGCGGAACACGCTGACGCTGAATTTCGATGGCGGTGCCGGCGATTTCCAGACCTTCTCGCTGGCTGACCTGCGCGCCTGTGTCGAGCGCAACGACCAGGAATTCTTTCGCCGCCATTTCGCCGATCGGGTGGTGATCTTCGGCACGCTGCTCGATGAATTCGACCGCAAGCAGACGTCGAAGCGGTTCGCGACCGGGCTCGAACAATCGACAGCCCCGCGCTGCGCAGCGGCCGCCGCGCCGTCGTCGGCGGCCCGGTTCGGCAAGAGCTCGATTGCTGGCGTCTATATTCACGCCACCGCGGTCAGCAATTTGCTCTTCCGCGACGCTCTGGTCGAGCTTGGCCGGCAGCCGACAACGATTCTCGCAATCGGCTTCGCGCTTCTGATCGCCGTCGCCGCCCGATTATTCGCGCCGGCCACCGCCGCGTCGGTCTATCTCGCGATGGTGGCGCTCTGGACGCTCTGCGCAACCATCGCCTTCGAACGCTTGTTTGTGCTGCCGCTGATCGAGCCGTTCATCGCCGGCCTCGCTTCGCTGGCCATGATGATCGCCTATCGCCTCGTTGTGACCGACAGGGGGCAGCGCCTGCTCCGGCGCAGTTTTGCGCTCTATCTCGCGCCGCAGGTGATCGACCGGATGCTGGCGTCCAACAAGCTCCCGGTGCTGGGTGGCGAGACGCGCGATGTGACCGTGTTCTTTTCCGACCTGGCGGGTTTCTCCTCGATCGCCGAACAGATGACGCCGACCGAACTGGTGGCGTTCATGAACGAGTATCTTTCTGAAATGACCGACATCATCGAGAGCAAGGGCGGATACGTCGACAAATATATCGGGGACTCGATCGTGGCCGTGTTCGGTGCGCCGGTCGACGATGCCGATCATGCGCGCAACGCCGCGCTGGCTGCGCTTGGTTGCCGCGACCGTCTTGGCGAGCTCAATCGAAATTCGACCGCCTTTCGCGGTCATCAGGTGGCTCACCGGATGGGGCTGAATTCCGGCGAGGCGCTGGTCGGCAATATCGGCTCAAGGCGGCGCTTCAACTATTCGGTGATGAGCGACGCGGTGAATGTGGCATCACGGCTCGAGGGCGCCAACAAGCATTACGGCACCACGATCATTGCCTCCGAGAGGATGGTCGGGCTCACAGGTTCGACATTCACCTGGCGCGAGCTCGACGCGACGCGCGTCAAGGGACGAACGAGCCCGGTGAAGATGTACGAACTGGTTGCGGTGGCGGGCGAGGCGACGCCGCAACAGCGTCAGGCGGCCGCGGCCTATGCCGAGGGCCTCGCGCATTGGCGGCGCCGCGAGTTCGATGCCGCCGCGACATGTTTCGCGCGCGTCGCTGACTTTGACCAACCATCCGCGCTGTTTCTGAAACGGGCGAATGAATTCGCGAGCCATCCACCGGGCCCGGACTGGGAGCCGGTCAGCGCGTTGGAGAGCAAGTAGCTGACCTCGTGATCGGGGCAGGGAGCGAAAAGTGACCTCAATCCCCTTCGCGCAAAACCCAGTGGTCGCCGACCTTCTCATATTTTCGCTTCACCGCCGCCCAGGCGACGCGGTGGGCGGTCCGCTCGCGCTGCGACGGGCCGCGTGCGGCGTATTCTGCCAAGGCGTTGTTGAAGGCGCCGACGTAGATCTCCTGCGCATGTACCGGCAGATGCGACTGAACCGGTGGCGGCAGGTCATCGATGGATGCGTAAGGCAAGGGCTTCTCTCCGGGCCTGACATCGCGGCAACCATATTGAAACAGCCGCCGGTCAGGACCAATTGATCCAGAGCAAACCTCGGGAACCGCGGCCTGCTAGGAACATCTGCAATTCCGGACCCCGCGCGGGTGTTGGTTCCGCTATCACCGGAGAACGAGATGGAGCCCGACCCTTCCCAACGCAAGCAGGCCGTCACCATGGCCTATATTTTTGCGGCCGGCCTGGGCATCGTGCTGCTGCAGTGGCTGTTTGCCACCTACAACACCATCGAAACCATTCCCTATAGCGAGTTCGAGCAGCAGCTCGCCCAGGGCAATGTCAGCGAGGTCGCGGTCAGCCAGGACACCATCCAGGGAAAATTGAAGAACAAGCTGCCGAGCGGCAAGGAGGCCTTTGTCACCGCGCGCGTCGATCCCGCGTTTGCCGAGAAGCTGGCAGCGAAGGGCGTCGTCGTGACCGGCGTGCCGTCGGGCGGGCTGTTCCAGACCATCCTGTCCTGGGTCGTGCCGGCGGTGATGTTCTACCTGATCTGGGTGTTCCTGTTCCGGCGCGTGGCGGAGCGCCAGGGCTTTGGCGGCTTGATGTCGATCGGAAAGTCCCGCGCCAAGGTCTATGTCGAAAAGGACACCAAGGTCACCTTCGCCGACGTCGCCGGGGTCGAGGAAGCCAAGTTCGAATTACAGGAAGTGGTGTCCTTTCTCAAGGACCCGAAGAGCTACGGCCGGCTCGGCGCCCATGTGCCCAAGGGTATCTTGCTGGTCGGGCCGCCCGGCACCGGCAAGACCCTGCTCGCCAAGGCGGTGGCCGGCGAAGCCGGCGTCGCGTTCTTCTCCATCTCCGGCTCCGAATTCGTGGAGATGTTCGTCGGTGTCGGCGCGGCGCGGGTTCGCGACCTGTTCGAGCAGGCGCGCAAGGCTGCGCCCTGCATCATCTTCATCGACGAACTCGATGCGCTCGGCCGCAGCCGCTCGCCCGGCGCCTTCGGCGGCTATGACGAGAAGGAGCAGACGCTGAACCAGCTGCTCGCCGAACTCGACGGGTTCGATCCTTCGACCGGGGTGATCCTGCTCGCGGCCACCAACCGCCCGGAAATCCTCGATCCGGCGCTGCTGCGCGCCGGGCGGTTCGACCGCCAGGTGCTGGTGGATCGTCCGGACAAGAGCGGCCGCATCGCCATCCTCAAGGTGCATATTCGCAAGATCAGGATCGGCAACGACGTCGATCTGGAGAAAGTCGCAGCCCTCACCACGGGCTTCACCGGCGCCGACCTCGCCAACCTGATCAACGAAGCCGCGATCGCCGCGACCAGGCGCAACGCGGAAGAAGTCTGCTTCGACGATTTCACGCTTGCGATCGAGCGGATCGTGGCCGGGATCGAGAAGAAGAGCCGGGTGCTCGGCAAGGAGGAGCGCCGTCGCGTCGCCTATCACGAGATGGGCCATGCCCTCGTCGCCGCGAACCTCGCCGGCGTCGATCCGGTGCAGAAGGTGTCGATCATTCCCCGCGGCGTCGGCGCGCTCGGCTATACCATGCAGCGGCCGACCGAGGATCGCTTTCTGCTTTCGGTCAGCGAATTGAAGAACCGCATCGCGGTACTGATGGGCGGGCGGGCCTCGGAGCGGCTGATCTTCGACGGCGACGTTTCGACCGGTGCCGCCGACGATCTGCAGCGCGCGACCGAGATCGCGGTCGAGATGGTCACCAAATACGGCATGGACCCGACGGTCGGGGAGCGCACCTATGCGCCGCGGCCGCAGACCTTCCTGACGACGGCGCAGGATCAGATCGTCAGCGCCGCGGAGGCCACCGGGCGCGAGATCGATCTCGCCGTTCGCGGCCTGATCGAGGAAGCCGATGTCCGCGCCAGCGACATCCTCAAGGCGCACCGGGACGACCTCGAGGCCGGCGTCGCGCTTCTGATCGCAAAGGAGACGCTGACGGTCGAGGAATTCGCGCCGCTGCGCCAAGAACGCGAGAAGGCCGGCGCCCCGGAGGACGTGCCGCAGCGGCGCATTGCGGGACCGCTCGCGCGATTGACATCGATCAAGGAGACGCAACCGGAATGACAGCAGGATGATTGCCGGTACGAAGGCATTCGAGACGGTCACCAAACGGGAGCTGTCGTCATGGCATCGCCGGCATCGAAGCAAGACCGTTCCACGGAGCTGAAATCGTTCGTCGCCTTGCGCAAGCAAATGCTCGAGCACGACATCGCTGCGCGCGGTGTGCGCGACAAGCTCGTGCTCGAAGCGATGGGCAAGGTGCCGCGCGAGTTGTTCCTGCCGCAAAGCTTGCGCGAATTCGCCTATGAGGACTCGCCGCTGCCGATCGCCGCGGAGCAGACGATTTCCCAGCCCTATATCGTGGCCTTCATGGCGGAAGCCCTGATGCTGAAAGGCGGCGAGAAAGTTCTCGAGATCGGCGCCGGTTCGGGCTATGCCGCGGCCGTGCTCTCCGGGATTGCCGCCCACGTCTACACCGTCGAGCGCCACGGCCGGCTCGCGGAGCAGGCGGCGGCGACGCTCGCCGATCTCGGCTACGACAACGTTCACGTCCTGCACGGCGACGGCACCCGTGGCTGGCCCGAACACGCCCCCTATGACGCCATCGTGGTTGCCGCGGGCGGGCCGAAGGTGCCGGAGGCGCTCAAGGAGCAGCTCAAAATCGGCGGCCGGCTGGTGATCCCGGTAGGTCCCGATCAATCGGCGCAGGAACTGGTGCGGGTGACCCGCGTCTCGAAGGACGAATATCGCAGCGAGGACATCGCCGACGTCCGCTTCGTTCCGTTGATCGGGGAGGAGGGATGGGAAGGCAAGAAGAGCGAGGCGCGGAGCCGCCGGGCGCCACGGCCGGCTTCTTCCGATGAGCAAGCGCTGGTCCGGAACCTCGCCGACGCCGCGGAAAGCTTTCCCTCGATCGAGGCCGCTGATCTCAAGGCGCTGATGGAGCGGATCGGGCAGGCCCGCATCGTGTTGCTCGGTGAAGCGACCCATGGCACCAGCGAGTTCTACCGGATGCGCGAGCGGATCACGGCCGACCTCATCGTCAAAAAAGGATTTTGCTTCGTCGCCATCGAGGCCGACTGGCCGGATGCGGCGCGCGTCGATCATTATGTGCGGCACTTGCAGTATCCGCCGTCGGAATGGACGGCGTTCGCGCGGTTTCCGACCTGGATGTGGCGGAACACCGAGGTGCGCGATTTCGTAAGCTGGCTGCGCAAGCATAATGGCACGGTGGAGCGGAGCCGGCGCGTCGCCTTCCACGGCCTCGACCTTTACAGCCTCTACGATTCGATCCGCTCGGTGCTGAATTATCTCGACGAGGTTGATCCGCAATCTGCGAAGGTCGCCCGCGAACGCTATGGCTGCCTGACGCCGTGGCAACGTGATCCCGCGACCTACGGCCATGCCGCGCTGACCGGATCCTACCCCACCTGCGAAACCGACGTGGCTCGGGCGCTCACCGATCTGCTCGCGAAGCGGCGGGTCTATGCCGAGCATGACGGCGAGCGTTTTCTCGATGCCGAACAGAATGCGCGGCTGATCGCCAATGCCGAGCGCTACTATCGGATCATGTATTACGGCTCGCGCGCCTCCTGGAATCTGCGCGACGGCCACATGTTCGAAACCTTGAAGAACCTGCTGGCGTTTCATGGCGCCGACAGCAAGGCCGTGGTCTGGGCACACAACTCGCATGTCGGCAATGCCGGCGCCACCGAGATGGCCGCGCGCGGCGAGCACAATATCGGCCAGCTCTGCCGCGAGGCGTTCGGCGAACAGGCCTATCTGATCGGCTTCGGGACCCACAGCGGCACTGTTGCCGCGGCATCCGAGTGGGATGGACCGATGGAAATCAAGCGGGTTCGTCCCGCGCTTGCCGACAGTTATGAGCAGCTATGTCACGCGACCGGGCATGCGCGTTTCATGCTGGGTTTGCGCGGCCGCGGCGATCTTTGCGGGCCGCAAGGGCTGGGCAAAGAGCGGCTGGAGCGAGCGATCGGCGTGATCTACCGGCCCGAGACCGAGCGGGCGAGCCATTACTTCCGCGCCAACCTGCCGCAACAATTCGACGAGTACATCTGGTTCGACGATACAAAAGCGGTGACGCCACTGGATACGGCCGAAATCCGCGGGCTTCCGGATACCTATCCGTTCGGGGTGTGATCCGCCCCGCCGGTGACTTCGTTCCCGATCTCGGGCATGACATAGGCTGAAGCGGCCTGATCACGAGCCGAGCAACGGGAGGAATTAGCCGATGCCCTATCAGCATATTCTCGTCGACGATCCGAGGCCGCGGGTGCGGCGCATCACGCTGAACCGCCCCGAGAAGCGCAATGCGCTGAACAACCGGTTGCGCGCCGAGATTTTTGAGGCGCTGGAGGCGGCCGACCGCGATGTGGAAATATCAATCACAATTCTTCGTGGCGCCGGGTCGTGTTTTTCGGCTGGCTACGATCTGTCCTCGAACAATTCCGTCGACCAGCCCTATCACACCGCAGGCGGACCCGGCCAATGGTCGCGCCACGTCGTCGAGGGCTGGTTCTCGATCTGGGACCTCGCAAAACCGGTGATCGCCCAGGTGCACGGCTATTGCCTCGCGGGCGGCACCGAGCTCGCCACCGCCTGCGACGTCGTCTATGTCGCCGACGATGCCGAGATCGGCTATCCGCCGGTGCGGCTGATGAGCCCGCCCGACATGCAATATCATCCGTGGCTGGTCGGCATGCGCCGCGCCATGGAATTGATGCTGACGGGCGACGCCATGTCCGGGCGCGAAGCGGCGCAGTGGGGTTTTGCGACGCGCTCGTTTCCGCATTCCGAGCTCGAGCAACGCACGCTCGATTTCGCCGAACGCGCGGCCAAAGTGCCGGTGGAATTGCAGCAGCTCAACAAGCGCTCGGTGCATCGGGCGATGGAGATCATGGGCGCCCGCGCCGCGATGCGCGCCGGCACGGAAATCCAGGCGCTCGCCTTCACCACCGAAGCCAGCCGCAACTACATGTCGACGTTCCGGCGCGACGGCTCAAGCGTCAAGGCGCAGCTCGACCAGCGCGACACGACGTTCGGGGATTATCGGACGCGGAAGGAGTGAGTTGCAGCCAAGACGTTAGCTATTCGGTCCGCGGTCCATGCTGATCGGCTGCCAGCGCTTCAGCTGCGTGTTCTGCAGCACCGACGGGTTGACGCAGCTGACCGGCCACATGCCCTGCAGCACCAGCGACAATTCGTAGCCGACCCGCCGCTTGCGCGCCTCGTCGAACCGCGCCGAAGCGGACGCGACATGCGCGGTCAGCGTGACGTTCTCCATGCGCAGCATCGGGTTGTTGTGGGAGGGCGGCTCCTTTTCCAGCACGTCGAGGGCGGCATGCGCGATCCAGCCCTCCTGCAGCGCCTTGATCAGCGCTTCCTCGTTCACGGTGGCGCCGCGGCCGGTGTTGATGAAGATCGCGCTCTTCTTCATCTGCCTGAAATGCGTCTCGCCGAGCATATGATGAACCTCCGGGCGTGCCGGTGCATGCATCGAGACGAAATCCGACTGCGACAGCACTTCCGACAGCGTCGCCGGCAGCACGCCGTGGTCGGAGATCAGCGTTTCCTGGATGAAGGGATCGTAGGCCATCATCCGCAGGCCAAAGGGCGCGGCGCGCTTGGCTACCGCGCGCGCGACACGGCCGAACGAGACGAAGCCGAGCGTCTGTCCCATCAGCCGCGGGATTTTCAAGAGCGCCGGGCGGCCCTCGGCCCAGCGGCCTTCCCGGACCATCCTGTCCTGCTCGACCAGCCGGCGAAAGCCCGCGAGCAATAGCATCATGGCGTGGTCGGCGACTTCCTCGATGAAAGTGTCGGGAATGTTGGTGACGGGAATGCCGCGCGCGGTCGCAGCCTTGACGTCGACGCTGTCGACGCCGACGCTGCCGAGCGTGATGACCTTGCAGTTCTCGAGCGCGTCGATGACGGTCTTGGTGATCGGCATGCCCTTGGCGTAGATCGCGTCGGCGCCTCTGGCGATAGCGATGAACTCCGCCTCGTTGGCCGGCGCCTCGATGATCTCGGCGCCGACCGGATCGAGCGCCTCCTTTTCATAGGCGTAACCGCTGCCGGCGACCGTGAAACTTGCGCCTTTCGGCGTCACCACCTTGAACTTCGACATCCTTCGCTCCCGATTTTCAATCCCGCATGGCGGCGGCTGTTTTCTTATGGCTCGCATCAAAGCATGAGGGGGCGCTGCTCCGCTAGGCGTTGGCGGGAGGGCAGGGTGCTCAAATCGCTGGGTGCGCGGCCCATATTTGGACGTCTCCGAGCCGGCGGAGCGGTTAAGGCCGGCCATCCGAACGGCCCGATGCTTGGGGGGCAGTCTGCTTGCTCGGGCCGCAAGCGCACTTTGCATCCCCGTGGAATTACGGTCTCCAGGTGCAGAAGCCGATCCGCGATGACGCAAACTTCCGCAGTCCAGCGGAGATTTCGTAACAAAGCGCTAAGGCAAATCACCCTATCGTGAGCAAACCGCTCTCATCCCATATCGCTGCGCCAGCGCCCAAATCATCCGGAGATGCACCCGTGAAGCTGAACAATCTGACGATTGCTCCCAAACTCGGCATTTTGGTGGGTGTAACCTTGTTCGGCCTGTGCGTGGCGGGCTTGCTCGCAAGCTATCTGATGCAGCAGGAGATGATTAACGCCCGGGTCGACCAGGTTCATGCCATCGTCGATTCCGCCCGCAACATGGCGATCGGACTGCAGAAGGAAGTCGAGGCCGGCAAGCTCACCAAGGAAGCCGCGCTCGCTGAATTCGCCCGCCGAGCCAGCACGATGAACTACGACCACGGCAGCGGCTACCTGTTCGCCACGAACTACGACGGCATCACCGTGCTATCGCCCGAACCCGCGCAGATCGGGACCAATCGCATGGATGTGGTGACCAACGGCCGCAAGCTCTCCCAGGAACTGCTGAATGGCGTCAGGGCAAACGGCGAGATTCTGCTGCACTATGAGTACGTGAAGCCGCATGAAGAAAAGCCGGTCCGCAAGATCGGCTACGCCGTCGCCATCCCCGGCTGGGACATGTATATCGGCTCCGGCGCCTATCTCGACGATATCGACGCCAAGCTGAGGCCGGTGATGTGGGCACTCGGTCTGGCGATCGTCCTCATCGGTGCGATCTCGGGCTGCATTGCCTGGGTGATCGGCCGCAGCATCTCTAGGCCGCTCGGTCTGCTCGGCGCCCGCATGGAGGCGCTGGCGGAGGGCAAGCTGGAGGGCGAGATCCCAGGCGTCGGCCGCGGCGACGAGGTCGGCAAGATGGCTTCGACCGTCCAGATCTTCAAGGACAATGCGGTGCGGGTGCGCGCGCTCGAACAGGCGGAAGCCGCGACCCAAGCGCGTGCGGCGGCCGAACGCCGCGCCGCGATGGAAGACCTCGCCAGCGATTTCGAGCGCAGTGTCAACGGCATCGTCCGCACGGTGTCCACGGCTGCGACCGGGATGCAGACCACGGCGCAGTCGATGACGTCGACCGCTAGCGATGCCAGCAAGCGCGCCGCAACCGTCAGCGCCGCCTCGCAGAGCGCGTCGAACAATGTCGGCACGGTAGCCTCCGCGGCCGAAGAGCTGTCGAGCTCGGTGAACGAGATCTCGCGGCAGGTGACACGTTCGAGCGAAATCGCCAGCAAGGCAGTCAATGACGCCGAGCGCACCAACGCCACCGTGCAGGTTCTGTCCACCGGCGCCGAGAAGATCGGCGAGGTGGTGAAGCTGATCCACTCGATCGCGGCGCAGACCAACCTGTTGGCGCTGAACGCGACCATCGAGGCGGCGCGCGCGGGCGAAAGCGGCCGCGGCTTCGCCGTGGTCGCTTCCGAAGTCAAGGCGCTCGCCAACCAGACCGCGAAGGCGACCGAGGAGATCTCGGGGCAAGTCGCGGCCATGCAGCAGTCGACCAGCGACGCGGTCACCGCGATCAACGGCATCACCCAGACGATCGCACAGATGAGCGAGATCACGGTCTCGATCTCGACCGCGGTCGAGCAGCAGGGCAACGCGACGCGCCAGATCGCGCGCAACATCCAACAGGTCGCGGCGGGCTCGAGCGAGATCAACGCCCATATCGGCGGCGTCACCACGGCCGCCGCCGCCACCGGCACCGCGGCGTCCGACGTGCTGGCGAATGCGCGCGAACTCGACAACCAGTCCGGCATGCTGCGCAACGCCGTCGACGGCTTCCTCGCCAAGGTCCGCGCGGCCTAGCAGCGACCACGATACGGTCCTACGCGGCCGCGCCCCGCCGCGAGGCGATGATCACGCCCGCGAGCACCAGCACATAGCCGGCCAGATGAAACAGCCGCGGCTCTTCGCCGAGCAGCAGGATCGCCATCGCCGAGCCGAACACCGGCACCAGGTAAAAGAACGGCGCGGCGCGGTTCGGGCCGATCAGCGCGATGCCGCGGTTGAAGAACAGGTAGGCCAGCGTCGAAGCAAAGATCACGACATAGACCAGCGTCGCGATCGTCAGCGCGTCGGGCTTGAGCGTAAGGCCGGTCGAGTATTCCCAGATCGAGAACGGCAGCAACAGAACCGCGCCGCAGCCGGTGGTGAAGCAAATCAGCGACAATTGATGCGTCACCGGCCGCCGCGTCATCAGCGCCGAATAAAGTCCGAAAGACAATAGCGAACCCGCAAACATCATGTCGCCCTTGTTGGGGCGGATGCCGGCAAGCGCCGAGAAGTCGCCGCGCAGGATGATCGTCAGCACGCCGATCAGCGAGATGACGATGCCGGCGAGTTGCCCCCTGGTCAGGCGCGTGCCGAACAACGCCAGCGACCATAGCGCGACGAACAGCGGCCCGGCGGACTGGATCAGGAGCGCGTTCAGCGCCTGGGTGTACTGCATGGCCCAGTAGGAAACCGCATTGTTGAAGGCAAAGCCGGTCGCCGACAACAGCACCATCAACGGCAGGCTGGCGCGCAAGGCCGGCCAGTCGCGTTTCAAGTGCGGCCAGGCGAACGGCAACAGGATGACGAAGACGCCGATCCACCTGATGCAGGACAAGGTCAACGGCGGCACGTGGCCGGCGACATAGCGCGCCAGCACGATGTTGCCGGCCCAGAACAGCGAGGTCAGGCTCAACAGCAGATATGGCTGGTTGTTGAGCCAGCGCAGCGGCGAGTGATGCTTGGGTTCGGCGGGCAATGCGATGCGGAGATTTTTCAACGAGCCGCAGCTTTCGCCGGAAATATCCCGCGCCACAAGCCTGTGATGCGAATTGGTGCCATGCGCGCTCACATCTGTATCGTCCCGGTGAAGGGCGGGCCCATCACCAGTTGATGCGCAGATCGTCGGCTACTCGGCCTACCGACAGCTTCCGCAGTATGGGTCTCGGCGTTCGCCAAGACGCCGCCGCCGTGGGATACCGATCGTTTCGGACTGCCACGGCCAACCTCCTTTCGCTTTACAAAACGAATATTCGTTCTTTATAATGGCGGCGTGACGATCGTCAAGTCGCTGTTGCCGTCGCCGGTGGTGGCGTGCCGGCTCGATATGGCGTGCCCCTGGGCCTCGCCGGTGGAGCGGCGTTGTTCCAGGACCAGAGAGGACGGTATATGCCGAAAGTGAAGCCTGAGACCTTAGCCGCGAGACGCGACGAAATCCTGGTGGCCGCAGAGAGATGCTTTGCGCGCCAGGGATTTCATCAAACGACGGTTCAGGACGTCATCAAGGAGTCCGGGCTGAGCGCGGGCTGCATCTACTCTCATTTTGCCAGCAAGGAGGAACTGATCCAGGCGATCGGAGAGAGACGCCACGCGCGCGACAGCGCGCTGCTGGCGCTCGACGATCGGAGTCAGGATCCACTGGAAAGCCTGCGCGCGATCGCACGCGCCTTTCTGGGCGACTTGCAGAAGGAGCAGGGGCTGCGCTCGCGCCGGGTAGCCTTGCAGCTCTGGGCGGAGGCACTACGCGACGATGTCATCCGCGAACAGGTGACGAATGGAATACGAAAGCCGATTGCGCTCATCATGGAGCTGTTGCGGCGCGGCCAACGCCTCGGCGTGATCGAGAGCACCGCAAATCCGCGCGCCATCGCACGCGCGATGGTGTCGATGTTCCAGGGAATCGTGCTGCAGCGCCTGTGGGGAGAGCCGTTCTCGACGGCAGAGGCGATGAATGCGTTTGACATGCTGCTTGCAGGCATTGCAGCGAAATCACAGTCGGCTCGGGCTCCGCGCGCTTCCGCCAACTGCTGAATTCCGCTTGCGGTTCGGCAAAGGGAGATCAAGCAAATGCTTCAGACGGAATTTCTCGGCGGCATGGGGGCTGGCCTGGCAGGAGGATTCACGTCGGGCCTGCTCGGCGTCAGCCCCGGCGGAGGACTGGTGGTTTTCTCCGTTCTGTTGCTTGGTGCCGAACAGCACGTTGCCCAGGGAATTTCGCTGGTCGCTCAGATTCCGCCGACCAGCGTTTCCGGGATAAAGCGCTATTGGGACACGGGCAACCGCAGCCCTCTGCGCTGGCTCGTTCTGCTAACGGTGGGCTTTCTCGCGGGTGGTATTGCCGGCGCGCTGGCCGCAAGCAAAGTCTCCAGCTCGGTCCTGCAATGGGCCTATGTAGGCTATCTCGTCGTTCTCGATGCCTTGCTGATCTTGCGCGGAAGAAAAGCCAAGGCGGAACGAGAAATCGCCGTCACGCGCGAGCCGCACTGGGCGGCATTGCTCGCTGTCGGATCGTTTGCCGGACTGTCGTCGGGCTTTCTGGGCATCGGCGGCGGACTTGCGACCGTGGTTGGACTCAGCGCCCTGCTGGGAGTCCCGCAGCACCAGGCGCAAATGATCAGCCTCGTTCTATCGCTCGTCCCGACAACGATTCCCGCGGCGTGGATCTATTGGAGCAGCGGTTGGATGGCCTCATGGCCGACGCTTGTCGGCGTCGTTTTCGGACTCGTGGTCGGAACAGATATTGGCGCTCGCGCAGCCAACCGGATCAATCGCTCGGCGCTTCATGTCACGATGATATTCTTCGTTTCCTTGATGGCGATCTACATGGCGTTCAAGGCGCTGTGACGACGAATTCGCGGCTCACATCGTAGAGCGAGGTAGCCCAAGTGCCCGATCAGGTCGGCGGCCGGGCGGCTGCGGCGACCTGCGGTTCAGGTCGCCTGCTTGCGCGAGGCGACGAACACGCCGGTCAATACCAGCGCAAAGCCGATGACGTGGAAGAGTTGCGGGCGCTCGCCGAGGAAGACGATCGCCATCAGCGCGCCGAACACCGGCACCACATGGAAGAACGGCGCGGCGCGGTTGGCGCCGATCAGGAGCACGCCGCGATTGAAGCAGAGATAGGCGAGTGTCGAGGGAAACACCGCGACATAGAACAGCGACGCGAGGTTCCTCACATCGAGCGCCATCACCGGCCGCGTCAACAATTCCCAGATCAACAGCGGGATCAGGCAGGCCGCGCCGCAGCCGAAGGTGAACGCGACAAAGGAGAGCGCGTAAATCGCCGGGCGCTTCAGCGTCAACACCGAATAAAATCCAAAGATCACCATCGCGGCGAGGAAGATCAGGTCGCCCTCATTGAAATGAATGTTGGAAAGCGCGCCGAGGTCGCCATGCAGCAGGATCACCAGCACGCCGGCCAGCGATACAAGGATGCCGATGGCCTGCGCCAGCGTCAGTCGCACGCCGAGCAGGATCAGCGACCACACCGCGACGATGAGCGGTCCTGAGGACTGCAGCAACAGCGTGTTCAATGCCGTGGTGTGTTCGAGCGCCCAGTATTGCAAGGTATTGAAGGCGCTGATGCCGGTGACGGAGACAAGGATCATGACGCCGAGCCTGGCGCGGATCGCGGGCCAGTCGCGCACCAGATGGTTCCAGGCGAACGGAAGCACGATGAGGAACGCGAACGACCAGCGCAGGAAGGAAAGCGTCACCGGGGGAATATGTCCGGCGGCGAGGCGGCCGACGATGGCGTTGCCGGCCCAGCACAGCGCGGTGATGCTGAGCAGGAGGTAAGGCTGGTTGGCGATCCAGAGGCCGGGAGAGGCGGCGCGTGAGGTATGGTCGGAGGCAGACATCTATTCTGGGCCCGGTTCATGGCGCCGCGGGCCCGCCCGGCGTCTTGCAGCCGGGCCGGATCGTTTCCCCGGCCCGGTTCAAAGACACGGATTCTCAGGCCATATCAATGGCGCGGATGCATCGCGACCATGCGCTGGAGAGACTTGGGCCGCGCCGGATCGGCGCAGGGAACCAGCGCCGCGTGCGCTGCGGCAAAGCTCAATGCCGTTCAGACATAGCCGAGCCAGTGCCAGTAGGTGGCGCCGAGCAGCATGACGAGGGTGAGCGCGATGACGGTCAGGACCAGGCCGGTGCGGACGAAATCCCTCGCCTCGAACGTGTCAGTGCCGTAGGCCAGCATGCTCTGCGGCGCGTTCACCACCAGGATGAAGCCGAACGACACCACGAATTGCAGCAGCATGGTCATGCCGACGATGTTGATGCCGGGCGTGGCGACGCTCTGCAGCACGGCGATGACGATCGGGATCATGGCGGAGGCGAGCGCGGTCGCGCTGGCAAAGCCGAGATGGATCAAAGTGAGGAACAGCGCCATCACCGCCAGGATGAACAGCGCGGTCGCGTTCTTCAGCCCGAACTCGGCCACCGCGAGGTCGGCGAGCCAGGCGGCGCCCTTGGTCTGCAGCAGCGCCGTGCCGACGCTGATGCCGATGCCGAACAGCACCACCGTGCCCCAGGGAATCCGCGGTTGCGCGTCCTTCCAGGTCATGATGCCGATCCCGGGCAGGAACATCAGCCCGACCGCGGCGATCGTGGTCGTCGAGGTGTCGAAATTGTGCAGCACGCCTTCGGTTGCCCAGAACACCAAGAGGGTCAGCGATATCGCGAGCAGCTTCTTCTCCGATATCTTCATCGGCCCAAGCTCGGCGAGCGATTTGCGGATCGCCTCGCGGCCGCCGGGAATGTTCGTCACCTCGGGGCGCATCATGCGCGTCATCACGAAATAGAGCGCGATCGACATCAGGATGCCGAACGGGGCGGCGGCGACGAACCATTCCAGCCAGGTGATGGATTTCTGCAGCGTCTTTTCGATGAAGCCGACCGCGACCATGTTCTGCGCCGAGGCGGTCTTGATGCCGACGTTCCAGATGCTGGCGGTCTGCACCGTCGTGATCATCAGCATGCCGGCGAAGGCGCCGCGCTTCTCGACGCCGAAGGCGGCGATGATGCCGAGCGTGATCGGCACCAGGCAGGCGACGCGCGCGGTGGTGGAGGGCACCAGGAACGCCATCACGAAGCCCACCATGATGGCGCCGATGACGACGTGATGGATCTCGCCGCCGACGCGCGAGAGGATGGTAAGCGCGATGCGCTTGTCGAGCCCGGTCGCGGTCATCGCGGCGGCGAGGAACAGCGCGGAGGCGACCAGCGCCAGCGCGGTGTTGGCAAAGCCGGAGAAGGCGAGGCTTAAGGCTGCGCTGGTGCCGAACAGCACTTTCGGATTGGCCGGATTGGGCGCCAGCCCAAGCAGGAAGGCCATCAATGCGGCGATGACGATCGCCGAAACGGCATAGTCCAAAGCCTCGGTCATCCAGACGATCACCGCAAAGGCCAGCACCGCGAGCATGCGCTGGCCGGCGACCGAAAGTCCTTCCGGCGTCGGCAGCCATATCACCGCAACCAGCGCGGCGACGGCGAGCAACAGGCCCCAGTTCGATCGCAGCCAGGTCTTCTGTGTCGCCTTCGGCGCGGGCGATGGCGACTCTGGAAGTTTCTTGGCACTTTTCTTGGCACTCGCAGGTTTCGCCATTGCGTCGATGGCAGTCATTGAAATTTCTCCTCGCATGCGGTCGTGCGGAAATAATCCTCGGAGTTCCGCGGCAAGCGCTTGAGCAGGATCAAGGGATTGTTGGCGGCGCCGGGATTCGACTGGCAATTTTTGGACTAAAGCCCGATAGCTCCGACGAAATCGCGATCGCGCTTTAGGTTATTGTTGAGCATGATCGCCGCGCTGGAGCGCGATGGGATTGGGTTAAATCACCATCGCGCTCCAGCTTATTGTTTGAGCATGATCTTTTCGGGAAACCGGTACCCACTTTTCCGGATCATGCTCTAGCGCGTTGCTCTAAGCGTCGGGACGCATCGCGGCACGGACGGCCCAGCCGCCGCCCAGGATCGCGCCGGTGAAGCCGCCGCCACCGGTGAACGCCGAGGCCAGATAGAGCCCGCCGATCGCGGTCGCGGCGCGCGGCATGAAGCCGCGTGACTCCGGAGCAAAGCCGTAGAGCGAGCCGCCGGGCGTGTTGAGATATTGCTGGAACGTCTCTGGCGTCGCCATCTCGCGGTGGACGACGGCACCGGCAATTCCCGGAAATTGCCGGTCGAGATCGGCGACGATGCGATCCATCCAGCGCTCCTTGCGCGCGCGCTTCGCCTCAACGGCAAGACCGGCCCAATTCTCGATCCGGTCGGCGCCGACCAGCGCCGCCAGATAGGGAGCCTCGGTATTCAGCCCGGAATCGATCTGGTCGTAGGCGACGAAGCCATATGGCGTGATCCGGTCCGAATCCTCGCCCGGCACGGCGGCAGCTTCGCGGTAGGATGACAGGGTGGTGAGCCACGCCGGCAGGACGCTGGTCGAATAGTGCTTGACGCCGAATTCGCGGGAATGCCTGTCAAGCCCGAGCGATATCGACCACAGCGAGATCGACGCACGAAGGTCGTGGTAACGCGACATGAAGCTGGCGCGCTTGTCGTGCGGCAGCATGGACGCAAGCACCGATGGCGCGGCATTTCCGAACACCACCGGCGCAAGCTCTTCCC
Organism: uncultured Alphaproteobacteria bacterium; assembly: GCA_963777475.1. Lineage (GTDB taxonomy): Bacteria > Pseudomonadota > Alphaproteobacteria > Rhizobiales > Xanthobacteraceae > Bradyrhizobium. The sequence continues at coordinate 152,280 of CAVZQX010000004.1, forward strand.
TGACGTCGTCGGTGTTCGGGGCGCGATGGCGCACGCCGCGGGCGCGATCGCCGTCGAGCAAAATAGTTTCGACTTCGCGGTCGGCCTCGACCTCGCCGCCGGCCTCGCGAATGATGGCGACCAGCCTGTCGCTCAAAACCTGCGAGCCGCCGCGAACGTAGTGTCCGCCGCCCGCCAGGTAGGATGCCTGCGGAACCGCGAACTGGATAAACGGCATCGTGTCGGGGTCGTCGGTGTAATATGGCAGGTTGGACGCGATCGCGAGCTTGACCGGCTCGTTGTCTCCGAACAGCCGCTCCAGCACCTCGCTTAAGGTTGCGTGGCGGTCGCGGATCAAGGGCCACAGGCGCCAGGGCAAGGTCGGTGCGTTCAAGAGCCACCAGCCGCGGTCGTCCTGATGCTCGCTCATCATCGAAACCGCCTGCCGGACCGCATCGATGCGATCGAAATATTGCCCGATGCCGTCGGCTGCTCGCGGAAAATGCGCAGCCGTGGCCGCGCGCGCCGCGGCAAAGCCGTGCGGCATCACGAACGGCTGCTCGAACAGCGGACTTCTCACCTCATGCAGGTCGCCGACGTCGACGAACGGGATGTCGCGATCGAGCCCGAGCGCGCGCAGGATCGGTCCCTTGGGGTCGCCGGCGTCAAGCCCGTCGATCTCGTGCAGCGAGGCTTCGATCGAAAGCCCGCCATGACGATAGACGGTGGCGGCTCCGCCGAAATTGTGATTGCGCTCGAGCACCAGGACCCGGTGGCCGGCGCGGGCGAACAACGCGCCCGCGGTCAGGCCGCCCAATCCCGAGCCGATCACGATGGCATCGAAATTCCCTGACATCGGCTTGGCCGGCGTCACGATGCGCGGCGCGGCCGCGGGATCGCGGCGACGCCGAGCAGGATCAGGATCACCGCACCGCTATGCAACCGCATGTTCGCCTCCCGGGACTGGCGCAAGATGCGACAAAGTATCGGTTGGCGATCGCGCTGGGCGGTTGACCTGCATCAAGCGAGTGCGCGGCAAATTTCGCGCGGCTCGGCGCCATCGAAATATACCTGTCACATTTCGTGGCAGCGGCGTTTGATTGCCGCCCGCGCGCGCAGCGACGGCGCAGGCCACGACGGAGAACCAGTTCCCGATCGGTCGGAACAGACTGGCGATCGCCGCCCGCCGCCATCGGCCACAGCAAGCTTCCGGATATCCGCAGGCGATCCGACTCGACAGCGTATGCTGGTCCGACCTTGCTGTGCGGCTTTCGGCCTTCAGGGAAGTGCAAGGGCGCGTCGCCACGCTCAGGCCATAAATTTTGTGCTGGATATCAATGGGTTGAACCAAGCCTTTAGATCGGTTCAAGACCCTTCCTGCTTGCCTAGATGATCCGCTTCCTTTATCCGATGGGGCTGCCTCGCATGCGAGCGGCCCCGGCCGTGATTTGGGCAGGGCGCATGATCCGGAAAGGCCGGCCCCGGACTTGCATCCGGGGGGTGGGACCGGTTTTCCGACCAGATCATGCTCATGTGAGAATGGTTGCAGAGGGGAATACCCGCGAATGGCTAATGTTGTCGTCGTCGGCGCCCAATGGGGCGACGAAGGGAAGGGCAAGATCGTCGACTGGTTGTCGGAACAGGCCGACATCGTCGTGCGCTTCCAAGGCGGCCATAATGCCGGTCACACCCTCGTCATCAACGGCGAGACCTACAAGCTGGCGCTGTTGCCCTCCGGCGTGCTGCGGCCCTCGAAGCTCGCGGTGATCGGTAACGGCGTCGTCTTCGATCCGCAGGCCTTCCTCGAGGAGGTGGCGAAGCTGCAGGGCCAGGGCGTCGCCGTCAGCCCCGCCAATCTGCGCGTCGCCGAGAACGTCACGCTGATCTTGCCGCTGCATCGCGAACTCGACGCGCTCAGGGAATCCTCCAACGCCGTCACCGCGATCGGCACCACGCGCCGCGGCATCGGTCCCGCCTATGAGGACAAGGTCGGCCGCCGCGCGATTCGCCTGATGGATTTGGCCGACCTCGATACGCTGCCGCACAAGATCGACCGGCTGTTGGCGCATCACAACGCGCTGCGGCGCGGGCTTAACCTCGAAGAGATCGACGGCCGCGGCATCCTGCGCGAGCTGACGGCGCTGGCGCCAAAGCTTTTGCCCTACGCCGAGACGGTGTGGCGGCTGTTGGATCAGAAGCGGCGCGAGGGCAAACGCATCCTGTTCGAGGGCGCGCAGGGCGCGCTGCTCGACGTCGACCACGGCACCTACCCCTATGTCACCTCGTCGAATACCGTGGCGGCCCAGGCGGCGACCGGAACCGGCATGGGACCGGGGGCGGTCGGCTACGTTCTGGGCATCTGCAAGGCCTACACGACCCGGGTTGGCCAGGGTCCGTTCCCGACCGAGCTGCACGACGAAATCGGCGAGGAAATCGGCCGCCGCGGCAAGGAGTTCGGGGTCAATACCGGACGCAAGCGGCGCTGCGGCTGGTTCGACGCCGTACTGGTGCGCCAGACCGTGCGGACCTGCGGCATCAACGGGTTGGCGCTGACCAAGCTTGATATTCTCGACGGGTTCGACACCATCAAGGTCTGCACCGGCTATCGGCTGGACGGCAAGGAGATCGACCATCTGCCGGCCGGCGAGGGGGCGCAAGCCCGGGTGGTGCCGATCTACGAGACCATCGAGGGGTGGAAGCAGCCGACGGCCAACGCCCGTTCCTGGGCGGATTTACCGGCTCAGGCCATCAAATATGTGCGTCGGGTCGAGGAACTGGTGGGCTGTCCGATCGCCCTGCTTTCCACGAGCCCCGAACGCGAGGATACTATCCTGGTCCAGAATCCCTTCGAGGCTTAACGGGATTTTACTGCACAGTAAGCATAGTTGAGTTGAGATGGCCGACTACTACCCGCTGATCGCCCGCGCCATCGCCGGACTGGACCCCAGTGCTCCCGGCGAGAGCCGACGCGCGCTCTACGAACGGGCGCGCGCCGCCCTGATCGCGCAATTGCGCAGCGTGCAACCACCGCTGTCGGAGTCCGAAATCACCCGCGAGCGGCTGTCCCTGGAAGAGGCGGTGCGCAAGGTCGAATCCGAGGCCGCCCAGCGCGCCCGCGACGCCTCGCGCGCAAGCGCTGGCGGAACTGGCGCCGGTGGTGGGTCGCGTGCCGGCGATGCCTTCCGCCGCGCCAATGCCAATGCGCGGGCGTCGGAAACCGCGGGCCAGGCGCCTGCCGCCGCTGCCGGCCAAGCGCCGGCCGCCGCGCCGGCCTCGGCATCTGCGCCGGCCCGCCCGCGCTCGCCGGCCCCGCCATCGCCGCTCCCATCGCGCAACGACCGCCCGCCGCTCGGCCAAGAAGAACGGGGCCAAGAACGTCAAGAGCGCAGCCAAGAACGCGGCCCGGAGGAGCGCAACGCCCGCAGCCCGCGCGCCGATGCGCCGCCGCCTGCGCCGCGGCCGCAACCGCCGCCGACCCCGACCCCGACCGAGCCGCAGATCACGATGCAGGAGCCGCAACTGCCGCCGGTCCGTGACCGCGCCGGCGCACCGCCGCGGCGCAGTGCCGACAACGGCGCCGCGCCCGGTGTACGCGGCTTCCGCGACATCACGGCGGATGCCGACGATCTCGGCCGCGCCGCCGCCCAAGCCAACCGCGCCGCGCGCAAGACCTACGCCAACGTGCCCTCGCCCTCGCCGGAATTCGACCGGCTCGAGCCGAGCCTGGAAGACCGAGGCGCCAATCCCGAGGCGCCCTATTCCTATGACGAATTGATCGAGGAGGCGGATCGCTACGCCGCGCCGCCGCCGGTGTCGCGCCCGCGCATTGCCAGCGATCGCGACCGCGAGCAGAAGCGCGCCCGCGCTGGTGCGGTGTTTCCGTTCAAGAGCGCGATTGCCATCGGCATCGTGCTGATCCTGGTCGGCGCCGCGATCCTGTGGGGCAGGTCGGTGGTGACGAGCGTGAGCGGGCTGTTCAAGTCACAGCCCGCGGTGGAAACGCCGAAGGACGATTCGTCGCAGCTGAGCAAGCCGAAGATCCCCGATCGCGTCGGCCAGGCGTCGTCGACGGAAGATCTCGCGCCGGTGGCGCAGCGCGTCGTGCTGTATGACGAGGACCCGTCCGATCCCAAGGGCAAGCAATATGTCGGCTCGGTGATCTGGCGCACCGAACCGATCAAGGCTTCCGGCACGCAGAAAGCCGATCTCGCGGTGCGCGCCGACATCGATATCCCCGACCGCAAGTTCAAGATGACGATGTCGTTCCGCCGCAACACCGACGCATCGCTGCCGGCGAGCCACACCGCGGAATTGACCTTCATCCTGCCGCAAGACTTCAACGGCGGCGGCGTCGCCAACGTGCCGGGCATCCTGATGAAGTCCAACGAGCAGGCGCGCGGCACGCCGCTCGCAGGGCTCGCAGTGAAGGTCACCGACGGCTTCTTCCTGGTCGGCCTCTCCAATGTCGACGCCGACCGCGACCGCAACATCCAGCTTCTCAAGGAGCGCTCGTGGTTCGACGTGCCGCTGGTCTATTCCAACCAGCGCCGCGCCATCATCGCGATCGAAAAAGGCGCCCCCGGCGACCGCGCCTTCGCCGACGCGTTCGCGGCATGGGGGGAGTGAGGCGGGAGGCGTTTCCCGTTGCCTTTGATGTCCCCTCCCGTAAGGTGCCGTGTGGCCTTTGGCGTCAGCCGCCAGATTTGACGAGTTCGCCCTTTGAACGAATTCAGTCCCGCCGCTAACCTGCTATAAGCGACCCAATCGGCCATTGGGGGACGGCATGAAACGCTATCTGATCTTCGCAGCCGTAGGCCCGCTGCTCGGCGGGTTCTGGCTGTTGCTGACGACGACGTACCAGTCCGGCTACTGGGCGCAGACCAACGCCGCGGAAGTCGCAAAGCTGTTCAAGGTCTTCGCAATGACCCTGCAATACAGCTACCTGTTCGGCATCCTGCCGTCGCTGATGATCGGCGCGGTCGACGACATTCTCATTCACGTCAAGCGGATCGGGCCGGTGTTGCGCATGCTGCTGGTCGGCGCTGCCGCCTTCATCGCCGCCGAGCTGATGTATGGCTCGCGCGGAGCGGACAGCGGCATCGTCCAGTTCATCCTCTATGGGCTGGTGGGCTTCATCCCCGGCACGGTCTCGTCCTGGCTGGCGCACAAGTTCGTCGAGGAACCGCAAGGCGCGCCGTCGCCCACCACGGCGGCAAAATAGAAGCGGCGGATTTTTTGATCCGCCACGCAGTTGCGTTACGTGATCGAAAAAGAGACTACCGCCCGTTGCCGCGGCATTCGCCGCCGGGGCCGATGTGAAAGCCGCGCGGACAGGCGTGCGCGCCTGGATCGGCGAAGTTGCGCAGGCAGCCGCCATAGGGGCCGCGATGCCAGCCGGCGCCGCATCCGCCGGCAACCTGGATGATGTCGGCGTTCGCAGCCGAACTGGCCGGCGCCAGCGGCATGGCTTGGGCCGTGGCCGTGACGGTCGCGAGCAGGAAAGCCAAGGCAATGAATTCTTTCATGATGATCTCCGTTGGATGGGTTGGTGGGAGGGTTGGGTTCGTAACTCAGCGGCCGGCGGCGAACGCCATGCCGGCGCGGACTTCGCCAATCGCCTGATCGATCAATCCAAGTGCGCGCTCGCGATGGCCGCCCTTGTTCGGCGGCGCCTGGGCCAATTCGGCGCGCGCCGACTGCAGGATGGTGATGGTCTCGGCCATGTGCGGCTGCGCGCCGATCGCATAGCCGATGCCCGTGCTGGCGGCGATGGCTATGCCGAGCAGCAGCGTGCGTGCAGCAGAAGTCGTCATTTCAATTCTCTCCATGCGGGTATTACAAGAATTCAATTAACAAGGGTTGCAGGAGCGCGCTCGGCTTTTTGAATCAATCGGGCGGCTGCTGCCGGCGCATGAATAAGATCGTGCCGTCCTGCCGTCTTGGACTGGCCGGCGCGCAAGCGATGCGATTATGGACTGTCCGGCGCCGTTTCATTCGCGCTCGCGTGTTGCTAGATTGTCGTGGCCTTCAGCCGGCATTCATCGAAGGGCTGACAGGCTTGATTGCGTTTCGTGGTTTTCTCATCCGATGTCCGTCGTCAAGAAAGCACTATCGACCGATATGCTGCCGCAAGGTCTCGACGACCGGCAGCGCTTCATGCATTTCGCGGAATTGTTCGAGCATTTCTCCAACACCGGCGAGCTCGATCCGGCGCCCGACGTGCCGTTCCGCGCCGCGATGAACTCCATCCATATCGGCAGCACCCTGCTCGGCCGTTGCGACGGCACCTTCACTACGGTGCGGCGCGAACACCGCCAGGTGCTCGAGACCAACGACGACCGCTATTGCCTGGTGCGCAACACCGGCAACCGCGAATCCCGGGTGATCCATCGCGGCCGCGAATTTGTCCTGCGCCCGGGCGCGATGGCGCTGCTCAAGCTCGACGAGCCGTTCTTTGCCGCCGACGGCGCCAACACCAAGCGTTTCACCAATGTGCACCTGCCGCCGGCGACGCTGCGGGCGATGGTGGCCCACGTCGACGAGCTGGTCGGCCGCGAACTCGAGCCGGGCGGCGCGCTGTCGCTGGCGATGGACTACAGCGATCTGTTGCTGCAGCATCCCGCCGCCGTCGACGAGGCGGGCATGGCGATCGCGGCGCATCTTCTCGATCTCGCCGCGCTCGGCCTCGGCGCGCGCGGCGATCTGGCGATCGCGGCCCGGCGACGCGGCTTGCGCGCGGTGCGGCTGAAGGCGGTGCTCCAGGTCATGGAGAAGCGGTTTTGCGAGCCGGATTTTTCCGCGCATAAGCTCGCCGCGGCGGTCCGCCTTTCGGAGCGCTATGTCAACGAATTGCTGTTCGAGGCCGGCGCCAGTTTTACGACGCGACTGAACGAATTGCGGTTGCGCAAGGCGGCCGAGCTGCTGCAGCAGGCGGAGCGCCGCATCAGCGACATCGCGTTCGAATGCGGCTTCAACGATCTGTCCTATTTCAACCGCTGCTTCCGTCGCCGCTTCGGGCTGACGCCGAGCGCCGCGCGCGGGCGGTAGGGGGCGACCGTGTGAGGCAACTTGCGCCCGGCTTGCGCGTTACCCATGTGATGACAATGTCGAACCAAGAGATTTTGAACCCCAACCGCACCCGTTCCAGCGGCGAGCGCCCCGGCAAGACTTCCCGGGCCGGTTTCTCCGGCACGGACGCGCGCGGCCCGATCATCGACCAGGAGGGCCGCGAAATTCCGGAGGAATCGCTGGGGCCGCAAATCGGCGGCTTACGGTTCGATTTCGGCAGCGCCAATCCGTTCGGCAATCTCAGCCGCGAGCAGCGGCTGAAGCGGCTGGAGGCGCTGGCGAAACTGCTCGATATCGCCTTTGTCCTGCCCGGCACCAACATCCGCTACGGCATCGACGGCATCATCGGGCTGATCCCGGTGGTCGGCGACATCATCGCGACCGCGCTCTCATTGTTTCTGGTGCGCGAGGCGCGCGCGCTCGGCGCGCCCTGGCATGTCGTGGCGCGGATGCTCGGCAATGTCGCGGTCCAGGGCGTGGTCGGAACGGTGCCGGTCGCGGGCGATGCGTTCGACGTGCTGTTTCGGGCCAACATTCGCAATGCGCGGATCCTGCGGCGCTGGCTGGAACGCCAGGGCTGACCCGTGTGCCAACCCGCCAAAAAAAGAAACGCCCCCGGATCGATCCGAGGGCGTTTTCTTGCGGAGCAAGGCAGAAGAGCCTACGCGGCGTCCTTGTTGCTGTCGGCGGGTTCGGTGGGGCGCGGCCGCCGCGGCAGCGGGAACGACTCGCTCTCATAAAGCGTACGGATGCCGCTCTGGTCGAAGCGGGCTTCCTCGACTTGCAGGTAGGCGCCGTTCAGCGAATCCGCCGGCAGTTCCTCGATCGCGAAGCGGACCGCTTCGGCCGCGGTGCCAAAGCGCCGATACGCAAAGCCAGCCCGCTTCTTCTTGCGGATGGCGGCGGGGAAAAGTTCGGCAGCGGTGTTGAAGTTGAACGGACGCATGGTCAATGACCTCTTTATTTTCTTGGCGCTAGCGTGAGCGGATGGGGAATTTGATGCCGGCTAAGCCGCAACCGGCGGCGCGCCGCGCACGTCATTTCATTCCCCAATATAGGCTGATTTGACAGAAATGCGAATCCCCCCGCCCGGTATCATGAATCCGGGGTCGTTGGGCGTACCTGCGAATAAATCTTTTTATTTCAATAATTTACGCGGGATTACAGCTTCCCGAGCAGCAATAATACCAGCAATATCACCAAAATCACCCCGCCAATACCCATGCCGGAATGGCCCATCCCATAGCCATACCCGCCGAAACGGCCGCTGAACCCGCCAAGCAGGTAAATGATCACGATGATGATCAGGATCAACCCAAGGGACATGGCCCCCTCCCAAACTGACAGCCGGCGGACGAAAGTCCGCCGCGCCGTCGCTCAAACAAAGCACAATCCGGGTTATGGTTCCAAGCGGGAACCTTTGGCGCATGATCCGGAAAAGTGGATACCGGTTTTCCCTTGGCTAACAAACGCCAAGCGCTTGCGCGAGGATCATGCGCAATCAAAAACCTGGAGCGCGATGGCGATTTGACCAGGTCCCATCGCGCTGTAGGCGGTTATTTCGGCTTTAGTTTCAGTGCCGCCGAATTGATGCAGTAGCGCAGGCCGGTTGGGCCCGGGCCGTCGTTGAAGACGTGGCCGAGATGGCCAGAACATTTCGAGCACAACACCTCGGTGCGGACCATGCCGTGGCTGACGTCGTGCTCTTCGTCGACATGGCCCTCCGCCGCGGGCTGGGTGAAGCTCGGCCAGCCGCAGCCGGAATCGAACTTGGCGTCGGATTCGAACAAAGTCTGTCCGCAGCCGGCGCAAATATAGCTGCCCGGCCGCCTCTCATGCTCGTATTCGCCGGAGAACGGCCGCTCGGTCGCCTTCTCGCGCAGCACCGCGTACTGCATCGGCGTCAATTCCTTGCGCCACTCAGCCTCGCTCTTCTCGATTCTGCCGGACGTCGTCTCGGTCTTGGTCCTGGTTTCGGCCATCGATCCTCCTCGTCAATCCACGCCGTCAGTTGGTGACCTTCGCGGAGCTCACCAATGTCGGCTTCTCGATATAGTTTTCCGCGAACAGCTTCTTCAGGTTCTCGACCTTCGGGATGTCGTTATAGGCAATATAGGGCTGGTTCGGGTGCAGCGTCAGGTAGTCCTGGTGATAGCCCTCCGCCGGAAAGAATCCCTCGAGCGACCCGACCTTGGTCACGATCGGCTTCTTGTAAACCTTGGCGGCGTTGAGCTGGGCGATGTAGGCGTCCGCGACCTTCTTCTGCTCCTCGGTGGTGGTGAAGATCGCGGAGCGATATTGCGTGCCGGAGTCCGGACCCTGGCGGTTCAACTGGGTCGGATCGTGCGCGACCGAGAAGAAGATCTGCAGGATCTTGCCATAGCTGATCTGCTTCGGGTCGTATTTGATCTGCACGGACTCGGCATGCCCCGTGGTGCCGGTCGAGACCATCTCGTAACTAGCGGTCGTCTTGCTGCCGCCGGCATAACCGGACACCGCGCTGGCAACGCCGGCGGTATGCTGGAACACGCCCTGCACGCCCCAGAAGCAGCCGCCGGAGACGACGACCGTCTGCAATCCGTCGGACGCCTGAATGTCGGTGGCAGGGGCAGGAATCACCACTGCGTCCTCCGCCGAAAGCGCGGGCGCAATGACAAAGGCGGTCATCGCCAGTGCGCCGACGGCGGCGGCGCAGAGCGAAAGGCGGCTGAATGAGCTGCGGGACATGGGATTTCCTCTCGGGTTCCTTCAGGGACGACCGGAATTGGCTGGCAGTTTAGAACAGGAGCGCCGTTTCGCAATCGACCGGGCTTCCTTTCGATGTCCCAAGATACGCCGTGGGGCGGAGTTTGTTACGGGCGGGCGCACACGAGTCCGTGAAAGTTCCGGGAAATAATTCCGTAAGCCCAAGGCGTTACCAGCCCCAAGAATCTCGAGGAATCTCATTGCGGCTGGCAACCAGCGAAATGCCGCAAACCTGCTCCAAATGAACCGCGACCGCATTGGACCGACAAATATCTGTTCCGGCCGGAGCAATTCCGAAAATGTTGCGAGCCCTGTTGGTTTCGATCGCCGCCCTGCTATCGGTCGCCGCGCCGGCGATCGCCGGCCCCGAGCTCGACGATGTCGCGACCTGCCGCGAGCGGCAGAATGACGTCCAGGTGCGACAAGCCGCCTGCGAAAGACTGATCGCGTCGGGGCAGGCCCAGCCCAAGGATCTGGCGGTCGCGCTTGCCGTGCAGCGCCGAGGCGCTGGTGAACAGGGATTTTGACAAGGCCATCGCGGCGTTCAACGACGCGATCAAGACCGATCCCGAAAACCTCAAGATTGTCGTTGGGCGGGGCTGGGCCTATCAGGGCAAGGGCCAGGACGACCTCGCGATGGCGGATTATAATCTGGCGCTGCAGAAGCGGCCGAATCTTTCCGCCGCCTACAACGATCGCGGCACGCTGTATTTGCGCAAGGGCGCGCTGCAAAGCGCGCTCGATGATTTCTCGTCGGCGATCAAATATGCGCCGACCGGGGTCGTGGCCTACACCAACCGTGCTCGCGTCGAGACCATGAACAGAGACTACGAAGCGGCGCTGGCGGATTTCGCCAAGGCGCAGGAGATCGATGCCAACGCGCCGCAGATCTTCGCCAATCGCTGTATCACCTACACGGCGATGGGCAAATTCGATGAAGCGCTCGCCGACTGCAACAACGTGGTCGAGCGGATGCCGAAAAACCAGTATGCCATTGCCAATCGTGGCGATGCCTATCTGGCCAAAGGCAACCTGGATGCGGCACTCAAGGACTACAACACGGTTCTCGGCTTCTACCCGAACAGTGTGCGTGCGCATGCCGGGCGGGGTCAACTGTTCGAGCGGCGGCGCGACCTGGCGCAGGCGCGCGCCGACTTTCGTTCGGCGGCCTTCGCGCTGTCGCGATATGACGAACCCGAAGTAGCGAAGGCCCGTGCGACGGCGCAGGAGCGGCTGTCCGCGCTCACGGCGCAGGGGCCGGCAGCCCCGACCGGACGCCGCATCGCGCTCGTCATCGGCAACGGCGCCTACCGCAACGTCCATGCGCTCGACAATCCGCCGCGTGACGCCAAGCTGATCGCGGCCTCGCTGAAGGACGTGGGCTTCCAGACCGTGACGCTGTCCAACGACCTCACCCGCGACAAGTTCTTCGAGGTGCTGCGCGCCTTTGCGAGCGACGCGGAGAATGCCGATTGGGCGGTGGTGTATTACGCCGGCCATGGTTTCGAGATCGGCGGCGTCAACTACCTCGTGCCGGTCGATGCCAGGCTTGCCGAGGACAAGGACGCCGAGAAGGAGGCGGTGGCGCTGGAGCAGGTGATCGCCGCGGTCGGCGGCGCGCGCAAGCTGCGCCTCGTGCTGCTCGACGCCTGCCGCGACAACCCGTTCGCGCCGACCATGAAGCGGACCATGGCGGTGCAACTGGTCGACAAGGGCTTTTCCGACATCGAGCCGTCTGCCGGCTTCATGGTGGTGTACGCCGCCAAGCACGGCGAGACCGCGCTCGACGGCGACGGCGTCGACAGCCCGTTCGCAACCGCGCTCGCGCACGACGTCAGGGAGCCGAAGGTCGAGGTGCGAAAGCTGTTCGACATCGTCCGCGACGACGTCTGGACCGCGACCAAGCACGTGCAGCAGCCCTTCACCTACGGCTCGCCGCCGGGACGAGAGGATTTTTACTTCGTGGCGGGCAAATAGCTCGCGTGTCCCGGACGCGGTGCAGCCTGCAACGTTGCCACGCAGAGCCGGGACCCACAGCCGCGATCTGCGAAGCATGGGCCCCGGATCAGCGGCGCACCACGCCGCAACAGCGCCGTGGTGCGCAGCATCCGGGGAATGCCCGCCGCACACCGTCAGGCCCAGGTCCTTAGGGCGCATCGTGATCCGCCGTGTTGGCCGCCGACATGCCGGATTGCGCCTTGCTTCGCTCTTCGAGCACCGGCGGACGGGTCGGTTCCGATCCGAGCTACGCGCTCAAGCGCGCGAATGCGCGCAGAATGGCAGGGCTCCGCGACGAAGCAATCGATCGCGCCGCCGACTCCAGTTCAACCTATGCGATAATTCGACCTGAGATGATCGCGAGTGCTCTGTTGCAATCATATCGCATTAAAAAAATTTGATCGAATTCAGCCGCTCCGCGCCGGTACGCCAAGGAAGCGCCGCATCGTCGCCATAGCGTGCCGTGGCTGAGACCGCACCCGCGACGCTTACGCACGAGATCGCAGACCGGCGATACTTGGGGACGCGTGCGTCGGGGAATGGGTTGCCAGCATCTTGTTGGAAGCTTGTCAGAAGGCTGAACCGTTACGTCGCCAGAAACACCGCGGGTCGCGTTGCAATCTATGCGTGCAGGATCGTGGACATGATGTTGACCCGGCACCGGAACTCCGGGCTTGACGAGATCACCGGGGCGCCCGCAAGGCGGCCGATATTGCTTTCCGGCGCTGGAGGCGCTCTGCGCCGCCGCCTTGAGGAATTGGGATCGGCGGCTCTGATGCAAACGACGCCAGCTGCCGGCCAGTTGACGCACAATATCCTTGGCGATGCGCCGATCGCGGCATTCGCGGGTGCCTTCCTGGGCTGCGTGACGACTGAATTTTTCAGTGCATCCGGGATTCTCCCTTGCATCGCATCCGCGTTGGCGACCGCCCTCTTATGCGGGCTGTTGCTGCTCACACGCACGACCTGCCTGTTTGCGGGCACATTTTTTTCCGCGCTTTATGGCGGCACTTTCGCGGGTATGACGCCGATCGTCTGGCTTGGCGACAGCGGGACCGGCGCTTTATCGGTCGCGCTATCCATCGTCTGTGGCCTCGTATTCTTCGTCGTTGCCGAGCTGGACAGTCGCTCAGCCGCTCCGATGGGGATCGGATGCGGGGGTAGATTGGGGGCGATCGCCATCGTGGCTTCTTTCCTCTTCGTCGAGCTGGTTCGACCGTTGGGGGCAGATACGAGCCGTTTCCATGCCGCCGCGACTGGCGCATTCGACGTCGAGTCGTGGTCGGCAATTGGCGGCTTCTTCGCATCTCTGGCCGGAATCTTCGGTACCTTGTTGGCGCTTCGGCAACGGCAGATTGCCGATGGCGGCGTGCCGGTGCGAATCTTCATCGCATCCGCGGCGGCGCTTTCAGGTCTGATCGTTCTACACCTCGGCAATCCTGACGACTTACCCGCGATGGAGGCCTTCTACGCCGGGTGCTTCCTGGGAATGTCGACGCGCGATCGGCTGAAAGGATGGCTTCAGCCCGTGTTCGGGGCCCTCGTGCTCGTTGTCGTGCTGGTGCCGGTGCGCGCCTTCTTGAACGGTTTCGGCGGCGGCCTTGGCTTCGCCGCGTTCATCGCGGTGCTAATGCTCGTCGCCTTCAGCCGCGCAACCGCTTGGATGACCCGCGACATGCTGGCGAGCAAGCGAAATTTTGCAACCGCGATGGCGAGCGCCATGATCGCGGTATTTATGGTAATCGGCTTGATATCGGCCGAGCCTGTGGCCGAAGAGGTGTCGAACTCCGTTGTCACGGCAGCGTCAGGGTCGATAGCGGATTCGTCGGACGCGACGTCCGTCCGCATGGTGGTCGAGCGGCCGGTGCCAGGCGCAGCCGATCAGGCGATCCCAATCAGGATTTCGCTCACCAACGCCGCCGCGGACGACGTCGTGGTTCTAAGCGGCCTGCCTTCCGGATCGACGATGACGAATGGTCGCCGATCGGCGACCGGCAGTTGGCGCCTGTCGGCCAGCGAACTGGCCGATGCCGCGATCCGCCCTGAGCAGGGCTTCGTCGGCGGCGCCAACATCACGGTGGAGCTGCGGCGCGCCGACCGGAGCATCGTCGATCGCCAAGAACTGCATCTCGAATGGGTTGGCCCGGCGCCGCAAGCGAAAATGGATGTCGCGCCGCCGCCCGCTGCCGGGCCGCCGGCCAGCCAGATCGCGGTTGCGCCGACGGAGGATGACGTGGCGCTGTTTCGTGAGTTTCTTCAATCCAGAGGCCGTGCTGCGGCTCACCGTGTTCGCCCGGCCGGCCAGGTCGCGGATGCGCCGACGGAGGATGAGGCGGCGCTGTTTCGTGAGTTTCTGCAATCCAGAGGCCGTGCCGTGGCGCACCGTGTTCGCCCGGCCGGCCGCGGCCAGCACGTCGAAAGCCAGGCTGCGGCATCGACAGGCCCTCGCGCGTCGGTTGTTCCGCTCACCGGTGCGGCTGTCCGCCCGCCGCATCCGCTTGGACCGCGCGGGGTGGTAGCCGACCGGCAGAAAAAGCCCGCTCCGAAAAACTCTGAGCAGGAACAGCGCCGGGAAATGCAGGCATTGCGAGGTCCGTAGGTATCGCGATCCGCCGTCTTTGTCGCCGAGATGGCGGATTACACCTTCCCGCCTTCGCGCTACGGGCGGTGCGGCGGCCAACGCTTAATTCAGCGTCCAGGTCGCGGCGCCCGCGACCCCAAAGTCGCTCTGGTCGGGAACGCCCGAGACCGACATGTTGAAGCGCAGGCGGTTGCCATAGGTATAGCCGAGACCGACCGCGAGGCCGGTCTGTCCCTTGAAATTGCCGACACCGCCCGACAACGAGAGTTTGCCCGGTCGGTCGTCGTAGCGCAGGCTGCTGGCGGCCATCGCCAGCGCCGTGCCGGCGTTGGCTTGGACGAGATTGGCGCTGATCTGGCCCTGCAGCCCCGCGATTTGCGATTGCAGGCCCGAGCTGATCCCGGTGGCGACGCTGTTGAGCTGGCCCACATTGACCGCGTCGGTCGGGGAGATGCCGGCGGCCAAATTGGTGATGCGTCGTTCGTTGCCGGCAGAGCCGATCGAGACCGTATTGGCCTGGCTCGCGACCGAGCCCTGGCCGATCGCGACCGCGTTGGTGGCGGAGGCCTGCACCACGGCGTTGGCGCCGACCGCGGTGCCGTTCACTGCCTGGACGTTGGCGCTCTGGCCGACGGCGACCGCATTAGCGGTGGTGGCGCTCGCCGAATTGCCGAGCGCAGTCGATGACGAGACGTTGGCGACGCAGCCCGCGCACGTCGCGTTGGAGAAATCGCCGAACGCCGAACCGCCGTTCGATGCCTGCGCGGTGTTGCCCATCGCGATCGAGCCGGTGGCGAGCGCATTGCTGCCGATCGCAATCGAATTGACGCCGGTTGCCTGCGCGCCAAAGCCTTGCGCGATCGCATTGGTGTTGGTGGCTTGGGCGCCATTGCCGATCGCGATGGCGTTGGTGGCGCTGGCGAAGCTGGAAACGCCGTAAGCCGAGCTGTTGGCGCCGCTCGCGGTGCTGCCGGCGCCATAGGCCGAGCTGTTGGTGCCGCTTGCAGTGCTCAGCACCCCATAGGCGGAACCGGCGAGGCCGGTCGCCTGCGCGCCAAAGCCTTGCGCGATCGCATTGGTGTTGGTGGCCTGCGCGCCGTTGCCGATCGCGATCGCGTTGGTGGCGCCGGCGAAGGCCGCGTTGCCGGCACCGGTCGCTGCATTGCCGCCGATCGCAATGGCATTGGCGCCCTGCGCCTGGCTGTTGGAGCCCAACGCGGTGGCGTAGGTCTGCGCCGCGTTGAGCGTGCCGGCCAGCGCGCCCGCGCCGAGCGCCGTGGTGCCGTCGGCGGTCGCATTGGCGAACGCGCCGAACGCGCTGGCGATCCGGCCCGCGGACGAACTGGCGGCGCCGACCGCGACGCTGCTTTCGCCGCCGGAATTGCTGCTGATGCCGACCGCCGTGCCTTGGGCGCCGGCGGCATTGCTGCTTGTGCCGAGCGCGGTGCTGTTTGAGCCGCTTGCGTTGCTCATGAAACCGAGAGCCGAGCTATTCGCGCCGCTGGCCATACTGAGGGTTCCGGAAGCCGAACCGAAGAGGCCTGTCGCCTGACTTCCGCCGCCGTAGGCGGCGCTGCCAAAACTGCTCGCGTTGCTCTGGGAGCCGGTCGCGGTGCTACCGGGTCCGGACGCCGTGCTGTGGACGCCGTAAGCCGAACTGGAGTTACCGCTTGCCAGGCTTTTGAAGCCCGTCGCGGTGCTGGCAATGTCGGTCGCCCTGCTGTTGGTGCCGGTTGCGGTACTGTTTAGGCCGCTCGCGGTGCTCGAGCTGCCGTTCGCCGTGCTGCCTTGGCCGCTTGCAGCGCTTTGTGTACCGGTTGCCGTGCTGAAGTCGCCGGTCGCGGTGCTGCCGGCGCCGGTTGCCGTACTGCTTGCGCCGCTTGCCTTGCTTGTTGAACCGCTTGCCGTGCTCAAGTCGCCGGTCGCTGTGCTTTGGAACCCGCTCGCAACACCTTGGAGGCCGCTGGCCACGCTTCCCGCACCCACGGCCAAGCTGCTATTGCCGCTGGCGAAGCTGCTGATGCCCATAGCCAGACTGCTGCCGCCGCTCGCCCCGTTGCCGAGGCCGCAGGCGACGTCGTTGGCGTTGGTCGCCAGGCTGCCGCCGCCGCCGAGCCCGGCCGTGCCATTCTGGTTGCAGACGAATTGCGCCTGCGCCGCGCGCGGCGTCAGCGCCGCGCCGAGGATTGCGGCGAGCACCATCAGGCTCAACAGCGTCGGGCGATGTCGCCCGCTGCGGGCAGCGCCGCCCGTGCATCCCGTTGCGATCTTCCGATTTGCCCGATCGCCGTCGCGCGCGCAGCGCTCGCCAATCCCGAACATGTGCCCCTCTACCATTGATGGCCGCGCACGACGCATGCGTCGGCATGCCGCCGAGCAGCCTCATTCATGCATTGCGATCCCCACGCGACACCAATGCGCTGCCACCAATGTATGGCCGCTCTCGCGACGGATTACTATCGCGCGGCGCGCAAGCTCATTGCGCGTAATGCAAATCGGCAAATTTTTTTGCGCGCCGTCCGCATCAGGACTTAAGCGCTGCGCGCTTCAAGGCGGGGACGTGGTCTCGTCATTGCGAGGAGCGTAAGCGACGAAGCAATCCATTCTTTCTTTCCGCGGTGGGATGGATTGCTTCGCT
>CAVZQX010000005.1:0-226488 GCA_963777475.1 uncultured Alphaproteobacteria bacterium
TCGCTCGCAATGACGTGGAGGGTTTGGCGCTCGATTAGCACACCACGATGCTCAGCCGTTTCGCCGCCCGCGTGATCCCGGTATAGAGCCAGCGCGCGCGGCTGTCCTGAAATGCAAAGCTCTCGTCGAACAGCACGACGTCGTCCCATTGCGAGCCCTGCGACTTGTGCACGGTGAGCACATAGCCGAAGTCGAACTCGTCATAGGGTTTGCGTTGTTCCCACGGGATCTGCTCGATGCCGCCCTCGAAGCAGTCGCAGCGCACCGAGACCTTCGTCACCTTGTGGCTGAACTCTTCGTCGGGCGCGAGCCGCATGCTGACGATCCGCGACTTCGATCTTGACTGCGTGCGCGACTTCACCCGCCACAGCCCGCCATTGAACAGGCCCTTCTTGCGGTTGTTGCGCAGGCACACCAGCTTGTCGTCGGCGACGGGGAGGGGATCCTCGATGTTCTGCCGCTGCCGCATCCGCATGTTGTAGGCGCGGCGGGTGTTGTTGCGCCCGACCAGGATCTGGTCGGCCTTCATCACCCGCTCCGGGTCGAGCTCGCTGCGCTTGACCACCTCGCTCTCGCCGTAGCGGCCGATCTCGAGCGCGCGGCCCTCGCGGACATCCATCGACATCCGCACGATCGGATCGTCCTGCGCCTGGCGGTGCACCTCGGTCAGCATCGCGTCCGGCTCGCAATCGGTGAAGAACCCGCCGCCCTGGATCGGCGGCAATTGCGCGGGGTCGCCGAGCACCAGCAGCGGGCATTCGAACGACATCAGGTCGCGGCCCATTTCGGCATCGACCATCGAGCATTCGTCGATCACGATCAGTTTTGCCTTGGAGGCGGGCGCGTCGTCCCACAGTTCGAAGCTCGGCTGCTCGACGCCGGATTCGCGGGCGCGGTAGATCAGCGAATGAATCGTGGAGGCGTCGTCGCAGCCCTTGTTGCGCATCACCAGCGCCGCCTTGCCGGTGAAGGCCGCGAATTTCACGTTGCCGGCGACGCCTTCGGCGATGTGCCGCGCCAGCGTGGTCTTGCCGGTCCCGGCATAGCCGAACAGGCGGAACACCGGCGGCGTGCCGCCCTTGCCGGGTTTGGCCTTGAGCCAATCGGCAACGGCCTTCAGCGCGGAATCCTGATGCGGGGTGAAAACGGGCATGGCGTCTCGGCGGGGAGCGAGGCGAGGCAGCCGTCACGGCCGCGATTCGCCCCAAGAGACAAGTGATTCCGAAGCTTACTCCAAAGCTAACCATTGGCGCGACCTGCGCAAGCCGTCTTCCGCCATGCGGAATTGGCAATCGCTGGACTCAAGGCCAATCCAGAATACACTGCCCAAAAAACAAAACCGGGAGAGACGTTCATGAAATTCGGCATCTTCTATGAGTTGCAGCTGCCGCGCCCGTGGCAGGAGGGCGGTGAGCTCAAGCTCTACCAGGACGCGCTGACGCAACTGGAGACCGCCGACCGGCTCGGTTACGACTATGCCTGGGTGGTCGAGCACCATTTCCTGGAGGAATATTCGCATTCGCCGGCGCCGGAGTCGTTTCTCGCCGCCGCCAGCCAGCGCACCAAGAACATCCGGCTCGGCCACGGCATCTTCCAGCTCACCACCAACCATCCCGCCCGCGTCGCCGAGAAGGTCGCGGTGCTCGATCTGTTCAGCCGCGGCCGCTGCGAGTTCGGCATGGGCGAGAGCGCTTCCATCACCGAACTGACGCCGTTCGGCCGCGACATGGAGACCAAGCGCGAGGTGTTCGAGGAGGCGGTGCAGGCGATCTTCCCGATGTTCACCAAGATCGGCACCGAGCATCACGGCAAGTATTTCGATATTCCGCTGCGCAACGTGGTGCCGAAGCCGGTGCAGAAGCCGCATCCGCCGCTGTGGATGGCGTGCTCGCAGCTGCCGACCATCGAGCGCGCCGGCCAGAACGGTTTTGGCGCGCTCGGCTTCCAGTTCGTCAGCGCCGACGCCGCGCACGCCTGGGTGCACGCCTATTACAACGCCATCACCAAGCGGTTGAAGAAGCTCGCCGACTACGAGATCAACCCGAACATGGCGCTGGTGTCGTTCTTCATGTGCGCGAAGACCGACGAGGAGGCGCGCGCGCGGGCCGACGGCGCCACCTTCTTCCAGTTCGCGCTGCGCTACTATGGCGCCGCGCAGAACCGCGAGCGTCCGGCGCCGGGCACCGTCAACATGTGGGACGAATACAACAAGTGGAAGCGGGACAATCCGGAAGCGCAGGAGGCGGCGCTGCGCGGCGGCCTGATCGGCTCGCCGGAAACCATCGCCAGGAAGCTGCGCAGGTTCCGCTCCTCGCATATCGACCAGGTGATCCTGCTCAATCAGGCCGGCAAGAACAGCCACGAGCATATCTGCGAGTCGCTCGAACTGTTCGCCAAGGAAGTGATGCCGGAATTCGAGGTCGATCCCGAGCATGAGGCCTGGAAGGCAGGCGTGATGAGCGGCGCGATCAAGCTCGAGGAGATCGACACGCAGGCGTTCACGGACCGCTACGGCAAGCTCGCCGTCACCGTCGCGCCGACGCGCGCGGCGGCAGGCTAGATATCGCCGAACGACAGCGTGCCGTCCCGCATGGCGCAGGCGCCGGAAAGCCGGAGCGCGGTGATGATTCAACCGAATCTCATTGCGCTCAGCCGATAATTCCGCTCAAAGTAGCCGGAGTGTCGATGATGACCTTGCTGCCCCGCACACCGGACCACATTCCCAGGATTTCCTGCCGCTTGTTGATGAGGGGTACGCTGACGACCAGGGTCGTGGGAATCCGGCCGGTCGCGGGCGGTACCTTTTCGTTGTAGGTGAAGACCGCCACCACGGGAGAAATGGTGCCGCTCACCGAAATGCCGAAGGTTCCGCCCGGAAAGTCGTTTCCTTGCGCGTACGGATTCGGAACGTTCAGGATGACGAGCGCTGAAATGCCGACGCCTTCGGGAATCGTGATGCTGAGGCCGGGTGATCGGCACGAGCGAGCCGGAGTCATGTCGAGTGCGTACCACTGGTTTGCGCGTACAAATTCATGTTTTTACTCTCCCGTTTCACTCTCTCGTTGTGTCACATATTGACGGAAACAACCTGTAATGTGAATGGCTCACACGCATTCGTCCGCGACGTGCAAAAGCGCGCAGAGCGTGCACGCGATTCTGGCGCCGTCAGCCTGAGTTCCGCAGGCTCGGCGGCCTCAGTGCTGCTCAGCACGTGTAGCCATCCTTCGAGGCGCGCAAGTGCGCGCTCCGGATGACGGCTTGCAGGTAGCACTCGCGGTCAGCCCTGCAGCGCCGCCAGCAATTCGTCGGGCCGCTCGACCATCATCATGTGACCCGCGCCGCGCAGCACGATGGTGCGTGAACTCGGCAGCGCGGCGGCAAGCGCCTTGCCTGCCTTTGCGGGCGTCATCATGTCGCGTTCGCCGAGAATGAGCTGTCACCGGGACCGTGACCTTTGCGGCGGCGGCCAGCGCGCCCTGATAGCCGTTGCAGGCGGACAAATCGTTGAACAGCACGCCGGGCCGGCCATTTTCCAGCACGCGCTGCGCGCCGCTGTGCATCCATAGACCGGGCGCGAGGCTGCCGCCCAGTTCCGCCTGATAGCCGAGACCCCAGATCGAGACCATGTCGATGGCGGCATGGTCGCCGGCTTCGGCGGCCTTGAGCAGATCGGGTCCGACCGTCATGGTCGCCGCGGTTCCGATCAGGCTGAGCGCCGAAACTTTCGCCGGGTGCCGCGCCGCGGTCTCCAGCGCGATCAGCGAACCCATGGAATGACCGACCAGCTTGGCCGTTGTCGCACCGGCCGCGTCGAGCAGCGCTGCGGTCCAGTCGGCCATGTCGGCAATCGCCGGCAGCGGCGCGCCGGAGGATCGGCCGTGGCCGGGCAGATCGGGCGCCAGCACGCCATAGCCGTGATGCGCAAACCAGCGGCTATGCAGCGCCCAGGTCGTATGGTCGAAGCCGGCGCCGTGCAGGAACACGATGGTCGGCAGCGACGCATCGAATTCGCCGGCCGCCGGTCGCGACGAAGATATCGATTCCGTTCACGGACAGCTGCATGGCTCAAGCCTTCTGCGAAATGCGGAGCGCCTGGCCGAGGTCATCGATGATGTCGGCGGCGGCTTCGATGCCGACCGACAGCCGCACCAGTTCCTCGCCGATACCGGCAGCCTTGAGCTGGTCGGCGTCCATCTGCTGATGGGTCGTGCTGGCGGGATGAATCACCAGCGTCTTGGCGTCGCCGACATTGGCGAGATGGCTGATCATCCGCAGCGCTTCGATGAATTTCTTGCCGGCCGCTCGGCCCGCCCTTGATGCCGAAACTGACGATCGAGCCCGCGCCGCGCGGCAGCAATCGCTTTGCCAACCGATGATCGGGATGGCTCTCCAGCGAAGGGTGCAGCACCCAATCGACCGCCTTGTTCGCGGCAAGGAATTCGAGCACCGCGTGGGTATTGGCGACGTGGCGGTCCATGCGCACGCCGAGCGTCTCGACGCCCTGCAGCAGCTGGAAGGCGTTGGTCGGCGACAGGCAGGCGCCGAAGTCGCGCAGGCCCTCGGTGCGCGCCCGCATGATGAAGGCGGCCGGGCCGAACTGCTCGTCGAAGACGATGCCGTGATATCCGGCATAGGGTTCGGTCAGCGACGGAAACTTGCCGGAGCCGCGCCAGTCGAAGCCGGCCGCCGTCGACGATCACGCCGCCGATGGCGATGCCATGGCCGCCGATCCATTTGGTGGCCGAATTCATCACGATGTCGGCGCCGAGCTCGATCGGCCGGCTGAGATAGGGCGTCGCAAACGTGTTGTCGATCAACAGCGGGATGTTTGCGTCGTGCGCGATGGCCGCGACGCGCGGGGATATCCAGCACTTCGAGGCCGGGATTGCCGATGGTCTCGCCGATCACCAGTCTTGTGTTGGGCCGGATCGCGGCGCGAAACTCGTCAAGCGCGCGCGGCTTGACGAAGGTCGTGGTGATGCCGAAGCGCGGCAGCGTGTGCGCCAGCAGGTTGATGCTGCCGCCATAGAGCGAGGACGAGGCGACGATATGGTCGCCGGCGTTGAGCAGCGTCGCGATCGCCAGATGCAGCGCCGCCATGCCGCTCGCGGTGCAGATGGCGCCGACGCCGCCTTCCAGCGCCGCGAGCCGCTCCTCGAGCACCGCCGTGGTCGGATTCGAAATCCGTGTATAGATGTGGCCGGCGCGCTCGAGGTTGAACAGCGCCGCGGCGTGATCGGAATCCTGAAACACGTAGGACGTGGTCTGATAGATCGGGACCGCGCGCGCCCCGGTGACGGGATCGGGATGCTGGCCGGCATGGAGGCTGAGGGTTTCGAAAGCGGGCGGCTTGGGTGCGGGCATGTTGAACTCGAAAATGCGTTCTCGGTTTTCGGGTGGTCCCGGATGGCTGGCACATGTGCCACAAAAGCCGTTGGATTGTTAGCCCCATGGTTGATCCACCTTGATGGCTGCGGAGCGTCCATGACGCGCTTGCAACGCAGGGCATGAACTGGGCAGGGTCGGGCTGGCGTTTTCGCAAGTAGGCCTCTAAAAGCGCGTCGTGACTTTCCGGTGGACCATGAAGCGCATCGCGGCCTGGGCTTTTTACGCAGTCGGCATTCTCGCAGTTCTCTATCTCGCGCTGTACGCTTATGCCAGTTTGACTGGACGTAGCTTCGAGCCTGGCGACCCCGTCCATATTTTCCGCAAGCCGGACGCGCCGAATTATTCGTAGATTGCTTCCACATCATGCGAGCCAACGGTTCGGCGCGAAGCGCCGCCCGATGACAGGCTTCGCGAAGCATCCACTCTCTCTCTTTCCGAGGTGAGATGGATTGCTTCGCTGCGCTCGCAATAACGGCAGCACCGCAGGGCGGATCGCGATCCGTTGTCTTGGTCGCCAAGATGGCGGATTACGGCGGACGGGTCGGCTCCAATCCGCCCCACGGGCTGGCTTTGAAAGCGAAAGCTTGCAATGATGGTCGCCGATCGCGCGATCCGCGAGGGACAAGACAACAGTCGTAGATGACAGCCGTGACAGAAGATCTTTACCAGAAGCTAGCCGCGTGGCGCCGCCATTTGCATGCTCACCCTGAGCTTTCCTTGCAGGAAAAGATGACTTCCGCCTTCGTACAGGAGAGGCTGACCGAACTCGGCATTCCCTTCGAGGCTGGAATCGGAGGCCACGGCGTCGTCGCGACGTTGTCGCGCGGACATTCGCAAGGCAGCGTAGGTCTGCGTGCGGACATGGACGCGCTGCCGATCACAGAGATGACCGGGCTCCCCTATGCCTCGCGCAACCCTGGAGTCATGCATGCGTGCGGCCATGACGGGCACACCACGTCGCTTCTTGGTGCAGCGGCGCTGCTGCTCGCCGACACAGATTGGAGCGGAACGGTCCATTTCGTGTTTCAGCCGGCCGAGGAGGGGTATCGCGGCTCCCTCGCGATGATCGATGCCGGCCTGTTCGACCGGTTTCCGATGACGCGTATCTTCGGTTTTCACAATTGGCCCGGACTCGATGCCGGTACGATCGCGGTCCATGACGGCGTCGTGATGGCATCCGGGGGGCGGATCACGCTCACGATCGACGGTCACGCCGGCCATGCGGGCATGCCGCATCTGACGCGTGATCCGGTGCTCGCAGCAGGGCATTTGATTGTGGCGCTGCAATCGATTGTCTCGCGCAATGTCGATCCGACCGACACCGCCGTGGTCTCGCTCTGCACCATCGAAGGCGGCACGGCGCCGAACCAGATCGCCGGGCGGGTGGTGATCCGCGGTACGCTGCGCAATCATCGCGGTCCGGTGAGGCAGACGATCGTCGAGGGGATCGAGCGGATCTGCGCCGGGATTGCGACGAGTTTCGGCGTCACGGTCACGCCCGAAATCACCACGGCAATGGGGCCGGTCGTCAATACGCCGACGGAGGCAGGTCTCGCCCGCATGGCTGCGGAGAAAGCGCAGCTACCGCTGCGCCGCGACCTCGCACCCAGCATGGCCGGCGAAGATTTCGCCTTCTACCTTCAACATCGGCCAGGTGCTTTCGTCTGGATCGGCAACGGCGAACTGCGCGAAGGTGCGGAGCTCCACGGTCCGCAATATGATTTCAATGATTCGATTCTGCCTGCGACGTGCCGCTGGATGGCCGAAGTCGCCAAGGCGGCGCTGGCCACGAACTAGCAGCACGCTTGCAAATTCGCGCCGGGGTCGCACCAGCTGTCGTGTCGGTCGACGGCGGGTTACGCCTTCGGCTCGAACCGGCCGTACGGGCTTCCGGTGTTTCCCAATGAACAGATATTCTCGGTAGCCGTCGACATGTCTCAAAGGTGCCGGTAGCGGAAGTAGCATGACGAGCCATTCGGCTTCGTGGTTCTTGCTCGAGCGCCAGAAAGAACTTCCGATCGCTGATCTTCACCGCGCATCGCGTCCCTCAAATCAAAGGAATCAGGCACATGCACAGAATCACACTCCAACCGCCTCGCAAAGAGTAGCCCGGCGATCGGGCGGCCTCAAGGCTGGCGCTGACGCGCCCCCGCCTTCGGCGGCTACGGCCTTGACCCCGCCCGCTCACCGGTCTGTTGGCTTTCCATGCGCTCGGTCGGGGACCGAGCGCAGTACGTGCGCTCGCGCAGTCAAGCCATGGGGTGACGGCCGGGATTCCATTTCTGGCGGCGTGCGAGCATCGTGTTGAGAATGATGATCAGCTTGCGCATGCAGGCGACGAGCGCAACCTTCGGCTCCTTTCCCTTGGCAAGCAGACGCTGATAGAAGGCCTTGAGCACCGGGTTGTACTGCGTAGCTGCGCCGAGACAGGGCATGTAGATGGCGTTTCGCACCCAGCGGCGTCCGCCCTTGATGGAGCGCTCGCCGCGCCGTTTGCCGCTATCATCGTCATAAGGGGCAACGCCGATCAGGGCGGCGGCGACCTCGTCGCTGACCTGTCCGAGCTCGGGCATTCCTGCAATGAGGATCGCGGACGTCGCTTGCGCGAGGCCCGGAACACTCTCGATGATCTCGGCACGCTCGGCAAACTCCGGGGTGGCCTTGAGCTTGGCAGAGATTGCGGTCTCGAGCTTGTCAATTTCGGCGGCGAGGCTCTTCAAGACACGCGCATAAGCCTTCCGGGCCGGTTCTGGTGCCGCATGCTCGTCCTGAGCCTGCAGGCGGATCTTGACATCGACCAGGGCCTTGCGCGCTTTCGCCAACGCCGCGAGCTCCTCACGCGCGGCATCAGGGATCTGGCCTGGCGCCTGGCTGAACGTCTCGGCGAACCAGGCGATCATCTCCGCGTCGATCGGATCATTCTTCGCCAAGCGTCCGGCCGACTGCGCAAAGCTGCGGACCCGCCTGGGATCGACAATCCGCACCTCGACGCCGGCGTTGTGCAGCACGTTGCGCCATTCACGCTCGTAGCCGCCACTTGCCTCCATCACCGCCTTGCCCACTTGGTATTTGCGAAGCCAGGCAACCAGCTTGCGATGACCTTGTGCGGTGTTCGGGAACGTTTGCCGCAATGTGAATTTGCGAATGCAGGCATCCACCTTGTCTTTGGCCACGTCAATACCGACGACAACGAGTTCGTTTTGTGCCATCATCCACTCCCTTCCTTGCTCGGTTCGGGCTCGAAGCCCTTGCAACTATTCGGGTTGAGGAAGACCACCGGAGCTGTCCCTCGCTCTGATCACAGGCTCTGTCGCCTTTGGGGCGTAACGGGCTCAGTTCCAGCAACGGGCGGTTTTGCGAGAACCGCCCGTTCGCACATTCTGGCAGATTTTGCGGACACAAGGGGCGTATCGCGATCGTCACGAACGTGGGGCGGGATGCGGTGGACGCGGTGGCGACGCAAGACGAGCGGCGCTTGCAGCGGACGGCGAAGTCGTGTGGTCCTGGCGCCCCGACGCTGGCGCTAAGGTCGCGGGAAGCAATTCCGCGAGACGACGGGGGCAAAAGAGCCCGGTCCCCGGGGAGAGCACGAAATAAGCCGTTAAAACCATCGCGCAGGGAAGGCCGGATGGTCCGGCACCACCTGTGGTTCTAGCCGCGTGCTACCTTTTATGCACGCGGGCCGCGGGTGCGCGCTGGCACCCGGTCTTCCCTGCGCCCTCTGATTTTCTGAGGGGGCATGTTACCGCAACACTCGGGCGCATCGCGCCGCGGGAACGCGAATGCATGTTTGGACAATCGCGGTCGCCACATCTTCCGTTGTCATCGTCCGCGAAGGCGGACGATCCAGTATCCCAGAGACGGCGAAGTGAAATCGAGAGGCCACGGCGTACTGGTTCGCCCGGTCCGAAGCCGGGCGATGACGAGTTGAGAAGTGGGGCGCGCGTTCGCGCGACCCGATCGGCTCGCAATGACGGCAATCACCCCACCGTCGCCGCGCGCTGATATTCGCTCGATCCCGGCGGCGGGATCGGCAGGCCGCCGTCGGCGTATTCGTTGAGCTTGTTGCGCAGCGTGCGGATGGAGATGCCGAGGATGTTGGCGGCGTGGGTGCGGTTGCCGAGGCAATGTTTCAGCGTTTCCAGGATCAGGTCGCGTTCGACGTCGGCAACCGTCCGCCCGACCAGCGCGCGCGTGACCTGCTCGGCGGCCAAGGTCGCATGCGCCACCGCCGGCACTTTCTTGGCGAGATCGAGCCGGTCGCCGTCCGGAGTGAGGATCGCATCGGCGCCGATCTCGTCGCCCTGCGCCATCAGGACCGCGCGATGGATGGTGTTTTCGAGCTCGCGGACGTTGCCCTGCCAGCGGTTGGTGGTCAGCACGCGTCTGGCGTCGGCGGAGACCGGGCGCACCGGCACGCCGTTGGCGTCGGCATATTTCTTGGCGAAATGCTGCGCCAGTTCGAGAATGTCGGCCGGGCGCTCGCGCAAGGGGGGAATCTTCAGGTTCACGACATTGAGCCGGAACAAGAGGTCCTCGCGGAAGGTGCCTTCGCGCACCGCATCGGCCAGATTGCGGTTCGAGGTCGCGATGATCCGGATGTCGACCGGCACCGGCCGCGTGCCGCCGACGCGGTCGATCACGCGCTCCTGGATCGCGCGCAACAGCTTGGATTGCAGCCGCACGTCCATTTCCGAGATTTCGTCGAGCAGCAGCGTGCCGCCGGTCGCTTCCTCGAATTTGCCGATCCGCCGCGCCACCGCGCCGGTGAACGCGCCCTTCTCGTGGCCGAACAGTTCGGATTCCAGGAGATGCTCGGGGATCGCCGCGCAATTGATGGAAATGAACGGCCGCTTGGCGCGGTTGGAGCGGCTGTGGACGTAGCGCGCCAGCACTTCCTTGCCGGTTCCGGATTCGCCGGTGATCATCACCGAAGCATCCGAGCCCGCGATCTGCTGCGCGAGCTTGATCACCTTGGCCATGGCCTCGTCGCGATAGACCATTTCGCGCGAATCGTTGGCGACCGCGGCCAGCACGGCTGCGATCAGTTCCGGGTCCGGCGGCAGCGGGATGTATTCCTTGGCGCCGGCGTGGATCGCCGCCACCGCGGCGCGGGCATCGTTGGAGATGCCGCAGGCCACGATCGGGACGTGGATGTGCTCGGCCTCGAGCCGCATCACCAGGTCGCGGATGTCGAGAGCGACATCGACCAGGAGCAGGTCGGCGCCCTTGCCGCCGCGCAGCACGCGCATCGCCTGCTCGTGGTCCTCGGCGTGGGTCACGGTGGCACCGTTGTCCATCGCGATCTTGGTGGCGGTCGTAAGCTGGCCCTTCAAGGTGCCAACGATGAGAAGCCGCATGTCAGTCTCCTGTTCGTCTATTCGTGCGTTTCGGCGTATCGAAAACTTATTTCTTGAGCATGATCTTCTCGGAAAACCGGTATCCAGTTTTCCGGATCGTGCTCTAGCCGCGTTCCGCCTTGATGATTTCGGTCATGGTCACGCCAAGCTTGTCTTCCACCAGCACCACTTCGCCGCGCGCCACCAGGCGGTTGTTGACGTAGATGTCGATGGCCTCGCCGACGCGCCGGTCGAGTTCGAGCACGGTGCCGGGGCCAAGTTTCAGCAATTCGCCGACGTCCATTTTCGAGCGGCCGAGCACGGCGGAGACCTGCACCGGCACGTCGAAGACCGCTTCGAGGTCGGCGGCAATGCGCGCGGCCTGGTCGTCTTCGTTGTAAGCCACGTCGCCCGCCGACAGCGGAGCGGCGGCGTTGAGGTCCGGAAGCGGAACCTGCGTATCGGTGTCGCTCATGATCTGGTTCCCAATAATCTGTTCATGGCCTTAAGTCCCGGCCCCGTTCCTGGACGCGATATAGCGCCCGACAAGTTCGCTGATCTTTGCTTCGACGCCCGCGCGCTCGCGCACGACGCCGCCGTCGGCCCATTCGATCCGGCAGTCGCCGGTGGCGATCTCGGGCTCGGCCAGGATCACCAGGCGGCCGGCAAAGCCGTTTTGCTTGGCGAGCTGCTCGATCTTCTCATGCGCCGCCTCGTAGAGCTGGTCGTTGATGCGGACCACCAGATGCGGCGTCGCGACGAGGTGCGAGAAGCAATCCTGGACAAGGGCTGTGATCTCACCGAGCGGCTCGGCGGCGATCAGTTCCTCGCACAGCTTGCGGGCGACCGCGACCGCGACTTCGACTGCCTCGGTTTCCATCCTGGTCTCGATACCGGCAAAGCGCGCCCCGATGCCCTGGATCGCGATCTTGATCTCTTCCAGCGCCAGCGCGCTGCGCCGGTCGCTTTCGGCCTTGGCCTCGCGCTGGCCGGCGTCGTAGCCGCTGCGGTAGGCGTTGGCCTCCGCGGCGGCGACCTTCTGGGCGACTTCCGCGGCCGTGGAAGGCCGCTCGCGGGTCTTGTCCGGCACCCCGAAGTCCATGTCGAACAGGAATTTTGCAGGGGCTGCCATCAGTACACCAGCTCGTCGTCGGCGCGGTTCTTGGTCAGCGTGATTTCGCCCTTGGCGGCGAGATCCTTGGCGAGGTTGACGAGCAGCGCCTGCGCCTCGTCGACGTCGCGCAGCCGCACCGGGCCCATCGCCGCCATGTCGTCCAGCAGCATCTTGCCGGCGCGCGAGGACATGTTGCCGAGGAAGAAGCCCTTGACCTCCTCATTGGCGCTCTTCAGCGCGACCCCGAGCTTGTCCTTGTCGACGTGGCGCATCAGCGTTTGCGCGGAGGCCGAATCCAGCTTGATCAGATCGTCGAAGGTGAACATCAACGCCTTGATGCGCTCGGCCGACTCGCGGTTTTCCTCTTCCAGCGAGGTGATGAAGCGGGTCTCGGTCTGGCGGTCGAAATTGTTGAAGATCTCGGCCATCACCTCGTGGGCGTCGCGGCGGCGGGTTTGCGACAGGTTCGACATGAACTCGACGCGCAGCGTCTGCTCGACCCGCTCGATCACTTCCTTCTGCACGGCTTCCATCTTCAGCATGCGCCCGACCACGTCGAGCGCCATGTCCTCGGGCAGGATCGCGAGCACGCGCGCGGCGTGTTCCGGCTTCAGCTTCGACAGCACCACGGCAATCGTTTGCGGGTATTCGTTCTTGAGATAGTTGGCGAGCACCTCTTCCTGGACGTTGGAGAGCTTCTCCCACATGTTGCGGCCGGCGGGGCCGCGGATTTCGTCCATGATGCCGTTGACCCGCTCCGGCGGCAGGTATTGCTGCAACAGCCGTTCGGTGGCGTCGAAATTGCCCATCAGCGCGCCGGACGCCGACATCCGCGATACGAATTCGAGCAGCATGTCCTCGACGACGTCGGCCTCGACGGTGCCGAGCGTCGACATCACCAGCGACAGTTCCCGCACCTCGTCGTCGTCGAGCATCTGCCAGATCTTGCCGCCATACTGCTCGCCGAGCGCCAGCATCAGCATCGCCGCGCGCTTCGGGCCGGCGATCTTCGGCCTCGTCTTGCCAACCTGCCGCGCCCCGAGGGTCGCGAGCACGTTGTTGATGTCGGTGGAGTTCTGGGCTTGCGACATGGCTTTATCAGATCACTCGGCAGATTCGCTCAGCCACTGGCGAACAATGGCGGCGGTTTCGGTGGGATTTCGTTCGGCGAGTTCGCCGACGCGGTGCACCGACTGGGCGTGGACCTGTCCTTGCACCTGGGCGACGTCGATGAAATTCGGTGTCGAGCTGGCAAGCAGCGCCTGGCCCGCGCCGCGGCGCGTCGATCGGCGCCGGTTCCGGAGCTGCACGGGTCAGGGCAGCCATTTCCTCGGAAGCAAGGATGCGCTTGACCAGCGGTCGCACCACCATGAACATCACCACGAGGCCGAGCAGCATCATGACGCCGAGCTCGATGATGTACATGACGTCGTCTTTGGTGAACTGCAGCATGCCGAACAGGCCGGTCGGCTCGGCTATCGGAGTGACCGCGGGCGCCTCGGCGAATTTGAGGTTGACGACCTCGACCTGGTCGCCGCGCTTCTGGTCGAAGCCGATCGCCGAGCGCACCAGCGCCGCGATGCGGTCGAGATCTTCCTTGGCTCGCTCCTTGTAGACCAGTTCGCCCTTGTCGTTCTTGATGTAGCTGCCGTCAACCAGCACGGCGACCGAGATGCGGTTGACCCGGCCGGCCTCGGTCACTTCGGTCTTGGTGGTGCGGGAAATCTCGTAGTTGTTGGTTTCCTCGGTTTTCTTGCTCTGATCTCGCGGGGTCGGAACGTTGTTGTTCTGCTGATTACCCGGCAATTCGTTGTTGACGGTGACCTGGCCGTTGTTTTCGGCGGTCGCCGAGGATTCTTCGCGGGTCTGGGTCGAGCGCAGCACCCGCCCTTCGGGATCGAACTTGTCGGAGGTCTGGGTGATCTTGTTGTAGTCGAAGTCGGCGGCGAGCTCGACGCGGGCCCGACCCTGCCCGACCACCGAGGACACGATGTCCTCGACCTGTTTGCGCATCCGCTTCTCGAAGGCGGCGTGGCGCTCGTCGCCGACCGCCTGGTCGACGTCCGAGGCGGCGCCGTCGGCGAGCAACTGGCCGCTTTCGTCGACGATCGACACCCGCTGCGGCTTCAGTCCGCTGACGGCGGAAGCCACCAGATGGCGGATCGCCCGGACCTGCTGGGGTTCCAGCGTTCCGCGCACCCGCACCACGATCGAGGCCGAGGGCTCCGGCGCTTCGCGCGAGAACAGCGGCCGCTCGGGCAATACCAGATGGACGCGCGCGGCCTGGATGCGGTCGACGGCGCGGATGGTGCGGGCGAGTTCGCCCTCCAGCGCGCGCAAATGATTGATGTTCTGCACGAAGCTCGTGGTTCCGAGCGCGTCGGATTTGTCGAAGATTTCGTAGCCGACGCCGCCGCCCTTGGGCAGGCCGCCCTCGGCAAGCTTCATGCGCAGCCGCGTGACCTTGTCCTTGGGCACCAAGATCACGCTGCCCTCGTTGCGCATTTCGTAGGGAATGCCCTGGCGGTCCAGGTCCTTGATGATGCTCGAGGAGTTCTTCGAGGCTCAAGTCGGTGAACAACGTGGTCATCTGCGGCGTGGTCACGCGTATGATCACGAACGCGAAGAAGCCGATCAGCGCGGTGGTCACCGCGATCATCGCCATCAGCCGCGAAGCGCCCAGGCCCTTCAGAAAGTCTACCAGACCTTGCAAAACCAACTGCCCCAGAGATTCGGCACCCAAGAGCCGACTGGGCAATTATTGCCTATGGGATGGTTTCGATATGGTTAACGTGGGTTAACGGGGCGGCTCAAGTGGCCCGTTTTAAACCAATTAAACCAAACATGAAAAAGAGTAGCCTCGCGAGGCGAGGCCGGTTTTCTTCAAATGCCGTTGGTTGCCGAAAGCAGTTATTGGCGATATTGCTGGATGCGGGTAGTGCGCAGCCCGGCAAGGCCATGCTGATCGATCGAGAACTGCCAGGAAAGGAATTCGTCGACGGTCAGCGTGTAACGGCTGCAGGCCTCCTCAAGGGAGAGCAGACCGCCGCGCACTGCGGCAACGACCTCGGCTTTACGGCGAATGACCCACCGTTTAGTCCCGGGCGCAGGCAGATCCGCAATCGTAAGCGGGCTACCGTCGGGCCCGATGACGTATTTCACCCTCGGGCGATGGGGTTCTGTCATGGCGTACTCACAAACTCTTAACCACTAAACTCACGAGTACCAACCTACGCCGTGCGGCTTAAAATTTGCCTAAGCTCAAGGCTGCAATACGATTCTCCTTGAAAATGCTCACAACAGGTCGAGCCTAGTGTCCGAAGGCACCAGGATTCGTCTAGTTCGTAAATGAAAGATTAAGAGTTTCGGGCGGATTTCCGGCTAATTGGTGATGCTCTTGATCTGGTCCACCGTATAGGACTGGCCGCCGATGCTCAGAAGCGGCGGAGTTCTGCGTGAGATCGACCGAACTGACCACGCCCTGCACCTCGGTGGTGATGCCGACCGAATTGCCGGAGCTGTCGGTCGCGGTGGCGCTCAAGGTGTATTGGCCATCCGGCCATTGCGTGCCGTCAGCGCTCTGTCCGTTCCAGGTGAAGGGTTGGTTGTTGCCCGCGGTCGCGGCATAGGTGTTGGTGAACACGGTCTGACCGCTGCTGTTGGTGACGCTGAGCGTGACGTTGGAGTTCGACGGCACGTTCAATTCCCAGGTCGCCGACGAATTGGTCAACGCTGCCGAGTTGCCGGTGACCACCGCGGTCTTGCCGACAAAGCCCAGCGCCTGGGTCGACTGCGCGGTCTGCTGCAGCGACACCAGCGTCGACAACGAACTGTTGGTGTTGAGCTGTTGCTGA
This sequence comes from uncultured Alphaproteobacteria bacterium, assembly GCA_963777475.1. GTDB lineage: Bacteria > Pseudomonadota > Alphaproteobacteria > Rhizobiales > Xanthobacteraceae > Bradyrhizobium. The sequence goes on from CAVZQX010000005.1 coordinate 15,696, forward strand.
ACGCCGGCGAATTCGACGAGTTGCTGGGTGAACTGGTTGGTGTCCAGCGGATCGAGCGGGTTCTGGTTCTGCAACTGCGTCGTCAAGAGCGTGAGGAAGCTCTGGAAGTTGCCGGCGATCTGTTGGGTTGCCAGCGAGTTGGCACTCGAAGCCGACGAACTCGACGAACTTCCTGCTGGCAGGGGCGTCGTTCCCGAAACGATTGATGGAACCGTGGTTGTTGATTGCGTTGCCATCTTCTTCTCCTTAGACCCTGATATCGACGCCGCCGCTCGAGCTGAGCAGGCGGCCGTAAGATTGCCCGGCAGCAATGGAGGGTGTTGCGTTTTCGTCGCTGACGATCAATCGTTGCGCGTTGCCGCCGCCCTGGTTGCCGCTGTTCTGCCCGGAAGAAGATTGATCGCGCAGGCTGAATTGGAGGCCACCGCTGCCGGACTTCAAACCGGCGTCGTTCAGCGCCTGTTGCAGTTGCGGCGCATCCTGCCGCAGCATCGAGAGCGTCTCCGGCTTTTCCACCGTCAAATGCGAGGTCACCTGTCCATTGCGATCGACGTCGATGCGAACGTCGATGCGGCCGAGGTCGGCCGGATCGAGCCGGACCTCAAAGTGGGTCTTACCGCTCTGCACGGAAGCCGCGATCTCGACTGCAAGCCCGCTCAGCGGGACAGCGCCACCGGTTGCAGGCGTGGCGGTCAATGTGTTCGCGGGCGCGGTGGGTGCCAAAGTCGCAAGCTGTTGCGTGGCTGCTGCCTGGGCGCTGGCGTCCGGTGCCGCGGTCGATACCTGTCCGGCCGCGGCGGTCGCCGGGCGATCGTGGGACGATGGCAAAGCTGTGTCCGTCGCCGGCGCGCCGTTTGAGCCGTCCGCCTTCGCGGCCGCAATGGGCGGCGTCGAACCGTCCTGCTTGCCAGCGGTGGCTGGCTGTGGCGCGCCGTTGCTGCTGCCCGTGGCGGCCGTGGATGCGGACGAATCGGAGGTCGCGGCTGCGGTGCCGGGGGCCGACGGTGCCGAACTCTTCGCTTGCGCCGGGACTTGAGTATCGGCTGCGGCGGTCTTAGCGCCGATCGGGCTGGGCGTGCCGCCTGACGTCGCCAATGCGGCGTCGTTTGTCGCGGTGGCGTCGGTTGGCGTCGTCTGTGCCTTCACGGGCGTAGCGGTCGCGGTTTGAACCACAGGCTTGGCGTTGGCAGCCGCGCCGTTGGCGGCGGTGCCGGTTACTGGAGAGGAATTGGGCTTGACTGGCGCGGCGGGTGCGGCCAGCGCAGCCGCGGTCGAGGAAGATGCCGCAAGGGCCGCCGCGGCGATCGCAAGCGGCGCGTTCGGATTGCTCGCCGCTGGGGTTGTAGCTGTGGCAGGCGTGTCCGCCAGCGCGACGGTTACCGGGATTGCGGTGGCGATCGCGTTCAGTGTCGCAACCGGCGTCCCGCCTTGCGGCGGCGCGGTGGCCGGATCGGCGGAATTGGTGGAACTCTTGTCGGCGGACGGCTTGTCGGTCGACTTGCCGCCGCCCGAGGGCGTGGAAGCGGATTTGGCGCCCGTGGACTGCGCCGCATTGGGATTACCATTGCCGCCGGCCGCGGCGGCATTGGAATGGCCTGGCTGCGCCGCGTTAGCTCCGGCATTGTTCGAGTTCGAAGGTGGCGGCGGCGCGTGATTGGCGGGTCCGGCATCGGACGACGGCTGGTTAGTGGAAGCCTGCGATGCATCGTTGGGGGAGCGTTGCGGCGCGGACGGTTCCGGCGCCGGCGGACCGGAATTTGTGGTGTCGGGGGGTGTGTTGCTGTCGAGCAGGGCCGCAAAGTTGTCGTTCGCCTGCGAAGGGTCAGGCGGGGCGAACTTCGGCGGTGCGCTCGAATAGGACGCGCTTGCTGCTACATCTGACGTCACGCTGAACACGGGCGGCCTCTCGCGATGAACTCGGCTTAAAGGTTAGCAAGGAGCGGGCCAGCGCAGGCCTTGGAAAATACGAAGCAATTACATATGGTTACGGGGAGACCTGGGCAACGGCTGAAGCATCTGCGACGTTCCTTTTCTGCCGTGCGGCAAGATTTGCCGTTCTTCCCTGCCAAAAGCGCTTGGCCCGCGATTGCTTCACCGGATTGCCGCCTATATTAGAGAGGCGTTGCAGCCGTTTCCGTCCGAGCCGAGCCGCTTGTCCGGAAACCGCGTGAAAGGCTCCCTGACCGCAACACGCACTCTATTCGCAAAAAAGCTTCCTGATCGCGGTGCCTCCGATGCGGCCCGCGATCGCATCGGCGATCGGTACCATGCTCAACAGTCTCGATCTCGAAGGCCGTCCGCAGGACATCAGGGTCGTCGTCGCCATGTCCGGCGGGGTCGACTCCTCGGCGACGGCTGCGCTGTTGAAGTCCGAAGGTTACGACGTCGTGGGTATCACGCTGCAGCTTTACGATCACGGCGCGGCCACCCACCGCAAGGGCGCCTGCTGCGCCGGCCAGGACATCCACGACGCGCGCGACGTTGCCGCGCGCCTCGGCATCCCGCACTACGTGCTGGACTATGAAGACCGTTTCCGGGAATCGGTGATCGACACGTTTGCCGAAAGCTATGCCTTGGGCGAGACGCCGGTGCCCTGCATCGAGTGCAACCGCGCGATAAAATTCCGCGACCTGCTCAAGACTGCGCGCGAGCTCGGCGCGCAGGCGCTGGCCACCGGCCACTACGTCGCTTCGCGGCGTTTAAGCGACGGATCGCGCGCGCTGGTTTGCGCGGCCGACGCCCAGCGCGACCAGAGCTATTTCCTGTTTGCGACCACGCGCGAGCAGCTCGACTATCTGCGCTTTCCGCTCGGCGACATGACCAAGCCGCAGGTGCGCGAGCTGGCGCGGCGTTTTGGGTTGATGGTCGCCGACAAGCATGACAGCCAGGACATCTGCTTCGTGCCGAGCGGGCGCTACACCGACATCATCGGCCGGCTGCGGCCGAATGCGATGGAGCCCGGCGACATCGTCGACCTCGACGGCCGCGCGCTCGGCCGTCACCACGGCATCGCGCATTTCACCGTCGGCCAGCGGCGCGGACTGGGGATTGCCTCCGGCGCGCCGCTCTATGTGGTGCGGCTCGATGCTGCGACGCGCCAAGTCGTGGTCGGTCCGCGCGATGCCCTGCGCATGGATCGCATCGTGTTGCGTGACGTCAACTGGATTGGCGACGGCGCGCTTGATCGCGCGGTCGCCCTGGGCCTTGAGATTTTCGTGCGCGTGCGCTCGACCCGTGCGCCGCAACCTGCGTGGTTGCGCGGCGCCGACGGCCATTATGAAGTCGAGCTCGTTGCCGGCGAGGAGGGCGTCTCGCCCGGACAGGCCTGCGTGTTTTACGACGCGGCTTCGGGACAGGCGCGCGTGCTCGGTGGTGGCTTCATCCAGCGCGCGACCGCGAAGGGCGCAGCCGCAAGCGGCGCGGCGCTGCGCCCGCTGGTCGAAGCGATGCGCGGATAGACGTTTTCAGGGCCGGGGCATGGCTTCCGACATCGACCGCGAGGGGGTCGCAAAAGCGTATGAGCGTTGGGCGCCGGTCTACGACCTGGTGTTCGGCAAGGTGTTCGATCACGGCCGCCAGTCCACGATCGCGGAAGCCGACCGCATCGGCGGCCGCATCCTGGACGTCGGCGTCGGCACCGGGCTGTCGCTGTCGGATTATTCGCGCAACGTCAAATTATGCGGCGTCGATATTTCCGAGCCGATGCTGCGCAAGGCGCAGAGCCGCGTGCGCGCGCTCGGTCTTGCCAATGTCGAGACGCTGGCGGTGATGGACGCGAAGAATCTCGCGTTCGCGGATTCTTCTTTCGACGCGGTGGTGGCGCAATATGTCATTACAGCGGTGCCGGATCCCGAGGCGACGCTCGATGATTTCATCCGCGTGCTGAAACCGGGCGGCGAACTCATTCTCGTCAATCACATCGGCGCCGAAAGCGGGCCGCGCCGCGCCTTCGAGCTCGCCTTCGCGCCACTGGCGCGGCGGCTCGGCTGGCGGCCGGAGTTTCCCTGGGCGCGCCTGGTCGCCTGGGAAAAGCGGCATGGCGGCGTCGCACTCGCCGAGCGACGGTCGATGCCGCCGATGGGACATTTTTCGCTGATCCGCTACCGAAAATCCTGAAGTCTTGTGGAACGACCGCGCGCGAGAATCGTTTTCGCTGGATGCGGATGAAACATTCCTTGTTGCTGTCGGCTGCGTTGCTGGCGCTCTCCGGCGCTTCGCATGCGCAAGCCCCATTGTCACCCACAACGCCTCCGGCGCAGACCGCGCCGCCTGCGCCCGCGGCGTCGACCGAATGCGCGCCGCCGCCGCGCGGAGCCGTCGCGCCGCAGGGGTCGACCACCGGCCAGGCGACCGAGCCGCTCGGCGACAGGCTGGCAAAGTCGAACGGCGTGTTGTGCCCGCCTTCCGGCGTCGATCCCGAAATGCGCGCGCCGACGCCGGATGCCGGCAATATGCCGGTGATCCCGCCGCCCGGCAGCCCCGGCGGCAACCCGAATGTCCAGCCGAAATAAGCCGCATTTGGCAAAGGCTTGATTTGGCAAAGACTTGGTCTGGCAAAGACCTGGTCAGGCGAAGACTTGGCCAGGCGAAGACTTGGCGGGGCGATCCGGCTTGCTTGACAGGCCCTTGAGCCGTTCCTTATATGCCGCGCGTTCGCGAGCGGTGTATGTAAGGCCCGTGGCGGACGTCGTGGCGGGGTAGCTCAGCTGGTTAGAGCACGGGAATCATAATCCTGGGGTCGGGGGTTCGAGTCCCTCCCCCGCTACCACGCGTGACCCACTATTATGGTGGGCCTGCGGAAACAGCTGTCCTCCGACCAGTGCAGCCAGCTTTCCCTTCACCTCGACCTCAAAGCCTTGCCAGGGTCCGTTCGGATGAACGATGACGCTGTGCACAAGCGCCCGGAAATCCTCGACCAGGGAACCGCGGTCGTCCTCTGCGCCAGCGTGGCCGGCCATCGCCTCGGCGAGCGCGTTAACGGTCGTGATATAGCGGTCAAGGGTCGCCGGATGCAGCGCGATGGGGACGGGGGCTTCTTCGAGGGTGGCCAGTTCCGCCTCGACGCGCAATCGCTCTTCCTTTAGCTCAGCGATCCGTTGCTTGGCATCTTCCTCGGAAATCACATACTTAATCACGAGATCAATATTGCGCTGCCGCTCGCCTTCGATCCGGTCACGCTTTGCCTCTAATCGCGCGCGCACTGCGCCTGCGTCTCCAGCGAGCCGCTCTCGCTGGCTGTTGTATTTGCGCACATAGGTCTCAATCAGCCGCGGATCCTTCAACTCCTCGGCCATCCCAATAGCGAGATCGATCAGCTGCTGCCCTGGGCTTATCGCCGTCAAGTCCTCAAAGCCGTGGCCTGAGTACGACGTTTACAACGCAAGAAGCGCGGGTCACGTTCGAGACGGTATTCGAACCGGTTCTCGTCTCACTCGAAGCCCAGCCGGCTTGCCATGGCGCGAAGGGCTGCCTTTAGCGCCGCTTGCGCTGTCGCGGGCGGCGCTCCGCCAGCTGCGTGGGCGCGTACAGGCGGACGAGCTCCTGCACCGTTGTGACGAGCCGCTCGCGCAGTTCCGAGGGTTCGACGACCTCAGCGTCGGCGCCGAGCGCGATCAGACCGGACGCGGCGCGCTCGACCGACTCAATCGGGATAGTGACGCTGAGCCAGCCGTCGGCATCCGGCGGCGTCGCCGTCTCGGCGGCCGCTCGAGCGACCAGCGATCCAAGCACGTCGAGCTTGGCGAGGCCGCGCGCCGTCACGCGCAGCGTCGCGTTGGCATGGTAGACGCTGGTCTCGAACTCGCGTGATGACGTGACCCAGAACCGCATCAGGTCGAAATCCTTCGGTCGTTTGAACGACTCCTCGGTCACCGCGAGGTCGATGATGTTGGAGACGCGATAGGTGCGCGGCTGATCGCCGACCCGCGCGACCAGATACCAGACGCCCGCCTTGAGCACGAGGCCGAGCGGCTGCAGTTGGCGCTCGACCGCGCCCTCGGCGCGTCGGTAGTGTACGTCGAGACACTTTTCGTTCCACACCGCATTGGCGATCGTCGGCAGCAGCTTGGCGTCATCGGCACTGCGGAACCACCCAACCGGATCGAGGTGGAACCGGGACCCGACGCGGCCTGCATTCGCGCGCGCGCGTTCGGGCAACGCAGCGCTCAATTTCAGTTGGGCCGCTGTGAGCAGGTCGGCGAGTCCGAGTTGCGCGGCCGGTCCGGGCAGGCCGGCGAGCGACAGCGTTTCGGCCTCGGCGGGCGAAAGGCCCGTGAGCTTGGTGCGGTAGCCGTCGAGCAACTGGAATCCACCGCTCGGGCCGCGATCCGCATAGATCGGCACGTCGGCGGCGCTGAGCTGGTCGACGTCACGATAGATGGTGCGAACCGAAACCTCGAACTCGCTCGCCAGCGCTTCGGCCGTCATCCGACCGCGGGCTTGCAAGAGCAATAGGATCGACAGCAGCCGGCTCGCTCGCATTTCCACAGCCTAGCAGAAAATACCTGACACGTGTTGACAGGTATGGCGGCGTATAACCGAAGCAGCAATCGCCGAGGCCGTCACGGTTCGGCAAAACCCGAACTAAGACACTGAAATAACGCCAATATTTGTTCTCGGTGGTCGCAATGCAGAGAAAAAGGAGGCGATCATGTCGACACTCTTGCAGGAGCGCCAGCAGCCGATCACCGCGCCCGGGCTTCGCGACGGAGTTGCTGCGGAAGGTGCGACCTCGCGGGCTTCGGCCAGGCACCGGGGGGCCGTATGGTAGGCGCCGCGCGCGCGCCGGCGCGTGATCCTGGGGTTGATCGTCGCGACGCTGCGCGAGTGGCGTCGCCGCAGCGTGGCTCGCCGTGAGCTCGCGAACTTCGACGGGCGGATGCTGCGTGATATCGGCATCGATCCCAGCATCGTCGACTACGAGATGCGCCAGTCGTTCTGGCGGCCACTTCGCGATTGGCGGCATTAGTTGCCATGGCGGCGAACGCAACAGCCGTCATGGTGGCTCGTGCAACCGCAAACGATCGCGGCCGGAGATCGCCGAGCACCGTGCTGATCACGGCATCTGCCATCGCTTTCAGCATGGCCGGGCCTTTCAATATTCGCCTTTCAGAGAATAAGCTCACGAAGTGCGTCATGCGGACGATTGGATGAGGTATCGTAGGTCCGGCTCGTTTGGGTGAGCGGTAGCGCTTCCCTTACTCGAACCCCCGACGCCTTAGGATGATAGCTCCTAGATGTTGGGTCGCGGGCGCGCCGTACTGCAGCAGTGTGTTCTGGCAATTGACCGTCTACAGCTCATGGATGAGCGGGGTGAGGGGTCGTTCTGGAGACCTGTGCCAGTTCGGACAAGTCGGAAAAGCCATGACGGTTCAACAGCGCTTAGAGCTGCCTTTTGTCCGAATGCGCCTTGAAAGTATTCAGCCGCCGAAACCCTTCCAATCTGAATACAAGGTTCGTTTTCGATCTGCTGATTTGGGCTTTCCTGAGGGCTCGCACTTCGAACTGCTTAGCTGCTTGCGCCGGTGCTTCGCGCGAGCCATGTGGGCCATCTGCTGCTAAAGCGTCAGAATCTCACAGCCAGTTCGGCGAGCCGGCGTTGCGCGCTTTCGCGCGCGGCCCTGATTGGTTCAGCCGGTCCCGACGTCGGCCCGATCGGCACGAAACGCACGTCGCTTACGCCAATGAAGCGGAGTGCCTCGCGCAAATAGGGCGTTGCCATGTCGATGCGGCCGCGGTTCATGCCCGTGACGAAGTCGCTGCCGCTCGCCACAATAACGATAGTCGGCCTGTCCTTGAGCAAGGGCAGGTATCCTTGCGCCGGATCGAATCGGAACGTCAGTCCGGGTTGGGTGATCACGTCGATCCATTGCTTGAGCTTGTAGGGAATGCTGAAATTCCACATCGGCGTTGAAATGAGCACGCGATCGGCAAGCGCGAAACGGATTGCGATGCGCTCGGCAACCGCAAAAGCGTCGCGCTGCGAGTCTGTAAAGGTCCGCCCGTTGATGCGGGCGTACTTCGCCTCCAGCACATAGCCGTCGAATTCCGGCAGGTAATCCCGCCAAACGTTCATCACGTCGATTTCGAAGTCCGGCCGCGCCCTGCGGAAGCTGTCGAGAAAAGCGCGCGCGGCCGCGGAAGACTCCGAGTCCGCGCGCGGCGAGCAGCTTAGATGAAAGAGCTTGGGCATGGCCGAGCTCTGTTCATTGCAGCGCCTTGAGGACCGCGTCGGCGTTGATAACGACGGAAACGTTCTGCAGCGCGAAATTGATCGACGCGTTGTGCCAGTCCGCGTTCATGGTCGAGCAGCAGTCCTCGGGGACGATCATGAAGAAGCCCTTGTCTGCTCCGGTGCGGGCGGTATGCTCGACCGACATATTGGTCCAGGCGCCGGTGTTGATAATCATGTCGCGGCCGGTCGCCTTGAGGATGGTCTCAAGTCGTGTGCCTTCCCAGGCGCTCATGCGCATCTTCTCGACAACAAAGTCGCCGGGCACGGGCTCAAGTCCCGAAACCGGGGCCGCGCCCCAGCTTCCGCGAACCATGGCTTTGCTGTCGACCAGTCCTTCAAACAGCGGTGCGTTGAGCGTGACACCGGGTGCGCCCGGCTCGACGATGAACCAGACATGGATGATGACGACGCCGCGCGCCCGCGCGCCTTCCGCCAGCCGCCGGACATTTTCGATCACGTGCTGCTGACGGGCATGGGCGGGGGCGCCGGAATCAGCAAACGCCCCGCCATCCATGATGACGTCATTCTGCATGTCCTGGATGATCATCGCGCAGCGCCGGGGATCGAGCTGCATGTCGCCGCCGGCGAGCCTGGGCGCCGTCGGGGCAGCGGAGGCCGCGTTCGGGCCGGTCGAAGGCCGGCCACTCATATAGGGCTCGTTGCGCGGACCGACCTTGGTCGGGATCGCGTAGACCGAGTGTGTTGCGGTCAGATACAGCGTGCGGAAATCGGAACCCCCCCAGGCGAGATTGGCGACGAGCTCGGGAACGCGCACCTTGCCGAGCAGTTCGCCGGCGGGTGAATACACCCAGACGCCGCCGGGCGCCGTTACCCAGATATTGCCGCGCTGGTCGCACTTCATGCCGTCGGGCACGCCCGGTTCGAGCTCGGAACGGATGCCGCTGGCGACGATGCGCGGATTGACGAGGGAGCCGTCGGCCTCGACATCAAAGGCACGGATCAGCGCCTGCGTGGTGTCGTTGACGTAAAGCTGGCGCTCGTCGGGCGAGAAGCAAAGTCCGTTCGGCTGGTCGAACAGGTAGCGCTCGACCAGAAGCTTCGGCGCGCCGCCGCCCGGCGGAACACGATAGACGCCCTGAAATCCAAGCTGTCGCGGCCGCTCGACGCCATAGACCGGCATGCGCCCGTACCAGGGGTCGCTGAAATAGATCGCGCCGCTCGAATGCACGCAGACGTCATTTGGACTATTGAGCTCCTGGTTTTCGAAATGCGAGGCAAGCACCTCGCGCCTTCCGTCCGGGCGTTCGCGGATCAACGACGAGGTCGCGTGTTCGCAGACGATCAGGTTGAGCTCGGCGTCATAGGTCATGCCGTTGCATTTGTTGGAAGGACGCTTGACTTCGACGACGCCGCGCCGCGCATCCCAGCGCCGGCGTATATCGGCCGGCATGTCCGAGAACAGGAGATAGTGGTTGACCGGATGCCAGATCGGCCCCTCCGTGAACTCGAAGCCGGTTCCGACCTGGCCGACCGGCGCATAGGGATCGATCAGGTCCTCGAATTCGGCCCGTTGCGTCACATGCGTCATTGGTCGGTCCTTTCCCGCTCAGGCCGGAAACCAGTTGCGCTCGGGCAGGCTTTGAACCACGGAGCCGGGCACCTGGTCGTGCAGCCGGCCGACCACCCTGCCGCCCTCGATCTTGGCCGGCCGGTCGTGAACCGGAAGCAGATAGCGCGAATTGCTCAGAAGCTTTTTGATGGACGCCTTTTCCGCCCTTTTGGTCGTGCCGTGATTGCCGGTGGTGCGCGGTTCGGCGTCGTGAATCTCGTTGAGCGGGGTCACGATCTGGTCGTTGAAATCGTAGATCACGTCGCCGCAGATGGTGGCGATGCCGTCGGCGGTATGAACGTGGATGTTCATCGAGCCTTCGGTATGGGCGTTGGCGGCGTCGCAATAGACCCCCGGCATCAATTCGACCGGGCCGGTCAGCTCGAGATCGAGGAAGCGCAGCGCGCTCTTGGTGTGCAGACGATCGATCAGGTGCTTGATGTCGGGTGCCGGATATTGCGGATGCATCAGCCCGGAGACGGAATATTCAAGCTCGCGGCGATTGACGACGACCGTCGTGTTCATCGGGAACAGGTCGTCCTTGCCGGCGTGGTCGATATGCAGATGGGTGTGGCATACGAAGCGGACGTCGCCCATGCGCAGGCCGTGACGCGCGAGCTGGTTCTCGATCATGTTCTCGTGGAACTGCAGGCCGCGCATGCCCAGGGTTTCCATGATCTGATTGGATCGATAGCCGGTGTCGACCACGATCGGATAGGGGCCGCCCGTGATCAAGAAGCCGAGCGTCAGCACACGGCGCGTACGGCCGCAATCGCGGCCCAGAACGAGAAAGCTCGAACTCCAGCTCGATGTCGCCGTAGTCCAGGATCTTGATCTCCAACGGCATGTGTTTCTCCCGATTACTCTTTATTGGCTGGTCGTCTCCGAGGCGCGATCGCATCCTTGCGACCGCGGACGATGAAGAAGATTTCGTGTGCACGGCATGGTCACACCTCGAGCCGATAGACACGTAGCGCGGTCGTTCTCAGAACCGCATCGCGATCATTCGCTTCGAAAGACGCCGTGGCCGAAAGGTAAGCGGCAACGAGGTCGCGGTAGCTGGTCCAGAGCTTCTCGATCGGAAAATTGGAGCCGAACAGGCATCGGTCGGCGCCGAAGATTGCCACGGTCTCGGTGACGACGTCGGCGACATGGGCAGGATCGTTGCGATGGATGAACGTCCCGAGGCCGGAAAGCTTGGCGACGACGTTCGGACGAGCGGCGAGCCTTTTCATTCCGGCGCGCCAAGCGGGGCGGCCTTGCGGCGAAAGGTCTTCCAGCATGCCCGCATGTTGCAGGATGAAGGTCACGTCCGGACAGGCTTCGGCGAGACCCGCGGCGTCCGTCATCTGCGCTGCAAATACCTGGAGATCGAAGCTGAAACCATAATCGGCGAGCCGCGCCACATTGCGCCGGATCACCGGATCGACGCAGAGGTCGGGCCGCGCGGCGAACTGGTAGAGCGAATTTTCGTGCCAATGCAGTTGCATGCGCACGCCGCGCACCAGGGGATAGCGCGCCAGACGGTCGAGTTGCGGGCGGACGTCGTCGACAGCGAAATCCGCAAAGGCGATGATGGCGTGCGGCCATCCGTGATCTCTCGCGGTTTGCTGCACCCACGCCGTTTCGTCTTCGAAACGATCGTTGGCCCAGTTGGTTTGAACATAGACCGATCGGGTCACGCCCGAGCCTGCGAGGTCGTCCAGATATTCGCGGATCGAATAGTCGCGCCGGATTGGCTCGTAAGGCCCGAAGATGCGCGGCTGCATCGGGCCGGACAGCCAGGGCAGGTCGGCCTGACGCCAGATATGGTGATGGGCGTCGACGATCTCGGTCACGCTGCCTTCCTCTGCCCAACTGAAAGCACATGCGACACGATGGCGGCGCTCGATCCGCCGTCGACCAGATCGTCGACGAAACGCCGGATCGCGATTAGCCCCTCGGTCTGCGGCTCAAAGCGCGCGTCTGTCGCAAGCGGCGTCAGCCAGCTCAGCCGCCACGCCTGGCGCGACAATTTGGCAACCGCGTCGCGCAAGGCGGAGACATCGCCGCGCTCCAGCCCGTCGGAGAGCACGATGATCGCGGCGCCGCGCGCATAGGCGGCGAAGCGCGGCACGGCCAGGAAAGCCAGCAGCGCGTCACCGATGCGGGTGCCGCCATCCCAATCGCTGACCAGATGGGAAGCCGCGAATAGCGCCTGCTCGCGGCGTTTCTGACGCAGAGCCCGCGTAACGCGGGTGAGCCGTGTGCCGAAGGTGAACACCTCGACATTGCGGGCAACCTGCAGGAGCGTATGGGCGAGCTTCATGTTGTCTTCAGTGCGGCTCTTCATCGAGCCAGAAACGTCGATCAGCAGCAGAATCTTGCGCGGCCGCGCGCGCCGCTTCAGGCGTCCGAGCCGCAACACTTCGCCGTCATTGCGGACACTCTCGCGCAAGGTGCGGCGCAGATCGGCGAACGGGCCGCGGCGGGCGCGCATGCGCCGATGGCCGCGCCGCCGCGGCAGACGCACTGCCGCCTCGCGCGACAGGCGGCGCAGGGCATCGCCGGCAGCGCCGTCTGCGAAACGGCGTTCGACCAGAGCCTCGGCGCGCGCGGCCGAAAGCCCGGACTCGTTGGCTTCATCGGCCAGCAGCGGGTCATCCTCGCTTTGTCCTTCCTCCTGCAGACGAACGATTTCCTCGTGCTCTGCCCCGGCTCGGTCCATTTCTTCGCCGCCAAGGAAATGGATGTCGAACAGCCGGTCGTAGGTCGCGCGTCGCTCGGGCGGCGGAGCGAGTGTCGCCAGGCCCGCCTGCCGGATGTCGTTGATACCGCGCGGCCCCAACAACTCGATCGCCGCCAGAAAGGCCATCGTCTGTTCCGGCGCGACGGCGAAACCGTTGGCGCGCAGCAGCGCGACAAAGGATACGAAGACAGCGGCGGCACGCGGCAATTGCAATTCTTTGCTCACGCGACGGCCTCCGCAAGCAGGGCGTCGAGGCGGGGAGAAATAAAGGAAAGATCTTCCTCGTCCTTGAGCGCAACCCCGATCGAGCGCTTGAATGCGTCCGGCCAGCGCGCGCCGCCCTTGTGCAACAGCGTTGCGGCTTCCGCCCAATCCACCGCCTCGGCGATTCCCGGCGCCTTGCTCAGCGGCTCCCGCCTCAAACTGCCGACCGCGGCAGCGACGGCGCGTGCGGTCGACTCGGCGACGCTCGACGCCCGCATCATCACGATACGCGCCTCGCGTTCCGCGGTGGGGTAGTCGATCCAGTGATAGACGCAGCGGCGGCGCAAGGCTTCATGCAAATCGCGGGTGCGGTTCGACGTCAGCACGACGACGGGGCGTTCGGCCGCGCGCACGGTGCCGCGCTCGGGGATGGAGATCTGGAAGTCGGAGAGAAATTCCAGCAGAAACGCCTCGAACTCCTGGTCGGCACGATCGATTTCGTCGATCAGCAGCACGGTGGAATCGGGCGCGCGCAGGGTCGCGAGCATTGGCCGTTCGATCAGAAAAGCATCGCCGTAAATGTCGATGGTTTCCGCACCGGCCTGACGGATCGCCAGCATCTGGCGCGGATAGTTCCATTCGTAGAGTGCTGCGGCTGCATCGATGCCCTCATAGCATTGCAACCGGATCAGCCGGCGCCCGAGCACGGCGGCAATCGCTTTCGCTGCTTCCGTCTTGCCGACACCCGGCGCGCCTTCCAGCAGCAACGGCTTGCCGAGCGCGAGCGCCAGATAGGCGGCGGTCGCTAATCCTCCGTCTGCAAGATAATAGGCCGCGCGCAGCGCCTTCTCCAGCGCCTCCGGGCTGTCGATGCCGACGATGTTGCTGCGGACCGCCATGCCAAGACCTCAACGCCGCGGCTGCGGCCGTGCGCCGCCCTGGGCCTTGATCCCCCGCAGGATCTTTTCCGGGGTGATCGGCAGATCGTCCACGCGAACGCCGACGGCGTTGAAGATGGCGTTGGCTAACGCCGGCAGCACCGGATTGGCGCACATCTCTCCGGGCCCCTTGGCGCCGAAGGGCCCGTCGGCCGCCGGACGTTCCAGCACCGCGATATCGTGCGGGCAGATATCGCCCGGACCGGGCATCAGATATTCGACGAAGTCGCGCGGACCGTGGACCGGATCGGGATAATAGGGCTCGGTGGTCTCGTAGAGCGCGTGGCTAATTCCCATCCATGCGCCGCCGACCAGCTGTTGTTCGACCAGCCGTGGATTGAGCGCGCGCCCCAATTCATACGCGCTGTCCATGCGCATCATCGCGACCTCGCCGGTCTCGTCGTCGACCTCGACCTCGGCGACGAGACATGCGTGTGCGTAGCAGGTGGCCGGCGACATCTCGCCGGTCTCCGGATCGACTGCGGACAGCGGCACCAGAAAGATGCCGCGGCCCGATATCGTCTTGCCTTGCCTGAACTGCGCGGCGATGGCGACGTCCTTGGTGGAGATCGATCGGTGCGGCGCGCCCTTGACGTGAATATTGCCGCGCCCGTCGGTTTCGAGATCGGCGACGTTGACTTCCAGCTCTTCGGCGGCAGCTTCCATCATGACGCCGCGCGCTTCCTTCGCTGCAGCCATCACTGCATTGCCGACGCGGTGGGTGCCGCGCGAGGCGAACGATCCCATGCAATGCGGCCCGGTATCGGAATCCGCGGTGTCGACATAGACGTCCTCGACGGGGACGCCGAGCGTCTCGGCGCAGATCTGCCGCGTCACCGACTTCATGCCCTGGCCGAGATCGATCGAAGACAGCGATACCGTGAACTTGCCGCTGGGATTGGAATGAACCAGCGCCTGGCTCGGATCGCCGCCGAGATTCATGCCGATGGGATAGTTGATCGAAGCGACGCCGCGTCCGCGATGTCTGGTCATGGTCAGCGCCTCCTGGTGCCGAAGACGGAAGAGAAACGGGTCGCGCCATGCGACGGCGACAGCGGCCTAGGGGGAGGGGGCGCAGGCGTGGGCGCCGCCTGCGACTGCTCGTGAGCCGGGGCGGGCGGCGCGCGATCATAACTGGTCCGCTGCTGCGAAGCTGCGAGGGGCGGCGCATAGGCATCGCGCGGTGTTGCCGGTACCGCGGCCCGGCTGCCGCCGCCATCCTTGCGCGAGGACATGCGCTTGAACTCCTCGCGAAGCGGCCATCTGGCCTTTTCGGCCGCGACCTGGACGCATTCGATCAGCGCGGTGTTCTTGGCCTCGCGCCGGTGCGCCTTCATGTCGCCGTCGCGATAGGCGTTGAGGATGCGAAACTCCATCGGGTCGATGCCGACGAGATGCGCGAGCTTGTCCATCTGGCATTCGATCGCAAAGTCCATCGCGGTGACGCCGAAACCGCGCATCGCGGTTGCCGGCGTGCGATTGGTGAACACGCAATAGATGTCGCCATAGACGTTGGGGATGGTGTAAGGGCCCGGAAGATGTGCGGCGCATTTGACGGCGGCATAGCTGGAAAGCCGCGTATAGGCGCCGCTGTCGAAATAGGCGCGAACCTTGCGCGCGACGATGCTTCCGTCGCGCATCACGCCGTCCTTGATATAAATGCGCTCGGCGCCCCGCGGCGGGCCATACTGCATCTCCTCCTCGCGCCCGAGAACGTAGCGCACGGGACGGCCGGTCAGCATCGCGCCGAGAATCGCGAGCGGCTCGGTGAGCGTGTCGACCTTGCCGCCAAAACCGCCGCCCACTGTGCCGCCGATGAAGTGGAAGGTGTTGGAGGGCACGTCGAGGATCTTGGCGCAGGTGTCGAGCGAGAAAAACAGCGCCTGCGTCGAGGTATAGACGACGTAGCGTCCGTTGGTATCGGGCGCCGCGATCGAGCCGTTGGTTTCGGTCGGCGCGTGTTCGATCGGCGACATCTGGTAGCGCTGTTCAAGGACATGATCCGCCTCGGCGAGACCGCGCTCGACGTCGCCGAAGCGCAGCTTCTGATGATCGTAGACGTCGTAATAGGTGAACGCGTTCTTGGGGTAGACCTCGTTGACCACGGGGGCGCCGGGTTTCAGGGCGTCCTCAACGTCGAGCACGGCGGGCAGGGCTTCGTAGTCGACCCGCACCTTCGCCATGGCCTCAAAGGCTTCACGCGGGCTGTCGGCGACGATGGCCACGATTGGCTCGCCCTTGTAGCGCACCTTGTCGACCGCAAGCGACGGCTCGTCGTCCTTGCCGAAGTTGATCAGGCTGAGCAGGGTGTTGAGATTGCGCGGCACGTCGGCGCCGCGGATGATGCGGCGCACGCCCGGCGAACGCTCCGCCTCCGCGGTGTCGATGCGGCGCAGGCGTGCATGCGAATGCGTGCTGCGCAGGACCTTGAGATGCAGCATGCCCTGCAGCTTGTGGTCGTCGAAATAGGTCGAGGTTCCCGTGACATGCCCGAGCATGTCCTGGCGCTGCGTGCCCTTACCGATTTCCTTCAGATTGTCGTCGCGCTCGTCGGCGAAGATGTCCTTGCGCAGTTCCAGCATGACGGTTTCCTTCAGGCACGGGCGCGTCCGCCCGAAGCGGCGGCGAGCACGGCGTTGATGATCGGCTCATAGCCGGTGCAACGGCAGATGTTTCCCGAGATCGCTTCGACAACTTCGGCCCGGGACGGAGATGGATTGCGGTCAAGCAACGCCTTCGCGGCCATCAGCATGCCCGGCGTGCAGTAACCGCACTGGGCGGCGAATTGCTCCATGAAGGCGCGCTGCAGCCGATGCAGATTGGGACCGTCTTTCAGCCCGTCGAGCGTCTCGACGGCGCGCCCGGCCACGGTCTCGGCGAGCGTCAGGCAGGAGAGATGGACTTCGCCATCGATCAGCACGCTGCAGGCGCCGCAGCCGCCCTGGCCGCAGCCGAACTTTGGCGTCATGTCGCCGATCAATTCGCGCAGGGCGACCAGCAGGTTGGTGCCGCCATCGACGAATATCGCGACGTCGCGACCGTTGTGGCGAAACTGCAGGGCGGTCTTGGGCATGGCGGTTCCTATTCCTGACCTGACAGCAGGCGCCGCAAGTGAACGCCGACGATCTCGCGGCGATACCAGGCGCTGGCGATGGCGTTATCGGCGGGCGAGGCGCCCTCGGCCGCGGCGGCCGCGGCGGCGCCGATGGCCGAGGCGTCGAGCGAACGGCCCTCCAGCGCGCGTTCGGCGGCTCTAGCGCGAATATGGATCGGCGCCATCGAGCCCAGCGCGATGCGCGCGCCTACGATGCGTCCGCCGCTGAGCGGCAGATGCGCGGCCAGCGTGATCACAGAACCTCCCTTCGGCTTGATGCGGGCGATCTTGCGGTAACGAAGCGCGTCGGCGCTGGCGGGGCGCTGGCAGGAAACGGCAAGCACGAGCGCGCCGCTTTGTCGATCGCGCGATTGCAGGAACTCCTCGATCGGCAGGTCGCGCGCGCCGAGGCCGCCTTGCACCGAGACCGTCGCATCGAGCGCTAGCAGGGCGACCGTGAAGTCACCATAGGGACTGGGCGCAAACAGATTGCCTCCGATCGTGCCCATGTTGCGTACCGCCGGTCCGCCGATCGAGCGCGCGGGCGGATGCAGGAAGGCGAGCTCCCGTTCGGCCAGGATTCGCGCAAAGGTGACGCCGGCTCCGAATGTCACGCGCGCGTTCGTGACGTCGATTTGCGTCAGCGCCCGGTCGGTTGCGCGCACGACCGTCGAGATCGAGATATCGCCCTCGTTGAGGTCGCGCATCACCAGCGTGCCGCCGCCGAGATAGCGCGCGCCACGGTCGGCGGACAACGCCGCCGCCGCCTCGCCCGAGGTCGCGAACGTCTTTACCGTGACGGGCATGATCTTGCCTCCGCGCTCATGCGGCCTCCTTCAGATGCTTGCGGATGGAATCGAACCCAGCTTGATAGATCTGTTCCGCGACCATCTGCGTCAGGCTGTCAGCATCCTCAGGTTTCGTGGTGAACCTGGATTCCCATTGCCAGAAGGTGCGATCGCCGTCGGTTACTGGGAGCAGGCGGACATGGGCCACGTAGTTGAACATCGGGATCTGGGTATCGAGCAGGCAATAGCTGAAGGTCTGTTCCAGATCGGACAGCGACAGCAGTTGCTCGCGCAGTTCCGAGCCGTCCTTCAGCTTGAAGCGCCTGATACAGCCGATCTTGTCGGCGGCCTGCGCGCGCTCGATGGTGCTGGTGGCGACCGCGGGATGCCAGCGGTCGTGACCGTTGAAATCGCGCAGCACGTCCCAGACCGCGTCGGTCGGCGCATCGAGAATCGTGCTTTTGACAATATGGGGCACGCTAACCTCCGAACGCGCGCTTGAGCGCATCGAAGCCGCCCTGAAACACGCCGCCACCGATGTTGGTGACGAGTTCGGTCTCGCGCTCGGGCGCGCAATCGAACTCCGCGGTCCATTCCAGGAAGGTCTGGTCGCCGTCGGTTACCGGCGTGAGCCGCAGGGTGGCGACATAGTTCTCCACGCCCATGGGCGACTCGAGAATGGAGTAGGTGCAGAACATGTCGTAGTCGGAGAGGCCAAGCAGCTTTTCGCGAATGCGATCGCCGTTGCGAAGGCGAAAGTCGCGTACGCAACCGATCTTGTCCGAAGGCTCGCCGCCCTCGATGCGGCTCTCCGCGATCGCGGGATGCCAGTTCGGCAGGCCATTGAAATCGCGCACGCGCGCCCAGACGCGTTCATTCCTGGCGTTGACGACGGTGGAAACGTAAACCCGGGCCATGTCGCCGCCTCAGCCTTTCTTGCGCGGTCCGCGCTCGGCGGAAGCCTCGCTCGCGGCCGGACTTGCGGGTGTCGCGCCGGGCTTGCCGTCACCGCCCTTGCGTGATGCCGATTCCTTGATGCCCTGCATGTCGCGCGCCTCGCGGATCAGGCCGGGCATCTTGGCGAGACTTCCGCCTTCGACGCCGATGTCCGCAAGAATGGAATCGATCAGTGGAGCCTGCACGCGGTAGCGCAGTGCGGAGTCGATGACTTCGTCGGTGGCGCTGCGGCCGCCATTGCCGTGGCCATTGCTCCCGCCGTTGAGGCCGTCCACCTGCAGGATGCGGATGCCTTCGATCTTCTCCATCGGCTTGACGCTCTCGCGCACGATACCCTCGATGCGGTCGAGCAGCTTGCGGCGGAACAGCGAGTAGCGCGCCTGGTCGGTGAGCACGTTCTCCGCTTCGTTCAAGAGACGTTGCGCCTCGGCTTCGACGGCGGCGCGCACGCGCTCGGCCTCGGCCGCGATGCGGGTCTCCTCGGCCCGCTTCTCCGCAAGCAGCACCTCGACGGTCTTCTGCCGCTTGGCGATCTCGCTTTCGCGCGCGGTGATGGTGCGCTCCGCCGCCTCGATCGCTCCCATCCGCGCATCTTCCGCCGTCGCCTTGGCCGCGGATTCCTCCAGCGATTTCTGATAGAGCGCAATGGCCTTTTCCATCAGCGCGGTCTCGACTTCCTTCTCGCGATTGACCTCCAGCTTGCGCAAATCGCGTTCGCGGCCGATGCGCGCCTCGTCGAGGCCGCGATCGGAGGCGATGCGGGCCCGCTCGACTTCCTCGCGGGAGGCGATTTCGGCCTCCTGTAGCGACTGGACGCGGGCGACTTCAAGCTGCTCGATCGCACGGCGGCGCTCAAGCCTCGCCGCCTCCAGAGCCTGCTCGCGCGACACGTCGGTCCGCTCGATTTCCTTGCGGGCATTGATCTCCGCTTCCTTGACCTGGCGATCGGCATCGATGCGCTCGGACCTCTTGGTGGAAAGCGCGATCACGCGCTCCTCATCGGCGATTTCGACCGCTTTCTTCTGGTCGATATTGAGCACCTCGCGGGTCTTCGAGGAGGCGATGCGCTCGGATTCGAGCGTCAATTCCACGCCGATGCGGCGCCGCTCGATCGCATCACGGCGTTTGAGTTCGGCGATCTCGATCGATTCGGTGCGTTCGATTTCGAGCCCGCGGGTCTCCTTTTCGGCGCGAATGCGCTGGGCGGCGACGGTCTTCTCCTGGGCGATGCGAGCCGCCTCGATCGCTTCGCGCGAGGCGATGTCGGCCTCCTCGACCGCACGGTTACGCGCAATCTCGAGCGCGCGAACACGCTCCTCCTGGGCGATGCGCGAAGCTTCCGTCGCCTCGCGTGCGGCGATGCCGGCGACGTCGAGCGCCTGGTTGCGCTCGATCTCCAGCTTGCGCGTGGTCTGATCGGCGCTGATGCGCTCGGCGGCCAGCATGCGCTCCCGCGCGATCCGCGCGGCTTCCACGGCTTTCTGGGCCTCGATCTCCGCCTCCTGGATCGTGCGCACCTGCTGGATTTCGAGCGCCCGGGTGCGCTCGTCGGAGGCAATGCGCTCGACGTTGACGGTCGTGGTCTCGGCGATGCGGGCCCTTTCGGTCGCTTCCCGCGCCGTGATCTCGGCTTCCTCGACCGCGCGCGTCCGTTCGATCTCGCGCCGCCTGGTCTCTTCCTCGTTGGCGATGCGGGCGTCGGTCACGACGCGATCCTGCTGAATGCGCGCCTTCTCGACGGCCTCGCGGGCCGCGATCTCGGCTTCCTCGATCGTTCGCGTGCGCTCGATGTCGCGCTGTCGCACCTCGCGCTCGGAGGCGATCCGCGCGGTGTCGACGGATCGCTGGTTGGCGATCCGGGCCTTTTCGATCTCCTCGCGGGCGAGCAGCTCCTTCTCCTCGACCGCGCGCGTCCGTTCGATTTCCCGGTGACGGGTCTCACGCTCGGAAGCGATGCGGGCCTCGGCAATGGCCTGTTCGTTGGCGATGCGCGCCTTCTCGATCGCTTCGCGGGCAGCAATTTGCGCCTGCTCGGCCTCGGTCTCGCGCAAGGCACGCTCGCGTGCCACTTCGGTCCGCTGCAAGGCGCGTCGCATCTCGATATCGCGCTCCTGCTCAAGGCGGGCGGTCTCGCTCTCGCGCTCGATCTCGAGCGCCTGCCGTTCGGCTTCGAGATTACGGGAACGAATCTTGATCATGGAATCCTGCTCGATGTCGTTGCGCAGCTTGCGCCGGGCCTCGATGTCCTCCATCAATCGGGTCAGACCCTCCGCGTCGAAGCGGTTCGAGGGATTGAAAAATTCGAGGTCGGTCTGGTCGAGGTCGGTGATCGCGACCGACTCGAGCTCCAGGCCGTTCTGCGCCAGCGCCTCGGCGGCGGCGGCCTTGACCCGCGCGACATATTCGCCGCGCTGCTCGTGCATCTGCTCCATGGTCATTTCCGAGGCCACCGACCGGATGGCGGAGATGAACTTGCCGGAAAGCAGCGTGTGCAGTTGTTCGGGCTCGAGGGTGCGGCGCCCCAGGGTCGCGGCGGCGATGGCGACGGCTTCGCGGGTGGCCTGCACGCGGACATAGAAGTCGGCCTCGATATCGACGCGCATGCGGTCGCGGGTGATGACGGCGTCCTGCTTGGCGCGCACGATGCCCATCGGCAGCACGTTCATGTTGACCGGCGTGTAGTCGTGGATGAACGGGAGCACGAAGGCGCCGCCGTTGATCACGACGCGCTCGCCGAGGAAGCCGGTGCGCACGAACGACACTTCCTTGGATGAGCGATGGTAGAGCCAGTTCACGACGTAGACGCCAACGACGATCACGATGACCGCGACGATCAGCCAGAGGATCAATGTGCCAACCAGAATCCCCGACATCTTCTTCCTCCCTTGGTCCCGGCGGTTATCGCGCGCCGATCGCCTTGAATTTGCGAACCTGCTCCGTCAGCGCCCGCTCCACCGGAAGGCGCTCCATCGAGGACGCGCCATAGAAGCCGTGGCATTTGCGCGTGTGTCTCATGATGAAATCGGCATCCGCCGGCTCCGCGATCGGACCGCCATGGGCGAGAACCAGAATCTTCGGATTGACGCTGAGCGCAGCCGATGCCCAGGCGTCGATGCGCGACGGACAGTCCTCGAGCTTCAGCGCGGTGTGCGCGCCGATCGCGCCGCCGGTGGTGAGGCCGAGATGGCAGACGATGATGTCGGCGCCCGCGATCGCCATGGCGGCGGCTTCCGCTTCGCTGAAAACATAGGGGGTGGTCAGCAGGTCCTTGTCGTGCGCCTTGGCGATCATGTCGATCTCCAGCGCGTAGGACATCCCGGTTTCCTCGAGATTGGCGCGGAACATCCCGTCGATCAGGCCGACGGTCGGGAAGTTCTGGACGCCCGCAAAACCCAGCGTCTTCAATTGTTCCAGGAAATTATCCATGTCGCGAAACGGGTCGGTGCCATTGACGCCGGCAAGAACCGGCGTCTTCGTGACGACGGGCAGCACTTCGCCGGCCATTTCCAGCACGATCGCGTTGGCGTCACCATAGGGCATCAGGCCGGCAAGCGAGCCGCGTCCGGCCATGCGATAGCGGCCCGAATTGTAGATGACGATCAGATCGACGCCGCCGGCCTCCTCGCATTTGGCCGACAGGCCCGTGCCGGCGCCACCGCCGACGATCGGCTCGCCGTTGGCGGCCATGTCGCGAAACTTCTTCAGCAGGGCATGGCGTTCAAAGCGGGCCATTGGTCACCTCGCCAGTTTCCGACGCGCACCCGGGCGCCCGAGCAGGGGCCGGAGCGCGCCAACGATCGCCGATGCAAATTCGGGGTCGTTGACGTTACGCGGTAAGCGTATCAGCTGCCGGTTGCTGGTCTGTCGCAAGCTCCGTTCGAGCGCGCGAAACAGCGCGGCGTCGGCTTCCGGATCCCAGAACGGCTGGCCCGGCGCGTCGAGCGCGGAGACCCCGCCTTCCGGCAGAAAGAAGCGCACCGGACCGTCCATGCGGTTGAGGCGTTCGCCGATCCAGCGTCCGATGCGCTCGTTCTCTTCCGGCGTGGTGCGCATCAGCGTCACCTGCGGATTGTGAACGTGGAACTTGCGGTTGCGATAGCGCTCCGGAATGGTGTCGGGTGCGCCGAAATTGATCATGTCGAGCGCGCCGGTCGAGCCGACATAAGGCACCCGGCTGCGGATGATCGCGCCAAAGCGATCCTCGGTGGCCGGAAATACGCCACCCATCAGGAGATCGCAGACTTCCGTGGTCGTCAGGTCGATGACGGCAGCCAGTTGCCCGGAATCGACCAGCTTTTCCATGGAACGGCCGCCGACGCCGGTGGCGTGGAAGACGAGACATTCGAAATCGTTGCGCAGCTCGGCGGCGATCTTCTGCACGGCCGGTGTCGTCACGCCGAACATGGTGATGCCGATCGCGGGAAGATTGACGGACGCATCGCGCTTCGAAGCGCGCTCATCGAGACGCGCCTTCACCATGCCGACGATCGCGTTGGCGCCATTGGCGAGCACCACACGCGAGATCGAATTGAGGCCCTGGATGTCGGTGACCGAATACATCATCGTGATATCGGCAGGTCCGACATAAGGGCCGACATCTCCCGACGCGATCGAGGAGATGATGAGCTTTGGCACTCCGACGGGGAGGGCGCGCATGCCGGGCGAAACCAGCGAGGCGCCGCCCGAGCCGCCCGCCGAAATGATGCCTGCCACATTGCCCTGGCGACGCAGCCAGTTCGCGAACGCATCGGCCATCGCCGTCACCGAGGCGCCGCGGTCGGTGCCGAACACGCCGGATCCGCCGCGCCCGTGATTCAGCGCGATCTCCTGCGCGGAGACGTCGCAGGTGGAGAGCTTGCCGCTGGTGGAGACGTCGACCAGACGCGTGCGCAGACCACTTTCGGCAATGATGTCGCGGATGAAGCGCAGCTCGGAGCCCTTGGTGTCGAGCGTGCCGACCACGAGCACGACCGGCGGTCCCGATGATTGTGGCAGGTTCGGTTCGCGGCGTTGCCGCGCGGCCTCTTCGAGGCGCGTGACTCCGGTCGAAAGCGTACGTGCCGCGGCCTCGATGCGCGCGATCGGTACCGGTTGCGACCAGCGCGTCGGCAGCGTGGGGTTGGAGACATAGACCCGGATCGGTGCGCCCGCCCGCGCCCGCGGTGGTGCGGGACCAGCCTGCGCCTGCGGCGCTTGCAGTGACGGCGTCGACGTCCGAATTCAGACTCTGCATGGACCCCGACGCCAAGCAGCCGTTGCTGGAGGTCCCGGTCGGTCGAAAGCCGCGCGGAGTCGATGATGCGATTGATGCGGCCATTGACCATGATGGCAACATTTTTCGAGACCGCGGTTGCCACGCCGATGTTCTGCTCGATCACAAGCACCGACATCTCGCCGTCTTCCGCAAGCCGCACCAGCATCTCTGCGACCTGGGCGACGATGACCGGCGCGAGGCCTTCGGTCGGTTCGTCCATGATGAGAAGATGCGGGTTGGTCAGAAGCGCGCGCGAGATCGCCAGCATTTGTTGCTCGCCGCCAGAGAGCTGGCCGCCGCCATGGTCCTTGCGCTCAGCCAGCCGGGGAAAGGTGTCGTAGATGCGTTCGACCGTCCAGGCGCCGCGCCGTATCCCGGCGGCAAGACGCAAATGCTCGGTAACGCTGAGCGAGCGCCAAAGCCGCCGTCCTTGCGGAACATAGCCGACGCCTGCTCGTGCGATCCGGGCCGGGCTGAGGCGGGTGATGTCTTCTCCGCGGACGCGCACTGAGCCGTCACTCGACCGCAACAATCCCATGATGGTCTTGCACAGGGTGGTCTTGCCCATGCCATTGCGGCCGACCACCGAGAACACGCCCGAATCCAGGGTCAGGTCGACACCCTGCAACGCGTGCGAATGCCCGTAATAGACGTCGAGACCCCTGACTTCGAGGGCCGGCGCGGAACGGCGGATATCAGCCATGTCCACCCCCGAGATAGAGTTCCTGGACCTCCGGGTCCTGCTCGATTTCCTGCGGCAGACCCTCCTTGAAGATGCGGCCGTTGTGCATCATCGTGACGCTTTCAACGACCCGGAGCGCGACGTCCATGTCGTGCTCAATGATGATGTATCCGATATGCGCGGGCAGGCCGGTGAGGATTTCGATCAGTTCACGCCGCTCGCCCGGGGAAAGTCCCGCCGCCGGCTCGTCAAACAGGATGAAGCGCGGCGCGCCGGCGAGCGCGAGCGCGATCTCGAGCTGCCGCTGCTGGCCATGCGCCAGTTCGGCGACGCGCCGTTCCCTGACCGGCGTCAGATGCACCGCCTGGAGCAGCAGTTCGGTCGAATGCATCAGCGCGTCGTTCGGACCTGGGCGCAACAGCGAAAAGCGTCCGCGCGAAACGCCGCGGCAGGCGAGGTAGACGTTGTCTTTCACCGTGAGACCCGGAAACAGCGCCGAAATCTGGTAGGTGCGGCGCAAGCCGCGGCGGATCCGTTCGTAAGGCGGGAAGTGGGTGATGTCCTCGCCGAAGAAGCGGATGGTGCCGGACGACGGCGGAAAATCTCCGGTGACGCAATTGAACAGTGTCGTCTTGCCGGCGCCGTTGGAGCCGAGCACGGCGCGACGCTCGCCTGGGCGAACCGTCATGGTGACGTCGGTCAGCGCCGCGAGCGCGCCGAACAGCCGCGTCACGCCGCGCAGCTCCAGCGCGGCGCCGGCGCCGACAATTGAGAGGCGTTGTGCGACGCTATCCATGGCCATGGCCTCCGCCCGAACGGAGATCGGCGGTTCCGCCGCGGCTGCGCCAGCGCTCCCACAGGCCGATCACGCCGTCCGACGACCAGAATACGATGACGAGAAAGCCGAGGCCGATCAGCAACCGGAAGCGGTTGCCGTCGAGGCCGATCTTGACCAGGAAGTCGAGCGCGAAGGTGCGCAGCATGACGAAAATGAAGGCGCCGATGAACGGTCCGACGGGCCGCGTGATGCCGCCGACCACGGCGATGATCAGAATGTCGATGGCGCGTTCGACCGCGATCGACCCCGGCGAGATCTGCCGATAGTTCCAGACCTGAAGAATTCCGGCCAATGCCGCGACGAAAGCCGCCAACGCATAGGCCGCGACGCGATGAGCGTTGACGTTGTATCCCAGCGCCGCCATGCGGCGCGGATTGTCGCGGACCCCCTGCAAGGCGAGGCCGAACGGCGCGCGTGACAGATACAGAACCGCGAAATAGCAGAGCGCCGCGACCGCGAGGATCACGTAATAGAAGGGAACATCCGATCGCCAGTCGACGCCCCAGAAATGCGGGGTGGCGACGGTGTTGATGCCGGTGTGGCCGTTGAATATGGCCCAGTTCTGGTTGGTGAAGTAGAAGAAGGCTGCGGCGATCGCGAGCGTGATCATGATGGTGTAGATGCCCTCGGTGCGCACGGCGAGCGCCCCGCCGAGCGTGCCGAAAGCGGTCGCCAGGATAAGCGCCATCGGCGTGGCGAGCCACCATGGCCAACCCAGGCTGATATTGGCGCTGCCGCTCATGCCGAACACCGCGTACATGTAGCCGGCGAAACCGGCGACGGTCAGCTGCATCAGGCTCACCATGCCGCCATAGCCGGCGAGGAACATCAGGCTGAGCGCGATGATGCCGAGGATCAGCGTGGTGCCGAATATCTCGATCAGGAAGAAGCCGTTGGCGATCAGCGGCATGATCAGGAGGATGAGCGCGACGATCCAGGCGACGGGGTTGTCGAACTCCGCCCATGCCAGCGCGGGCGGGCGCCGCGCCGCTGCGGGAGGTCTTGCATGAAGCTGGGCGCGCTCGGTCAACGCCATGTCATCGCCTCGCCAGCAGGCCCTGCGGCCGCAGCGCCAATACCAGCACCATGATGAGGAAGGTCACCACGATCGCGTAGGTCGGGATGTAGACGGAGCCGAGCTGCTCGGCGAGGCCGATGATCAGCGCCCCCAGCGCCGCGCCCGGAATCGATCCCATCCCGCCGACGATGACGACCACGAGCGAGGCGAGCAGAAAGCGCGTATCTTCGCCGGGCGAAATCGATTGAAAAGTACCGCCGACAACGCCCGCGATACCCGCAAGGCCGGCGCCGAGTGCGAAGACGGCGACAAAGACGATCTGGATACGCACGCCGGTGGCGGCCAGGATGTCGCGATCATCGACGCCAGCGCGCACCATCATCCCGAAGCGCGTGCGATTGAGCGCCAGCCACATCGCGACGCCAATCACAACAGAGGCCGCGAAAATCACCAACCGTACCTGCGGATATTGCAGGTAGACGGTCTCGCCTGACGACTTGACCGCGATTATCAGCGGCAGTTCGACCGGGCCGATCAGCCACGCCGGCGTCTGGATCTGATAGAAATCGCCGCCGAACGCCCAGAGCATCAGATCCGCAAAAACGATCGAGAGCCCGATCGTCACCATGGTCTGGCGCAGGTCCTGACCCTCCATGCGTCGGAAAACGAGGATTTGCAGGACGACGCCGACCAGTGCCACCGCGACGAACGCGATGATGAAGCTGAGAATCCAGGAACCGGTCCAGACGCTGATGGCGTAACCGACGTAGCCGCCGAACAAATAGAGCGAGCCATGCGCCAGATTGACGTTGCGCATCAGGCCGAAGATCAGAGTGAAGCCGCTTGCCACCAGGAAATAAAGGCCGCCTAGCGTGATCCCATTGAGGATGGCGTTGAGAAAAACCTTCTTTTTGCCGATTGCATCCTCGACGCCGGGTGGCCAAACGGCAAAGATGAGCCAGAGCAGAAGCGCGATCGCGATCAGTGTGACCAGCGCCCATGCCGGATGGCGTTCGATAAACCGGCTCACGACGACCGTCCGGCTGCCAAGGCGTCCCTGCGGCGGGC
Source organism: uncultured Alphaproteobacteria bacterium (assembly GCA_963777475.1). Lineage (GTDB taxonomy): Bacteria > Pseudomonadota > Alphaproteobacteria > Rhizobiales > Xanthobacteraceae > Bradyrhizobium. The sequence goes on from CAVZQX010000005.1 coordinate 43,068, forward strand.
GCCCAAGCGGCAACTAAATGGCCAGGAATTCGCGGCGGTTTCTGCCGTCGCCATGCCGTCCTCCCAGGTGTGGCGGCCGCTTTCCGACCGCTTCTCCCTTGATCCTAGCTGTGCCGCAAGCCGCGCACTTGATCGTCAGTATCTTTTCGCGCGGTCGCTTAGGGTCGTAAGACCTTGGCGGCGCGGCGGTATTCGGTTGGCGCCATCCCGACATTGGCCGCGAAGAAGCGCGTGAAACCGCTCTGGGAGGAAAAGCCGAGATCGAAGCCGATATCGGCGATTGGCGCTTCGGTCGCGACCAGCGCGTCGAGCGCCTGTTCCATGATTAGCGTATTCAGATAAAGGTGCGGGGTGATGCCGGTCTGCGTTCGGAACAGCCGGTAGAAGTGTGGACGCGAGAGCCCGGATTCCCGCGCGATCGAATCCAGTTCCATTTCGGCGCAGGGGCTCTCGGACATCAGCTTGATGGATTTGCGCACGCGAAAATCGGTGACCGCGGCTGTCGCGTGCATTTCCAGTCCCGGCTCGGACTTCTGCCAGCTTTCCTCATAGCAGATGTCGATCAAATGCCTGAGTTCGCAATCGAGGCTGCTCAGCGAAGGTGCACCGCAGACGAGCGCCGCGGTCCGTCTAATCTGCTTGTTGAGAACGGCGGTGCGTTTGAAATGGGTGCGGCCGAAGCGCAGGCTGTGCGACCTCGCCGCATCGGGCGCAAACCATTCCCAATTGACGTACAGCACGAAGAAGATCGCGCCGTTTTCCAGGTCCGCAGGCACGAAATTGTGAGGTTCCCAGGGATTGATCGCAATGACAGAATCCTCGGCAAGAAGCCAATGCTCGTCGCAGACGTCGATCGAAGCCGGCGTTCCGCCGACATGAAAAATCAGATGTCCTTCACGATGCGCGTGCATGTTGAAGGGGCGGTTCAACTGATAAACCGTCGCGCGACCGAACCGGCCGTGGAAGACGGCGAGCGCCCTGCTCATTTGCCTCCCTCCCGCAGATGTTGTTTTTTTTGCCAGCGTTCAACATCCGGGGAGGGAATGCAAGGGCGGACAACGTCGTGCGGACGCTCCTGTCGATGGCCGGTTCGCAGTTGCGAAGAACCTGGAGCCTCCGTTCCGATTGGATCGGAGCGGAGATTCTATTTTTTGCTTTGATGTGTTTTCTCAGACAGCGAACCGGTGCCACTTCGCTAGGAAGCGCTCTAATACTTCTTGCACTCGGGAACAGTTCGGCTTGGTAGGCCGATCTTTGCGAACACCGCGGGGTCATAGCCCAAGGTCTGGTTCACATCAGGGATGACCTTCACGACCTTGCTGAACAAGGCCCCTTTGCCGTCATCCACCACTTCGGTGACAAAATTGGTGCCGATGGCCTGCCGGTTGGAGTCGAGTTTGATCTTGCCGTTGGGGGCGTCCAGCTCGATTTTGGCCAGGGCGTCCTTAAGCTTTGCCTGATTGTTGCTGAGGTCGCCGTTGACCTGACGCAGCGCCAGGATCAGCGCCATCGTCGAGTCGTAGTAGTTGGTTGCGAGCAAGGACGGGCTCGGGAACCGCTTGTCCGGCGGGAACGAGTCCTGATAGGCCTTCACGAACTTCTGCCAGCGCGGATCGTCCCAGGTATCGGCTTGGCCGCTCGCGGCGATCGTGCCGATCAGCGCATTCTTGGCATTGCCCTTGGCGGAGAGGATGGTCTGGTCGACCATGATCGAGCCGCCCATCAGGTGCGCCTTGCCGCCGGCCTGCTGATACTGGTTCAGGAAGTTGACGGCGTCCGCACCGCCGAGGCCGAGATAGATCGCGTCGACATCGTCGGGGAGGGCGGCAATGACGGAGGCAAAGTCCTTGGTGCCGAGCGGCACCCATTGCCGGCTCGAGACCTGTCCGCCGGCGCCGCAGAAATCGAGGATGAGGCCAAATACTTGCGTGTAGACGAACGAATAGTCCTCGCCGACAGTCGCGATCTTTTTGTAACCCTTGGTTTCATAAGCATATTTGCCCAGGCCGACCTGCCACTGCGCGCCGTCCATATTGTAGCGGAAGAAATTCGGTGCCGGGTCGACATAGGTCGTTTCTTGCGCGCCGGAGGCGGCGTTCACGAACGTCAGCTCTGGATGCGTCTTGGCAAAGTTCTTGACGGCGATGCCTTCGTCGCCGGATAGCGGCGAGAGCAGGAGCTGGACCTTGTCCTGCTCAATCAGTTTGCGAACGGCGCGAACCGCGGAGTTGGGCGTCGCATCGGTTGAAGCGATGACGAATTCGAGCTCCTTGTCGCCGACCTTCTTGCCGAATGTATTGAGGGCCGTTTGGAAGCCGCGTATGCCGTCCTCGCCGAGTATTGTATAGGTGCCCTCGAGGGTAGCGGTGACGCCCACCTTGATCTTTTCTTGAGCGACGGCAGGGCTTGAAAGCAACAGGCCGCTCAGCGCGACCAGTCCCACACAGCTTTTGAACATGAACTCCTCCCTTGTGTTGCCGGAGCGTTCCGCAGCCAGGCGCGATTCATGCAAACGGCCGGCCTTGCAATCCGGATCGCCGCGCGAAAGCTAGCTGATGACCAGGACAGCGCACCCGGCTTCGCCGCCCTAAGCTTGACCCGCAGTCTCATTTTGCATGCTGCGCCGCGATGAGTTTCGCGGTGCAACGGCCCCGGGCGGCGCGGGACGTCGCCAACGGCTCTATGAGTTGAAGGGAAAACGGAGCTGGCGCCGCAGTGCGCGTCGAAGTGGAGATATCGCTGGGTTCGATCAGCAGGGGAAAGGCAGGTAGCGCTCCCCCGGCTCGAACCCCGCCGCGGAGCTGCGGATTCTCGTGTGCCGCAAGGGCTCGTCAAGATAGGCGGATCCTCGGCGATGCCATGCTCGATCTCCATGGGTTGCGCCAACGATTGCTCGGATCAAACGGCCCGGGCCGAGCGCGCCATTCCGACAAAGGGGGGACCTCCTGTCCTTTCAATGCAGATCGATCCGCTGGTTTGTCGGAATGACCATTGATAGTTCGATCAAAACACGAGCCTCTTAATCAGCGGCTCTGTCGGAATTTCCCGGGCTTTGACGGGTTTCTGTGCATGAATATGCCGCCAAGAACGCACATGCCTCCGATCTTCCGCGACATCGTTAGAAGGTGCGAGTTTGCCTGAAGAGTTGGGAGAAGCTGATTTGTGTCGCCTTGGCATGGCAGCGATCTGCGCTACGACGATTAAAAAAGCATGCAAGTGACCGGGTTGGAACCCGTGTATGACCGCGGTCGAGACGACTTCCCCCAGTTTCCAGCCCACGGGGATGGGTAGGTCACGAGGCCCGGTCTCCCAGGCACACCGGACCTCGTGCATTCACGAGGCATGAGTCTTCTGCTCTCGGGCAGCTATTCCCGATCGTCGTTACGATTGTTTATATTCTAGGAATATTTCATATCGTTTGAAATCGATGATCGATCCCGAACCGTTGGTCAGTCCGGCTTGGCGTTGGCTTACGCCGCGTCACCACGCGCCACCTTGCGGACATAGGTCGCAGCTTTTTATTGCCCTCTTTCGGAATTGGACTAACCTGCCGAACGCCAAGTCTTTGGGAGGGCGCATACGTGAACTCCACCCTTAAAATACAGACACCGGAAGCAATAGCCTTGATCGAAAAAATCAAGGCCGAAATCAAAAGGCGCGCGGAGCTAAAAGCCAAACGAAATTTGCTGAAAGTGCCCAAACGGCTGGCGAAACGCTAATGACAAGTCAGCCCGGTTCGGAGCCAACATCTCGGCTCAGGGAGGCAAATGTGCTTGCGGCATATGTGCCTTTGTCATGACAAATCAGGCTGAGCCAAAGAAATGGTACTTCACCGTCGATTGCTCCAAATGCGGAGAGGCTATCCCGTTCGCGGAAGCACCGTGGCCGGAGGAAGAGCCAGAACCGCGGTTTCAAACCATGAAGCTTCAATGCCCAGATTGTGGAACTGAGGACATTTATGCACCGGTCGCGCCGCCAGGGACCTTAAGACATATAATTTAGGACGGTCTGCTTTGTCCGGACGCAGACGTCGAGCCTATGTGCCCATTTTCTCATAGCGCCACGAGGCGTGTATCAGGCGTCGCCTGGGCCAGCGCTCGTAGTCCGCGCCCCGCGCGACCAGCCAGCGGGCGCGGCGAAGCAGGCGCGCACGCGGGTCGCGTCCTGGAGCCCCCGAGCAAGCGGCCAGGTGGCGATCAAGTTGTCGCCGACATACTTGTGAACAAGCGCGCTCGGCAAGTTAGTCGGTGAAGGTTACGATGCACCCGTCTTGCCGATACGTTCGCCCGCGCATCCGGAATTAAACTCCCTCCGACTTGACCATAATTAAGACGGCGGATCGAAGCAGTCTCTTAAGTGAAAGCCTCCAAGACCGAGTCCGCCGATTGCGTAGCTGTCCCACGGAGGTGAACGTCGAATGGCAATAGCCTTGATGAGATCCTGGTGCTACGCCGCGGTAGCCGCAGGTCTTGCCGTTCCGATTTTCGTCCTGCTCGGTCTGTCGCAAGCCGCGATGACGGAGTTCTGACGTAGAATTTAGGGTGCGAGATATCGTAGCGGACAACATTGCCCCCATCGCTATAGAGAATGATGCGGGCGGGCTCGCATCCGCAGTCTATGTTGCAGGCCATACATGGTTCTTTAATTACGGCCTCGCCAATCGAGCGGAGAAACGGAAAATCACCTCGGATGCGCTGTTCAACCTGGCGTCTGTGCGCAAGGTATTCGATGCTACACTGGTCGCGCTGGGAACGCTTCGTGGCGAACTGAGCTTAGACGACCCAATCAATAAATACGTCCCGGAATTGCACGGTGACTATATTCCTCGGGTCACGCTCGGGCAGCTTGCCAGCCATACTTCCGGCCTCTTGCTGGCGACGGATCACCCGCCATGGCCCAGTAAATCATACTCTTTCGCCGAATTTATCGACGTCCTCAACGCCTGGACCCCGCACGCAGGCGAAGAGCCAGGCAAGCAGCGGATCTATTCGCACGCCGGTTACGTGCTGCTGCAACTTGCGCTCGAGCGTCGGTATGGGCATCCGATCAATGAACTTATCGAAAGTCGTATTCTAAAACCTCTTGGCATGAATTCGACGCTGCTTCCCGAACGTGGGCCAGACAACCATTCCATCTTGAGTCCGGAACTCATGCAGCGCGTTGTTCAAGGTTATTTGTATAACGGCATGCCAATAGGTGTTCCGGGCAACCAGCACAGCTACTATGATTTCGCCGGGACTGAACAGATGTTTTCTTCGGCGCGCGATCTCGCCATTTTCCTCGGTGCCTGCTTCGGTGCCGGAGTAGCCGATCCCCAACTGCGTGCGGCATTAAAGATGACCCAGCGCGAAATCATCCGTGTCAGCCAGGAGCTCGGACAGGCGATGGCATGGGAAACCGTCTATGCGGACGGTATAACCATTGTCGACAAACCTGGCGGTCTCAACAACGCGTCAGCCTATATCGGATTTGTACCGGCGCGAAAGGTCGGCGTGGTTCTGCTCGCCAACCGTAGCGACTTCCCGTACGAGATCGCCCGCAACCGCCTGCTTTCGGCATTGTCGCGACTACAATGACGTAGGGCTCGGAATGCTCCAGCGCTGATCTTGGCCTCCATGATTCGGCCGCCCCAGATGACTCGCGGGACTTGGTACTGTTCATAGGGCAGGACTAGAGCGCTTTCCCTATTTCAGTGCGATGCCACTCGCGTTTGAGGTTGGAAGAAACCCGATCGGGCATGTACGCGACTGGCGTCACAAAATGGCCTGATCAAGTTACTCGTCAGAGGAGCCGGATGCGGGAAAGCTGCACGTCCGGATCTGTGAGGGGGTCGTCGAGCGATCGCGCCTGGTGGCGGGCTGGGCTTCGATACGAGCGGGGCGATTCATCCACTCCGACGTCACAGCCGCCGTCGGCGACAACGGCAGCTAACCATGCTAAAGTCCTGAGTTTGGGACGGTAACCGTACGCGCGGATTTGACTCGAGAGCAGGACTAGAAGATGGATTTCAGGCGATTCCCCCGCAAATGCGCCCGCTTGAGCCTGACCGGAAAGTGCCATGAATGTATCGAGTAGACCGGCGCCCCTTGCCGAAGAGGTTTCAGCACTGCTGGCAAAGCTCGGCGTCGATGAGCGGGCGCTTCGCGGCGGAACGCTCGAGGTGCGTACGCCGATCACGGGCGAAGTCATCGCCCATCTGCACAAGACGGATGCAAACGAAGTTTCCCATCGGATCGGCTTGGCGCACGAAGCATTCCTGCGGTGGCGATCGGTTCCCGCGCCGCGCCGCGGCGAACTGGTGCGTTTGTTCGGTGAGGAACTGCGGAGCGCGAAGGCGGAACTCGGACGGCTTGTGACGATCGAAGTCGGCAAGACCCTTTCCGAGGGCCTGGGCGAGGTCCAGGAGATGATCGACATCTGCGACTTTGCCACCGGCCTGTCGCGCCAGCTCTACGGCCTGACCATGGCGAGCGAGCGTCCGGACCATCGCCTGATGGAGCAATGGCACCCCGCAGGCGTGGTAGGCGTGATCTCGGCGTTCAATTTTCCCGTCGCGGTCTGGTCGTGGAACGCGGCGCTCGCGTTTGTCTGCGGCGACTCCGTTGTCTGGAAACCATCGGAGAAAACGCCGCTGACGGCGATCGCCGTCATGGCTCTGTTCGGGCGTGCGGCCGCGAAGTTCGATGGCGCGCCGGAAAACCTTGCTACCCTCATTCTTGGCGGCCGCGAGGCCGGCGAGTGCCTAGTCGATGACGCGCGCGTGCCAGTCGTCTCCGCTACGGGCTCCACGGCGATGGGACGCCTGGTCGGGCAGCGCGTCGCGAAACGGTTCGGCCGGTCGATACTCGAGCTTGGCGGCAATAATGCCTCGATCGTCTGCCCATCCGCGGATATTGATCTCGCATTGCGGGCGATCGCCTTCGGCGCGATGGGAACAGCCGGTCAGCGCTGCACGACGCTGCGCCGCCTGATTGTGCATGAGAGTGTCTACGATGCGCTCGTGCCGCGTCTCAAGCAGATCTACGCATCGGTCTCGATCGGCGATCCGCACGATGATGACATTCTGGTGGGACCGCTCATCGACCAACGCGCCTTCGCCGGCATGCAAAAGGCGCTGGCGGCAGCAAAGGCCGGCGGCGGTATCGTCCATGGCGGCGAGCGACACGATGAATCGCGCTGGCCGTCGGCCTACTATGTCCGCCCGGCCCTGGTCGAGATGCCGGACCAGATGGGGCCGGTGGTGGAGGAAACCTTCGCTCCGATTCTCTATGTCTTGAAATACCAGAGTCTTGAGCAGGCGGTGCGGCTACAAAACGGTGTGCCGCAGGGACTTTCTTCCTCGATCTTCACGACTGACATGCGCGAGGCGGACCGTTTCCTCTCCTGCCTGGGGTCCGATTGTGGAATCGCCAACGTCAATATGGGGCCGTCCGGGGCCGAGATCGGGGGAGCCTTCGGCGGCGAAAAGGAAACGGGCGGCGGCCGGGAGTCCGGTTCGGACGCGTGGAAGGCCTATATGCGACGCATGACCAGCGCGGTGAACTACGGACACGCGATGCCGCTCGCGCAAGGCGTCAAATTCGACGTCGCCTGAGGCCCGTCATGGCAGTCGTGGCTCAGCCGGAACTTCGAGGAATCTGCGAGGTCTCCGCCCGGCGCGATCACGAACCGATGTCTTCGGCGATCGCTTGAAAACCGCAGCGAAGGTGCACGGTGCTCTTTAGCGCCAGGATTTGCGGCGACAAACATCCTTGATGTGCTCGTTGATCCCAAAGTGAACGACAACTATTACCGGCGGAAGATCGTCACCTCGCCGCCTCGCGCAGAACACAGAAAATGCCTCATGGCTGGTTCCAACAGAGAACGTACCGACCGACGGAGCAGTCTCGTCCGTCACGATCATCGTCAGTCTATCTCCGGATCAGTCCGTCGATCTTGCAGGGCTCATTGGCAGGTATTCTTCAGCATTCCCTAACGAAGACCGGGTGGCCTCTTGGTCGGCGGCTATGCCCGATCGATGCGGCCGACGTAACATCCCCAGCGGGCATGGTGGACGTGGAGATATGAGACGTCATTGTTCTGAAAAAATCTTTCCGCCAGTTCGCCGAGCTGGGCGCCGGGTGTCACATCTGCCGCAACAATGTAATGGCGCGTATTGAAAGCACGGACCGACATCAGTCGAGGTGCTATCTGCTCGGGGATTTCGTCATAGCCCACGTATTGGGTTTCGGCGGCTTCGCGCACGAAAATTGGACTGACGCCCTGGTAAGGAGAACCTTCTGGCTGAACCGGATAGGAAAGCAGAAGCACCCGTTCACCTGGTCGAGCCACCTCAAGGGTGACACGGCACGGATAATCGTTTCCCGGTTGGGTTGTCCTGCGTTCAGCCCCCTTCAATAACAACTCGTGATTGGGGAGCGCAAAAAGCGGACGGAACGGTTCGATCGGCAGTCCGGAGAGGCGGAAAGACATTATTCTGCTCCTTTCATATCGCCCGGAACGCGAATGCGGGGACGGCTAGCGGGACTCTCGCCATTCGCGGCGACTCCCTTCATATTCACTGCGTCTGTCGGAGCAGACCACCCGATTTCCGACATTTTGGCCGCCGCCTTAAAAGGCAGAGCCGCCTGGGATCGCGAATTACCGGAACGGGTGGCGCTGTTATAATCCCTATTTTATCCGGTGATTGATCGCTCAAATCACTGTCGTGTCTCATTTCGAATGGTGGCGATGCCCATCGGCGTGGAGAAGGTGCGCGCGAACAGGTCGATACGCGGGTTATTTCCGTAGGAGTACATACCAAAGCCGACGCGACTCTCCGGTAAACAGGTCCAATCTACGTCACCGCGGACGATGGCCCGACATCACCGCCGCGGCCGCGTCGGTGGGCGACCTTGGTGCCGAGCCGATCAGGAAAGAGCGAAAGAATCGCGACCGTTCCGTCCGACGACAGCGTGCTGGCGTCGATCAGCGTCCTCCGCGGGCCAGCCAGATACTCCCGAACCCCGACGCTGCGTTGATCGACGAGACCATCGGAGAAGAACGTGAAGTAACGCCGGCCATATTGGCGCGGATCGTAGTGCGCGCGTAGTCCAGGGCCGCGGTCATGAAATCATGAAGTTGCTTTCGGATCGGCAGGGAGTTCGATCTGCGCGTGCGCGCGGGCATCCTGCGCTTCAATCCAGCCTTTCACATCGGCCCGCGCGGAATCCTCGAGAGGCCGATACGGATCGGGGATGCTGACGCCGTAAAGGACTTCCACGGTATCGTCGCTCGGCGCAATTGGCAGATCGCCGTTGCGGGGGGCGAGTGCCGTAGCTGCTTGCCCGAAGGCCTGACAAGCCATGACGAAAGGGCCGGATGCCACCCGCCCATCAGGACGGCCCGACGGGTCGGCCAGTATATTTCAATTGATTCCACTGTCCGCCCTCATCGCAACTAAAAGTTGAATATCGCCTTCAAATTACCTCAATGCGAAAACTACCACAAATTTTGGATTTGTGCCCGTTGGGCTTTTCAAGCGCGATCGATCGCGGCGGTGGGCAGAGCTACGGGGGGCAACAAACTAGCCCAACTTGCGCAGAATCGGGGCCGAGTTGCCCGCGGAACTCAATCGACACCTGCCGAAATTGCGTTCGTCTTCAATGTTCTGCGACATCATTGGTGAAAACGCGATCGGCTCTTGAGCGGCAGTTGCGGAAGCGTAAAATCAAGTCCTAGCTGACGGATGAATGTCCTTATGCGGACGATTGAAGAAGGCAGCGCAAGTTGGCCGAGTGTGGGGAAAGGCGGTAGCGCTCCCCCATTTCCGCGATTTCCCACGCCAATCCAGGGTTTTCTACGATTGCATACGCCGGATCGTATCGCTTACGCGATCCGGGTGCATATCTGCGGGGCGTGGGCCATCAGAGCGGTGTTCGATTCTCCCCTCGTAAATCACGGTGACTGCTGCAGATATCCGACCACCAGACGTGTGGCCTCGTCGACGAGCGTTCCAACCGCTTCATCCGAGGGCATTTCAGAGTGTTGCAAAACCGCAGTATGGGCCAGCGCTTCGATCGATGTCACGTACATAAATGCCGCAAGGCCCAGGTGTCTACCTTGCTGTGGTCCTCGAGATGGGCCTTGAAGAGAGAATAGGTTTCGCGATTGAAGGCTTCTACATTCGCAAGGCCCGTCCCGTGCGCGGAATTTGCTCTGCAAGGACGCGATGTAGGGGTCGATCCGATTCGGCTCGATCGCTACGGCAGCCTTTGAAGATGGCGTCCAACAAGGTAGGTTACCCGCAGATAAGAAAATAGGCTTCTGCAATAGTGGGTTTCACCCGGCGGCGCCTTGAACAGGACCGGGGAAGCAACAAAGAAGAACCCGATCGGGAGTTTCAGGAAATGCCCCTGCCCAGAGAACACGCCGACGCCACCACGCCGAAGTTCTTGCGCGACAAGTACGCCGTCGTCGGCGTCGGCGAGACCGCCTACACCCGCGGCTCGAACATGACGACGCGGGCGCTCGCAACAATCGCGGTGCGCAACGCGATGCTCGATGCGGGACTTAACGCCTCCGAGATCGACGGCATGCTGTCGTATCAATCGAACGACTCGGTGTTCTCCCCATTCGTCGCCGGGGACGTTGGCATCCGGCTTAACTTCTACATGGATGTCTTCGGCGGGGGGTCATCGACCGAGGCGTTGATCGGCATCGCGATCGGCGTAATCGAGGCCGGCATGTGTAAGACGGTGGTGATCTTTCGCTCGATGAACGGATTCTCGCAGGTCCGGATCGGTGGCACCGGTGTGCGCGCCGCCGCTCCCGTTGCCGGCGACGCGCTGCACAGCCGCGCCTACGGCTGGCAGAGCGCGGGACAGTCGTTCGCGCCGACCTTCATGCGCCACATGTACGAATTCGGCACCACCGCCGAGCAAGTCGCTCATGTCCGCGTTGCCCACAGCCATCACGCCTCGAACAATCCCAAAGCCTACTACAAGAAGCGCCTCTCGGTGGAGGATGTCGTTAACAGCCGCATGATCTGCATGCCATTGCACCTGCTCGACTGCTGCGTGGAGACAGACAACGCCAATGCCGTCATCGTCACCACAGCCGCGCGTGCGAAAGACCTGAAGCAGCCGCTGGTGCGGATCCTTGGCGTGGTGGGCCGCTGCTCGAAGCCGCGGGTCGACATGCACTACCAGGTCGGGCCGATCTCCACCGCCGCAGGCTACTACGCCAAGGACATCCTCTGGCCGAATTCCGGCGTCGGGCCCGAGGACATCGACCTCACCGGCTCTTACGACGCCTTCACCTTCACGTCCATGCTGCAGCTTGAGGACTACGGCTTCTGCAAGAAGGGCGAGGGCGGTCAGTACGTCTCCGACGGCACCATCCGCCTCGGCGGCCGGCGGCCGAACAACACCAGCGGAGGGCACCTCTGCGAGGGCTACACCCACGGCATCGCCATGGTGATCGAGAACGTCCGCCAGCTCCGTCACGATGCGGACGATAGCTGTCCGATCGGGCCCGACGGCAGGCGCCAGCACACCTACGATTATCGCGAGGGTGGTTGCCGCCAGGTCAGGAACGCGGAGGTATCAGCCAATCTCGGCTGGGCGATGCCCGGCACGGGATCAGCGATGGTGATGCGGCGAGGGTAGGTTCTGATGCGAGGCAAGAGGCCTCATCACTCTCAAGGTCTACATGGAAGATTGACGGCCCATGCTGTGTATGCCGCAAGGCGACGCCTGCGCCGCAGGGTGGGCCCTTGCGGGCCATCGTCCTATCCGATGCTTACCTCAAATCAACAACCAAAAACGGTAAGGAAGCAAAATGAAAGCATCGATATTTTGCCTACCGAGCGTCGGCTCGCGCGCCGAGATCGAGGCGGGCATGGCGGCGACGCGGCCGGAACTCTACCAGCGCATGTTGAAAGAGTTGACCGAACTCGTCAAACTTGCCGACGATCTCGGCTACGATTCGGTGAGCTTTACCGAGCATCACTTCCACATCGAGGGCTTCGAGCTTTCCAACAACCCCGTGCTGCTGGACCTCTATTTCGCGATGCAGACGAAGCGCATCCGCGTCGGGCAGCTCGGTATCGTGCTGCCGGCCGCCAACCCCATCCGTGTCGCTGAGGACATCGCAATGCTCGATCACATGACCGGCGGGCGCGCCTGTGCGGGATTTGCCCGCGGCTATCAGCGGCGCTGGGTCGATACCATGGCGCAGCAGACGCACGGCATCTCGGGGACCTTGCCGCACCAGCATGATGCGATCGATCAGACCAACCGCGAGGCGTTCGAGGAGAACTGGCAGATCATCAAGAAGTGCTGGACCGAAGAGATGCTGACCTTCCAGGGCAAGTACTGGAAGGTCCCGCCCGGCCCGACGCCGTGGGATCTCGAGACCACGCTGAAATATGGCAAGGGCGTCGAGAATGGTATCCTGAAGGCGGTCGGCGTGGTGCCGAAGCCGCTGCAGAAGCCCTATCCACCGGTGTTCCTGCCCTTCGCGTCGTCGCCGAACTCGATTCGCTGGGCGGCGCGCGAGGGTGTGACGGCGATCCTGCCGCCGATGCATGAAGCCTATGAAGCCCCGCTGTTCGACCTCTATGCCGAGGCCTCGGGCAGGCCGCGCGGCCACGGCACGGGCCTGTTGCGCGATGTCATCATCGCGGACACGGACGAGGAGGCCATGGCGCTGTGGGAGGACTCCGGCCGTTTCTCGGGCAGGGCGTGGTTCGAGCCGTTCGGCTTCCGCCGCGGCCTGATGGACCCGGTGACGAAGACATTCGCGACCGCCAAGGAATCGATCGACCTCGGCTACGCGCTGGTCGGTACCGCAGATACCGTGACGCGCGCGCTCGAGGCCAACATGAAGCGGCAGCCGGTCGACTGGTTGTTCTGCTACACCTACAACGCGCTGGTTCCGCATAGCAAGTTGATGAAGTCGACCGAGCTGTTGTGGACCCAAGTGTTGCCGAAGTTCACGTGAGTCCGCCTATTAGTCTTGAGAAGCCTTCGGATGCCGCACACACGCGTTCACCTCCTCCGCTTCTGGCGCGAAGGCAAGACGCGGGCTCGCCCTCTAACCATTGCTAGGCCGCGCCGCATATGATTCACCGAACCATCGGAACTCGGATATGTTGAACTGGGTCGTCTATGGCCATTCCGCTCATTCCCGCTTTCGCGCGGATCAGCGGAGGCGCGAAAGCACGGTGAGAGAATGATATCCGCAAACTATCTCGGCATGCCGCTCGAGATCAGCGATCTCGACCATGAGAACCTTGACTACTTCGCCTACTGTGCGAAGCACGATTTCCGCCTGCAGCGATGTGCCTCGTGCAAGCTGTTGCGCTACCCGCCCACCACCGCGTGCCCTTGGTGCGCTGAGCCGAACTCGGAATGGGTGTCGGTCGAGGGCCGCGGCACCGTGCATTCCTATACCGAGGTCCACCACGCCATTCAGCCGGCGTTCAAGCAGTTCACGCCATATCTCGTGCTGCTGGTCGAACTGGACACCCAGAGCGGCGAGCCGACGAAGGAGGCGGGACTGCGCGTGATCGGGAACCTGACGCGGCCGGATGGCGTGCTCGCGCCGAAGAGTGAGGTCGACCGGGTCGGCATCGGCACCCGCGTGCGCATGGTATTCATCGATGTCGCGCCGGGGCTGGCGCTGCCACAATGGACCCTTGACGAAAGTGCCGCCGGCGGCACGCCGTGGCGATACCGGGGCTAGGGGAGACGCAGCTCGGTTCTTCTCCGTCATCGCCCGCGAAAGCGGGCAAAACCAGTACGCCGTGCCGTCTTGAGCCATCGCCAACGACTGGATGCCCCGATCGTGAAGAAGAGACGCTTCTGGTGCGGTAGCTCGGAATCAAAGCGTTGCGGTTATCTTTGTTGGGGTCCCCACTTCGGCGCTTATTCACAATTCTGCTGCATAGACATGACGTTTCGGTCCGAAATTGCCGAATTCGCGGTGACAATCGTAGCCGCGTGCGCGGGCGGCGAAGGCCGTCGATGCAGGCGCACTCCCTTCGCCCACAATCGGAATGCCTCCCAGTGAATTGCGGCAATCACCTTGATGGTGATTGCCGGAATTTTCAGGAACACGAACATCAGGTGACGATCTGTGAGTTCCCTCCGCCTTCCGGTCAACACGGCATTCAGCACGGGTTTTGCCGATGAACTGGCGGAGATCCCAACTGCAACGCGCTCATCGGGGCCAATGATCCGGAAATCATAGCGCATGTCCATGTCCAAAAAGGGCGAGACGTAAAACAGCTTTTGGCAGCGTTGATGCAGTGCGGCGCTCTGGTCTTCAACCCGGATGACGTAGCTGTGTCGTTCGCCGAACGTGTTGTGCACTTGGTAAACTAATACGGCGAGCGCGCCATTTGCCCGGTAGCAGAAAAATATGCTGATCGGATTGAAGCTATAGCCGAGCGTGCGCGGCATGCAGAGCAGGCGAATTTGTCCGCCGGCGAGATCAACTCCCGCATCGATGAGCTGGCGTTCGACCTGGAGGCGGAGCGACGTTTCGGTGCCATCGCCGTGGTCGGCGTCGCAGAGACTAAAGATATTTGAGCGATTATGGGAGAACCATCTCAGCTTGCCGGAGAGCTGGTCCAGTTCATCGAGATCCAGCAGGAGCCAGAAGGCCCGATAGCGGAAGCGGTGCATGCGCGGCCGTAAACGCAGATGCATGACTGAACCGACGTAAAGCGACGAACGAATCGTCATATCTGCATTTCCCTGGCGGTAGCCTCGGTTGTTCGCGCCGTAAGGACAATACGTCCACACTCGTCGGGTACTCGCCACGGTCGTCGCATGTTGCCAAGTTGCTTGGCGACAGCAAGTCCGGCCTGCAAACCGTCTTCGTGGAAACCTGCACCGAAATACGCGCCACAAAACCAAGTGTTCCGCTCGCCCTGCAGCAGCCACAACTTGCGGTGAGCCGCGATAGCCTTCGCGTCGAAAATCGGATGATCGTAGAGCTCACTATGGAGGAGCGTTCCGGCACGCGGCGGTCGCGGCGGATTGAGAGTGACGAAGAGCGGCTTTTCGCTTTCAATGTTCTGCAGGCGATTCATCCAATAAGTCACGCAGACGCTATTGCTGGCGGTATCCTTCGAACCGATATAGTTCCAGCTCGACCATACCGCTTGCCGCTTCGGCATGAAGCTCTCGTCGGTGTGAAGCACAGCGAGATTTCGACTGTAGCGGAACGAACCGAGGAGATCTTGCTCTTCGTCGCTGGCATCAGCAATCGCCGCGAGTGTCTGATCCGCATGGCTCGCCATCACCACATGGTCATAGCGTTCGGAATGACCCCTCGTGTCGGTGACAACGACACTATTCCTCACGCGTCGCACTTCACGAACGCCCGTATTCAGCCTGATCCTGTCTGCAAAGGTATCGGTAAGCCGTTCGACATAGTTGCGGCTGCCGCCAACGACGGTCTCCCAGGCCGGACGCCGCCTCAGTTGCAGTAAGCCATGGTTATGGTGGAAACGAATAAAGGCCGCGGCTGGATAAGACAGCATTTCCGTCGGTGCGGCCGACCAGATCGCGCATGCCATCGGCAGCAGATGGTCGTTGCGAAAGGCCTCGCCATATCGACCCTTCAGCAAATAATCGCCGAGGCTGATTGGTTCGTTGTCGATGAGATCGATATCGAGCGGCGCTTGACGATAGAAACGAACAAGGTCCGCGAGCATCGACCAGAAGCGAGGACTGACCAGGTTGCGAGGCTGTCCGAAAACCCCTGACAGACCACTGCCCGAGTACTCGACCGCGCCGCCATTCATCGAAACGCCAAATGACATTTCCGCCACTTGGGTCGGGACCCGAGCAATTCGAACAAAGCAGTCAAGTTGGGATAGGTTCGACGGTTGAAGACGATAAAGCCGGTATCAACCGGAATGCTAAGGCCCCCGACCGAAGCTAGGATTGTATTGGAGTGGCCGCCAATACGGTCCGCGCGCTCGTATACGGTCACGTCATGGCGCTGGCTCAGAAGCCAGGCTGCGGAAAGCCCGGAGATGCCGGTCCCGACGATTGCAGCCTTATGACGAACATTGCTTAGCATGAGACTATATTTTCCAATTGGCCCCTGCAGAATGCGTTTTTTGACCCGCGAGGGACGCGCGCCGGGATGATCGGGAAACGACCAATTGGCCGGGTTGGATCACAACCTGCTGATCGCTATTCAGGTGATCCAAAAGGCGATCCGCTTCGTTCTTCAGGGCATGCAACTGTCCCTGCACAGCAATTGTATGCCTATTGGGTGCACTGCCCCTCAATTGCGGCTGGTTCCTCAATTGCGGCGGCCGGCGCTACTTCAGGTCCGTGCGCGCAGGAGCCCATACCAGATGCCGGCTGAAAACGAGGCTCCCAAAGATCACAAGCGATGGGGTCGCCTGATCCGAGCGATTGCGACAGACCAGGACCGAGCCGCATTTGCGGCTCTGTTTGAGTATTTTGCTCCGCGGATCAAATCGTTCTTGCAACGCTCAGGTGCCGGCGAGGCGAGCGCAGAGGAATTGGCTCAGGAGACGATGCTGGCGGTCTGGCGGAAGGCCGCTTTGTTCGACCCGGAGGGCGCCGGCGCTGCGGCCTGGATTTTCACGATCGCCCGAAATCTGCGTATCGACGCTCACCGTCGGCATAGCCGCGGCGGCGTGATCGAGACCTCGGATGTCGAGATCGAGTTTCAAATCGACAACTCACCACTGCCCGACTCCCGACTGGCTTCGGCGCAGTCCGAGGAGCGGGTGCGGTCCGCGCTTTCGCGACTGTCTCCTGACCAGTTACGGGTCATCGAGTTGTCGTTCTTCGAGGAGAAGGCACACGCGGACATCGCGAAAATCCTGGAAATTCCTCTAGGAACGGTCAAGTCAAGGCTGCGCTTGGCCATGAACCGGCTTCGCAATCTGCTGGGTGAACTGTCATGAGCATTGAACACCACCCCACCGATTCGCTGTTGGCGGCCTTCGCGGCTGGCACGCTCGACCACGGGCAGCACATTGCGATAGCAACCCATCTCATGTCCTGCCCGCAATGCCGCGACTTTGTGCGCTCAATGGAGCAGGTCGGCGGTGCGGTGCTGGCGAACCTTCCGCCGGCCACGATGGCAAATGGTGCGCTGGCTGCAGTTGAAGCGCGGTTGAATGAACCTGTGCGGCCTGCCGCAGCGGAGATAACACCGACGGTGCCCGAGACCGAGGTTCCTGGACTTCCGAAATTCGTGCGTCGCTACCGCTTCGGAAATTGGAAATGGGTAGCGCCCTCCGTGCATTTGCGTCGCATCATGCTGCCCTATGCCAGCGATACGCGGGTCTTTCTGCTCAAGTCCGGCCCTGGGACAAGAATGCTTGAGCACGCCCATACCGGATTTGAGATGACTTGTGTCCTCTCTGGAGCGTTCAGCCAAGGCGGAGGGCATTTTGGACCCGGGGATTTTGACCTGGGAGATGAGACTGTGGATCACGAGCCAGTGGTCGATAGCGGCCAGGACTGCGTTTGTCTGGTTGCGATGCAGGGGGACCTCCGGCTGAATGGCCTGCTCGGTCGAATTATGCAGCCGTTCGTCCGCTTGTGAGTTGAACAGTGAACCTCGTCGAACTCGCGATTGTCGCAACGATTGTCGCCGCCGCGATTAGTTCGGTTATGGGCGAGAGCTTGGTACCTTTGGCTGGCGATAGCCGCGCCGGTTTGCATGTATTGGGTGCTGGTACACGTGTCTGGCATCCCGCCGCTGGAAGATCATATGCTGCGGTCGCGCGGCGAAGCATTTCGCGTCTATCAAAAGCGAACGCGCGCCTTTTTCCCATTGCCACTTATAATGCATGGTTCGACCGGGCGCGATTAGTTGTCGCCGCTGTGGAGATCGTGGCCGGTTTTCATGCGAGTTCCGGCCATGAACCACCACGGACGCGATAGTCGAGTCCGTCGGAGAAAAAGCGCTGATCCGCAACGATTACTAACGTGGTGAAATGGCGCCGGTCGCATCAGCGAACATGCCATCTTCGGAGATTATGGCAAGACCCTCGATTCGAAGGGGCATGGTGCAGGTCCAAATATAACTATCAACCGCCGCCAACAAACTTGCTGACGACCAAGAAGGTTACGGTCGAGGTGATGGCCCCCAAAATAGTGCCCCACGAAACGTCAATCAGCGTCAGTTGCAAAGTCCAATTTCGCAGCGTGGCTTGGTTCGTCAAATCATAAGTCGCATAGGTAAAAAAACCGAACAGCGCCCCAGAAACAACAGCCGAGGCGATAGATCCGCTCTTTAGAGCAGGAATGGTCGCAAAGATCAGAAGCCCGACCGGATAGAGCGCATAAAACACGATCGCAGGCGGGAGGTTGACACCAGATATGGCGATGTCTCCCAGCGTTGGCCGATAGAACCGCGGCGCCATGGTTCCCAACCACGCCATGTCTGCCGACAAGAAGGTCAATAGCGCGGCAACGTATCCAGCAACATAGGTCATGATTGGCTTCTCACTGATGCCTGCCGCGAATGCCCTTTCATTCTTGGCCGCCGGAATGAACCATCGCCATGAACTCCTGGCGGGTGATTGGATTGTCGCGGAAGCATCCAAGCATTCGGCTTGTCACCAGATCGGTTCCATGAACGTGAACGCCCCGGCTCGACATACAATGGTGCGCTGCCTTTATCACCACGGCGACACCTTGAGGCTTCAACACCTTGTCAATGGTATTGGCGATCTGTGCGGTCAGGCGTTCCTGGATCTGGAGTCGCTTGGAATAGGCTTCCACCACCCGGGCTAGCTTGGATATACCCACGACGCGGCTTTTTGGAAAATAGGCCACCCAGGCGCGGCCGATGATCGGGGCAACGTGATGTTCGCAATGACTTTCGAACGGAATGCCGCGGAGAACGACCATTTCGTCATAGCCGTCTGTCTCCTCGAAGGTCTTCTGAAGGATCAACTCTGGGTCCTGACGATAGCCGGAAAAGTATTCCTGAAAGGCACGAACCAAGCGGCCGGGAGTTTCGCGAAGACCGTCGCGATCGGGGTCTTCTCCGATCCAGCGAAGCACCTCTCGGAACGACTGCTCGATCTCCAACTGCGATGGCACTGCTTCCGGAGTCGCCGAATGACTAGATGACCGGGCAAAACGGACTATTTCGTTCATTTCATAGCTCCAACTGCAGGGCACGGCGGCAGATCGCCAGGAAGCCCGTTTTTTATTCCGACACAGTGGCGATAACGTCGGTTCGACACCGATGGATCACCCGCACCCAGTCATTCGGACTAAAATATTCTTGTTCAGCGACTGCATAAAAAAGCTGGATTTTAGCTCTGACCGGACGCACTTGATGACTTGAGCTGGATCGCACGCCTCAGCCCCAAATCAGCCATCAATTGCCCATGACGACCATCGTATGGTTACGCCGGGACCTGCGCACACGCGATAACCCCGCCCTCGCTGCGGCGGCGGCACGGGGGCGCGTCCTTCCGGTTTTCATTCTCGATGATGCGACGACAGGACCTCAGTGGCGATGGGGTGGCGCCAGCCGCTGGTGGCTGCACCACAGCCTTGCAGCGCTTCGGGACAATCTAGGTCATCTGCCGCTGTTTAGGGGAGACCCTCGCGAGTTGTTGCCGGCCGTCATCAAGAAGGTTGGGGCATCGGCGGTCTATTGGAATCGTTGTTACGATCCGTTTGCTATTGCTCGCGATATGGAATTGAAGGCGTCGCTGCAAAGGCTCGGCGTCGAAGTCCAAAGCTTCAATGGTAGCCTGCTGCATGAGCCCTGGGACGTGGCAACCGGTAGCGGCGGCCCCTTCAAGGTCTTCACCCCGTACTGGCGCGCGAGCCTCAGCAGGTCGGTTGCGGCACCGCTGCCTGCACCAATGCTCAAAATCGTCAAGGCCGCTGCACTCGGTGATCGCCTGGAGGATTGGGACCTTTTACCCGCAGATCCCAACTGGGCCACGGGCTGGGAAGATCTCTGGACACCTGGCGAAAAAGGCGCGCTCGCTCGGTTCGATGATTTCGCCAAAAACGGACTGGTCGGATACCAGGAGCTTCGCGATCGGCCCGATTTGCGTGGGACGTCGCGGCTTTCGCCGCATCTGCATTGGGGCGAAATCTCGCCTCGGCAAATCTGGGCCCGCATCGCTTTGGAATCGGAAGACCCGTCGAAACGGGACGGCGCGAGCAAGTTCCTGAGCGAGGTCGGCTGGCGAGAGTTTGCTCATCATCTCCTCTATCATTTTCCGACGCTTCCCGAGCGCAACTGGCGGCCGAATTTCGATGCCTATCCGTGGCGCAACAGCGCCGACGATTTCAAGGCATGGCGACAAGGCCGTACCGGGTACCCGCTCGTGGATGCCGGAATGCGTGAACTGTGGCAGACCGGCTGGATGCATAATCGCGTGCGGATGGTCACAGCCAGCTTCTTGGTGAAGCACCTGAGGATCGATTGGCGGCGGGGCGAGACATGGTTCTGGGATACGTTGCTCGACGCTAACCTCGCCAACAATGCTGCAGGTTGGCAATGGGTCGCCGGAAGCGGCGCCGATGCCTCGCCCTACTTCAGAATCTTCAATCCGATGACCCAGGGCCGAAAGTTCGATCCGAACGGTGACTATGTGCGCCGCTGGTGCCCGGAACTGGCGCGACTGCCGAACGAATATATCCATGCGCCATGCCAGGCTGAGCCTGAAACGCTGGCTCGAGCGGGCATCACACTTGGGTCGACTTATCCTAACCCGATTGTCGATCATGACCAGGCTCGCAAGGCCGCCCTCAACGGTTACGACAAGGTTCGAGCCGCGCGTGCCTCAGACTCGATCTCAAATTCATGATTTTTGCGGAATTGCGGTGCCTTTCCCTGCGCCTTCATGGCGCTTGCGCAGACCAAAGACATTGCGCGACGGCTATCGGCATCGGTCGGGGACCTCGATGTAGAAATCGTCAAGTTCGAAACCGCCGCTGGCGACGCCGACCAGACCAGTAAATTCCTCAGGCGCGGCGCGCACGCGGCTTGAACCATGAAGTCATAGTATGGCGATAGCGTTTCCATTTTCAACCATCGTCGGCCAGGACGAGATGAAGCTCGCACTGCTGATCGCAGCGATCGATGCCAAGATCGGCGCCGTGCTTGCCTTCGGCGATCGAGGCTCGGGAAAATCGACGGCAGTGCGCGCCCTCGCGGCATGACTGCCAAAGATGAAAGTTGTCGTCGGATGCCGATATAATTGAAATCCGGATCGGCCTACGGAACTCTGCGACGAATGTCGCGCCCGCGCGGCCAAAGGCGCACTGAAGTCCGCTCAAGTACCGGTGCCGGTGGTCGATTTGCCGCTCGGTGCCACCGAGGATCGCGTCGTTGGCGCGCTTGATCTGGAACGGGCACTGGCGCACGGGGAGAAGGCGTTCGAGCCGGGATTGCTGGCCCGTGCGCACCGCGGCTTCCTTTATATCGATGAGGCGAATCTCCTGGAGGATCATCTGGTCGACCTGCTGCTTGACGTCGCCGCTTCCGGCGAGAATGTCATTGAGCGCGGGGGACCCGCGGGTGTCCTGCGCGGCGAATTGCGTGCGGGCGCAAAGCTCAACGTGATCGAAACCCTGCGCGCCGCGGCGCCGTGGCAGCCGCTTGCGGCGGCGCGAGGCCGTGCGACGCGACGGAAACTGCAGGCCGCGCATCCTGATCCGCAAGGACGATTTTCGTATTTCGCGATTCAAGCAGCGCAGCGAGACCACCACGATATTCGTGGTCGATGCTTCCGGCTCCGCGGCGCTGCATCGGCTTGCGGAGGCCAAAGGCGCGGTCGAATTGCTGCTGGCGGATTGCTATATCCGCCGCGACCAGGTGGCGCTGATCGCGTTTCGCGGACATGTCGCGGAATTGTTGTTGCCGCCGACCCGCTCGCTGGCACGGGCCAAGCGAAGCCTTGCCGGTTTGCCCGGCGGCGGCGGGACGCCGCTGGCGGCGGGGCTCGATGCGGCGTTTGTGCTGGCGGACCTGATCCGGCGCAAGGGTCAGACGCCGACAGTGATCTTGCTGACCGATGGCCGCGCCAACATCGCGCGCGACGGCGCGCAAGGACGTCCGCGGGCGGAGGAAGACGCGATGAGCGCGGCGCGGCAATTGCGCGCCGCCGGAATCACCGCGGTGCTGGTCGATACTTCGCCGCGTCCCGGACCTTCGGGCGCGACAGCTCGGCTTCCGAAATGGGCGCGCGCTATCTGCCGCTGCCGCATGCCGACGCGGCGGCCTTGTCGAAGGCGGTGTGGCGAGCGTGAGCTAACTCATCCCCGATAGGCTCGCACGCGCTTGACCATCTGCTCGACATGCGCGATCGGGGTTTCCGGCTGGATGCCGTGGCCGAGATTGAAGATCAGCCTGCCGCGGCGTAGTTCGCCAGCACGTCGTCGACGGCGCGATCGAGCGCGTCGCCGCCGGCAATCAGCACCAGCGGATCGAGATTGCCCTGTACCGCGACGCGGGTTTGCACTTTCTCGCGGATCAGCGACGGCTCGGCGGCCCAATCGATGCTGACGGCATCGACGCCGGTCGCCTCGACATAGCGATGGCAACAACGCGCCGGCGCCGCGCGGAAAGCCGATGATCTTGGCGTCCGGTACTTGCTTGCGCACGCCTTCGACGATGCGTTTGGTCGGCTCGATCGACCAGCGCTGGAATTCGCGCGGCGGCAGAACGCCGGCCCAGGTATCGAAAATCTGCAATACGTCGGCGCCGGCCTTGAGCTGTCCGAGCAGATAGTTGACCGAGTTCTCGACCACGGCATCGATGATCTTCGCAAACGCCTCGGGATGGCGATAGGCCATCATCCGCGCCGGCGCCTGATCCGGCGTGCCCTGTCCGGCCACCATGTAGGTCGCGACCGTCCATGGCGCGCCGCAGAATCCGATCAACGCGATCTTCGGATCGAGCTCGCGCCGCACCCGGCGCAGCGCTTCGAATACCGGTTCAAGTTTGGTGAAATCGGCGTGGGCGGCGAAGCGTCGCCGACCTTGTCCGGCGTATCCAGCGGGTCGAGCCGCGGGCCTTCGCCGACCTCGAACCGCACGGAGCGGCCGAGCGCGTAGGGAATCACCAGAATATCCGAGAAGATGATCGCGGCATCGAAGTTGAAGCGGCGGATCGGCTGCAGCGTTACTTCGGCGGCGAATTCCGGCGTGAAGCAGAGATCGAGAAAGCCGCCGGCCTTGGCGCGGACCTCGCGATATTCCGGCAAATAGCGGCCGGCCTGCCGCATCATCCAGATCGGCGGCACCGGCTGGCGGCGGCCAGGAAAGCACTTCGACGAAGGGTTTGACGGCCGGATTCTGTGTCAAGTGTGGTTTCCAGTGTTGATGACAAGTCCAGTTGTCGTTTCTGATACACTGATGATAGGGTCTTGGCCACGGCGATTTGGGTTGGGCGTGAAAAAGGGCACTCACGATGAACGCTGCCGCCCCGGCCGCCAATCTCGTTGCGTTGCGCAACGCCGATGAGTTTCCCGCGCCGGTGTCCGGGCAGCGGCATGAGATCGGCGAGCACGGTCGGCCGGCTGACCTATTATGCGGCCGGTCCCCGGAGCCGGAAAGCAAATGGCCGCCGCTTGCTGCTGATTCACAGCATCAACGCGGCGGGCTCGGCCTATGAAATCAAGCCGCTGTATGAGCACTACCGCCAGAGCCGCACGGTCTATGCGCTGGAGCTTCCCGGCTTCGGTCATTCCGAGCGCTGCAAGCGCAAATACAGCGTGCGGATGATGACCGACGCGATCCTGATCGCGGCTACGCGAAATTCAGGATGTTCACGGCCGCGGCCCGATCGACGCGCTGGCGGTGTCGCTGTCGTCGGAATTTCTCGCGCGCGCCGTGACTGAAATGCCGCTGGCGTTTCGCAGCGTGGCGCTGGTCAGCCCGACCGGCTTTCGCAGCAGGGAGGCGACCACGAAATGGCGCGACGGCACCCGGGGCATGCCGTGGTTGCACGCCTTTGGAGTTTCCGCTGTGGAGCGAGGCGTTCTTCCGGCTGCTGACCAGCCGCGCCGGCATCCGTTATTTCCTGCGCAAGACCTGGGGCTCGGCCGAAATCGATGAAGGCCTCGCGGAAGAGGTCGAGTTCGGCAGAGCGCGAACGGCATCAGGATCGCGTAGCGCGGCTGCGTCGTCGGCTCGAAGCAGGCCGGCGTCGCGCATCTCGACAACCCCAGCCACATCGTCCCGGTGATGGTATGCGATCCCGTGCTGTGCAAGCAGATCAGCGACGTGCTGATCGATCGCTACGGCATCTATGTCCAGCCGATCAACTATCCGACCGTGCCGCGCGGCACCGAACGGCTGCGCATCACGCCGTCGCCGCACCACACCGATGCCGATATCGAGCATCTGGTGCAGGCGCTGGCGGAAATCTGGGCGGAGGTCGGGCTGGCCAAGGCGGCATGATCGGCTGCCACAGGCGGTACCGTCATCGACGCTTGCCGCGGGCTGATGGCCTTGTCAGACGAAGCCTGCCGTGGGTTCGCGGAAGAAACTCGGCTCCCTTGGCGCTGAGGAAGTCCAGCATGGCCTGCGCGGGCGGCAGCAGAACCTTGTCCTTGCGGGAGAGCACGAACCATTGCCGGACCACGGGAAGGCCATCGACATCGAGCGTCACCAGCCGTCGTTCATCGAGTTCGGTTGCGACCGTATGCGCGGAGATGAAGGCAATCCCGAGACCGGCGATTACAGCTTGCTTGATGGTTTCATTGCTGCTCATCGCCATGCCGATTTTCGGGCGAACGCCGGCGCT
Source organism: uncultured Alphaproteobacteria bacterium (assembly GCA_963777475.1). Lineage (GTDB taxonomy): Bacteria > Pseudomonadota > Alphaproteobacteria > Rhizobiales > Xanthobacteraceae > Bradyrhizobium. The sequence continues at coordinate 67,848 of CAVZQX010000005.1, forward strand.
GTTCGAACAATTGCTCCATCAGGCCGCGCGTTCCGGATCCGGGCTCGCGCGTCAGGAACGTCTCGTTGGCAAGATCGGCCAACGCAACCCGCGACTTTCGCGCCAGGCGATGGGCCGTCGGCGCGATGATGACATGGGGATGATCGCCGATCAGGTGCACGTTCATCGGGATGTCCACCGGCGGGCGGCCCATGATGGCGATATCCAGATCGTAGCCGCGCAGGGCGGTGCCGATTTCCTGACGGTTCCCGATCGAGAGCGTGACATCGATGTTCGGATAAGCCCTCGAAAATCCCGAGATCGCGAACGGCACGAAATATTTGGCGGTGCTGACGGCGCCGATCGAAATACGCCCTGCGGTCTTTCCCGCGATCATGTCGAGCGACGTATCGCAAGACGCGATGGCGGCCTCGATACGTTCGGTGAGCGCAAGCACCTCACGGCCGGCATCCGTCAGCAGCATGCCGTCGCCGGTGCGTTGGATCAACGGCATGCCGGCGAGTGCCTGCAAATTTCGAAGCTGAAGCGTGACCGCAGGCTGCGTCAGATGCAATTGCTTCGCCGCGGCGGTAACCGACCGGTGCTTTTGAACGGCGGCCAGCGCCCGCAACTGGCGGATGGTCAACTCCCGCAAAAAACGACTCGCCATCATCGGCTCTCTATAAGGAAAACTTTGTTCGACCAAAAGATAACAAAATTTCACTAATCCGGCAAATTGCGCTTTGCTGAAAGGGCGGATTGCAGACCGGCAAACGCATTTGGAGCGTCCCGAAGAGGACGAGGGGAGACGGCCATGGACGAGCGGGTGAGCCTGCGTTCGCATCTCGATCAGTCGGCATCGCAGACTCCCCCCGGCGTCGGCGACGTGATCGCGGCGATCGCTGCCGCCTCGATCGAACTCTCTGCATTAATTGCGGATGGACCGCTGGCCGGAATCACCGGACAGAACGGCAGTTTCAATCCGGATGGCGATCAACAAAGGGATATCGATGTGGTCGCTGATCAATTGATGCGCGGCGCGTTACGCAATGCGCCCGTTGCGGCGGTTCTTTCCGAGGAAGCCGCGTTGCCCGAAATTCTCGATCCCGCGGCTTCGCTTTGCGTTGCGATCGATCCGCTCGACGGATCGGCGAACCTTGAAAACAATGTCTCGGTCGGCACCATCTTCTCGATCCGGCCCCGGGGCAATGATGTTCTTTCGACCTTTTTTGAGCCCGGCACGGCGCAATGTGCGGCCGGGTTCATCGTTTACGGTCCGCAGACCACGCTTGTGCTCGCACTGAACGCGCGCGTCGATATCTTCATTCTCGACAGGCGTGCGCGAGAGTTCGTACTGGTCCAGCGGGGCGTTCGAGTTGCACCTGATACGCCCGGAATTCGCTATAAACGCCTCCAATCGCAGGCACTGGCACGGGCCGGTTCGCGCTTATATCGACGAATGCCTCGCCGGTACCGACGGTGACCGCGGTACGGATTTCAACATGCGCTGGATCGGGTCACTGGTTGCGGAATCGCTTCGCATCCTGGTGCGCGGTGGCGTGTTCCTTTATCCGGCCGATGCTCGCCCCGGCTATCGCGAGGGCAGGCTTCGACTGCTGTATGAAGCCCATCCCACGGCGCTCGTCATGGAGTGGGCGGGGGGAGCGGCGTCAACGGGACGTCGGCGGATTCTGGAATTGGGAGCAAGAACGCCGCATCAGCGAGTGCCGCTGATCATGGGCTCTGCGCGCCGCGTTCGCGACGTCAACGCCATTCATGAAGGCATCGAACCAATGTTTGACAACAGCGACGCGCCGCTATTTGCGCGGCGCGGCCTGTTTCGTTGAGACAGGTACCTCCGATGTCGCGCAGCCATCCCATCATATCCATCACGGGTTCATCCGGCGCCGGCACGACGTCGGTCAAGAGAACCTTCGAGACCATCTTCCGCCGCGAAAAAGTAGCCGCGGCCTACATCGAAGGCGACGCCTTCCATCGCTATAATCGCGCCGAAATGCGCACGAAAATGGCAGAGGAAGCCGAACGCGGCAACAAGCACTTCAGCCATTTTAGTCCAGAAACAAACCTTTTCGAAGAGCTGGAGAGGGTGTTTCGCGACTACGGTGAATCCGGCACTGGAACGACCCGTCACTACGTCCACGACGATGACGAGGCCAAGCTGTACGACGCAGAGCCGGGTACCTTCACCAAATGGGGTCCGTTGCCGGAAAAATCCGATCTGCTGTTCTATGAGGGCCTGCACGGCGCGGTGGTGACCGACAAGGTCAATATCGCGCAACACGCAGATCTCAAGATTGGCGTTGTGCCTGTCATCAATCTGGAGTGGATCCAGAAGCTGCATCGCGACCGCAGCGCCCGCGGCTATACCCAGGAGGCCGTGACCGACACGATTCTACGACGGATGCCTGATTATGTGAACTACATCTGCCCGCAGTTCGCAGAGACCGATATCAATTTCCAGCGCGTGCCGACCGTTGATACGTCGAACCCGTTCATTGCGCGCTGGATCCCGACTGCGGACGAATCGATGGTGGTAATCCGCCTCAAGAATCCGCGCGGCATCGATTTTCCATATCTGCTGTCGATGATTCCGAACAGCTTCATGTCGCGGGCCAACTCGATCGTGATCCACGGATCGAAACTTGACCTCGCGATGCAGCTCATCCTCACCCCGCTGATCCTGCAACTGATGGAACGCAAGAGGCGGACGGTATGACCGCTCCCGCTCTGTCCTATATCGCCGGCCGTCGTGATGTCGCGCATGCGGACATGGCCAACGCGATTCGTTTCCTGGCGATCGACGCGGTCGAGAAGGCGAAGTCGGGCCATCCGGGCATGCCGATGGGCATGGCCGACGTGGCCACGGTGCTGTTTTCGCGTTTCCTCAAGTTTGATCCCGCCGATCCGGCCTGGCCGGATCGCGACCGCTTTGTGCTGTCTGCCGGTCACGGCTCGATGCTGCTTTATGCGCTTCTGTACCTCACGGGTTATGAAGGCATGACCTCGGACGAACTCAGGGCCTTCAGGCAATGGGGATCCAAGACGCCGGGTCATCCCGAGTATGGCCATACGCCGGGTGTGGAGACGACCACCGGACCTCTGGGGCAGGGAATTGCGACGGCGGTCGGCATGGCGCTGGCCGAGCGCCTTATGAACGCGCGCTTCGGCGACGATTTCGTCGATCACTTCACATACGTGATCGCGGGCGACGGCTGCCTGATGGAGGGCCTCAGCCACGAGGCGATCTCGTTAGCCGGACATCTCCGGCTGAACCGGCTCATCGTGCTGTTCGACGACAATGAAATTTCGATCGACGGGTCGACGTCGTTGTCATGCTCAGACGACCAGCTTGCCCGTTTCAAGGCGTCGGGGTGGTCGGCCAGCAGGATTGACGGCCACGATCCCGAAGCGATCGCCGCGGCAATCGCGGACGCGCGCAACAACGACCGTCCGTCGCTGATCGCGTGCCGCACCGTGATCGGTTTCGGCGCACCGAACCGGCAGGGCTCCGAGAAAGTCCATGGCGCGCCGCTCGGCGCCGAGGAAGTCGCTAGGACGCGCTCGGCGCTCAATTGGCCGCACCAGCCATTTGAGATTCCAGAGGCGATCATCGAGCATTGGCGCGAAATCGGTAGGTCCGGGCAGGCCGCCCGCCGCAGCTGGATCGAGCGCACCAGGCGTCTCAATTCGGCCCCCCATTCGCCTTTTCACGATGCGCTGAACCGACATCTTCCACGCGAGTACGGAGCCGCGATCGATCGGCTTCGGGTCCAGTTCGGTACTGAACGGCCGACCCTCGCCACCAGGCAAGCATCGCAACTGGCGATCGACATGATAGCGCAAGCTCTGCCGAATTTACTGGGCGGTTCGGCTGACCTTACCCACTCCAATCTTACCCGCGCCAAGAACCAGCAGCCGGTGCGGCCTGATTTCTTAGAGGGCAACTATATTCATTATGGTGTCCGCGAGCACGCCATGGCGGCGGCGATGAACGGCATCGCGTTGCATGGCGGCTTCATTCCCTATGGCGGCACCTTTCTGACCTTTGCCGACTATAGCCGCCCGGCGATCAGGTTGGCTGCGTTGATGGGCATCAGGGTCGTCCATGTGATGACGCACGACTTCGATCGGACTGGGAGAAGACGGTCCCACCCATCAGCCGGTCGAGCATCTCGCCTCATTGCGCGCGATTCCCGGCCTGCTGGTGTTCCGGCCCGGCGACGCCGTCGAGACCATCGAAGCCTGGGATTGCGCGTTGCGGACGGAAAACAATCCGTCCGTGCTGTGCCTCTCGCGACAGGCGCTGCCGACCTTTCGGCAGGTGACTGACAGCGCCAATCGTGTTGCGCTCGGCGCCTATGTGCTGATCGAGCCCGATGGCGGGCGCGACATAACCCTGATCGCAACTGGCTCCGAAGTCTCGGTCGCGCTCGAAGCGGCGAAGCTGCTTGCGGGGGACAACGTCAGAGCCGCGGTGGTGTCGGCGCCGTGCTTCGATTTGTTCCGCCAGCAATCGAGCGAATATCGCGCCCAGGTTCTTGGGGGAGTCCCGCGGATCGGCCTCGAGGCCGCGGTCGAAGGCGACTGGGCGCGCTGGCTTGGTGACAGCGGCAAATTCGTCGGCATGGCCGGCTTCGGCGCATCCGCTCCGGCGGAGGTGCTGTATCGCAAATTCGGCATTACCGCGGATGCCGTCGCGACCGCCGCCCTGAGTTGCCTGGCGCGGTCGAGAATGGCGGTAACGCACGCATGAGTTTTCGAACGCGACGAGCGACAAGGAGGCGGTGATGGCACGCATTACCCTAAGGCAATTGTTGGATCATGCCGCCGAGCATGGCTACGGCGTGCCAGCTTTCAACATCAACAACATGGAGCAGGGCCTCGCGATCATGGAGGCGGCGGCGGCGGTCGATGCGCCTGTGATCATCCAGGCTTCGCGCGGTGCGCGCTCCTACGCCAACGATGTCATGCTGTCGAAGATGATCGACGCGCTGGAGGAAATGTATCCGCAAATTCCGCTCTGCATGCACCAGGACCACGGCAACGAGGAAGCGACTTGCGCGACTGCGCTTCAATACGGCTTCACATCGGTCATGATGGACGGCTCGCTCAAGGCCGATGCCAAGACCGCGGCAGATTATGACTACAATGTCGACATCACCCGCCGCGTGGTAGAGATGGCGCACTGGATCGGCGCCTCGGTGGAAGGGGAGCTGGGTGTACTTGGCTCGCTGGAACACGGTGGCGGCGAGCAGGAAGATGGCCATGGTGTCGAAGGCGAGGTCAGCCACAATCAGCTCCTGACGGACCCGGACCAGGCGGTCGACTTCGTTCGCGCCACCAAGGTTGATGCGCTGGCAATCGCGATGGGGACGTCGCACGGGGCCTACAAATTCTCGCGCCAACCGGACGGCGAGATTCTCGCGATGAACGTGGTCGAGGAAATCCACCGCCGGCTGCCGAATACGCATCTGGTGATGCACGGCTCATCCTCGGTACCGCAGCCGCTGCAGGACGCCTTTAACCAATTCGGCGGCGAGATGCCGCAGACCTGGGGCGTGCCGGTCGACGAAATCGTCCGCGGCATCAGGCATGGCGTCCGCAAGGTCAATATCGATACCGATTGCCGGCTGGCGATTACCGCGGCATTCCGGAAAGTCGCAACCCAGAGCAAACGCGAATTCGATCCGCGCAAATTCCTCAAACCGGCGATGGACGCGATGCGCGACCTTTGTCGCGAGCGTTTCGAGCAATTCGGTACGGCAGGCAACGCGGCAAAGATCAAGGTGATTCCGCTGTCGGAAATGGCGAGGAGCTACCGCGCGGGATCGCTCGACCCGCGCATCGGCAGCATCGCCGTCGCGGCCGAATGATTTCCAGACTTTCCACCGGATCCGCCGGTCACTGAGGAGAACACCATGAACGAACTATCGATAACCGTGCGCGGCAAGGATCGCTACAAATCCGGTGTGATGGAATACAAGAAAATGGGCTACTGGGAGCCCGACTACGAGCCAAAGGACACAGACATCATCGCGCTGTTCCGGGTCACCCCGCAGGAGGGCGTCGATCCGATCGAGGCATCCGCCGCGGTGGCCGGCGAGTCCTCGACTGCGACCTGGACGGTGGTATGGACCGACCGGTTGACGGCTGCGGAAAAATATCGCGCCAAATGCTACCGCGTCGATCCTGTGCCGAATTCCCGGGGCAATATTTCGCCTACATCGCCTACGACCTCGACCTGTTCGAGAACGGTTCGATCGCCAACCTGTCGGCCTCGATCATCGGCAATGTCTTCGGCTTCAAGCCCTTGAAGGCATTGCGGCTTGAGGACATGCGGTTGCCGGTGGCCTATGTGAAGACGTTCCAGGGCCCGGCGACCGGCATCGTGGTCGAACGCGAACGCATGGACAAGTTCGGCCGCCCGCTGCTCGGTGCCACGGTGAAGCCGAAGCTCGGCCTGTCCGGCCGCAATTACGGCCGCGTGGTCTACGAGGCGCTGAAGGGTGGGCTCGACTTCACCAAGGATGACGAAAATATCAACTCGCAGCCGTTCATGCACTGGCGCGAACGGTTTCTCTACTGCATGGAGGCAGTCAACAAGGCGCAGGCCGCGTCCGGTGAGGTCAAGGGAACCTATCTCAACGTTACCGCCGGAACCATGGAAGACATGTACGAGCGCGCCGAATTCGCCAGGCAACTCGGTTCGATCATCATCATGATAGACTTGGTGATCGGCTATACCGCGATCCAATCGATGGCGAAGTGGGCCCGGCGCAACGACATGATCCTGCACCTGCACCGGGCCGGACATTCGACCTACACGAGGCAGCGAAGCCATGGCGTCTCGTTTCGCGTGATCGCCAAGTGGATGCGGCTGGCGGGCGTCGATCACATTCATGCCGGCACGGTGGTCGGCAAACTCGAAGGCGATCCGGCGACGACCCGCGGCTATTACGATATCTGCCGCGAGGACTTCAATCCGGCAAGACTCGAGCACGGCGTGTTCTTCGAGCAGAACTGGGCCAGCCTCAACAAGATGATGCCGGTGGCTTCCGGCGGCATTCACGCCGGCCAGATGCATCAACTTCTCGATCATCTCGGCGAGGACGTGGTGCTGCAGTTCGGCGGCGGCACCATCGGTCATCCCATGGGTATCCAGGCCGGCGCGACGGCGAACCGGGTCGCGCTGGAAGCCATGATCCTCGCGCGCAACGAGGGTCGCGACTATCTGCACGACGGGCCCGAGATCCTGGCGAAAGCCGCACAGACCTGCACGCCGCTGAAATCGGCGCTGGAGGTCTGGAAGAACGTCACCTTCAACTACGAAATCCACCGACATGCCCGACTACGCGCCGACCGCCAGCGTTTCGATGTAAGGAGCAGGATCATGCGCGTCACCCAAGGCTGCTTTTCATTCCTGCCCGATCTCACCGACGAGCAGATTTCCCGACAGGTCCAGTATTGCCTCGGCAAGGGCTGGGCGGTGAACATCGAATTCACCGACGATCCGCATCCACGCAACACCTTCTGGGAGATGTGGGGATTGCCGATGTTCGATCTCTCCGACGCCGCCAGCGTGATGATGGAGCTGAACGAATGCCGCAAGGTATACGGCGATCGCTACATCCGAATGTCCGCGTTCGATTCCAGCCATGGCTGGGAGTCGCTGCGGCTGTCTTTCATCGTCAACCGGCCCAAGGAGGAACCCGGCTTCGGTCTTGAGCGGAACGAAGTCGACGGCCGAAACATCCGCTACACCACAAAATCCTATGCTGTCGATCGCCCCGAAGGCTCGCGGTACGGTAGCAAATGAACTCGCAGCTCAGTGCCCCACCTGCAACGCGCGATGTGAGCGAAACGCAACCGACAGAACAGGTTGACCTGCGCCGCGAGTTCAATGAGGTCGGCGTCGGTGAGGTGTTGGATCAGCTGGGCCGCGAGCTGATCGGGCTGAAGCCGGTCAAGACGCGGATCCGCGAGATTGCGTCGCTGCTGCTGATCGAGCGTCTCCGCAAGCGCATGAACCTGACAGCGGACGTGCCGACATTGCATATGTCGTTCACCGGGAATCCAGGAACCGGCAAGACAACGGTGGCATTGCGGATTGCCAGCATACTGCACCGACTTGGTTTTGTTCGCCGCGGCCAGGTCGTTTCGGTCACCCGCGATGAACTGGTGGGTCAGTACATCGGTCACACCGCACCGAAGACCAAAGAGATATTGAAGAAGGCGATGGGCGGGGTTCTGTTCATCGATGAGGCCTATTACCTGCATCGCCCCGACAACGAACGCGACTACGGGCAGGAAGCAATCGAGATCCTGCTGCAGGTGATGGAGTTGCAGCGCGAAGATCTGGTGGTGATCCTCGCCGGTTATGGCGATCGGATGGATAAGTTCTTCGCCAGCAATCCAGGCTTTCGTTCCCGAATCGCCCACCACATCGACTTTCCGGATTATTCCGACGACGAGCTATTGGCGATCGCGGAGTTGATGTTGCATGACATGAACTACAGGTTCCGCCCCGATGCGCGCGAGGCGTTTATTCGCTACATCGCGCTGCGCAAAACTCAGCCGTTGTTTTCCAACGCGCGCTCGATCCGCAACGCGCTCGACCGGATGCGGCTACGCCAGGCCAACCGCCTCGTCGCCGATCTCGACCGCGTGCTGACCGCCGAAGACATCATGTCGCTCGAGGCGTCCGATGTGCTGGCAAGCCGGGTGTTCTCGAAGGGCTCCATCGCGTGAAGTCAACATGGAGGCCTCGCTAGACCGCCTGTCTCGTCAAGATTGTCGGTTGATCGATTATGGCAGAACTCCAGTTCGTCATCATCGGATATTTCCGTCAGGAATATGACAGCTGAGCAGATCATCGGCGAGGCGATTGCTGGCCTTCTAACAACAGAGTTCCGCGCGTGCGCATGCCAAATCAATCATTGAGCGATTCGTACGCGATCGGCCTGAGGAGGGCCGACCGATGCGATGTTCATGCAGCTTCTGCCAAAGCCCGTCAGTGTTGCGCGCACTTGACGAGTGGATCAGGCGACGGTTGCGGGCCATCGCCTGGAATGCTTCCCCGTATCGCGATCTCCACAAACGGGTTATTGATCCGTGAGGCGTAGCGTACCGGATGCCCCGCTTTTGCGGGGCATGACGATTGATCTTCGTTCGGTGCACAGTTCGCCAAAACGCTTCGCGTATGTTAGCTTGGAAAACCAGCCATCGGGCCGTTACCCGAGGGCATGCTTTTCCGGATCGTGCCTTAGCTCGCATCATGGTGACGAACATGGGTCCGCGTGCCGCTCGGCTGATCGGAAGCCGCCGAGCTGCGCTGCCCGATCGTCTCGAACTCCGCCTTCTGTTCGTCGCTCAACCCTGCGTAGAAGTCATCGAGCGCCGCGCGCACGGTCTTGACCGCGATCAGAATGACCTGCAGCCGTCTGCGGACGGCCTCGAGCCGCGCCGGTGGCGTCATGACCGCCTGATCGCTCGTCGGACACGACTCCTGCAGCATCTCCGCCGCCCTCGCGGTAGCGTCTTGCAGGTCCGCAAGACTGCCGCGTTGGGCTTCGGTCAGATGCAGCCTCGCCTCGATCTCGGCGTTCGGAAATGCCGCCACATTCCCCTGGCTCGCGCTGCAACTCGCGGCGGGTAAGCCGTTCGTGTTCTTGGCTGCGCCGGCGCGCGGTTCATCCCGGCCGAGCGCGTTCAGCCGCGTCTTCTGTTCGTCGCTGAGCAGGTCGTAGAATTTCTGCAGCGCCGGCTGAACTGTACCGGCCGCAGAGATCATCGCCTCGACCCGATGACGCATCGATGTGAGCCGCCCGGGCGCGGTCAGCGCGATCTGGTTCGGACATGCGGCTCTGATGATCTCTGCTGCTTTCACTGAGGCATTGGCGAGATCGTCAAGCGACGCGCGCTGGACGTCATTGGGCGCGAGCACCGCCTGGATCTGGTCGATCGGCATGTCTGCGATGTCACCGCTGTCATCGTCGCACATCTTTGCCAACTGGCTGGGCGTCGCAGCTTGGGGACCGCGGCTCCCCGCATTGGCGGGATCGCGCGGCGGCACATTATTGACGGCAACGTGGGTCTCGGCATTGACGGCAGCATGGGGCTGCGCATTGACGGCACCGTGGGGCTGCGCATTGGCGGCATCGCGAGGCTGCGCATTGACGGCAACGTGACGCTGGGCGTTGACGGCATCGCGAGGCGGCACGTTGGCGGCATCGCGAGGCGGCACGTTGGCGGCATCGCGAGGCGGCGCGTTGGCGGCATCGCGAGGCGGCGCATTGGCGGCATCGCGAGGTTGTACATTGACGGCATCTCGAGGCGGCGCATTCACGAGATCGCGAGGCTGCGCGTTGGCGACATCGCGAGGCGGCGCATTTACGGGGTCACGAGGCTGCGCATTGATGGCAACATGGGGATGCGCGTTGGCGGGATCGCGAGGAGGCGCACTGACGCGGTCGTGAGGCTCCGCATTGACGGGAGGTTCCGCATTGGCGGCAACGTGAGGCCGGGCATCGACCTGAGGCCCGCCATCCGGGCTCGGGCCGGCCTCTTGCGGCCGGTAGGCTTCGAGATCGTCATAGCTGTAGGGTGAGAAGATGCCGGCGTAGATGTCGGCGTAGCCATAGTCCCAGAATGGGTCATCGTAGCCGTAGCCGCGGAGCGCATAGTCATAGATGTCATGGTAGGCGAACGGCCAGAACAGAGGACCCGCCCAGCCGAAGCCGCCATGGCGGTGCTGTCGCCATCCGCGGTCGCCGTGGCCCTCGACGATCTGGGCGCGCGCATTCGGAAAGCGTAAGTTGGCAGTGTTGTGCAGCGCGCTCGCCGCGGCGCTGGAACTCGACGCGTTCCTCACCGCGTTGGTTCTCGAGGTCGCGGATCGATCCAAACCAACCTTTGGCGCGTTGCCATTTCGGCTGACGTGGACATCCCGATGTCCGTTGGACTCCGATTTGCCATGAAGGGCCAGGGAATGCCGACCGCCAGAATTGGCGCGCGCCGCATCGTGCGACGCCGCCGAATGGCCCACGGAGCGCTCCGCGCCCCCGTAGTCAGGCGTGCCGCGCATGTCCATTTGGCCCCCGTTTTGGGGCGTGCCGCGCATATCCATGTCGCCGCCAGAGTGCCCGCCGCCGCCCATGCCGTTGGGCATTCCGCCGCCGTAATTTCCCCCGCCACCGCCGCCATGACCGCCGCCGCCTCCACCTCCACCTCCACCTCCACCCGCATAGGCACAGGCTGCGCCCGCCAGAACAGCCGCAACGACGACACTTGCGAAGATCTTGATGTTTGACATGGCACCCTCCGGGGCCCCCGCTCGGCCCCCAATGTTCAATCGAATGAGAGGGAAGCTTCGCGCGATTCCCGAGAATCCACCCACGTGTCGGATGGAGGCGATCGCAATCGCCCTCGGACCTCCCGCTGGCTTTCTGCCTCAACGACCAAACTCTCGTCGAATGATCTCGTGGAAATGTGGTGACACTTTCTTCGAATTGCGGACACGCGTTGAAATGCGAAAGGCGTATTTTGCCGTCTTGCGGCATTGACACAAAGTGTCGCCTCGCGGACTGGCCGCCTGGCGGGCTATTGCCCCACTTTCCGAGGTTCGTGCTTCATCTCAGTTCAAAATCCGCCAATCCGCGAAGACGGACCAAGGAACCGGACCGTGGACCAAGCACGGCCGGATCGCCGTATCTCTTTGCGATTGAGCTTGATCGTCTGCCGGTTGAAATAGATTCGACCGCACGTAATGAGGGTGACAACCTCAACGGCGGCGATTGTTATTTACCATTTATTTACGATAATGTTGCCGGCGGTAGCGTGCTGTCGCACGATGCTCTCGTGCCCTGCGTCCAGAACTCCGTGAAAAGGAGGCGGATGAGAGGCCGAGCGAGTGGTGAGGAATGCGTACGGGTTGTGTGGAATGATCTTTACCGAAGGAGGGAACGGAACCGCGACCGTCATTCAAGCGGATTTGTCTCATCCCAACATCATTAATGTCGCAGACGCCGAGCTGCTCTCTTGCGGTGCATTTCATCGCACCGGTTCTGACCTGCATCTGCACGGTCGCGACGGCCAGCACGTCATCATTCCCGGCTATTTCGCCAGCGAACATCCCGCGACGTTGGTTGCGCCGAGTGGCGAACGCCTGGCGGCCGATGCCCTCGCCTTGCTGGTCGGGCCGGCGACCCGGGACGAATATGCGCAGGCGCAGCCCGCCAAGATTTCGTCCGATGCGCCCAGCCACGTCGCGGCCGATGCGATCGGCCACGTCGAAAAAGTCGTCGGCAACGTCACTGCGGTGCGCGACGGCGTTGCCGTGACGCTCCATGTCGGCGACGCGGTCTACAAGAGCGACATCATTCAGACCGGCAGTTCGTCCTCGATTGGGATCTGCCTCTCTGACGGCAGCGCGGTCAATCTCGTCGCCAATACGCGAATGGTGTTGAACGCATATTCGTACGGCGCCAACTCCGATTCGAGCGCGGCGCTGTTCAGCCTGGTTGAAGGCACATTTGCCTTCGTCGCCGGCAAGGTCGCGCATGGCGGCGACATGAAGATCGCCACCCCGGTCGCCACCATGAGTGTCCGCGACGGCGCCAGCGGTTGGGCGCACCAATTGACATCGAGCGAGATTGCCGCGATTTCGTCGAAGCTCGGCAACGACAGCTACTCGTTCGCCGTATTCAACGATCACGGGCTCCGCAGCCACGGCATTTACGATCTGGTCGTCGATGGCGCGGTCGTCGGCAGCGTCGATGATCCCAATCTGGTCTGCTATCTCGATCGGCAGGGCGATCTGTTCTCCTTGCCGCTGAACAAGTCGGATCTGGCCGACGACTTCCTGCAATGGCTGCGGGGAAACGATGCGCAGCCGAGCACGCTGCAGGCCATCCACGGCAGCGGCAGCCCGATCGACGCTCCCACGTTCCCGCAGCTGGTCAGCCTCGACCTGGGGATCCCGTCCTTCGACTTCAATCCCGGTGGGGGTGGCACGACGTTCGGCGTTGGCTTCGTTCCCGACCTGTCGTTTCTGCCGCCGGGCGGTCCGACCCCGCATTCGAACGTCTTCGGCTGGAACGGAACCGGCAGCTGGGACCTGGACCCGTTTGACTGGAATCAGGGCTTTGCTCCAGCGTCCCCGGTTGACATCGTCGTCATCCAAACCGGCAAGTCCAGCTACGACGGCGGCTACACGATCGGCAGTCTAACTGTCGATTTCGGTGCCACGCTCAATATTGTCGGTGGCTCCCTCACCGTCTCCAGCGTCGCCAACGCCGGTCTTGTCGAGCTCAATTCGTCAGGCGTCGATCCCACGCTGGCGATCGATGGTGCCGTCAGCCTGACGGGCGGCGGTGCAATTGAGATGCTCGGCCCGGCGACGGGCAACTTCATCGTCGGTCTCGCCGGCACGGGCGCGACGCTCACAAATGTCGACAACGTGATCTCCGGCAGCGGCGATATCGGAAAGGGCGACGGCAACCTCACCTTCATCAATGACGCGACGGTTGATGCCACGCCACTGCTCGCCGGAGATCGCGGGCTTTTGATTGTCGACACCGGACACGCGGTCAACAATTTCGGCGTGTTCGAGGCGACACGTGCTGGCGAGCTGGTCATCGAAGACCAGTTGTTCAACTCGAGCCTGGTCGAGGCCGCTGGCGCCGGATCGGCGGTCGTCATCAACAACGCCAGCCCGGACATCGGTGGCAATCTGCCGGCCAATGCCAACGTGAATATCGGAATTATCGAGGCGCTCGACGGCGGCGTCGTGACGATCGAGAACAGCACGATCGTCAATTCGAGCACCGATAGCCAAGGCAGGAGCTCCGATGGTCTCATCGAGGCCGGCGCAGGCTCGACGCTGACAGTTGAAAACGGTTCGACCATTACGGGTGGCGTTCTGAAGGTCGGTCTGGACGGCACGCTCAACGTCGATGACTCCACGCTGACCGATGTCGCGATCTCGGATGCCTGGGTCGTAAATTTCGGCCCCGGCGATACGCTGTCGCCAAGTGACGTGCTGACATTCGTCGGTAACAGCACCGTCAAGGTCGAAGGAAACACCAATCTCGACCTGACGCTGGCCGGTTTGACCACCGGCGATGTCATCGATCTGGGCAATACCGTCGTAACATCGGCGGTCTGGAACGGCTCGTCGCTGATCTTGAACGGGGTGCCGGTCGCATTCTCGGTCGCGGGCGGTCTGCCGGCCGGAGACACGTTTGCATTCAAGCCCGACGGCTCCGGCGGCACCGATCTGACGATACTGCCGCAGCTTGTCGGTGTCAGCTCGACACCGGCCGCTGGTACGGAAGGCTCGCCCATCCCGGTCAGCTTCTCGATCGGTGGTGCCGGCACCGTGACCGCGTTCGTGATCTCTGACATCCCGCTCGGCGCCACGTTGAGCGATGGGCACGGCAACAGTTTTACGGCGACTGCGCAGCTCGACTCCGTCGATGTCCACGCATGGAACATGGGATCACTGACGGTCACGCCGCCGAACGACACCAATTTCGCGCTGTCGGCCACGGTCACGGTGACCGACGGCAACGGCTATTCCTATTCGGCAGTAACGACGGAGACCGTGACTGTCAATCCGCCGCCGCCGAGCATCGCGACCGGCACGGACGCGACTGCGGTGTACGAGACCGGCACCGCCGCGGCGGTCACGCTCGACAATGCGGTGACCGACCGACCCCGACAGCAACGGCAATCTGGCCGGCGCGACGGTGACGATTGTGGGCGGCTTGCTCTTGGGCGACACGCTTGCCGCCAATACCGCCGGCACGACCATCACCGCGAGTTACGACGCGACCAAGGGTGTCCTGACATTGTCGGGTACGGACACGCTGGCACATTATGCACAGGTGCTCGACAGCGTGACCTATGCGAGCACCGCTACCGATCCAACCGAGGGCGGTGCCGACATGGGCCGCATCGTGAACTGGCAGGTCGGCGACGGCCGTGCGCCGTCCAATGTTGCCGCAAGCACGGTCAATTTCGTGACCGGAACGGCAACCGTTGCGGTTGGCGGCACCCTCGAGATAACGACGCCTTCGAACCAAAAGGTGACGTTCACCGGCGGCACCGGCGAACTCAAGCTCGACGATCCCGCCGCCTTCAGCGGTCACATCGTCGGCTTCTCCGCGACGACCTCCGACAGCGACGTCATCGACCTCGTCGGGATCGACTTTACGTCGCCCGGGTTCACCGAGAGCTATGACGCCGCAACCGGTCGGCTCGCGTTGACCGATGGCGTGCACAGCGCGAGCCTCATCTTCGACTACTTCAGCAACCTGTTGAATTTCACCTCCGACGGCCATGGCGGCACGCTGATTACCAATCAGCCGGCGACCATCGCTTCCGGCGGATCGCTGGAAATCGGGAAATTGACCATCGGCACGGTGACGTTCGCGGGCACCACCGGCAGTCTTAAACTCGACAATCCCGGCGTCTTTAGCGGCCACATCGACGGCTTCTCCGCGACGGCGTCCGATAGCGATCTCATCGACGTCTCCGGGATCGACTTCAACGCGTTGCATTTTACCGAGAGCTATGACGCCGCAACGGGCCAGCTCTCGTTGACCGATGGGGTGCACAGCGCAAGCCTGACCTTCGACTATTTCAACAATTTGCTCAATTTCTCTTCCGACGGCCACGGCGGCACGGCGATCACCGATCAGCCCGCGACCATCGCGTCCGGCGGATCGCTGGAAATCGGGAAGTTGACCGTAGGCACGGTCACCTTCGCGGACACCACAGGCACCCTCAAGCTCGACAATCCCGGCGTCTTTAGCGGTCATATCGACGGCTTCTCCGCGACGACGTCCAATAGCGATCTGATCGACGTCTCCGGGATCGATTTCAATTCGCTGCATTTTGCCGAGAACTATGACGCCTCAACGGGCCAGCTCTCGTTGACCGATGGCGTGCACAGCGCGAGCCTGACCTTCGACTATTTCAACAATTTGCTCAATTTCTCTTCCGACGGCCACGGCGGCACGGCGATCACCGATCAGCCGGCGACCATCGCGTCCGGCGGATCGCTGGAAATCGGGAAATTGACCGTCGGCACGATTACTTTTGCGGACACCACCGGCAGCCTCAAGCTCGACAATCCCGGCGTCTTTAGCGGTCACATCGACGGCTTCTCCGCGACGGCGTCCGCTAGCGACCTGATTGACGTCTCCGGGATTGACTTCAACGCGCTCCATTTTGCCGAGACCTATAACGCCGCAACGGACCAGCTCTCGTTGACCGATGGGGTGCACAGCGCGAGCCTGACCCTCGACTACTTCGGCAACGCGCTCAATTTCGCTTCCGATGGCCATGGCGGCACCGCGATCACCGATCAGCCGACCGGGCCGGCGACGGTTGCGGCCGGCGAACGACTCGACGTCTGGACGCTGGATAGTGCCACGATCACGTTTACCGGCGGCACCGGCGAACTCAAGCTCGACAATCCCGCTGGTTTCTCCGGTCACATTGCCGGCTTTACCGGCACAGCGCCCGACGCGGCGGACTCGGACGCGATCGATCTCGTCGGCATCGACTACAATTCGGCGAAGTTTGCAGAGACCTATGATGCATCAAGCGGCCTGCTCTCGGTGACGGACGGTACGCACAACGCGAGTTTCACTTTCGACAATTTCAGCGCCACGCTGCATTTCGCGTCCGACAATAATGGCGGCACGCTGATCACCGATCCGCCGGCGCCGGCCGTCGCAGCGGCGCCACCAGGCGGTGGTGAAAATTTCGAGTTCATCTTCCATCCGGGTGGAGGGACGGAGATCGCCGCTCACGCCGAGCGGCAACACGATGGGACCGCACCCGATGATCCGCCGGCGCAATCCCGCTCGTTCATGCCGTCAGATGTCGATCGCGATTGGCTGACGGAACCCGGGCATCATGACGACATGACAAGCAGCCCGCCGCAACACCTGCAGGCGCATCTGGACAGCGCCATTCACCTCCATTGAGCCCGCGGCGAGCGGACATGCGTCACGCGGAAGATTGAACAAGCTGCGGCGCCGGAATTTGCCGCACTGCAAGACGATCAACCAAGAGTTGCAATAAAGTTTTTGCTAAAATATGCGCTCCTGTGAAGCTCTTCACAGAACCGCCCCACGCCGGCCCAACGCCGTCCAATGCGCCGGCCGTGCTCACGGTGACCGGCGACGGCACGGGTATCACGCGCACCTATGAAGAGATCAACGGCACCTGGCAGCAGGTCGACAACGCCTCCGTCAAGCGCACGCTGCCGGCGCCGCCTACTCGAACCCAAACCATTGTGGCCGCGGGCGGGCCGGTGCTGCAGTTCAATTGCAAGCAGGCCCCCTTCGTTCAGGCCGGCCTGACCGTCTCGCTGTTCGAGGTGCATGCCGCGGTCAACGCCAATGTCGATCAGAACGGATTTGGTTTCGGTCTCGATTTCGACGTCGGCAACATCGACAAGTTCACCCTGAACTGCACGCTGCACGGCAAGGATCACTTCGCTGCCTCCAGCGCCGTGAAGATCGGGATCGACGCCCAGGTAGGTCCGGTCCATGTCAATGGCCACGATTGCGGCCATCTGCACCTCGTGACCAGGGTCGACGGCAACCTCGCCGTCACCCTCGATCCATCGCAGTTCAGCCTGACGCTCGACGGAAATTTCGACTTCCAAGGCGCCAAATTCGCAACGCCGCATCTCGCCCTCAATATGGCGCCGGCACGACTCGCGGCGCTGCCGCCGCGGCTCATCGAGATGATATCAGGTCAGGCCGATCAGATCTTCCAGCAGCTGTTCGCCGACGGAACGAGATGGGCGAAACTGGTCAAGCACGGCATCGTCACCGGCGCCGGTGACGTCGCAACCACGCTGAAGGACGCCTATGGCATGACCAGCGATCAGGCCAAGCAGGCGATGCAGACCGCGGGCTACGACGCGGACACGGCCGCCAAGGCGATCCAGGGCGCGTTCAACACCGTCGCAAGCGGTGCCAGCGGCGCGGTGAACGATGTCGGGCACGCGGGTCAGCAGGCAGGCCATGATCTCGAGCAGGCAGGGAATGCAATCGGAGGTTTCGTCAAGTCGCTGTGACGGCGCGGGTCGGCTCCTGCGCCGCGCCAGATGAAACGTCGAAACGTCGAGCGAAGGCTCTCGCCGCGGCGATCTCGAAGCGTCGCGCGAGCGCCAAGTCTCGTCGGCGCCTCCGCAAGTGTGTCCCACATCACGTAGGCCTTGGCGTGCGAACGCGTCGCCGCGGCGGCGATCGAACCCGCGGGTCCGATGGTGCAACCAAATGAGCAAGGCCGGAAGGCCGAGATCAAGGAGGTATCCATGTCATCCCGCAAGCTCTTTCGCACCCTCACCCTGACCGCAGCCGCGCTGGCGCTGGCAACGCCGGCGATGGCGCTGAACCCGCAGCCCCTGCCGCCCGGCATGCGGTTCCACGCCGCAGTAATTAATCACGACTTCGGCGCCGCACGCCCGAACGGAGGCGCCTACGTGCTCAGGTGTCACGCGGTCCAGGTCGGCGATCCGCGCAAGCAGCCGCCGATGCGCGTCTGCCCGTGATCGTTTGAGGCACGCGGCGCCAGGTCGCCTGCGCGTTCAGCGATTTGCAAGAGGCTTGTTCGATCGCCGCCCGGTCCTGCGCGGCTGCCAATGCCCACAGGTACACGCCGCTTATCGCTCGGAAGGTTGCGCCGGAGCAAAGAACGCTCCGGTGGATGCGTCCAGGAATGTCATCCAGGATGGAAACGCGCATGCCGGTCGGCTTTGACGATATCGTTGGCGAGGTCATGGCAGGATGGCCGGCCACCATCCGTGTCTTTCTCGACTTCAGAATGCGATGCGTCGGTTGCCCGATCTCGGCGTTTCACACGGTGGATGATGCCTGCAAGGAGCACGGCGTCGACCGCGACGAGTTCCTGGCTGCGCTGCGCGTTGTCGTCAACGCGGTCACGGCGTAAACGAGGAGCCTGCTTCCGGATCTTCTTCGGCCAGCATGAACAGCTTGTGCGGCTCTCGAACCACGATCTTCTGCCGGCTGCTTTCGACCAGACCGCAGCCCTCCCAGGCGCTCAAAGTGCGGCTGACGGTATGCAGCGTCGTTCCGGTCATCTGCGCGATGTCCTGACGGCTGATCGGAAAGTCGATCTCGACGCCATGCTCGACCTTGCGACCGGACTGTTTGACGAGCCGCAGCAGTGCGTGGGCGATGCGCTGCTCGACCTGCTGCGTCGACATCTCGATGACGCGCGTGTGGGTTTCCTGAAGTCGGGCGCCGACCGTCCGCAGCGTGTTGGTGGCAAGCGCCGGAAAATCTTCAACCAGCCGAGGCCAGGTTCGAGACGGCCAAGCCAGCACGACGCTGTCGTCGACGGCGGTCGCCGTTGCGGGGTAGCGCTGAAGCCCAATGGCCTTGGCGACGCCAAAGGTTTCGCCAGTCGCAACATAACGCACCACGATCTGCTCTCCGGCCGGGGTGGTCTTGCTGGCTCGCACGTGGCCGTGCAGCAGTACAAAGAAGGAGTGCGCTTCCTCGCCCTGACCAAAGACCTGAGCGTTCTTGGCAAACCGAACCGAACGGGCCTCGCTCAGGATCGAATCGAGGTCCGCGGCGGAAAAGCCAGCGAACAGCGGCAGATGGGCAACGAGCGAACTGTCGACCTTGGTCATGGGGGGCCCTTCGGTTCCAGAACCTAGACCTCGATTGCCTGCAACGATCAAGCCCGAACTTGCGCTGGAGCAACAAGCTGGCCCGGCAACTCCCGTAAACGCGGCCCAGGCGTTGGAAATAACGTGGAGAACGACGATGCGCCGAGATCATGGCGCTGGCAACCGGTCCTGATGACCTTTGCCGGAGTTCCAGCGGTGGGCAAGGCCAAACAGGCGATGGCGGGATTATTCGACAAGCTCGCCGCCCCGTCCGCCCGGAAGTAGTCCGAACACAGATTGAGGAGCCGCCATGAGTGCACGAAGCTATGACGGACCGACGCTGTTTTCATTCGGCTTCCGTCCGTTCTTCCTGCTGGGCTCGGTCTACGCGGGCCTCGCCATCCTGGTCTGGCTTCCGGTGTTCCTGGGGGAATTGTCTCTCACGACGGCATTCCTGCCGCGCGATTGGCACGTCCACGAAATGCTCTACGGCTTTCTGCCGGCGGTCATCACGGGCTTCCTGTTCACGGCCATCCCGAACTGGACCGGAAGGCTGCCGTTGCGCGGACGGCCGCTGATGTTCCTCGTGGCGCTGTGGATCGCGGGTCGCGTGTGCGTAACCTTCTCGACCGAGACCGGCTGGCTCGCGGCCATGCTCGTCGACGCGAGCTTCCTGCTGTTGGTCGCCGCCGCTACGGCTCGCGAAATCGTCGCGGGCCGGAAATGGCACAATTTAAGTGTCGTCGCGGCGATCATTGTGCTGTTTGCCGGCAACGTCGGGTTCCATTTGGAGGCTCACTTCAAGGGTGCCGCCGACCTCAGTATCCGCCTCGGCATCGCCGTCGTGATACTGCTGATCTCGCTGATCGGCGGCCGCATCATTCCGAGCTTCACACGTAACTGGCTGGTCAAGGAAAATCCCGGCCGGCTACCGGTGCCGTTCGCGCGTTTCGACATGCTGACAGTCGCTTTCGGCGCCATCGCGCTGGTGTTCTGGATCGTTTCACCGGACGCCGCAGGAACCGGCTATGCCCTCGCGCTTGCCGGCGTCCTGCACCTGATCCGGCTCGGACGCTGGGCGGGGTACCGGACGGGACGCGAACGGCTCCTGCTTGTTCTTCATGTCGGCTACGCCTTCGTGCCGATCGGCTTCCTGCTGAACGCCTGCGGCGCCTTTGGCATCGTACCCGCCGGAGCCGGGATCCATGCCTGGATGGTGGGTGCCGCCGGCATCATGACGCTTGCGGTGATGAGCCGTGCGACGCTGGGGCATACCGGTCAGCAACTGACCGCCTCGATCGCGACACAGGCGATCTATGCCTCCATCATCGTCGCCGTTGTGGCGCGCATCTGCGCGGTCCTCGAGCCGGCCCACGGCGTACCGCTCCTGCATGTTGCCGCGTTCGCCTGGGCAGGCGCATTCCTCGGCTTCGCCCTCTGCTACGGGCCGAACTTGATCGGTTGGCAGAGGCGCCCTGCGCAAAAGCCTGCGGTGACATGATGGAAACCGAGACGCATGAGCTAGAATTAAGCGCTCCTGTTGGATGGCTTCCTATTGGGAAGCATAGCTCGCTGTCGGGAGGCACAGGCCTAGGACGTAGGGTCGTCAATGAGCGTTTGCGGCCGCGCAAAGGCCTCAAGAAACTCCTTGCGATCAATCACGATTTCGCGGCCGCGAATGCGTACACCATGTTCCGTCAGCAGCGCGAGGCTGCGGGATAGGTTTTCGCGAGTAGTGCCGATATGCGAGGCAAGCGTCCCGCGATCAAAAGGCACCACGATAGCATCTTGAGAGGCGCTCTTGTGCGCCTCAGCCAAAACCCAGTTGGCAAGACGTTCGATCGTTGAACGGGCCATGTAACCCTTCAACTTCTTGACCGACGACCGATAGGCGAAGGCAAGCTCCCGCGCCACGACGCGAGCAAACGCGACGTCCCGGTCGAAGATGTCGCGCACGCGCTGCGCCGGAATCAGTAGAACGCACGAATTGGACAATGTGCGGGCCGAGTTCAGATAGGCCTGATCGCCCACAACAGCGGCGAGGATGAACGTTGAGACCGGGTTTATCAGGGATATCCCCCATTCTCCGCCGTCCTGCTCGGTGAAGATCTCAACCAAGCCCTCGACCAGCACGTGCAGGAAATCGGCTTGATGACCCTCATGGAGGAGATTGACCCCCCTCGGGAAATGCTGCAGCAGCGCCGAGTCCAAGAGGACCGCGAGGTTTTCTTCCGCTATCCCGGAAAAGAGCGGCAGACGTTCAAGTTCAGCCATTTCATGAGCGCGCAACAATCGTGTTCTCTCGGCCCCGATGTGTGTGTGATATTTATCAAAAACTGCCGTGACTATTATCACCTATATCGAATGAAGCCGCGCGGTTTGATCCAGCGCAAACAGCGGTCTTCGAGTTTAGCCATCAGTCTCCCGGAACGTTTTACTCCGGGGATTCTCATGGTTACGGCAGGCTCAAGCAACCTTCACCAAGGTCGGGCACTCTGGCTCTCGACCATTTCCTTCACGATCTGCTTCGCGGTCTGGACGATCTTCTCGATCATCGGCATCCGGATCAAGCAGGAACTCGGGCTGAACGATACGCAGTTCGGTCTGCTGATCGGCACCCCGATCCTGAGCGGATCGCTGATCCGCCTGGTGCTCGGAATCTGGACCGACCAGTATGGCGGGCGGCGCGTCTACACCGTCGTCATGATCGCCGCGGCGGTCGCCACGTACCTGCTGACTTGGGCGCATACCTACCCGGAATTCCTGGTCGCGGCCCTCTTCGTTGGCATCGCGGGCGGGTCGTTCGCCGTCGGCATCGCCTATGTATCGCGCTTCTATCCCGCCGGAAAACAGGGTACCGCGCTCGGCATCTTCGGCGCCGGAAACGTCGGCGCTGCCGTGACGAAATTTGTAGCCCCGTTCGTCCTGGTCGCTTACGGCTGGCAAACGGTCGCTCAGGTTTGGGCGCTCGTCATTGGATTGATGGGTATCGCGTTCTGGATTTTCTCGGAAGAAGATCCTGTTGTCCGTGCGCGGCGTGAAAAGAGCGAGAAGCCAACCAGCGCGTGGCTCGAGCTTGAACCGCTGAAGAACATCCAGGTGTGGCGCTTCGCGCTGTATTATTTTTTCGTGTTCGGCGCCTTCGTCGCGCTGTCGCTTTGGCTGCCGCAATATCTCATCAAGGTCTATCATGTCGACATCGAGACCGCCGGCATGACGGCCGCGATGTTCTCGTTCCCCGCTAGCGTATTCCGGGCCTATGGCGGTCACCTTTCCGACCGCTACGGCGCACGCCGCGTGCTGTACTGGACCTTCCTCGTCGCCGTGGCTTGCACCTTCGTCCTCTCCTATCCACCGACCGACTATGTCGTGCGGACGGTCACGGGCACGGTCGGCTTCCATATGGAAACGGGGCTGGTGCCGTTTATCGTCACGATCTTCGTGCTGGGTTTTTTCATGGCCTTGGGCAAGGCCGCGGTCTTCAAGCACATCCCGGTCTACTACCCGAACAACGTCGGCGCCGTCGGCGGCATGGTCGGCATGATCGGCGGCCTCGGCGGCTTCGTGCTGCCGATTGCATTCGGCGCGCTGGTCGACCTGACGGGGCTCTGGACCAGTTGTTTCATGCTGCTGTTCTTCCTGGTGTCGGGCGCGCTGATCTGGATGCACGTCTCGATCCGGCAGATGGAGCGCGGCGTTGTTGGCGAAGCGCTGAAGAAGCTGCCGGAACTCCCCGAAATGGAGGAGATTCACAAGCCCGAGCATGTCGGCGCCTTGTCCGGCGCCGTCCTCACGGACTGGCGTCCCGACGACAAGGCTTTCTGGGAAACCGGCGGACGCGCCATCGCGCGGCGCAATCTCTGGGTATCGATTCCGGCACTGCTGTTGTCGTTCGCGATCTGGCAGGTCTGGTCGGTGGTGGTCGCGAAGCTGCCCACGGTCGGCTTCAAGTTCACCACGGCCGAGCTGTTCTGGCTGGCCGCGCTGCCCGGCATTTCCGGTGCGGTGCTGCGCATCTTTTACTCCTTCATGGTGCCGATCTTCGGCGGACGGCTGTGGACAACGCTTGCCACCTGGTCGCTGATGATCCCCGCCGTTGGCATCGGATACGCCGTGCAGACGCCATCCACGCCGTATCCGGTGTTCCTGGCGCTGGCGCTGTTGTGCGGGTTCGGCGGCGGCAATTTTGCCTCGTCGATGGCCAACATCTCCTTCTTCTTTCCGCGTGCCGAGAAGGGCAACGCGCTCGCGCTCAACGCCGGCCTCGGCAATCTTGGGGTCAGCGTCGTGCAATTTGTGGTCCCGATCGTGATCACGGCCGGTGTGTTCGGCTGGTTCGGCGGCGCCCCAGCGATGGTTGCGAGCGGAACGGAGCAGGCGCCGCTCTGGCTGCAAAATGCCGGCTTCATCTGGGTGCCGTTCATCGCCGCCAGCGCATTCGCCGCATGGTTCGGCATGAACGACATCGCCTCTGCAAAGGCATCGTTCTCGGATCAGGCGGTGATCTTCCAGCGCAAGCATAACTGGATCATGTGTTGGCTCTACACCGGCACCTTCGGCTCGTTCATCGGTTACTCCGCGGGATTTCCGTTGCTGGCCAAGACCCAGTTCCCGGCCGTTGACGCCCTCCAATTCGTCTTCATCGGACCTCTGATCGGTGCGCTGTCGCGCTCGGCCACTGGATGGGTTGCCGACAAATGGGGCGGCGGGCGCGTCACCCTGTGGGTGTTCGGCCTGATGATGGTCGGTGTGCTGGGGATTCTCTATTTTCTTGGCATCAAGGATCAACCCGGCGCGTTCTGGGGCTTCTTCGCCATGTTCCTGGTGCTGTTCTTCGCGACCGGCGTCGGCAATGCCTCCACGTTCCAGATGATCCCGAACATCATGCGCAAGGAAATGGACCGGCTGATGCCGTCGGCCGACGCCGCGACAAGGCTGCGCCAGGCCGAGAAGGAATCCGCCGCGATCACCGGATTTACCTCGGCGATCGCTGCCTTCGGCGCGTTCTTCATTCCGAAATCCTATGGAACGTCGATTGATCTCACCGGCGGCGTACAGGCGGCGCTGTGGGGATTCTTCATCTTCTACGTGACCTGCGTCGTGATCACTTGGGCCGTCTACACCCGCAAGGGCGGCTTGCTTCACGACATCGAGCACCGCGGCCGGATTTCGCCCGCTGCCCAGCCTGCCGAATAAGGAGACCACGGATGAGCCATTTTCTGGACAGGCTGTCGTTCTTCACGCGCGCCAAGGAGGTATTCGCCGACGGCCACGGCGTGATGACGACTGAGGACCGTTCCTGGGAGGACGGCTACCGCAAGCGCTGGCAGCACGACAAGATCGTGCGCTCCACGCATGGCGTGAACTGCACGGGGTCCTGCTCGTGGAAGGTCTATGTCAAGGGCGGCATCGTCACCTGGGAAACCCAGCAGACCGACTATCCGCGCACGCGGCCGGACCTGCCCAATCACGAACCGCGCGGCTGCGCGCGGGGCGCCAGCTATAGCTGGTACCTTTATTCCGGCAACCGCGTGAAATACCCGCTGGTGCGCTCGCGGCTATTGAAGCTGTGGCGCGAGGCGAGAGCGCTGATGACGCCGGTGGCGGCGTGGAAGTCGATCGTCGAGGATCCGAAGAAGCGGGCGGCTTATGTGCAGAAGCGCGGCCTCGGCGGCTTCGTTCGCGCCGACTGGGCCGAGGTCAACGAGATCGTCGCCGCGGCAAACGCCTATACCGCCAAGACCTACGGCCCCGACCGCGTGTTCGGCTTCTCGCCGATCCCGGCGATGTCGATGGTGAGCTACGCGGCCGGCGCGCGCTATCTGTCGCTGCTCGGTGGCGTCTGCATGTCGTTCTACGACTGGTATTGCGACCTGCCGCCGGCCTCGCCACAGACCTGGGGCGAGCAGACTGACGTGCCGGAAAGCGCCGACTGGTACAATTCCGGTTTTCTCATTCTGTGGGGATCGAACGTCCCGCAGACCCGGACGCCCGATGCGCATTTCTATACCGAAGTCCGCTACAAGGGCGCCAAGAGCGTCGTGATCTGCCCGGACTATTCGGAAGCCTCGAAATTCGCCGATCTCTGGGTGTCGCCGAAGCAGGGCACCGACGCGGCTTTGGCGATGGCGATGGGGCACGTGATCCTGAAGGAATTCCACGTCGATCGTCAGACCAAATATTTCAACGATTATGCGCGCCAGTATACGGATATGCCGTTTCTGGTGCGTTTGGTGAAATCCGAGGGACGGCTCGTGCCCGAGCGGTTCGTGCGCGCCTCGGATTTCGCCACTTCACTCGACGAAGCCAACAATCCCGAATGGAAGACGGTGGCCTATGACGAGACGACCGGCGCGATCGTGGTGCCGAACGGTTCCGTCGGCTTCCGCTGGGGCGAGAAGGGCAGATGGAATCTCGAGGAGCGGGATTCCAACGACCACGATACCAAGCTTCGTCTTTCGCTCGCCGACGTTCGGGACGAATTGGCCGAGGTCGGGTTCCCGTATTTCGGCAATCGTGAGCACGACCATTTCAAGGGCACCGACCATCCGGACGTTCTGATGCGCAAGGTGCCAGCCAAGCGTATCGCGCTGAAGGATGGCGAGGCGCTGGTGGCCTCCGTCTATGACTTGTTCCTTGCCAATTACGGCGTCGATCGCGGCTTCGGCGACGACCATCTCGGCAAGAGCTACGACGAGGTCGAACCCTACACGCCGGCCTGGGCGGAAAAGATCAGCGGCGTGCCGCGCGATCAGATCATCACGGTGGCACGCGAATTTGCGTTCAATGCCGAGAAGACCGGCGGCCGTTCCATGGTCATAGTCGGCGCTGGGCTGAACCATTGGTACCATATGGACATGAACTATCGCGGCATCATCAACATGCTGGTGATGTGCGGCTGCGTCGGACAATCCGGCGGCGGCTGGTCGCATTATGTCGGGCAGGAGAAGCTACGCCCGCAGTCCGGCTGGACACCGCTCGCCTTTGGGCTCGACTGGGGACGTCCGGCGCGGCAGATGAATTCGACCTCGGCGTTCTATGCCCACACCGATCAGTGGCGCTACGAGACGCTCGACGTCAAGGAGATCCTGTCGCCGACGGCGCCGGCTGGTCCGTGGGATGGCGCGCTGATCGACTACAACGCGCGCGCCGAGCGAATGGGCTGGCTGCCCTCTGCGCCGCAACTGCAAACCAATCCGATCGAGGTTTCCAGGCTGGCCGCCGCGGCCGACCTGGAGCCGAAGGACTACGTCGCAAAAGCCCTGAAATCGGGCGACCTAAAATTGTCGTGCGACGATCCCGACAACCCGAAGAACTGGCCGCGCAACCTGTTCGTCTGGCGCTCCAATCTCCTGGGCGCGTCCGGCAAGGGCCACGAATATTTCCTGAAACATCTGCTCGGCACCAAGCACGGCGTGATGGGCAAGGACCTCGGCGAGGACGGCAAGAAGAAGCCGATGGAGGTCAAGTGGCACGACCAGGCGCCGGAAGGAAAGCTCGACCTCCTGGTCACGCTCGACTTCCGGATGTCCACGACATGCATGTATTCCGACATCGTGCTGCCGACCGCGACCTGGTACGAGAAGAACGACCTCAACACCTCCGACATGCATCCGTTCATCCATCCGTTGTCGGCGGCAATCGATCCGGTCTGGGAATTGCGCAGCGACTGGGACATCTACAAGGGTATCGCCGAAGCCTTCTCGAAGGTTTCGCCGGAAGTGCTCGGGGTTGAAAAGGATGTCGTTCTCACCCCGATCATGCATGACAGCCCCGGCGAGATCGCCCAGCCCTTCGACGTCAAGGACTGGAAGAAGGGCGAGATCGAACCGATCCCCGGCAAGACCATGCCGGCGGTCACCGTGGTCGAGCGCGACTATCCGAACCTCTACAAGCACTTCACCTCGCTCGGGCCGCTGATGAACAAGCTCGGCAATGGCGGCAAGGGCATGAACTGGAACACCGACCACGAGGTCGATCTGCTCAAGAAGCTCAACGGCACCGTGACCGAGGAGGGCACCAGCAAAGGGCTGGCCCGCATCGATACCGCCATCGACGCCTGCGAGGTCATCCTCAGCCTTGCACCGGAAACCAACGGCGAAGTCGCGGTCAAGGCCTGGGCCTCGCTCGAAGGTTTCACGGGGCGAAACCACACCCATCTGGCGATCCCAAAGGAAGACGAGAAGATCCGCTTCCGCGACATCGTCGCGCAGCCGCGCAAGATCATCTCGTCGCCGATCTGGTCGGGGCTGGAATTGGAGAAGGTCTGCTACAACGCGTGCTATACCAACGTCCATGAACTGATCCCGTGGCGCACGCTGACCGGCCGTCAGCAGCTCTACCAGGATCATCTGTGGATGCGCGCCTTCGGCGAGGGGTTCTGCGTCTACCGGCCGCCGATCGACACCAAGACCGTCAAGCCGGTGATCGACCGCAAGCCGAACGGCAACGCCTCGGTGGTGCTGAACTTCATCACGCCGCACCAGAAGTGGGGGATTCACTCCACCTACACCGATAATCTGCTGATGCTGACGCTGTCGCGTGGCGGACCGTGTGTCTGGATCAGCGAGGTCGACGCCAAGGGCGCCGGCATCGTCGACAATGACTGGATAGAGGCCTTCAACATCAACGGCGCGCTGGTGGCGCGCGCGGTGGTCTCGCAGCGCGTCAAGCAGGGCATGTGCATGATGTATCACGCGCAGGAGAAGATCGTGAATGTGCCGGGCTCCGAACAGACCGGCCTGCGCGGCGGCATCCACAACTCGGTCACCCGGGTTGTGCTCAAGCCGACCCACATGATCGGCGGCTACGCGCAGCAATCCTACGGCTTCAACTATTATGGGACGGTTGGCTCCAACCGCGACGAATTCGTCATCATTCGCAAGATGTCGAAAATCGATTGGCTCGATACTCCGACCGCAGATCAACCCGGCACGCCCCGCCTGGAGGCCGCAGAATGAAAATCCGCGCTCAAATCGCCATGGTGCTGAACCTCGACAAGTGCATCGGGTGTCACACCTGCAGCGTCACCTGCAAGAACGTATGGACCAGCCGCGAAGGCATGGAATATGCGTGGTTCAACAACGTCGAGACCAAGCCTGGCATCGGCTATCCGAAGGACTGGGAGAACCAGGCGCGCTGGAAGGGCGGCTGGAAACGCAAGCGCAACGGCTCGATCGAGCCGCGCATCGGCGGCAAGTGGCGGGTATTGGCGAACATCTTCGCTAATCCGGACCTACCTGAAATCGACGACTATTACGAGCCGTTCACGTTCGACTACCAGCATCTGCAGCAGGCGCCTGAAATGTCGGCAATGCCGACGGCCCGCCCGCGTTCGCTGATCTCGGGCGAGCGGATGGAGAAGATCGAATGGGGGCCGAACTGGGAGGAAATCCTCGGCGGTGAATTCGCCAAGCGGTCGATGGATGTGAACTTCGAGGGCGTGCAGAAGGACATCTACGGCCAGTTCGAAAACACTTTCATGATGTACCTGCCGCGGCTCTGCGAGCATTGCCTAAATCCGGCCTGCGTCGCGGCGTGTCCGTCGGGCGCCATCTACAAGCGCGAGGAAGACGGCATCGTCCTGATCGACCAAGACAAGTGCCGCGGCTGGCGGATGTGCGTCTCCGGCTGCCCGTACAAGAAGATCTATTACAACTGGTCGTCCGGCAAATCCGAAAAGTGCATCTTCTGCTATCCGCGCATCGAGGCTGGCCAGCCGACGGTGTGCTCGGAGACCTGCGTCGGCCGCATCCGCTATCTCGGCGTGGTGCTCTACGACGCCGACCGGATCGAGGAAGCCGCAAGCAAGCCGGACGAGCGTGACCTCTACCAGGCCCAGCTCGACATCTTCCTCAACCCGAATGATCCTGCCGTGATCGCCGAAGCCGAGCGGCAGGGCATCCCGCATGCATGGCTAGAGGCAGCCAAGATCTCGCCGATCTGGAAGATGGCGATGGAGTGGAAAGTCGCGTTTCCGCTGCATCCGGAATACCGCACCCTGCCGATGGTCTGGTACGTGCCGCCGCTGTCGCCGATCACCTCGGCGGCGTCCGCCGGCAAGATCGGGCTCGACGGCGAAATGCCCGACGTCAAGTCGCTGCGCATCCCCATGAGGTACCTCGCCAACCTCTTGACGGCAGGTGACGAGAAGCCGGTGACGCTGGCGTTGGAGCGCATGCTGGCGATGCGCGCCTATATGCGGGCGAAGACCATCGACGGCGTGGTCGATGCAGCGATTGCCAAGCGTGTCGGCCTCAAGCCAGAACAGATCGACGAGATGTACCAGATCATGGCGATCGCCAATTATGAAGACCGGTTTGTCATCCCGACCGCGCATCGTGAACTCGGCGCCGACGCCTACGACATGCGCGGCTCCTGCGGTTTTACATTTGGCAATGGGTGCTCCGGCGGCGAAAGCGAGACCAACCTGTTCGGCTCGCCGCGCAAGGCCAGGAACCCGATGGAGGTCGCGTGATGCGAACGTTCAAGGTGTTATCCGCGCTCCTGAGCTATCCGACCGAGGCGTTGATCGCCGCAGCGCCGGAATTCGTGGCGGTGCTCGATGCTGAAAAACTGGTGCCGGCAGCAAGCCGCGGCGCGGTCGATCTGCTGATCGAGGAAATCGGAAGCGGTGAGGTCTACGACCTGCAGGAACGCTACGGCCTGTTGTTCGACCGCAGTAAGACCCTGGCTCTGCATCTGTTCGAGCACGTCCACGGCGAAAGCCGCGACCGCGGCCAGGCCATGGTCGATCTGAAGGCCATGTATGAAAACGCCGGACTCATGATCGCGGCGAACGAACTGCCCGATTATGTACCGCTATTGCTTGAATTCCTGTCGACTCAGCCGCTCGCGGAGGCGCGCGAACTGCTCGGACAGACCGCGCATATTCTCGCGACGCTAGCCGAGCGCCTTGGCCGGAGAGAGTCGAGCTACAAGGCGATCTTCGATGCGCTGGTTGCGATCGCGGCGGAAGCGCCCCGCCGCGACATTGTGGACGAAATGCTGAAGGCCCCCGATACCGATCCAATGGACCTCGTGGCGCTCGATGTCGCCTGGGAAGAGGAAGAAGTGCGGTTCGGCCCGGGAACGCAGGGACAAGGTGCCTGCGGTCACGAAGGCCTGATTGCCGAGCTTCGCCATGCCAAGCGCGCGGTTAACGCCGCGCCATCATCTCTGCAGTGAGGAGCGAATCGCCATGCAGACGCTCAATTCGATAGTCTACGGCTGGTATCCCTATCTTTGCCTGACAGTGTTCCTGTTCGGCAGCCTGTTCCGGTTTGATCGCGAGCAATATACCTGGCGAAGCGGATCGAGCCAGTTGTTGCGACGGCGGCAGCTGATGTGGGGCTCCAACCTGTTCCATGTGGGTATTCTCGTGATCTTTGTCGGTCATTTCGTCGGGCTTTTGACGCCGATCTGGGTGTTCGACATGTTGGGGGTCTCGCACGGCTTCAAGCAGATGCTGGCGATCGTTGCCGGCGGTGTTGCCGGCCTGATGTGCCTGGTCGGGATTGTCCTGCTGACGCATCGGCGGCTGTTCGATCCGCGCATCCGCGCCAATTCCTCGTTCGGCGATACCGCGATTTTGCTGTTGCTGTTCGCGCAATTGCTGCTGGGACTGGCGACCATCCCGGTTTCGTTCGGCCACCTTGATGGCCATGAAATGGTGAAGTTCATGGCCTGGGCGCAGGGCATCGTGACCCTGCAGCCGGGCGTCGCCGCCACTATTCTGGACGTGCATCCGATCTTTAAGGCGCATTTGCTGCTGGGTATGACGATCTTTCTCGTCTTCCCGTTTACCCGGCTGGTTCATGTCTGGAGCGCGCCGGTCTGGTACCTCGGCCGCCGGGGCTATCAGGTGGTCCGCAGCCGCAACAGCGGTCGCGTCGTGCGTCCAATTCAGCCGGCGGAGTAGGTCATGGATTGCTCAGTCACCAGCACGCTGCCGAGGCCGAAGACCATCGCGGTCAATGGCACGGTGATCCCGCGCGAGGTCATCGCCCGTGAGGTGCAGAACCATCCGGCGGAAAAGCCGATCCTGGCCTGGCAGGCGGCGGCTCGCGCGCTGGTGGTGCGCGAACTGCTGCTGCAGGAATCGAGGCGCATCGGCATCGAGGCCGAGCCGCTGCGCGACCCGGAAGGGCGTTCCGAGACGTCCGAGGAAGCTGCAATGCGCGCCTTGATCGAGCGCGAAGTCGTGACGCCGGAGCCCGACGAGGCCGCATGTTTGCGGTTCTACGAGCAGAACCGCCAACGCTTCCGCTCCGGCGATCTCTATGAGGCCGCGCACATCCTGATCGCGGCTTCCCGTTCCGATGTTGCCGCGCGGGCCACGGCCCGGACGACGGCCGACACCATTCTGTCTGCGGTCAGGGCCAAACCCGCCTTGTTCGCGGAGTTCGCGCGCAGCCATTCCGACTGCAAGACCTCGGCCGAGGATGGTGGCCGTCTCGGCCAACTGACGCGCGGCCAGACGGTGGCGGAGTTCGAGGCGGCGCTGCGGCGCATGCAACCCGGCGAGTTCGCCGTCGCCGAGACCCGTTACGGCTTTCACGTGGTCCGGCTCGACCACCATGCGCCTGGGCAGGTGCTTCCGTTCGAACTCGCCCGCGATCGCATCGCCGATTATCTCGCGACCAGCGTCCAGCATAGGGCGCTGGCGCAATACGTTTCGGTACTGGCCGGCCGTGCTGAAATCACCGGCATTACGCTCGCGGCGTCGGCGTCGCCGCTGGTGCAATAGGAGAGGCGCCATGCAGCTTGGCGAGATCATCCGTGGTTTCAGCGAGGAAGCGCCAGCCAACGAGGCGCTGCTCGCCTGCAACGACATCGTGCTGTTCGCGCGGGTTGGCGAAGCCGCAGAGCGCTTTGAGGAGAGCGTCGGCGAATACGCCGCCGGCGCGGTGCGACGCTTTGCCAACCTGGCAGAGAGCGAGGACTGGCTCGGGCTGATGAATGCCATCGAGCGCGCGGATGACCCCGGCATCGACTGCCTGACCTACATGGTCAAATGGTCGCTGAAGCAGGACGAGGCGCCGCCTGCGCCGTCACCGGCGCATCAGGGATGCACCTGCGGTGGAAACGGAGGCTGTTCTTGAACCGCGAACGCAACCACGACGCCGTTGCGGTGGACTCGCGTGGCCTGGCAAGGGTCGGCATTCTCGTGATATCGGATCGCGCCAGCCGCGGCGAATACAACGACGAGAGCGGCAAGGCGATCAACAACTTTCTCAACAGAACGGTGCAGTCGAACTGGATCGCCGTGATGAAAATCGTTCCGGACGGAATCGACAGCGTCGTCGAGGCGCTGGTCGAAATGTCCGACCGGGAAGGCTGCGACCTCGTGCTGACCACCGGCGGCACCGGGCCGTCGCCGCGCGATTTGACTCCGGAGGGGACGCGGAGCGTCATCACGCGGGAGCTCGAGGGATTCGGTGAATTGATGCGCCGCGTCAGTCTGGAGCAGGTGCCGACCGCCATTCTCTCGCGCCAGACCGCCGGCACCCGCGGGCATTGTCTGATCGTCAATCTCCCAGGGCGTCCGTCGGCGATCGACGTCTGTCTGAACGCTGTGTTCCCGGCGATTCCCTACTGTCTCGACCTGATCGGCGCCCGTCCAATTGAGGTTAACCCCGATGTCTGCCATGCCTTCCGCCCTGGCGCCTGAGCTTTCGCACGTGCATTCCCGGCCGGTTGCCGCGATCATCTACGCGAACGAAGTCTATCCGGATGCGGTGTTCAAGGGCCTCGTCCAACGATGCCGCGCGCAGGGTCGTTCGCTCTCCGGCGTCCTGCAGCATCAGGCCTTTCCGGGCGGTGACCGGCGGTGCGACGTGATTCTCGAGGATCTGGCGACGGGCCACCGCACCGCCCTTTTCGAGAACCGGGGCACCGGCGCGCGCGGATGCCGGCTGGACGAAGCGGCGCTTGCCGAAGCAACCGCGAGAATCGAAGGCAGCCTCGAGCATGTGCCGCACCTTCTCATCCTCAACAAGTTCGGCAAGGTCGAGTGCGAAGGCGGCGGACTACGCGATCTGATCGCGAGCGCCATCGATCGCGGAATTCCCGTCGTAATCGGCGTACCAGAACGCAACGTCGACGCGTGGCGAAGGTTTGCAGGCGAATTCGCGATAGAGCTATCCGATGACGCCCTCGAGGTCGAGCGGTGGCTAGGAGCCCTGCGGTAGCGAAGCTCACATCGACAAGCCGGCCAAACTGGAATCTTTGCCGTCGACGGGATTCATGGTGTCGTGCTTCCCTGTAAAGATCGAGCGTTGATCAAAGGTCCCGCAGGGACCGACTGGGAGGATGTCGTGAATGGCCAACACCACTGGTCGTATCGGAGCTGCGCATGCTGCGAGGCAAGCGCGAGAGCGCCGCGGCGCAGGCGGCTGAAGCCACCAAACCGTTCCGCATCGATACCCATCATCATTTGTCGC
Source organism: uncultured Alphaproteobacteria bacterium (assembly GCA_963777475.1). GTDB lineage: Bacteria > Pseudomonadota > Alphaproteobacteria > Rhizobiales > Xanthobacteraceae > Bradyrhizobium. Next base: position 101,955 of record CAVZQX010000005.1, read on the forward strand.
CACCGACCTGTATCTCAGCGTCGAATGCCAACAATTTCGGCGATGCTCTGATGAAGAACTAGACGCCGGAAAAATCCCTCAAGGATATCGGCTATATGCCAAGATAGTTTCGTTAGACCACGGGCACGCGCTTGGCTGCAATGGCCGCCGGCGAAATCACCTCGATATCCAGAGGGACGCGCCATCTTTCGGTCAGTCGCACGCGAGGTGTTTCGTTTTTGGCATTCGCTCCTTCCATGACGAAGCCTTCAAATCCGTTCGTCATGACTTCGTTACACTTTTGAACGTAGATCGGGAACCCGCCGATATAAGGCATGAACACGCGCGGGCGTCCCGGGACATTCGCTCCGACATACCAGGAACTGCAAGTGGATCTGAGCGAGACCTTTGAAACCTCGTTGACGTGCTCGATCCATTCATCCTCGTATTTTTCAATGGGTTCGACGGTGGTCGCACCAATGTCCCGCATGTAAGCCATACAGTCCGCCATCCAATCGACGTGCTGTTCGATCGCCTGGATCATGCTTGCCAGTACTGACGGGCTGCCCGGTCCGGTGATCGTGAACAGGTTGGGAAACCCGGCTGACGCGACGCCAAGATAGGTGCGAGGTCCCGCCCGCCATTTCTCGGCCAACGTGAGCCCGTTACGCCCGGTGATCCGAATCTTGTCAAACGATCCCGTCATCGCTGCAAAGCCGGTCGCGCAAACGATCGCGTCCAGCGGATATTCGATGCCGTTCACCTCGATGCCCTGCGCCGTGAAGCGCTCGATCGGCGTATTCGACACGTCGACCAGCTTCACATGGGGCAGGTTGTAGGTCTCGAAGTAGCCGGTATCGACACACAGGCGTTTGCAGCCAAAAACATTATCCGGGCACAGCAGCTCGGCCGTCGCCGGATCCTTGACGATGCCCCGGATTTTGCGGCGCGCGAAGTCGGCGATCGTATCATTTGCGGCCTTGTCAAACAGAAGGTCGCCGTATGCTCCAAGGAAAGGCAGGCCGCCGCGTTTCCAGGCCTCCTCGTATTGTCGCTCGCGCTCCTCTCGGGTGGCCTCCAAGGCCGGCTTCATGTTGAAGGGAAAATAGAAACCGGTTGGCCGCGCACGTGCTTTGGCTCGCAGCGCCGGGTAGTCGGCCTTGATGGCCTTTCGATACTGCGGTGTCAGCTTCTCGTTCGAGGCCGGTACCGAATAGGTCGCCGTGCGCTGGAATACGGTCAGGCTTGAAGCTCGCTGCGCGATGATGGGAATGGATTGGATCGCCGAGGAGCCCGTACCGATGACGCCAACGCGAAGTCCTGTAAAATCCACCCCTTCATGAGGCCATTCGCCGGTGTGATAGATTGGCCCGCGGAAATCCTCGCGTCCCCTGAAGGCCGGATGGTTCGTTGCCGACAGGCAGCCGACCGCCATGATGCAGAATTTTGCGGTGACCTCATCGCCACGGTCGGTTTCGATGCGCCAGCACTTCGAAGTTTCGTTGAAGGTGGCCGCCGTCACGCGTGTATTGAACAGGATATGGCGACGGAGATCGAACCGATCGGTCACATGATTGGCGTAAGCGAGTATTTCGGGTTGCGGCGCGTATTTTTCCGACCAGTCCCACTGCTGGTCCAGGTCCTCGGAAAACGAGAAGGAATACTGCATACTCTCGACGTCGCAGCGGGCGCCTGGATACCGATTCCAATACCACGTGCCACCCACGCCGCCGCCCGCCTCATAGACACGCACCGTAAAGCCAAGTCCACGAAGGCGGTAGAGCATGTACAGGCCGGCAAAACCCGCGCCGACGACAACAGCATCGAAAGCTGCGCCCATTTCCAGCGGACGCTCGTGTTCATTCGGAGTGCTGGGAGCCATGGATATTATCTTCCAAATTACTCTCGCCAGAGATGCCCTGGCTATTCAATGTTGGTCGCTATTCGAACGCGGCTACGGGCCATACAGCCGCGATTGGCCAATAAGATCAACCCAAAGTAGGCCGCTAGTCAATCACCTCACGAACCGGGTACTTTGGAGTGACCCAGCAGGCAAGCATCTGTGCGCCCGCGAGTGCTGATCACCGAGTTGCAGTGCCGCCATGTCGAGGGACAGCCGACACGACCACTCTTTTCTGTTGTATCTATGTCTTTGAGCGGCTCTGTGGCATCTGACCGGAGAGGGATTGTTGTAATGGACGAGAGAATGGTCGAAGCAATCGCGCGACGCGCGGGTCTTGAAAAGGCACTCGAGGAGTTCCCGGACGATGTGGTCGCTGCGGCGATCTCGGCCGCGAAGGTGACAGAACGGATCCGCCGATCAAGCGGCATGCCGTCGGAGCCGTTGCCCGAGCCTTGGCCGCCGATGGTGGTGATCCGCAAATGAGCGAACTGCACTGGATGACCGCGAATGCGGCGGCAGCGGCGATCGCAAATGGCGAGATGTCCCCGGTCGAGCTCGTCAAAGCACTCCTCGATCGAATCGAGCGGCTGGATCCGCGCCTCAACGCGTTCCTCCTTGTCGATGCGGAAGCGGCGCTGAAAGAGGCGCGCGCCACCGAGGCCGAGGCGGCGCAGGGGCGATTGCGCGGCGCGCTGCACGGGGTTCCGATCGGGATCAAGGACATCATCGATGTTTTCGGCCTGCCGACCACGTGCCATTCGAAGATCTTCGAGAATGATGTTGCCGCCAGGACCGATGCCGAGTGCGTGGCGAGATTGCGGGCGGCGGGCGCGATCATCTTGGGAAAGCTGTCCACGCACGAGTTCGCTATTGGAGGACCAAGCTTCGATCTACCCTGGCCGCCGGCACGAAATCCCTGGAACCCCGATCATCATCCCGGCGGATCGTCCTCGGGGGCGGGCAGCGGTCTCGCGGCCGGCTTCTTTCCGATCGCGCTCGGAACCGACACCGGAGGGAGCGTGCGCAATCCAGCGAGTGCGTGCGGGATCGTCGGCACCAAACCGACATACGGGCTCGTCTCGCGACGCGGCGTCTTTCCGCTTGCATTTACCCTGGATCACGTCGGCCCGATGACCAGGACCGTCGCAGACAATGCCATGATGCTCGGCGCCCTGGCCGGCCACGATCCTCTCGACCCGGCGAGCGTCCTGCCGCCCCAGATCTGCGACTACCTGAAAACACTCGAGCACGGCGTGCGTGGCCTGCGCATTGGTTTTGTGCGACATTTTCACGAAGTGGACATGCCGGCCGATCCGGAAGTTGTCGCCGGTCTCGACCGGGTCGCTCTCACGCTGCGGTCGGAAGGCGCTGATGTCGTCGACGTGAGGTTGCCTGCGCTGCAGGACTTTGCGGCGGTGAATCGCGTGATCCTGCAGAGCGAGGCATGGTCGATCCATTCTGAATGGTTGAGGAATCGCCCGGGCGACTATGGACGTTTGGCCCGACGCCGTCTGATGTCCGGCGCTTTCATCGGCGCTGGCGATTACGTTCTGGCCGGCCGCCAGCGGTCACAGATGATCGGCGAGGTCGAGGCCGCGCTGCGGGAGGTTGACATCTTGCTTTGCGCCAGTTCGATGGATCCTGCCTGCCGAATTGACGAGCCGGAAGAGATCGAGCGAACCTACATGCGACAAGCGCGGACTCCGTTCAACGTGACCGGTCATCCCGCACTCGCCATGCCGACAGGTCTGTCGCGTGATGGCCTGCCTCTGTCGGCCCAGTTCGTAGGCCGATATTTCGACGAGGCCAACCTGTTCAGGGTCGCCCGTACGTGGGAACGGGTGGCATGCACCGATGCCCTGCATCCACCTTTGGTCGAATGAGTCTTGGTTTCCCGCTGCTCGGAAAAAGCAGAACCGCGTCAGTTGCACGACGACTAAGCGACCGGAAATTTGGTCTCCGGCAATCTGGCGCAATGGTCATAGATCGCCGATGGCCGGGTGAACCACACCTTTTCCTTCTCTCGATGGTTGACGATGTGCTGCAAGGCCTCGCGGAGCATGCGGAGCCTGTAGGGCTGACCTACGATCATCGTGTGCAACGCGATGCCGCATACCAGCGGCTGTTTGGCTGACTGACGCAGCAGCTCTTCAAATTGACCAATGATGAAGTCGCGGAATTGCTCCGGCGAATGATGCCTCACCAGGATCTGCGGGCTGTCGTTGATCTCGATCGGGTACGGTACGCTCATAATTCGACCCGAGCGCGTCTTCATCCAGAGCGGCTGATCGTCGGCCGGCCAGTCCATCAGGAAATCGAATCCGACCTCCTTCAAGAGGTCGGGCGTTCGGTGTGTCGCGGCCATCCACGGCGCCATCCAGCCTCGCGGGGGCTTGCCGGAGGCGCGTTCGATTGCATCGCGGACCTCCTGCAGGAAGCGTTTCTCGTCGGATTCCCACATGTGGCTGTGGCGCTCGGCGTTGGTGCGGCCATGTCCGATGAACTCATCGCCGCGCGCTTTTAGCGCGTCGACGATACGAGGCGCATAATCGAACACTGCCGTGTTGATGAGGTGGGCCGCCGGGAGGTTGAGTTCATCAAATAGTTCGAGGCAGCGCCAAACGCCGACCCTGTTGCCGTAGTCCCGCCAGGCAAACGTCCGAGCGTCTGGAGCAACTCCCGGTACGGTCAGCAGGTGTCCTTCGCCCGTGCCGAACGCGAAGTGTTCGATATTGAGGCCGAGATAGACCGCCAGCCGCTTGCCGTCCGGCCAAGAGTAGTCCGGGCGGTCAACGATCGGCGAGTAAGCATATCGATCGTGATAGGGAAGCTGCATGTGGGTATTCCTGGGGAACGAGGTTTGTGACTGGTACTGCTTATTTAGCAGGAAACCGGCCGCGAGGCTTTCCGCTGTCAGGCGCCGACCAAGCGTTGCGCCGGCCGGTCACGGGTTGCGCAACGGTCATGGCCTCCGATGCGGCCGCTGGAGTGCCGCTTGTTCTCTCATTCAGGAGTGTAAGAGCCCAGTTCGTTCGGCCTCTCACAAGCTGCGTCATGCGCAAGATTGGAGAAGATATCGCAGGTTCGATCATGTCGTAGTCGAAGCACAGAACCGGCGGTGCACCGGCCGCATCGATTTCCGGCAGTGTGGCGACCGACGACGTTGCCCCGCTACCCGTCCTGCAATTGCCCGTATTCCTTCGATGCGCGCCCAATGCGCGTTCGTCTGCTTGGGCGCACCTTGAATGGAGCTTCCGTCAACGGCGCTTGTTGGGGGCGTGGGTTGCCTTCCATTCGAGAAATTCACGGTACAGCGCTGGATCCTCTTCCGGGCTGCTCGCATTTGACCTCAGCACCCCCACTGTGGCGGCCGACGCGACGGGGGTGTTGCGGTCGACCCATTCCTGTGCCGCGCTGAAGCGGGTCCAGCCGGCAATCGGCGCCAGCGGCGCGAGCTCCTGCCACTTCGGATGATATGGCGGCTGTTGCAGCTGCGCCATGTGACTGAACAACGAGTCGACCAAAAGCGCCAGGCGGCGATAGCGATCGCTGCCCGGTTGCCAGTTGTAGGACGCGAGAATCGCCTCGGCCGCGATGGTGCCGACGGGAGCGGTACTGGATATCAGGTTCGGATAATCGTCCGAAGAAAGCTGCGCCGGCAGGTACTCATCGCGCAACGACTTGTCATATTCGACCGGAACGAGATGCAGGTTGGGGTCGTTGACCTGGCTGAGCCATTGCAGGGGTTTGCCTTCCACGGCAATGATCGCGTCGATGTCGCCTTTGCGCAGCTGTTCAAGCGCGAGCCGCGGTTCGATATAGAGCAGATGCGGCTTGATCCCGAGATGCTCGAACACGTTGATCGCGGTCACGAAGGTGCTGCCGTCCGGCAGGTCGACCGCAACCGTCTTGCCGTCGAGGTCCCCCATGCTGTGGATCGTCTGCGGCGCCAGGACATGCATTTCCTCATTGAACATCTTGGTGACGTAGACGAACTGATTGCGAATGTTGTTGGCGAAATCCTTGCGTTCGAGATAGGCCAGCGTGTCCTTGCGGACGATGCCGGCGTCTACCCCTTTCAGCAGCAGGATGTCCGCCACGGCCTGGACCGAGCCGCGGCCCAGAACCGGCAGCACGCGGAAATCGGAGCCGTGGTCCAGCACCGAGGCCAGATCGGCGCCCATTTGAGAGTAAGTGCTGCCGAACGAGCCCGTCATCAGCGTCACCGTGTTGGCATTGAGCTGATTGGCAAGGTCGCGCTTGGTGGCGCCGTAACGAAAAATGGTCTTGAAGGAGTCGCTGACCGAACCGGGGTCCACACCGCTCCGCACCGGCCCGAACCGTTGCCATCGCCCGTCGGTAAACCGCATCATCTGCATCTGCTCGAGCGGCGCGTGATCGCTCGCGCTGGTGTTGACGACGACGCCCGGGATCAGCATCGGCATTTGCAGGCCCTTGAGCGCCGCCGCCTGCTTCATGATGTTGTCGCGGGATAGGTCGTCACCGCATTTTCGCAGCACGTCGACCATCGCGTTGGCGATCAGGTAGCCGAACACGGTCAGGCTGTTGGTCTTGCTGACGTCGGTCGCATAGCGATCCATGAAGGTGGTCCACTCATGATAGCCCGGATCGTTTTCCGCCGCTGGACTGCCTGACTCATAGTAGTATGTTGCCGACAGAATTCCCTCGGAATTCTGCAAGCCCGCAGGCTGCATCACGGCGGCGGCCGATGCCGACACTGTGGATATGATGTGCTCGGGTTTCCAGCCGAGCTCGGCGACTCGCCGGATCGCCATCGCTGCGAATTTCGGCGTCGTCACGTCAAAAAAGATGTCGGCACCGGAGGCTTTGAGCGTGGCGATCTGTTGATTGACATTGGCGTCGGATGATCTTGTACGTCGCCTCGGCAACGATCGGGATCTTGCTCCCGAGCCCGTCTTTCAGACCTTTCACGTAATCCTTGCCGAAATCATCGTCCTGAGAAAGGATCGCGATTTTGCCGCCACTGGGATGCGACTCCATCAGATACTGCGCATAGATGTGAGCTTCGGTCTGATAGCTTGGCTGGAATCCCATCGTCCAGGGGAAGTCGCGCGGCTGGTCCCACGTCGACGCGCCCGTCGCAACAAATAGCTGCGGAATCTTGTTGGCGTTCAGGTAGGGCCGCACCGCGATGTTCGGCGCGGTGCCGAGGCTGCCGAACATCAGCAGCACCTTGTCGTCTTCCACCAGCTTTCGCGTCAGTTCGATCGTCTTCTGCGCGTTGTAGGCGTCGTCATAGGAGATGAAATGGATCCTGCGGCCGTTGATGCCGCCCTCGGCATTGATCTTGTTGAAGAAGTCGGCAACGGTCTTGCCGATGACGCCGTAAGCGGCAGCCGGTCCGCTATAGGGCATGGTGTTGCCGATCAGGATTTCATTATCGGCGGCCCTTGAGCTCGTGGCCGCGCCCAACGCAAGGGCAATTGTCATAAGGGCAAGCCTGAGCGCGCCTGTCGCAACATTGCGCGGCCAACGGCTCTGATTGCCCGCGGACCACACCTTATCCAACGTGTGCCAACGCCTATCGACCGCTCGCATCATATCCCCCCATTTTGCCAGTTTGTTGCCGCCCGCGCCCCGATCCCGCTGAGCCGCGAGTGTCACTCTTGATTCTTGGGATCCGCCTTGGTGCGGCTTCCCCGGTATTTGCACCCCATCGCGACGATCAAGCAGATCCTAGCGAAGGGCCGATTGCTGGAGACGCTGCCTGGCCTCTAGCGACCCCTGCTCGGCCGCCCTGGTATACCAAGCCCGCGCCTTTGCAGAATCAGCCTGCACGCCGACAACCCGGAGCTTCGCAAGCACGGCGGCGTCGTAAGTTCCTGCCAGCAGGAAAGCGGCCTCTGCGTCACCGGATTCCGCGACATGCGTGAGCATCAGGCGCCCGCTGGCAATATCACCCGCTGCGATCAAGTCGCGGCCGCGCTTCAGCATGGATGCCACCTCATCAGGCGCAAGCGAAACTACCGCGCGGGGTTCGGGGAGCGCGGCGCTGGGTGGCGTGCTGGTTTCGGGCTGTTCTGGTGCAACCTTGAGATCAGGCGCGACCTTGAGAGATGGCGGCGGCACAGCCGATGGCCTCTCTACTGCCAAAGCGTTCGTCTGAGTGGTTGCAAGCATCGGCCCGGTTGGCGCCGGCGGCGGCTCGGCTGGTTGCACGTTGGCTTGGGCCCCCTCGATGTGGGCCAACTCGGCGATGACAAGGGAGGAAACGGATTTGCTCTTTCCAGCCCTGTCTTCGCTGGAAATCGCAGCATTGATCGTTGGGATCCGAACGACGTTCGTTACAACCAGAGCGACGGCGGCGGCCACACCGACCGCGCCAACGAGCCCGGCGAACAATCCCAAGCCAGGCAGGCGCATTTCATCTCGTGGCGGGGGCGGCATCAGCTCGGGTCTGAGCGGCGCCCAAAGCCTCCCGGTCAGCTCCTCCATGCTGCCCCTTTCGTCGCTCGGGTGAGCCACCGTCAGGCGAAAACCCACGCTGGTCCGCGATTGAGAGGGGTGCGCGGGCATTTGCGATGTGAGCCCGCTCGAACTCGCGCTCAAGGCGTTGAGCTGCCTCGACAACCTGCTCCTGGAGACGGCGCGTTTCGTCCTGGCGGTGCGGGTCGCTCACCCAAGGCACAGCACGAATCAGTCGCTTGTCGGCGTCGTCTGGGACCGGGGAACTCATCACTAACCTCCTGTCGACCAATGGGTTGTGCGAGGGCACACGGCTTCCGCATTTTTAGCGACGGGATCTCGATCCACCGTTCGAAATGCTCGCGCGCTGCCTCCCGACGAATGAACTCGCTTAAAGGTTGTTCTCGATCGCCGATCGCGGATCCGATTGTTAGTCGATGGACAGGCTGAGAAAGCGCAATCAAGATGCGTCGCATGGCTCGACTCGCGTCTGAGCCGGCTCCTCGCGGCGGATACACCCCTGCACGCGCCCGAAACGGGCCCGTCCGGCAAGCTCAAACGAAATTTGCTTCCCACCGACATGCGCGACGCGTCGCCCTTCGCGCTACACTGCCGCTCCAAGCTGTGGACTGCGGCCATTACTCTTTATTATCTCACTTGCCTTTTCACTCTATCGAAGTTTTTGGCAGGAAGGTAAAGGAGTGGCGGCAATTGTGTGTTCATTTTTCGGCGCGCGTGCAGCCGACGCGCATGCAATTATTGGATGTAGAATATTGGATGCAGACGCCACCTCAAGCTTCACGGCGATGAAAGATGCCGGCCTCGGCATGGAGACGCCTGCTTTAGCATAGAATCGCGTCGCGCCTGGATGGAACGGCATGATCCGGTTGCTTGTCTCATTGTTAGCGAGCGTGCCGTTAACGGCACCATAAGCCGAGCCGATGAAGACGGTTCCGATCGTCGTCGCCGACCCGTCAACCACGGACAGGTTCTCGTTGGAGCCGGCGCTCTTTTTCACTGCGACGTTGATGCCCTTGGACGCAAGATAAGCGGCGATGCCTTGGCCGTATGGCAAGAATACGCTGCCGTCGCCGGCCGTCATCAGCGTCGCTTGCGGGATGGTTTGAGCCTGGACGGACGCATGCAGGACTCGCATATAATGACTTGCATATAATTGAGGGCGACCAGAGCCAGCATCGCAACGTATCGAGCGGCTCTTCATATCATGTCACGCTCCACGCTTAGACTTTGGTCCAATCTGGTCGGCCCTTTGTTGTCCGGGAGAGATGACCCTTGACGGCGAGGGTGGCGGGCGATGGGCAGCCGAAAGTGGCGTTGGCCCGGATCCTGCTTTGACAGAACGCTGCTAACCTGATCCCTTTCCAGTCGCTCCAGGGTCTGCGACGGCAGGGGGCATCGAAAGGTGAATTGAGCATTCAGCACCAGCGAGGAGCGGGTCCGATGAATGAGCGGGAACTTCGAAACCTGATTGTGGATGTAAAGACCGGCCGATTGTCGCGGCGAGCCTTTGTCCAGCGGATGATCGCCGTCGGCCTGACGGCACCGATGGCTGGCATGATGCTCAGCCATTCCGGGGTGGCGATGGCCGAGACCGCAATGCCCTACAAGCCGACCAAGGCCGGTGGCGGCGGTCCGCTGAAGCTCCTGTTCTGGCAGGCAGTGACGCTGCTCAACCCGCATTTCGCCGTCGGAACCAAGGATCAGGAGGGCTCCCGGATTTTTTACGAGCCGCTGGCGGGGTGGGACGCCGAAGGCAATCTGGTGCCGTCTCTGGCCGCCGAAATTCCGAGCAAGGAGAATGACGGATCTCGCCGAGGACGGCCGTTCGGTGATCTGGAAGTTGAAACGGGGCGTCAAATGGCATGACGGCATGCCGTTCACGGCGGACGACGTCGTATTCAACTGGGAATATGCGCGCAATCCGGATACCGCCGCGGTCTCGATCGCGAGCTACAAGGATATCAAGGTCGAAAAGATCGACGATTTCACCATTCGCGTCGTCTTTCCAAAGCCGACGCCGTTCTGGGCCGATGCCTTTGTCGGCACCTACGGCATGATTATCCCGAAGCACCTTTTCGCGGACTATATCGGCGGCAAGTCACGCGACGCGCCGACCAACCTGAAACCGGTAGGCACCGGCCCCTACATGTTCGTCGACTTCAAGCCGGGCGATACCGTCCGTGCCAAGCTCAATCCCGACTACCACCTCCCCAACCGGCCGTATTTCGACACGGTGGAGATCAAGGGCGGCGGCGACGCGGTGTCGGCCGCGCGCGCGGTGCTGCAGACCGGCGAATATGATTACGGCTGGAATATGCAGGTGGAAGATGAAATCCTGACCAGGCTCGAAAGTGCCGGCAAAGGCAGGGTGAGCATTGTCCAGGGCGGCGCCGTCGAGTTCATCATGCTCAACGCGACCGATCCGTCGGTCGAGGTCGACGGCGAGCGCTCAAGCCTCAAGACCAAGCATCCGCTGTTCTCCGACCCAGCAGTGCGCCAGGCCATCAACCTCCTGCTCGATCGTACCTCGATCGAGAAATTCATCTACGGCCGGACAGCCAGCGCCACCGCGAACTTCCTGAACGCCCCGGAACGCGTCCGGTCCAAGAATACCAAGTTCGAATTCAACATCGAGAAAGCCAACCAGATTCTCGAGGCCGCTGGCTGGAAGAAGGGCTCGGACGGCATTCGCGCCAAGGATGGCAAATCGCTGAAGTTCCAGTACCAGACCTCCATCAACGCGCCGCGGCAGAAAACTCAGGCCATCGTCAAGCAGGCCTGCCAGAAGGCGGGGATCGACATCGAGCTGAAGTCGGTCGTGGCATCGGTGTTTTTCTCCTCCGACACCGCCAACCCCGACACCTACCCGCACTTCTATTGCGACGCGCAGATGTACAACACCACCATGACGCAACCCGATCCGCAGTTCTTCATGAACCAGTGCGTGTCGTGGGAGGTGGCAACCAAGGAAAACAAGTGGCAGGGACGCAACGTCTCCCGCTGGCAAAGCAAGGACTATGACGAGACCTTCAAACAGGCCGAACATGAACTCGACCCCGTGAAGCGGGCGGCGATGTTCATCAGGCTCAACGACCTCGCCACCGGCGACAATTATCTCCTGCCCTTGGTTCGCCGGCCGAGGACCACGGCGCTCAGTAGCAATTTGGTAGCCGACATCAGCGGCTGGGACAACGACCTCTACCAGATTGCGAGCTGGTACCGGAACACGTGAGATCAGATGTGAGATTTGCAATGCGACGAAGCTGAACGGGAGACGGCGGGACGATGGGAAAATACATTCTCAGGCGCCTGATCGTCGCTGTTCCCAGTCTGCTCGGCATCAGTCTCATTCTTTTTGTCCTGCTCGCGCTGGCGCCGGGCGATCCGTTCGGCGAGCTCGCCACCAACGCCAATATTCCGCCCGAGGTCCAGGCGGCGCTGCGTGCGAAATTCGGGATCGACGATCCCATTCTCGTTCGCTACGTGCGCTGGCTGGTCGCGATGCTGCACGGCGACTGGGGCTTTTCGTTCGCAAGCCGCATCGACGTCGACCAGTTGATCCTGCAGCGCGTTCCCACAACGCTGTTTGTGATCGGCTCGTCGCAGATCCTGGCACTGGCGGTCGCGCTGCCGGTCGGCGTCTATGCCGCGAGGCGGCCCTATTCGATCTTCGACCAGATCGCCAGCACCGTTGCCTTTATCGGGTTTTCGCTGCCGACCTTCTTCACCGGGCTGCTTCTGATCCTGATCTTCAGCGTCAATCTCGGCTGGCTGCCCTTCGTCTATCGCGTCGATATCGGCGCCACCGGCTGGCACTGGTATTGGGAATATTTCAAGCAGGCGATCATGCCGGTCACCGTCCTCGGCCTGTTTCAGGCGGCATCCTATACGAGGTACGTGCGCTCCGCCGTGCTTGATGTGATCCGGCTGGACTATGTCACGACCGCGCGCTCGAAGGGCCTCGACGAAAGCAAGGTCGTCGTCAAGCATGTCGTGCGCAATGCCCTGATTCCGGTGGTGACGCTGGTCGCGCTGCAGATGCCCACCGTGTTCGGTGGCGCCATCATCACCGAACAGATCTTCCGCATCCCGGGCATCGGCTCGCTCCTGATCACGGCCATCCTCGCCAATGACACGCCCGTCATCATGGCGGTGACGTTCGTGTTCGCCTGTCTCGTCGTTGTCTCCAACCTCTTGGCCGATATCATCTATGGCTGGCTTGACCCACGTATCTCCTACGGTTGACGTTGCCGTCCCGCCCAAGGATCGCAAGCGCCACGTCTCGCCCGGCTTCGAGGCATGGCGAAAGTTTCGCCGCCATCGCTTGGCCGTCGCGAGCGTGGTGGTTCTGGCGATGCTGACATCGGCCGTTGTGTTCGGGCCGCTGATCTGGCGCGTGCCGATCAACGAAATCGACTTTAGCGTGCGGCTCGGCGCGCCGAGCTGGCAGCACCCGTTCGGCACCGACGATCTCGGCCAGGATCTGCTGGCGCGCATGCTCTACGGCGGACGCATTTCGCTCGCGGTCGGTTTCGCGGCGATGTCCGTCGCCATGATCGCGGGCACCGTCATCGGCGCGACCTCGGGCATCTCGCGCGGCGGCGTCGACGCCGTGCTGATGTGGATTACCGACATGTTCCTGGCGTTGCCGCAATTGCCGCTGCTGTTGCTCGTGATCTATCTGTTCCGGGATTTCCTCAAAAATCTGGTCGGCCCGGAAGGCGGCGTCTTCGTGCTGATCGTGCTGGTGATCGGCTGCTTTCGCTGGATGCCGGTGGCACGGCTGGTGCGGGCGCAGTTCCTGTCGTTGCGCGAGAAGGAATTCGTCGAGGCGGCGCGCGCGCTCGGCGCCACGACGCCGCGTCTGGTGATCCGGCATATCCTGCCGAACTCGCTTGGACCTGTCATCGTGGCCGGCACCATCGAAGTCGCGGCGGCGATCATCGCGGAATCGACGCTGTCGTTCCTTGGCCTCGGCTTTCCGCCTGACATCCCGACCTGGGGCCGGCTCCTGTTCGATGCCAAGGATTACCTGGACATCGCGCCGCATTGGGCGCTGTTCGCCGGCGGCGCCATTTTCCTGACCGTGCTCGCCATCAATTTCATCGGCGACGGATTGCGCGACGTGCTCGATCCCAGAAAAGTCACCTGAATGTCGGCTGAGAGTCGTGCGATGGACCTCGACGGCAAACCCGCAAGGGAAGCCCCGCTGCTCGATATCAGGGGGCTCAAGACTCATTTCAAGACCGACGACGGCATCGTGCAGGCGGTGGATGGCGTCGATCTCACGGTCGAACGCGGCGAGACCGTTTGCGTGGTCGGCGAGTCCGGCTGCGGCAAGACCGTCACGGCGCTGTCGGTCCTGAAGCTCATCGCGATGCCGCCGGGGCGTATCGCCGGCGGGCAGATCCTGTGGCAGGGGCGCGACATCGTTCCGTTGCCGGCGGATGAGATGAACCGCATTCGCGCCAAGGAAATCGCCATCGTGTTCCAGGAACCGATGACCTCGCTCAATCCGGTCTACACGATCGGCGAGCAGATCGGCGAGGTCATAGCCCTGCATGAAGGATTGAGCCGTCGCGCCGTGCTGGAACGAACCATCGACATGCTGGCGCTGGTCCAGATCCCGAATCCGAAGCGCCGCGTCGATGACTATCCGCATCAGTTTTCCGGGGGAATGCGGCAGCGTGTGATGATTGCGATGGCGCTGTCATGCCGTCCAAAGCTCCTGATTGCCGACGAACCGACGACCGCGCTCGATGTCACGATCCAGGCGCAGATCCTGGATTTATTGCTGGACATGAAGTCCCGCTTCGGCATGTCGATCATGCTGATCACCCATGCCATGGGCGTCGTAGCCGAGGTCGCGCAGCGCGTCGTGGTGATGTATGCGGGCAAGGTCGTGGAGGAGGCGTCCGTCGAGCAGCTGTTCGCAAATCCCCGCCATCCCTATACCCAGGGGTTGATCCGTTCGATCCCGCGCATCGATATGACGGCTGGGCGCAAGACCCGCCTCGAGACGATCGCCGGCGTCGTGCCGAAGCTGATAGACCCACCGGCCGGCTGCCGCTTCGCGCCGCGTTGCCGCTATGCGACCGACGAATGCGCCCGCGCGCAGCCTCTTTTGCGCGAGCTCGATCCGGGTCACAAGGTTGCGTGCATCCGTGCGGAAGAGACGGTCATTCAATGAGCGAACCGTTGCTCAGGGTCTGGAACCTGACCAAGGAATTTCCGCTCAAGGGCGGCTTGTTCTCCCGTCAGGCCGGCAGCGTCCACGCGGTCGACGGCGTCGATTTCGACATCGGGCGTGGTGAGACTCTCGGCCTCGTGGGCGAATCCGGCTGCGGTAAATCGACCACCGGACGCTGTGTGCTTCGCTTGATCGAACCGACTGACGGCGAGATACGTTTCGAAGGCAAGAATGTCAGATCGCTGGATGCCGGCGAGCTTCGCATCCTGCGCCGCGACATCCAGATCATCTTTCAGGATCCTTACGCATCGCTCAATCCACGCATGACCGTCGGCGCGATCGTTGGCGAAGCCCTGATCATTCACAAGCTGACGAAGACCAGGCGGCAGTTCGAAGAGCGTGTCGTGCATTTGCTTGAGACTGTCGGGCTGCAGGCGGATCACATGAGCCGTCATCCGCACGAGTTCTCGGGCGGTCAACGTCAACGCGTCGGGATCGCGCGTGCGCTCGCGGTCGAACCCAAACTGATCATCTGCGATGAGCCGGTGTCGGCGCTGGATGTATCGATCCAGGCCCAGGTCATCAATCTCCTCGAGGACCTGCAGGAGAAGCTCGGGCTCGCCTATCTCTTTATCGCCCATGATCTGTCGGTCGTCGAGCATATCAGCGAGCGCGTAGCCGTCATGTATCTCGGCCGCATCGTCGAGACCGCGCCCGCGCGCGAGCTTTATACCTCGCCGCTGCACCCCTATACCGAGGCGCTGTTGTCGGCGGTCCCGATCCCGGATCCAAAAGTGAAGCGGCAGCGCATCCGGTTGCCGGGCGAGGTTCCAAGTCCCATCCAGCCGCCGTCGGGCTGCCATTTCCACCCCCGATGCCCGATCGCGCGGTTTCCCGTATGCAGCAGTCAAGCGCCGACGCTCAAGCAGAGCTCCGACGGGCATTGGGTCGCCTGCCATTTCCGCTGAAATAGCTTGGGAAGATCATCATTTGCTTCGACGTACCCAGGACGCGCGGCCGCAGTCGGCACGAGATTTGCCTGTTGTTGAAGCATGGGCGCGAAGAAGCAGAAATCATTGACCGTGGATTTGGATCCCAGCCTTCAGGCCTGGCGGTCGCCCGTCCAGCAACAGCTTGATGGGTTGTTTGGCGAGTTGGCGGCGTTCAACGAGCGGATCGCGGAGCTGGTAAGTCAGGGTCACCAAAGCCTTGCGACGCGTGTGTTGAAGGCCCAGGCGCTGAGCCTTGCCGGCCAGATTGACGAGCTCCGGTGCCTGCTGGTCGTGCCGAAGCGCTATAGTTTTGGTGTCCCCACCGAATGCGCAGCTCGGCCGGGCGCGGGGATCATGCTCTCGTCTTAGCTCTAGTCTTGACCCTTGTTCTTCGCGAGATAGGCGACGATCGAGGCCACATCGGCTTCATCGATCGGCGCTTTGTACACATTGATCATCTTGCGGACCTCGGCTTCCCAGGTCGTCTTGGGCAGGGCGGCCTGGTTCAGCACCATGTCCGCGGAGTGACAGGCGAGGCAGTTGTTGTTGATGGCGTCCGCGGTTGCGCCGCCGGGGAACAGGCTGTCGCCGGCCGGAAGATCGACGCTGACGGATTTGATCGCGGGCAGATCTCCAGCCCATGCCGGGGTGAACGATAACATCGTAGCGATCAAGCAGGCGGTCGAAACGGTTGGTTTGAACATGGGCGCTCCTAGACTGCCGTGACCCGCAGCGCCTCAGCGACATTGCGCATGAACCCGCCGCCGTTCCAGTTGGGAACATCGGGCTGGACGACGTTGTCGAGATTTGCGCAGCGGACCATCAGCGAGTGGCTGCCTTTTTGCGGAAGCGCAACGTCGGCTTGCCACTGTCGAAAACTGTATTTGCCAAAGTCGTCGCCCAGCCTTGTCGGCTGCCAGGACTTGCCGCCGTCGGAAGACAACTCGACTTTGGCAACCCCGGTGTCGCCTCCAAGCGCTATGCCGCGGAGGGCGATGTTTGAGCCAACGGGAAACGACGCGCCGGCCTCGATGTTGGTGAAGAACGAACGCGGCACCATCCGATTGATCGGCACCAGCTTGACGCCAGTCTGGCCCGGCGCAATGTTGGCGTACGGCGTATCCGGGATGGTGTAGGCGACAGCCATCCAATAGTTGTCGTCCGGCTTGTCGAGCACCTCGATGTCGCTGAGCATCTTGACCCAATAGGTCGAGTACCAGCCCGGCACGATCAGCCGCAACGGGAAGCCGTTCAGGAGTGGCAGTTGCTCGCCGTTCATCGCGAAGGCAATCATCACTTCGCCGTCGCGGGCATGATCGATGCCGAGCGATTTCTTGAAATCCGGTGCATCGGCGACGACCGGCTCGTCCAGCCCATTGAAGCGAACCGCAACAGCTCCGGCCTTGACGCCGGCCCGATCCAGCACGTCCTGCAGGCGGACACCGGTCCATTTGGCGTTGCCCATGGCGCCGTTGGACCATTGTCCCCCCGGCACCCTCGGCATGAAATAGCCGCGGGAATTGCCGGAGCACTGATTGACCGCGGCAAGTTCGACCCGGGGCAGTTTGAGGATGTCATCGATCGATAATGAGAGAGCCTGGTTGACATGGCCCCGTACCGCGAGCCGAAAGGTCCCGACATCCACCGAATTCGGAATCACGGCCCAGTGCCAGCGCACGAAGAACTGGTCGTTCGGCGTAAATACGCCGCGGTCGAATACCTCCATCGGGGTTTCGAGCAGCGGCGGCCTGGTCCGCTGCAGAATCATGAGGCCTTTTTGCGGGAAGTCTTTCGTAATCGGCCGATCCCGCGGCTCGTCGGCGAGCGGCAATTTGACGATCTCTTCCGCCCAGCTCGGCGTGGCCGCAAGCGATAATCCCGCCAATCCGATCTGCCGGAGAATGGCGCGACGAGATGACGGGTGCGCAAGAATTTCGGTTGAGCCCGTCCGCAATGCATAGCCAAAATGTTTCGCGATGCCTTGGTTCATGCCAACCTCCTAAAGTCGAGCGCCGAGCGGTCTTTCGCATCTTAACACCAACTGCGCCCGCGCTATTCCAAAAAGGAGCGACGACCGTCATGCGAGCCAGGCGGAAAGGGCCTTGCTCGGTCGCTATCGGATGTAACAACGACGTTACCGGCGTGCGAAATAAGCAAGAACGTACACGCCGAGGCGTGTAGCTGATTATAGAATACTCAGGCAGGCGGTTTTCGGCGCCTGCGCAAGCGCCATGGCGATACAAGTGGACCGGATCGTCGCCCTATTTTGTTCATGGTGTCAATTGATGCAGCGATGTCGTTGTTGCGTGACAAACCAGTGCAATTACCAAGCGGGGTCGGCCGTCGTGCGAGGAGACCCGCAAGTCTTGGTGGAGACAAGTCTTGGCGGAGAGATGGCCATGGCGATCGCATCAGTGCGGAGAATAAAAGCCCTCATCCCGAAATTGCTGGTCATGATCGGTTGTCTCGTCAATGTTGCGCCAGTATTTGCGCAACACGATCTCGAGGGGGCGCCGACGCGGCTCGCTCTGACGATTCCGGCCGATTCGGTCGGGGAGCGATGCGCGCGCATCGAGCAATCAGATCCGGCGCCGCTGGTCACGCGGCCCTTGCACCGGACCTTCCACGACGATTTCGATGAACACCCCTTGGCCAGGGGAAGATGGGAGCCTCACTACACAGGCAGCGTGGCGCTGCCGGAATCGTTCTACGCGGGCGGCGAAGGCTCGGTCCTCAGACGAAAGACCATATACAACGGCGAACAGCAGATCTACGTGGATCCCAGTTACGAAGGGCGAGGCATGACCGCGCTCGGGCTTGATCCGTTCAGGGTTCGAAATGGCATTCTGTCGATTGTTGCGAACCGGACGCCTGCCAAGCTCAAGGAGGTGTTGTTCAACAATGAATACGTGTCCGGTATCATCACGACCCAGAGATCGTTTTCCCAAAAATACGGGTATTTCGAGATCCGCGCGAAGATACCGCTCGGGGTCGGCGTATGGCCCGCGTTCTGGATGCTCGCCAACGATGGCGGCTGGCCGCCGGAAATCGACGTGATGGAAGGTCGGGGGCAGCGGCCCGGCGATGTGGTGATGACGACGCATTGGCGGAATCCATCGACCGGCTTGGTCGAATACTGCGGGTTCGACTTCTCGGTGCCGAACGCGTGGATCGACTTCCATGATTACGGTGCGCTGTGGGAGCGAGATCGTCTGGTCTATTTCATCGACCGCAAGGCCGTATCGGAAATCAAGGTCCCGGCCGGTTTCGAAGATCCCGTGTACATGATCGTGAATTTGGCGATGGGCGCGAAGTACTTTGGCGGCGTGGGGTTCGTCGATGCCAAATCTCCCGACACGGTCGAATTCCAGATCGACCGGATTTCGGCGTATCAGCTGGATTCAGCGACGGACCTGAAGGGGGAAGCCAATGCTCGGTGAGTTCTCGCGCCGGCACTTTGCGAAACTTGCGGGGTTTTCCGCGGTTGGAATGGCGGCTGGCCCTGCGAAGTCGGAAGAGGGCCAGGCCGAACCCGTGCGCGAGGCGGATGCCGCCGCGAGCTTCCCGAACGGCTTCGTCTGGGGTACGGCCACGTCCGCCTACCAGATCGAGGGCGCCGTCAATGAAGACGGGCGAGGGCGCTCGATCTGGGATACGTTTTCCCACACGCCGGGCAATATCGAAGATCACAGCAACGCCGACCGCGCCAACGATCACTATCATCGCTACAAGGAGGACGTTGGCCTGGTCAAGGAACTGGGCGTCAAGGCCTATCGCTTCTCGATCGCATGGCCGCGCGTGTTTCCCGAAGGCGACGGCGCGCCGAACCCGAAGGGCCTCGATTTTTACGATCGCCTGCTGGACGAGTTGCTGGCGAACGGCATCGAACCCTATGCGACCTTGTACCATTGGGACTTGCCGCAATCGCTGCAGGACAGGTTCGGCGGGTGGCAATCCACGGAAACCGCCAAGGCATTCGGAAATTACGCGGGATACGTCGCGGAGCGCTTGAGCGATCGCGTCAAGTACATCTTCACGCTGAACGAATGTTCAAGGTTCTTGAATTTCGGCTATGGCTACGGCATCGACGCGCCGGGCCTCAAGCTTCCGCCGGCGGAATTGAACCAGGCCCGTCACAACGCAGCCCTCGGCCACGGGCTCGCCGTGCAGGCGATCCGCGCAAGAGGGCGCGCGGGCATCAAGATCGGTCCGGCCGAGAACATCGCGGCTTGCCTGCCGGCGATCGATACGCCGGAGAATGTACGCGCCGCCGAGATCGCGACGCGCGAGTTGAATGCCGGCTTCCTGAACGTCATCCTCGAGGGCAAATACACCGACGGGTTTCTCGCCTATGCCGGCAAGGATGCCCCGAAATATACCGCTGACGAATTGGAGATCATTTCCAGCCCGATCGATTTTGTCGGCCTGAACATCTACGCGCCGCAGTTCTACGTGGTCGCGGCCGACCATGCGCCGGGCTTTCACGTTCTGCCGTTCCCGGCCTCGTTTCCGCATATGAAGTCCGAATGGCTCAGGGTTGGTCCCGAGACGGCTTATTGGGTGCCGCGGCTGGCGGCAAAAGTCTGGAATCTCGATACGATCTTTATTACCGAGAACGGCACGTCTTCGACCGACCAGTTGACCGCCGACGGCAAGGTTTACGATCTCGACCGCATCATGTACTTGCGCAACTACCTGATGCAGTTGCAGCGCGCGACTGCCGAGGGCGTCCCGGTGCGCGGATATTTCCTGTGGAGCCTGATGGATAATTTCGAATGGATTTTCGGTTTCGAACAGCGCTTCGGACTCTACCACGTGGATTTCGAGACGCAGGTTCGGACGCCGAAACTCAGTGTTTCGTTCTATCGGAACGTTGTGGCGCGAAACGCGATCGGCGCCTAGGGCATAATCCGGAAAAGTGGCTACCGGTTTTCCGAAAAGATCATGCTCAATCAAAAACCTGGGGCGCGATGACTTGAGGATAAATCGTCATCGCGCCTTGCTTGTTGCGCCTACGGCGTTGCCAGAAGCTTTTCCAGCTGCTGCAGAAGTTCGCCATATCTCAGATAGTTGCCCGACGCATATTGGCGTTGCATGTCCTGAAACACGGCGCGCACCTTGTCGAGCCTGTCGTCGGTTTCCACGTTGGCCGGCGATGCGCGCGAGGCAACTGATCCCCCGACCAGGAGATCCTCCGCATCCTTGAGACTGGGCGCCCACTCGATCTTGCGATCGTCGGGCAACAGCTGTGCCAGCACGATGCGTGCAAGCGTCGGGATCTTGGTCTGCTCGGCCTCGATGTAGACCGGCTCGATGGCGATCATCTGGTTGCCGATCAGCGGCAGCACGATCAGATTGCCCCGGATCACCTGAGAGCCGTGCTGGTCCCACAGTGTCAGATTTCCGGAGAACCGGCTGTCTGAATTGATCCGCGATTCGATCTGAGCCGGCCCGTCGATGAATGTCCCCTTCGGAAAGCGGAACGAAACCATCTTGCCGTAATTTTCGCCATCCGACAGGCCCGCGAGCCATCCGGCCATCTGGTTTTTTCCTGCCACCGACAGCGGCAGCATCAGCAGGAATTCCGGTTTCTCGGCCTTCGGGAGCTGTGCGATGACGTAGTAGGGCCTGACTTCGATCTCGCGATCGCGGTAGAGCTCGCGCGGTACTTCCCAACGATCCTCGCGGTTGTAGAAGGTCATGGGATTGGTCATGTGATAGGTGCCGTACATTTCGGCTTGCACGGTGAACAGATCCTCGGGGTAACGAACGTGACGCTGGAGATTCTCCGGCATCTCGCTGCGTTCCCGGAACAGGCCGGGCAGCATCTGCCGATAGGCCTTGATGATGGGATCGTGGTTGTCGAAAACGTAGAACGTGACCGAGCCGTTATAGGCATCGACCACCGCCTTCACCGAGTTGCGCAGGTAGTTGCGGCCATGGAACGACTGCAGCGAACCGCGATAGGCTTCGCTGTAGGGATAGTTGCTCGAACTGGTGTAGGCGTCGATGATATAGGAATAGTGATCTCCATCGGCGACGATGTAGGGATCTCGGTCGAAGGTGAGGAACGGTGCGAGCCGTTCGACGCGTTCAACGATATTCCTGTGCAACAGTACCCGGCTTTCCGGCGTGAAATATTCGGAAAGGAAGAGCCGCAATCCATCGGTCTCGTGCGACACGACGAGCTTGCGCCAGAAATTGGACAGGGGAACGCCGCCCTTTCCCTCGTACACCGTCTCGGCGTTCGCCTGCCCGGTGGGAAAATCGAATTCCTTTTCCGAGGTGCGGACGTAGACCCGGTCCCGGGTCAGCTTGCCGTAATATATTGCGCCCTGCTTGACCGCGAGGTCGCCCTTCGCGATGAGGGGAATATCGTGCGCCCAAAGCACAGGGTTGCCCCTGCTATCGACTTCGTTGGCAGGGACGGCGACGGCGCCGTAGCCGTGGGTGTATTTGAGCGCGAGATTGACCCAGACCTTGGCCTGATCGGGAAGCTTTTCGACATTGAGTTCGCGCGCGGTGATCATGACCTGCCGTTCGGCGCCATCAATCATGTAGCGGTCGATGTCGACGCCGGCGAAGCTATAGTACGGCCGCAAGCCCTGGGTCTGCTGGAGCTGCGGCTCGAGCGCGCGCCAATCCCAGATGCGGGCGTCTTGCAGCGTGGCTCCGCTTTTGTCTAGGTCCTCGCGGGTGAGCGGCGCGGCCGAAACCGCGAATTCGCGTTCGTCACCGTCGAGATTGTAGCGCGTCCCGCGTACCGGCGATGCTTCTGAGCAGATAAGGCTGCTCGAGGGTAATCTGGTTTGGGCCGACATAGAGACGCTCGATGGCCTCGGGAACGATGGCAGCTGCGAAATAGAGGACGGCAAACAATCCGCACGGGACAAGCCAGCGGGACGGCCGCATCAAGAGCCAGATGCGAAGCGGCGCTAGCAAAGCCGCGGCCATCAGGATGCAGGCAGCGGCAATCCAGCAAGCCGTGACGATGTTGTAGGCCGGGATCCAGAAATGGACGTCGGCATATGAGCCGCCGGCAACGACCTGTGAATGTCCATCGACGACAAGGTAATACCGGTCAAGAAAGCGCGATACGCCAGATGCGAGACAGAGAAGTGCTGCCAGCACCAAGCCCTGGCGCGTCCACCGCCCCCAAATCATCTCGTTTTGCGTTCGAGCATGCGTTTCGAAGGCGCCTACCGTGCGCAGAAATTGGGTATTGTGTGACCTGAGGTAATCGCCGAAGTGCTCCCACGGTCGCCCCGAGTGCGGATAAAACCAGAAGCCGATCATCGCCCAAATCACAATCGTTATGACCAAGGCGGTCATGACGATATCGAGCAGGTCGTTGTACCAGGGCAGAGCCAGCAGATAGAAGGATATGTCCCTGCCGAAAATCGGATCGCTGGTGCCGGTCGCGGTCGCACCGAGGAAACCCAGCAGCGGCACCCAAAGATTCGTCGCGCTAAGGGCAATCACCGCCGCGACGATGAAGGACGCAAACCACGGCGCACTCCTTGGCACATCCGGCAATGGCCGGCACAGGGCCCGGACGTTAAAGCCTGTGAAGATGCCGACCGAAAAAAGCACGGCGACGAAGAGCCCCGTGTCAAGCCCAAGCGCCAGCCAGTAGCGGTAGCGCTGGCCGAGTTCCTCGAACCAGTAGTTCTGCAGCGATATCGTCATGACCGTCTCGAAACAGATGATTCCGAGCACGGCCGCTGCAATGTAAGCCAGGTCGCGATAAAGCCGGTGAGCGAACGCAACCTGCGAGCCTCCGCTTTGTGCGCTCAAGAAGGTGCGGCCAAGCGGCAGCGCGGCGAACAGGACGAGAAAGAGATAGCCGAACTGGAACATCGCATTCCCCTTTCAGATCTCCGAAAAGTCCGGCGCCCGACCGAATCCTCTCAATGGAGGTAGTGCTATTGATAAGGGAAGTGCGGGCGGTCTTGTTGATCTTTCGCAACGCGGGGACAGGGCGGCAATCGGCCCTGGCCGCGGCGACCCCCGGAAAGTTGTCCGGCTGGGCCTGGTCGGCGGAGGAGAAGCAGTGGAGATGATCGAGCGGCGTTGCCCCGTCGCAAAGCGATGGCGTTCAGAGTTTCGATGCTAGCAGCCTATCGCTTGAACAGGCCCATCAAGGTCGCCTTCGCGAGCGTGTTGAAATTGAGGTTGAAGGCGACGAGCGCCGCCGAACTGTCAGCCGTAACGGCAAGCGTCTCCTGCGAAACCGCAAACACCGTGAAGACGTAGCGGTGGGGATGGTCGTTTGGCGGCGGACATGGGCCGAAATAGCCGGTAATCCCCAAATCCGTCCGGGTCTGCAGCGCACCCGCCGGAAGCTTGCCGGCTTTTAGATTGCCGGCATCGAGCGGCAACTCCGTCACCGTCGCCGGGATGTTGACGACCAGCCAGTGCCAAAACCCGCTGCCGGTCGGCGCGTCCGGATCGAAGCAGGTGATGGCAAAACTCTTCGTTTCGCTCGGTGCGCCCGACCACGCAAGATGCGGGGACTGGTTGCCTCCGGCGCAACCGAAGCCGAAGTCCTTCGACAAGATGTGAACCTCGGGCAGGTAATCGCCGTCGTTAAAGCTTTGGCTGGTGAGTTTAAAGGACATGGCTTCTGTTCCCTTGTGGTCGTGGCGATGGCGCCGGAAGACCAACGATGCCGGTTCTACCGGCGCTTCAGCGCGGACAGGCCTTGATCATAACATCGAACCGTGGCGGCGCGCCACGTTTGCCTTGGCTTGCGCAAAGCGCCGATTACTCGGCCCACACAGCGGCAGGCGCCGCACAGGAGTGTCGAAGAATAAAGCGGTTCGGCAGATAGAATGGCTTTGCGTCGCGGCGCCATCGCCATTGCGAATCCTGTCCAGGAGGATTTTTGCGGCAATCCTGCCCATTTCGTTCAAGTCCCACGTCAGCGAAGTAATCGCCGGAATCGTTTCCAGATCGAGTATAAGCTCGTGCCAAAGAGGACGGAGGGAGGTCACATGAGCCGCATTTTCGGCGCGGTCTGTCAGAACGGGTATGTGGTGCGTGATATCCGCGGTGCGATGGATCACTGGATCAACGTGCTCGGCGTCGGACCTTGGTACTACATCGACCGTGTCAAGACGGATTACTTCCGCCACCGCGGCAAGGATTCCGGCGTGGAAATGAGCATTGCGATCGCGAATTCCGGCGCTCTGCAGATCGAGCTGATTCAGCAACGCAACGACGCACCTTCGATGTACATGGAGTTTCTCAACTCCGGCCGCGAAGGGCTGCAGCACATGTCGTACTGGACCAACGACTACCAGGCCCTCTACGACGCGCGCTCGCGCTCGGTTACAAGGTCGGGCATGAGGGGCAGATCGGCGGCGAGAAAGGCCGCTTCGCCTATTTCGATACGGGGGCCCATCCCGGTACCGTGATCGAGATCTCCGATATCAGCGGCGGCAAGGGGAAATTCTTCGAGCGCGTCAAACAGGCCGCCGTCGGTTGGGACGGCACCGATCCCATCCGTGAAGTCAAGGGCCGCTGAGCATCCGGCGCGTCAGGAGGTTTGTGCATGCGCGCCATCGTCTCGAGCGCCGACGGTCCGGTTCTGAAGGGTGTCCTGCGGCCGGAAGAGTTTCTGGTGCGCGTGCGCGCGGCAGGCGGCGGCCTCGGGGTCTGCGGCGAACCTGCCTTCGATCCGCACTCTCTTGAAGACGCCCGCCGCTATCGCCGTGCCGCCCGCCGTTGTGCGTTGGCTTCCGCAATTTCCGGCTCGAGCGAGCCCAGGCTGACATAAATGGCCTCGAGCGTGCTTTTGAGGTCGGAGAGGCCTGTGCCTGAGAAATCGCGGACCGCGACGTCCTCGAAGTGAACCGCGATCGGAATTAGTTCTTCGACCAGCCCCTTTCCCTTGGCGGTCAAATTGATCGCCACGGTGCGGGCATTGTCCTTCAGGCGCGTGCGCGTGACCAATCCCTTTCGTTTCATGGTGCCGACCAGGCGCGAGAGCGTGGAGATTTCGATCGACGTCATCGCGGCGAGGTCGCCGAGACGCTGATCTGCGGTTTCCCAAAGCGCCGCCATGACCCGGTACATCGGCAAGGTCACGCCATAGCCGGCGATCCGTCGCGAAAACAATTCGCCCATCCGGACGCCGACCCTGTTGAGCAGATAGGGCAGAGAATGGGTCAGTCGGTACAATTGGTTGCAACCTGTCGCGCCGCAAATCTTGCGCGCCGACAGTAGCCGATTCACCCCAAGGCGTCCAAACGGAAAGTTGCATTTGCAAATTTTCCATTGACAATCATTTGCAATCGCAACTATTGTGATTGAAATTAATAAATCACCGGGGAAGGAAGCGGCAATGTCAGTTTGCATCCGAGGAACTGCGCGCTTCCTTCAAGCGCGCGATGCGGCGGTTTCCCGCCGCGGTGTCCGTCATCACATCCGCCGATCAAAGCCGCCGTCACGGCATGACGGCAACTGCCGTCACGTCTCTTTCGCTCGATCCGCCGTCGCTGATCGCCTGCGTCAACCGCTCGACCCTGCTGCATGACATCATGCTGCTCGGGCGGCACTTCTGCGTGAACGTCCTGCGCAGGGATCAGGCCGAACTCTCAACTGCGTTCAGCGGGGCGATGGCGCCGGAGGCGCGCTTCGGACTGGGCGTCTGGCTGACCTCGGCAGACGGAATGAGCTATCTCGCGGATGCGCAGGTCAACATCTTCTGCCGGAAAGTCGCCGCCGTGCCCTACGGCACTCACACGATTTTCATCGGTGAGGCGGAAGCCGTGAATGTTCACGACCCGATCGAGCCTCTAATCTATCAAGACGCAACCTACTGCTTCTCCGTGGCTCGCGAGAGCCCGCCGCAACGTGCGGCCCATTCGGACGCCGGCGCCGTCAAGCACTAAGGGCAAGCACTAAGCGAACCGATCAGGAGGTAGAAGTGGCTATTGCGGCACAGTTGAAAGACGAGACCTGGCCAGCGCCGTCGCGCCCCGATCTTCGAGAGCTGAAATCGCGCCTGGATGGCGTCCGTCCCGAGATCGAAGCGCGCGCGCATGCAACCGAGAAGGCCTGCCGCGTTCCGGAAGAAAATATTTCCGCGCTGCGCGCCATCGGTTATTTCGACATCGTCAAGCCGGCGAGGTTCGGCGGCTACGAGCACGATTTCGACATGCTGGTCGACCTCAATATCGAGCTCGCGAAATCCTGCGCGTCGACGGCGTGGGTTGCGGGCCTGCTTGCCGCGCATCAATGGCTGATCGCAAGCTTCCCCGAGCAGGCGCAGCGCGATGTCTGGGACGAAAACCCGCATGCGGTTGCCTGCGGTTCATATGCGCCGGCTGCGAAAGCGATTCCGGCCGACGGCGGCTATCGATTGAGCGGGCGCTGGTCGTTCGCAAGCGGTTGCGACAATGCGCAGTGGTCGCTATGCGCGGCGCTGCTGCCGGCGGAAGCGGAAGGCGGGCCGCTGATCCCGGCATTCCTTCTGGTGCGGGCTGCGGACTACGGCATCGATGACACCTGGAACGTGGTCGGGCTCGCCGGGACCGGCAGCAAGACGCTCGTGCTCACGGACGTTTTCGTTCCGGCGCACCGGGTGTTGAGCTTCGCCGACGCCACCAGCGGACAAACGCCGGGCGCAGCACTATATGCGGCAAATCCCGCTTTCGCGGTTCCTATGCTCTGCAACATTCCGTCGTGTCTCGCTTCCACCGCGGTCGGCGCCGCCTTTGGCGCGCTCGACGAATATCTCGCTCGCACCAGCCGGCGGATCACCCGCGGCGCGGTTGCCGGCAGCAACAACCGGATGGCCGAGTTTCCGACCATCCAGCTGCGGGTCGCCGAAGCTGCCGCATCGGTGGACGCGGCGCGCACGTTGCTGCTGCGCGATTTGCAGGAGCGCGCCGCGACGGTCCGCGCCGGTCGGCCGGTCTCGATCGAGGAACGAATCCTCAGCCGTCGCGGGCAGGCGTTCTCGGTCAGCCTCGCCATCCGCGCTGCGGAGGCATTGAATGCCTCGACCGGCGGGCAGGGGCTCGATCTGTCGAATCCGGTGCAGCGTGCCTGGCGCGACGCGAACGCTGTCGGCCGTCACATCAGCATGAACTGGGATGCCGTGGGGACCATGTACGGGCAGATGGCGCTCGGACTGTCGCCTCAGGGGCAGTATTGATCGAAAGACAAGCGAGGAAATCATGCAGGGCAAGATCGCACTCGAAGAGCATTTCGCCGTTCCCGACACGCTGATGGACTCCGCGGGTTTCGTGCCCGAAAGCTACTGGCCGGAGCTCAAGAGCCGGCTCCTCGACATTCAGGACAGGCGGCTTGCCGAGATGGACAAGCATGGGATCGAAATGATGATCCTGTCCTTGAACGCGCCCGCCGTGCAAGCCATCCCCGAGACGGCCAGGGCCAACGAAATCGCCAGACGCGCCAACGACTATCTTGCCGAGCAGGTTGCCAGGCGTCCGTCGCGCTTCCAGGCCTTCGCAGCGCTTCCGATGCAGGACCCGGCGCTTGCGATCACCGAACTCGAGCGCTGCGTCAAGACGCTCGGATTTCGCGGGGCGTTGGTCAATGGATTTTCGCAAGTTTCCGATCACCGGGCTCCGGTCTATTACGACCTGCCGCAGTATTGGCCGTTCTGGGAAAGGGTCGAGCAACTCGGCGTTCCCTTCTATCTGCATCCGCGCAATCCGCTGCCGGAAGACTCCAGGATCTATGCCGGCCATCCCTGGCTGCTTGGCCCGACCTGGGCGTTCGGACAGGAGACGGCGGTCCACGCGCTGCGCCTGATCGGGTCGGGCCTGTTCGATGCCTATCCACGGCTGCAGATCGTTCTGGGCCATATGGGAGAGGGGCTGCCCTACAGCATGTGGCGCATCGATCATCGCAACGGATGGGTGAAGGCACCCCACAAGCACAAGGCCAAGCGAAAGATCCGCGACTACTTTAATTCGAATTTCCATCTGACGACGTCGGGGAATTTCCGTACCCAGACCCTGATCGATGCCTTGCTCGAGATCGGCGCCGATCGAATTTTGTTTTCGGTCGATTGGCCGTTCGAAAACGTCGATCACGCCGCCGACTGGTTCACGAGTGCGAGCATCAGCGAGACCGATCGGATCAAGATCGGCAGAACCAACGCGGTCGAGCTGTTCAAGCTCGATCTGCCGCCGGTTGCGGCCGACCGCCTCAATCAAGCCGCGGAATAAGCGGTCACACCAAACAAATTCAAATCAGCCAAGGGGAGGGACGTGATGGCAGATCACGGCATCGATATTCACGACGAACTCGCCAATGCGAAGGTCAGCGGCTTCCATATGCGGCTTGGCCTGATCATGGGGCTTCTAACCCTGTTTGACGGTTACGACACGTTCAATCCGGCCTATGTGATTCACTACGTGGCCGGGCCCTGGGGACTGCAGGGAGGCCAGGCCGGCCTGCTGATTTCGAGCGGGTTGATCGGATTCCTGATCGGATCTGCGGTCCACGGCATCGTTGCCGATCGCTTTGGCCGGCGCGGCACGCTGCTCGGAGGTCTGTGGATCACGAGCATCTTCACGCTTCTGACCGCGCTTCTCGCCGACTCCTTCCTTTCATTCTGCGCGTTGCGGCTTTGCACCGGGCTTGGGCTCGGCGTGCTGCTGCCGCTGGCGACGACCTATATCAACGAACTTGCGCCGCGGCGGGTCACCAACACCTTTGCGCTGTGGGGCGTTGCGCTCGGATGGGCGCTCGGCGGCACCGCGGCCGGCCTGGTCGGTGTTTTCGCGACGCCCGCATTCGGCTGGAAGGCGCTGTACTGGGTCGGATCGATGTCGTTTCTGCTGCTGCCGTTCCTGCACGCCCAGTTGCCCGAATTGCCCAAATTCCTTGTTCTCAAACATCGATTCGAAGAGATCCGCGCGCTGTTGCGCAGGCTGCGTCCTGAACGCGCAAGCCTTTACGCTTCGGCCGATATCGCCGTGGCGCGGCGGCAGGAGTTGGAACATCCGGTCGCGGTTCTGCTGACGGCCAAATATAGGCGCACCACGCTTTCGATCTGGCTGTCGGCATTCCTCAGCCTGTTCTGCATCTTCGGCCTCACCGGGTGGATTCCGACCGTCATGATGCAGCGCGGCGAAACCTTCTCAGCGAGCTTCGGCTTCGGCGCCGTGATGCAGATCATGTCGTTTCTCGGCGCTCTTGTGCTCGGTCACCTGATCGATCGGCTTGGAAAGAGTCGAGGGCTGTTGGCGGTGTGGTGGGCGACCGGCGGATTGGCGGTGCTCGCGCTCGTCGCCTTCAATTCGCATCTGGTCAACGTGACGGCGGTGGCCTTATCCGGCTTCTGCATCATCGGCGCACAGTTTGTCCTCAACAATTTCACCGCGGCATCCTACGAGACCGGCGTCCGCGCCACCGCTGTGGGCATGGAGCTGGCCGTCGCGCGGGTCGGCGCGATCCTTGGGCCCCTGGTCGCAGGCAACCTGCAGCAGATCTACCAAAGCCCGGCGCCGATGTTCGTTGCGATCGGCCTGTCCGCCATCGCGGCCGGCGCGATCATCCTGCTCGCCGAGCGGCCGTCGGTCGAACAGGTCAACGCAGCGGGGGAAACGGCCGCGCTGGCCGAAGTGATGCGTCAGGTCCCGTGACGAGATAAAGCGCTCACGCGGCGTGGGGATCACCCAAATGCCAGTTGCCTCCGGCGTCCCGCTCAAGCACGGTCGGGAGCAATCCGAACGGCTCCGGCGTGACGCCACGGATCCAGAGCTCCATGCGCGCGACGTCGACCTCGACGAAAGCCGCGTTCGCCCGCTCGGTCTCATTTGGAAAATAGGCGTCGTAGGCGTTCTTCCAAAGCCGGTCGACCTCGGAAGCCCGCTCGATCAGTGTGGCCTTGCCGCTCAGCACGACATATGCGTCGTCCTGGTCGCACTGAAAGATCAGTCCGACCTCACTGGCGCGGCGGATGTCGGATGCCTTGCGGGAGCGGCCACCGGTCACGAAGCGGATGGTCCAGTCGTTCTCGTCGGACAGCACGCGTCCCATCGGCCGCGCGTTGGCAATACCGGTCTTGGCCTCGGTCACCAGCCAGCAATACCTCACGCGGGCAATCGTCTTTGCCGCGCCTGCGAGGAGCCGGTCGACTTCCACATCGTCGCGCTCGCCTTTTGCTTGTGACATCGCAAGATCCTCATCCGCTGATGCAACCGAGTTTGTCGGTATCACGTGTTGACCAGATAGTCTAGACGATATAGTCTAAATGCATGGGGCGACCACTCTTCGACAATGCAGGCTTCCTCGCCGCGGCCCGCGCGCTGGCCTGCGAACGCGGGCCGAGCGCCGTGACGGTTGATTCCGTCACGCAGCGCCTGAAGGCGCCAAAGGGCTCGTTCTATCACCGCTTCGCCTCGCGCGACGCGCTGCTCGGCGAGTTGTGGCTGAAGACCGTGCTGGCCTATCAGGAGGGATTCGTCGCGGCGATCGACGCCGGCGACGGGCTCGCTGCGGCGCTTCACACCCCGCGCTGGGCACGCCTGCATCTGGACGACGCGCGGCTATTGCTGCTCTACAGCCGCCATGATTTCGTGCAGGGCGATTGGCCGGGAACGCTCAAGCGCGGCGTGCGCGATCAGGCGCAGCGGTTCGAGGCTTGCCTCGCAAGCTTTGCCCGGGCTGCGTTCGGCCGCGCGGGTCCGGCGAACCTCCAGCGCGCCGCCTTCGTGCTCGCGGGAGCTCCACTCGCCGCCGTCAGGCCGCACCTCGAGCGCCGCGAAGCGCCGCCGCCGCTGGTCGATGAACTGATCGCGGCGACCTACCACGCGATTGTCGATGCCGGCGCGCGCGGCGGTACTGGCGACCGCGCCTCAACGCCCTAGTGACCGGATGTCGAAATTGCGGCGCGTGCATACGAATATTTTTTGTGCAGCCTGCTCAAACCGCAGGCCCGGTCGATCCAAATTTTTGTGCGCCCGCGGACAAGTTTTTTAGCCGCCGTCGCGCCTAGGCTACCCTCCGAGATTTGAGACATGGCAGGCGCCATGACAACGTCGGAGGAGCTTTCAACATGCAGAAATGGTCTTTTACCGGTGGGCGTCGCAAATCCGCGGAGGGAACGTGGCTTAAGGCCGCGCTGGGCGCGGTGGTTGCGATGCTGGCCTTGGCATTATGGGCACCGATCTCGGCGCAGGCAGCGCCGGCCGGATGCGCGGCGTTGCAGGCGAAATATCCGCAGTGGAAGGGCAAGACCCTGGTGAATGCGGTCAACCCGCACACGCCGGGCTATGAGGCGATCGATCCCAAGGACCCCAGCAAATATGTCGGCTTCGACATCGATCTGGGCGAAGCGATCGGCGACTGCCTCGGCTTCAAGCTTACCTACAAGCCGGTCGTGTTCGCGGCCCTCCTGACCACGCTCGCCAGCGGCCAGGCCGACATCGTGATCTCGGACATCTATGCCACCAAGGAACGCGCCAAGGCGGCCGACTTCATCACCTATTCGAAGGTGTTTGATGGCGTGCTGGTCGCCAAGGGCAATCCGAAGAAGATCAGCGGCATCAACACCTCGCTGTGCGGGGCGGCCGCGGCCGAGAATACCGGCTTTGTCGAAGTGCCGCTGGTCCAGGATATGGGTCCGAAGTGCAAGGCGGAGGGCAAGCCCGAGCCGACGCTGCAGCTCTACGACAACAATGCCAACTGCATTCAGGCGATCCTGGCCGGCCGCGCCGACACCTATGTCAACGACGTCAATACCGTGGATCAGGCGGTGAAGGCCAATCCCGACAAGCTGGAAAAGGCGATCGCGGTGACGATCCCCTATTCGGTCGGTATCGCCGTTCCCAAGGACAAGCCTGAGTTCCGCGCCGCGGTGCTGGCGGCGCTGATCGAAATCCAGAAGGCCGGCATTCACATGGACCTGCTCAAGAAGTGGGAGCTCGATGTGAACAACTTCAAGGAACCGGACATCCTCACGGCTGATTGATGTCGCTGTTCCTGCACTACCTCAGCCTGCCGTATTTGCTCGAGGGCATCGAACTCACCCTCCAGGTTACCGCCCTCGGGCTTTTTGGTGGACTGATCCTTGGACTGATCCTCGCATGGATGCAGCTCAGCCGCTTCTGGCTGCTGGCTGCGTTCGCGCGCGGTTACGCCGTGATCTTTCGCGGCACGCCGCTGATCCTGCAAATGGTGTTCGCCTATGACGCCCTTCCGCATATCGGCATCACGCTTCCCGCGGTCATCGCGGCCGGACTGGCGCTGGCCTGCAACGAGGCGCCGTTCATCGCCGAGATGTTGCGCTCGGGCGTGCTCGGCGTCGATCGTGGCCAGGTGCTCGCCGGGCAGGCGCTCGGCATGACGCCGGCGGTCTTGATGCGGCACGTCATCGCGCCGCAGGCGATCCGCACCATGATTCCGGCCTTCGGCAACGAATCGGTCAGCGCGTTGAAGAACTCCTCGCTCGCCTCCGTCATCGCCGTGCAGGAATTGACGCTGCGCAGCACCCAGCTGGCGTCCTCGACCTTCGACTTCTTCTCGATCTTCTTTGCCTCCGGCCTGCTCTATCTGGTCTTGACCGGCGCGGTCAGCGTCATCCAATTGGGTCTGGAATGGCTGCTCGATCTCGATCGCACCAAGAATCTGTGCAAGAACCAGCGCAAGCTCGCCGACTATCTGCCGTGGCGCCGCGTCGATCTTGCCGCCAAGCTCGAACTTGCCGAGGCCCATGCGCCGGCGGTCGAAATTTCGTACCCGTTTCCTTCCGAGGTCATCGATCTGCCGCCACTCGCGCTGACGCGGGAACAGCGCACCAAGCGCGCCACGATCATCGCCCGCAACAACGTCGCGGTCGAGGTCAGCGAGTTGCGCAAAGCCTATGGCGCGCAGAAGGTCCTCGATGGGCTCGATCTGACGGTCCGGATCGGCGAGGTCGTGGCGCTTCTCGGCCCGAGCGGTTCGGGCAAGAGCACGCTGCTTCGCTGCATCAATCATCTGGAGAATTGGGATGCCGGCACCGTGCGGGTCGGCGGACGGCGGCTCGGATTTGACGAGGCCGGGAAGAAGCTGACGCCACGCGCCGTCGCCAACGAGCGCGCCAATGTCGGCGTCGGCATGGTGTTTCAGCAGTTCAACCTGTTCGGCCATCTGACCGCGAGAGAAAATATCGCTGGCCCGCTGCGATGGGTGCACGGGATGGCACGGGGGGATGCCGACCGCCGCGCCGACGAGCTGCTGGATCGCGTCGGTCTCAGCCATCGCGCCGACGCGCTGCCGCGGCATCTCTCCGGCGGACAGCAGCAGCGGGTGGCGATTGCGCGCGCGCTGGCGCCGAATCCGAGCGTGCTGCTGCTCGATGAACCCACTTCCGCGCTCGATCCCGAACTCGTCAACGAGGTGCTGGAAGTGATCCGCCGGCTCGCGATCGACGACGGGCTGACCATGATCATCTCGACGCATCAGATCCGCTTCGCCGACGAAGTGGCGGACCGCGTCGCTTTCCTGAGCGGCGGCGTGATCCTGGAAGAGGGACCGGCGCATGAGGTCCTGACCCGGCCGCGCAACCCCGTCACCGCACGATTTCTCAGCGTCATGGAAGCGGGCAAGGCGCCGGAGGTCGTGCGATGACCGTGCGCCGCGCTTGCCGGCAGTTGTCGATTCCAGCGATCCATCGACCGTTCCCTCACGAGGCACTTGCATGAAACATCTTACCCTGCCGGTTTCCCCGGCGACCGTTCACTGGGGCTATTTCAGCAAGAAGGTCACCCCGGCGCTGACGCTTCGCTCGGGCGACCGCGCCACGATCGAAACGCTGACCCATCACGCCAATGATGACTACGAGCGGATGATCGCCAACGATCCCGGCGCCGAAAGCGTATTTCGCTGGACCAAGGAGTTGAAAGCCGTCGCACGGCGCGGCTCTGGCCCGACCGAAGGCCCCTTCATTCGGGGATCGGGCGAAGGCCTCGGCGTGCATCTCCTGACCGGTCCGGTGGCGATCGAGAACGCCGAGCCCGGCGATGTGCTCGAGGTCCGCATCCTCGAGGTGCGGCCGCGCCCGAGCTGCCACGCCTGCCACGCCGGCCGTTGTTTTGGTTCGAACGCGGCGGCCAATTGGGGTTTTCACTACCACGACCTGATCGAGGAGCCGAAGCCGCGCGAGGTCATCACGATCTTCGAATTGGACACATCGGGCGAGCCGCACGCCAAGGCCGTCTACAATTATGTCTGGACCCCGCAGACCGATCCGGACGGCATCGTTCACGCGATGATCGATTATCCCGGCGTGCGGGTCGATCACGCGACCATTCGCAAGCGGGAAAACATCCTGACCGGCGTCAAGGTGCCGGCGCGGCTGCATTTCGGGACCATGGGCCTTGCGCCATCGGAGGCCGATTTCGTCAGCTCGATCCCGCCGAGCTATACCGGCGGCAATATCGACGACTGGCGGATCGGGAAGGGCGCGCGGATGTATTATCCGGTGGCCGTGCCCGGCGCATTCTTCTCGGTCGGCGATCCCCACGCCGCCCAAGGCGACAGCGAGCTTGGCGGCACCGCGATCGAAACCTCGCTGACCGGCGATTTCGAATTCATCCTGCACAAGAAGGCCGATCTCGGCGGCACCGCGCTCGAAGGGCTGACCCATCCCATGCTGGAAACCGACCACGCCTGGTCGGTCTATGGCTTTACTTATCCGAACTATCTCGCCGAACTCGGCGCCAACGCCCAGACCGAGATTGCAAATCACTCGAGCCTCGACCGGGCGATGCGGGATGCGTTCCGCAAATTGCGCCGGTTCCTCATGACCGTGCACCGACTGAGCGAAGATGAGGCGATTTCGCTGATGTCGGTCGGGGCCGATTTTGGCGTCACCCAGGTGGTCGACGCCAATTGGGGGGTCCACGGCACGATCCGCAAGAATGTGTTCAGGTGCGATTAATGCATTGAAGTAAGGCGGCTTTTGACTTTTTCCTCGATCCCGGGCACCGCCTGAACGTGGCGTCGCGGCGGCTGATGCCGGCTGTCTGGCACGGGGGTTGCTTCGCTTGACCGGACCCGGGTCAATGCGATGAGTTTTCGTCCGTTCACAAGTGAGTCCTACGCGGAGGCCGACCGCCCCGAGGCGTGGCGGGATGTGCTGGCTACGGTCGGGCTTCGGCCGGCTTCGGCCAATGCCTTCTTATGACGGCCATGCCACCGCGTCGCACCGAAACACCGCGGGCCTCGCGCTCAGCCGGATTTCGGCGGGCTCGCAAGGAATATCTCCGCTGCCGCAGTCCGGCGACGCGCTGCCGATCGCGCTGTTGCCGATGGAGGACGGCGTGGCGCTTCGGCAAGGTTCCGAGCATCGCATCGTGTCGGTCGGAAATCTGCTGCTGCTGCCGCGCAGCGGCGACTGCAGCGTGATTTTCCAGCGCGACATGCGCGCGATCGTATTGTCGGTGACATCGGAGGCGCTGCACGGCCGTATCACCGGCAAGCTGAGATTCGGCGAGGCGCGCGTCGTCGGGCCAGGCGGCTTGGGCGACGTCTTCGCCCGCATGCTGGACGCGACCGCGCGTTCGCTCGAAGCCTTGACCGAGGTGGAATGGGCGGCGGTCGCGCAAAGCCTGGCCGAACTGTTGTTGACGCTGTCGCACCAGCTCTCGGGGCGCGCGTCCGATACCAACAAGACCGCGACCCAGGCCGCGATCCTGCATCGGATCTGCCAGACCATCGAGCGCAGGCTTGACGATCCTGAACTTGGCGCCGGCGCGCGTGGCCCAGGCGGAGGGGATTTCCGAGCGCTACTTGCAAAAGCTGTTCGAAGGCGTCGGCGACAACTTCACCCGCTATGTGCGCGAGCGGCGGCTGCAGCGCGCCTGGGCCGATCTGTCCAACCCCACAGAAGCGCATCGGTCGATCTCGGAAATCGCCTATCGCTACGGTTTTGGCGATTCCGCGCATTTCAGCCGCACCTTCCGGCATCGCTTCGGATTGTCGCCGCGCGAGTTTCGGCAACAGGAAGCCGAACGCGCGCCGCAGCCATTGACCGCGCCGGGACAACGCGGATGGCCGCTGGATGCACTCGCCCGCGCCCACCAGCCGTCCGAAATGCTCAAGCGAGATGTGAATGCCGCGATCGCCGACGCGTGCGGCACGACGGCCGATTCCGCGCATCACCATATTTCCGTCATGGCCCAACGCGTGCATTGGGGTTATTTCCACCGCTCGCTGCCGCCGCAGGCCGAAATCGGCTCGGGCGACACCATCACCATCGAGACGCTGACGCAGCACGCTTCCGACGATCCCGAGCTGATGATCGCGGGCGACGTCGGCGCGGAGAGCGTGTTCGGCTGGACCGCACAGCGAAAGAACGTCGACCGGCGCGGCGCCGGCCCGATGGATGCCAGCGTTTTCGGCCGCGGCGCCGGCGAGGGGTTCGGCGTGCATATCTGCACCGGTCCGGTTGCGGTGAAGGATGCGCAGCCCGGCGACGTGCTCGAGGTTCGCATTCTCGATATCGTTCCGCGGCCGAGCCGCAATCCGCATTACGCGGGCCGCGTGTTCGGCAGCAGCGTCGCGGCGTGGTGGGGCTATCACTACAACGAGTTTCTCGCGGGACCGAAACCGCGCGAGGCGGTGACGGTCTACGAGATCTTCGACCACGACGAAGTACCCCATGCGCGCGCGCTCTATTCCTATCGCTGGGAGCCGCAGACCGATCCGTTCGGCGTGATCCACACCACCTACGATTATCCGGGCGTGCCGGTCGCGCCCGCAACCGTGAAGCGCCGGCACGACGTGCTCGACGGCATCCGCATTCCGCTGCGTCCGCATTTCGGCGTCATCGCGGTGGCGCCGCGGGAGCCGGACTTCGTCGATTTCGGTGCCGCCGTCCTATTTCGGCGGCAACCTCGACAATTGGCGGCTCGGTAAGGGCGTCGACGGTCTATCTCCCGGTTTCGGTACCGGGTGCGCTGCTGTCGGTCGGCGATCCCCACGCCGCCCAAGGCGACGGCGAACTGAGCGGCACGGCGATCGAGTGCTCGATGACCGGAACGTTCCAGGTCGTCCTGCACAAGAAGGCCAACCTGGCCGGCCGTCCGTTTGCCGACCTCTCTTATCCCTTGATCGAGACCGAAACCGACTGGGTGCTCACCGGATTCAGCCATCCGAACTATCTCGCCGAGTTCGGCGCCAAGGGGCAGAGCGAAGTCTATGCCACCTCGTCGATCGATCTGGCGATGAAGGACGCATTTCGCAAAATGCGCCGCTTCCTGATGAACGTCAAAGGTCTCAGCGAAGACGAGGCGATCGCGCTGATGTCCGCCGCCGTCGATTTCGGCGTCACCCAGGTGGTCGACGGCAATTGGGGCGTGCACGCGATCCTCAGCAAGCGGCTGTTTTCGGGCGCGTCTTGAGCGTATTATTTGAGCATGATTTCCGCGCAAACGCGTTCCGCGTTTGTCGCGAGGGAAAGCCGGTGTCCACTTTTCCGGATCATGCATAGAAGGAATCATCACGGTGAAGTTTCACATGATCGCGGGCGGGCCAAAACCCGTCGCGCCATTCAGCCACGCCGTCGAAACCGACGGATTCGTCTTCGTCACGGGCCAGATGCCCGACAGCCCTGCCGCTCCGGGTATCCTGCCCGAAGGCATCGTCGCGCAGACCCGGGCGGTGATGGAGAATTTGCGCCTCGTCTTGAGTGGGCTC
The DNA here is from genome assembly GCA_963777475.1 of uncultured Alphaproteobacteria bacterium. Classification (GTDB taxonomy): domain Bacteria; phylum Pseudomonadota; class Alphaproteobacteria; order Rhizobiales; family Xanthobacteraceae; genus Bradyrhizobium. The sequence continues at coordinate 140,158 of CAVZQX010000005.1, forward strand.
GACCTCGGTTTCGAGCATGTCACGATGGCGCGGGTTTATCTGACGCGTTTCAAGGAAGACTACGCGGCGATGAACGAGACCTACCGCCAGTATTTCGCACCCGACCGGTTGCCGGCGCGCACGTGCGTCGGCGTCACCGGGCTTGCCTATGATGCGCTGATCGAAATCGACCTGATCTGCCGGCGGCCGTGATGATGGGGCAGGGTAGAGATTACGCCGCACCATCCACTCCGAACAGCAGCAGCGATCTGCCGGTCACCTGATAGACGCTGCCCGGTTTGAAGGCTTCCACGGGGTTGCCGGCGGGCATGTTGGTGTCCACCAGAAGCGACCAGGTTTGGGCGCCTGCATGGGGCGGCAAGGTGAAGTCCACGACGCCTTCGTAGCTGTTCATCACGATCAGAACCGACGTCTCCTCGCCGCGGCGCTTGATGCCGGTCTTCTGCGCGCGGCCGTCGAGCAGCATGCCGAAGCATTTCATGGATGCGTCCTTCCAGTTCGCGTCCTGCATCTCGCCGCCGTTGGCGTCGATCCAGGTGACGTCGCGGACGCCCAGCGTCTCGTCGAGTTGCCCGGTCAGAAAGCGGCTGCGGCGCAGCGCCGGATAGGACTGGCGCAGCTTGATCAGACGCTTGGTGAAGGCGAGCAGGGCGTTGGCGTCGTCATCGAGGTTCCAGTCGAACCAGGAGATGTCGCTGTCCTGGCAATAGGCGTTGTTGTTACCCTGTTGGGTACGGCCGAATTCATCGCCACCGAGCATCATCGGCGTGCCCTGCGCAAACAACAGCGTCGCCAGCATGTTTCGCTTCTGGCGGTTCCGGAGCGCGATGATCGCCTTGTCGTTGGTCGGTCCCTCGACGCCGCAATTCCACGAGTGATTGTTGGAGCTGCCGTCCCTGTTGTCCTCGCCATTGGCCTGGTTGTGCTTGTCGTTGTAGCTCGCCCAATCGTTCAGCGTGAAGCCGTCATGCGCGGTGAGGAAATTGATGCTGGCCCAGGCGCGCCGCCCGCCATGATTGAACAGATCGGCCGAGGCGCACAGGCGCGGCGCCAACTCGGCGGTCGTCGTCTCGGCGCGCCAGAAATCCCTGACAACGTCGCGGAATTTGTCGTTCCATTCCGCCCAGCCCGGCGGGAAGCCGCCGACCTGGTAGCCGCCCGGACCGCAGTCCCACGGCTCGGCGATCAGCTTGACCTGGGTCAGCAGCGGATCCTGGTCGACCGCTTTCAAGAAGCCGCTCTGTCCGTCGAAGCCATGTTCCTCGCGCGCCAGGATGGTGCCGAGGTCGAAGCGGAAGCCGTCGATATGCATGTGGCCCGCCCAGTAGCGCAGGCTGTCGGCGACCATCTGGATGACGCGGGGATGCGAGAGATTGACGGTGTTGCCGGTGCCGGTGTCGTTGATGTAGCGGCGCTTGTCGTCGGGCAGCCGGTAGTAGCTCGCATTATCGATGCCCTTGAACGAAAGCGTCGGGCCGAGCTCGTTGCCTTCGGCGGTGTGGTTGTAGACGACGTCGAGGATCACTTCGAGGCCGGCGCCATGGAGCCGCGCCACCATCTCCTTGAACTCGCGCAGGCTGTTGGCGACGTCGGAGGCGTAGCGCGGGTCGGGGGCAAAGAACCCGATGGTGTTGTAGCCCCAATAATTGGTGAGCTTCTTTTCCAGCAGGCGATCGTCGTTGACGAAGGTATGGATCGGCATCAGCTCGACCGACGTGACGCCGAGCGCGGTCAAATGGTCCAGCATCGGCGGGCTGGCGAAGCCGGCATAGGTGCCGCGCAGGTGTTCCGGCGACGGCGGGATGCTTTTGCGTAAAGCCCTTGACGTGCACCTCATAGACGATGGTCTGATCCCACGGCATGTTTCGCCGGCCGGCCTCGCCGGTCCAGTCGAAATTCGGGTCGACGATCACGCATTTCGGCATGAAGGGCGCGCTGTCGCGCTCATCGAAAGTGAGGTCGTCGCCGGTTTCCATCTTGTAGCCGAACACGGCCGGATCCCATTTCAGCGACCCGGCATGGGCGCGCGCGTAAGGATCGAGCAGCAGCTTGTTGGGGTTGAAGCGATGCCCGGCCTTGGGCTCGTAGGGCCCGTGGACGCGATAGCCGTAAAACGTGCCGGGGCCGACGTCCGGCAGATAGCCGTGAAAAACCTGGTCGGCATATTCGGGCAATTCGATGCGGCGCAGCTCGCGTTCGCCTTTTTCGTCGAACAGACAGACCTCGACCTTGGTGGCGTTGGCGGAAAACAAGGCGAAATTGGTGCCCTCGCCGTTCCAGTGCGCGCCCTGCGGATAGGGCAAACCCTCTTCGATTGATTTGACCGGCATCATATCCCCCACTATTCAGCGTATGATTGCGCCGATCAACAACGGCGCCGGTTCCCGTTTGTTGCAGTACGCCGGGCAAATTTTCCGAAGACCTTGTCTTCCCCGTAAGCCTTGCACGAGTAACCCGCCCCGGGGGCTATCATCCGGTGGCCGTTTCAAAATAAGCTCCAGCCGCCTTCGGGACACGAGATGTAGCGAGGATTTGTGACATGAATAATGGATCGGAGAAAGCGGCACCACGGCCGAGCAGCGAAATCGCAAGCTTCCACGCGCACGTCTACTACGACCCGGCGACGACACGCGGCGAGGCCGAGCGGCTGCGCCACTGGATCGGCGAACGCTTTTCGGTCACGCTCGGGCGCTGGCATGACGTCAAGGTGGGGCCGCACGATCAGGCGATGTACCAGGTGGCCTTCGCCACGGAAGTCTTTCCCGAACTGGTGCCGTGGCTGATGCTCAACCACGGCAGTTTGAGCATCCTGGTGCATCCGAACACGACCAACCCGCGCCGCGATCATCTCGCCGATCCGCTCTGGATCGGGCCGCCGCTCGCCGTGCATGTCGACAAGCTGCCGGAGCACGCCGAAAGGGAAGAAGCGCCCGCGCCGAACACGCAGCCGGTGCTGCGGCCTTGATCGCGGTCATGTGTGGGCTGCGCGGCGTGAGGGGTTGCGTCATCAATGCAAGTCACAGCTTCGAAGTCACACCTGCGAAGTCACAGCTTCGGAGAATGCACGCGGCGCATTCCCGCGGCGCAGATAGCGCCCGGGTGATGCATGAACTTGACCCTCGAAAATAAGAGGGCGCAGGGAATGCCGGGTGCCCAATGCACCCGCAGCCTCGTGTGCGCTTTGTAGTTTTAGTATGCACACGAGTATTCACAGCGGAGGCACCGGAAACATCCGGCATTCCCCACGCAATGGTTTTACGGCTTATACGTGCTCTCCCCGGGGACCGGGCTCTTTTGCCCCCGTCACTTTCGCGGAATTGCGTCCCGCGAAACCTTAGCGCCAGCGTCGGGGCGCCAGGACCACACGACTTCGCCGTCCGCGCCGTCTCACCAAAGCCACTCGACGTCCCGTACCAGTCCGCCGAACTTGGCGAAGGCGGATCAGCGCCGCTCGTCCAGCGACACCGCCGCGTCCACCGCATCCCGCCCCGCGTTCGTGACGACGCGTACGCCCCTCTTGCCGAGGCGGGACGGCGGGAAGAATACACAATTTCTGATTTTCGGAAAGTAAAATATTTGCGCCTGGAGAACTGACAATCCAAATCAGCTTGATTCCGTTCAGAAAATTAAAGTTTACGCGCACGCGATTTCGAGCGCTTCAAGCCCGCGCGAGCCGTGAATGCCGTCGAAATGATCAACTGAGTTGCCCGACGGTCCTCGGGTAGAAACCGACGAGTGGCATCTTCTTTTTTTTATCGTCCACATCTGAATTCCTTTCTTGGCGTCAGAACCGGCAATTCTAACAAGGAAAGAGTTGTCTGTCGGTTGAAATAACCCAGCAACAAGCGGCAACGTCCGACCCGCATTGTGCCCCTTTCGCGGTCGACCGATTCGCTGAAACCAATCGGTTCAGGTACTTCACGTCAGGCTCTCATGCTGGAGTTGCGCGCTGGCGCGCGTCGCGAAGCCTCATCCTGAGAATCTTCCACCGTCATTTTGAGGAGCGCTAGCGACGAAGCAATCCATAGCGCGGCGTACGCGGCGTTGGATTGCTTCGCTCACCGGACGGCGCCTTGCGCCGAGCCGGTGGCTCGCAATGACGGTTGATGATACCGATATGATCAGAACTTCAAAATAACTGAACTAGCTCGTAAGGCGGGTCGGTTCCAACCCGCTTAGGAGCTGCGAGATGCAAGGGCCGCGTGTCCGATCCGGAAATTGACCTGATCTGGTCCGGATATTGACGCGATCTGATCCAACTATCGACCATGGCTGCTGTCGATGTCCTCCTGGGTGAACTGCGGGTAGGAGAACCTTGATGATGGGCCGCTCGATCGACGATGCAAATGCTTGGGGCGGCGGCGGCCGTCATCTGCGCGCTGTCTCTTGCCGGGCTGAGCCCGGCACATGCGGTCCCGTCGAATTTGCCGGGAACCGACGATGTCGGTCAACAGCCCTGTAATCATTTCTGCAAGGCCTACTTGGCCTGGTCCGGTCGGGTTTCGGCGATGTGGTCCGATCGGGTTTCGGCGATGCTTCATCGGTCGCGGCCGGTGGCGCAGACTGCTGTTCACCATGTGAAACTGGCGGGCCGGATGGTCGTCCATCATCGTGCCTCAAAGCCGCGCGAGCCAGGCTTGAACTCATTCGCGCAATTTCCCGTTCGCAGCGATGCGACGCCGCAATCCACGGAAACGCCGCAAGCCGCGGAAACGTCGCAAGCCGATGATGCGCCATCCCGACCGGTAGACCCGATCGCGGACCGCGTTCCTGCGGCAGATGGGTTCGTGACCGCAAGCCTCGCCGGCAGCACCAGCAGCGCGACGAACGATGCTCCGGAAAACACGGTTGCTTCGGTCACCGACGCCATCCCTGCCACGCAAGCTACCAGCAAGATCGATGACACCGCGGGCGGCCTGCATATACGGTTCGCGTTGCCTTTGCTGCTTGCGCTTTGCACCCTGTCGGCGCTCGTGCTCTTTTGGGGGTGGTTCAGCGGCAACACGCAGACCGCGGCGAGCGCGAATCCGATGATGATGCTGATGCTCGATCGAGTCTTTGCTAGAGCGGCGCGCAGGCGCATCCGCACCGAGGACAATCAACGGGCTACGCCTGGGCCGCTCAGTTCGTAGGCGGATCGGAGCCGATCCGTCCCGCCGTAGCTTTGCAAACAAAAGCCGCCCGTGGGCGGCTCTCGAATTCGATTTCGCAGATGAGGCGTTCATAAATGCCGGCTTTGACTTCCGCTCATGAGCCCTTGAGCCTGCGAAGCTGAGCCCCACCAGACGGGCTCAGTACGCCCAGCAGCGGTGCCGTCCCGGGGTGCCAACGCAGTCCTGGCCCGCAGACCACTCCGAGCCGGTGGAGCAACCACCACGACCGGCCCCCCTGGCGCGACGACGACCGGTCCCGGCTCAACCACGACCTCCCGCCCGTTAAGATAGCAACGACCATTGGGGCCACGATGTGCACCCCGGCCGCACCCTTCCGCGGCCTGAGCGGCGACGCTTGCGACGCACAACAAGGCGGCGAATGCCGATATCGACAAAATCTTTCTGGTCATCTACCTTGGTATCCTCATTTTTGGAGTCAATACATGATTGTGTTCGATGCAATGAACTCGTCCAATGTGCTTGTTTCTCGATGAACTGCAAATGAACAATGGCGCGCGCGATCTGCGCGGCTGATGTCGCAGGTGAGTCAACCGCGACCGGGTCGATCCAACGGCAATTCCGGCCATGTCGGCGATGCGCCCCGCCGAAATCTATTCAGTAATTCCTAACAGTGTTTTCCGCGTTGCTGCGGGGTGATGTCATCGCGGCTGTTTATTGCTTTACCGTCAATCGTCGGAATGGTCCGCGGCGGAAGCAAATTCAGGACATTAGCGTCGCCGTTGCGTGCGGTCGCGCGTTGATGCAATGGCGGTGGTCGGTGATTCAAGCTGCCAGAAACCGCAGCCTCAAATCATGCGTTGCGAACTTGCTGACGGCGAATGGATCATCATGAAACCGATGGTTGGTCTCATCGCGCTTCAAAAACCCGCCGTCGCCCGGATCGTCGCGGCGAGCGTCTTCAGCGCGCTCTTGGTGCGCCGGTCGCTGACATTGGAATGCAGCACGACGTCGCGCGTGGGCAGCGGCGGCAGGCCAAGCTGTGCGCCGACGTCGATCGTTCCCGGCGGCGCGACGCGGCGGCCGAGTGCGGCGACCGCAAGACCGGCCGAGACCGCGGCACCCGTCGTGGCGACGCCGCCGCCCACAAAAACCTCGGTCCAGGCAACTCCGGCGGCGTTCAGCGCGTCGATCGCCATGCTGCGCACGCTGCAGGGTTCGGCCTGCGTGGCAAGGCGCAAGGGCTCGCCCGGGTGATGCTCGAAATCGGGCGCGGCCATCCAGCCGAAGGCTTCCTCCAGAATGGTCTCGCCGTCGCGGCGGCGGTTGTCGTGGCGCAGCACGATCGCCGCATCGATCTCGCCGCGCTCGAATTCCTCGAGCACCTCGCGCGAGGTCGATACCCGCATCTCGAGCACGAGCGAAGGCTCGGCGCTGCCCATCCGCTTCAACAACAGCGGCAGCTCGGCGCCGACGATGTGATGGCTGATCCCGACCACGAGCCGCCGCTGCTCCAGGCCGAACGAGCCGACCGCGCCGTGATGCGCGGCGACCAGGTTTCGCGCCGGGCCGAGGAACGCGTTGCCATCAGCCGATAGCCGCACCAGCCGCGGCGTTCGCTCCAGCAGCCTGCGGCCCAATCCGTGCTCCAGCCGCTTGATCTTGAGGCTGACCGCCGACTGCGTGGTGTCCATCGCTTCCGCGGCGCGGGTGAAACTTTTCAGATCCGCGGTCAGGACGAACGCCTGCACCGCCTCGATATCCAATGTTTTCATAGGCTTACCATAGATGTAAAATCGATATCATTGATATAGTTATAAATACCATTTTGCAATGGTCTATCGATGAGCTATCTCTCCCGCAAGCCAACAACGACTGCAGGAGGCTCACATGCCGCTCACACGCGTTTCACTCCGGCGGGGCAAGCCCGCCGCCTACCGCAAGGCCATCCTCGACGGCATCTATCGCGCCTTGCGCGCGACCTTCGACGTGCCCGAGGAGGATCGCTTCATGACCATCACCGAGCACGACGAAGACAATTTCAGCTACAGCAAAAGCTATCTCGGCATCGCGCGCAGCGACGACCTGGTCATGATCCAGCTCACCGTCAGCAACACGCGCACGCTTGAGAAGAAGAAGGCGCTGTATCGCGCCATCGTCGACAACCTCGCCGCCGACCCCGGACTGCGCCCCGAGGACATCCTCATCAACCTCGTCGAGGTCTTGCCGGAAAACTGGTCGTTCGGCCACGGCGTCGCGCAATACGTCGCCGACAAGAGCTGACGGCTGCCACCCATCAAAGAAAAGGAATCCTCATCATGATCATCGCTCACTATGCCCATCGGCTGCCGGCCGACTATGACATCGCCATCATCCGCGAGCGCGCAAAGCGCGCGCGGGCCCGTCTGGGACGCCATTCCCGGACTTCACTTCAAGGGTTTTCTGTTGCGCGAGCGCGGCCGGCTCGGCGCCATCGCCAACGAATATTCCTCGCTCTATCTCTGGCAGCAGGACGAGGCTTTTCGCGATGCGATGGTCGAGGGGCGCTACAAGACCGTGACCGACAGTTTCGGGCGCGCCGCGATCGAAACCCGCGTCGCGCTCGATGCGCGCAAGGGAAGCGGGCGCGAAGCCCGCTTCGCTATCAAGGAGCAACGGGACATCCCGCTTGATGCCGACCTCACGGCGGCGTTCGCGGCCGAGATCGCGCGCAACCGCGAGATCGCAAGCGGGCCCGGCGTGGTCGCAGCCGCCGTCGGCCTCGATCCCGAAAGCTGGAAGTTCACCCGCATCCTGTTGTCGGAGAACGAGCCCGTCAAGAGGCCAGCCGGGCACGGCCTACGAGATCCTGTACCTCGCAAGGCCGCTGCTCGAGACGCTGCCGCTGTCGAGCGCGGCCTGATTGCGCGCGCCTTCGTCGGCTGCGAAGGCGCGTGTCAGCCAATCTCCTTCCGCACCACCGCGGCCGCGTCGCACATCGCCTTCAGCTTTCCGAACGCGGTCTGCCGCGGCATGTATTTCATGCCGCAATCGGGGGCGACCACGAGGCGGTCGGCCGAAACATATTTCAGGCCGTTGCGGATGCGGCCGGCGACGACATCCGTGCCTTCGATCGCGGGATCGCCGAGATCGAGCACGCCGAGCATGATCTTCTTGGCCGCGAGATCCTTGAGCACGCCGAGGTCGAGCTTCGGTTGCGCCGCCTCGATCGAGATCTGCTCGGCCGTGGTGTCGGCGAGCTCGGCCAGGAACGAATAGCCGGCCGGCTTGGTCGAGCCCGGCACGACGGCGGCATAGCCGAAGCACAGATGCACCACGGTCGGCACCGTGATGCCCTTTAGCGCGCGGTTGATCGCCTTGACCGCATAGCGCCGCGCCAGCTCCGGATTGTTGCGCACCCAGGGCTCGTCGAGCTGGATCACGTCGGCGCCGGCCTTCTGCAGGTCGAGCGCCTCGGCGTTGACGGCCTCCGCGAACGCCATCGCCAGTTCCTCGTCGTCCTTGTAGAACTCGTTCTTGGCCTGCTGGCTCATGGTGAACGGGCCGGGCAGCGTGATCTTGGCGGCACGATCGGTGTTGCGGCGCAGGAACTCCATGTCGCGCAGTTCGACCGGGCCGGTGCGCCGCACCTTTGCCGACCACGCGCGGCACCGGCGTCTGCTGCCCCGACCGCGCCACGATCATCGCGGGGTTGTCGGCGTCGATGCCTTCGAGCGCGGTGGCAAAGCGGTTCGAATAGCTCTCGCGGCGGATTTCGCCGTCGGTGACGATGTCGATGCCGGCGCGCTCCATGTCGCGGATCGCGACGATGGTGGCGTCGTCCTGGGCTTCCTCGAGATGTTCCTCGGGGAGCCGCCACATCGCGTGCATGCGCGTGCGCGGCACCGATTTCGACAGCATGGCGCGATCGACCAGCCATTCCGGCTGCGGATAGCTTCCGACCACGGTCGTCGGCAACAGGTGCTTGGGCAGGTTCACGACGGTCTCCTCGGTTTGCTCTTGTAGTCTCAGCCCGCAGGCTGCATGCCGGCCGCCAACGCGTCGGCGGCGCGCTGGCCGCCGCGCGTTCCGGTCTGCCAGATCGCGCACCGGCGCTCGATCCATCTGAGCCCGGCATTGAACGCGACCGCCATCGCCAGCACCAGCAGCACGCCCGCGAACACATGCGGGCTGTCGAGGATCGGTGCGGTAGCGCGAAATGAGATAGCCGATGCCGGCGGTGGAAATCAGCATTTCCGAGACGACGACGCCGACGATCACGAGCGCGCCGCCGACGCGCAGGCCCGACAATACCGTTGGAATGGCCGCCGGGAGGACGACACGGACCAGGCGCTGGGGAAGCGTCGCGCCCATGCTGCGGGCGGCGAGCAGGAGTTGCGGATCGATGGTCCGGATGCCGGCGGCGGTCGCCAGCATCGTCGGCAGGAAGCCATAGATCGACGCGAACGCGATCTTGGATTCCGAGCCGATGCCAAGCCACACCGTGAACACCGGATAGAGGATGACCAGCGGCACTGCATAGAGGCTGGAGATCATCGGCATGATCAGGAGCCGCGGGCGCGGCAGGCTGCCGACCAGCGCACCCAGCACGATGCCGCCGCCACAGGCAAAGACCATCGAAATTCCGACCTCATACAGCGTCACCACCAGCGCGCTGCGATATTCGCCAGCCTCGTTCCAGCCCGCGGCCAAGGTCGAGGACAGCGACGGCAGGAACAATTCGGGCACGAGGTTAGCGCGCGGCAGGAGCTCCCATAGCAGGATCAGGGCGATCACAATCAACCAGCGCAGCGTGGTTGCCTTCATCATCGCCTCACGCCGATTTCCGGATATGCCGCCAGATGCGGTCGCGCAGGGATCCGAAGGCGTCGCCGCTCAGCATCTCATAAGTGCGCGGGCGCGGCAGCGGCACCTGCAGGTGGTCGACGATGCGACCCGGCCGCGCCGACATCACCACGACCTCGTCGGCGAGATAGACGGCCTCGGTGAGGCTGTGGGTGACGAACACGACGGTCTTTCCGGTCGCCGCCCAAATCCGCAACAACTCGTCGCCCATGGTCATGCGGGTCTGCTCATCGAGCGCGGCGAACGGCTCGTCCATCAACAGCACCGGCGGATCCTGCACCAGGCCGCGCGCGATCGAAACGCGCTGCTTCATGCCGCCGGAGAGTTCATGCGGATGGCGCTTGCCGAAACCTTCGAGCCCGACCAGCCTAAGAGCGTCTTCCGCCTTGGCGCGGCGCTCGGGCTTTTTGATCGCGCGCAAGGCCAAGGGGAATTCGACGTTCTCTTCCGCGGTCAGCCAGGGAAACAGGCTCGCCTCCTGGAACACCACGCCGACCCGATCGGGGTCGGGCCTGTCGATCGGCGCGCCGTTGATGAGGATGGTTCCCGAGGTCTGCCGCAGCAGCCCGGCGAGCATCATCAACAGCGTCGACTTTCCGCAGCCGCTCGGCCCGACCAGGACGATGAAACGTCCCGGCTTGATGTCGAGCGAGACGTCCGACAGCGCCACGACGTCTGCGCCAGAGGTCTTGAAGGTCTGTCCGACACCGTTGATCTGGACCGCGCCGGCGCGCGGCGACGGCTTCAGCGGCGTTACGTTCGCCAATGGCTGCATTTCGCCTCTACCCATCTGACCAGTTCGTTGAAGGCCATCGCGATGACAGCGATCATCACCACGCCGGCCAATAGCTGCCGCATCTGGAAGTTCTCGCCCCAGGTCGCGATCTGGTGGCCGATGCCGTCGCGCGAGGCGTACATTTCGGCGAGAATGACGCCGGTGAGGTTGAAGATCATGGAAATCCGCAACGCTTCCAACAGTACCGGCAGCATGCTCGGCAGGTAGACGCGAAACGCCGTCTGCACGCTGGTCGCGCCATAGGAGCGGGCGACCGTCAGGTACTCGACCTTGACGGATTCGACCGCCGTCGTCGTCGACAGGATGACGATGAAGATCGTCGAGAAGAATCCGAACCCGACCTTCTCCGCGAAGCCGACGCCGAACACCAGGATGAACATCGGCAGGAAGATCGATTTCGGGATCGAGAACGCGAAGAACAACAGCGGCTTCATCACCTCGGCGAAATAGCGATTTTCCGCGATCAGGAACCCGATCAGGCAGCCAACGGGCACCGCGAGCGCGAACGCGGCCACGACTTCGCTTGCGGTCACCGCAAGGTCGCCGCGCACGCTTGCCCGCTGCAACAGCTGAGCCAGCGTCGCAAGCGTGTCGGAGGCCGACGGCAACAGCCGTGGATCGACGATTGCAGTCCGCGACAGCATTTCCCAAAGTGCTGCGAACGCGACGATGATCGCGAGCCGGGCGATCTTGATGCCAGGGCTGGTTATTCCAAGGCGCGTGGCCATCATTGGCTTCTTCAGGGCTTGGTCGGGACCGGCTTGAACTGGGTCGAGATGACGTCCTGCGCCGGCACGATGTCCTTCAGCCCGCCGAGCTTGGCGAGATCGAGCGACAGTTGCACGGCGCCGAGAACGTTCGGCGCCGCCATGTTGCCCTCGGTCTCGAGCTTCATGATCGTGTTGTCGTATTCGAGCGCGGCGATCTCCGGGGGCATCTCGTAGAGGTCCGCGATCAGCTTGACCGTGAGATCGCGGTTGTTGCGCATGTACTGGACGGCGCCATAGAGCGCGTTGAGCGCCTTCTGCACCACCTCAGGCTTTGCGCTGGCGAATTTGTCGAGCACGATCCAGCCTGCGGTGAGGTTCGGCGGCACCGCGGTGGAATAGTCCAGGATGGTGCGGGCGTCGCCCGATTTCCGAATCTGGAAGCTGAGCGGCGAATACACCACGGCCGCATCGACATTGCCCGCCAACAGGTTCGGCACCAGGCCGCCGCCGCCGACCGGCACGCGGGTGAAATCGATCTTGTTGTCCTGGGCGGTCCACAGCGCCAAGAGGTCGGACCCCGAACCCGCCGCCGTGATCGCGACCTTCTTGCCGTTGAGGTCCTTGACCTCGAGGGTGGATTTCGCCGGCACCATCAATTGCCAGCCGAAATTGCCCATGGTGGCGTTGGCCACGATCTTCGACATCACGCCTTTCGTGCGTCCTGCCGACACCAGCGAGGGCGGGTCGAGGATGATGTCGGCTGCACCCGCCGCCAGCCCCTCGAAGGCTTCCGCGCCGCTGCGGTAGATGGTGAGTTCGGCGGCGATGCCCTCCTTCTCGAACAATCTTTGCCGTACCGCGGTTTCGGCAACCGTCGTCGGCCAGAAGGTCTTGGTCGGCAGGCCGACCCGGATGGTCTCGGCGCGAGCGAGCGCAGGTGCGGCGGCGAGCGTGGCCGCGGCGAGCGCGGCCAGGGCATGGCGGCGGGAAATGGCCATTGTTGGTTTCCTCCTTGATTTTTGGCTTATTGTCGCCGGGCGCCTCCGCAACCGTCAATCGAAATCGCCTGTTGGCGATTGACCCCGTGCCGCGCACTCACTACGTCTTCAACGCATGGGCAGCATGCGAAGCGCTACACCATCGTTCGTTTGGTGGGAAGCGCGTCTCGCGAGAGAGGCCAAATGACCAGCAAGGTGCGATCGAACGTGGGCCGTGGCCGCTCCTTGCGGCGATTTGCCCAGGCGGCCGAATAGTGCAGCACATTCTCACCTTGAACGCCGGGTCATCCTCGATCAAGTTCGCGCTGTTCGACCTTGAGACGGAGCTAGCCGAAAGCGTGCGCGGCGAGGTCGAGGGCCTCGGCTCGACGCCGCATTTGCAGGCCGAACGGGCCGGCAAGAAGTTCGCGGATACGCCGCTCGACGCCGGAAAAATTACCGATCACGCCTCGGCGCTGACCGTCGTGCTCGAGCTTCTCGAAAAGGAGATCGGCGGCGTAGCGATCGCCGCGATCGGGCACCGGGTGGTGCATGGCGGCATCGCGTTCACTGAATCCATCGTGCTCGACGCGGAGCGGCTTGCGGAACTGCAGGAGCTCAGCCCGTTGGCGCCGCTGCACCAGCCGTACAATTTGTCCGGCGTCCGCGCCGCGCAACGCGCGTTTCCGGACGCCATGCAGGTCGCCTGTTTCGACACCGCCTTCCACCGCTCCCATCCCTGGGTCAACGACACCTACGCCCTGCCGCGCGAATTCTACGATCAGGGCATCCGCCGCTACGGCTTTCACGGCCTGTCCTATGAATATGTGACCGGGCGCCTGAAAGAGATCGCGCCGCTATACGAGCAGGGCGGCGTGGTGGTCATGCATCTCGGCAACGGTGCGTCGATGTGCGCGATCCGCGATGGGCAAAGCGTCGGCTCTTCGATGGGCTTTACCGCGCTCGACGGCTTGCCGATGGGCACCCGCTGCGGCCAGCTCGACCCCGGCGTCGTGCTCTATCTCTTGAAAGAGAAAAAGATGACCGAGGACCAGATCGAGGACCTGCTGTATCGGCGGTCCGGCCTGAAGGGGCTTTCCGGCCTGTCGCAGGACATGCGCGAGCTCGAGGCGGCGGGAACGCCGCAGGCGATGCAGGCGATCGACTATTTCGTGTACCGGATCCGCCGCGAACTGGGATCGATGGCGGTTGTCCTGTCCGGGCTCAATGCCGTGGTGTTTTGCGGTGGCATCGGCGAAAACGCCTGGCGCATCCGCGAACGGGTTTGCGCTGGCTTTGAATGGCTCGGCGTCGAACTCGACGAGGCCCGCAACCAGGCCGGCGAAACCGTGATTTCCTCGGACCGGTCGCGCGCCCGTGTCTTCGTGATCAAGACCGACGAAGAAATGACGATTGCCCGCCATACGGCGCGGTTGTTGGCGGCGAACCGGGCGTAGTCGACGCGGGTCTCATTGGAAGGTGATTGGGCCTCGGTTGAAGGTGAGCAATTTTGAACAGACGATCGCGGTGCGTTTGTGCTGTGTAATGCCGGCGGTAGGATCGAACCGGGACGCGCAATGAGAGCTGGCACGCAGTGGACTGAGTTGCTGACATGTCCGAACTGCGGGCAATCGGAACCCGTCCTTCTTTCTCAGCCTGAAGGACGCGTTTATGACATGAGCGTGGAAGCCGTTCCGGCGGGCTTCAAAGTCGTCGACACGGCCTATGGCGAAACCTTCTTTTGCAAGGCGTGCAACCGGCAAGCGGTCGCCAAGTACCCAGATCAATTGCATCTGATGAGCCAATAAGGGCCGCCTCGTTTGTGGCTCATTCAGTCCGAATGTTGCCCATCGGCATGACATGCCGACCGGCTCTGAACATGTCCGGTCAGTCAGAATGACGAGATGACCCATCTGCGACATTGCTCGGAGGCAGAACTCATGCTCTCGTGCGCTACGCAAGCCGCGGATCGCCTTTTGGGATGGATGACTTGACCGAGCCGCATTTCTTACGTCATCCACCCGGTCTAACGGTAGGCGAGATTGCGGCCTTGACCGGTGCAGAGCTTCAAGAATTCACGAACCGCGCACAGCGAATGACGAATGTCGCGCCGATCGATCTGGCGGAGGCATGCGACTTAACCTTTGTAGATAACGCGAAATTTGCCAAGGCGCTCACCTCAACGCGGGCCGGCGCCGTATTGATAAGCGAGCATTTTCAATGTCTCGTTCCGAGTGGCCTCGTCGTATTGCTGACGCCGCAGCCTTATAAGTGCTTCGTGTTGGTGACTCGCGAACTTTATCCCGACACACTACGTCCCTCGTCGCTGTTCGAGACCGAGGGCATCGCGTCGAGTGCATCCGTCCATCCCTCCGCCCAACTCGCGAGCGGTGTGACGGTGGATCCCGGTGCCGTGATCGGACCGCGGGCGACCGTCGGCGCTGGAACGCTGATCGGGGCCAACAGTGTGATTGGGCCGGATGTTCAGATCGGACAGAATTGTGCGATCGGTCCAGGCAGCTCGATCACACATGCGATCATTGGCGATCGAGTCATCATTCATCCGGGTTGTCTCATCGGCCAGGACGGGTTCGGCTTCATCATGGGCGCAACCGGGCATCTCAAGGTGCCGCAGGTCGGTATTGTTGCAATCGAACGGGATGTCGAGATTGGCGCCGGAACGGCGGTCGATCGGGGCGGGATTCGAAATACGGTCATTGGAGAGGGCACCAAGATCGACAACCTGGTTCAGATCGCCCACAACGTCGTCATCGGACGCCATTGCATCATCGCCGGTCAATCCGGATTGAGCGGCAGCGTAACTTTGGGAGACTTTGTCGTCCTCGGAGCGCGCGTTGGTATCCGCCAACACATTACGGTCGGCAAAGGAGCTCGGCTTGCAGCGAGATCCTCGGTGATGCGAGATGTTCCAGCCGGGGCGCTCTGGGGCGGCTTTCCCAATGCCAAGCCTCTCCGACAATTTCTGCGCGAGGTCGTTACGCTTGAGCAGCTGGCCTCACCCATCACGACGCTACCGGCGCCTTCAAATGAGTCCCGATCGTGCGGGATTACCCCGGATGCCGAATTGGACGGCGAGCTTTCGGCTGAATGATTTTCTTGAATCGGTTGCAACCGAACAAGCCTCGCGAGGTTTCGCAGACCAGAAGCGAGACTTGTACGAGACTTGTACGAGACTTGGCGGAATGTTCATTCTGCCACGATCGCAGCGCCGCTCACGTTCAGGCCGCGGCGTCTAACCGGCGACCATGCGGCAGATCAAAGGCAGTATCGCCGAACCTGTTAAGATATAAATTGACATTTCTCCGGGAGAGCCTTGATGGCCAAGGGCAAAAAAGCGCCAGCAACGAAGCAGGTGCCGCCGCCGAAACGACGACCGCAGCCACCGCCTGAAGAGAACTTGGGCGGCGGCGACATTTGTTCGTTGGAAGAACGGCCCTCAACCGATGACGACAAGCCGCTCGACTGAAGGCTTTGACGCGTGTCGAAGCGGCTGATACCGCGCAGTCATTCGTCGCCGTTGCTTTTGCCGCGTTCATTGGTCGGTTTGATCCGGATTCCACGGCGCGCCAGCGCCTCTCGGAGAAGTATCTCGATTTCGGCGTTGACGCTCCGCAGGTCGGCCACGGCGCACCGCTTCACCGCGTCAAGAATCGCTTTCTCCGCCCGGAGCGGGAAGGGGACGCGTTCCGGGCCTGGGGGCCGTCCTCGCTGGGCCATGACCGTTTACGAATAGAGCGTGCCGGTATTGATCACCGGGGTGACCTCGCGGTCGCCCACCAGGACAACAAGCAGATTCGAGATCATCGCGGCTTTGCGCTCCGGATCGAGGGCGTCGGCAAGTTTCTTCTGGTCGAGCTCTCGGAGGGCGTCTTCGACGATGCTGACGGCGCCCTTCACAACCATGCGCCTGGCCGCGACCACTGCGCTCGCCGCCTGCTTGCGCAGCATGGCTCCCGCGATCTCGGACGAATAGGCGAGATGCGAAATTCGCGCTTCGACGACCGAGACACCGATCGGCTCCATCCGTGACCGGATCTCCTGCAGCAGGGTTTCAATGATCGCGTCGCCGCCGTCGCGCAACGTGACCGTGGACATCGGCAGATGCCCGCCGTCCAGCCGCTGTGTTGCGGTCGCCGGCCTTTCGCCTTGCTCTACCGCTTCTTCGAATTCGACCTGGTCATAGGGGTGTACGCTCGCCATCCGTCGCAGCGCGGTTTCGCTCTGGGCTTGGACGTAGCTCGAGTAGGAACCGACCTCCAGCAGCGCTTTTGCGGCGTCCTCCACGCGCCAGATCACCACCGCGCCAATATCGACCGGGTTGCCGACCGCGTCGTTGACCTTGAGTGGGCCGGCCTCCAGTGTTTCGAGTCGGCGCGAAATCTTTTTCTTCGAATTGAACGGGTTGACCCACCAAAGCCCAGGCCGGTGTTCAGTGCCGACATAGCTTCCGAACAGCAGGCAGACAACGCTCTCGTTCGGTTGCAGGATGACGAGGCCTTTCACGACGGCGATGGCGATAACGACGATCGCGGGCAGGGCAAACCGGGCCCTGGGAAGCGCGTAGCCGTCCTGGTCGAATCCGGTGGACGTGAGCCACGACGCAAACAGCGATCAAGACCAGGCCGATCGCTATCATGAGATATCCGTTGATGGCCCGGAGTTCCCTGTCGACGAACGTGCTGCGGCGGGGCGGGGCTAACGCAGAGGTGGTGGACACGGTGTGATCTCCCTGAACGACTTTACGATATATTTATGATATCAAAAATAGGTCGTAAGATCAAGCCAGCTCGGCTGCTCGATGATGCCGTACCCTCCATTTGTCCTGCGATGGCGTCATGCCGGCAGCGGCGACGTTGCTTCGAATGCGAACGGCCAATCTCTCGCCATGACCCCTAGTGAACATCGTCTGATCCAAACCGGGTCCAGCCCCACTGGCCTTGCATGTTCATCTGTTTCACCGTGCGGTCCGGCCGGCGACGCGAGGGCCAGCGGCTGGTTCCGGTCGGCCTGTCACCACTGTGGTGCATGACGAACATTTTATTACCGTCGGTTTGCCTCGAATACCGCACGGGAAGACGCGTCGTCACCGTCGTTTTGACCTGAATGGCACATAAAAGGCGATGCGGGAAAAGAAGGGGAACCCTCATGCGAAAACGTGTGCTGGGAAGTGCTGCGGTGGCAGCCTTCGTTGCTGTTGGCGCCGCGCAAGCAGCGGACTTACCGCCTGCGTACAAGGCGCCCGCTATGGTGCCGCCGCAGGTGCTCTCCTGGACTGGACTTTATCTCGGCGCGGAGGGCGGCGGGGGCTGGGGCCACGAGAATTTTACGGACAACTCGACTGTGGGAATTCCGCCCGGAATGGCGATCAGCCACCGGCCCGACGGCGGCATCTTCGGCGGCGTGCTTGGCTATCGTTACCAAGCCGGCCAGCTTGTCTTCGGCGTCGAAGGAACGGCAGCATGGGCCGGCCTAAAGGACAGTGTCTCGCCCAGCGCCACTGCAACGGATAGCCTGAAGGTTGATTCGCTCTACACGGCAACCGGCCAGGTTGGCTGGGCCGTCAACCAAGCGGCGCTGCCGTACATCAAAGGCGGCTGGGCCGGAAGCTCTGTCAGCACGTCGATCTCGACGGCTGCCGGCGGTTTCGCCAGCCAGACACAGTTCGACAATGGCTGGACCGTGGGCGCTGGTCTCGACTATGCCGTCTGGCAGAATTTCGTTCTCGGTGTCGAGTACGATTACTTCAATTTCGGCTATAGCGGATTTTCCGCGCTAGGAATCCTCGGTCACAACTACATCGTGACGAACCCCAGCCACATGACCATCGATCAAGTGATCGGGCGCGTGACTTACAAATTCGGTATTCCTTGAACCGTGTTGGCTGGCTGTCGGCTTGATCGAAACCCCGGCCGTACGTCGGGGTTTTTGTTTGCAGTTCGATCACTTGAGTGCGGTGCCAGTGCACTTAATCAGAGAACCCTAAACCCGCCCGGGCTTCACCGCCGAATATGCCTACAACAATCCTGGTGCGACCCATCAACTTTCATCGTCAGCCATACGTGTGGCGCAATACATTTCACATTTTTTTGTTCTCAAAGCCGGAACGCTCCACCGGCCCTGTCGGTTTGCATTTGCGGTGACGCCTTTCGAGGGTTCTGCTTATGGCCGTGAAGCGTGTGATCGAAGCTGTGCACGTCGTCCCGATGGGCATGGCAAACGCCTTCCTGATCGAGGGCGACGACGGGTTGGTGCTGATCGACGCCGGTTTCCCGGGTAAGCAGGCAGCCGTGTTCGAGGCGATCCGCGGGCTTGGCCGTTCGCCAGACCAGCTCAAGCACCTGATTTTCACTCACGGCCACCCGGATCACATCGGCAGCGCCGCTGCGATCGTGCGGGAGACCGGCGCGAGGACCTACATGCACCGGCTCGATATCCCAATCGCCGAGAGTGGAGGCCCGTTTCGGCCCCTGAGGGCGGCGCCGGGCCTGTTGCGGCAGGTGATGTGCAAGCTGTTCTTCCATCCCGACGAGCGACTGGAGCCGGTTGCCATCGACCAGCCTTTGACCGCCGGGGAAACACTGCCTATCGCCGGCGGCATCGAAGTTATTCATACTCCCGGGCATTGCGCGGGACAGGTCGCGCTGCTGTGGCGCCCGGGACGAATGCTGTTCGCGGGCGATGTGTACATGAACCTCATGGGCCTCGGTGATCCCGTCGGCTTCGAGAATTTGGACGACGGTCGTGCAAGCCAGCGCAAACTTGCCAGTCTTTCATTCGATGCTGCCGGGTTCGGCCATGGCGCGCCTATCGCCCGCGAGGCGTCGGCGCGGTTCCGCGAGAAGTGGGGTACGCGGTTCCCCGACGAGTGGGGCAAGAAATCGGCTGCCTGACATGGGAAACGCCTATCTTGGGTCGAACTCGGCGGAAGCTCTTCTTCGTTGATGCCTCGACCGGGAAAGACCGATCGCAGAAGGGATCGCTCCCGATCGCATTCCAATCTCGCCAATCTCGTTGACAGGCGCCGATCGCCGTCGTTCGCGCGCGGGCATGCTTATCAATGCCGGTGACGTGTGTGCCTTTAAGGTCAATGCAGCTATTTGCCGAGATACTTGTCGAAGAAGCGCGTCAATTCGCGATCAACGCCTGCATCTGCTGGCTGACGGTGTCGGGCACCGGGACCTCGCGCGGGGGCATCTTGCGCACCCCGCCTTCGAAAGCAAGGCCAGCGCCTGACGCCAGCGTTATGGCGAGCGCCAGCACGGCGACATGTCGTTTTTTCATGGACCGCTTACTCCAAAACCGGTTCGAGTTGTAAACACATATTGCACCGGCCATAAGCCGCGCCGCGGGAGAGCTCCGCTCATGAAGCCGCGATGCCTTCTCGGGTGAAGTATCTTTCGTCACGGTCTATCTTTGCGAAGGCGATCGAACTCGTGCGCGAGAGCCGCGGAGACGACCGGACGAGAGAGATTGCCTGCTGACGAGTTTCGCCCCTCTGATCAATATTGCTCACTCGACGCCAAGGCCGAGCCTCCGCTGCGGAAGTGGACGGAAGAGACGGGGGAACCATTCGTGCGATGGTCCATTGAAACCATGCAAGCGGCGGTCTCGCGTGCTCAACCCCCGAAATTCAGCAGTTGTGGTCTGGCGTTGCTTGGGCGACGGGAACGTGGACCGCCCGGCAAGAACGACCAGATTTCCGCCGCTCGCGTTTCGATCGGGCGACAGCTGGAGGACAGCGCATGCTCAAGGTCTTGATTGTTGAGGACGACCTCTTGTTGGCGGATTTCGCGGAAGAGATCCTTGTCGAGCACGGCTACGAGGTGAGCGGCATCGCCCGCACCGTTGCCGAGGCGATCGGGCTCGCCCGGCGTTCCAGGCCTGACCTTGTCATCCTCGATCTGCGGCTGGCCGACGGCGGGCTCGGAACGGAATTCGCATCTCAACTTCCCCCCGTGGGCAGGCCCGGTATCCTTTATGTCACCGGCAACATGTCGCAGCTCGCTCTGACCTCAGCGGACGGTGACGCCTGCCTTTCCAAACCCTACCGCACCGCCGATCTCGTTCGCGGCCTCGAGATCGTCGCCGGGATCGTCGCCACCGGCAGAGCGCAGCCCCCGTTTCCTGGCGGGTTCCAGCCACTGCATCCGGCAGCCACCAAATCGCAGGCGGTTCTCACATGAGTGAAAAAGGCACAAGCGCCACACAAGTCCGCAAGCTTCTTCGCCAGCAGTCAGCGGTCGCGCAGTTTGGCAGCTTTGCCCTTCGCGAGAACGATCTGTTGAAAGTCTTGACGGAAGCGGCGCGGGTGTGTGCCGAATGTCTCAGCGTGCCGTTTTCCAAGGTGTGCCGATATCGCGAAACGGAGAACGATCTTCTCATCGAAGCCGGACACGGCTGGCACGCGGGCGTCATTGGAAACGTCGTCTCGCGCGCCGACCCAACCTCGCCGCAGGGGCGGGCTTTCGTCACCGGCAAGCCATCGATCTGCAACGATTTGCGCGACGACAACGATTTCGAGCTACCGCCGTTTTATGCCGAGCACGGCATCGTTTCGACCATCGACGTCGTCATCAAGGGCAGTGACGACCAGCCCTATGGCGTGCTGGAGATCGACAATAACGAGCAGCATGACTACGACCAGCACGACGTCGATTTCCTCACCGGTTTTGCCAATGTGCTTGCCGAAGCCGTCGCGACTTCCGCGCGCACCGGCATCCTGCAAAGCACCATCGATCGGATGAAGGTCCTTGTCGAGGAGAAGGACCGGCTGCTGGAACAGAAGAAGGTGCTGGCCGAGGAGCTGCAGCACCGGGTGCGCAACAATCTGCAGCTGGTCTACGGGATGCTGAGCAAACAACTGGATGACACGCCGGACAAAGTTGGGCAACGCGGAATCAAGGCAATCTCGCGCCGGGTTTCGACGCTGGCGAAGGTGTACGACCACCTGCTCGGAAACGAGATGACGCGGACCACCGATTTCGGCAGCTATGTAAAATCGCTGTGCCTCAATCTCGCGGAGATTCAAGCGGCGCCGGACGGCAGCGTCACGCTTACCTGCGACAGCGACGCCATCGTGCTCGATCTCGATGTGGTCACGGCGCTCGGCATCGTCGTCGCGGAAGTGGTCACCAACAGCTATGACCATGCCTTCCCTGGCGGCAAGAGGGGTTCAATCATCGTGTCGGTGCGCCGCGCCGATGGCGACGCCGATATCGCGACCATGACCATCAGCGACGACGGCACGGGCTTCCTGGCCAAAGCCGAGAGCAAGCGGCATGGTCTTGGGCTGGTGCGACGACTGGTCGAACAGGTGCGCGGAAGCGCGGTCGTCAACTCCGATCACGGCACGATTTGGACAATCAACATCCCGCTCGAACCCTTGGTTATTGCCGTTTGAAGAAGCCGACGCGACGCCGCGCGATCGACCGTACGGTCGCGCCTGTTTGCAAAAGAGCGAGACCGGCGTGAAGCCGCGCGAGTTCACTCCAGTAAAGTCAATCAATGACGCGGCTGTCTCCCTTCGAGGAACAGCCGCTCCCAAGCGTGACCTGAGCGCTGGGAACATTTCGGGTGCAGAGACATTGTGAGTCCGACATGGAGCTTCCCAATGACGCAAGTGCTTGTGGTAGGTATCTCTCTGCTGCTGTTCGCCAGTGGCGTGTGGGCCAACATTGGCGGCGGCTCGCTCTCCCGGAACACGGGCGCATGGGTCTCGCACGACACCAAATGAAGCCTTTGATGGATTGGCACCAGCCTGGCGCACGGCGTTGTTGGAGCGCCGCGCCGCTGCGTTTTTGCACGGCCAAGACCCGGAATAGGCGTCGGCAAGTTTGCCCAACGATTAATTTTCTGAATGTGAGCAATATTGACCAGCGGCTCCGGACCGTGGAGATCATCTTGGCTACATTATCGCCCCGCGGTAACTGAGAGTTTTGCGGTCCCGCCCGACCTAAAGGTGGATAAAATGACCGAATACCCAGCCGCAATCCCACTGCTCGGAATTCCGCGACTCCGCTGCGAGAAATGCCGAACGCGCATGATGCTTGCGCGCATCTCGCCGGGGCCCACGGGATTCGAGCTTCGCACGTTCGACTGCTCCAAATGCGGTCACGTCGAAAAAATCGTGATTGCCCTGGATCCAACGAAATCCGGGGATGTTGGCTGGTTCGATGACGGACGACAGCGGGTAACATAGGCCATGCCTTCATCCGACACCGCCGCAAGGCCCGGATCGAAAACGCTCAATCGCGTTCTTTCGCTGGTTGCGGCATTCATTGTCGTCGTAATCATAATCGTTGCCCGATACTGATCTCATTGTCTCGCCGCTTATCTGCGATCGCGAAACACTTGGGGAAGACACTTGGGGTTCGCGTGATAACCAGCGGGGGCGAGCCCGCGTACGCCGATCCACGTCCGCTTCGTCGCCGCCCGTGGGATGCCGCGATATTCAGTATATCTTTCCGTGGAGACGGAACTCCGGAAACCGTCAAGGCCTTGTCTGGCGCGCGGCTTATAGATCGCCGGCCAGAGGCACAATGAAACAGTGGATCATAGCGCTCGAATTGACGGCCCTTCTACAGCTTCCAGCAGCCGCGGCCGAGCTTAAGCCGGATGCGATCAACGCGGCCACGTTTACCGGAAAGCTCTCATCGGAGGATCGGATCAACCCTCTCGCGGTCAAGGTTGAGGTGCTGCTCGATCGGGCGCGGTTCTCTCCGGGCGAGATCGACGGCAGGTTCGGCGATAACCTCGAGAAAGCACTTCGCGCCTTCGCAGAAGCGAACGGTCTTCCGTCCGGCAAGGTTCTTACCCCGGAGATATGGTCGAGGCTTCAGCAAGGCTCCGGTGATCCGGTCATCGTTGACTACACGCTGACGGATCGGGACGTGAAGGGACCATTCCTCGACAAGCTGCCGGCCAAATTGGAGGACAAGAAGTCACTCAAAAGGTTGAGCTATACGAGCTCGAGGGAGGCGCTCGGCGAACACTTCCACATGAGCGAGGATCTGCTGGCAGAGATCAACCCGGGACAGAAGTTCGATGGCGCCGGCGACAAGATCAACGTGGTGGGTCTCTCAGCCGACAAGCGGTCGAGCAAGGTCTCACGTGTCGAAGTCGACAAGGGTCGAGAGACGGTGAGAGCCCTCGCGCAGGATGGAACTCTTGTCGCGTTCTATCCGGCCAGCGTTGGCAGCGAGGAGAAACCCACTCCATCAGGCATTTCAAAGGTTGTTTCGATCGAGCCCAATCCGACCTACCGATATGACCCGAAATACAAATTCAAGGGTGTCGAGTCGACGAAGCCCTTCACGATCAACCCGGGTCCCAACAACCCGGTCGGCACAATGTGGATAGGCCTTTCAGAGAACGGCTACGGCATTCACGGAACGGCTGAACCCTCCCGGGTCAGCAAATCCGAATCACATGGCTGCGTCAGAATGACGAACTGGGACGTGGAGCGATTGGCGAAATCGATCAGAAAGGGCGTCGAGGTTGTCTTTGTCGAAGGCAAGCAGGCATCGCGGTGACGCCCGGGCTTCGCCGGCCGGTGAGGTGCATGCGGTGTAACAATCGACACGCGCCATGGAACAACTGATCCGGATAACAGTTGCCAAGCGAGGAACCGCAGCCGACCTATGATTTGGACGCCGCCGCAAGTTCGAGTTTCACGGCGGAGCATCTGAACCGACATAGGTTTTCAAAGCGAAATCATTGAGAGACGTTAGGACCGGGGAAGAACAGGCCATGCGTGTCTTGATCCTCGCGATGTCAGTCCTGGGAATTCTCGTCAGCGCGAATGCTGCCAAAGCCGGTCCGAGCACGGCCATCCGCGACCTGTCGATATCGGTCGATCTGACGACCTCTACCGACGAAGCAACTCAGGAAACCGAAGATCAGATCGGCCTCGACAAGGCAAAGCGTCGCGACGTGCAGCGCGGCCTGACCGCTCTCGGCTTCGACACCAAGGTCAACGGAAAGTTCGACGAGTCGACGCGCGCCGTCATCACGCGCTGGCAGGGGGCACGCGGCTATCCCCAGACCGGCTTCCTCAATACGCCTCAACATAAGGCGCTGCTGGCCGAAATCGTCTTGGTGGCACACGCCGACTCAAGCCGCAGCGACAATTCCGACGACGACCATCCGGCCCATCGTCGCGGCGGGGTTGGTGCCCACCATCACCGCAGTGGCGGCGGTGGCGGTCCGGTTGGCCTGATCGGCGGCATGATGGGTGGACTGTTCGGACGCAGGTGATCCGGCAAATTGTACGGAGCGTGAGTTTTCGAACCACGAGCAATAGATCCGTGTGGCTCCGATCATCATTTCAGTGATCCCGGTTCACGGATGCATAGTATTGCGGTGCCTCCTTCCGGTCGTACATGCCGTAGTCGCGCGATACCAAATAAAGTCGGGCCGAAGTCACGACGCCGGTCAGCGAAAGCTGCTCGACCGACTGAAGTCCGTCCCGAAGCAATTGGGTCGGCGTCAAGACGACGTATTCATCCTCACGGGAGACACTGGCCAGAATGTCGCTTTCCGCCTCGCTCCGAAGGGGTGGGGTTGTTCGTTTGAAAAATGGAAGGTTGAATAGCCACCAACACGACGCAACGAACAGGGCAGGGAAATGGCCGAGACGGTAGAGCAGGATAACATGCTCATCGAGTGGGATGTCGAGATCGTCATGGACGACGGCGTGGTGTTGCGCGCCGACGTGTTCCGGCCGAGGGCGGCAGGAAAATGGCCAGTTCTGCTCACTTATGGTCCGTACGCGAAGGGGCTCGCTTTTCAGGAGGGCTATCCGAGCGCCTGGCAAAGCATGATCGCCAACCATCCTGACGTTGCTTACGGCTCGACCAACAAATATCAGAATTGGGAAGTGGTCGACCCGGAAAAGTGGGTGCCCCACGGCTATGTCTGCGCGCGGGTCGACTCGCGCGGCACCGGACGGTCGCCCGGACATGTCGATCATTTTTCTCCCCGGGAGACGCGCGACTTTTATGAATGCATCGAATGGGCCGGCGTCCAGGCCTGGTCGAACGGCCGTGTCGGTCTCAATGGCATTTCCTATTACGCGATCAACCAGTGGCAGGTGGCTTCGCTGCAGCCGCCCCATCTGAAGGCGATGTGCATCTGGGAAGGTGCGGCCGACTGGTATCGCGACATGACCCACCATGGCGGCATTCTCTCGACGTTCTGGGCGAACTGGTACGACATGCAGGTGAAGACCGTCCAGTTCGGTTTGGGGGAGAGAGGGCCGCGCAGCCAGGTTACCGGTGCACTGGTCTGCGGCGACGAGACGATGTCGGACGACGAATTGGCGCGCAACCGGTCGAATTTCGGGGATGACATTCTCGCGCATCCCCTCGACGATGATTACCACAAAGCGCGCTCGCCAAATTGGGACAAAGTAACGGTGCCGCTTTTGTCAGCGGCAAACTGGGGTGGCCAAGGCTTGCACAGCAGAGGAAATTTCGAAGGTTATGTTCGATCCGCATCAAAGGAAAAGTGGCTGGAGTGCCATGGCCTGGAGCATTGGACGCATTTTTATACCGACTATGGGCGCGAGTTGCAGAAGAGATTCTTCGATTTTTACCTCAAAGGCGAAGCCAACGATTGGCCTCAACAGCCGAAAGTTCAACTGCAGGTCCGCCACATCGATCGTTTCGTCACGCGGCATGAAGCCGACTGGCCGCTGCCCTCCACGGTTTGGACCAGGTTTTACCTCGATCCCAGGGATCAGACCCTTTCCGTGCAGCCGCCTGACGAGGACGCCGAGATCAGCTTTGCGGCGATGGGCGACGGGCTGACTTTCATCTCCAGGCCATTGACGGAAGACACCGAGGTCACAGGGCCGCTGGCGGCTACCTTGCGGATTTCTTCCAGCACCGAGGACGCCGATCTATTTCTTGTGTTCCGGGTGTTCACTCCGGACCTGCGCGAGGTGACCTTTGCGGGCGCGATTGATCCGCACACGCCTGTGGCGCAGGGTTGGCTGCGCGCGTCTCACCGCAAGCTTGATGAAACCTTGTCTCGACCGCACCGTCCTTACCATACCCATGATGAGGTGCGGCGGTTGCAGCCAGATAGCCCCGTCGATCTGGCCATCGAGATGTGGCCGACATCGATCGTCGTCCCGAGAGGATACCGTATCGCGCTGAGCATTCGCGGCAAAGACTACCAGTGGCAGGCAACGACGGGCGCGAAACTCTCCAATTTCAAGAACGAGTTGCGCGGATGCGGACCGTTTCTGCACGACGATCCCCGCGATCGCCCGCAGCGGTTGTTCGCAAGCACGACCACGCTGCATATCGACAGAACGGGCTTCAGCCACATCCTGGTTCCGATTATCCCAAGTCTTCCGATTAAGTCGCCAGGATCAATCAGATAACCGATCGATCGGATCGAAATCGAGACATCAGGGCTACACGCCGCGACAATTTGATTGCGTCAGTCAAACATGCGAGCTTGGCTCTGCCAAAGCGAGGAATCCCAATGAAAGCTGCCTTCATCGAACAACACGGCGGGCCGGAAGTTCTGAAATTCGGCGAGATGCCGGATCCCGTGGCCGCGCCCGGCGAGGTCGTGGTCGACATCGTCGCCGCCAGCGTCAATGGCGCGGACTGGAAGGTGCGCGAGGGCAAATCGAACCGGCTTTCGCGATTCCCCTACATTCTTGGACGGGATTTCTCCGGTGTCGTTTCAGCAGTAGGGGAGGGTGTCGCAGACCTGCGTGTTGGCGATGAGGTCTTCGGCGTCTGCGACGTCGGCCAGGAGGGCGCCTATGCCGAGAAGATCGCGATCAAGGCAGCCATCGTCGCAAGAAAGACTGATCGCCTGTCGCATGTCGATGCCGCCGCGCTGGCGCTCGCCGGGTTGACGGCGATCTGCGCCATCGAAGACACATTGAAACTGAAGGCGGGCGAGACGATCCTGATCCAGGGAGGAGCGGGCGGTGTCGCGAGCTTTGCCATACAGCTGGCCAAACATCTGGGTGCTCGCGTGATCACGACCGCAAGCGCGTCGAACCACGATTACCTGCGCAAGATTGGCGCCGATGAGATCATCGACTACAATGCGGTCGACTTTACCAAGGTCGTGCGAGACTGCGACGCCGTCTTCGATACCGTCGGCGGCGATGTCGCGCAGCGATCGTTCATGGTGCTGAAACCGGGCGGCCGGGCGGCCTTTATTGCCTCCGGAGCGCAGGCACCGAAGCCGGATCGCAGCGACGTCGTTGCGCTGCGGCCCAGCGTCGGACGCGATCGGCCGCATCTCGAGCGCATCGTGGCGCTGGTTGCGCTGGGAGCCGTCCGCCCCCCGGAAGTGACGCGCTATCAGCTCAGCGAAGCCGTGGCCGCGCACACCTTAAGCGAATCCCGCCACTTTCGCGGCAAGCTGGTTTTTCTGGTCCGTTGAAAGCGGCTTACGAGCTACCCGCAATTCCACATCAGCCCGATCGGCGTCCAAGTCCAGCACGGGCCGAAACTGCCGCCATTGTAGCGTCCGCGGAAAAACCTGGGCTCGCCGTAATAGTACCAGTCGCCGTTGTACCAGTAGCTTGGGGTATCGTCCGGAGTGTCGCGGATTGATCTTGATCCCCCCAACCGATAAACCGGAACGCTGTTGTTGGGCGGCTGATGATAGCCGGGCAGGAAGCCATAGCCGTGCCAGGCGTGCCGCTTGTGAACGGCCGCGCCGAACGCAATGGCTGGCAGCAGCGACAAGAGAATTATGCTCGATACGGATAAGATGCGCGACATCGGCTCAGCATATCCGGTCTGCTGTTCAAATGCGATTCAAAAACGAGGCGCGCTTTCATATTGTCTCGATGTCGATAGCGATCCCGAAAACGGATTCAATCGCGCTTGCGGGTATGAATGAATTGATCGGTGAAACAGCAGGAAACACGATCGAGTACTCCGAGACATCGGCGATCGATCCGAGAAGCCGCGGGCGTACTGGATGCGCGCCTTCGCGGGGTATGACGGCCGTGTGTGTGGCGCTGGCGTCCGAATGCCGTCTCAACTTCGCCGTCTGTCCGAGGCCTTTTTGCATCGCGAAAGATGCGGGGACCGGAGCATGTCGGCGGATTTGCCTGGGGCGGAGAAAAGCGCTAGCGCTTTGCTGATAACCGACCGCCCGTGGCCGACGACCGTCCGGCCGCGCCGTCGAAGGGGGCAGACAGAAAGAAGCCGGGGCAGACAGAAAAATGAATAGCGAGGCTTCAACCCGCGCGAACCAGCCGTCCGAACTCTCCGAATTCGATTACGTCGTGGTTGGCGCAGGGTCCGCCGGATGCGTGCTGGCCAATCGGCTGAGCGCGGATGGCAAGCATTCGGTGCTGCTGCTCGAGGCCGGCCCGAAAGACACCAACATCTGGATCCATGTGCCGCTCGGCTACGGCAAGCTGTTCAAGGAGAAGACCGTCAACTGGATGTACCAGACCGAACCCGAGCCGGGTCTCGGCGGCCGGCAGGTGTTTCAGCCGCGCGGCAAGGTGCTGGGCGGATCGAGCTCGATCAATGGGCTGCTCTATGTGCGCGGCCAGCACGAGGATTACGACCGCTGGCGCCAGCGCGGCAATACCGGGTGGGGTTATGACGACGTGCTGCCCTATTTCAAGAAGGCGGAAAACCAGGCGCGCGGCGCCGATCCCTATCACGGCACGGGCGGCCCGCTGTCGGTGTCGGATTGGCGGCACGCCGATCCGCTCTCGGAAGCTTTCGTCAAGGCCGCGGTCGAGACCGGCATCCCCTTCAATCCGGATTTCAATGGCGCCGCCCAGGAGGGCGCCGGGTTCTTCCAGACCACGACGCGGCGCGGCCGGCGCGCGAGCAGCGCATTTTCCTATCTTCGCCCGGCGCGAAACCGTGGCAACCTGCGCATCGAGACCGCGGCACTGGCGCAGCGCGTCGTATTCGACGGCCGCTGCGCCGTCGCCGTCGAATATCGGCAGGGCGGCAGCGTGCGCGTGGCGCGGGCGCGCAAGGAAATCCTGCTGTCGGGCGGCTCCTACAACTCCCCGCAATTGCTGCAGCTCTCCGGCGTTGGACCCGCCGAATTGTTGAAGCAGCACGGCATCGACGTCGTGCTCGATTGCGCCGGCGTCGGCAACGATTTGCAGGATCATCTGCAGGTGCGCATCGTGATGCGTTGCTCCCAGCGCGTCACGCTCAACGATGTGGTCAATGACCCCGTGCGTAGGGTGATGGCGGGGCTGCGTTACGCGGTCTCCCGCAAAGGGCCGCTGACGATCGCCGCCGGCACATCGGGCGCATTCTTCAAGACCAGTCCGCGCCTGGCGTCGCCGGATATCCAGATCCACTTCATCCCGTTTTCCACCGACAAGATGGGTGAGAAGCTGCACGCGTTTTCCGGCTTCACCGCGTCGGTCTGCCAGTTGCGGCCCGAGAGCCGCGGCTCGCTTCGCATCAAAAGCACTGATCCGACCGCGCCGCCGGAAATCCGCATCAATTATCTGGCGACCGAGACCGACCGCAGGGCCTTCATCGACGGCATCAGGATCCTGCGCCGGATCCTGGCAGCACCGGCGCTGAAACCCTACGTGGTGGATGAGGTCGATCCCGGGGCCAACATAACGAGCGACGAGGACGTGCTGGATTTCTGCCGCAAGACCGGCAGCACGGTCTATCATCCCACCTCGACCTGCCGGATGGGCAACGATCCGCTCGCCGTGGTCGATCAGCGGCTGAAGGTTCGCGGCATCGAGGCGTTGCGCGTGGTCGACGCGTCGGTCATGCCGGACCTGATGTCGGGCAATACCAATGCGCCCACCATCATGATTGCCGAAAAGGCCTCCGACATGATTCTGCAGGATGCGCGATGAACGAGGAGCGCAACTAGTGGCAAACCGGTTCCGGATCGGCACCCGCAAGAGCACGATGGCGCTGGCGCAGACCGCGGAGATCGCACGCCGCCTGACCGCGGCCGTGCCCGGCATCGAGGTCGAGATCGTCAAGTTCGACACCACGGGAGATGTCGACCAGACCGGCAAGCTGTTGCCGCATGGCGGCAAGGGCGGCGCGTTCGTAGCCCAAATCCGCAACGCGGTGCTTTCGGGCGAGTTGCAGGCCGCGATGCATTCGCTCAAGGACATGCCGGGCAATGAAGACACGCCGGGACTGGTGATTGGGGCGACGCTGTCGCGCGATCCGCCCGGCGACGTGCTGGTGCTGCGCGCGGGAATCTCGGTCGACGAGTTGAGGAAATCGCGCGGCAAGGGTTTCAAGATCGGCACCAATGCGGTGCGGCGCGCGGCGTATGCGCGGCGATTGTTTCCCGAGATCGAGGTGATCCATTTTCGCGGCGCCGCCGACACCCGCGTGCGCAAATTCGACAATGGCGAAAAGCAACGCTTGCCGGATGGCGGCGCGGTGGGACCCGCCGACGCGCTGATCATGGCGCGCTCGGGGCTCGAGCGGGTCGGGCTCGCCAGCCGCATCGCTTACGAATTTTCGATTCCGGAAATGCTGCCGGCGGTAGGGCAGGGCATCGTCGCGGTGGAATGCGCCGCGCAGGATTGGCAGACGAGAGGCATCCTCGCCGCGATCGACGACGCCACCGCCCACCGATGCGCCGACGCCGAGCGCGAGGTGCTGTGGGTGCTCAACGGCCATTGCAATTCGCCGATCGCCGGATTTTCGCAAATTGACGGCGCGCAGATGTCGCTGACCGCGTCGGTGCTGGATGAGACCGGCGGCCTCTTCATCGAGGCCTCGCGTTTCGGCCCGGCCGACCGGCCGCGCGAACTCGGCCGCGCCGTCGGCCTCGAACTGCTCGCCAAGGGCGCCGCCGCCATCATCGAGCGCAGCCGGCCAAAGTGATGGGAACGCACTGCCGCTCCAACCACGACTGTCATCATCCGCCAACGGGTCGCGCGAATGCGCGCCCGATGACAGGCTCCGGCGGATGATCCAGTACGCCGTGACCTCTCGTTTTTTGCGGATGTCGGTGGTTACTGGATGCCCCGCCTTCGCGGGGCATGACGGCGCTGTTGTTGCCTCATCCTCGATACGCCCGCACCCGCTTCAGCATCTGCTCGACATGCGCGATCGGGGTTTCCGGCTGGATGCCGTGACCTAGATTGAAGATCAGCCGTCCTTGCGCAAAATTCGCCAGCACGTCGTCGACCGCGCGATCGAGCGCCGCGCCGCCGGCGATCAGCACCAGCGGATCGAGGTTGCCCTGCACGGCGACTTTGCTCTGCACCCGCTCGCGGATCAACGACGGCTCCGCCGCCCAGTCGATGCTGACGGCATCGACTTTGGTCGCCTCGACATAGGCCGGTAACAGCGCGCCGGCGCCGCGCGGAAAGCCGATGATCTTCGCATCGGGCGCTTTCGCCCGTACACCCGCGACCATGCGTCGGGTCGGCTCGATCGACCAGCGTTCGAACTCGCGCGGCGGCAGCACGCCGGCCCAGGTGTCGAAGATCTGCAAGCAGTCGGCGCCGGCCCGCAACTGCCCGAGCAGATATTCAATCGAGTTTGCAACCAGCGCGTCGATGATGCTCGAGAACGCCTCCGGATTCCGGTAGGCCATCATCCGCGCCTGATCGGGCGTGCCTTGTCCGGCGACCATATAGGTCGCGACCGTCCACGGCGCGCCGCAGAAGCCGATCAGCGCGATTTTCGGATCGAGCGCGGCGCGAACCCGGCGCAGCGCCTCATACACGGGCTCGAGCTTGGCGAAGTCGGCCTCTGACGCCAGCGTCTTGATCTTTTCCGGCGTATCCAGCGGGTCGAGCCGCGGGCCTTCGCCCACCTCGAACCTGATCGCGCGACCGAGCGCGTAAGGGATCACAAGAATGTCGGAGAAGATGATCGCGGCATCGAAATCAAAGCGGCGGATCGGCTGCAGCGTGAGCTCGGCGGCGAACTCCGGCGTGAAGCAGAGATCGAGGAAGCCGCCGGCTTTGGCGCGGACCTCGCGGTACTCCGGCAAATAGCGGCCGGCCTGGCGCATCATCCAGAGCGGCGGCACGGGCTGCCTTTGGCCGGAAAGCACGTCGAGGAAGGGTTTGGGGCTGGGAATGAAGTTCAAAGCGCAGGCTCCGCAAGTGATCGGGAGACGGTTTCCCGTTCCTGATACACTGCGGATGCCAGCTTGGCCATTCCGCGATCGTCGTCGCTAGCGGCGATCATGGGCTGGCTTAGATCATGCGATGCCTCAAGCGCGCAGTCCTCCGATCTCATGCTTGGGCCCGACGGCTGCCCCAAAAATCAAGAACTCCAAACGGGCTGGGGTCGGAATCCGACTTTTGGGGCGCCCCGCCGATAGAAACGATGAGGGTGCAATCTCACCGTTACGCATCCAGACGGAGTTGCAGGTCCCTGTCTGCCCGGTATTGAACATGCGGCGAAAAATCCACCGGTTCGTGTGCCGAGAGCGGGCGTGGGCCGGATTTGCCGGGGAACGCTGTGATCGCGGGGACGTTATCCTGCCCATGGAGGCTCGACATGGCTGAGACATTCAATCCCGCGGCGCACGACAAGCATGCCGCCGATCCGCGCGAGGC
Organism: uncultured Alphaproteobacteria bacterium; assembly: GCA_963777475.1. Lineage (GTDB taxonomy): Bacteria > Pseudomonadota > Alphaproteobacteria > Rhizobiales > Xanthobacteraceae > Bradyrhizobium. Next base: position 173,157 of record CAVZQX010000005.1, read on the forward strand.
TGCAATCGCTGACCAGGAAATGCACGCCCGGCTGGAGGCAGGTTTGATCGACACTTTTCCGGCCTCGGACCCCGTCAGCGTCGCGCAGCCCTCGCCGTCTAAGTCCGACCGCGACCGCCAAGGGTCCGCGGGCCAAGGCTCCGAACACGAAGCCTCTGAGCACGAGGGCCCGTCGTTTTGGGAAAAGGTGAGGGCCGTCTTTCGCTAAGAGTGGGCGGACCGGAACTTTCGAAGGTTGTTTGATGCAGCGAGAATTTAACCATGCCGCCAACGATTCTCCGCGAAGCGGCAGCTCGAAGCAGGCGACGCCAGTCGTCTGGAGCCTGATCGTGGTCGTGGCGGTCGCGCTTGCGACGTGGTTTGCGATGAAGCTTTGAGGTCGAAGCTGCAGGATTGTCCGGCGCCGCGCCGATCTCGTGGCAAGATAGGGCGGCGAGAAATTCGCTATGCTGTTGCCGAATACGGATGCGGCGAGGCCTGCGGCGAGGCCGCCGATCGCGCGCTCTATGCCGCCAAGGCGGCCGGCCGCGACCGCCTGGTGATGGCAGGCGAACTCGTGACCTTTCGTCCGGCCGCTTCGGGCTAGATCAATAATGCGGCGGCGGCTCGTTCGCCGGTCCCGGTGCGTCGGCTTCGGCTTCCTGCAGGCGTTCGCTCAAGTTCGCGATCTGGCGCGTCAACGCGTCGATCTGTTGCCATTGCGCGGTGATGGTCTGGTTCAGCGTCTCGATGGCGTCATCCTGAAACATCACGCGGGCTTCCAGCGCGTCGATACGATCGCTCAATTCCTTCTCACTCATGGGAATAGCGCCTCCCGGGGCGCTCCCGCAGGCCGTGGCCGAGCGCGATCCGTTCGTCGAACACGAAACACTCGCCGCGCCAGCGGCTCTCGGCTTGCGGCACCTGCTCCAGATATTTCAGGATGCCGCCCTTCAAGTGATAAACCTCGGCAAAGCCGCGCGCGAGCAGGTGCGCGCTGGCCTTTTCGCAGCGGATGCCGCCGGTGCAGAACATCGCGATCTTCCGGTGTGTTGCGGGATCAAGTTGTTGCGCGGCAAAATCCTTGAATTGCCCGAAGCTCGCCAATCCGGGATCGAGCGCGCCTTCAAAAGTCCCCATCGCCACCTCGAACGCATTGCGCGTATCGATCACGAGCGTACCCGGCGAAGCGATCAGCGCATTCCATTCGGTGGGGTCGACATAAATACCGACCTGCCGCGTCGGGTCGGCGTCGGCGTCGCCGAGCGTGACGATCTCCTTCTTCAGCCGGATCTTCAGGCGCCCAAACGGCGTCGCCTTCGCTTCCGAGAATTTCAGTTCGAGATCGTTCAGCCTGCCGCCGAACAAGTCGCCATGCTGCAATTCCTCGACCAGCGAAGCGATTGCTGCCGCATCCCCGGCGAGCGTGCCGTTGATGCCCTCACGGGCGAGCAGCACGCTGCCCTTCAGCTTGAGCTGGGCGCAGATCGCGCGCAGCGGCTCGCGCAGTGCGCGAAAATCCGGCAAGCCGGTGAATTGATAGAAGGCGGCAACTTTGAGCGGCATCGCGATGGTTTATCAGGGGAATGGGTAAGCGAAAAGCTGGTATGCCAACCCATTGCCGAGCCCCGCGCGAATGTGCCATGTAGGTCCACTTCGCCGGACAAACCTATGCAAAATAACGACAAAGTGAGCCATTGATGAGGAATTTCCATCTCCCGGGCCGGTCCACCGTCCACGCACAGGACGCGATGGTGGCGACGTCGCATCCTTTGGCCGCGCTGACGGCGATCGAGGTATTGCGTTCCGGCGGCACCGCCGTGGACGCGGCTGTCGCGGGTAGCGCGCTGTTAGGGGTGATCGAGCCGCAATCGACCGGCATCGGCGGCGATTGCTTCGCGCTGATCCAGCCGAGGGGCGAGGGCAAGATCACAGCCTATAACGGCTCCGGCCGGGCACCGGCGGCAGCGGACGTGTCCTGGTATCTCGAGCGCAACATCCATGCGGTGCCGCTGACCTCGGCACATGCCGTCTCCATTCCCGGCGCGATCGATGCGTGGGTGACGATCCTGCGCGACCACGGCAAGTTCGGCCTCGACACCCTGCTGCAGCCCGCGATCAAGGCCGCGGAACAAGGCTATGTGGTCGCGCCGCGGATTGCCTTCGACTGGAAAAACGACTTCGAGAAATTGAAGCAGGGTCACAACACCGAGCGCTATCTGCTGCCGCACGGCAAGCCCCCGGTCGCCGGCGACGTGATCCATCAGCCCGAACTCGGCAAGACCTTGCGGGCGATCGCGAAAGACGGCCGCGACGCGTTTTATAACGGCGCGATCGCCGAGGACATGGTGGAAACCCTGCGCGGCATCGGCGGCCTGCACACGCTCGAGGATTTCGCGGCCCACACCACCGAAACCACCTCGCCGATCGGCACCCTCTACAAGGGCCTCGACGTCTGGCAGTGCCCGCCCAACGGCCCTGGCATCACCATGCTGGTGATGCTCAACATCCTGTCGCATTTCGACCTGACGAAGTTTGGAGCCCTCAGCGTCGAACGCTTTCATCTCGAAGCCGAGGCCGCGCGGATCGCCTACCTGATGCGCGAGCAATATATCGGCGATCCCGCCGTGGTCGACGTCGACGTGGCGAGGATTTTGGCGAAGGAGTTCGCCGACGAGTATGCCGGCCAGATCCGGATGGACCGGCTGCTCGATCTGCCCAACGTGGCGCCGCCGATGAATCCGTCGACGATCTACATCACCGTGGTCGACAAGGACCGCAACGTCTGCTCGTTCATCAACTCGATCGCGCATGCCTTCGGCTCGGCGATCGTCTCCAACAAGACCGGAATTCTGCTGCAAAATCGCGCCGGCGGATTCCGCATCCAGCCCGGCCATCCCAACTGCATCGGCCCGCGCAAGCGGCCGCTGCACACCATCATTCCTGGGCTCGCGACCAAGAACGGCCGCGCGGTCATGCCGTTCGGCGTCATGGGCGGGCAGTATCAGCCGGTCGGGCAGACCCACGTGCTGACCAACATCCTCGACTATGGCTGCGACGTGCAGGAAGCGATCGATATGCCGCGCGGCCTGCACTACGAGGGCGTCTACCAGCTCGAGGATGGCGTGCCCGCCAAAGTCGTCGAAGGCCTGAAGAAGCTCGGGCACAAGACCACGAACCTCGTCTCGCCGCTCGGCGGCGGCCAGGCGATCTGGATCGACTGGGACAAGGGAACGCTCACCGGCGGCTCCGACCCTCGCAAGGACGGCTGCGCGCTCGGCTATTGAGCGGCCTAGTGGGGTGGTAACACCCGCCGCCTTGCGCTAAACACCCTCCCGATTTGGAAACAGAGAAGGTGCGGGATGACGTTCCAACGTTCAATGATCTCGGCGATGGCTGCGATTGCTTTCGCCATCGCCGCTGCTGCGTTCGCGCCGACCTCAGCATCGGCCCAAACAGGAAAACCCATGACCACAGCTTCAGGACTGCAGATCATCGACACCACGGTCGGCACCGGCGCTTCGCCGAAGCCCGGCCAGACCTGCGTCATGCATTATACCGGCTGGCTCTATGAGAACGGCAAGAAGGGCAAGAAGTTCGACTAGTTCGGTCGACCGCAACGAGCCGTTCGAGTTTCCGATCGGCCAGCACCGGGTGATCGCCGGCTGGGACGAGGGCGTCGCCACCATGAAGGTCGGCGGCAAGCGCACGCTGATCATTCCGCCCGCGCTCGGCTACGGCGCGCGCGGCGCCGGCGGCGCGATCCCGCCGAACGCGACCTTGATGTTCGACGTCGAACTGTTGGCCGTGAAGTAGGAATCAGGAGGCGCAGTCGTGAAGATTTCCATCCTCGACGATTATTTCGACACCCTGCGCACCCTCGATTGCTTCAAGAAGCTTGCAGGCCACGACGTCACGATCTGGAACGACCACGTCCAGGACGTCGACAAGCTCGCCGAGCGGCTCAAGGATACCGAGGCGCTGGTGCTGATCCGCGAGCGGACGCAAATCCGCAGCGCCGCTGCTGCGAGCGATTGCCGAAGCTGAAGCTGATCAGCCAGCGCAGCGTCTATCCGCACATCGATATCGATGCCTGCACCCGGCTCGGCATCATGGTCTCGTCGGGCCAGCACGCCGACACGCCGTCCTACGCGACCGCCGAATTGACCTGGGGCCTGGTGCTGTCAGCCGCGCGCATGATCCCGCAGCAGATGGCGTCGCTGAAGGCGGGCCATTGGCAGTTCGGCGTCGGCTCCACGCTGCGCGGCAAGACGCTCGGCATCTACGGCTATGGCCGGATCGGCGCCGTCGTCGCCGGCTATGCCAAGGCGTTCGGCATGAAAGTGCTGGTATGGGCGCGCGAGCCCGCGATGGCAAAAGCCCGCGCCGATGGTTACGAGACCGCACGCAGCAAGGCGGCCTTCTTCGAGCAATGCGACGTGATCTCGCTGCATATGCGCCTGGTCGATGCCACCCGCGGCATCGTCAAGGCCGAGGACCTGGCGCGGATGAAGCCGTCCTCGATCCTGGTCAATACCAGCCGCGCGCCGCTGATCGAGCCGAACGCGCTGGTCAACGCGCTGCGCGCCGGGCGGCCCGGTTTTGCGGCCGTGGACGTCTTCGAGAAGGAGCCGCTGCGCGACACCTCCGATCCCCTGCTGACCATGGATAACGTGGTGGCGACACCGCATATCGGCTATGTCTCGCGCGACGAATACGAAATCCAGTTCACGGATATCTTCGACCAGATTATCGCCTATGCCGCGGGCACGCCGACCAATGTCGTCAATCCCCAGGTGCTCGGGAACCGCCGGCGCTGAAGGTGCACAAGAAATATCTACAATAAAAAAGACCGGCCACGAGGGCCGGTGTTTCCAGTTCAAACCGAATGATTTCGGCCTTATTTTTTCGCCGCCCCGGCCGCGCGGTTGACGGCGTCCTTGGCATCGCCCACGGCCTTCTGGCCTTTACCCTTCGCCTCCTGGATCATGCCTTCGCCCTCAAGCCGGTCGGAACCTGTGGCTTTGCCGAGGCCCTGCTTGGCCTTGCCGACGGCTTCATTGGTGGCGCCTTTAACCTTGTCTGTGGTGCTGCTCATGAAATCTCTCCTCGGTTAGCGATAACAACGCAGCTATCCGGAAAAAGTTTCCTGACATCGTCTGGCTTGCCCGGCGGGATTTCGTTAGCTTGGCCGCCAGTTAATTCATTCGAAAGCAGCATGATGACAGGCTCACCACGATCACAGCCATTCCGGCCATTCGCACGATCACGCCGATGCCGAGCGCTGGAAGCATGACGGCGTCCGCGTCATTCCCGGCGACCAGCTCGATTCCAACGTGCCGTCGACGGCGGGCATGGACCGCAAGGCCGCGATCAATTTCGCCCGCGTCGGCGCGCAGAAATTATGGGCCGGCACCGTGTCGATCAAGCCCGACGCCAAGACCGGCGCGCACCACCACGGCCATCTCGAAAGCATCATCTATGTGGTGAAGGGAAAAGCGCGGATGCGCTGGGGCGAGCATCTGCAGTTCACCGCGGAAGCCGGTCCCGGCGACTTCATCTACGTGCCGCCCTATGTGCCGCACCAGGAGATCAACGCCAGCCGCGACGAAGTGCTGGAATGCGTCCTGGTGCGCAGCGACGGCGAGGCGGTCGCGATCAATCTCGACATCGAGCCGGTCGAGAAGCCGGAGACGGTGTTGTGGATCGATCCGGTGCACCGGGATCCCGGCGGAGAAGAAGTGACGGATAGCACGGAGGCCGCTATCGTCGCCGGCCGTTGCGTAGGGGAATCCCATGACACTTGTTCGCTACGAGAGTGCCGGTCATGTCGCCACCATCACCATGGATCGCGCTTCCGCGCATAATGCCCTCAACAACGCCCTGTGTGACGAGTTGCGCGAGGCCTGGCTGCGCTTTCGCGACAGCGACGATCGCGTCGCGGTGCTCGCGGCTGCCGAGGAGGCGTATTTTTCGGTCGGCGCCGACGTGAAGGATCTTCCCGTCAACATGTGGCACGCGGTGCCGGGCTTGGGCGTCGAGCTGGACAAGCCGGTGATTGCCGCGACATCCGGCTGGGTCGTCGGTGGCGGCTTCGTGCTGGTGCAGATGGCCGACATGTGCGTGGCGTCGGAGACGACGCGCTTCATCTACCCCGAAGGCAAGATCGGCACCACCGCCGGCGGCGTCTCCTCGGTGGTGGCGCGGATGCCGCACAAGGTCGCCATGGAGTTTCTGCTGGTCGGCGAGGAATTGCCGGTGGAGCGCGCCTACCAGATCGGCTTTGTCAACAAGATCGCGCCAAAGGGACAGCACGTCGTGCTTGCGCAGGAGATGGCCGCAAAAATCGCCGCCAACGCGCCGCTGGTGGTTCAGTCGCTGAAGAAGCTGGCCCGCGATGTGATGCCGAAGGGGCCGCTGGAGACGGTCGCCGAGGTGCGCCGGCTGCTCGATGCCGTGCGAACCAGCGAAGACCTCAAGGAAGGCGTCAAGGCCTTCAGCGAAAAGCGCAAGCCGAAGTTCAAGGGCAAATAGCCGAAGTCATTCCGGGGCGACGCGCAAGCGCTCGAACTACGATGTGCAATCGCACATCGGAGAATCTCGCGTCACCAGTCGCTCGCCTCAGTCCCTTTTTATCGTGACCAGCGTAACTTGATTCATCAGGCTGTTGGCCAAAAGCAAGTTGCCGTCGGGCGTGACGGAGGTGTTGCGCACGATGTTTCCGCCGCCCGGGATCGCCCAGCTCTGGAATTTTTCGGTCTTGGGATCGAAGCGGACGACCGTATTCGGGGTCGACCCGGACTCGCTGTACCAGATGATATCGTTGATCGCCGAGATGCCGTAGGGCTCGGACTTCGGTCCGCTCGGAGACGCCCATTCCGTCACCTTGCCGGTCGCGGGATCGAGGCGACCGAGATAACCGCGCGCGTAGTCGGAGTACCAGACGATGTCGTCGCTGGTGATCGTGATGCGCCGTGGCCGGGCCGCCGCATCCGGCAACTTGTATTCGTGAAATTCCATGGTCTTCGGATCGATGCTGCCGACCTGGTTGGTGCCGAATTCGACAAAGAAGATGCTGCCCTTCGAATTCAAGGCCATGCCGTAGGGGCGCGAACCTGCCGTCGGCGGCGTGAGCAGCTTCATCTCGCCGCTCTTCGGGTCGAGACGTCCGATCCGGTTGAGGTTCTGCATCGTGAACCACAGGATGCCGTCCTTGTCGAAGATCAGCGTATGCGGATCACCCCGCTCCGGGGTCGGGTATTCGGTGATCGGCCCCGGTCTTCGGGTCCAGCTTTCCGATCAACGATCCCGTATTGCCGGTGTACCAGATGTTGCCGTCCTTATCCTCCTGCAGGCCGTGCGGTCCTGAGTGCTCCGTCTTGAGGTGGAATTCGGTGAATTTGCCGCTCGCCGGATCGAGCCGGCCGAGCACATTGGCCATTTGGCCGGAGTACCAGAGCGAGCCGTCCCTCGCCGCCATTGGGTCATGCGGCCGAGACCCTGGCGTCGGGAGCTGCCACTCCTTGAATGAAACCTCGGCCGGTCCCGGAATCACCACGCCGTCAGGCTTGCCTTTCTCCGGGAAGCTCTTGATCAGGTAGGCCTTGAGCGGCTCAACCTGGTCCGCCGGCAGCGGAGCGCCTTGATTGTGCATCATCCGCAGCACGGTGTCCCAGCCATTCGCCGTATAGCCCGAGCCCACCCGGCTCAACAAAGTGTGACAGATGTTGCAGTTGACCTCGGCCAGTTCCTTGCCGGGCCCGTCGGGCAGTTCCTGGGCCATCGCTGGAAGCCCCGCGCACAGCAGAGCTGTCGTCAGAACCGCGCATGATTTCTTGGACATGACGCCTCCGTGAATTTTGCGCTCTACGGTGCAATTGATGGTTGTCCGTGGCGCAATTGTATTGGACGCGCCAGCGTCGTCCGCAAATCCGAGCGCGTCAACCCATCGTGTAGAAGGCTCGGGCGATGTTGTTTGCTGCAGCGCACCTTCTTTCAAATGCGCCCGGGCGCTGCTAGACTTAATTTATCGGTCGAAAACTACGAAGAATGGGGAAACGCCAAGGAAAACACCATGACTCGTTTGCAAAATCCGCTGGGGCGGCGCGCCGTCATCAAGGGTGCGGGCCTTGCGCTGATTGCAGGGCCGCTGGCCGACACGTTGCCTGGGCAAGAGGCCAGAGCCGCCGAAGGCGAGATCTGGAGCAGCGAATACTGGGCCAAAAAGGGCGATATTCCCTTGTGGATGTTCCGCAAGCGGCTGGGCGCGCCGAAGGCCGGCGAGCCGGCGCGGCCGGTTGTATTCTTCGTGCACGGCTCGTCCGTCACCTCGCGGGTGTTCGACTCAACGTGCCCGGCAAGGGCGAATATTCGGTCATGAACGAATTCGCCCGCTACGGCTTCGATTGCTGGACCATGGACCATGAGAATTACGGCAAGTCGGGCCGCACCTCCGGCAATGCCGATATCGCCAGCGGCGTCGAGGACCTGAAGGCGGCGGCCGAGGTCCTGATCCGCGAGACCGGGCAGAAGAAATTTCATTTGTCGGCGAATCCTCCGGCGCGCTGCGCGCCGGCGCCTATGCGATGGCGGCGCCCGACCGGATCGACCGGCTGGTGTTCGCGGCCTTCACCTACAAGGGCGAGGACTCGCCGACGCTGAAGAAGCGCGCCGAGCAGGTCGACTATTATCGCACGCACAACATGCGCAAGCGCGACCGCGACATGATCCGCTCGATCGCCACCCGCGACAAGCCCGGCACCAGCGATCCCGCCGTGATCGAGGCGCTGGCCGATGTCGAAATGCAGTTCGGCGACCAGATCCCGACCGGCACCTATCTCGACATGACCGCCAACCTGCCGGTGGTGCATCCGGACAAGGTGCTGGCGCCGGTGCTGCTGGTGCGCGGCGAATATGACGGGATCGCCGCCGTCGCCGACCTCGAGGAGTTTTTCAACAAGCTGCCGAACGGCGACCGCCAGTTCGTCATCCTGCCCGGCACCGCCCATTCGGTCGTGCTCGCGATCAACCGGCAATTGTTCTGGCACGTGGCGCGGGCGTTTCTGACCATGCCGACGCCGATCGCGACTGAGGCACAGGTTTCTCCGTCATTGCGAGCCAACGGGTCGCGCGAATGCGCGCCCGATGACAGGCTCCGCGAAGCAATCCATCGTGCCGCGAAGAAAGTATGGATTGCTTCGTCGCTTCGCTCCTCGCAATGACGGGGTTGGGGTTCTCGCGCCTCAAAATAAATCCAAAGCCCCTGTCGGATCGCCCACCTCCCGTTCGTCCTCGGAAGCGTCCAGGACAAAACGAGGAACCCCTTCATGTCGAAAATCTCCCCCTGCCTGTGGTTCGACGGCGAGGCCGAGGAGGCCGCGAAATTCTATGTCTCGCTGCTGCCGGATTCGCGGATCGAGACGATCCAGAAGAACACGGTCGACAGCCCGGCCGGCAAGGCCGGCTCGGTGCTGGTGGTGGAGTTCACGCTGGCCGGCCAGCGCTTCATGGCGCTGAACGGCGGCATGCGGTTCGAATATACCCACGCGGTGTCGTTCAAGATCGACTGCGCCGACCAGGCCGAGGTCGATCATCTCTGGGACGCGCTGTGCGCCGGCGGCGGGCAGGCCGAACGCTGCGGCTGGCTGCAGCGACCGCTTTGGCGTCTACTGGCAGATCGTGCCGACGGCGCTGCCGCAAATATCTCGGCGGTTCTGATCGCGCCGGCGCGCAGCGCGCGATGTCGGCGATGCTGGGGATGGTCAAGCTCGACATCGCCAGCGCTGAAGAAGGCCTATGAGGGCGGCTGAGATCTGCCGCTCATACCCTGTCCGTGACGCCAGACCGAGCCCGACAGCATCACGATGCTGCAGATCGCGGCATAGGCGACGAGCGAGGCGGCGACCATGCCCGAGAGCGCCGCCATGCCGCCGCCGAAATGGCCGACCGCGAGCCAGCCGCAGCCGGCCGCGAGCGCGATGCGCACGAGCGAGGCGACGAACGGCCACAACACGTGGCCGGCGCCTTGGGCGGCAAACGCAATGACGAAGCCGAAGCCGAGCGCGGCATAGGCCGGCGCCACGATGCGCAAATAGATCGCGCCGTCGCGCAGCACCTCGGCATCGTGGCTGAACAGATGAGCCAGAGCAGCGGATAACGCGGCGACAATGGCGCCGATCGAGCCCGTCAGCGCCAGCCCGACGAAGGCGCTGATCCAGGCGATCTTCCTGGCGCGCGCGATCTCGCCGGCGCCGATATTGACGCCGACCATGGTCAGCGCTGCCGTGCACAGGCCGAACAGGATCGGGATCATCACGTAATCGAGCCGCGACGAGATGCCATAGGCGGCGAGCGCCGTGGTGCCGAACAGCCCGACCGCGCCGGTGACCAGGATGACGGTCAGGTTGGTCAGCACGGTATTCACGGCGGTCGGCACGCCGACTTTCAGAATGTCGGCGAACAGCCGGCCCCGCAGCGGCACGAACTTGAAGGTCAGGCCGCCGCGGCCCGACTGCCATGTAGCGCAGCAGGAACAGCATCGCCGCGCCAGTAATAGACAGCGCGAACGCGATGCCGGCGCCGCCGATGCCGAGCCGCGGCACCGGTCCAAGGCCGAAGATCAGGATCGGCGAGGCCGGGATCATCACCAGCGCGCCGACCAGCGTCACCATGGCCGGCACCCTGACATTGCCGGAGCCGCGCAAGGCGGCGGCCTGCAGGTTGACGATCCATACCGGGATCGCGCCGGCGAACAGATAGTTGGAATATTTCAGCGCGGCGTCGAGCGCCTCGCTGCGGCCGCCGAGCGCGCGATACAGCATCGGGCCGCCCCAGATCGTGCCGAAGGTAAACAGCGCGCCGAAGATGACGGCGAGCACGATGGCATGAAAGACCAGCGCGTCGGCGTCGTCCTTGCGGCCGGCGCCGATCGCGCGCGCCACCGCCGAGGCGACGCCGCTGCCGACGCCGCCATTCGACATCATGGTCATCAGCATGAACACCGGAAACACCATCGCGACGCCGGCCAGCGCGTCGGTGCCGAGAAAGCCGACATAATAGGCTTCGGCAATGTTGACGGCGGTCTGCGCCAGCAGCACCACCATGGTCGGCAGCGCCAGTCGCAGCAGTGTCGGAAGAATCGGGCCGGTGAGGAGGGCGGCGCGGGTCGCTTCGCTGCGCGGTGGCGCAGGCGCCGGTTCGGGGCGGGCCGCCGCACGCGCCGTCTGCAGGTTGAGGCCGGGCAGCGGGGCGACCGCTTCGTTTGCGTCCATGATTTCAATTCCTGAGGTCTCTTTGGCCGCAACGGCGGCCAACCGGCGCGATGATCTCATTGCATTACGTATGTAATATACTATTATGATCATAATTCAATAAAGGCCAGCCGCGATCACGAACGCGTTGGACTTTTGCAGGAGCTCGGATCGGGCCGGAGGCTCCCGCTTCAGGGACAGGGAAACGAACATGCGCTACGAAAAGGGCCACAAGGACGCCACCCGACAGCACATCATCGATGTCGCTTCCCGGCAGTTTCGCGGGAACGGCGTCGCCGCGGCGGGCCTTGCCGGCATCATGGCGGAAGCCGGCCTGACCAACGGCGCCTTCTACGCCCACTTCAAGTCCAAGGAGGATCTGGTCCGCGCCGTGCTGGCCGACGCGCTCGGCCGGCGCGAGACGACGCTTCGCGCCGTGTCGGAGCGACAGTGCCGGGCTTGAAGCGACGATCCGCGATTATCTGTCGCCGCGCCACCGCGATCGATCCGAGCCGCGGCTGCCCGACGGCGGCGATGGTCGCGGAGGTCGCGCGCCATTCGAGCAAGACGCGCGATGCCTTCACCGGCAAGGTGAGCCAATTCATTGAGCTGATCGCGACGCAAATCCGCAAAGGCTCGGCGGCCGAACGGCGCCGGAAAGCGATCGCGATCTACGGCATGATGGTGGGCACGCTGCAACTTGCGCGCGCCGTCAACGACAGGCAGCTCGTCCGACGAAATCCTCGCAGGCGGCCTAACCGAGGCGCTCGCGCTCGCCGGCGAGCGCTGAAGCCGGAGGGGCATCAGTCGCCGCGCAGAGCTTCGCAGGGCCCCCTCACCCGCCTCGATCAGCTCTAATAATTGATCCGCAATCCGATGCCGCCGTGGATGGTGTTGCCGACCGGCTGCGGGCCGAGCGTGCCGTTGACGAAGAGGTCGGCGACCCAGCCCTTGGTGATGCGGAAGCCGAGCCGGCCGCCATATTCGAACCAGCCCTGGTTGCCGATGGTCGGCACCACGAGGCCGTCGCCGGTCACGGTGGCGACGATGCCGGAATGGGTCGCAAACGACTGCACGAAGCCGCCGTTGACGTTGCCCTCGACGCTCGAGCCGAACAGATGCGTCCATTGTCCGCCGAGCTTGACCAGATCGGTGCGGTCGGTGCCGGTCGCGATCGAGGCGTTGAACGGATTGAACGCGGCCATCGGGTCCGAATAGCCATTGACGCGCTGCCACAACTGCCAGAGTTCGATCGATGCCGCCACCTCGTCGCGCGGCGACAGCCGGCTGATCCAGCCGGCCCTGCCGTAGACGGCGTAATCGGAGCTGTCGGTCGAACTGTCGAGCGACACCGCGCCCAGGCTCGTCACATAGCTGCGGCTGTAGCGCACCTTCTCGAACGGCGACAGGATGGTGCCGATATCGAAGAACGGCCGCGACGAGCCCCAGTCGGTGAAATCGTAGCGCAGCGCGAACGCCCCGATCGGCGCGCTGGTGACGCTGTATCCGCCCTCGCTGTATTGGGTATAGGCGAGGCCCGCCAGCAGCGACAGATTGTTGGTCAGCTCCTTGCGGCCGTGGACGCCGGCCGAGAACGATCCGACCGAGCCGAAGGCGCTGACGCAGTCGGAGCAATTGATCTGCTCGTTGACGCCGAGCAGCACCGAGCCAAGCACCTGGTTGGTGATCATCTGGTTGAAGCGCTGATTGGCGAGACCGCCGATCGAGTTACCGCTCGAGCCTGCGCCGGTCGGTGTGGGCGACGGCGTAGGCGTTGGGGTGACTGCAGCTGTTGGAGTGGGGCTCGGCGTAGGCGTAGGCGTAGGCGTTAGGGCGTAGACGTGGGTGTGGGCTTAGGAGTCGGCGTCGGGCAGTTCGCGTTGACCCCGTTGGTATCGACCGAGGTGATATCGACCGTGTTGGTTCCGCAGGACTGTGCCGCTGCCGGGACCGCTTGCGCCTCCAGCAGCACCATCGAGATCGTCGCGGTGAGTGCGGCGGAGAGGATGAAGCGGAGCGCTACTTTCACCATGGTCAGCGCCCGCACAGGATGCCGCCGTCATCGACCGGCGGGGTGATGGTGGGGGACGCGTCCGCGAAGTCGCTGACGGTGCAGAGCCCGGCCGATGCCGCGCAGGTCGCGGCAAAGGTCCAGGGCGAATGGTTGGTCTTCTGGATCGTGGTCTTGCCGCCGGATGAGGTGATGATCGCGGTGTCGCCGGGCTGCGTGAGCTGGACGCATTGGAAGCCGAGCGTGCAGACGCTGCGAGGCGCCCTCCTGCAGCACCACGATGGTGCGGCCGCGCTGCGACAGGATGTCGAGCACGGTGCCGCGCACGCCGATCGTCGCCAGCGGCGTCGTGATCTTGTAGGCGGTCTTCTCGGAATGGCCGGTGACGAAGCGGAACGCGCCCGTGGTGAGCCGGACCGCGATGTCGCGGTAGGTGTGCTCGTCGTCGAACACGGTGCGGTCGAGCTTGATCGCCGCATTGGGGCCGAGCGAAAGATTGGTGGAGTCGGCCATCACCAGCCGCGTCGCGCTGTCGGCGCCGGTGCGCACGATTTCGTCGCGCAGCAGGCCGTCGCCGACATTGATCTGGGCGGTCGAAGCCGCCGAAACGCGCAGGACTTCGTTCTGGACCAGGACGGCTTCGCCGACGCGCGCCTGCGCGTGCGCAGAGCTCACCGCAAGGGTGCCCGCCAAGCAAAGCGCGAAAACGAAAACAACGCAGCTACGCAAAATCATTTCATATACCGATCGATTTATCCCGTATCGTACCGGATCGCGCGCGCATGCGATGTTGTAGATTTATCACAATTGCGCCCCCATTTGGCCCGATCGTTAGTGACGGCGAAATCGAAATGCGTTCAAAGCAATGGACTCAAAATTTTTTCCTCGATCACAGTCGAGGGTAGTGCAACGGCATTGATCTCGTGAAAATCGTCCGCGAATCGCATTCTGTTCCCTGCATTTCGTCCGCGTGGACCAGTGTTATCGCCGTCATCATTTTCCTCGCCGCGCATTTCTTGCTTCTGGTCGGCCTCACCACGCCCGACAAATTCGTTTTCGACGAAGTGCATTACGTGCCGGCGGCGCGGCAAATGCTCGAACCGGTGATGCCGCAGCCGATGCTCAACCCGATGCATCCGCCGCTGGCGAAACAACTGATCGCGGTCTCGATTCGGATCTTCGGCGACAATCCGCTGGGTTGGCGCTATCCGGGCGCGCTGTTCGGCGCGCTCGCGGTCGTTGCGATCTATCTCTGCGCGTTGGCGCTGTTCGCCGCACAAGGACCCGCAATCGCCGCGGCCCTGATCGCCTTCTTCAATCAGATGCTGTTCGTGGAATCGCGGATCGCGATGCTGGATATCTCCGCGCTGGCTTTCGGCCTGTTGGCGATCGCAGCCTTCCTGCACGGCTTTCGCAAGCAGCGGCCGCATGTGTGGTTTGCGCTTTCGGGCGCAGGCTTCGGCCTGGCGGCGGCCTGCAAATGGAGCGGGATGTTCCCGCTTGCGGTGGCCATCGTCATCATCGCCGTGATCCGGCTGATGCAAAGCTGGCGCACCGAATTCGCCGACGGCAACGCCGATGACTGGTATCGTCCCGACCAGTGGCCCGATTTCAGGGCCCATCATTTCGCCGCGTGCTTCATCCTGATCCCGGCGTTCGTCTATCTCTCGAGCTTCGTTCCGCTTGATGGCTTGTCGCCATCGAAACTGTTCGAAGCGCAACGGCGCATCTTCGCCGACAACACCACGACCGCGATCGCGGGCCACACCTATATGAGTTCCTGGCCGTCCTGGCCGCTGCTCGCGCGGCCGGTCTGGTTTCTGTTCGACAAGATCGGCGACGACCGCATTGCCGCGGTGGTGTTCCTGGGCAATCCGCTGGTGCTGTGGCCCGCGCTGTTGGCGCTCGCGGTCTGCCTGCGCGACTGGATCGTGACGCGCCGCGCGCGGGCCTTCCTGATCCTCGCATTCTATGTTGGGCCGTATCTCGCCTGGGCGCTGTTGCCGCGTACGCTCGGATTTCTGTATTATTATTTGCCGTCGGCGACGTTCGCGAGCGTTGCATTGGTCTACGCGCTGCGGCGAGGCGGCACGCCGCGTTGGCTGCTGTGGGCGTACGTCGCCGTCGCCGGCGCGGGCTTTGCCGCGATGCTGCCGATTTCGGCGGCGTTCGTCGGCACCTCGATGGCGACGTTCAACCACCTGATGCTGTTTCAAAGCTGGATCTGAGAGCGCGGGGCCGGTTTGATAGGGATTGTGGGCAAATTCCGTCAGTGATGTGTCATTTTACGAGAAATTTCTTGCGCGAATCAACGCTCGCGTGTGGATTTGGCTTGTGTTCGGTTTCGGACATTGCGGTTCCGCTGACGATAGCCGAATCCGCTGGTTTTTTCATGCGGCTTCAGCGGCGCTGGGCGCCGCGCCTCTGGCATTTGCCCCGAGCGCGCATTGAGAGGATTGCCGATGAATGCTCATGGCCGCGCTCCGAGCCGAATAGCCCCCAAGGCCGAATGGCTGCGCGCAGTGGTCGAAACCGCCGTCGATGGCGTCATCCTGATCGACGCGTAGGGCAGCGTGCTGATGTTCAACCCGGCCTGCGAGAAGCTGTTCCAGTATTCGGCCGACGAGGTGATCGGGCAGAACGTCAAGATCCTGATGCCGGCGCTCTATCGCGACGCCCATGACAGTTATCTGACGAATTATCATCGCACCGGCGACCGCAAGATCATCGGCATCGGCCGCGAGGTGATCGGCCAGCGCAAGGACGGATCGACCTTCCCGATGCATCTTTCGGTCGGCGAGGCCAAGCAGGAGGAGGGAGCGTCGATCTTCGTCGGCATCATCCACGACCTGACCGAGCGCGAGCGGGTGGAAGCGGGTGTTGCGCGAAAGCGCGGCGCGGCTTCGCGCGGTGGTGGATACCGCGGTCGACGGCGTGATCCTGATCGACGCCCACGGGCTGATCCTGAAGTTCAATCCGGCCTGCGAGCGGCTGTTCAGATATCAGGCCGACGAGGTGATCGGCCAGAACGTCAGGATGCTGATGCCCGAGCCGTATCGCTCCGAGCATGACGGCTATATCCGCAACTTTCTCACCACCGGCGAGAAGAAGATCATCGGCATCGGCCGCGAGGTGGTCGGGCGGCGCAAGGACGGCTCGACCTTCCCGATGGATCTGTCGGTCGGCGAGGCGCAAGCAGGATGGATACTCGATTTTCGTCGGCATCATCCACGACCTGACCGATCGCAAGCGAACCGAGGAGCAGCTGATCCAGGCCCAGAAGATGGAGGCGGTCGGGCCAGCTCTCGGGCGGCATCGCCCACGACTTCAACAATCTCTTGACCGTGATCGTCGGCAATGCCGAATATCTCGGCGAGCAACTGACCTCGCGGCACGGACTTGAAGCGCCTCGCCGACGACATCTGCAGCGCCGGCGAACGCGGCGCCGAACTGACGCAGCGCCTGCTGGCGTTCAGCCGCAAGCAGACGCTGCGGCCGGTCGAGACCGAATGCAACAGGCTGCTGGAATCCATGCACAAGCTGTTGCGGCGCACGCTGCGCGAGGACATCGAGATCATGACCGAGTTTCGATCCGGATCTGCGCGTCGCCTTCGCCGATCCGGCGCAGCTCGAAATCGGCGATCCTCAATCTCGCGCTCAACGCGCAGGACGCCATGGCGTGCCGGCGGACGGCTTTCCATCTCCACAGCCAACGCATCGCTCGACAACCGGGAACACAACATCCATCCGGACGTTCGCGACGGCGACTATGTGGTGATCGCGGTCACCGACAACGGCGAGGGCATGCCGAAAGCGGTGCTCGACGCGCGCGTTCGAGCCGTTCTTCACCACCAAGGAGGTCGGCAAGGGCAGCGGCCTGGGCCTGAGCATGGTCTATGGATTTGCCAAGCAGTCCAACGGCCATGTCTCGATCTACAGCGAGCCCGGACTTGGCACCACGGTCCGGATCTATTTGCCGGCGCTGGCCGCGAAGGCCAAGGAAGCGGCCGCTCCGGTGCCGACAGGAAATCGTCCCGAGCGGCGCCGAGACCGTGCTGATCGTCGAGGACGATCCGTTCGTCCGCTCCTATGCCGTCATGAGCCTGCAAAGCCTGGGCTATCAGGTCATCGCGGCGGTGGACGGCAGGGAAGCGATGCAGAAGCTGCAAACCGGGACGCACATCGATCTGTTGTTCACCGACATCGTGATGCCGGGCGGCGTCAACGGCTGGGAGCTTGCCGGGCTGGCCCGCAAGACCCGGCCGGACTTGCGGGTCCTGCTGACCTCGGGCTATGCGCTGGAAACGCTGGCTGCCAATGGCCATTTGCAGGAAGGATCGGCGATCCTGTCAAAGCCCTACCGCAAGGCCGAGCTCGCAAGACGTCTGCGCGAGGCGTTGACCGGGCCGGCGCCGCAATGATCGCGCGAATCCCTCCCTAATGTTCGAATCAGTGAAGGCGACAAACTCGGTGCACCTCGCCACGCTTGCGGCGGGGCGATTGGATATGAAACGGACGGTCGTCGCTCGCTCGTGCCCCCGACAAGCAGCAGCACGCCACGAAGTGGCTTGCTGCTGTGCAGATCCGGGGCCCATACGATGCGCCTCATGGGTCCCGGCTCTGCGGAGCAGCGTACCGGACGATGCTTCGCATCGCCGGTGGAACGCTGCACCGCGTCCGGGACACGAGGCCCGCAAGAGCCCTGCCGGTTGTGCGCATGTTCAGAAGGCGAACCAGGGGATCCGGCTCCAGTAGAGGCGGTGGTGGTAGAAGTGCGGCAAGTAGACCGGGAACGGCTCCCAATAGGCATAGTGCCGGTAGTAGCGATGCGCGTAGTGCCGGCGGCGGTCGGTGGGGGTGCGGGCTCGGCATCCGCCTGCGGTGACGACGGCTCGGTGGATTTCGGCACGATCGACGGCCGCGGCACGCTCGCAGGTGGCGGCGCGGTTGACGTTGCAGCAGGCGTTGCGGGTGCCGCATCTTCCGCATGGCCGGGAAGGGCGGGCACGACGACAAGGAGGGCTGCGACAGCTATTCCGGCGAAATGGGTTCTCATCTCGATCATCTCTTTTTCATCCCTTGATCATTTCGGTCACGGAGCGACGCGTCAAGCGCAGACCCCGCGAAACCATCCCATCGGCGAAACCTCGGGCGAAAATTCATTTGGGCGGAGCGGTATCCGATGGCGGCGCTTGCGGAGCGGGTTCAGCCTGTTGCGCTGGCGCCGCTTCGACGGCTGGCGCCGCAGCCGCGGTTGCCGGATCCGACTTCGCCGTTGATGCGACGCGCGAGGTGTCCTTGTGAACTTTGCGGACCTTGGCGTTGTGTCCGCCGCGATTGGTCGCGCCGTCGTAATAGCCGTAGCCGGGCGCGTTGATCGAGACGCATCGGGAGGACATGCAGCCGTCCTGGACGTGAACGGTGACGCCTTCGACGCTGTAGGTGCCGGCGTGCGCCGTGGCTGAGATCACGAGCAGGCTGGCTGCGAGCACGATCTTCTTCATGGAAATCCCCTGTTCAAAAATGAGAGAAAGTCAGACGCTGAAAAAAGTTGAGGCCATCCGCCCGACCATCGGCTGGTCCGAGGCTTTAATGTCCCAAATCCGCCTGCCGCGATCGCGGCAGGCGGGCTGGGGCGTTACTTCGACGCGGTCTTGGCTTCCATGTTGACGACCTCAACGCGGCGATTGATCGGGTCGGCCGGATCGTTGGCGTCCTTCAGCTTGGTCTTGCCGTAGCCGACGGTGACGAGGTCGCTGCCGGCAAGGCCGTAATTCTGCACCAGATAGCGCTTGATGGTGTCGGCGCGGCGCTCGGAGAGATCCTGGTTGAAAGCGTCGCCGCCGATGCCGTCGGTATTGCCGGCCACCACGAAGGTCGAACCGCGCAGGCTCGGATTGGAGAGCGCCTTGCCGAGCTCTTGCACCGCCTGGGTCGAAGTCTTGCTGATGTCGGCCGAGTTGAAGTCGAACTGGATCTCGAGATCGATCTTCGGCTTGGTGGTTGTGATCTCCGCGATTTCCTCGCGCTCGCCGAGCGACAGCGACCGCGTCTTGCGGTTGCGGATGCTGGCAACGAAGCTCGCCTCCTTGGCCTGCACGACCGGGTCGACCTGCGGCGCTCCGACCGAGAGACCGCGGGTCAGCGGCTTCGGCCGCAGTTGATTGATGATCTGATCGGCCGGAACGATGTTGTCGCCAGCCAGCGCCAGCCCCGCACTCATCGACAGCGCGGCGCAAATGGTGATCGCCTTGAGTCCGGAAAGTCCATGAAGACGGGTCATCGTCGTATCCTCGTTGTTACGCCTGATAGCGTTTGGATGCTTGGAACATAGGACGGGTTCAAAGCCGTGGATGTGATGCACGTCACAGGGCAAAAATGACCCGGTGCGTGAAAGCCTCCCGCACCTGTTCCGCCGACGCGAGCGCGTCGCCGCCACGCAAGAAGCGGTTCGACGGATGCCGCGCCCTAAGTGATCTACGTCACAGTCCGCCCGCGCGCATCCGATCACATTGGGCGCAACGGATCGGCCCAATGGAATCGGCGGGGCCGCCAACGGATGGTTTGAATCAGGGGAGATTGGATCATGCGCTTCTGGATCGCAGCAATGTCAGTCGCGGCACTTCTCTGCAGCGGCAACGCGGCCCTCGCCGACAAGCGAGTCGCCTTCGTGGTCGGCAACGGCGCCTACCGCAATGTACCGCAGCTTCCCAATCCCGCGATCGACGCGCAGGCGATGGCCAGGGTCTTGCGCAATGTCGGCTTCGACGTCGTCGAAGGCAGTAACCTCACCCGCGACGAGATGACGGAAAAGCTGCTCGACTTCGGCAAGCGGGCGGAGGGCGCCGATGTCGCCGTGTTCTTCTATGCCGGCCACGGCATCGCGGTGAACGGCACCAACTATCTGTTGCCGGTCGACGCCGACCTCAAATCCGAAATGGACGTCAAGCTCGGGGCCGCCATCAATGTGGACCTGACGCTGGAGCAGACCATGGCGGACGCCAAGGTCAAGCTGGTGTTCCTCGATGCCTGTCGCGACAATCCGTTTGCGGCAAAAATCCGTTCCGCCAGGGCGACCCGCAGCGTGGCGGTGGATTCCGGTCTTGCCGAGATGAAATCCGGCGAAGGTACGCTGATCGCGTTTGCCACCGGTCCCGGACAGACCGCGCTTGATGGCGAGACCGGCACCAACAGCCCGTTCACCCGCGCCCTCGTCGCCCACATCACCCAGCCCGGCGTCGAGATCCAGCAGGCGATGACCGAGGTCCGTGCCCAGGTCAACGAAGAGACCAGCAAGAACCAGCTTCCCTGGGGCCACACCAACCTGATCGGCACCGTCTATCTCAACCCGGCCGCGGCGCCGGCCGGCAAGACTGGCGAGGCCAATGCGCCGGCCGCCCCCGCTGCTCCAGTCTCCGACGTCGAGCTCGAATTCTGGCGCTCGGTGAAGGACTCCAACAAGCCGGAAGAGCTCAACGCCTACCTCACCAGCTATCCGAGCGGCACCTTCAAGTCCTTGGCGCTCGCCCGCATCGCCTCGCTGCAGGACGGCCCATCGACCACCACCCGCAACCTGACGACGGCCATCGATCCCGCGACCTTCTCCCTGGAAGCCGACCAGACCTCTGAAGACCAGATTGGCCTCGACAGGAGCCAGCGCCGCGACGTGCAGCACCGTCTGACTGGGCTCGGCTTCGACACCAAGGCGAACGGCAGGTTCGACGACGCCACCCGCGCCGTGATCAAGCGCTGGCAGGCCGCGCGCGGTTATCCCGCCACCGGCTATCTCAACACGCTGCAGCACAAGGCACTGGTGGGTGAGATCGCCTCGACCCGCGTCGCTTCCACCGACGAGACCGACGACGAGTCCGTGCATCGTTCGCATCGCGGCGGCGGTCGGCGCTATTATCGCGGCGGCGGCCCCGGCGCGCTGTTCGGGCACATGATGGGCGGCTTGTTCCGCTGATAAGAATACGGCCCCTTAGTGGAAAATGAAAGGCGGCCTTCGGGCCGCCTTTTGCGCTAATTCAAGCCCATTGGTTTCGCCGCAGCGATCCCGTCGCAATGCCGTCGCCGCACCGCCGAGGTGTGGACAAGAAATCGGCCAGATGCGCGGTTACCAAGGCCATTCGTCGACAAAAATAAGAACAAGACCAACAAGAAAAGCCAAGACAGCAGGTGCCGTGTTTCCTTCCGTGAAGCGACAAAATGAATATCTGGGGTATCGCGCCGGCACACCGGACCGGACAAATTTGATGAGCTCGATGCCGATATTGATCGGTGCAGCGATGATTGCGGCGGCGATCCTGCTCTCCACCTTGGTGGCCGCGCTCGGCAACCGCTATGTCGGGATCGAAGGCCCAACCGAGGATTCAGCCTGGTTGATCGACCGCCTGACCGGCAGCGTCTACCGCTGCGAGGCGCCCACGCGCGGCAAGGCCTCCTGCGAACCCGACATCGCGACCGGCAGCATCCCGGCGCGGCCGAAGCCCTAGCTCGCCGGCACGATCCTCGCCGCCTGGTCGGCGATGAATTGCCAGAGCCGGGTCGCGATCGCGCCGTGCGGCGCATTGCGCAACCGCGCCGCCACGAGTTCCACCTCACCGCCGCGGAAATGCTTCCCCGTGATCGGCAACAGGCGCTTGTCGCGCAGGTCGCGTTCGATCAGATAGCGCGCATGTGGCCCCAGCCCATGCGCTGCAGGATGAGTTCGCGCGTTCATCAGTTGATCGCTGACGGTCCAGCTGCGTGCGCCCTCGAGCAGATAATAGTCGCGCATCGCTTCCGGCGTGATCGTCTTCGAGATCGCGAACGGGTCGATGAACTCGAGCCGCGGGTCGGCCTTGTCGATGTGATGCAGGATGAGGTCGGCTTCGCCGTCGACGAGGCGCTCCAAGGGACCCGAGATCGAACTGGTCGCTGGGACGCCCGATTGCCCGCTGTCCGGCATCCCGGCCAGGGCATCGGCGCCGGCGCCCGTGCCGCCGGGGACCGGTTCTTTCGTTGCGCCGCAATGCAATTTGCAAAAATGTCGTCTTGCGGAAACGTTGCGGGTGGAAAATACGTATCCCGTTAGCCAGCAATTCGCTGGCTTCATTTCCAGCGAGGTTCAAATGAGGATATTGATCGCCGCCGCCATGCTTTCGGTTTTTGCCTTCACGCCGGCTTCGGCAGCCATGATGGCCTGCACCGCCGACAACATGATGAAGTCCACCGCGATGATGGCTCCCGGTCAGAACGATGCCAACAAGGAAATGGCCATGGCCAACACCGACATGAGCAACGGCAAGATGAAGAGCGCCTGCAAGCACTACATGAAGGCGCAGAAGATGAGCATGGCGAAGTAAGACCGTCGCCGGATTTTTGTTTTATCCCGGCCGCGTTGCGTGACAGCAGCGCGGCCTTTTCCTTGGCTTTTCGGCCCCTGCGTAGTTCGCGCGAATCCGGCTACATTGGCCGCGCCATGTCCGCTGCCAATAAACTCCACCCCCTTACCCAAACCGAAGCCAGGCGCCTCTGGCTGCGTGCGCAAAGGCTGGACGCGCGGGCGCCGTTCGGCGATGGGCCGCAGGCCGTGGCAGATGCGGTCGCCCATCTCGGCTATGTCCAGATCGACACCATCAACGTCATCGAGCGGTGCCATCACCATATCCTGTGGACCCGCATTCCCGATTACCGGCGCGCCGATCTGCGCCAGGCCCAGAGCGTCGACAAAAGCGTGTTCGAATACTGGACCCATGCACTGTCTTACGTGGCGGCGAAGGATTTTCGCTTTTTCATCCCCGATATGCGGCTGCACAAGCGCGAGGGCCATCGATGGTTCGCGTCGGTCAAGCCTGCCGACACCCGCAAGGTGATGCGGCGCTTGCGCGAGGGCGCGCTTACCATCCGCGATATCGAGGACGACGTGCTGACGGAAAAGGAGCATCTGTGGGCGAGCCGCAAGCCGTCGAAGCGCGCGCTGCAGCTTGCGTTCTATTCGGGCGTGGTCACGGTGTCCGAGCGCAATGGCATGCTCAAGACCTATGATTTGATGCGGCGTCATTTCGGCTGGGAGCAGCCGCCCAGGGCGGCCTCCGCCGCCGAGATCAGCGCCTACCTGCTCGACCGCGCGCTGCGCGCGCAGGGCGTCGTCTCTCTCGATTCGGTCTGCCATCTCGACGCGCCGAGCAAGGCGAGCGTGCGGCGGCTGATCGAGGCGAGGGTGCGGCGCGCCGAGCTGGTTCCGGTCGCGCTCGAAGGCGCCGGCAAACAGCAGCATTGGGCGGCGCCGGAGACGCTGGCAAATGCAGGCGAGGGCGGCTTCGAACTCGCGCACATCCTCTCGCCGTTCGATCCACTGATCATCCAGCGCAAGCGGACGCATCTCATCTTCGATTACGAGCACCGCTTCGAGGCCTATGTGCCGAAGGAAAAACGCAAGTTCGGCTATTTCGCGCTGCCGGTCCTGGTCGGCGAGGACATCGTCGCCGCGCTCGACCTCAAGACCGACCGGGCGAACAAGCAATTGCTGCTGCAGAAATGGAATTGGGTCGGCAAGGGCAAAGCGCGAAGGGGGAAACGCGCAAGGAATTGAAGCGTCGCATCGAGGAAGAGCTGCACCGGTTCGAGCGGTTTCAACTGGCGGAGTGACGGGAGCGCATCGTTGGCTATTTCGCCGCCGGTAAAACCGGGGTCGATCCACTACCAAGAGCTTCGGAAGCGCCGCTGCCGATGACCGTCTGGGGCTCAGGCTGCTTCGGCAACATGAGGCTCATCGCACAAACCAGTCCGTTACGCTCAAATTGGCTCTCGATCTCTCCACCAAATTGGGTCAGCGCGCGTGACAGCAGCCGCGTTCCAAACCCGCGATGCGTCAATGGACCAATCGTGGGCCCATCGGTTTCGCGCCAGTCGATGGTCATCTTCTCTCGATCGGATACAGACCAGCCGATTTCCAACTTGCCGACAGGGCCAGCCAACGCGCCGTATTTGGCTGCGTTAGTGGCGAGCTCATGAATAACGAGCGCGAGCGTCATCGCGAGCTTCGGCGGAAGAAACACGTCCGGTCCCTGCATCGATATCCGAGAAATATCGTAAGGCCCGACCTCTGCGTTAAGAATATCCCGGAAGTTTGCCCCTTTTCCCTGGGTGGCCATGATCAGATCATCGGTCGCGGAGAGCGAATTCAGCAGACTGAGGATTGCGTTTCGAGTTTGCGGATCGTCCCGCAGTCTAACGCTGATGACCGACTGGATCGTCGCTATCTTGTTCTTCAATCGGTGGGCAAGTTCTCCCACGGCCAGCTTGCGGAGCTCCTCTTCGCCTTCGAGACGATCCAATAGCCTGCGATAGCGGTCCGCACCCCAAATAATGAGCGTACACGCGAACAGAAATGCCAATAGCTTGCTTGTTACTTCGGGCGTGAGCGGAGTGAACGCGAAATGAGGCGGTATAAACGCCCACCACCCGATCGCGGTACTGAGCAGTGCGGTAAATCCTCCGACTCTGGCGCCGCCAACATAGGTCGCAAAGAGAACTGCCGGGTAGTAACCAGCAAAGACAAAACTCTCCTCCGCAACGAATCCAATCCCCCAACGAACCAGCGATGCGAGCGCTACGGAAAGAGCGCCAAACGCATACGCCTCGGTTGACCCCGGCTTCAAACGCAACCGCAACAAATTTGACCGCGAGAAGGGCACGCTCCACCGTTGGTGCTGTAGTGCATTGGATCAAAACCACGGCGCAGAACGCCGTCAAGCCGAAGTTTGTTCCAGTTTGTCGATCAGATAAAGCCTTTGCGGGGCTGCTCGGAAGGATGTCGGGATCTGCCGTTACCCGGCATGCGCGCGCCGCTCTTGCTCGCCGCGGTCGCGCTTGCGGTCTCCAGCACCATC
Source organism: uncultured Alphaproteobacteria bacterium (assembly GCA_963777475.1). GTDB lineage: Bacteria > Pseudomonadota > Alphaproteobacteria > Rhizobiales > Xanthobacteraceae > Bradyrhizobium. The sequence goes on from CAVZQX010000005.1 coordinate 198,272, forward strand.
GGCGATCCCGCCATCATGCTGGCACCGGCGATCGCGGCGATCGGCGTGTTCTGCACTTTCACGGTGTGTTCTGGACGCCGCGCGGCTATCTGGCACGGCAGCGGCCGGTGCGATCGCGCTGATCAACTTGGTCGGCAACCTCGCGGGGGTTTGGCGGCGGCGGATCGGTGCCCCGTTCGTTTTAGTCGGCGTGCCCAAGAGCAAGGCGGAGTTCGCCGCGGCGACGAAGGGTGGACGAAGAGTGTCAAAATACCGAAAATCGTACCCGGAACATGGCGACATTGATTAACTTTCACAAAATGATGATGACTGATGATTATTGACTTTCATCAGTAGGCATTCGACACTTCCTCTCAGGTTCAGCCGAGGGAGTGTCGAATGTTGGTTCGATCGATTTTAGACAGCTATTCCAGGCTGTTAGTCGGAATGGCGTTGGCTTTTCTGGCGATTTCGCTGGCCGGCTGCAATGATACCGTCGCGCAAAAGGCCGAGCCGCCGCGGCCGGTTCTGGTCGCCACCGCCCATTACGAGGCCGAGACGCCGGAGCGCAGTTTTGTCGGCACCATCCGCCCCCGGATCGAGGCCGACATGGGTTTTCGGGTGCCGGGCAAGGTGGCCAAGCGCCTGGTCGAGGTCGGCCAGACCGTCGAAATCGGCCAGCCCTTGGCGACGCTCGATGAGATCGATCTGAAGCTGCAGGCCGAACAGGCGGTGGCCGAATTCACTGCCGCGACCGGCGTGCTGGCGCAGGCCGCCGCCGCCGAGACGCGCGCGAAGGAGTTGCGCGCCAAGGGCTGGGCTACGGACGCGCAACTGGATCAGGCCAAGGCCACGGGCGATGAGGCCCGCGCGCGGCTCAATCGCGCCGAGCGCTCGGTCGATCTGACCAAGAATTCGCTGTCCTACGCCACCTTGGTCGCCGATACCCGCGGCGTCGTCACCGCGACCCTGATCGAGCCGGGCCAGGTCGTCGCTTCCGGCCAGACCGCGATCCGCGTCGCGCGCTTCGGCGAGAAAGAAGCCGTGGTCGCGATCCCCGAAACGCTGGTGGAGCGCGCCAAGACCGGCACCGCCTCGGTGACGCTGTGGTCCGAGCCCGACAAGAAATATGCGGCAAAGCTGCGCGAAATTTCACCGAGCGCCGATCCGGCCACGCGCACTTATCTCGCAAAGTTCTCACTGCCCGATGCCGGCGACAATGTCGAGCTCGGCATGACCGCGACCCTGACGCTCGCCGATCAAGCCACGACCCGCGTCGCGCGGCTGCCGCTGTCGGCGCTGTTCAACGAAGGCACTGGTCCCTCGCTCTATGTCGTCGACGACAAAGGCGAGGTGACGCTGAAGCCGGTCACCGTCAAGTCTTACGAGAGCGGCGACGTCGTCATATCGGGCGGCGTCGACGAGGGCGCCAAGATCGTCACGCTCGGCGTGCAGAAGCTCGACCCGAGCCAGAGGGTCCGGGTGGTCTCGTCGTTATCGTTCTAACAACGAATGCGCCGTCATTGCGAGGAGCAAAGCGACGAAGCAATCCACTAACTGGCTCAGTGAAAATTGGATTGCTTCGCTTCGCTCGCAATGACGCTCAGAGAGTAAGTGCCGTCTTCGGAAATTCATGCCCGGGCTGAAGATCATGCCTGGACCATCATTTGGAGGGTGCGATGAAACGGTTCAATCTTTCCGCCTGGGCGGTCAGCCATCCTGCGCTCATCCTGTTCCTGATGGTGGCGCTCGGCGTCGCCGGCTTCTTCTCCTATCAGCGGCTCGGCCGCGCCGAGGATCCGTTTTTCACGGTGAAGGTCGTCAACGTCTCGGCGATATGGCCGGGCGCGACCGCGGCCGAGATGCAGACCCAGGTCGCCGACCCCATCGAGAAGAAGCTGCAGGAATTGCCGTACTTCGAGAAGGTGCAGACCTATTCCAAACCGGCGTTCACGGCGATGCAGGTCACCTTCCGCGACTCGACGCCGGCAAAGGACGTGCCCTACCTGTTCTATCTCTTGCGCAAGAAACTCGTCGACGTGCAGGGCGACTTGCCGGCCGGCCTGCTCGGTCCCGTCGTCAACGACGAGTTCTCCGACGTCGATTCCATCCTCTACATGATGACCGGCGACGGCGCCGACTACGCGCAGTTGAAGAAAGCCGCCGAAGGCCTGCGCCAGCGGCTGTTGAAGGTCAACGGCGTCACCAAGGTCGACGTCTACGGCACCCAGGACGAGCGCATCTTTGTCGAGTTCTCGCATGCCAAGCTCGCCACCCTCGGCATCACGCCGCAGGCGCTGTTCGATTCGCTTGCCAAACAGAACAACGTCGTGCCGGCGGGGACGGTCGAAACCTCCTCGCAGCGCGTGCCGCTGCGCGTCACCGGCGCGCTCGACGGCGCCAAGGCGGTCGCCGAAACGCCGGTCGAAAGCAACGGCCGGGTGTTTCGCCTCGGCGATATCGCGACCGTCACCCACGGCTTCGTCGATCCGCCGACCTTCAAGGTGCGCCAGGAAGGCAAGCCCGCGATCGGCATCGGCGTCGTCACCGCCAAGGGCGCCAACATCCTCGAGCTCGGCAAGGACGTCGCCGCCGCCACCGACGAATTCATGAAAGCGGTGCCGCAGGGCATCAGTGTCGACCTGATCGCCGATCAGCCCAAGGTGGTGGAGCGCGCCGTCGGCGAGTTCGTGCACTCCTTCATCGAGGCGCTCGCGATCGTGCTGTTCGTCTCGTTCCTGGCGCTCGGCTGGCGCACCGGCATCGTGGTCGCGGCCTCGGTGCCGCTGGTGCTCGCGATCGTCTTCATCGTCATGAACGCGATGTCGCTCGATCTGCATCGCATTACCCTTGGTGCGCTGATCATCGCGCTCGGGCTGCTCGTCGACGACGCCATCATCGCGGTCGAGATGATGGTGGTGAAGATGGAGCAGGGCTGGGACCGCGTCAAGGCGGCGTCCTTTGCCTGGGAATCCACCGCGTTTCCGATGCTGACGGGAACGCTGGTCACGGCCGCGGGATTCCTGCCCATCGGCTTCGCCAATTCGGCCGTCGGCGAATATGCCGGCGGCATTTTCTGGATCGTGGCGATCTCGCTGGTCGCCTCCTGGTTCGTCGCGGTGATCTTCACGCCCTATATCGGCGTCAAGCTGCTGCCCAACATCACGGTCAACCACAACCACGACCCGCACGCGGTCTACGAGACGCGGATGTATCGCGGCCTTCGCGCCGTGATCCAGTGGTGCGTCGACCACCGCATCACCGTGGTGGCTGCGACCGTCGGCGTCTTCGTGTTGTCGATCGTGGCGTTCGGCCATGTGCAGCAGCAGTTCTTCCCGCTCTCCGAGCGGCCCGAGCTGTTCTTCCAGTTGCGGCTTCCGGAAGGGACTGCCTTCAACGTCACCGAAAAGTCGGTGAAGGAGGCCGAAACACTGCTCAAGGACGACAAGGACATCGCGACCTACACCGCTTATGTCGGGCAGGGCTCGCCGCGCTTCTGGCTCGGCCTCAATCCGCAATTGCCGAACGAAGCTTTTGCCGAAATCGTGATCGTCGCCAAGGACGTCGAGGCGCGCGAGCGGATCAAGGCGAAAATCGAGAACGCGGCCGCGGCAGGCTTCTTGAGCGAAGCGCGCGTGCGCGTCGACCGCTTCAATTTCGGCCCGCCGGTCGGCTTCCCCGTGCAGTTCCGCGTGATCGGCCCCGACACGCAGAAGGTGCGCGAGATCGCCTACCAGGTGCGCGACATCGTCAAGCAAAATCCCAACGTCAAGGACCCGCAGCTCGACTGGAACGAGCAGTCGCCTTATCTCAAGCTCGTGGTCGACCAGGATCGCGCCCGCGCGCTGGGCTTGACCCCGCAGGACGTCTCGCAGGCGCTCGCCATGCTGATCTCGGGCGTCCCGGTCACCACCGTGCGCGACGGCATCGAGAAGGTCGACTGTCGTCGCCCGCGCAGTGCCCTCGGAGCGGCTCGACCTTGCCCATGTCGGCGATCTCACCGTGACCTCGCGCAATGGCGTTGCGGTGCCGCTGCAGCAGATCGCGAACATCGAATATTCCCACGAGGAGCCGATCCTGTGGCGGCGCAACCGCGACATGGCGATCACGGTGCGCGCCGACGTCAATGACGGCGTGCAGGCGCCCGACGTCACCAACCAGATCTGGCCGAAACTGCAGAACATCCGCGACCACCTCGAGCCGGCCTACCGGATCGAGGCGGGCGGCGCGTTCGAGGAATCCGCCAAGGGCAACGCGTCGATCTTCGTGCTGTTTCCGGTCATGGTGATCGTGATGTTGACGCTGCTGATGATCCAGCTGCAGAACTTCTCGCGGTTGTTCCTGGTGTTCTTGACCGCGCCGCTCGGCATCGTCGGCGCCTCGCTGGGGCTGAACGTCGCCAACCAGCCGTTCGGCTTCGTGGCGCTGCTCGGGCTGATCGCGCTCGCCGGCATGATCATGCGCAATGCGGTGATCCTGGTCGACCAGATCGAGACCGACGTCACCCATGGCCTGACCCGGAAGGAAGCCATCGTGGAAGCGACCGTCCGGCGCGCCCGGCCGGTGGTGCTGACCGCGCTGGCCGCGATCCTCGCCATGATCCCGCTGTCGCGCTCGGCGTTCTGGGGCCCGATGGCGATCACCATCATGGGCGGTTTGTTTGTTGCAACCTTCCTGACCTTGCTGTACCTGCCGGGTCTCTACGCGCTCTGGTTCCGCAACAGCCTTGAGGAAAGCGGCGCCGGCGGAGCAGGCCGATCTTGCGCCGCAGCATCAGCCGCAGCCCGCATTTCCGCTTGCTGAGGCCGCGGAATAATTGAACATTGAGTATCGCAGATGACGCTGATTTCCGAACATGTCGAGCCGGACACAGCGCGAGCGGATTCTCGTGGTGGCGGAGCGTCTGTTCCGTCAGATCGGCTATCAGAAGACCACCGTCGCCGACATCGCCAAAGAACTGCGCATGAGCCCGGCCAACGTCTATCGCTTCTTCGAATTCGAAGAAGGCGATCCACGAGGGCGTCGCGCGCAGAATGATGGGCGAGGTCGAGGACGGGCCGCGCATGACATCGTGGTCCGGCCGGGCCCGCGGCGGCGCGGCTGCGCGAATTGATGACTCGATCCATCGCATGAACTCCGAGCGCTATGTCGGCGATTCCAAGCTGCACGAGATGGTCGAGATCGCGATGGAGGAGAGCTGGGAAGTCTGCATGGCGCACATGCAGCCGATCACCGAGAGCATCGCCGCCGTGATCGCGCAGGGCGTCGCGTCCGGCGAATTCGAGGCCCGCGACGTGCCGCTGGCGGCGATGTGCGCCTGCACCGCGATGATGCGGTTCTTCCATCCGCAGATGATCGCGCAAGCCATGAACAAGCCCGGACCGTCGATCGACCAGATGGTCGACTTTGTCCTTGCGGGACTGGCGGCGCTAAGGTTAAGTCTTGTCCGTCATCGAGAGCGGCAGCGAAGCAATCCAATCGGAGCGGGATGCAGGATGGATTGCTTCGCATACGCTCGCAATGACGGAACAAAGGAAGACACGTGACGAAAGGACCTGCACTATTACGAGCCCTAGAAGGGCCACGGCCTCAAGCACGATCCGTTCAACGCCATCATCGCGCCGCGGCCGATCGGCTGGATCTCCTCGCGCGACGCCAAGGGCCACATCAATCTCGCGCCCTATAGTTTCTTCAACGGCTTCTGCTATCACCCGCCGATCATCGGCTTCGCGTCGACGTCCTGGAAGGACAGCGTCCGCCAATATCCAGGAGACCGGCGAGTTCGTCTGGAATCTCGCCACCATGGATCTGGCCAAGCAGATGAATGCCACCGCCGCCCATGTCGCCCACGATGTCAGCGAGTTCAAGATCGCGGGCCTGACCGCCGTGCCCGGCAGGATCGTCAACGTGCCGCGGGTCGCCGAAAGCCCGGTGTCGTTCGAATGCAAGCTGACGCAGATCATCCAGTTGCAGGGCGCCAATGGCGAGAAGGCGCAGGCCTGGCTGACGCTCGGCGAGGTCGTCGCCGTCCATATCGACAAGGCCATGATCAAGGATGGCGTCTACCAGACCGCCCTGGCGCACCCGATCGTGCGGGCCGGCCGGAAGGGCGATTATTTCGAGATCCGCCCCGAAGACATGTTCGAGATGGTGCGGCCGGACTGATCTCTTCCCCCTCGCCCCGCTTGCGGGGAGAGGGATGAGTTCTCCGCGAAGTTGGTGTCAAATTGATAGACCTGTACCCCCTTCACCCGGCTCGCGAGGGCGACATAGCCGAAGCTTGGCTTCGGCGTTCTTGCTAGGACGGCCGCCTAAGGCGGCCTAGATCTCTCCCCGCAAGCGGGGCGAGGTAAGCTCCCGCCGCTTTTCCGGAACCGGAGCGGCATTTTGCCGTTATGCGGTTGCGATCAAATTCGTCCTGTTTTCATGCGACCTGCCATCTAAATCTTTGGGCTTTCCGCTAAAGTTTAAGTCGCATTTTGGCGGCGCGAAGCGCATGTATCGCGCCGATGCTCGCAAACCCGTTTTGAGGAAATCGCCAAAGGAAATCACCATGAGCGCCTTTCGCCGCGACTTCATCACCAAGCCGATCTTTTCCTGGGCGCGTGGCGTGCTGCCGCCGATGTCGGATACCGAGCGCGAGGCGCTGGAGGCCGGCGACGTCTGGTGGGACGCCGATCTGTTCACCGGCAATCCCGACTGGGCGAAGCTGCTCAGCTATCCGCAGGCAACGCTGACCGCGGAAGAAAAGTCCTTCCTCAACGGCCCGGTCGACGAGCTCTGCGCCATGCTCGATGACTGGAAGATCAATTGGGAATGGCGGGATCTTCCGCCGGAGGCGTGGGATTTCATCAAGCGCCACAAATTCTTCGGGATGATCATCCCGAAGGAATATGGCGGGCTCGGCTTTTCGCCTTACGCGCATTCCGAAGTGGTGCGCAAGCTGTCGTCGCGCTCGCTCACGGCCGCCGTCACCGTGATGGTGCCCAATTCGCTCGGGCCGGGCGAATTGTTGATGCGCTTCGGCACCAAGGAGCAGCAGGAGCGATGGCTGCCGCGGTTGGCCGACGGGCGCGACATTCCCTGCTTCGGTCTGACCAGCCCGGAAGCGGGCTCGGACGCCGCCTCGATGATCGATCGCGGCATCATCTGCAAGGGCAATTTCGAGGGGCGCGAGGTGCTGGGCCTCAAGCTCAATTGGCACAAGCGCTACATCACGCTCGGTCCGGTGGCGACGCTATTGGGCCTGGCCTTCAAGGCCTACGATCCCGATCATCTGGTCGGGCAGCAGGAAGAATTGGGCATCACGGTTGCACTGATCCCGACCGATCTGCCAGGCGTGGAGATCGGCCGTCGCCATCTGCCGGCGATGCAGGTGTTCCAGAACGGCCCGAACTGGGGCCACGACGTCTTCATTCCCTTGGATTACATCATCGGCGGCAAGGAGCGGCTGGGCGAGGGCTGGAAGATGCTGATGACGGCGCTCGCCGCCGGCCGCGGCATCTCGCTGCCGTCGCTGTCGGCGGCCGGCGCCGCCTACGCCGCGCGCACCACCGGTGCCTATGCCCGGATTCGCGAGCAGTTCGGCATCCCGATCGGCAAGTTCGAAGGCATCGAGGAGCCGCTCGCCCGCATCGCGGCGACGGCCTATCTGCTCGACGCCGCGCGCAGGCTGACCTGCGCCGCGCTCAACCAGGGGCATCATCCCGCGGTCATCTCCGGCATCATGAAGCTGCAGGCGACCGAGCGGATGCGGATCGTGATCGACGACGCCATGGATATTCATGGCGGCAAGGCCGTGATCGACGGCCCGCAGAATTACCTGGGAAACCTGTATCGCTCGGTGCCGGTCGGCATCACGGTGGAAGGCGCCAACATCCTGACCCGCAACCTGATCGTGTTCGGGCAGGGCGCGATCCGCGCGCACCCCTATCTATTGGAGGAGATGAACGCGCTTGGCGACGACGATCGCGCGCGAGGCCTCGACGGCTTCGACAAGGCGTTCTGGAAACATATCGGCCACAGCATCACCACGCTGTTCCGCGCCTGGGGCCGCAGCTGGAGCTTTGGCCTGTTCGCGCCGGCCCCCGACGCCGGCGAAGCGACACGGTTCTATCGCCAGCTCTCGCGCTATGCCTCGGCGTTCGCGCTCTGCGCCGACATGGCGCTGCTCACGCTCGGCGGCGCCCTCAAGCGCAAGGAGATGCTGTCGGCGCGGTTCGGCGACATCCTCTCCGAATTGTACCTGCTGTCCGCCGCGCTCAAGCGCTGGCAGGACGAGGGTCGGCACCATGAAGACTTTGCCGCGCTGGAATGGTGCATGGCGAGCGGTTTCCGTACCATCGAGAACCGCTTTGCGGAAATCTGCGCCAACCTGCCGAACCGCTTTGTCGGATTTATCCTGCAATTCGTGATCCAGCCGTTCGGCGCCCGCGTGCTCGGTCCTTCCGACCGAGTGGTGCACGCATGCGCCCAACTGGTGCTGGAGCCATCAATTGCGCGCGATCGGCTGACGCCGGATCTGTCGCATGTCGAGGACGACGGCGGACTGGCCCGCCTGGAAAAGGCATTCCGGCTGGTGACCGGCGCCGAAGACGTGGCGCGGAAGATGCACGCCGCGCGCCTGCACGACTGGAAGGAGGCGCTCGCCAAGGGTGTCATCACGCAAGGCGAGGCGGGCAGGATTGCGGCAGCCCAAGAGGCGGTCGCGAAGGTGATCGAGGTCGACGATTTCGCGCCCGAAGCGCTGTCGCCGATTTACAAGAAGGCCGCCGATGTGCATCAGTTTTTCCAGGAACTGGGTGAGCAGAGGGCGGCGAGCTGATGGCGCGACCGGTCTATATCGTCGACGGCAGCCGGACGCCGTTCCTGAAGGCGCGTTCCGGTCCCGGCCCGTTCACGCCCGTCGATCTCGCCGTGCAATGCGGAAGGCCGCTTCTGGCGCGTCAGCCTTTCGCGCCTGATGCCTTCGATCAGGTCATCCTCGGCTGCGTCAACGTGATCGCGGACGAGATGAACCCGGCCCGCGTCGCGGCGCTGCGGCTCGGCATGGGCAAATCCATGGTTGCCTTCACCGTGCAGATCAATTGCGGCTCCGGCATGCAATCGATCGACACGGCTTACCGCTATATCCGCGAAGGCGTCTCGAACCTGATTCTGGCCGGCGGCACCGAGGCGCTGAGCTACGCGCCGCTGGTGTGGCCGGCGGCCGGCGTGCGCTGGTTCGCCGGACTTAGCGGGCGCCAAAGGCATCGGCGCCAAGATCATGGCGGCGCTGAAGGCGCGGCCGAACTATTTCAAGCCGATCATCGGGCTCGAGCGCGGGCTGACCGATCCGATCACCGAATTGAACATGGGCCAAACAGCCGAAGTGGTGGGTCATCTCTTCGGCATCACGCGCGCGCAATCCGATGCCTATGCCGCGGAAAGCCACAAGCGGCTCGCCAATGCGCAGTCGCAGGGTTTTCTCAAAGGCGAGGTCGAGACCGCGTTCGCCCGCGACGGCAAGTTCTACGATCGCGACGACGGGGTGCGGCCGGATTCGACGCCGGAGACGCTGGCGAAGTTGAAGCCGGTGTTCGAGCGGCCGTGGGGCCAGGTCACCGCCGGCAATTCCTCCCAGATCACCGACGGTGCGTCGTGGGTGATCCTGGCTTCGGAAGACGCGGTCGCCAAGCATGGTTTGACGCCGAAGGCCGTCATCCTCGACAGCCAATGGTCGGCGCTCGATCCTTCCATCATGGGCTTGGGTCCGGTGCTGTCGGCGACCGCGCTGTTGAAGCGCAACAATCTGACGCCGCAGGATATCGAGACCTGGGAATTGAACGAGGCTTTTGCGACGCAGGTGCTTGGCTGTCTTGCGGCATGGAACGACGAGAAATTCTGCCGCGAGATTCTTGGCCTCGATGGCGCCGCGGGCGAGATTGACCACGCCAAAATCAATGTCGACGGCGGCGCGATCAGCCTCGGCCATCCCGTCGGCAGCTCAGGCAACCGCATCGTGCTGCATCTCGTCAATGCGATGAAGCGGCTGGGCACGCGGCGCGGCGTTGCCACCGAATGCATCGGCGGCGGGCAGGGCGGCGCGATGCTGATAGAGACGGTGTGATCATGGAATCGAGGATCATCGACGTTCTCGGCGACCGCGTGCTCGCGCTCGGCCCGAAGCCGGACGCGACTAGCGCTTATCGCCATTTCAAGCTGACGCGCGATGCCGACGGCATCGCCTGGCTGTTGTTCGACCGCGAGGGAAGTAGCGCCAATACGCTGTCGGCCGATGTGGTGGAGGAATTCGACCAGGTGCTGGCGGCGCTGGAAAGCCAGCGGCCGGCGGGGCTCGTCATTCGTTCAGCCAAAAAATCCGGCTTTATCGCCGGCGCCGATGTCAACGAGTTTCGCGGCGCGACCGATCCGAGCGCGGTCGAGACGGCGATCAGCCGCGCGCATGCGGTGATCGACCGGCTCGAAGCGTTGCGCGTGCCGAGCGTGGCCGTGATCCACGGCTTCTGCCTCGGCGGCGGGCTCGAGGTCGCGCTCGCCTGCCAGTCGCGGATCGCGATCGACGGCGCGCGCTTCGGCTTTCCCGAGGTGATGCTGGGGCTGCATCCGGGCCTCGGCGGCACCGCGCGCTTCACCCGCCTGGTCAATCCGATGCAGGCGATGACCTTGATGCTGACGGGACGGACCATCGACGCGCGGCGAGCGAAGTCGCTCGGGCTGGTCGATGCGGTGACGCAGGAGCGGCATGTCCTGAACGCGGTGAAGGACGCCGTGTTCGGCCGGCTCACGCGCGCGCGGCCGGGCCTGTTGAACACGGTTCTCAATTCAGGCCCCGCGCGCGGCTTTCTCGCCTCACGGATGCGCCGCGAGGCCGAGAAGGCTGCGCCGCACGAGCATTACCCGGCGCCTTACGCGCTGATCGATCTCTGGGAAAAGCACGGCGGCGACAAGGCCGCGATGCTGGCTGCCGAAAAGAGCTCGTTCGCGCATCTGATGGTGACGCCGACCGCGCAGAACCTGATCCGGGTGTTTTTCCTGCGCGAGCAGATGAAGAAGCTTGCCGGAAGCGGCAACAAGGTCGGCCACGTTCATGTCATCGGCGCCGGCGCCATGGGCGGCGACATCGCGGCCTGGTGCGCCAATCAGGGCATGCGGGTCACGCTCGCCGACATGAAGCCGGAGCCGATCGCGGGCGCGATCAAGCGCGCCGCCGATCTGTTCGGCAAGATCATCCGCAAAGCCCCCGATGTCCGCGATGCGCTCGACCGGCTGATGCCGGACATGGACGGCGAGGGGGTGCGCAACGCCGACCTCGTCATCGAGGCGGTGCCGGAAAAGCTGGAATTGAAGCAGAAGGTCTATGCCTCGCTCGAGCCGAAGCTGAAGCAAGGCGCGATTCTTGCCACCAACACCTCCAGCATCCCGCTGCAGGATCTGCGCACCACCTTGCAGAAGCCCGAGCGGCTGCTGGGGCTGCATTTCTTCAACCCGGTGTCGCGGCTGCAACTGGTCGAGGTCGTCAGCCATGACGGCACCGACGCGCAGCTCTTGAAGGAGGCGCTCGCCTTCGTCGGCGCCATCGACCGATTGCCGCTGCCGGTGAAGAGCTCGCCGGGCTTTCTCGTCAACCGCGCGCTGACGCCCTACATGCTGGAGGCGATGGTGATGCTGGACGAGAAGATCGACAAGTCGCTTGATCGACGCGGCGGCGGAAAAGTTCGGCATGCCGATCGGGCCGATCGAGCTCGCCGACCAGGTCGGGCTCGATATCTGCCTCGACGTCGGCGACATGCTGCGCTCGAAATTCGGCGATTCTGCTGCCGCCGACGCCGGCCTGGCTGCGCGACATGGTCAATCAGGGCGAACTCGGCCGCAAGACCGGCAAGGGCTTTTATACGTGGCGCGACGGCAAGGCCGACAAGACCGCAACCTCGCAATCCACAGGCGCAGCCGACCGACGAGATGATCGACCGGCTGATCCTGCCGATGTCGAACGTCTGCGTCGCCTGCTTGCGCGAAGGCATCGTCGACAATGCCGACACGGTCGACGGCGCCATGATCTTCGGCACCGGCTACGCGCCGTTCCGCGGCGGGCCGTTGAACTATGCGCGCGACCCGCGGGCCCGAGAACGTCGCGTCCGCCTTGCGCGCGCTTGCCGCAAAGTTCGGCGGCAGGTTTACCCCGGATGCGGGATGGGAGAATTTCAAGTGACCGACGCCCAAGCCGTTCACGCCCCGCCGGATACGGCGACCGAACCGGCGGCGATCTCTGCACCCGCACGCTGGCGATGCCGGCCGACACCAACGCCAACGGCGACATTTTCGGCGGCTGGCTGCTCAGCCAGATGGATATCGGCGGCGGCATCTTCGCCTCCAAGATCGCGAAATCGCGCACGGTGACGGTCGCGATCGAGGCGATGAATTTCCGTAAACCGGTCTACGTCGGCGATCTCGTTTCCGTGCACGCCACTCTGGTGCGGATCGGGCGGACCTCGGTGACGGTTCATCTCGAAGCCTGGGTGCTGCGGCGCAAGGAGATGCGGTCGATCCTGGTCACCGACGGCAATTTCACCTACGTCTCGATCGACGATCAGGGCCATCCGCAGGCGATCCAGCGGGACGAGCCGCCGATTTCGGCGTAGCGCCCGGTGATGATGCTTTTGTTTTTGCTCGCGCTGCGCCTCCCGCGAGGATGAGGAACTTTTGCCCACCCGCCCCGTTATTTGCCCGCACTAAAAATCGGGAACCAGGCAATGTCGGACGCGTACATCATCGAAGTCGCCTCGCAGGCAGCGGGAATCGTGGTGCGGACTGCGGAGGGCTATCGCTTTTTCGCAGCGACGCACCGGTTCAATCCGCTCGAAGGTCAGCTGTTTCGCAATCCGCGGCAGGCCGAACGCGCGGCGTTCCGCCTTGTCCAACGGCGATGCGAAGCTGGCTGCGTAGCTGCTGCGTCGCACTTATTCTTCATTCCGACTTGTCGATATTCCAGAACACCGGCGTGGCCGGGCCGCCGAGCACGCCGGTCAGCGATTTCCGCCACGCGCTGGCGGTGCGATACTGGCCGAGCGGGATAACGATCACCTGGCCATAAGAAGACCGCCAGGATGACCCGGCAGCAGGAGATCGACAGGTCGATCGACAGCGGCACGGTGCCTTCGCGCTATCGCAAGTCGGTGCCGAAGGAGTACCAGAAGTACATTCCGTTCGAAAAATAGCGGTTGCCGGCGATTATTTTTCGATGTGCCACGACCCATCCCAATCCGGAGACGGCGGGTTTACCTTGAAGCTCTCGACGCGCCCTCGCAGAGCCATTGACGGCCCGTCGCTGGGCATCGCCTCGAGCGAGGCGTTGAGCGCCTGCAGCGCATCATCCCATCGCTGCGCGCGGTAGGCCGCAAGCCCCTCCGAATAGCTATCCCGCAACGATATTGTTGTGCCGTCAGTTCGCCCTTGGGTCCAAGGATCTCAAAAATGATTTCGGAATGGCTGTGGCCCGCCACCACAACCCGATCGATCTCGCGAACCTCGACGCAATCCCCCGCCGCGGCGATCGTCCGGTCGGAGACCAGATTGTGGGTACCATACACCTTGTTCGCGCCCTCCAGGCGCGAGGCAAGATTCACCACATAGCCCATCACGGTATAGCTCATCATGATCTCGGAGCCGATACTGCCGACCAGCGCTTCGCCGGTCGCAACACCGATCCTCAATTCGCATTTCTCCATCGGAGTGCCGCGCACGCCGAGCAGCTCCGGGATTTCCCGACGCAATGTCGCGACACGTTCGATCATCTCCACGGCCGCGAGACATGCCAGGCGGGCGTGCTCGGCTTCGCTGACGAACGGAGCGCCCCAATAGGCCATGATGCCGTCGCCGATATACTTGTCGATGATGCCGCGGTTGGTCCGGATCGGTTCGGACATGATCGAGAGGTAGCGGTTCATGACCTTGACCAGACCTTGCGGCGTCATGCCTTCGCTCAGGCTCGCGAAACCCTTCATGTCGCAGAACAGCACCGTCATGATCCGGCGCTGACCTTCCGCCGCGGTCAAGGCGGGGCGATCGATCAAGCCTTCCACCACGCGTGGATCGATATATTTGCCGAACGTCTCCCTGACCCGCTGGTTGGTGCGCAGTTGCACGACCATCCGGTTGAAGGCGGCCGCCAGTTGCCCGATTTCGTCGGCGGTCGTTACGTCGATGGATTGGTCGAGATGGCCTGCCTCGACCGCGCGCGTGCCCTCCAGCAATCGCCGGACCGAGCGGACAATGCCGCCGCTGACCAGGTTGGCGAAAATCAATCCGACGATCGCGGCCAGCAGGGTCACGATCGCCGAGATCACGACCGCCCTGGTCTGTTCCGACCGGATCGTGGCGATGGCGCCATAGCTGACCTTGAGCATCTCGTTGCGAATGGCGTCGAGCTGTTCATCGAATTCGTCGCGGAGAACGTCGGTTCGCGTCATGCCGCGTCGCGCTGCCGCGATGTCTCCTGCTTCGAGCGATGCCAGCAGGTCCGCCGACTCCTCTTTGAGATGAAGGCGGGATTCGCCCATCAGGCTGTCGATCCGGCTATCGATGCGCGCCAGCGCGACATTGTCCGAAGGCGTCGTCGTGTCTTCAATGATGGCATTGATCTCCTTGCGCGCAGCCTTCGCCTCACTGTCGATTTCGGCGTCGGTCGTGTCATAGAGCTGCCTGCGCAGCTTGTAGCCTGCCTCATCGGGCGGGGACTGCATCTTTGCGATCGTCATCCGGCGCAGCGCGAGAGCCCGTTCAAGCGACAACCTAGAGACCCGCGTCAAGTGCGCGTTGGCCGGCGTGTACCTCGCCGTCAGCTCATCGAGCAGATGGCCGACCCGCCCGACCATCACCATCGACAGCACGGATGTCGCCACCATCAGGATGATCAATCCCAAGACAATGGAAGCGATCCGTCTTCTGATCGACTGCCTGATCATCGATAATACGGAGAACTTCATTAGGTTCTGAAACGTCAGAGTATTGGAGATGGCTGTTCCTCCAGGGAGAGCCGGTTGGTTTCGTACAGGCTCCCGAAATTCACGGCCAACTGGTATCATCCGGCAGCGACCATCGTCCAGTTTGATCCGGAGCGGCCTCTCAGCCGAAGTCAAAGAGGAGCGTGGGCCCGGGTCACGCTTCTTCGCGCCTCACAGCGCCTGCATCTCGCCCTTGGCCCAGAACTCGCGCAGCTTGAACTTCTGGATCTTGCCCGATCCGGTCAGCGGAAACGTCTCGACCAGGAACCAGTGCCTTGGCGTCTTGTGCGGGGCGAGCGAGGCGCGCATGTAGTCGGACAATTCGTCCTTGTCGATCGCTGCGCCGGGCGCGGGGCGGATGAAGGCGGCGACCTCTTCGCCCCATTTCTCGTGCGGCAGTCCGACCACCGCGACCTCGCCGACCTTGGGATGGCGGAACAGCAACTCCTCGAGCTCGCGCGGATAGATGTTCTCGCCGCCGCGGATGATCATGTCCTTGAGCCGGCCCTCGACCGTGCAATAGCCGCGCGCGTCCATGGCGCAGAGATCGCCGGTATGCAGCCAGCCGTCGGCGTCGATCGCGGCCGCGGTCGCCTCCGGCATTTCGAAATAGCCGAGCATGACGTGGTAGCCGCGGGTGCAGAACTCGCCGATCTCGCCGATCGCGCAGGTTTCGCCGGTGTTGGGATTGACGATCTTGTTTTCCATGTTCGGCAGCGGCAGGCCGATGGTGTCGGCCTTGTCCTCGATGGTGTCGGTCGGCTGGGTCATCGCCGCCACCGGCGAGCACTCGGTCTGCCCGAACACGATGGTGAAGGGCGCGCCCAGTTTCTGCTCGAACAAGGTGACGAGCGCGGCCGGCACCGTCGAGCCGCCCGAGCAGATCGCCTTGACGGAAGAAAGATCGGTGGATGCGAAGGAGGGATGCTCCAGCATCGCCACCAGCATGGTCGGCACCCCGACCATGGCATTGCCGCGATAGGTGGCGAACAGTTCGAGCACGAGGCCCGGCTCGAACGCTTCCAGCAGCACCAGGGTCGCGGCCTTCGACACCGCGCCGAGCACGCAGCAGACGCAGCCGCCGGTGTGGAACAGCGGCATCGTGGTGACGAACACGTCGCCCGGCTCGATCCCCATGCGCTCGGCGGTGTCGGCGCCGTTGTTGGCAAGGCCGCGATGATGCAGCAGCGCGCCTTTCGGAAAGCCCGTGGTGCCCGAGGTATACTGGATCATCACCGGATCGGTCGGTTTGACGGCTGGCAGCGCGATTGCCTTGTCGTCGCCGGCGGCGATGAAGGAAGCCCAGTCGTCGAAGCAGATGATCTCGCGCAATTCCGGGCAGCGCGGCGCGACCTCGCGCACCGTCTCCAGCATCGGATTGCCGCGGAAGGCATGGACCACGAACACGCCGGCCGCGCGCGATTGCTTCAGCACATATTCCAGTTCCCTGGCCCGGAAGCCCGGGTTGACGGTGACCAGCACCATGCCGGCGAGCGCCGCGCCGAATTCGAGCATGACCCATTCGGGCAGGTTCTGCGCCCACACCGCGATCCGCTCGCCTGGCTTGAAGCGGGTGAGCAGGGCGCGCGCCGTGCGCTCCGCCTCGGAATAGAGTTCGGAATAGGTCCACCGGCGGCGCAGCGCTGGGTCGGGGACGCCTGCGATCAGCGCGATCCGGTCCGGCGCCGCGCGCGCGGCCTGTTCGAGCAACTGGCCGAGCGTGACGTCGCGCACGGCCGGAGTCGTCGGTCCCGCGACATAGGATTCCGTCAAAGCCATCATCCCCTCCCCCGCTTTGTTTCGTCTGCGGCTAGCGCCGCGGCCGGTTTTTCTCAGTATGGCATTCGGCGTCGGTCATTGCAGCCATGTCGCAAAAGATTGTCGCAAAGGATTCCTGCGGGCATTGGAACGAATTTCCATCGCGGACGTTAACCTCCAAAAAATTCATATTAGTGATATTGACACCAAAAAATTTTAGAGTTAGTGTGACTAACATGAAGATGAGCAAACGTCCCTATGTCATGACGGCGCGCGCGGCGAAGGCCGAGGCGACCCGGGCACGGATATTGGCGAGCGCCATGCAGCTCTATACCGAACGCGCGATCGAGGATTTCACCCTTGATGAGGTTGCAGAACATTCGGCCACCACGGTGCAAACCGTGCTGCGCATCTTCGGCAACAAGGACAAGCTGATCTTTGCGACGCTGGGCGAACTGGCGGCGCGCGGCATGTCGCTCAAGCCGACGCCGCCGGGCGACGTAGAGGCCGCCGTCACCGCCATCTTCGACGTCTATGAAACCATGGGTGACCTCGTCGTGCAGTACCTGAATGACGAGCGCCGCCGTCCGTCGCTGCAGCCGATCCTGCAGCAGGGCCGCGAAAATCATCGCGACTGGGTGAAGTCGATTTTTGCTCCGCAGCTCAAGCGGCAAAGCGGCGGCGCGCGCGCGCAGCTCTTGAACATCCTTGATGTGGCGACCGATGTCTATGTCTGGAAATTGTTGCGCCGCGACCAGGCTCTCACCCGATCTGCTGCAGAGGCGATCATGTGTCGAATGATCAACAGTGTCGTCAATATGGAGGGAGCAAATGGCAAGGATCCTGTGGCTCAACTGGTCGGGCGGCGGTAACCTGCCTCCTAGCCTGGGTATTGCCCGTGTCTTGACCGAGCGGGGCCACGCGGTTGCTTTCGCGGGACGCCCGGAGATGGTTCCTCGCGTTGAGGCCGCGGGCTTCCGTGCGATCGAATTCACCGAAGCATACGCGGAGGTGGATCATTATCCGCAGGGTAATTTCATGACCAGGGCGGCCTGCTATCTCACCTCGCCAGCGGTGGCTGCTCAGGTCCGATCGGTGGTCGCGTCCGAGCGGCCTGATCTGGTCCTGATCGATGCGATGTTTCCCGCCGCGCTCTCGGAAGCCGCGGGCTTCGGCTGCCCGTCGGCCATGGTCTGTCATACCTTCATCTTCCGGCAGTTGGAGATGTGGCGCGGCATGATTGCGAGACTCGACGGAATGCGTCAGCAGGCGGGATTCGAGGGTTTGCCTGCGCTCGACGATCTCTGGCGATCTCGGGACAAGATCATCGTAACGACCCTTGCGGAGTTCGACGCTCCCCGATGCCCGGTTGGGAAATGGTGCGGCATGTCGGTCCCGTTCTGGAGGACGAGAAGGTAGCGGTTCCGCGCAATTACCATGGGCCGAAAGCGATCCGACGCCTCTGGTGCTCGTCAGCTTCTCCACCGGATTCGAGCAGCGCATGGTCGACAAGCTGCAGCGCGCGCTCGACGCGCTCGGTGAACTCCCGGTTCATATGGTCGCGACAACCGGGGGAATTGTCAGCCCCGATGAACTTGCGGCTCCCGCAAATGCCGTCGTGCTGAATTATGCGGCGCATGACCCCATCATGAAACGGGCCGCGCTGGTCATGACGCACGGCGGCCACGGCACGGCGATGCGGGCGTTGCGAAACGGCGTTCCCATGGTCGTCATTCCCGGCCTTGCGGGAGATCAGCCCTTTGTCGCCGCCGCCGTCCAGGAGTGGGGCGTGGGCCGGGCGTTGCCCGGTGATGCCGATACAGAGTCGATGCGGTCGGCGGCGCGAGAAGTTTTGTCCACACCATCGTTCCGGAGTAATGCCGAGACACGTGCCCAAGCGCTTGCGGGTATCGACGGTGCGGCAAAGGCCGTAAACGAAATCGAGACACTGTTGAGACCGGAGGAAATGCGTCGCCTGGCCTAGATCGTTATGGGCAACGCGAAGAAGAAGAGAGGGCCTGGACTAAGTCCAAGCCCTCTCGTCGCGCTACACGGCAGTGTCAGGCACGTCATACTCCGCTGGAAATGTCCTTGCCGGTGTAGTCGGGCATGAACGCCGCCGCCACCAGGCTGATCACCGCGCAGCCGGCGATGTAGATCGAGATCGCATAGCCGGTGTGATAGGCGGCGAACAGCGCGGTCGCGATCAGCGGCGCCGGACCGCCGGCGATGATCGAGGCGAGCTGATAGCCGAGCGATGCGCCGCTGTAGCGCAGTCGCGGCGTGAACGCCTCGGCGATCAGCGCCGCCTGCGGCCCATACTGCATGTCGTGCGGGATCAGCGACAGCACGATGGCGATGAACACCGCGGACGGAAAGGCGGTGTCCAGCATGCCGAAATACAGGAAGCCGAACAGCCCGATCACCGCCGCGCCGATCAGATACATCTTCCGGCGGCCGATGCGGTCGGAGATGTGGCCCGACAGCGGGATGGTGATGAACGACACGCAGGAGGCCACCAGCACCGCGGTCAGGATCAGATCGCGCGACATGTGCAACGTGCCGACGCCGTAGGCGAAGACGAAGGCGGTGAAGATGTAGAACGGCGCCTGCTCGGCCATGCGCAGCAAGGCCGACAGCAGGATCTCCCGCGGCTGCTGCTTGAAGACCTCGACGATCGGGGTCTTTTCGATCTTCTTGTCGTCCAGGAGCTGCTGGAACACCGGCGTCTCGAGGATGCCAAGCCGGATCCACAGGCCGATGCCGACCAGGACGATCGAGAGCACGAACGGAATGCGCCAGCCCCAGGTGACGAAATCGGTCGCCCGTCCATGTCGCTGAAGGCGAGGATGGCCAGGTTCGACAGGAACAGGCCGGACGGCACGCCGAATTGCGGCCAGGAGGCGACCAGCCCGCGGCTGCCGTGGCTGCGCGACCATTCCATCGCGATCAGCACCGAGCCGCCCCATTCGCCGCCGACGCCGATGCCCTGCAGCATGCGCAGCACCGTCAGGATGATCGCGCCCCAGATGCCGATCGAGGCATAGCTCGGCACGAAGGCGATCAGGAAGGTCGCGATGCCCATCACAGCAGCGTGGCGATCAGCGTCGCCTTGCGGCCGATGCGGTCGCCGTAGTGGCCGAAGATCGCGGCGCCGATCGGCCGGCCGACGAAGCCGATGAAATAGGTGCTGAAGGCGGCGAGCGTCGCCGGTCAGCGGATCCTCGTTGGGAAAGAAGAGCTTGCGGAAGATCAGCCCGGCGGCGGTGCCGTAGATGAAGAAATCGTACCACTCGATCGTGGTGCCGATGGTCGCGGCGATCACCGCCTTGCGCAGTTGCGCGCTGTGATCGGACTCGGATAAGTTCGCATGTGTGACGAGCGTAGCCATTGAACTGTCCCCCTAATCGGATGCTTGTACTCCCTGCGCGAACCCGCTCTTGGGCGGTTCGTCGGTCTCCATGCTACAATCAGCGCGCCGCAACCGAAAGGCGCATCTCGCTGGCGTCACCATATTGTTGTGTCGTTGTTGCACCGCAGGAGAATGCTGCCGGGGTTTGGTTACGGCGCCTTCCTAACTTCGCCCCTAATGGTCGGCATGTCTGATCCGGACATGATCGCGCTACGCCGCTACTTCCAAAGATGTGATGGTCCATGAGGCGATGCCCGCGCGCCGGGGATATCCAAAGGACGAAACCGCTCGTGGTGCGTCGAACGACGTTCGACTGCGCGGCCTTTGCCATTTTCGGCAACGTCTCGAGAATCTTGTTCTCGGCGAAGTAAACATCCTTGAGCGTGTCGAAAATCCCCCGCCTTTGGTCGCGGGGGTTCTCGGGTTGTGCTTACCGCAGCAGCATGATCAGGATGATCAGGGGAATCGGAATGCCGACCAACCAGAGGAGAATGGGCATGTGATTTTCCTTTCACGCTCGAGGGGAAGTTACATGCGGGCTGGATCTGCCGGCTGCCCAGGTGCCGTCGCGGAGGCCGCCGCCTTCGGTCGCGGCGAGGCTGGCGCAAAACGCTCCGATGAGCAGCGATGCGGTCAGCCAGAACGCGAGCTGAGCGGTTGCCTTGCGGGCCGCATCCGTATCGGCCTTCGACCTGGGTCACGACGTCATCGACACGCTTGTCGGCGTCGGTCTGGCTGAAGGCCGGTTCGCGCCGCCACCACCTTGGAAACATATTCGCGGTCGGCTGGCTTCAGATCGCCGCCATTGCGGAAGCTGGAGGTGAACAGCCGGACCAATTCGCCGCGCTGGTCGGACCATTGCTGGAAGTTTGGCCGGAATTTTGCGCGGCCGGGCGTGTCAGACCGCAGCAGCCTGTCGAGGTAGCCGTCCATCGGACCCGCTACGACTTGAAGATGCGACGCGCTCCTTGGGTGGCGCCGGCGGCCGTGCCGCCCAGAAGGCTTGAGGCGGGCGACGCCAGCAAAACGGCTCCCAACACGGTGGCAAACGCCCAGGCTATAAAGCCATGCGCGGTATCGCGGAAATACACTTCGTCACTGTGAACCCCGATCCATCGCGAGCGCAAGCGGCCGGCGATATAGCCGCCGATCGAGGACGACAGCATCGCGATGACGACGAGATAGAGTCCGGTACCGATCTTGAAAGTCGTGGCCGAAACGCCCGAACCCTCCCATGGCGAAACAACGGAGAGGCCGAGTCCCATGCCAAACGCGAGAACAACAAGTGTCAGTGCGCAGCTGACGATGGCGCCGGCGGCGACGGCGGCCCAGGAAACGCCTGCGACAGAGGGTTCGCCAGTGTCGGCCCCGGGTTGGATGACGACGGTATCGATCATGGTGTGCTCCCAGCCTTATCGCGGACATTCGAGCCGCGTGCCGAATTAATGAGCACAGGAAAGAAAGGTTCCGACCATCCTTCCGACGACGCTTGTCTCATCGGGCCCATCTCATATCCTGAAGACGGCGTTTGATCAGGAGCTCCCGCCCTCCAGCATCCGCTACTGCAGCCGGTCCAGACGCAGCCGCTGGCGGTCGTCGGTCAGGCGCCACGCCGTCAGATAGGAGACCGCCAAGGCGGACAGTCCGCTGCCGCCGGACAACAGGAACATCAGCAGGATTTGATATTTGACCGCCTCGAGCGGATCGAGGCCGGCGAGAATTTGCCCGGTCATGATGCCCGGCAAGGTCACGACCCCCGCGGCCGACATCTGATTGATGATCGGCAAAAGGCCGCGCCGGATGGCGTCGCGCACCAGCGGCGCGATCGCTTCGCGGTAGGTTCCGCCGAGCGACAGCCGTGCTTCGATGGCCTGCCGCTCGCGCTTGACCGATCCCAACAGGCTGTCCAGCGACAGGCTCGCGGAATTGAGGACGTTGCCGAGGATGATGCCGGCGAGCGGGATCGCATAATGCGGATCGAACCAGGGCTGCGGCCGGATCGCCGTCGTCAGCGCCAGGATCGCCGTGACGAAAGTGGCAAAGCCGACGCTGACAAACCCGATTCCAAGGGTCGATTGTCCCTTGAACCGGGTTTCCGGCCGGGTCGCCACCTCGCGGGCGGCAACCAGCACCATGACCAGAACGAGCAGCAGCGTTGCCGCCGGGTTGTTCAGCGAAAAGATGAAGCGCAGCACATAGCCGATGGCGACCAGCTGCACCACCATTCTGGTCGCGGCGATGGCGATCTGCCGATGCAGCCTGAGTTTCAGCAGCATCGAAAGCGCCGCATCGAGAATGATCAGGGAGGCCGCGATCGAGATGTCCAGCGGCGTCAGCAGGATCGGGGTCATAGCGCTTCCAGCCGTCTCGCCGCCATCCGATAGCGCTGATCGCCCAGCCGCTCCGCCTGGCTCGGATCGTGCGTCACCAGCAGGATCGATGTGCCGGCTGCCATCCGCTGCCGAAGCAGCGTCTCGACCCGAACCACCGACTCTTCATCCAGCGGGCCGGTCGGCTCGTCCAGGAGCAGGACCGGCGGAGCAGGCAGCAAGGCCCTGACCAGCGCGAGGCGCTGCTTCTCGCCGGTCGATAGCTGGGCGACCGGCGCGTCCAGAAGCTCGGCGCGAAGGCCGAGATGGGAGGCCAGCGCCGTAATCTCGTCTCGCCGGCCGGATGGGAAATGCTGAAGCACGATTTCGGCCCACCATCCGGATTCCGCGGCCACGTAGGTGACCTGCTTTCGCCAGGCCGGCGCGGGCATGGCGGCGCGCGCCTGTTCGTTCAGCCAGACCTCGCCCTCGTTGGGGTCGAGGTCGGCGACCATGCGAAGAAACAGGCTCTTTCCCGATCCCGACGCCCCGGTGATCGCGGCGCACGTCCCCCTGCCGAGGCTCAGCTCGAACGGGCCGGCGAGCTCGCTGCGCAGCTGCTTGACCGTCAGCGCCGGCTGCATTGCATGTCTTTCTCTCCTGCTGCGTAGGGTGAGCAAAGATTAGCTGAAGCGGCCGGGGATTGTCATCGGGCAAGCTTTGAAGATCCGCGACTAACCGGTTGGCGCTGCAAACGAAAGCCTGAACTTGAGACCGGGCGAGTTATCGAGCATTTCGATCCGCGCGCCATGAAGACGGGCGACGGCAGCGACCAGGCTAAGCCCGAGGCCGTTTCCCGGCGTGTAGCGGCTGTGTTCGAGCCGGTAAAAGCGCTTGAAAACATGCTCATGCTCGTGCGGGGGAATTCCGGGCCCGTCATCGGCGATCGAGATGACCGGCCTGCCATCGACGTTTTCGTTCGCAACGACGACTTGCCCTCCGGCGCGGCCGTGCTTGATCGCATTGTCCACCAGATTGGCGATGGCATCGAAGATCAGATCGCGGTCGCCGGTCACCAGCACCTCACGTTCGCCGGCAACGCTGAGGCGGGTGCCGTCCTGTTCGGCCGCGGCATCGTACAACTCGACGACCTCGCTCGCGATTTCGACCAGGTTCACGGTGCGGAACGCGTCGTTTCGCGCCTGGGCCTCGATTTGCGCAATCCGCGTAAGCGACGAGAATATCCGCAGCACCGCATCGAGGTCGGCAATGGTGTCGCCGATCAGCGATTGGTCGTCCTCGCCGCTGCGCTGACCGTGATAGGCCTTCTCCAGCCGTCCGCGCATTCGCGTCAGCGGCGTCCGCAGGTCGTGCGCGACATTGTCGCTCACCTGCTTGACCTCGCCCATCAATGTTTCGATGCGGTCCAGCATCAGGTTGAGGTTCTCCGCAACCCGGTCCCATTCGTCATCGGTGCCGCGCAGCGGGATGCGCTGGTCGAGGCCGCTCTGCATGATGGCCCGGCTGGTCGCGTTGATCTGTTCGATCCGGCCCACGGTCCGGCGCGTCACCAGGATGCTCGCGACCCCCGCGAGCACGAATATCAATACCAGGCGCGGGATCACGGCCGTCTTGATCTGGTCGGTAAAGCTGTCGAGGTCGCTGATATCCCGTCCCACCAGCAGGCGATCGCCGTCCGGCAATGTCTCGATCATGGCCCGCAGCAGCGGCGCCTTTGTCGCGTTGGGCAACGGCTCCGGCGCGCGAAACTCGGTCCATCCGCGGGCATCGTGGCCGTCGATGGCCATGCCTTGAGGTTGCCGGCGAGCGGCGCAGCTGATGGATCGACGAGCAGATAGACGTTGTCGGCAAAACTCTTGTCGGCGACGCGTTGCTCAATCAGGGCGATCAGCCCATCGCGGCCCGATCGCTGGTAGGCGCCTCGCAGGCTCAAATACTCGGTCATGATGGCGCGATCCGATCGGCTGCGCACATAGGAGGAGGTGGACAGATAGACGTAGCTGAAAATGGCCGACACGATCACGCCGAAAGTTCCGATCGCGATCAGCGCCAGCTTGAACGTCGATGACGTGAGGGTCTTAGCCAGGAGCACGGAGACAGTACCCGATGCCGCGAACCGTGTGGATCAGCGGATAGGCCTGCTGGCCGTCGACCTTGCGACGCACGCGCCCGACATAGACGTCGATGATATTTGTCGAGGGATCGAAATGAAGGTCCCAGACATGCTGCAGCAGCATGGCCCGGGATACGATGCGGCCCTCGTTGCGCACCAGATACTCCAGAAGCTGGAATTCCCGCGGAAAAAGCACAATGTCCTTGCCGCGCCGGCTGGCGGTCCGCGACACCAGATCGATCGCGAGATCGCCGACACGCAAGATGGTCTGTTTGACAACGGTGTCGCTGCGCCGGCCAAGCGCCTCGACGCGCGCCAAGAGTTCGACGAAGGAAAATGGCTTGACCAGGTAGTCGTCGCCGCCGGCGCGCAGGCCCCGCACCCGGTCGTCGACCTCCCCGAGCGCGCTGATGATCAGGACCGGCGCGGCGACGCCATCGTCGCGCAATTGCCGCATGACCGTGATGCCATCGATGTCCGGAAGCATGCGGTCGATCGTGATCACGGCATAGTCGCTGGCGGCGCCGCGGTTCAGCGCCTCGTTGCCGCTGGCGGCAAAATCCACCTGGTAACCGCTGGTCGTGAGCTATTCCACGAGTTGACCGGCGGTTTCCGGATCGTCCTCAACGACCAAAATACGGCGGTGACCTCCGGTCATGGTACTTCCCTCTCCGAACGACTGGCCAAAAGTCGAATTCATTTTAGCAAATCGAACATCGCAAATCGAACATGCAAGGCCGACATCTATGTCAGGAACCAACTCATACGCGATCTGAAAGGGGCGTGGGAAGCACGTAATGCGCCCGAACGTGATGGTCGCCACAACCGGCCCGGCTGGAAAAGGCTCGAGTGACGACCATCACCCTTGCTCACGATCCGCGCCGACGCGATGGGACACCCTTCCGTCTGTGCTCTAGCGCGTTAGTAGCCGTAGTCGTTGCAGACGTTGACCCACTGAAGTCCAAAATCCGTCCATACTCTGCGCCAGCAGCTATCGTAGCCGGCGTAGAGGAAGGGCGCACCAACGAACACAAAGCGATGGAAGCGGTGATGAAAGACGCGGTGACGGAAGCCGCCGTGGAATCCGGCATGGGCAAAATGCATCCCTCCGAAACGGCCGCCGCTCATGGCGCCGAAGTGCATGCCGCCCATGGCACCGAAATGCGTGCCGCCACTCATGCCGCCATGCGCGCCGCCGCCGCCACTCATCGCCGGCGTGCCCGCCACCACCGGGCCACCACCACCGCCGTGGGCGAGCGCCGGTGACGCAAGGGCAAGCGTCGTGCCGAGCGCTCCGGCGATAAGGCAACTAAGGACCTTGTTGTTCATCCCATTCTCCTCCGTGGTTGAATTCGTGCGACGGATGCCGTCGCAACAAGAAAACAACCGGGGGAGCCAAATGATCCAATGATTTAGATTACAAATGCGACAGTTCCTGACAGGGAATTTAGTTTCATCGCCCGCAGTGATGAGGTCTTTTTTAAGGCCGCGACAATACGCATGTTGTGCCATCAGCTCGACATGCCCAGAAAGCCTCAATCGGGCGTCGCAAGCTGCGCAAAGCCGTCGTCGCTCCAGCCTTCGCTTCCGACCTCGTGCCGGTCAATAATCTGTGCTTTCTGTTCATTTTTTAACTCCGAGAGGCGTCTTTTGAACTCACAAGGCTTCGCGGTTGATCGCGATTTGTTTATGCTCGGCGGATCAGTGGACAGCTTCGTAATCCGCCATGACGATTTCCCGAGGGCCGCAACAGATCCGCCTCGACCGAATACGTCGAGCCGCCGTGGGATGATCGATTGCTCCCAGGGGATGGGCGATCCATGGACAATGGCGAAGTGATCGCCGGCAGCCGCCGCTACAAGGACGCCGTCGTCGCGATCAGGGCTGGCTGTCCCTTTACGGGAGTTCATCAATGTTACGCTGGGGACATTGCGTCGACCTTCGTCAATGCTGTTGATGTGCTCTCAGGCGATTGCGTCAGATATCCGTCGCGTCGTGACTGGGCTTGACGCCGACAACAAATCGGTTGCGATGTTCGACAGCCGCGTAACGCTGGCGCCGCTGCAAAACGACATCGACCTGGCCAACCTCTGGGTCACCGACAGCTATCCTGCCGGCTTTTCGTTCAAGGCTGACACGACAGGCAAGTCCGTCGGCATATCGCCGCCCGGGAACGGCACCCAATTCGGCGTGGTCGAGTTTCCGCCGCTTGATCCAGCCAAGACGATGCAACCGCTTTGGCATCGCACCCGGACGGTCGACTACGTCGTGGTTATATCGGGCGAAATCGACCTGATGGGGAATAAATTCGGTGGTGCACCTCAAGGCCGGCGATACCGTCGTCCAGCAGGCGACCAACCACACCTTCGGGTCAATCGCGGCAAGGAAAGTTGCCGGCTATTGTTCGTGGTGATGGACGCCAAGCAGCCGTAAGATGAGCTCACCCGCATCCGGCTGCGGCCAGGCCGTGTACTTTCGGACGTCACTTCGTTGATCTAGAAGGGCATGCCAACTCGGATTCGACGGCGATTACATTTGGCCCGGGATACGATGGTGCAATCATGTCGTGGCAACACATTCGTATTTCCCGGTTCGGCGGCCCCGAGGTCCTGGAACTGGCGGAACAGCCGACCATCCCCGACCCGGCCCGGCGAGGTCCGCATCAAGGTGCTCGCCGCCGGCACCGGCTTCACCGATAGCTTCATCCGTCGCGGCCGGTATCCGGACTTCAAGGGGCCGCTGCCGTTCACGCCGGGCTACGAACTCGTCGGCATCGTCGAGAAGATCGGACCCGGCGTGGCCGCGCCGCGCGAGGGCCATTGGTCGCTGATCTCTGCGTGGTCGGCGGCTATGCGCAGTATGCGATCCGTCCCGCGCGCTTTCTAGTGCCCGTTCCCGATGGCATCGATCCGGCGGAAGCAGTGTGCATCCCGCTCGCCTATCTCACCGCCTTCCAGATGCTCACCCGCTACCGCCCGCTGCCGCCGGGAGCGACGATTCTGGTGATCGGTGCCTCGGGCACGGTCGGCACGGCGCTGCTCGATCTGGCGCGCCATTTCGGCCTCAAGGCGATCGGCACCTGCTCGGCCGCGAACATGGCGGTGGTCGAGCGATTCGGTGCCACGGCGATCGACTATCGCGCCGGCGACTTCGTCGCGTCCGTGCGAGGCTCACCGCGGGACGAACGGCGGCGCCGGCGTCGATGCCGCCTTCGATGCGATCGGCGGCGCGCATTTCGCGCGCTCGTTCGCCTGCCTCGCTCCGGCGGGCTGCTGGTCGGCTATGGATCGCAGACAATGGCGGTCGGGCGCGAAGGTCTGCTGTCCGCGGGGCTCGGCTTGGCGCGGCTCAAGCTCTGGGACGCGTTGAGCTTCCTGTTCGGCGGCCGTCGCGCGGCTGTTCTACAGCATCACCGCCCGCCGGTTGACGCACCCGGAGGAGTTCAAGGCCGACATGGCCACGCTGTTCGAGCTGCTGCGCGACGGAGCGATCCATCCCGTCGTCATCGACCGTCTGCCGCTCGCTGCCGCGCGCGAGGTTCATGCCCGCATCGATGCCGGCGGGCTCGGCGGCAAGATTGTGCTGCTGCCTTGGCTCGCCAGTTAGCGACCCTCGCGCACGGC
>CAVZQX010000006.1:0-388581 GCA_963777475.1 uncultured Alphaproteobacteria bacterium
GTCCAAGAAGGCCGTTCGCGCGTTGCCAACTCGGATCGTTGAGTTGGTCGATCAGGTGAGGCGCCACCTGCATAAGCGCCACGAGCGCGTAGGCAAAACAGAGAGCGAGAAAGACGAACAATATGCGACTTTGCCCAGCGCTCAACGGCTGTGCCACACCGCACAGTGCGCTGATCGACAAAAGGACTGTCCAAATCGCAATCGCGAGCTGATCCACAGACCCGAAGAACAGCGGCGCCAGGCAAAGCACGGCGATCGTTGCCCAGAGCTGGATCGATCTGAACATCTCGGCCGGAAACTTCAATGGTGGCCGGCCAATCATCGCGATGCGAGCGAGGCGTTCAGTTCAGGCTACACTTGGTCTTTACGGCGGTGTTCACATTCGTAACTGCGTTCGCAGTGTTGGATACCGTCCCGGCCGTTCGGTCGATAAGGGTCAGCAGCTTGAAGTAGTCCACGACCTTGGCATTGGCGACATACATGACGTCCTTGGTTCGCATCTGGAAACCGGCGGCCAGCAAATAACCCGACGGATCACGCAGATTGACGTGATAGATGGTCGGGATCCTGTCGTAGATAAACTTGGTGGTATCGACGCCGAACTTCTCCAGGAAGTGACGATCTTCGTACCGATAAACGAAAACCTCGGCAGGATCGGATTGCCCGTCGTTAAGTCCGCCTGCCTTGCCGATGGCCTGGGCCAGCGTCAGCGTCTCGACGTCGAACGGGATTTCAGAGTTGAATCCGAAGACGTTTTGATTGAGAGCGCCAAGTGCCGTGAATGTCGGCGCCTCGTGGCTGAGGAAAATCACGTCATTCGGTCGTACGAAGATGTTTTCGCGCGGGTCGTGCACCACCCGGCTCAACAACACCCTGACGTCCCTGCCGTCCCGCTGCAACGTCACGTAGGTTTCGATCGCCTCGAACTTCGGGCCGCCGGCGCGCGCGATCAACGCCAGCAGCCGTTCGCCGACGCTGTTGAGAGCCAGCACGCCGGGCGTGTTCACGTCGCCGAGGACACTGACCACGCTTGAGTGCTGTTGATTGAGGCTGACGACGACCTGCGGCTCGATCGCGCGATTGCGCAGCCGGGCGACGATGGCCTGCTGGATTTCCGGCAAGGTTCGCGCAGCGGCGGGAATCTCGCCAGCATATGGAACGTAGATGCTGCCCTTCTGGTCAACGGCTTGTGCCGGCAGATCGACAAAGTTGCCGGGCCGCGCACCGGCGGCCGTCCCGGGCGTGAACAGACCGCCAGGCGCGGCTTCGAAAATCGATATGTTGAGGACATCGCCGACGCCGGCGACCTGCTGCGGCTTCGGTCGCTTGTCGGGAAACAGGCCCTGGAACGTGACCACGTTGGGCTGCGAAAGAAAGCCGATGGTATCGGCACTGACGTCGACCAGCGCGTAAGGTAGGGCCGTGTTGGAACGCAATCCGGCCGTTGCATAGGCCTCCACGGCATCGCTCTTTGGCCCCGTTGCGGGCAGCAACGAACAGGCCGGCAGCAGCGCTGCGACGGCCATCGCACATAGAGACGCGCGTAGCGACGACACGAAACTTTGCCGGTCTCGGCGGTCCGCATGCCGCGACCTGCGACGGTTGACCACACCCAGCCAGTTCCCACTCGCAAATAGCGGGGAAATCTCGATTTTCAAAAGCCGCCCCTCACGTGCCATCAGTATGGCCAGTTGGCCTTAACAAACCGCAAAACAGTCAACGAAACCCCACGCCGGAACCAACCCTACAAGGCGACTCTGCCGCATCATAGGGCGAAGCGCCTTCAAAGCTCCGGTTTTGCGCCGCAAGTTGTAATCCGGTCACAGTCCCGGCTGCCCAGAAATACCCTGTAAAACAAACCACTTATGCCAAAATTGGCGATTAGATACCGTTGGGTGGAGTCGATCTAAGTCTCGGAGACTAGGCGCGGGTGCTCATGACGCCTGAGGGGAGGCGTTAAGGTCTCGCAATAGCGGCACCGCCGATGACGGCAGCTACCTGACCTACAATCTTGGGTTTCCCGACTACCAATTACTCGCAAAATGCAGCTAGAATTATAGTTGGGTGTTGTTGGGCTACCGTGATTTACTTCATTTTGCGATTCGTTGTCGCGTTACCACGCACGAGATGCGGTTTTGGACAAAGCGGCGGCAACGTGGCAAAATATTGTTTTTATTTGTCCTATCATGGTGTTATAACACCAACGATAATGGATTGTGCGCGGCAAGGTGCCGACTGCTCAGGAATGACGGGAACTTTGGTATGGTCTATTCCGCCATCGCGCTAGCCATTATGGGATTTGTGCTTGGCGGCGTGTTCCGGTTCAGAGTGCTGCTTACGTTTGTTGGCGTACTGCTTCTCCTCTCCATCGTGTTTTCGCTCGGCCACGGTTTCTCGTTTCTCCAGACCGCGCTTACGATTCTCGTCGCGCAAACTATCCTTCAGGGAACCTATTTTATTGGATTGGTAGCGCGATCTTTTTTCTACCGCATGGATGAGGGTCGCGATCCTGCCTTCCGTTCCCCGCACGACGTTCCCGGCGACCGCAACAACTTCAAGGTTTCTGACATTCCGAGTAAAACTCCCCGTTGGCCGCGTCGGTTCGCTCCAGGCACTGAGCAACATCCGTCACATTTCCGGCGACCGTAAAATCATATCCTCGATCTTTTAGAACAAGCACATACCGGCCGGGAGCAAGCGCAAAATCCGCTTTCTCCGACTGCACCAGTAGCATTTCGGGATTCCCGGCGATCGGCCGTACTCTGAGCTCATATGCCAGGTTGCGTATGTTCCAGACGCCCGTGACAGGTGAGAAACTTGGCATGCCCTTGGCGTCGAACTTCAGGGCACGAACCACCCGCGCAACGACACGAACTTCGACCCGATCGGGCGCGTTTTCGGCCAGATCCCGGCGGAACAGGACAAACCTTGTTTTTCCGTCGGCAATGGTGGTTCGGCTAGGCTGGGTGACCGGCGTGGACATCGCGATCCGTTTGTCCGGTACCCGCTCAGGCAAGACATTGAGCTCGGTTAGCGCACCGTTGCTCAGGGCATAGATGCCGTAGTCGCTTGGCAACGGGAATGGCGGCGGGCTCGCTGAAGTGGCGGCAGTTTTCGCCTCCGCAGCGGGCGCCGAAGATTGCGCCGACGCGTCCGCAGTCGGCTGCGGAGCGACCTGCTTTGCGTCCGTTGGCGAGGCCAGCTGAGAGAAGCGCTCACCCAACAGCAGCGGCGCCTTGCGGTAGGCCAAGCCCGCCACCACAGCGAACAGCAACATTGCGACACAGAACCGGGCCAGCGTCGACACCAGCGTCCGCGTTCGCACTTCCACGACGGGCCGGACATCGGGGCGCAGATAGTCCCGCTCCGGCAGGAGAATGTCTTCTGGCGCAGGGGTTACCGAACGGACGGTTGC
This sequence comes from uncultured Alphaproteobacteria bacterium, assembly GCA_963777475.1. GTDB lineage: Bacteria > Pseudomonadota > Alphaproteobacteria > Rhizobiales > Xanthobacteraceae > Bradyrhizobium. The sequence continues at coordinate 3,416 of CAVZQX010000006.1, forward strand.
GAGCGTTGTGGACGGCAGATGCGACCGCCGCAGCGGCCTGCCCGATCTGCGCGGTCGGATTCGATTGGATGCGCTCCTTTTGTTCGCGGCGCGCCGAAAACTCTTCGACGCCCTGGATCGCGGTTTCGAGCGCTGCCAGGAGCCGCTTCCGTTCACTTTGCTCAGCCCACGACGTATCGATATTCAGCCTGGCGCGCGCGAACTCGTAGATCGTCAAGCGCAACTGCGCGGGATCATCCTTCACCGTGCTGATGATTCGCTGCAGAGCGAGCGCGTATTCGATCTCCTGCGCATGCGGCGAGACCATCCGATCCTGATCGACCTTTGGAAATTCTGGTTCCATAACCGCGTCGGGTTGATCCACAAAGCTCGTCGATTAAACCAAGTAATCATTTGAAGAAACAAGATTTTCTCAAGGACTCTGCGCTCAGCAGCCGTAGACTCACCGGCAGCGCGCCAAGATGGCTCCTTCGCCGCGACAGGCAGGTTTTTCCGGGTCAACGACATGGCATGAAAGCCACCGGCGGTGTCTTCGGATTCGCTTGGCTAACGCACAGGTTCGAGTCTACTGTGCTCAAACTAGGCATCGTCTGAAGAGGTATTTTAGGGATCAGGATATGTCGCACATCACCAAGATCGCCGTTGCTGCAGTCGTTGCTGTGCTGGCCGGCATGTCGAGCCCCGCGTCGGCTCATGGACGTCTCTTTCCGCTGACGCGCTGCGGACCCGACCTTGCCTATCTATGCCCGATCCACGGTTACTTCGATGCCGCGCCCTATCATTACAGCCTCGCGATCTATCCGGGCTGCATCAAGGTGGCTCGGGTCCAAACGCCGTATGGTGTCGAACGCCGTCGCGTTCTCGTTTGCGGCGCGCCCGAAAGGGAGATGATCTGGTGGTAGCTCGCCGGGCCCCGTCTCCAAGGCGAGAGATGTCAAATGGAATGGGTTCTCTTCGTTTCTCTGCAATGGATTGTCTTCGGAAGCCCCACTCCACCGACCACACAGCAAATCCAGTCATTCGCCTCGGAAGAGCTTTGTAACAAGGCCGCCGATGCGATCAGGACCGAGATCAATGCGCCGATTGCCGGTCAGCAGCGTGTGCAAACCTTGGGACGCGTGGTCTGTCTGCTGCGCAAGGACAAGTAGCCACGCGCGCCTCTGCAGGCGTAACGACAAGCCGTAACAAGACCTGAGCCGTTGGACTTGCGGCTGCGCGCACCTCCAGTGGGCATCAGGATGGATCGGTCTCCCTGAGGTAGACTGGGCCGTAATACATCCGGCACTGGAAAAATGGGCCCCAATTGGCAACGGGATAGATCGAGCTATAGGGCGAGAGCGCGTTGCTGTGGCTGTAATCGTAGTGCAGGCCATAGCCGCAATAGCGATGCCTGTGCCCGTAGATCCTTGCTTCTGACGGTCCTGATGCTGCGGCAGTCACCACGGCAACCGCCAATGCGATCGATCCCATTCTCATGAAGGGTCTCCATGCGTCGATTGGCTTGGCCGGAAGATCCTGCGGGCCAAGCCCCAGCGCAATGATGGCATAGCGACCATGCTTCAACAAGAAGCAACGTCGGCATCGCTGCGGCTCGGACAGCGATCGCGAAGCAGACGGTCACCTCAAGGACTGATCAGGCCTTCCGAATGCGGCGCAGCCGCAATGGCGCGCTCCGACCCATCGGTTAACGATCACTGCTCATCGCATCGTCGCGGGCGGATTTTGGCGGCAGACAGTCGGAGCAAATGATCAGCTTACGCTTGAGCCTCGCATCGCTAGCCTCATCCGCCGCCTGCTCCAGCTCGAATTGCTCCGTCGCCTGAGCGCCGCGATCTTGTCCGGTCGCCCTGGCATCGAGCGAACCGACCATGTTCCTTTTTCTCGGGCGCGCGTTCTGCTTTGGTTGTTGAGGCTCGGACGGTTGCGTTTGCGCTTCTTCTGGCGGAGCTGCGCCAAGCCCGTCGTCCAGCGCGACCGGGCTCCCGCCCACGGGCGCACAGCCGCTTCCCGACGCGCAGCAGCTTGCGAGCATGAGCGCGGCAACAAGCAATGCGATGCATTTCGAAATCATTGTGATCCTTCGATGGCGCAGCAACAGAAACGTCGCCGGCGACCAACCGACGCTAGCACGCCACACCAAATCTCCGCTACCGGTCGCACTCAAAAGCCGAGCAGCGCAAGGCCGACCCAGCCAAATGCAAATATCGAGCACCCCATCGCCGCGACGGACGCCAAGGCCGCAATAGGTTTTATTAGTCGCATGGCCAACACCCTTTGTAAGCAACGACCAAATCCTGATCCACGACTGGTGCTCAATGATGGCGAGAATTCGCCGAGATAAACAAAGCGGTCCGTTGTGGCGGCCTTACTACATCCGGAAATATTTTCGCCCGCAAAAACCCGCATTTTTCATGTAGCAGGCCCTTCATTGGGGAATCTTGGCGCATGTACCGTTTATCGGGGGACGGAGCCAGAAACTGGGCCGTAGCAGCTGTCGCGCTGGGCTTGCTCGCGCTCGCCGGCTGGTGGCTGGTGCTGGGTGTTCGTGGGCCATCGCCCGGGCTTGCCCGGGATTTTGAAGAATGCGTCGAACAGGTCCAAGCCAAACCCCGGTCGAATAACGAGCGCAGCGCTCTGACGACAAAGTGCTACGCGCGGTTTGCGGGCCGCCGAAAACCGGGCGGTGGCTATACCTACTACGACTTCATGCAGGACCGCAGTTTCGACATTGCGGGTCCCAACCCGACCGCGGAGGAACGCAAGCAGATCGATCGCGCGTACATGGCTTTCCTCGATGCCCAACGCAGAGCAGCCGTCTCGGCTGAACTGACAAAAAGACGAAACGAACAGCTCAAGGCCGATCTGGAAAGGGCCATTCAGCCGGTAGAGCCACCGACGGCAGCGATGCCGCGAACTCCGCCTCCCGCGATGGAATCAAGGAATCCGATTCCGCTGCCGGAAAGACGCCCAGCTGATCTACCGAAATCGATGCCCTGTGAAGATGGTTCGCTGACTTGCAGCTGGGCAAGGCTTTCAGCGGCGGTGAAGAATGCCTTTGCATCGTCGTCTTCATCGCCCAGGACCACGCCGTAGCCCGGCTACACCCCGCCTACATCATCATCCGATTGTATTGAATTGGACCTTGAGCTCGAACGCTTCGCGTTTGACAGCCAAGGGCCGGTTCCCGCACATCGGGTCGTCGTCCGAAGACATGCCCGTTCGGGATCACGCAAAAGCCGCCGAGTCCCCCCCATTTCAAGCAACTTTTTATTGCACCGCATCGAACGCACATCCGCCCCGGTGCGACCAAAATAATGGCGCGGGCAGGAAGAGGTGTCTGTTTTGCTTATCGACGATCAGGAAACGGTGGTGCGCGCGTTAGAGGTGGCGCGGGCTATCCTCGGCGAATGCGTCGCAGGCCAGCGCGATGCGGCAAGAACGGTGGAACGCCTGATCTCCGCGCTCAACCAGAGCGAGGTGATCCAGGCTCTCGAGCGAATGAACCGCCGTCGAATTTTACGACGGGTCGATTTCGGAGACGGGCCGCCGGCGTAAGCCATAGGTCTGGACCAAACCGGCTCGGCACCCGGTCGAAGCCATCGCGAGAGCGCTTTCCGGCGAAAGCCTGTCCCGCACTTGGATAGCGGGTGGCCCCGGTTCGCGTAACGAAAACGCGTGTCAAAACCAAAAGCGAGAGCCTCCGTTCCGATTCAATCGGAACGGAAAAAGGCTCTAAAGCGTTTTCCAGCGAAGTGGGCCCCGGTTCGCGTTAAGAAAACGCGTCAAAACAAAAAGCTAGAGCTCCGTTCCGATTCAATCGGAACGGAAAAGGCTCTAGACAGCCTTGGTCAGCGCCCCGTCGATGATGAGATTGGTTCCGGATACGCGGCTTGCCACCGGGCTTGCAAGGAATACCACGCCGGCGGCGACCTCCTGCGCCGTACCCATCCGCCCGGTGGGATTGAGCGACATTGCCGTCTTGTAGAGGTCCGGCACCCCGCGCTCGATGTTGTGCCAGATTCCGCCTTCGAAATAGGTATTGCCCGGCGAGACGACGTTGACGCGGATACCCTTCGCGATCAGCTGATTGCTGAGCCCCTTGGAATAGTGGATCAGGGCCGCCTTGATCGCGCCGTAGGAGCCGGCGGCGAAATCGACCTCGAAGCCGGAAACGCTGGAGACGATGATGATCGAGGCCGACTTCGATTGCTCCAGATAAGGCTTGGCCGCCGCAACCGAATTGACGGTATGCATCATGTCGGTGCGAAAGGATTTTTCCCAGGTCTCCGGCGTGTCGCCGACCGCGAGCGCGCTGACATTGCAGACGATGGTATCGATACCGCCGAGTTCGGCAGCAGCACCCTCGACCCATGCCGTCAGCGCCGCCGGATCGGCGACGTCGATCGCCCTGCCCCATGCCTTGACGCGCTTCGCCGCCAGGGCCTTCACGACATTGCCGACCTCGTCGGCGTTGCGCGCGCAGATCGCGACGTTGGCGCCTTCGTCCGCAAAGAGTTCGGCGATGGCACGCCCAATCCCCTTGCTGCCGCCGGTCACAAGTACGTTCTTTCCCTTAAGTCCGAGATCCATTACCGCCTCCGTCAGGATAAGGCGGCCGGCTCTCTTCGCGAGCCAGCCGCCTGATGAGCTACATCTTGGTCCAATCGCCCGCCCCTTCGAACGCCGCAGCCGCCCGATAGATGGTCGGCTCATCGTAATACTTGCCGATCAGCATCAGGCCGATCGGCAAGCCGTCGCTCATGCCGCAGGGCAGGCTCATCGCCGGATGTCCGGAAGCGTTGAAGGGAGCGGTGTTCGGAACCATCTCGAACGCGCGCTGGATATAGAGTTCGCGCGGCGCATCGGGCGGCGGCAGCGGCGTCGCCTTCATCGGCAAGGTCGGCATCAGCAGCAAGTCGTAGCTGCCGAGCGCCGCATCGTAGGCGGCGCGAAGCTTGCGATTGAGGTTTTGCGCCTTGGCATAAAAGTGACCGCGATAGTGCTTGGTGAAATATTGGCCGAGCAGCATCGTGATCTTGAGGCTGTCGGAAAGCTCGTCGGCGCGGTGCTTCCAGGCGGAATGGGCATCGAGCAAGGTCGTATTGTAGAGGCCGCGCCAGTTGGTCCCCATGCCGTTGCCCTTCATCATGAACTCGGTGGCGCCTTCGGCCGCGATCGGCAGCCATATCGCCGGAGCCACCAGATGCATCGGTACGGAGATTTCGTCGACGGTTGCACCGAGCTTCTTGAAAAGAGCCGCAGCCGCCTTGACCTTGGCATCGACGTCGGCTTCCGAGCTCGGATGTCCGAAACCTTCCCTGACCACGCCGATGCGCAAGCCCCTGACGCCGCCGCCGAGCGCTTCGGTGTAGCTCGACACTTTCGGCGCGCCTTGCCGCGGATCCAGGCCGTCGGCGCCCGCCAGCACTTCCAGAAGCAGCGCGTTGTCGCGCACGTTGCGCGTCATCGGCCCGGTATGATCGAGGGTGAGCTCGATCGGCATCACGCCGGTATAGGGCACCAGACCGTAAGTGCCCTTCATGCCGTAGACGCCGCTGAAGGAAGATGGAATGCGGATCGATCCGCCCTGGTCGCCGCCGATCGCCATGTCGGCCTCGCCGGTCGCGACCACCACCGCGCTGCCGGATGACGAGCCGCCGGCGGAATAACCCATCTTGTGCGGATTATGGACGGGACCCGCGGCGCCGGTGTGGCTGCCGCCGGAAAAGCAGAAATACTCGCAATGGACCTTGCCGATGATGGTGCCGCCGGCATCGAGCATGCGGGTGACGATGGTCGCGTCCGTATCCGGCGTGTATCCCTCGAGCGTCGAGGCGCCGTTCATCATCGGCACGCCGGCGACGCAGACATTGTCCTTCACCGCGATCTTCTTGCCGGCGAGCTTGCCGTTGGCTGCGCCCTTGATCTCGGATTTGACGTACCAGGCGTTGTATTTGTTCTCCTCGCCTTCGGGACGATAGCCCGGGGTGCGCGGATATTTCACGGCCGGCACATAGTCGGCCATCGCATCGACGGCGTCGTAGGCGAGATAGTTCGCCTGCAGCAGTCCGTCGTAGGATTTCAGCTCGGCATCGCTCATATGCATGCCGAGGTCCTCGGCTACGCCGCGCAACTGATCGAGAGTGGGTCGTCTGACAGCCATGGCTTGGTCTCCCTGTGGTCGCCCGCTTGGTCGAGCTTAGAGCATGATCCGGAAAAGTGGATACCGGTTTTCCTCAGCGACAAACGCGGAATGCGTTTGCGCGGAGATCATGCTCCGTTAAAAACTGAGAAGCGCGATGGTAAACCACCATCGCGCTTCTCAGGTGGTGATTCCGACGAATTCCCCGACGAGACTCGCGTTGTGCAGGTCGTCCGGCTGCACTTCCCGGGTGATCGTGCCCTTCTGAATGATCAGGATCCGCTGCGACAGCGCGGCGATGAAGTCGAGATTCTGCTCGACCAGGATCATGGTAAGCTTGCCCTTCGCGCGCAGCCGCTGCAGCGTCTCGACGATTTCGTCGATGATCGACGGCTGAATGCCCTCGGTCGGCTCGTCGAGCAGGACCAGGCGGGGCTTGCCGCACAGGCAACGCGCGATCGCCAGCAACTGCTGCTCGCCGCCCGACAGCGCGCTGCCGGCGCGGTCCAGCAACGGCTTGAGGCGCGGAAACTCCTCGAGCACCTCGCTAATCGTGTCCTGCTCGGTGCGGCCCTCTTTGCTGCAGCCCATCCGCAGATTGTCATAGACGGTAAGGCCCGGAAAAATCTCCCGCCCCTGCGGCACATAGCCGAGGCCGAGCCGCGCCCGCCGATAGGGCTCGAGCGCGGTGACGTCGGCGCCGGCAAAGTGCACCCGTCCGCTGTTCGCCGGCAGAAAGCCCATCAGCGCCCGCAGCAACGTCGTCTTGCCCATGCCGTTGTGGCCGAGAATCCCGATGAACTCGCCTTCGTTGACCGCGAAGCCGACGCCGTTGAGGATCGGAATGCGGCCGTAGCCGGTGCGCAGTCCCTGGACATCGAGCATCATGCGGCCGCCTGCTTGCCGAGATAAATGTCGCGCACCAGCGGGTTGCGCATGATATTTTCCACCGCATCCTCGACCAGCACGCTGCCCTGGTTGAAGACGGTGACCTGCTTGGCGATCATGCGGATGAACTGCATGTCGTGCTCGACCACGATCAGGGCCTTGGTGCGATTGATCTCGCGCACCAGCTCCGCGGTGCGCAGGACTTCTTCGTGCGTCATGCCGGCCGCCGGTTCATCGAGCAGGATGAGCTCCGGATCGGTCGACAGCACCAACCCAAGCTCGACCCATTGGCGCTGACCGTGGGCGAGTTGGCCGACCAGCCGCTCCGCCTCGTCGGTCAAGCCGATGCGCTCCAGCATTTCATCGACCAGGCGCCTCGCCTGCTCACGAGGATGGACGCGGCTAGCCGCGAGCCAGATGTTTTCGCGCACGCTCAAGCCGTCGAACACGCTGGGCACCTGGGTCTTGATGCCGATGCCAAGCCGGGCAATCTGGTGCGCGTGGGCGCGCGAGATGTCGTGGCCGCGGAACAGCACCTGGCCGTGGCTTGGTTCGAGCTGGCCGGTCAGCATCTTGAAGAACGTGCTCTTGCCGGCGCCGTTCGGCCCGATCAGGCAGCGCAGCTCGCCCTCGGCAAGGGTGAAGTTGACGTGGCGAACCGCCTTGACGCCGCCGAAGTGCATGCTGAGATCGCGGGTCTGGAGCAGCGGCGCGGCCATCACCCCTACTCCGCCTGTTGCGGCTCAAAGCCGCGCTTGTTGCGCCGTCGGCGCAGACGCAGCAGCGACTGCGCGAAATCGGCCAGCGTCGGCACCAGGCCCTTGGGGACCAGCAGCACGAAAGCGACCAGGATGACGCCCAGGATCAGCGGCGCGTTGGCGAAGATCTTCGACCACCAGTCCGCGCCGCCGCTCGGCTGGTTGGCGCCGAGAGCCGCGTTGAGCCACTGGATGCCGATGCAGCCGAGGATCGGACCGATCAGCGTGCCGCGGCCGCCGACAATGACCCAGATGATGATCTGCGCCGATTGGGCGAGCCCGAAGATGGTCGGGCTGACAAAGTTTCCCCAGTTGGCGAACAGGCAGCCGGCAAAACCGGCCAGCGCGCCGCCGATGGTGAATGTCGCAAGCTTGTAGGCGCGCGGATCGTACCCCAGAAGCTCGGCGCGCCGCTCGTTCTCGCGGATGCCGACGATGACCTTGCCGAATTGGCTGGCGAGCAGCAGGCGCAAGCCGAAATAAGTCAGAAGCAGCGAACCTGTCGCAAGGTAGAACATGCCTTCGAGATCGATCGCAGCGGACTTGTCGCCGGGGAAGTTGAGCGGCGGAATCCCGGGAATGCCGTTGAAGCCGCCGAGCCGCGCCGCGCCGATATGGAATTCCGGACCGGCGGTCGAATTGATGGAGTTGAACAGGATCAGCGTCACCGTCAGCGTGATGACGCCGAGATAGACGTCGCTGATCCGGCCGTAGAACATGAAATAGCCGAGCAGCGCGGCGAAAGCCGCGGGTAGCGCGATCGCCAGCAGCAAGCGGCACCGTGCTCTCGCCGATGTTGAACATGGCGATCGCGTAGGTGTAGGCGCCAAGCCCGAAGAACGCCGATTGGCCGAAGCAGAGAATGCCGCCGTAACCCCAGATCAGCGCGAGGCTGAGCGCCAGCACCGCCATGATCATGTAGACCGTCAGATCGAGCACGGTGTCGAGTTCGGCCAGGCGCGGCGTTAGAATCATAAAGGCCAAGCCTACGACGGCGACCAGCGCAAGCCCGAGATAATTGAGACCGCGCCCGTTCACAGGCCCCTCCGAAAGAAGCGCCCGGTGATGCCTTGCGGCAGCAATCGGATCAGGACAATCGCGGCAGCAAGCAGCGCAACCTCACCAAACACCGGCGTCGTCATAAAGGTGGCAATCTGGTTGATCGTGCCGAACAAGACGGAGGCGGAAACCGTTCCGCTCACGATGGCGGCGCCGCCGCCGATCACAGTGATGAAGGATTTCGCGACATAGGCGACGCCGATGGTGGGAAACACGCCCGACACCGGCGCCAGCACCGCACCCGCGAGACCCGACAGTGCCGCGCCAATACCGAAGGTAACGGCATAGACCCGCGGCGGATTGACGCCGAGCGCGGCTGCCATGTTGGCGTTCTGCATGGTGCCACGCGCGATCAGGCCGAGCCGCGTCCAGCGCAATACCGCGAAGATCGCCCCGAGCACGACGGCCGCGACCGCGATCACGAACAGCGTATAGGCGCTGGTGCGATAGGCGCCGATCTCGAAACTGCCGAGCGGCGCCGAGATGCCGACCGTGGTGTTGCCGAAGATCGCCGTCGTCAACCCCACCAGGAACAGGCTGAGGCCCCATGTCGCCAGCATCGTATCGATCATGCGGCCGTACAGAAAGCGGATGATGGTCCGCTCCACGATCACGCCGATGATGCCGACGACGACGGGCGCTATCACCAGCATCGAAATCCAGATGCTGATGCCGTGATTGGTGGCGACGATGGCCGCGTAGCCGCCGAGCATCAGGAATTCGCCATGGGCGAGATTGATGACCCGCATCATGCCGAAGATGATCGCCAGCCCGACGCTGATCAGCGCCAGGCTGGCGACCGCGTAAAGGACCTGGATTGCCAGGAGAGCAACGAGATCCACGTTCACCTTTCCAATGCAAGATTCCAGTGCAAGGCGGCGCCAGCCTGCGCCTTCAGATCTTGATCACATATTGCTGGTTGTCGTTCGGGTTCTTGATCAGGTCGCACACGGCGGCGGTGTCCGCCGGCTTCTGCTGGGCGAAGTCCTCGAGCACCTTGAGCTTCTTGTCGCTGACCTCGGCGATATGGACGTCGAGCACGCAATGATGCGTCGGCGGATCGATCGTGACCTTGCCGGAGGGCGCATCGATGCCGATCCCCGTCTCCAGCGCCTCGATGACCTTCATGCGGTCGACGCTGCCGGCCTTCTTCACCCCTTCCGCCCACAGGCGGAAACCCTGATAGGTGCCCATCGCAAGCTCGGTGATGTTGGGATAGTCGGCGCCGAACCGCTTGTGGAAGCCCGCCACGAAGGCCTCGTTGACGGGGTTCTTCAAATCCTGGAAGTAGTTGTAGCAGACCAGCATGCCGTCGCATTCTTCCGGCGACAGCACGATGTGCTCGTTGCCCACGGCGAAGGTGGTCGAGGCCATCGGAATGCTCTTGCGCATGCCGGCCGCCGCCCACTGGCGGTAGAACGAGATATGCGCGCCGCCGACCAGGGCCGACCAGACGAAATCCGGCTTCGCCGCCTGGATCTTGGAAATGGTCGGGCCGAAATTGGTGACGTCGAGCGGGAAGAAATCGATCGAGGGAACCTCGCCGCCATTTTCGGTGACGTATTTCTTCACCCACTGCGAGGTGATCTGGCCGTAATTGTAGTCGGCCGCGATGACATAGACCTTCTTGCCCCATTTCTTCATGGCGTAGGGCACGAGCTTTTCCACCGTCTGCGCCGGGGTCACGCCGGTGTCGAACTGATCGCGGTCGCAGACGCCGCCTTCATATTGCGTGTTGTAGAAATACAGCGTCTTGAATTTGTCGAGCACCGGGCGGATCACCTCGCGCGAAGCGGAGGTGATGCCGCCGTGCACGACGGCCACCTTGTCCTTCAGCGCGGCCTGCTGGGCGAACTGCGTGTAGAGCTGCATGTTCGACTGGGTGTCGTAGTTGATCAGCTTGATCTGCCGTCCGAGCAGTCCGCCCGCGGCATTGGCCTCCTCGACCGCGAGCGTCAGCGCATCGACCATCGGCTTGCCGTAGATGTCGAGCCCGCCGGAGAGATCGTGGATGCCCGCCACACCGATCGGGTCTTCCGCCCAGGCGTGCGAGGAAAACGCGCCGGCCGCGGCGGCGGCCGCCGTGCTCTTGAGAAGCGTTCTGCGATTGATGTTCATTGCCATCTACCCTCCGTTTTGCCGAGATGTCGTCAGACCAGGTATTTCTTCAAGATCGATGCGCCGATGGTGTATTTCGGGTCGACCATGTTGCCGAGCCGGATGCGTCCGGCCTGGCTGAGCAGCATGTAGGCGTCGATCTCATCGAAGCCGTATTCGGCGCTCATCCAGCGCACCAATTCGCGATAGGCGATGCGCGCGGCATCTTCGAGCGGACGGGCGCTGCCGATCGTCATCAGAAACTTTTCGGTCTCGAGCCGCGGCCACGCAAAGCTCCAGCCCTTGATCACATCGACCTGTAACGTGACGGTCGCGCGCTGCTCGATCGCCACCCCCGACAGTTCGCCGTCGCCTTGCGTGGCATGGCAATCGCCGACATAGAGAAAGCCGCCCTTGATATGGACCGGAAAGTAAAGGATCGCGCCGGGCGCGACGTCGGGCAGATCCATGTTGCCGCCGTGATAGTCCGGCTGCAGCGACGAGATCGCCTCGATCTGCGGCGATATCCCGATGGTTCCGATGAAGGGCTCGTAGGGCAGCGTGATCTTGTCGTTCCAGCGCACGCCGTTGTTGTCGACATGCATCATCCTGACGCGCTCCGGCAGCGGCGGATTGAGCATGGCGGTCGAAGCCGTTCCGACCAGGCCGCCGAATTCCGGGATGATGCAGGTCTTGCCCGCGGGCTGCGCGCCGCGCGTCTCCACCGCCTGGATATGGACCGCGAGGCAATCGCCCTTCTCGATCCCGTTGACCGCGATCGGGCCGCATTGCGGATTGAGGAAGGGAAACACCAGCTTCGCGCTCGGACTGTCCTGTTCGCTGGTGATGACCCCGCCGAAGGCGTCTTCCGTCTCCACCGCGACCACGTCGCCGGGATCGATGGTCAGCACAGGCTTGGCATAGGGACCATAGACGTAGTGGAAATCGCCTTGCGCTGCGATCGACAGCTCGTGGCGTTTCCGGCCCGCCCCTTGGCAAGGCCCCGCTTCGTCATGATCGAGGTCTCGAGCCAGGGATCATCGGTCATCGGGATATCCTCAAGTCAGGCCTGGTCGAGATCGCGCGCCTCGGTTCGACCAGTTCGTCGCTTCAGCCCTACTTTCAGCCTTGCTCGATGCAAGTTGCGCGCCGACATCCGAAAGTCGCCTCATTCCGGTCTAGTTCAGCTTCCAGTCGCCGGCGGCTTCGATCGCCAGCGCAAGCCTCATCAAGCGTCGCTTCCTCGAAATGCCGCCCGACCAGCATCAGTCCCACCGGCAAGCCATTGACCCGTCCGCATGGCACGGTGAAGGCGGGATGTCCCGACACGTCGAACGAGCAGGTATTGGCCTGCATGTTGAGTGCCGTATCGATCGCGGTGTTCAGCGGCGCGTCGGCCGGCGGGATCGGGGTGGCGACAAACGGGATGGTCGGCATCGCCAGCGCGTCGAATTTCTCCAGCGCCTCGTCATAGGCGCGACGCAGCAGTCCCCTCAGGTTCTGCGCCTTCGAATGATAGCGCCCGTGATAATTGCGATGCATGTACTCGCCGAGCATCAGCACCAGCTTCACGGTCGGCGAGACGTCGTTGATCCGCGTGCCCATGCCGCGGGCAAAGGCTTCCTGCATCGAGAGCGGATAATAGCCCTGGATGTTGTTGCCGACGCCGTAGCCCTTGAGCATCATCTCGGCCGCGCCTTCCAGGATGATCCCGCTCCAGACATGCGGCCCGTCGAGATGCCAGGGCACGGAAACTTCCGCGGCTTCGACGCCGGCCTTTCGCAAGTGCCGCGATCGCCTGCTTCACCTTCTCATTGACCGCGGGATCGCTCTCGGGATGACCGAAACCTTCGCGCAGGACGCCGACACGCAAGCCCTCTCGCCGGTTTGCTCAGCGCGCCGAGATAGTCGCCGGGACGCGCGGCAATGGTCCTGGTGTCCCAGCCGTCGTGGCCGGCAATGACGGTCAAGAGCCGCGCGACATCTTCGACGGAAGCGCACATCGGCCCGCAGTGATCGACCGAATAGCTGATCGGCATCGAGCCCGTGGTCGGCACCAGTCCCCAGGTCGGCTTCAAACCGTAGACGCCGCACCAGCTCGAAGGCGTGCGGATCGATCCGCCCTGATCGCCGCCGAGCGCCATCGGCACTTCGCCGCTCGCGACCAGCGCCGCGCTGCCACCGGAAGAACCTCCGGCGCTATGCGCTGGGTTATGCGGATTGCGGATCACGCCGCCCGCGCAGGTGTGGCTGGCGCCCGAAAAGCATAGATCCTCGCAGGCCGCCTTGCCGGCAATGGTGCCGCCGGCATCGAGAATCCGCGTCACCACGGTGGCGTCGATTTCCGGCACGTAACCTTCGAGCAGCGCAGAGCCGTTCATCATCGGAACGCCGGCGACGCAGATGTTGTCCTTGATCGCAACCTTCTTGCCGCTCAACAGCCCATCGCCGCCGCTCCTGATATTCGTCTTCCAGTACCAGGCGCCATATGGATTTTCCGAAGCGGCAGGCCGGTATCCGGGCGAGCGCGGCGCGACCGGCGCCAAGGTGGGCGGGACCAGCTCTTCAAGCCGTGCGTACGAGGCCAAAGGTCCTTTGAACGCCTGCTGAAAAGCCGCGATCTCGTCGGCCGAGAGCACGAGGCCGAAATCCGATCCGAGATCATCGATTTGTTCGAACGTCGGAAGCCGAACTACCATGCGTCACCCGCTACTTTTGGCAGACAAATCTTGGCAGACAAACGAAAAAAGCCACCCGTGGCCCGGAAAGGCCCCGAATGGCATCAATGCCGCTATCTATCGCTGGTCGCGTAGGCTTACGTTGCAGAACGAAGATAAGGAGATCGTCACTCAGACGTCGTCGGCTGCGCGAGAACTCTTTCGCCATGCATGTATTTACGTAACGCAGGATTGTGTCTTAGTGTCTGCTTGCTTGTCAATGAGACGCCGGCACCTTTTTTGGGCTGGCGCAGCACAAAACGCACGCAGGCGCGCATCCACGACAGCAGACGAAATCGAGTTTCTTGCGATCAGCCAATGCGGCGAAAACTCCCTGGACCTGATTGATGACCTTGATGACAAAGCCTTCTGTTCCTCTCGGCCTGGTATTTTCCCGCTCGGGCCCCTACGCCATGATGGCGCGCGAGATGGAGAAGAGCGCGCTGATGGCGGTCGACGAAGTCAACGAGAGCCACGAATTCGACTTCACTTTCACCCCGCATTTGCGCGATCCCGGCGGCATCGTCCCCGCCTACCACACCGCATGCGACGATCTCATTCGCGAGGAACGCGTCGAGCATATTGTCGGCTGCTATACGTCGGCCTCGCGCAAGCAGGTGATTCCGATCGTCGAGCGCACCGAACGCCTGCTCTGGCATCCGGCGCGATACGAAGGCTTCGAAAGCAGCGACAACGTGATCTATGTCGGCGCGGCGCCGAACCACACCGTCGTGCCGCTGGTGCGACATATGCTCGAGCAGATCGCGAGCGACGTGTTCTGCGCCGGCTCCAACTACGTCTGGACCTGGGAGACCAACCGCGTGCTGCGTGAAATCGTCACCAGCGCCGGCGGCCGCATTCTCGCGGAGCGCCTGCTGGAGCTCGGTGAAACCTCGGTCGACCATATCGTCAAGGAGATCGTCGATCGACAGGCCGCCCGTCGTGTTCAACACGCTGGTCGGAGAATCCAGCTACGTCTTCATCCGCGCGCTGCACGCGGCCTCGGCGCGCGCCGGCCTGTCGATCCCGATGCTGAGCTGCAGCCTGTGCGAGCCGGAGCTGAAGCTGATCGGATCGGCGGCTTCGGTCGGCTGCATTACCTCGTCGGCGTATTTCGAAAGCATCGAGGGGCCTGACAATCGCGCTTTCGTCGCGCGGTGGAAGGCGCGCCACGGCTCCGATAGTAACCCTTCCGTCGACGGCCAATCGACCTATGTCTGCGTCATGCTGCTCGCCCGCGCCATCCGCCGCGCCGGCTCGACCGACGTCGCCACGGTGCGGCGCGCCGCCGCAAATCACCGCTACGATTCTCCGCAAGGGCCGGTCTGGGTCGATCCGGATAACAATCACTGTTTCCTGACGCCGCGCCTGGCGCGTTCGGTAGCGGGCTGTCAGTTCGAGATCTTCTGGGAAGCGGACGCGCCCGAGCGCCCCGACCCCTACCTCTCCAACCTCGATCTCGCCTCAATTGGCACGAAGCTCGAGGCGAGAGACGACGTACTTGCGAAACGGCCGAACCATTTGCGTGTCGTGAAATGACGAAATCATCCCCCTTTTCCGTGCGCGGCCGTCACGCGCTCGTCATCATGAGAGACGAGCGCGAAATCTCCATCGTGCGTCGTCAGCTCAATCGGCTGGGCATGTCGGTCGCCGAGAGCGATCCAAGGCAGCTGGCGGCGCCGGATGGCCCCGTCGACGTGATCGTACTGGACGCCGACAGCATCCCGATCAAATCCGAATTCCACGCCAGCCTTGAAGATCAATGCGCCGGTGATCGCCCTGATCGGTACCGAGACCCCGAGCCGGCTGAAGTGGCTGCTCGACCTGCAGCCGGCATCCTTTCTGGTCAAGCCGTTGCGCTCGGCCGGCCTTTATACGGCACTGGTGGTGGCGTTCGACTGCGCCCAGCGGCGGATCGAGGAAGCGGCCTATGTCGAAAAGCTGGAAGAGCGCGTCCGCTCCCGGCGCATCGTGTTCGCCGCGGTGCTGCAGGTGATGCGCGTTCACGCGCTTTGCGAAGACGATGCCTTTGCGCTGATCCGACAGACCGCCATGCGCCATCGCACCACGATCGAGCAACTGAGCGCGGAGATCATCGCCGTCGGCGGCATGCCGAACCGGACCAGCCGGACCGCGTGAGGCGGGCTAGTCCGACTGCGTCATGAGCGGCTTATCCCCTCGTCCCGAGGAGCTTGCGCCAGCAAGCGTCTCGAAGGATGAGGCCCGGAAGCCTGGAAGCGAGCAGCGTGGCCTCATGGCTCTCCCGGCGATGCGAAGCATCGCAGCGCCATCTCGTCGAACAAGGTCTTGGCAGGGCGGCGCAAAGCCGCTAATGGTCCCGACCCCTCCCCGCCCCCTTCCAATCATCTCGCAGAGTGGTTCATGTCGAGCGCCTCGTCCGCCGTCTCGATCGGCATCGATTTCGGGACCAGCAATACGGTCATCGCGCTTGCGACCGACGACGGCCGGGTCGAGGCCATCCGCTTCGATCATGGCGGACAACGGCACAGCGTCTATGTATCGGCGCTGTGCTTCTGGGAAGAGCGGCCGGGCAGCGGAGTCCAGGCCGAAGGTGGCCCGTGGGCGATCGAGCAGTTTCTCGAAGGACGCCACGTCCACCGCTTCATCCAGTCGTTCAAAACCTATGCCGCCAGCGCCAGCTTCAATTCCACCCAGGTGTTCCGGCAGCGCTATCGGTTCGAGGATCTTCTCGCGGCGTTCCTGCGGACGCTGGCACGCCATGGTGGCGACGCCTTCGGCTTCGAGGCGGCAGCCATCGTGGTCGGCCGCCCCGTGCGCTTTGCCGGCGGCAATCCCGACGAGGCCCTGGCGATGCAGCGCTACCAGGCGGCGTTCGAACGCCTGGGCGCGCCTCATGCGCGCTATGTCTACGAGCCGGTGGGAGCGGCGTTCTCGTTCGCCCGCCGGCTCGACCCGCGATGCCACCGTGCTGGTCGCGGATTTCGGCGGCGGCACCAGCGACTTCTCGGTGATGCGTTTCTCGCGCGAAGCCGGCGTGCTGCGCGCGGAACCGCTCGGCCATGCCGGCATCGGCATCGCCGGCGACACCTTTGATTATCGCATCGTCAACCACGTGGTCTCGCCGCGGCTGGGAAAAGGCTCGAGCTACCGCTCATTCGACAAGGTGCTGCCGATCCCCAACCACTACTACGCCAGGCTGGCGCGCTGGCATCAACTGTCGATGATGAAGGGCAGCGGCGACCTGCGCGAACTCCGGCGAGCTCTTGCGCACCGCGCTGAAGCCGGGCCCGCTCGAGGATTTCATCACCATCGTCGACCTCGACCTCGGCTTTTCGCTGTATCGCGCGGTGTCCGACGCCAAGGTCGCGCTGTCGGCCCGCGACCGGGTGGACTTCCGTTTCAATGCCGGCGGCATCGACATCCGCTCGACGATCACCCGCAACGATTTCGAAGCCTGGATTGCCGACGATATCGTCCGGCTCGGCGCCACCATCGACAAGGTGCTGGGCGAGGCCGGCATCGCCGCACGCGAGGTGGACAAGGTGTTCCTGACCGGCGGGACCTCCTTCGTGCCCGCCGTCCAACGGTTGTTCGCCGAGCGGTTCGGCGACGAACGGTTGACCTCGGCGGACCAGTTCGAGTCGATCGCCTACGGCCTCGCCTTGATCGGACACAGTCCCGACCCGGATCGCTGGACCGCCGCGCGGCAGGGCGAGCGCGCATCGGCCTCAGCCACGGCTAAAGATCGAAATTAGTGGGCAGCATGACCACGTCGCGAATTGTCATGCCGCGCGGCCGCGTCAGCATGAACATCACCACGTTGGCCACTTCGCTGGCCTCGAGCAGACTCCCCGACTCCCTGGCTTCCTTCAGCTTCTCGGGCGGCCAGTCCGCGAGCAGCGCGCTGATGACGGGTCCGGGCGAGATCGAGCCCACGCGAATGCCGTGCTTGAAGACTTGGCGTCGCACCGTCTGGACAAAGCAGTTGATCGCCCACTTGGACGACGCATAGACCGGCTCCCATGGCGTCGGAAAATGCGCCGCCAAGGAACTCGTGACGATGATGTCGCCGGTCCGACGCTCGATCATGTGAGGCAGCACGTCGTGCACATTCTTCATCACGACGTTGACATTCAAGTTCAGCATCCGGTCGATGCCCCGGTGTCGGCATCGACCAAGTCGCCGCCGACATAGGTACCCGCATTGGCATGCAGGATGTCGAGTTGGCCGGCCTTCTCCAGGACTCTCGGCAGCAGCGTAGCGCAGTCCTTGGGGTCGAGCAGGTCGATGACCAGCGGGATCACGGCGTCGCCGTGCTTGTCGCAGAGCGCCTTCAGCGCTGCCTCGTCGCGGTCGACCATCACGACGCGCGAGCCTGCGGCCAACATCGCCTCGGCGCTCGCCAATCCGATGCCCGACGCAGCCCCGGTCACGGCGGCAACCTTGCCTTCCAATTCTCTCGCCATCGGTCTCCACCTTGCTGGGTCACCACGACACGCGCCGCGGTAAGCCTAGCTCATAGGCGGATCATGATCGCCGTCAGGAATCGCCAAAATGGCGGGTTATGCCTTCCTCCTTCGCTCTTTCGAGCTACGGCGGACAAGTCGGCTTCAACCCGCCTGCGGGCTGTGGCCGTTTCTTTGGACCGGGATTGCTTCTCGTCGCGCTCTTTCAGCAGGGGCTTCTCATGTAAGACCGCGCTTAGCAGCGAATTTTGACCTCGATATGCCCGTTGTAGCTGATGAGGCCCAGTTTGCGAAACTTGTTCATGAAATGGCTAACTCGGGATCGAGTGGTGCCGACCATCTCCGCCAACGTTTCTTGACTGATGTGCGGACTTATCGGCTGCGGGCTGCCTTCCTTTCCGAAATTTGCGAGCAGCAACAACATGCGCGCAAGCCGCCTCTCGCTCGAATTGAATAGTTGATCGATCAAGTCCTCCTCGATCCGGCTGTTGCGGGTCAGGAGATACGCCATAAACATTTCGGAAAATGCCGGTTCGTCATGAAAGCGGCGATCATCGCGGTTTTCGTGATTGACGTGATGACGCAATTTTCCATCGCCGTCGTCGTCGCGATGCGTAGCGGATGGCCGTTCATGCAGCCTTCGCCAAAGAACTGGCCGGGCCTAGAATAGCGATGACCGCTTCCTTGCCCTGCTCGGACAGGACAGTCAGTTTGACTCTTCCTTTTTGAATGTAAAACACCGCATCGGCGACATCGCCTTGCTCAAACACGTGCTGATTCTTACGGAATTGCAATACCTGCTTTCCCGCGCCGACTTTGGCGAGAAAAACCTGCGCGTCAAACACGTCATTGGCTGGCTTTCCCACAGAAGCCTCCTTTGGCTCGACGAACGTCGTCTGACCTCATCGGCGCGAAAACGCAACATCCTCTGCTCGATTGAGGCCCCCGCCTTTCACACTTCACGGGACATCTTTGCCAGAAAGTGGCGTGGGTGACCGACAAGGTCGTTCCCTCTGGGCCAGCGAAAGTTTCGACCTTGGCAACGAGATGTTCCGCGAGAAAGAGCGGCTCGCGGTGATCACGCGCAGGTCTTGGTCGAGCACCAAAAACCGGTTCACGAACCGTATCTATGATCGCCTGAGCAAACGCGCGCGCTTCTTCGATCTCGGTCAACCGATTTTCGGCCAAGTCGACCTCCAAGCAATCCCCAGAGGAGCCCCGCCATTTACCGATGGTGCGCCAGTTGGGATGTGCTGTCGGTAATGTACATTACCGATCCGGCGGAGAGCCGGCTTTATTATGTATACGTTTTGGGAAGGTGAAAGGCGACGCGCGTCTTGACCAACTGATAACATTCACAAGATTGTTCGGCGAGGCCCTGCCGATCGAGTATCGTGGACTGCCGGCGGCCGCGCTCAATCAGACCTGCGCGTTCCAACTCACGGGCAGCATTCGTGACGGTCGGCCTCTGAACACCGAGCATTTCGGCGAGAAGGCTCTGGGTGATCGGCAGTGCGTCCCCGTCGCTGCGGTCACGCATCATGAGCAGCCAACGCGCCAGGCGCTGCTTGAGGCTATGCGCACCGTTGCACGCCACCGACACCAGGACCTGTTCCAGAAAGGCATGAACGTAAGCGGACATGAGATTTCGGAAGGACGGCATCGTCTCCTTCGCCCGTCGAAGGCCGCGCGCGACATCCTGGCCGCAACGCCCGGAAATTGGACCAAAAGCCTGACAGAGGAAGTCTTGGCGCCGAAGAACGCTTGCATACCCGTGCAACCCTCTCGACCGATCGTTGCCATCTCAATGACGCTGCCGTCCGCATAAACAGCGACCACCGAGACGACACCGCTTTCGGGGAAGAAGACGTGGTCGAGCGGACTATCAGCGTCCATGAGAACCTGCGCGCGTTGGCAGCGAATTTGTCAAGTTCTGGCATGAGCCGTTTGAGATCGCGGGATGGAAGGGCGAGCAAAAGCCGGTTGCTGGGCCAATTTGAGTTGCTCATGCCGGGTAGACTCCGCCAACTCGCTTTGGTTCAAGACGCCGCGCGTTGGAACGTCCGCTCAGCCCTCGGTCAATGAAATGCCGAGCCTAGAACGTCAAGCGGGTGGGTGCGGCAATGTGATCAAAATGGATCACTGGCAGGACCAAACCCGGCAACCAATGGCATGGCTCCAGCTCACCGTATTTGTACGGTCGGCCCGTTCCTCAATGTGTTCACAGTGCTCTGCATGATGTGCGCGATGGGTAGCCTTTACGATTATCAGCGCGAGGCACAAACGGCCATGCGCATGGCGCTCGCCGCGACCGGCAACGAGCGGCAGAATTGGATTCGAGTTGCTCTCTCGTGGCAGGACCTGGCTCGTCACGCGGCGGACCGTGGACGCGCGTGCGGCTCAGAAAAACAACGACCTCTAGAGCTTCCTGCTTGAACCGTTACCGCCTGGTCCCCGTATCTCGATGGTGGCGGGAAACGAACTCCAAGGCCCATCGGAGGCCCATGTACCGCGCCGAGATGGGAGCAGGATCAATGCGCTGTTGGGGCGGCAGATGAAGAAAACGATCGAGACGAAGTGCCCGGCTTGCAACGGCAAGGGCTTTCCAGCGGTGAAGCAACCAGCGAAACCCGGTCGCAGGATATACCCTCCCCCTTGCAAGACATGCGGTGGCAAGGGACGGATAACCGTGGCCGCCGACTGACCGGGATCGGCCAGAACCCGGTGCCGGGCATTTGCCAGGCCATCACTCGAACCACACCGGCTCGTCGAACAGCACGGCGGTCCCGGCCACGAAGGGCAGACGCCCCGGGTCCAGATCGGGCCGCTGCGTCAGGCTGGAGTTGCGCAGTATCGCCGTGGCGCGCTCGTTGCGGGGCAAGACCGCGTCGGCCAGCGAATCGGCGAACATATCGACGAGCCGATCGTTATGAAGCACCTGAAGGCGGCAGAAGATCTGGCCGCGCAGGTGCGCCTCAATTACGCGACGCAAATCCAATTCGTGCGGCGCCTTCGCCATCATGGCCGCGCCGTTCAGAATCGGGCTGGCGTCATCGGCGGGGATGACTTGATACTCGAACCTCCTAAAGTGCCTTACGATGTCACACTCGACCGCATCGGGAGCCGCTTCAAGTATCGCTCTCAGCCGCTCAGACCCGCAGGCGCGATAGATCATGGAGGAAAGCCCGGCAATTGCCCCTGCGGCTTCACGCTCGAGGGCTTCTGGCCCCTTGTTCTCCCAAATGCGCCCGAATATGCGGGCGAGATCGGCCTGTACTGTATCTTCTGAAACACCCTCGAACATTCTTGAGCCCCTTGGCTTTGTCCGCGTCGCTAATGTCACGACGAGAATCAAGTTTCAGCGATTTGGCAAGTCCGCAGAATCCCGGGACCGCTCGCTCACTTCACGTCCTGCCGAACAAGCTCAACGACGCGCGCCGCAGCTCACTTGCACGCATTTCGAGTGAGATTCGCGGAGGCGCTCCGCTCGCCCGATGAAGCTTCGATTTCGGAAAAGGAGGTACGTGTGTCGGTGCGGTAACTTGACTGGAATATGCGGCGCGGCACTTATTGTAATAATATCGGAACAGTCGTTGCTCATCAGCGTTTCTAGAACCAGAAAGAACTTTTCCGCAAGCATAGTTGTGACCTTGCCGAGCGGCTGCTTTTCATTTTTGCCGAAGTGGATTGCCGCAAATGCACCAAATGAGGCAGTTGCGCTTGATTCTGCACTTCACGCTCGACGAGCAACTCCAAGATTATCTCAAACAGTCCCTTTCCCCCACCCGTACAACTACTGGTGTCGTAAGTTTATCGGCGTGTCTCATCTGCTTGTCGAAGAGTGGGTTGCACCCGCCATGTTCATCGCGGAAACGCCCGTACCATTCATTAGTTTTGCCACGAATCGGTCGCTGCGTCCGATTTCAGCCATGCCTCGCGCGCCGAAAGGGAGGGTCAGGGCCCGGCGCGTGTCTGCACCGGCCGCGCGTCGGGCCGGCCAAAGGCTGATTCGCTTCGTGCAATGATCACGTCACGATTCGCGGAAGTAACCGGCACCGGCGCGATTGTCCGTCTCGTTCTCGCATTCGGTTCCGGCGCCGGAGGAGCGTGCCGGCTTAGCCGCTGCCAGTGCAGCGGACGCCAGGATTGCGCTGTTTCGCGCCTGCCATTATCCTCCGGCCCGGCACATGCTGGCCCGCATCCAACAGGATCATCCCATGCTGACCGCGAGCTTGGCCCCCCTGGACGAGACCATCACGATCGCGGAGCTCACGCGCGATCCCTATCCGATCTACCGGCGCCTCAGACGCGAAGCGCCCGTATTACGGGTCAAATCCGTGGGCCGCACCTTCCTCACCAAGGCGGCCGACACCAAATACGTGAAGGACAATGCGGCGTTGTTCAGCTCCGACGACCCGAACACGCCCATGAAGCGCGCCTTTCTCGCTCATACGCTGATGCGCAAGGACCACGACGAGCACCGGACCGAACGCATGGCGATGATGCCGGCCCTGATGCCGAAGACGATCGAATCCGTTTGGGCGCCGCTGTATGCGAAACTGGCCGCAGCGTATCTTGACCGGCTGCCGCGCGGCGAGGTGGTCGATCTCTTTCCCGCTCTCGCAGGACCGCTTGCCGCGCGGATTCTGGCGCATGCGATGGGCGTTCCGGACGCGAGCGATGAGGACATGCAGCGATGGTCGCAGACGCTGATCGACGGCGCCGGCAATTTTGGCTGGACGCCGGGGCCTTTCGATGCGACCGACATCGCCAATGCGGAGATGGACAAATGTATCCGCGCCAACGCCGAACGCGTGCGGGCCGAACCGGATTCCTCAGCGCTCTCCTTCATGGTGAACGCGAAGAATCCGATTCCGGAAAGCCAGATGATCGCCAATGTAAAGATCGCGATCGGCGGCGGCATCAACGAGCCGCGCGACGCCCTGCTGACGATCCTCTACGGCCTGTTGACCAATCCAGATCAGCTTGACGCCGTGCGCGCAGGCGGCAAATGGCGCTCCGCCTTCGAGGAAGGGGTGCGGTGGGTGGCGCCGATCCAGGCGAGTTCACGGCTCGTGATGGAGGACACGGAGATTCGCGGCTGCTTGATCCCGAAGGGCGACACCGTGATGACGATCCAGGCGTCGGCCAACCGGGACGAGGACGTCTTCGAAGATGGCGAGAACTACAACGGGCTGCGCGAGCCCAATCCTCACCAGGCCTTTGGCAACGGCCCGCATCATTGCGCGGGCGCGCACCTGTCGCGGCGAACCGTTGGCGCCATCCTGCTGCCAATGCTGTTCGAGCGCTTCCCCAACATGACCTTGCCTGATCCCGCGAGCGTGCGCTGGCACGGATTCGGTTTCCGCGGCCCGCTCAATCTGCCGGTTCTCCTGCAATAGGACCGGCGCGAGGGAGAGGCGTTTTTTATTTTGCCTCATCCGCCGCCCCCGATCATCCACAATTCCCCTAAGCAGCTGCCGGCGAGTAGCGCGGCAGGTTCTTCGCAGGTGATCCTCTCGCCGGTCCTGGTCGTCGCGCAAGCTGGCGAGGCGAGTGAATAACATCGAGATGTCGCTATTGTGCACGAACCCGACACGTTACCACATAGGCAATAGGTCTCTCCAGGTGGGTTAAGCGGACTTGAGACGAAGCAAATTCCATGATCGGTGATCGGTGAATGCGACGCTGTCGAATCAGGTGCGGCCGGCGCTCGCGCCAGCTGCTTTCCTGGGCAAGCTAGTTGTCAGCCAATCGTTTGGAGATAAAGGCTCGGATCAAAGTATTTGTTTGCTGGCGTAAAGTCTTTGACCCCGGCATTGGCCATGAAGAAATCGGTCGTTTGTTGCAGCCATCGGGTGACGGTGCCGTCCGAATACATTTTCTTCCATTCTTGAGACGTGAACATCTTTTGCGCCGTAAACGACTCGTTGATGTCGGCCATCGGCATCTGGCTGTAGTGAGCTTTCTGCAGCGCTTCCATCGCGGCGCCGCTGTTGGCTACGATGAAATCGTTGGCTTCGGCCCAGCCCTTGATCAGCTTGGCGAGTGTTTCCTTGTCGGGTTCGTAGTAGGAGTTCGCTGCCGCCCAGCCGTCGATGATGGCGGCTTGTGGATAGTACGCTGAGGCGTCGGCGAGCCTCACGGAACCCGACACCTTGTCGCGCGCGATCACATTGAACGGCACCCAAAGTGCGACTGCTGGAACCGCGCCCGAGACGAAGGACGTGACCGCTGCGGGCATGGTCTGATTGACGAGTTCGACTTCTTTGGGGTCGATGTTGTTGGCGCGCAACGCCTTGTCCAGGAAGACGTGGGCGGTGGTGCCGGTCGCGGTCGCGATCCGCTTGCCTTTCAAATCCGCGAACGATTTGACCCCCATGTCGGGGCGCACCCACAATTGTGCGGTGGCGACCTCGATGTCATTGATCAGGAATACCTTGCCCTGTCCCCGCGCAGGGAAGTTGGAAAGCACCGCGCCGGTAGAGAGCACATCAAGGCTGCCGCCGATTAACGCCTGGAAAAGTTCAAGGCCAGTGTTGAATTGACGCATTTCCAATTCGAGGCCTCGCTTGTCGAAATTGCCGCGATCGATTCCCGTCCAGATCTGACCATCGACGGCGACCGTGTGCAAATAACCGACGCGAATTTTCGTTTTAGCCTGTGCGATGGCCGGCGCCGCGAGGCCGCCAAGTCCGAGGCCTGCCGTGGTGATCAGGAATTGGCGTCGATCCATGGTGTCGCTGCTCCGATTTTGAACTTTGATTACTCTGAAAATGAAACCGGCTGCACCTGGGCCTGCTGCGCGCGGTACTCGTTCATGACGAGCTCGCGAACGTGGCTCCGCAAAACCGTATATTCGGCTAGCTCCTGAATGGACTCATCGCGCGGGTAGGAGAATGGCACGTCGATGATTTCCTTGATGCGCGCGGGTCGCGCGGTGACCACGACGATGCGTGAAGCGAGATAGATAGCCTCGTCGACCGAATGTGTAATAAGCATCACTGTCTTGTTCTCGGTGGCCAGCACCTTGAGCAGGAGATTCTGCATGTTCGCCCTGGTCTGCGCATCAAGTGCGCCGAACGGTTCGTCCATGAGCAGGAACTGCGGTTTCACCGCATAAGCTCGCGCGATCGCAAGCCGCTGCCGCATGCCGCCTGATAGATGCTTGGGGTAGGAATTGGCAAAATCCGAAAGACCCATCAGTCCGAGATAATGCTCGCAGATCCCATCGCGCTCAGACGCGGGAACGTAGTTGGCTTTCAGCCTCAGCCCGAAGGCAATGTTCTGTTTGACCGTGAGCCATGGAAATACCCCATACTCCTGGAAAATAACGCCGCGCTCGCGCCCGGGTCCTCTGACGGGCTTCCCATCAAACAGCACGCTTCCGGTGGTCGGACTTTGAAACCCCGCCAGCATGCTCATCATGGTCGTCTTGCCGCAACCGGACGGCCCTATGACGGCGACGAAGTCTCCGTCGCGGATGTCATAGCTGATATCATCAACGACGTTGAGCTTGCCTTTCGGCGTATCGAAAGCAAGTGATACGTGCTCGAACTTTACTCGTATCCTGGCGCTGGAAGACAGGTTCATCCGACCGCTCGTTCCTGCCATACCAAGAGACGGGCGCTGATCTTCCGCAAAATCAGGTCCATGATCAGTGCGACGCAGCCGATGCAGATGATGCTGACATAAATGACGTCCAGCAGGAAGTACGTCGATGCGTTCTGGATCATCGCGCCAAGCCCACGTTGAGCGGCGATCAACTCCGATGCAACGAGCGTCGCCCAAGCCACACCCAAGGCCACGCGCAGCGCGGTCAATATGTGTGGCACGGTGAGGGGAATGATGACTTTGCGAAAGATCTCGAACTCGCCGGCGCCAAGGGTTTGCGCGACACGAATATAAAGCGGCGTGATCTGGGACACGCCCTCATACATCACGATCACGCCCGAGAAAAAGCTTGCGTAGAACAGGATCACGAGCTTGGCCGTTTCGTCGACCCCGAAATAGACGATGACGAGCGGGATCAGCGCGATCGGTGGCAGTGCGCGAAAGAAGTTGATCATTGGATCGGCGACTGCGCGCGCTGGCCGATACCAACCGAGCAGAAATCCGACAGGAACGGCAACGAGGATGCCAAGAACGACGCCGAGGAAGACTTGTCGCGTCGAGACGACGATATCGAACAGAAGGTTGTCGTGCAGCAGCAGGTCAACAAATTTCGTCGCAACCTGGTGCGGCGCCGGGATCAATGCCTCATTGACGAAGCCGCTCCAGCGCACACCATACCAGAGAACGATTGCGCCGAACCATGGCACAAGCCCCAGCAAAAAGCGTCTTGCGGCACCCGCCTCCATCCAGCATTTCCATCCGCAATACCAGTCGAAGCAAGGTCATATATATTATGAATGGGATCTCATTCACACCCAAAAATCATGTCGGACCCTCGACGGACAAAGCATGACCGTTCCTCGAACTGAGAGGCGCGCGCAAAGCCAAGGCGCCGAAGTTCTATATCATGGGTCCCGATCTTCGACGCGGACATACTGTTGGGTGGGAAATGGAAAATCTCCAGGCGCTGTTGCTTGGACGTCGTACGCTCGGGCCGCCTCTGGCTAAAAGAGGCTTCGCCGACTTTCCTGAGACGCCACGGCTAGTTTTCAAGACGCCCGGCGAAACGTCGTGGCGGCTCGATAAGTTTGGAAGGAGATGACACGTCACCGCAAACTGATTTGCCCGACGGGCAATATCTGTTCAATTTTCCTGACCATCGCTTCCGACACCCGGCTTTTTCGTGGCCAAATCGCGTGCGCGTAAATTGAAATTTGTTGAGGCAATTCAATCCGATCTGCGTTGTCGGTTCGCCACGCCGAAATATTTCTCTTTCGGAAAATCGGAAAGTGTGTATTGTTGCCGCCGTCCCGCCTCGACAAGAGGGGCGTACGCGTCGTCACGAACGTGGGGCGGGATGCGGTGGACGCTTTGGCGACGCAAGACGAGCGGCGCTTGAAGCGGACGGCGAAGGCGTGTGGTCCTGGCGCCCCGACGCTGGCGCTAAGTTTTCGCAGGGCACAATTCCTGTGAAAGTGACGGGGGCAAAAGAGCCCGGTCCCCGGGGAGAGCGCGAAATAAGCCGTAAAACCATTGCGCAGGGAAGGTCGGATGATCCGGCCACACCTGTGGTTCTGCCGCGTGCTACCTTTTATGCACGCGGACCGCGGGTGCGAGCTGGCACCCGGCCTTCCCTGCGCCCTCTTATTTTTCGAGGGTGATTTCCTGAATAGCTCGGGCGTATTTGCGCCGCGGGAACGCGGAATCGCGTTCCCGATCGTCATGCCCCCTTCAGGCGGGGCATCCAGTACGCCGAGGCGTCTCGACAAGCATGAACTGTCTCGGGATTACTGGATCGCCCGGTCCCGTCTACGCCAACCGCCTTCGTCCGAAGGCGGACTTCGGCGGGTCAAGAGGCTTCGACGGACTTGCGGTCTTAGGCCCGCCGAAGTTTTAGCGAAGGCGGCAAGCCGGGCGACGACATCAGGAAAACTTGGCTGTTTGAAATTCAGAGCATGATTCCGACCCGACCGGTCGCGTTCGCCTAGTCCAGATCGGCGATCCGCTGCACGCCGGCCTCTTGCATGCTGGTCCAGGCAGCCGCCAGCGAGCCGTTCAGGTCGATCGCCCTGCAGCCGGCTTCGACGACGACGGCATCGAAGCCGAGCCGGCGCGCATCGACCGCGGAATAGTGCACGCAATAGTCGGTGGCGAGCCCGACCAGAAACATCTTCTTCAGGCCTCGCTCGCGCAAGTAACCGGCCAAACCCGTCGGCGTGCGCCGATCGTTCTCGAAGAAAGCGGAGTAGGAATCGATTTCGGGACGAAAGCCTTTGCGGATGATAAGTTCCGCCCGCTCGGTCGATAGAAGCCGGTGAAGCGCGGCGCCCGGTGTGCCTTGCACGCAATGATCGGGCCACAGGGTTTGCGGACCGTAAGGCGTGGCCAATGGTTTCGAACGCGCGCGAGCCTGGGTGGCTGCTGGCAAACGAGCTGTGGCCGAACGGATGCCAATCCTGCGTCACCGCGACATGACCGAAGCGTTCGGACAATCGGTTGATGACCGGCACTGTCGCGTCGCCCTCGGCGACCGCCAGCGCGCCGCCCGGGCAGAAATCGTTTTGCACGTCGATGATGAGCAGCAGGTCGTCGCCGGGCCGTATCTGCATCGTGAACCCTTGTCGAAGGTAACCCTCCGCTACCCTAGCGCAAAACCGACTGAAGGGAAAATACCCGCGCTCCGGCGCACCTACCCGTTCAGCGCGGCAACAGGTTGGTTTTCGCCAGATCGAGAACCTCGTCGCCACGGCCGCTCATTACCGCGCGAAGCACCCAGAGGCTGAAGCCCTTGACCTGCTCTGCCGTGATGGTCGGCGGCATCGACAGCTCCTGTTTCGCGGTCACGACGTCGAGCACCGCCGGACCATCGTGGGCAAATACGTCGCGGATGCGCTTTTGCCAGGTCTTCCGGGTCCTCGACCCGGATAGCGTGGATACCCATGGCGCGGGCCATCGCCGCGAAATCGGGATTTTGCAGATCGACACCGGTCTCGATAAATCCCGCCGCCTTCATTTCCAGCGCCACGAAGCCAAGCGTGCCGTTGTTGAAGATCGCGACCTTCACGGGCAGCTTCATCTGCTTCAGGGTGATGAGGTCCCCCATCAGCATGGCAAATCCGCCATCGCCCGACATCGAAACCACCTGCCGCCCCGGCTGTGACGCCTGAGCTCCGATCGCATGCGCCATGGCATTGGCCATTGAGCCATGGACCCAGGAGCCGATCAGCCGCCGGCGACCATTCATTGCCAGATAGCGCGCCGCCCAGATCGTGGGGGTGCCGACGTCGGCGGTGAAGACGGCATCGTCTGCCGCCGTTTCGCTCAGAACACGCGCGAGGTATTGCGGATGGATCGGCTTGTTTCCCGGCGTACCGCGGGCCAGTTCATCCAGTCCGGCGCGCGCCTTCCGGTAATGGGCCAGGCTGGCGTCGAGGTGGGACCTATCGGTCTTCGGCGTTGAGCTTTGGCAACAGCGCCTCGATCGTGGCGCCGATATCGCCGACCAGGCCGAGGTCGAGCTTGCAGCGGCGCCCGAGGTTCTGCGGTCGAATATCGATCTGGGCGATTTTCGCATCGGTTGGAAAAAACTGCTTGTACGGGAAATCCGTCCCCAGCATGAGCAGCACGTCGCACGCATGCATCGCCGCGTAGCCGGAGGAAAAGCCGATAAAGCCGGTCATGCCGACGTCGTAGGGGTTGTCGTATTCGACGTGATCCTTGCCGCCAAGCGCGTGCACGATCGGGCTTTTCAGGGTCTCGGCAAGTTGCATCAGGCCGTCGTGGGCGCCGGCACAGCCGCGGCCGCAGAACAACGTGATGCGTTCGGCATTATTCAAGGAGCGCCGCCAACGCCGTCAACTCCGGTTCGGCCGGCCGAACCACGGGCGCGGCCGGCAGCAACCCGGCAATCGCTGTAATGTCCCGCTGGGCGACGGCCGCAGTGCGACGTCGCCGGGGATCACAAGGACGGCGACACCGCGCTGTCCCACCGCCGCGCGAATGGCGTTCTCCAAAACGTAGGGCAGCTGTGCCGTGTCGGAGACGAGCTCGCAGTAGTGACTGCATTCCCGGAACAGCTTTTGCGGATGGGTCTCCTGAAAGTAGCCGCCGCCGATTTCCCCGGAAGGAATTTGCGCGGCGATCGCCAGCACGGGAACGCGGCTACGATGCGCATCGAACAGGCCGTTGATCAGATGCAGATTGCCCGGCCCGCAAGACCCGGCGCAGACGGCCAGTCCGCCGGTGATTTGCGCCTCACCGGCGGCTGCGAAAGCAGCGACCTCCTCATGTCGCACGTGAATCCAATCGATCGCTTTCCTCTTGCGCAGCGCCTCGGTCAGACCATTCAAGCTGTCACCGACCACGCCGAAGATACGCTTCACGCCCGCCTGGCTAAGTGTTTCAACGATGAGGTCCGCGACATTCTCAATACGCATGGCTGCTTATCCTTCTTCAGGGCTTCGGCAATGGGCGCAGCACACATTTGCGGACCTTAGCTCGATCAGGGATGTCCCGGGGATAGGCCGGCTCAGCCAGAGCCGGGCCAAATTCTGCGACCGTGAGAACCACGACGACGGCGAGCACGATCAACGCAATGGCCCTGGTTGAAGATATCCGCATGGTCACCGTCCCGTCTTGCGGTCCGCGGCAGAGATCGTTGCGATGGGTGACCGGATCGAGAGGGCGGTATTCGATCCGGTCGATTGCTGGTGATGCTCACGGGGATCGTCGTGTGCATCCAGGGTATTCAAGGCCCAATGGACCAATCGCCGATACCTGGGTCACGTATTCGCCGGATTTCGCCCAATGGAAGTGCCAGGTGTCGCCGGGCAGAACGATGACGCTGCCCGGCGGATAGGCTTTCACGGCGTCTGCCATCGAAACGCTCGCCGAGCCCGATATAAAACGCGGCGGACATCACCGTGTAGATCCGGTCCTCCGGGTGTTTGTGCGGCATGAGCTTTACCCCGGCGGGCACCTTGACCCTGATCACGTAAGGACCGGGCTCGGAGGGCTGACCGACGATGACGGCGAGCCTCACCGTTGGTGGAAACGCCGCAAACGGCTTCCAGTCGATATCTTCCGGCAGGACGGACTTGAAGACGGGTTCGCCAGGCTGATGAGCACGTGCCATTGCTGTACTCCATGTCTTGTGGTCTTTGGTTCCTGAGAGCCTCGGCTCAAATCAACTTGGCATCCAACGTGATTGCCGCGTTGAGGACTTTTGAAACCGGGCAGTTCTTCTCGGCATCGCCGGCGAGCTGGGCAAACTTAGCCGCGTCCAGGTTAGGCACCTGGGCGCGCAAGTGCGAGCGCCGAGTGGCTGATGCGGAAGCCCTGCCCCTGGGGCTCAACGTGACCGCGGCCTCGGTGGTGGAGTTCGGTCGGCGTAAAGCCCGCGCCCTGGAGTGCAAACGCCAGCGCCATGGTGAAGCATCCGGCGTGCGCGGCCGCGATCAGCTCTTCGGGATTGGTACCCTTCTCATTCTCGAAGCGGGTCTTGAAGGAATACGGCGTGCCAGCGAGCACGGCAAAATAGGTTGTCAGATCGCCGCTACCGGCACGGCCTGTGCCGCGCCATACTGCCTTTGCCTTGCGTATCATGTGACGTCTCCTTTTCTAATCCTGTTCACCGAGCGTCTGGACGTAGGTCTTGCCGTACGGATAGAACGGGTCCTTGCGGCCTTGCTGCCAGGCCGCCTTGAGTTCCGGCGTCGTGATGTCCCAGTCCGGCCGGCATTTTCTGGTGACGGCGCGCAGGTCTTGCCGGAGCTCTTCCATGGTCGGTCGGCCGAAGAACCAATCGCCATTGTAGATCTTGTAAATGACAAGACCGGGCTCGAGCACGATCACGTGCGGGATCATGGGATTGTGAGCGGCATCGGTGTATTCGGCGATGTCGAGATCCTTCTGGATCACGCGGCGCGGGTCGGAGAGGAAGGGCCAGTGGGCGCCGACGCCGCTGCGGTATTCGTTGGTCTCGGTGATGTTGTCGGTGCTGATCGTGACCAGCCGGCAATAGCCGACCTCGATCTCGCGATGGAGTTCGACCAGTCCTTCCGCCTGCCGCCGGTCCTTTGGGCAGTAACCGCCGCGGCTGAGCACGAGAACCATCGGATGCGGTCCTTGCAGCTCGGAAAGTTCCCGACGTTTCGCGGTGTGGTCGGAAAGCTCGTAGTCGGGGAAGACCGCCCCTGGGACCAGGTCGGATCGCATCTGAAATCCTCCGCCGTTTCCGCGTCGCAAGCCGCTCCCCCCCCCCCCGAACGTGGTACCCCTCAGACCAGATTGATCGCCGCGTCGATGTTGCCCCGCGTCGCTTTCGAATACGGGCAAAGCTGGTCGGCTTCCTCCACCAGGATCTGGGCAATTTCGCGCTCGATGCCCGGCAGGCTGACGTTGAGGCGGGCGCTGGGATCGTAGCCGCCCTCCGCCAGTGAAGGTCGACTTCCGCGTCGATGGCGAGGTCAGCCGGCAGGGCGATCTTCCGCTTGCCGGCCGCGAGCCCAATCGCGCTTTCGAAACAGGCCGACCAGCCAGCCGCGAACAGCTGCTCGGGATTGGTGCCGATGCGGGTCGAGCCCGGGAGTGAAAGCTTGACGTCGAGGCGGCCGTCGGAACTACGGGAGGCGCCGTTTTCCCGGCCACCGGCGGTGTGGGTCTTCGCCGTATAAATGACTTTTCCAGATGCGGATGCGGTACGTTGTTTCTCGGCTTGGGTCATGTCGTGTTCCTCTTCTAATTCGGTCAGGGCGGGGACGGCGACCTGCGGACCGCAATAGCCAATCAGCGGGCCCCTTGCGCCGATCAAATCTCCGCGACGTCGACGACGGCTTCCGCAAAGGCCCGCGGCGCTTAGCCCATTCCACTTTAGGGAGGTCACTCCAGGTTGCAGGCAACCTTAGCGGCTCGCGGCTCGGGTTTGAGTCCTTGATGCAGATCATGTCGCGATCCCAGCGGACCGGCTCGATCTATCTTGGTTACGATCGCCACTATCGGGCCGGCATCGGCTTGGCGCGGACTCTATGGTTGCAAGGCTATCCGGTTCAGGCCGTGGAACGAGCACGCCAGGCCATCAAGGACACCGAACGTATGGACCATCCGGCATCCTTGGCGTTGGTTTTGGCCGGCGCCGCGTCGATATTCCTTTGGACCGACGATCTGTGGAGCACCGAACAGCACATTGCTTCGTCTATCTCCTATGCCGAATCCAATTCCCTGGCACCCCTCGTTGCGATCGGACGATGCCGCAAGGCGGATCTGGCAATTCGCCGGGGCGATGCGAAAGCTGGAGTTGAGAGCCTGCAGGCGGCTCTCGAGAAGGTCCGCGCCGCGCGTCACGACATGATCACGACGGAGTTCAACATCTCGCTCGCTCAGGGACTTGCAGCGATCGGGCAGCTTGCCGAAGGCATGGCGCTGATCAACGAGACAACGCGACGGGTGGACACGAACGGCGATGTCTCATATTTGCAGGAGTTGCTGCGCGTGAAGGCAAGCCCTTTCCTGTCAATGCCGCGGCCCAGCGTCAGCGACGCTGAATTATCTCTTGCACAGTCGCTCAAGCTGAGCCGGCGCCAAGGTGCGCGCGCATGGGAACTGTGCACGGCGACCGACCTTGCAGCCCTGTTCGCCAGTCCGAGCGCGGCCGCGTGCTTTTGCAGCCGGTGTTCGAGCAATTCACGGAGGGTTTTGATACGGCGGATATGAAGGCCGCCGAACGGACGCTGGCGAGCTTCTTTAGGCTGATTTCGGATCATGCTCTAGATCCAACCCGCCTCACCCTCCTTGGACAGGTCGGGAAGAGAAAGCTGAAGCGTCGCCGGCATCGGGCAGGATAGCGAGATTTCGTCTTGCGATAACGCCAGCGAGATATCGTCCTGCGACAACGTCATGGCGTTTTCCAGCAAATCTCCGCCAACGGACAACGTGCCCAGGATCGTCATGCTGACCAGCAAGACGATGACGCCGGTCAACGGCCCCGTCGTGCGCGCAACCTCGCAACCCGCCGTCGTGCCATATGTCTCACGATATTTTGTCGTCGTTTTCGTCATGCGCTTAACCTTAACGTTCAGCTAGGTTGCCGCTTCCGCGCTTTCAATGTTGGGCAAGCGGATGTGAGATTTTAAGCGGCGCTTATCAATGCAACGTGAAGGGTTTCGGTCGCTTCATCGGCCGGAAACGGGCATTCGATGCGCCGTTCCCGGGCCGCGACCGTCTGCGGCGTGCCGACTGTCGTCACCATCGAGAAGTAGTTTAGAAGGCGATCGTGCTTGACGAAACTCAGGGGAATAACGGGCATAAGTCCCAATGGAATAGAATTCTCCACCACTCCTGACGTCGGGGTAGGAAAGCAACGCCGCAAGCAATTCCTTGGTTTTTTCGTCTACGATGCGCCCGACCGCTTCCCGATAGACACGCTCAACAGCCCCCTCGCCGCATCCTCCCAATTGGCGACCAACGGACGTATGCCGTCCGGGTCGAAGATCAGATGCAGCATGTTGCGCGGTGGTTCGCGCGCAGGCGTGCGATCGCGCGTCGTAAGCCAACCGCCATGCCGCCATGCCGCCATGCTTGCATTGATTCGGATGAAGTCGGCTTAGCAAGTCCGCCGAACAAGACCAAGCATCGAAGCATCACGGCGGGACTGGTTCTCACGACGGCGTTGTTGCGTCAATTCAACTGCTGGCTTCTGCATACCGCCGCGCGTCGAGGGGCGATGATGAAACCGACGTCGATCCGGCGCGTGCCGCAACGATCGCGTGAAATCAAGGACCGTCAGGCAACGCCGACTGACGCGCCGAGAAGCTCCCGGCGACCACCGCAGCGACACGACGGGCGATCCGATAAGCATGACGGCTCAATGACCGCATGCATATGATGACGACGCAAACTAAAATCGCGGCGAGTTGTAGCACCGGGTAGAAAATCATCGTCGCAAGCACCACCCAGCCGAGGCCTATTGCTGCGGCGTCAGCCATCATGCCGTCTTTGGTCGTGGTCGCGTCTATGCCCTGATCCAGAGCCGTGGCGATGGCGGAGGAGGCCGTCGATGGCATCTCTGTTTGAGTCTGCCGCGCGTAATGGTTGCCGCCGGAAGACCATCGTCACGCGAGAACATTGTCGGCCCCATCGGATGCCCTCTGCCTGGCTCTCTGGGGGACATTTTCAAGACAAGCTCTTTCGTTCGCTTCAAAGCTATCGATAGACTTTTATGGATGGTCCCCTTTCCTTCGCGAGGCGGCCTCAGGAGACGGGTGCCCGCGGTAGCGATACGTGTTTTACGGAAGCCATACTCGCTTTGATTGTCCGATTGCGGTCGGCCCTAGAGTCCGAGCCGGTCGCGAATTCGGCCGTAGAGCACGACACTCTGGACGGCCACGGGCCACAGCGGGTGAAAGCGGATCGGTTTGATGGTTGTGACCGGCATGTCGATCTCGGCCGCCTCGCCCCCGATCAGCCGTCGCGCCAATTGCTGTCCCATCGCGCTCGCGAGCGCGACGCCGCGGCCGTTGCAGCCGAGATAGACCAGCGCGCCCGGTCCCGGCTCGTGCACATGCGGGTAGTGATCGGCGGTCATGGCAAGACGGCTGTTCCAGCCGTGGGTCCAGCGCACGCCCTTAAGCGCCGGCCAGAGCCGGACGGCGTAGCGCATGAGATAGGCGACAGCAGATGGATCCTTGATCCATTGCATCGGACCGCGGCCGCCCATCAACAGACGGTTCGCAGCATCGATCCGATAGTAGACGGTGATGTGCCCGCTCTCATACAGCACCGATCGCGTCGGCATGATCTGCCGCGCGATGTCATCGGGCAGCGGCTCGGTCGCGGCGATCGAACTGAATACCGGCACGATGGTGCGGCGCAGCCCGGGCCAAAGATCGTCGGTAAAACCGTTGGTGGCCAATAGTATCTTCTCGGCATGAACCGCGGCGCGCGGGGTCTTGATCCGCCATCGTCCATTTTCCCGCCGCAGCGAGGGCCGGCGTCTGGCCGTGGATCGCTGCGCCCGCGGAGATCGCCGCGCGCGCGAACCGCGGGCATAACTCAGCGATGCAAGTCGCCGCCGCGGCGTCCAGCATCGCGAGGAGATATCGATCGGTCCCGTCATGTCTCGCAGCGCGTTCCGATCGAGCACGCTGACAGGCATGCCGCGACTGATGCACTGCTCCGCGGTGCCGGTGACCGCCGCCGCCTTGCTCATTATAGGCGGCGCGCAACGTACCGTTTTGCCGCGCCTCCAGGCTATTTTGAGACGGCGGATCAGCTCGAGGGTGAACACGGGCGTGCGGTAGGCAAAGGCGATCATGCGCCGGCCGAGTTCGGCGCGAAGTCGCTCGACCTCGTCCGGACCGAGCTTCAATCCCGGATTGAGCTGGCCGCCATTGTTGCCGGAGGCGCCCCAGCCCGCTTCCTGCGCTTCCAGCACCATCGCGTCCGTGCCCTGCTCGGCCAGATGCAGCGCCGTCGAAAGTCCGGCAAAGCCGCCGCCGATGATCGCGACCGATACATTTTTGTCGGTGTCGAGCGGTGGCGCAGGCACAGGCGAAACCGCGGTATCTGCATAGAGGCTGGGTGGCAGGCAAGCGAGGGCTGGTTCACTGGATACGATCCGAAAAGGGTCACAGGGGATGCAGCACGCGGCGCAGGAAATCCTGGGTTCGCGCATGCTGCGGCTGGTTGAGCAGGGATTTCGCGGCCCCTGCTCCACGATGACGCCGCCATCGATGAACAGCACGCGGTCGGCGACCTCGCGGGCAAATCCCATTTCGTGGGTGACCACGACCATCGTCATGCCGTCATCGGCAAGTTGCGCATCACCGCAAGCACGTCGCCGACGAGTTCGGGATCGAGCGCCGAGGTCGGCTCGTCAAACAGGATCGCCTTGGGTTGCATCGCGAGCGCACGCGCAATGGCGACGCGCTGCTGCTGGCCGCCGGAAAGCTGTGGCGGATGGGCGTCGGCCTTTCCGGCGAGCCCTACCCGCGCCAGCAGCGCGCGGCCGCGCTCGATCGCTTCAGCGCGCGGCTCGTGCTTCACATAGATCGGCCCTTCCATCACGTTCTCGAGCGCGGTGCGGTGCGGAAACAGGTTGAAGCGCTGGAACACCATCGAAACCTGGGTCCTGATCGCGACGATCGACCGCGCATCGCGCTCGACCCGCGCTCCCTCGACCAGGATCTCGCCGGTATCGTAGCGCTCCAGGCCGTTGATACAGCGCAGGATCGTCGATTTGCCCGAGCCCGAGGGGCCGATGATGCAGACCACCTCGCTCTTCTCGACCGACGCGGTGATGCCCTTGAGGACCTCGACCGGACCGAAGCTCTTGTGGACGTCGCGAGCTCGATCATCGCTGGTTCGCCCGCTTCTCGAAATGGCGCACCAGGAGGATCAGCGGAATGCTCATGGCGAGATACATCAGCGCCACGAGCGTGAACACGCTGGTGTTCTTGAAGGTCGAGGACGCGATCAGCTTGCCCTGCAGCGCCAGCTCGGCGACCGTGATGGTCGAGGCCTGCGAGGAATCCTTCAGCAGCATGATCATGATGTTGCCGTAGGGCGGCAGCACGATCCGCACCGCCTGCGGCAGGATCACCCGCCGCATGGTCAGCCACCAGCCCATGCCGATGGCCTGCGCCGCCTCGATCTGGCCCTTGTCGATCGCCTCGATGCCGGCGCGGAAATTCTCCGCCTGATAGGCCGAATAGGCGACGCCGAGCCCGATGATCGCCGCCTGCAGCGCGGTCAGCGAGACGCCGAAATCGGGCATCACGAAATAGAGGTAGAACAACAGCACAATGATCGGGATGCCGCGGATCACGTTGATCAGGCCGGCGCTCAGCAAGCGACAGCGCGCGCACCCCCGAAACCCGCATCAACGCCCAGACCAGGCCGAGCACGGTCGAAACCATCAGCGAGCCGAGCGTGACGAGGACCGTCAATCCCACGCCCTCAGCAGGATCGGCAGGAACTCGGCGGCGTCGCGCAGAAATTTCTCCATCGAATCAGATCGCGCGCTGGTCTACGATCAAGCCTCAGGCGCCCTGTGCCTTGAGCCCCCATTTGTCGAGAATCTTGTCGACCGTGCCGTCCGCCTTGAGTTTGGCGAGCGAGGTATTGACCTTGTCAAGCAGCTCCTGGTCGCCCTTGCGGACCCCGATGCCGACTGTGCCGACCATGGCCGGCTTGTAGGACTCGACCAGGCGCACCTCGGGAAAGCCGCCCTGCTTGAGGTTGTAGGCGAGGATCGGATAGTCGGCGAAGCCGGCCTTGAAGCGGCCGGTGTTGACGTCGCGCAGGATGTCGGGGATGGTGTCGTAGGCCTTGACCTCTCTGAACAGGCCCGATTTCTTCAGCGCGTCGACGAAGGCGGTGCCGACCTGCGCGCCGACCACCTCGCCCTTCAGATCGTCCAGCTGGTATAGTCCTTGGTGTCGCTCTTCGGCACCAGCAGACCCTCGCCGTAGGTATAGACGGGATCCGAGAAATCGATCACTTCCTTGCGCGGCGCCGTGACAAACATCGCCGCTGCAATGATGTCGATCTTGTTCGAGGTCAGCGAGGCGATCAGCGTGGAAAACTGCATCGGCTCGATCTGGACTTTGAAGCCGGCATCCTTGCCGATTGCGGTGACGAGGTCGACCATGACACCCTGAATCCTATTGGTCTTGGTATCGAGGAAGGTGAAAGGTATGCCGGTCGGGGTCGAACCCACCTTGAGGACCTGCTGCGCCGACCCGGGCGATGCGGCCAACAGGACCAGCACCGCGGTGGCTGCCTGAATGAGACGTCTGAAAATCATCGCACCCTCTCGCAAATTTGGACACCGGCCGGCATGTTCCGGTCTGCGACAGGCAATTCGAAGGTTTCGCCGGCCAAGCCTATTTTTACAATCGTGGAATTATGCTCACATTGCCCGTAATCCCGCAAATGGGCCATGGCTCTCGGATTCGATTTTCAAACAGCAAAGCGCGAAGCGTTTGAAGTCACCTCGCCCCGCTTGCCTCTCGTCATGCCCCGCGAAGGCGGGGCATCCAGTACGCCGCGGCTTCTCGGGTCAATCACGGACGTCTCTGGAATACTGGATCGCCCGCCGGAGCCTGTCATCCGGCCGGCCAACGGCCGGACCGGTTGGCGGGTGATGACGGTTGGCGAGCAGACACAGCTTCGCGATCTCGCCGCAGGTTTGCGCGAGGTTTGATCCTGAATTTCCCGCCCTCTCACAAGTTGGGAGGGCGCAGGGAAGGCCGGGTGCCCACCGCACCCGCGGTCCCGCGTGCAAACAAAAAAAAAGCACGCGGCAAGAAACCACAGATCACAGGCGGAATCATCCGGCCTTCCCTGCGCAATGGTTTTACGGCTTACTACGTGATCTCCCCGGGGACCGGGCTCTTGGCCCCCGTCATTCCTGAGAAGCTTGCTTCTCAAGAACCTTGACACCAGCGTCGGGGTGTCAGGACCACACGACTTCGCCGTCCGCTTCAAGCGCATTCGTCTCACGCGCCATCAGCGTCCACCGCATCCCGCGCTCTACGTCCGTGACGATCGCGAAACGCCCCTCTGAGTCGGGCGGGATAATTCCCTTATATTTTTGTTTCGACAGTTGTCAAGTTAAATTTCTGAAATCAGAAGTAAAAATCGAGGCGACCCTGGGCGTGCGCCAAAGCGGGGTATTTTTGCAAGCGGGAAAGGACCGCAACTTCCGGTAAGGGTCTATCTTACTCGCTGGAACGGTTGGATTTGGCATGTTGTTTCGATTAACCGAGAACATTTGGATAGATGTTGCACCCAAATTGGATTCTAGCTCGCTAGAATGCCGAGATGTTTGCGGAAATCCAAATATCGTAGGCAAGGCGTTGCGCACGGCAGCATTGACGCGGTCGATGTCGGCAAGCGACTGGGGGCAACTCCTGCTTCTCGGCTTTCTTTGGGGTGGCTCGTTCTTCTTTGCCCGCATCGCGGTGGCCGAGATTCCGCCGCTCGCCCTTGTGCTCTACCGCGTGTCGATCGCCGCGTTGGTCCTGCAGCTTTGGCTCGGGATGCGCGGCATTTCTCTCGCTCCGGTACTGGCCAGGCCCGGTCCTTTCCTGTGCCTGGCATTGCTCAATAATGTGATCCCGTTCTCCCTGATCTTCACCGGGCAAACGGAAATCGGCGCCGGTCTCGCCTCCGTGCTCTACGCGACAACGCCGCTCTGGACGATACTGGTGGCTAATCTGCTGACGGCTGATGAGAAGCTCTCGACCGCCAAGCTCGTGGGAGTGGGGCTCGGGATCGCCGGCGCCGGTGTCATGATGGCACCGTTGCTCCTGTCCGATTTCGGCGGCCCGGTATGGGCAAAGCTCGCGGTCATCGGGGCGGCTGTTCTCCTACGCGTTTGCCGTCGTCTATGCCAAGCGGTTCAAGGACATCAAGCCATCCGTCGTTGCAACCGGCCAGCTCACCGCCTCCACGATACTCATGGCGCCGATTGTCTTCCTTCTCTACAGGCCCGCGGATATCGTGACGTCGAGCATCCCCATCTGGACGGCGGTCTGTGTTCTCGCAGTCTTTACAACGGCATTTGCTTTCATTCTCTATTTCAACATCATCGCCTCGGCCGGGGCAACCAACGCGTCGCTGGTGACGCTGCTGGTGCCTGCCAGTGCGGTCATGCTTGGCGCGGTCTTTCTCGGCGAAAGGCTGGAGCCGTTCGAAATTCTTTGGAATGGCGTTGATCCTTTTCCGTCTGCTCATCATCGATGGCAGGCTGTTTCGCCGTCGAGATTAAGAGCCAGTAGCCGCATGAGCTTGAGCGACCGGCGAAGCCCGGGCGTCACCGTGACGCCTGCTTGCCTTCGACAAAATCAACCGCAACGCCCTTCCTGATCGATTTCGCCAATCGCTCCGCGTCCCAGTTCGTCATTCTGACGCAGCCATGCAACTCGGATTTACTGACCCGGGACGGTTCGGCCGTTCCATGAATGCCGTAGCCGTTCTGCGAGAGGCCTATCCACATCGTGCCGACCGGGTTGTTGGGACCGGCGTTGATCGTGAAGGGCTTGGTCAATTCAACACCCTTGAATTTGTATTTTGGGTCATATCGGTAGGTCGGATCGGACTCGATCGAAACAACCTTTAACGTGCCGGATGGTGTGGGTTTCTCCTCGCTGCCAACGCTGGCCGGATAAAACGCGATAAGCGTTCCATCCTGCGCGAGGGTTCTCACGGTCTCCCGGTTCTTGTCGACTTCGATGCGCGCGACCTTGCTCGACTGTTTGTCGGTCGAGAGACCAGTCACGTTGATCTTGTCGCCGGCGTGATCGAACTTGCTTCCCGGGTTGATCTCCGCCAGCAAATCCTCGCTCATGTGGAAATGTTCGCCCAGAGCCTCCCTCGCGCTGGTATAGCTCAACTTCTTCAGCGACTTCTTGTCCTCCAATTTGGCCGGCAGCTTGTCGAGGAAGGGTCCCTTCACGTCCCGATCGGTCAGGGCGTATTCAACGATGACCGGATCTCCTGCGCCTTGCTGAAGCTTGGACCATATCTCCGGGGTGAGAACCTTGCCGGACGGAAGACCGTTCGCTTCTGCGAAGGCCCGAAGTGCCTTCTCGAGGTTATCGCCGAACCTGCCGTCGATCTCGCCCGGAGAGAACCGAGCCCGGTCAAGCAGCACCTGGACCTTGACTGCGAGAGCGCTCATTCGATCCTCAGAGGAAAGCTTTCC
Organism: uncultured Alphaproteobacteria bacterium; assembly: GCA_963777475.1. Taxonomy (GTDB): domain Bacteria; phylum Pseudomonadota; class Alphaproteobacteria; order Rhizobiales; family Xanthobacteraceae; genus Bradyrhizobium. The sequence goes on from CAVZQX010000006.1 coordinate 44,845, forward strand.
GGCAAAGGTAGCCGCGTTGATCGCATCCGGCTTGAGCTCAGCCGCGGTTGCTGGAAGCTGTAGAAGGACTGTCAGTCCGAGTGCTAGGATCCACTGTTTCATGATGCCTCTGGCCGGCGATCTCTATGTCGCACTCCTGACAAGGCCCGGCGGTTTCCTGAGTTCCATCGCCAAGGAAAGATATACTGAATATCGCGGCCTCTCGCCGGCAGCGAAGCAGCCCACATGGATCGGTGTGACGCGGCGCGCGTCTGCGGTGGTCATCACGCCATCCGAAGTGTTTTCGCGATGGCAGGCAAGCCTTGAGACAACGAGCCTTGAGACAACGAGCCGTGAGCCAACAAGATCAGTATCGGGCAACGATCATGATTGCGATGACAATGAATGCCGCCACCAGCGAAAGAACGCGATCAAGCCTTTTCGATCCGGGCCGTGCAGCAGCGTTGGACGGAGGCATGGACTATTTTGTCGGCTGTGGTTCGTCAACGAACCAGCCAACATCCCCTGATTTCATTGGATCCAACGCTATGACGATTTTTTCGACATGAGTGCATTTGGAGCAGTCGAAGGTGCGAAGCTCGAATCCGGTAGGCCCCGGCGAGATCTGCGCGGGCATCATGCGCGTTCGGCATTTCGGGCAACGGAGACTCTGAATTGCGAGCAGCGGAATCGCCGCTAGGTAATCGGTCATTGCATTCCACCTTCGGGTCAGGCGGGACCGCAAAGCTCTTCAGTCACCGGGGGCGGTGATATAACCAACATGGCCTCCAGGGTCCGGCGCTGCTGGTCAATATTGCTCAGATTCAGAAAATTAATTGTTTGGCAAACCGGCCGGCCAAGTCCGTTCCGGGTCTAAGGCGAGCGCGGGAGCGGCGCGCTCAGCGCGTCAACAATGCGGTTGATGACCAGTCGCAAGAACTGATCGCGCGGGAGATTGGCATCGGCTGCCGAGACATAGGCGACGAGCGACTCGGCCAAGCGGTATTCCGGGTGCGAGCGGAGCCAGGTCTTGGCGGCGTCGGGGACATCCCTGATCCGGATCTCGAAGTCAGCAGCCGACGCGGCGGTTTCGGTTTGATCGCTCATCTAAGCTCCCGAGTATGTCGGAGAAGGCGCGCAATTCAACATGCTCAGAGGAGTGCTCCACAGGAAAACAACATTGGGAGCTTGCCGCGGAGCCGACGGCGGCGGAAGGCGAAGATGAGTCCGTAAAATGCCGGGATCTTTGCGAACATTAACGTGACGCCTACCACCCAGGAGGCCAACGGCCGCCACAAATCACGGCTCCAACAATGGATGCTGTTCGGACGGCCGTGGCCGATGAAGCGAGAAGCCCGCATGAGCCAATGAGTTGCGTGAATGCGCGCCCGATGATAAACTCAGCGATATGCGGGGTTCAGAAGAAAACCGGATGCTGCTTCCCTCATCCGGATACGCTTGCCGACGCTTGGTACCCGCTCCGGTTCGTGGCAATGAAGTTGCTGCCATTCGGTGGCCGAACCTGGAGCAGGCAATGGACCCTCTGCCGACCGCGAACATGGAGATAACGCAGTTCTTCCAGCAGTGGCTGGAGACCTTCGCGGGCTATGTCCGGGAGGTCGACTACGCCTCGGCAAGGCCGCTGTTCCATCCGGATGTGCTTGCCTTCGGCACGCACAACGACGTCATCCCCGGCTTGGACAAATGGGTCGCGACGCAATGGGACAATGTCTGGCCGAAGACCACCGACTTCCGTTTCGTGGCTGAGCAGACCTCGGTTCTGGCGTCCCCCGATGGCATGATGGCGACCGTGATCGCGCCGTGGACGAGCACGGGGTATCATCCCGATGGCAGCGCGTTTCCGCGCCCCGGCCGGGCTACCCTGGTGTTTTCCAGGACGGCCAATGGTTGGCTTTGCATGCATTCCCATATGTCGCTCAACCGCGGCGTGCCGCAGGCGAGCCATGCCGATCGACCGGTGAAGGCCGGCTCTCCGAGGTAATCCGCAGCGATCTTGGTCCGACGGCCGATGGTATCGATGGCACGTGGTCCTGCCGAGAGCCGGCGCGGCGGATCTATCCAAGTGTATTGGACGGCCATATCGCAAAGAGCTAGCATGGCAAGCGAGCAAAGGGACGATCCATAACGTCCGTACTCGAGGGAGGCTAGCATGGCCAGGACCAGGGATCGCAATGCGCGTGGTCAATCGTTGGAAGCCGTTGCCGGCAACGGGTTGATCGATCGTCGCGCGCTGCTTGGGCGCGGCATGGCGTTCGCGGGCGCCATCAGTGCCGGCGTTGCCCGTCACTGCGGCCGCCGGCGCCGAGCCGCTCGCCGAGGATCCATGGAGCCTTGAGGTCGGTGAGGCGATGCCGACTTACCAGGTGCCGTCGAAGTTCGAGGCCAAGGTTGCGCGCACGTTGAGCAATCCCAATTTCGAGCCGCGCAATTCACTGCGCGCACGCCGCACCATTTGCTCGAAGGAACCACCACGCCGAACGGGCTGCATTTCGCCATCAATCACGGTGGCGTCCCCAACATCGATCCGGACCAGCATCGGTTGGTGATCCATGGCCTGGTGAAGCGGCCGCTGGAGTTCACGCTCGAGGCATTATCGCGATATCCGATGAGCTCGCGGGTGTACGTTCCTCGAATGCGGCGGAAACAGCGCCCCGATGTTCTCCCCCGAGCCGATGCAGGAGACCGTGCAGGCACTGCACGGGCTGGTCTCCTGCGCGGAGTGGACCGGCATCAAGCTGTCGAGCCTGCTCGAGGAAACCGGCATCGATCCCGCCGCCAAATGGCTCATCGCAGAGGGCGCGGACCCGCCACATCTGAGCCGCAGCGTGCCGCTGAAGAAGGCGCTGGATGACGCCATGATCGCGCTCTACCAGAACGGCGAGCGCCTGATGCCCGGAAACGGCTATCCGATGCGCCTGCTGCTGCCCGGCTACGAGGGCAACATGAACGTCAAGTTCCTGCGCCGCATCAAGCTCGTGGAACAGCCCGCCATGAGCATGTACGAGGCGCGGACCTACTCGCAGATCCTGCCCGACGGCAAGGCTTACAGGTTTTATTTCCTGCAGGAGGTCAAATCCTTCATCACCAAGCCTTCGCACGGCCAGGCGTTGAAGGGTCCTGGTCTCTACGAGATTTCCGGCATCGCTTATTCCGGCACCGGCCGGATCGAGAAAGTAATGGTCTCCGCCGACGGCGGCCAGAGCTGGGCGCAAGCCGCACTGCAGGAACCGGTCCTGAGCAAGGCCTTCACCCGTTTCCGTATGCCGTGGCGCTGGAACGGTGGCCCGCCACGCTGCAAAGCCGGGCATGGGATGAGGCCGGCAACGTGCAACCGACCCGCGCCGAATTCGTCGCCGCACGTGGCGAGTTAAAGAAGCCGCCGCCGATCCTCGGCTTTCCCAATCAGCACTACAACTCGATCACCAGTTGGGGCGTCGCAAGCAATGGGGAGGTCAAGATGTTTACGCCTAAGCGCGCGGTCCTTGCCACCTCACTGTTGCTCGCGATGACGACCGGCGCCTCAATCGGGCCGAGACGCCCAATCTCGGCAAGCCGATCGATGAGGCCGCCATCGCGGCCTGGGACATCAGCATCCTGCCCGACGGCACAGGACTGCCGAAAGGCAGCGGCACGCCCGCGCAGGGCGCCAAGATCTACGCCGAAAAGTGCACGGCGTGCCATGGCGACAACGGCAAAGGCGGCGCCGCCGCCGCTCTGGTGAGCGATCGCGAACTCGCCGGTATCAACGCGGCGCAGAAAACCATCAAGAATTTCTGGCCGTATGCAACGACGATCTTCGATTTCATTCGCCGCGCCATGCCCTATCAAATGCCGCGCTCGCTCACCGACGATGAAGTCTACGCACTCACGGCCTACATTCTCGCGGAGAACAAGTTGATCGGCGCCAACGATATGATGGATGCGCAAAGCTTGCCGAAGGTGAAGATGCCCAATCGCGATAACTTCATCATCCGCTTTCCGGATCGCATTTGAGCGGTGCGCCTCGACACACGCAGCCATCAAGACGATCGATAGATGTCTCGCCGAACAACCTCCATGAAGCGCGACGGGTTTCCGAGCGCTTCGAACCCGAATTGGCGATACAAGCCATGAGCGTCCGACGTCAGGAGCAGCAGGCGCCTTAGACCTTGCAAGTCTTGGTGTCCGACGACGCAACGCATCAGCCACTTGGACAGACCCTTGCCGCGATGCGCTTTGAGGATGAAGAGGTCGGCGAGCAATGCGAACGTTGACTTGTCGGTGACGACGCGGGCAAACCCAACTTGCGAGCGCGATGGTACACACCAAAGCAGAGCGAATTCTCGATCGCCCGCTCCACGATGGATCGTGGGATGCCGGGCGACCAATAGCTCTCCTCCGCCAGGAACTTGTGAATGACCTCCACGTTCAGGCGATGGGTGTCGGTCGAGATCTCGTATTCGGCCAGCAACTGCTGCGTCTGCATTCACTTGTTTAAGCGTTCACCCAAAGCGATCTTCGTATCTGCCCATGGCGAGCTCGGCGGTATCGATCTCGGGCTTGCGGCGGGACAGCAAATCGGCGAGCACGCGCCCTGAACCGCAAGCCATGGTCCAGCCGAGCGTGCCATGACCGGTGTTGAGATGAAGGTTGGCGTAGCGTGTCGCGCCGATCACCGGCGGACCGTCCGGCGTCATCGGCCGCAACCCGCTCCAGAAGGTGGCCTCGGCCAGATCTGCCGCCGCGCGGGAACAGGTCGGTCAGCGAATGGTCAAGCGTCGCCCGCCGCGCCGCATAGAGCCGGTCGGAATAGCCGGAAACTTCGGCGGTGCCGCCGACGCGGATGCGATCGCCGAGCCGCGTGATCGCCACCTTGTAGCTTTCATCCATCACCGTCGACACCGGCGCTGCGTCGGGATCGGCGATCGGCACGGTGATCGAGTAGCCCTTGACCGGATAGACCGGAATCGAAATGCCGAGCGGCCTGAGCAGCCGCGGCGACCAGCTGCCGAGCGCGACCACATAGGCGTCGGCCTGCAACACGCCTGCGCTGGTCGCGACGCCGGTGATGCGTGACCCGTCCGAAACCAGATGCTCGATCGTGGTCTTCAGCCGAAATTGTACGCCAAGATCGGCCGCGCGCGCCGCGAGCGCCTGCGTGAACATGTGGCAATCGCCGGTCTCGTCCTGCGGCAGCCGCAAGCCGCCGACGAATCTCTCCTTCACCGCGGCGAGCGCCGGTTCGGCGGCGATGCAGCCGTCGCGATCGAGCACCTCGATACGGCACGCCGTATTGCCTGAGCACCGCGATGTCGCCGGCGGTGCCGTCGAGCTGGGACGCCTTGCGGAACAGCTGAAGCGTGCCGCGGCTGCGCTCGTCATAGCGGATCGCGGTCTCGTCGCGCAGCGCGCGCAGGCAGTCGCGGCTGTATTCGGCGAGCGGTATCATGCGGCTCTTGTTGACCGCGTAGCGCGCCGAGGTGCAGTTGCGCAGCATCTTGATGAGCCACGCCCACATCGCGGGATCGAGCTTCGGCCGGATCACCAGCGGGCCGTGCTTCATCAACAGCCACTTGATCGCCTTGATCGGCACGCCGGGGCCGGCCCAGGGCGACGCATAGCCGGGCGATACCTCGCCGGCGTTGGCGAAGCTGGTCTCGAGCCCCGGCCTCCGCCTGGCGATCGACGACCGTGACCTCGTGTCCGGCCTTCGCAAGATAATAGGCGGTCGTCACGCCAATGACGCCGCCGCCGAGAACCAGCACCTTCACCGACTCATCTGCTCCCGCTGCGGCCGCTTCCCGGCTGTCGCAGCGATTTCCGCAGCCGCCGGGTCTTGAGCTCCAGCCTCAAGCAAGGTTCAGGCCACGCGCTTCGATGGCGTCGCCGAGGATCGCCGCCATGTCATCGATGTGGCTGCGCTCGACGATCAGCGGCGGCGACATGCGCGATGGTGTCGCCGGTCACGCGCAGCACCAGGCCGCGGTTGAAGCAATCGACCATGATGTCGTAGGCGCGGCTGCCTGCCGCATCCGGCCGCGACGAAAGCTCGACGCCGGCAACAAGGCCGATGGCGCGGATGTCGATCACGTTCGGCAGGCCGCGCAGCGAATGCATGGCGTCCTGCCAGTATTCGGTGAGCGCAGCGCCGCGCGTGAGCAGCTTCTCCTTCTCGTAGATTTCCAGGGTCGCGATGCCGGCCGCGCAGGCGACCGGGTGCGCCGAATAGGTATAGCCGTGGAACAGCTCGATCTGGCTCGTCGGCCCGGTCATCAGCGCGTCGTGAATCTTGCGGCTTGCGAACACCGCGCCCATCGGAATCGGTGCCGTTGGTGATGCCCTTGGCGGAGGTGATCAGATCGGGCGTGACGCCGAAATAGTTGGTGGCAAAGGGCGCGCCGAGGCGGCCGAAGCCGGTGATCACCTCGTCGAAGATCAGGAGGATGCCGTGCTTGTCGCACAGCGTGCGCAGGCGCTGCAGGTAACCTTGCGGCGGAATCAACACGCCGGTCGAGCCGGCGACCGGCTCGACGATGACGGCGGCGATGGTTTCCGCGCCGTGCAGCGCGACCAGACGCTCGATGTCGTCGGCGAACTCCGCGCCGTGCGCGGGCTGGCCCCTGGAGAAGGCGTTGCGGGCGAGATCGTGGGTGTGGCCGATATGATCGACGCCCGGAAGATGCGTCGTGAACTGCCGGCGGTTGTTGACGATGCCGCCGACCGACATGCCGCCGAAACCGACCCCATGATAGCCGCGCTCGCGGCCGATCAGGCGGGTGCGCGTCGGCTGGCCGGCGGCACGGTGATAGGCCAGCGCGATCTTCAGCGCGGTATCGACCGACTCCGAACCGGAATTGGTGAAGAAGATGCGGTCGAGCCCCTTGGGCGCGATCGCCGCCAGCTTCTCGGCGAAATCGAACGCGATCGGATGGCCCATCTGGAACGACGGCGCATAATCCAGCGTCATCAACTGCCGCTGCACCGCGTCCGCGATCTCGCGCCGGCCGTGACCGGCGTTCACGCACCACAGTCCGGCCGATCCGTCGATCACTTTGCGGCCGTCGACGGTCGTGTAGTACATGCCTTCGGCGGAGGCGAGCAGTCGAGGCTCGGCCTTGAACTGCCGGTTTGCCGTGAACGGCATCCAGAACGCGTCAAGGTTTTGCGTGTTGGGAATCTGGTGAACGGTCACGTGCGGGGCTCCTGTGCGGCGGTTTCCGCATCGACATCATGTTGTACGAATATGCAGCAAGTCCTTTTCTGCGACTTCCCAAGTCATTGATCTTGCAAAGCTCGGTTGGTAGTGTTTGCTTGATCCGCAACACCATCAACAGCACGCATCTCAAATCCGGAAGCAGCGATGAGCATCGACGTCGGCGAGCGGCTGCGCTTCGTCCGCAACCGCAACAAGATATCCCAGCGTGAACTCGCCAAACGAGCGGGCGTGACCAACTCGACGATCTCGCTGATCGAATCCAACCAGATGAATCCGTCCGTCGGCGCACTGAAGCGCATCCTCGACGGTATCCCGATGGGAATGGCGGAATTTTTCGCGCTCGAACCTGACCGCGCGCGCCAGGCGTTCTATCGGGCCGACGAGTTGAGCGAAATCGGCAAGGGCGCGATCTCCTACCGTCAGGTCGGCGACAATCTGTTCGGCCGCGCGTTGCAGATTCTGAAAGAGCGCTACGAGCCCGGCGGCGACACCGGCCGCGTTCCACTGGTCCATGACGGCGAGGAAGGCGGCATTATTCTCTCAGGCCGGCTGGAGGTGACCGTGGACTCCGAACGCCGCATCCTGGGTCCCGGCGACGCCTATTATTTCGAGAGCCGCCGGCCGCATCGTTTCCGCTGCGTCGGCGCCAAACCGTGCGAGCTGATCAGCGCCTGCACGCCGCCGACGTTTTGACCGCGATGGGTGAACTAGGGCGCGACGAGATTCGGCGAGCTGCAGCGGCCTCGGAAGTGCTCTCCCTCTCCCGCTCTTCGCGGGGGAGGGCTGGGGTGGGGGTGTTTCCGCAAAACGCGCTGATCGAGTGGATAGACCTTCCCCCACCCGCCACGCTCTATCGAGCGTGTCGACCTCCCCCGCAAGCGGGAGAGGTGCAGTGAACCCGCCGGCTCGCCGACTCAATCAAAAACCACTCTGCTCCTAATCTACCGCGCCGCTTCGAATCCTGCGAGCACCGCGGTCAGGTTGGCGCCGAGAATATCCGACAGATAGCCGCCTTCCTGCACCAGCACGGTCGGAAGTCCCAACTGCGCGATCGCTTGACCGATGCGGCGGAAGCCATTGGTGGTGACGGCAAGCCCCGCGAGCGGATCTTGCTCCGACGCATCGAGGCCGAGGGCTACTACCAGTGCGCCGGGCGCGAACGCCTGAATGGTCTTCTTCGCAACTTCCAGCGCCTGCAGATAGCCGTCATCGCCCGTTCCTCTGGCTAACGGAATGTTGAGATTGGCGCCAAGCCCGGGCCCCGCGCCGCGCTCGTGCGCATAGCCCCACACAAACGGGTAGAAGAAGGTCGGATCGGCGTGGATCGAAACCGTGAGCACGTCACCCCGCTCGTAGAAAATGCCCTGGGTGCCGTTACCGTGATGGACATCGACGTCGAGGATCGCGACCCGCTCATGGGTCAGCCGCAGATGCGCGGCCGCGATCGCGCTGTTGTTGAGAAAACAGAAACCGCCGGCGATGTCGCGATAGGCATGATGGCCCGGCGGGCGACAGAGCGCGTAAGTAGCATTCTCGCCGTCCATGACGAGTTGAGCCGCGGTCGTCGCCACATCGGTGGCCGCGCAAGCGGCGGCCCAGGTGCCGGGTCCGATCGGGCAGCCCGTATCGGCCGTGTGCCAGCCGAGACGGCCGACAATATGGGTCGGATACGTCGCGGCGTTGCGCACGGGATGGATGTTGGCGATCATCTCCGGACCTGCATCGCCTAGCGCGGACCAGGCGTCCCAGGCCTCGCTGAGAAAGCCGAGATATTCGGCGCTGTGCACCCGTACGCGCGGCCCCTGCCCGAACACGGTCGGCGCAACCAACTCGTGCTTGCCGGCCTTGAGCCCCGCGAGCAGCCGGTCGGCGCGCTCGGGTTGCTCGGTGGTGCGTTTGACGACGCCGCGCACCAGAAAGAATTGCGGGTCGTGGCTTCGATGCAGTTCGGTATAGACGGCCTTCACAAAGTTGCTCCATCAAGAGAACGATTTAGAAAGATTTTCTTGCGCCCTCGCCGCCGCGCGAGCCGCTTTCAGCCTTGCGTTACCCTTTCGCACCCGCGGTCGGCGGGGGAATCTCGCGCACGAGCTTGCCGACCTCGCGCCAGGCATGACCGATGTGATGATCGATATGCGCCATGATGCGCTCGGGGTGCCCCTGCTCGATCGCGGCCAGAACGGGCTCGTGGGTGCGGGCGATTTCGTGCGGATCGTCGTAGAGGCGGCCGATCAGGCCGATGATCATGCGCAGTTCCGACGCCAGATCGTCGAACAGGCGCAACAGACGCCGGTTGCCGCCGATCTCGCAGATCAGGCGGTGAAACCGGTAGTCTTCCTCGACCTGGCGAGCCGGATCATCGAGATTGGCGGTCTGATGCAGAACATCGAGCTGTCGCCGTAGCGCGTCGCGCGTCTCGGGCGTCAGGTTGCGCGCGGCCAGCACGCCGGCATGGCGCTCCACGCACAGGCGCAAGTCGTAGATATCGTCGATATCGTCGGGTGCGAATTGCCGCACGAAAAAGCCGCGGCGCGGGCTCGCCACCAACAGCCCCTGGCTCTCCAGCAGCCGCGCGGCCTCCCGCACCGGCGCCCGGCTCACCCCAAGTTCCCTGGCGATGCCTGCTTCCGACACTTTGGCGCCGGGCAACAGCCGGCCCTGAAGCACGGCCTCCGTCAAAACGCGGGCGACCTGACCGACGAGATCGGTCTCGGTAAGGGCTGGCAATCCGACCGGCGGGGACATTTGGCGCATGAAAAGGTCCGTTTTGATCGGTGTACAATATTTAAGCGTCGATTGTCGACAGTTTAGTCTTGTCCTCGCATTTGCTGCGATGCAACTCTCTTGCTCAGATGAAAGGTGAAGTTGAGCCATGACAGCGCACGTCCCGCCCCCGGCCATCCCAGATGAAGCCCGCCAGAGCCGGATCGATCTCGCCGCCGCCTACCGGCTGATCCACCGGCTCGGCCTCGACGACAGCATCTACACCCACATCTCGGTCCGGCTCCCGGGCCGGCATGACCGTTTCCTGATCAATCCCTACGGCATGCGTTTCGAAGAGGTGACGGCGTCCAACCTGGTTGAGGTCGACGTCGACGGAAACATTGTCGACGACCCGCTCGGCCTTGGCATCAACCCGGCCGGCTTCACAATTCACAGCGCGGTGCATGCGGCACGCTCGGATGCGATGTGCGTGCTGCACACCCACACCGTCGCCGGCGTCGCGGTTTCCTGCCAGAAGCAGGGGTTGCTGCCGCTCAATCAATGGTCGCTGCAGTTCACCGATCGCCTCGCCTATCACGACTACGAGGGAATAGCCCTCGATCTCGATGAGCGGGCGCGCCTGGTCGCCGATCTCGGCGACAAGTTCGTCATGGTTCTGCGCAATCACGGCATGCTCACCTGCGGACGTTCCGTCGCCGAGGCCTTCAAGCTGATGCACAACCTGGAACGCTCCTGCCGCGCCCAGCTCGCAATTCAGGCTTCCGGTGCTGAAGTCAGCCCGCTTTCCGAAAACGTCGCCCGCAAGACCGCGGGTCAGTACGCAAGTTTCTACGACAAGATCGAAGTCAAAGGCGAGCCGGACGGCGAATGGGCCGCGTTCAAGCGGATGCTGGAGCGAACCGATCCCGATTTCGTGAACTAGCGCATGATCCGGAAAAGTGGGCACCGGTTTTCCCTTGGCTAACAAACGCGGAACGCGTTTGCGCGGAGATCATGCGCAAACAATAAGCCTCCAATTCAACGCGCCGATCGGGCGATCAAACAGAGAGATGTCATGTTGAAGCGAATTTTGATTGCCCTCGCGGTGGTCTGCGGCATCAGTGCCGCGGCTTTTGCGCAAGAGCCGAAACCGGGCGGCGTCGTCAATGTCGTGATCCAGCCGGAGCCGCCGGGCCTGATGATGGGCCTGGTCCAGAACGGCCCGACCCAAATGGTCTCGGGCAATATCTATGAAGGCCTGCTGCGCTACAGCCCGAAGCTGGAGCCGCTGCCGGGTCTTGCCGAGAGCTGGGCGGTCAGCGAGGACGGCAAGACCTACACCTTCCACTTGCGGAAGGGCGTTACCTGGCATGACGGTAAGCCGTTCACGTCGGCCGATGTGCTGTTCTCGATCGAGTTCCTGAAACAGACCCATCCCCGCGCCCGCGCCAACATGGTTCAGGTCGACAAGGTGGAAGCCCCTGACGACACCACCGTGGTGTTCACGCTGAAGCAGCCGTTCGGGCCGTTCATCGGCATCTTCGAGGTCGGCTCGCTGCCGATGATTCCGAAGCACATCTATGAAGGCACCGACTACAAGACCAATCCGGCCAACAACACGCCCGTTGGAACCGGTCCCTTCATGTTCAAGGAATGGCAGAAGGGCTCGTTCATCCACCTTGTGAAGAACCCGAACTATTACATCAAGGGCAAACCCTACATCGACGAGATCTACTGGCACGTCATCCCCGACGCCGCAGCGCGATCGGTGGCATTCGAAACCGGCAAGGTCGACGTGCTGCCGGGCGGCTCGGTCGAGAATTTCGACGTGCCGCGATTGAGCAAGCTCAAGGACGTCTGCGTCACCGGCAATGGCTGGGAGTTCTTCAGCCCGCAGTCATGGCTCTGGCTCAACAACCGCGCTGGCCCAACGGCGAACAAGAAATTCCGCCAGGCCGTGATGTTCGCGATGGACCGCAATTTTGCCAAGGACGTGATCTGGAACGGTCTCGGCAAGGTCGCAACCGGCCCGTCCGCCTCCTCGATCAAGTACTATACCAGCGACGTGCCGCAATACGACTACGACCCGGCGAAGGCGAAGGCGCTACTCAAGGAAGCCGGCTACAACGGCGAGAAAGTCCGGCTGCTGCCCCTGCCCTACGGCGAAACCTGGCAGCGCTGGGCCGAGGCGGTGAAGCAGAATCTGCAAGATGTCGGCATCAACGTCGAGATGGTCGCAACCGACGTCCCCGGCTGGAACCAGAAAGTCTCCGACTGGGACTACGATATCGCCTTCACCTATCTCTATCAGTATGGCGACCCCGCCCTCGGCGTCGGCCGCAACTACGTCACCAGCCAGATCGTCAAGGGCAATCCGTTCAACAACGTCGAAGGCTATTCGAATCCAGAGATCGACAAGCTCTTCGCCGACGGTGCCGTCGCTGTCCCGGACTCCAAGCGCCAGGAAATCTACGACAAGGCGCAGAAGATCCTGGTCGACGACGTGCCGGTGGCCTGGCTGCTCGAATTGCAGTTCCCGACCATCACCCGCTGCAACATCAAGAACCTCATCACGACGGCGATCGGCGTCAATGACGGCTTTCGCGATGCCTGGATCGACAAGTAACGAAAGCTCAGCGGCGGCGCGCACCCCGCGTGCCGCCGCTGATCGGAGTCTGGAATCTCGTCTCGCACGCAATGGAAATTGACGATGCTCGCATTCATTGCCCAGAGAATTGGCAAGGCCGTTATCGTGCTGCTGGCGATCGTGGTCTTGAATTTCTTCCTGATCCGCATGGCCCCAGGGGACCCAGCGCTGGTGATGGCCGGTGAAGCCGGCGCGAGCGACAAGATATTCGTCGCCCAGCTCCGTGAAAAATTCGGCCTGGATCAACCGCTTCCGGTGCAGCTTTATAAGTACGTCAAGGGAATCCTCACTCTTGACCTCGGCTTTTCGTTTCGTCAGCAGATGCCGGTGTCGAAACTGATCCTCGAACGGCTGCCGGCCACCCTTCTCCTGACAGGAACCGCGTTTGTGATTTCGCTTGTGTTCGGCGTGCTGTTCGGAACGATGGCGGCGCGGCGCGCAGGCACCTGGGCTGACACGGCGATCACGGTGCTGGCGCTGATCTTCTACGCCACGCCGCTGTTCTGGATCGCCTTGATGGCGATCCTGTTGTTTTCGGTGACGTTGGAATGGTTGCCGAGCTTTGGCTACGAGACGGTCGGCGCCAATTATACCGGCCTCGCCCATGTGCTGGACGTCGGCGCCCACCTGATCCTGCCGGCGACGACGATCGGCCTGTTCTTCATGGCGACCTATGCGCGCATGACGCGCGCCTCGATGCTCGAGGTCAAGCGGCTCGACTTCGTCAAGACGGCGCGCGCCAAGGGTTTGCGCGATGCCGTGATCCAGCGCCGTCATGTCTTGCGCAACGCGCTGCTGCCGGTCGTGACGCTTGCCGGCCTGCAGGCCGGCACCCTGGTCGGCGGAGCCGTGCTGACCGAGACCGTGTTCGCTTGGCCGGGCATCGGCCGGCTGATGTACGAAGCGCTGCTGCAACGCGACTACAACCTCTTGCTCGGCGTCTTCGTGGTTTGTTCGGCGATGGTGCTGGCGTTCAACCTCGTCACCGATCTGATCTACCGCTCGGTCGACCCGCGCATCGAGTATGCCGCATGAGGCAGTTCTGGCGCATGCTGCTGCGCAACCCCGGCGGGCTGATCGGCCTTGTGATTCTGGCAATCGCGATCGCGGTTGCGGTGTTTGGCCCGCTGCTATTCCCGACCTCACCCTGGCGCATGGTGCAGCGGCCATTTCTGCCGCCGTTCACGCTTGCCCGCGTGCCGCTGGGAACCGATGCGCTCGGCCGCGACGTGCTGGCGGGCATCATCTACGGCGCCCGCGTGTCGCTGCTCGTTGGCCTCGTCTCCACGCTGGCCGCGCTCGCCGTCGGCATTCCCGTCGGTGCCGCGGCCGGCTATTTCGGCGGCCGCATCGGCGACGCGCTGATGCGTTTCACCGAATTCTTTCAGACCGTTCCGAGCTTTGCGCTGGCGATCGTGCTGGTCGCGGTGCTGCAGCCCTCGATCGTGTCGATCGTGATCGCCATCGCGATCGTGAGCTGGCCGCCGGTGGCGCGGCTGGTGCGCGGCGAGGTCTTGTCGCTGCGCACCCGCGAATATGTTCAGGCGGCGATCGTCACCGGGCAAACCAACAGCTGGATCATCTGGCGCGAGATCCTGCCCAACGCGCTGTCGCCGGTCATCGTGCTGGCATCGCTGATGGTGGCGACCGCGATCCTGCTCGAATCGTCGCTGTCCTTTCTCGGCCTCGGCGATCCCAACCTGATGTCGTGGGGCTACATGGTCGGTGCCGGCCGCACCGTCATTCGCCAGGCCTGGTGGATCACGGTATTTCCCGGCATCGCCATCCTCACCTCGGTGCTGGCGCTGAACCTGATCGGCGAAGGCCTCAACGACGCGCTCAACCCGCGCCTCAACAAGGACGGGCGCTGACGCATGTCCGCTGATACCGCCGTTGCCATCAAGGACCTGAAGCTGGCGCTACCCCCCGGCGGCGACCGAGCCTACGCCGTGGACGGCGTTTCCTTTGATCTCACGGCCGGCAAGATCCTTTGCGTGGTCGGCGAATCCGGTTCGGGAAAGTCGATGTGCGCCCATGCCTTGATGGGACTTCTGCCCGACAATGTGATTCCGGAAGCCGGCGAGATTCTGTTTGAGGGACAAAACCTCCTGACCCTCGACGAAGACGCGTGGCGCGGCTTGCGCGGCCGCCACATCGCCATGGTGTTCCAGGAGCCGATGACGGCGCTCAACCCGTTGATGCGGATCGGCGACCAGATCGCCGAGATGTTCGAGGCGCATGGCATGCTGACGCGGACCGAGCGAAAGCAGAAAGCCGTCGGCCTGCTGCGCGAGGTCGGCCTGCCCGATCCCACAGCGTCGATGCGCGCCTATCCGCACCAGTTGTCCGGCGGCCAGCGCCAGCGCGCGATGATCGCGATGGCGCTGGCGCTCGAACCGGCGGTGCTGGTCGCCGACGAGCCGACCACGGCGCTCGACGTCACCACGCAGGCGCAGATTCTCAAGCTGATCCGCGACCTGCAGCGCCGCCGCAACATGGCGGTGATGTTCATCACCCACGATTTCGGCGTCGTCGCCGATATCGCGGATAGCGTCGTCGTGCTCCAGCACGGCAAGGTGGTCGAACAAGGCGCGGCGGACGACGTGCTGTTGCGCCCGCAACATCCCTACACCCGCGCGCTGCTCGCCGCCGTGCCGACAATGCAGCCGCCGCAACGCGCGGCCCTGCTCAATCGGCCCAAGGCGGTTGAGGTGATAGGCCTCGACAAGACCTATGTCAGCGGCGGCGGCTGGTTTCACCCCGAGCGCAGCGTTCGCGCCGCCAACCAGGTCAACTTCAACATCCTGCAGGGCGAGACCCTCGGCCTGGTCGGCGAGTCCGGCTCCGGCAAATCCTCGGTCGCGCGCCTCGTCATGCGCCTGATCGAACCGGACCAGGGCACGGTCCGCCTCGGCGACACCGATTTCACCGCGATCGGCGGCAAGGAGCTGCGAAGAGAGCGCCGTCGCATCCAGATGATATTTCAAGACCCGTTCGCTTCGCTCAACCCGCGCCGCAGGGTCGGCAACATCATCACCGATGGCCCGATCGCCCATGGCGTCGATGCGGCGGCCGCCCGCCAGCGCGCCTCCGACTTGCTGGGCCTGGTAGGGCTCAACGCCAGCGCGATGGAGCGATACCCGCACGAATTCTCCGGCGGCCAGCGGCAACGGATCGGCATTGCGCGAGCGCTGGCGCTCGATCCCGAAATCCTGGTCGCCGACGAAGCCGTGTCCGCACTCGATGTGTCGGTGCAGGCGCAGGTCCTGAAACTTCTCGAAGATCTCAAGGCGCGGCTTGGGCTTTCGATGCTGTTCATCACCCACGACTTGCGGGTGGCCGCGCAGATCTGCGACCGCATCGCGGTGATGCAGCGCGGTTTCATTGTCGAGCTCAAGCCGACCGCCGCGCTGTTCTCGGCCCCGGAACACGCCTATACGCGCGAGCTTCTCGCCGCAGTGCCCGGCCAGATATCGTCGTCCAAGGCGGCGTGATGCGTTGCGCGCTTGTCAGCCAAAGCCTCGACCTGCGCGGCTACCTCGGCGCGGAGATCGCGCGTATCTCTGATGGCATCGAGATCGTCGATCATCGCCGAAACCAACCGGATACGGATATTCGCCTCGCGGTGGCCTGGCATCCGCCCGACGATGCCTTCGAGCATTATCCGAACCTTGAGGCGGTCTGCTCGATCGGCGCCGGCGTCGACAACATTGTGCGATGTCCGAGCCTGCGCCCCGGCATCGACGTGGTGCGCGTTGTGGACCCGGCGCAGGCGCAAATGATGTCCGGCTTCGTCGCGTGGCATGCGATCGGGCATCAGCGCCGTTTTGCGACCTATCTGGACCGGCAGCGCAGCGGAATTTGGCAACGGCTGAGCCAGCGGCCCGCGCAAGACGTGCCGGTTGGTGTTCTCGGTTACGGCGAGATCGGCCAGAAGGTGGCCGCAGATCTCGCAGCGCTCGGTTTCCCGGTCATGGTCTGGAGCCGGACCGCGAAGCCAGTGCCGCCCTCCATCAGAGGATTCGATGGGCCTTCGGGCCTCGCCGCCATACTCGGCGAAACCGAGGTGCTGGTGAATTTATTGCCGCTGACGCGTGAGACCCGCGGCATCCTCAACAGCGTGCTGTTCGACAGGATGCGGCGTGGCGGCTATCTGATCCAGGTCGGGCGCGGCGAGCACTTGGTCGAGGAGGATCTGCTTGCGGCGCTCGCGAATGGCCAGCTTGCAGGCGCGGCGCTTGACGTGTTCGCAACCGAGCCACTGCCGGCGGCACATCCGTTCTGGCGTCACCCAAAAATCGTCGTCACGCCGCACGATGCCTGCGAGGTCCGCGTCGAGGCCGTCGCAGCCACCGTGCTGGCAACCGCCGACGCTATCGAAGTCGGCCGGCGGCCGCCATTCGCAATCGACCGAAAACGCGGCTACTAGACACGGCACGTACGCAGCAAGTTCTCGTTTCTCAGCCTGTTCCCAGCCGCGGCGGGTGGTGGCCTGTTACCGACCTCAGCAGCCTGATTTGAATCGGTCAGTGGTCTGTTTTGAATTTTCTCGCCCCGACCATCGCGCCGCCGCACCTACGTGTCTCGCGCGGGAGGCCTGTCGGCCCAATCGGCGGCGCGCCAGCGATATTCTAAGGGTCACATTAACTTCTATTCGGGAATGATTTCGACATGAGAATTGCGATGGCCACGCTGGTGACTTTGCTCATCCTTAATTTTGTGGATGAGCAATTTAACGACGCCCGATACACGCGGGCGACGACGGCAATGTTTTCTCAAATCGCGCGGTCATTCGGCTAAGGGCCCATCGGTCATTCCAGAACCGTACTCAAGAGCAACACCCTCGGGGTCATTGTCCCCGAGAGCCGCGTCTGCACACAAGCTGCGTGAAGGGGCTTGTTGCATGCCTAAAGCCGCAGCGCCTCTTGCTTGGATGAAGCGTTATGCCTCGCGGTTGAGACTCGACGACAGCGCCTGCAAAGCCGGCCAGCGGTCAAGATAATTCTGCGCGGCCTCGAACAGCGCACACATCCGCAGCAATTCGGCATCGCCGCGAAACCGTCCCACCAGCTGCAGGCCGATCGGCAGACCGTCGGCACCGAAGCCGATCGGGATGCTCACCGCTGGATGTCCGGTCATGTTGAAGGGCATGGTCCAGGGAAACCAGTTCGGGCGAACGTCGTCGAACACCTCGCCGTCGATGTCGATGGTGCCGAACAAATCCTGCCCGATTGGAAGCGCGGTTCTCGTGATCGTCGGCATCGCCAACAGATCGGCGCGCTGCAGGTGCGACTGCACGCGCCGGAACAGGATGGTGCGGTCGAACATGGCCTGCTGGTAGTCGATGCCGCTGACCCGTTGGGCCAGCGCCAACTGCCTGTGAAAAGTTTCGCTCAACACCTCGCCATGCTCGGCCGCGAGCTTTTCGAA
Source organism: uncultured Alphaproteobacteria bacterium (assembly GCA_963777475.1). Classification (GTDB taxonomy): domain Bacteria; phylum Pseudomonadota; class Alphaproteobacteria; order Rhizobiales; family Xanthobacteraceae; genus Bradyrhizobium. Next base: position 62,820 of record CAVZQX010000006.1, read on the forward strand.
CCGGGTTCGCCAGGCCGTGTGATTGATCGCGCGCCAGATCGGCTCGACGTCGAAGCCGTCGCCGGGCATCTCCTCGAGTTGGGCGCCGAGCCCTTCGAGCGTTTTCAGGCTTGCCGCGAATGCCGCCGCGACGTCGGCGGAAACCCTGCGGCCAGGAGGCGCGAGGCAGAACAGAATTTTCTTGCCCTTCAGGTCGCCATGCGGAGCTGTACCGCCGATGAAATCCGCCGCCGGAATCCCGATCGACCACGGATCGGAGGCATCTTCGCCCGCCATGGCCTGCATCATCAACGCGGTGTCGGCGACGTCGCGTGTCATCGGCGTGACATAGGTCTGATTGCCGAAGGCGTCCTGCACCTGACTGTGGGGGATCACCCCATTGCTTTGCTTGAGCCCGACCACGCCGTTGCATGCGGCCGGGATCCGGGTCGAGCCGCCGCCGTCGGTTGCAACCGCGAGCGGCGCAAGGCCGCTGGCGACCGCCACCGCCGCGCCACCGCTGGAGCCGCCGCTCGAGCGCTCACGGCTCCAGGCGTTGCGGGTGCGGCCGAACAGGGGCGAATCGGTCAGGCATTTGAGCCGAATTCCGGCGTCGTGGTCTTGCCGATCAGGATTGCGCCCGCCGCGCGCAACCGCGCCACGGCGACGGCGTCATGGTCCGGGACGTTATTGGCGTAAGGGACAGCTCCGAAGGTGGTACGGACGCCTTTCGTGTTGACGATGTCTTTGACGGTAAACGGGATGCCCTCGAGATGCCGAAGCGGCTCGCCCCTCATGATCCCGTGCTCGGCATCCTTGGCCTGAGCCAGCGCCTGATCCGCACAGAGCGTGATGAAGCAATTCAATTCGCCCTGCAGCCGCTCCGCGCGCGCAAGTACCGCGCTTGTGACGTCTACTGGCGAAATCTCCTTGCCGCTGATACGCCGCCGCAGTTCGACGGCGGAAAGAAAGCAGAGATCGTCGCTCATCTTTTGACTGATTCCTAAAACCATCCGGCGAAGCTGGACGCACCGATCGCAAGCATGACACCCAAGCTGGCTAGCAGTCCAATACGATTTCCGCGGCAACCCATACGCTTTCAGCATGCCGATTGATCTTGGCGCTCGTCTGTCCTGTCACGAATAGCTCAGGGATGATTAATTCCACCCACTTGCGATTGGCGGACCTTGCCCCCTATCGGGATGATGGCTATCGTTCGCAACGACGCGTCGATCGATGGGCCATTTGCTCTGGTGGGTTGCTGGTGAATACGGCGAAGAACGAGCCCCCTGACACCACGCCATCTGCCGGCGTCCGCTGGGCCGGGCTAGCGGTTCGGACGCTCTTTATCGGCGTGTTGATCGCCATCACCGCGCGTGTCGCAAGCCCTCAGATCGAGCGCATCCGGACTCTTTACGAAACCCCGCGCGATCTGGTCCGGGTGGTCTTGGGCTTTGTCGTCTGCGTGTGGCTCGCCGTTCACATTTTCATCCTGCCCAAGGATGCTGCCGGATATCGCATTTGGCTCTACCTCGGCATCGTCATTCTTCCCCTGTCGGTCCTCTGCGCCGTCGTCATCTGGTAGCCGCGATCAAGTTTCCAGGCCAGATTCGGGATCTTCGGCGGAGAGGCCCGGCGCCTGTGCGGTGATCTCGAGGATGACCGGAGCCGGATTGGGATATGCTTCGACGTTCAGGCGCGAAAATGCCACCAGGCCAGCCGCGCAGGATACGACAAGAGCCAGCGCGATGATCGCGCTGCGCGTCGGGCGTTCAGCCCGCGCCCGCCATCTGAAGCATGTTGCTCAGGAAAACTGCGCCGTCGGAAACGACGGTTTCGCCGGGCTCTAGTCCTTGCAATATCTGCTGCCAGCCATCTTGCTGCAGCCCAACCTTCACGGTCCGCTTGACAAAATGCCGACGGTCGCCGGTGGTCCAGACGGTCATTGTTCCATCGCCTTCCCGGACGACCCCATTCGACGGCACCGCAAGCGAGCGTGCCGGATCTCCAACCCGGATGACAAAACTCGCAAACATTCCCGATCTCAAGAGATGCTCCGGGTCGTCGATTTGCGAGCGCACCAATTGACGCCGGGTGTTTGGATCGATGGTCGACCCCACCGTCGTGACATGCCCTTTGAAGACCTTGTCTGGATAGGCCGGGACCGTCATTTCGACGTCCTGACCGACCCTATAGGCCGGCGCATCGGATTCGGTGACGTTGGCGTTCATCCACATCGTCGACAAATCCGCGATCGAGAACGGCGCAGTCGTAGCACCGGGTTGCGTGAGAAACCCCGGCGCCGCATTGCGGGTGACGATCCGCCCCGAGATCGGGCTTGGCACCACCAGCGTCGAATCCACCTTTCGGTCGGCAAGGATTTGTTCGATATCGGCGTCCGACTTTCCGAAGATTCGAACCGCGTCCTTGGCCGCCTTGAAATTGCCCTCGGCGGTCTGCTGGTCGGAGGTCGACTGATCGACGTCCTTCTGCGCGCTGCCGCCACCCTTCAGAAGGCTGGTCGCGCGCGCGAGCGTGCGCTTTTGAAGTTCGAGCACGCCGGCGGTCGCCAGCAGGGTCAATTCCGCCTGCAACAGATCGGGACTGTCGATCGTAAACAGCGCATCGCCCCGCTTGACGTCGTCGCCTACGTTGAAGAAGGCCTTGATGATCTTGCCGGTGTATTGGGAGAAGACCTGAACCAGCATATTCTCGTTGAAGTCGATGGTGCCGACCGCGGTCTTGAAGACCGCGAAGTCGCGCGATTCGACCTGACCGACCTTGAGCGCGGCGGCCTGCTTCTCCGACAGGTCGACAGATTGCGGCTGTTCGGCCGCCGCCATTGCGGAAGCTTCGCGATCTGGGGCAGGCCTGACCGAGGAAGAAAACAGCACGAACTTTGTCCACAGCAAAGCCGCGACCACGACCACAGCCAGAATCGCGAAGATCGCCTTGGGTCGCAGGGCCGTCGAGGCGAAACTCATTTGCAGTATCCCGACCCGGATGTGCCCGGGGAGAAGGTTTGCTGACGCCCCGCCATCATTGGCCCTCGGAATCGCTGGTTCTGCAGCGTAGCAGTGTTTGCCGAGAAGCGAGGTTCGCATCTCGACCTGCCGGGCTGCTCCTCGATTCGGCGCACATCAACCTAGTCGCTTCCAATGGCCGCACTGTATGATTTTGGCTTCAACCTAAGCCACTGAAGGCCTCGCCTTGCGGACGAGGCCTTGCATAGTTGCTTGCATGGCAGCGAGCAAGCGCGGAACCTTCCGATGGTTGACGACGGTAGAATCACGGTTTTTTGGCGCGCGGAATCGCGCTGTCGGGGGCTGCATCTGCGTGGTTATGCTAGGGTAGCTTACACGAGCCTTACGCGCAGGGCCGCAGGGCGTTTCGGCAGTGCGGAAAACGTGCCACGCTTGCCTGGTGACTCAAACGGCCCATGGCCAGGTCCAGCCGGACCGTCGGGTAGCTGAGATGCGGTTGTTGATCGTCGAAGATAACGTGGAACTCGCCGAGCTCCTGCCGAAGGGCCTGCGGACGGCGGGCTATGAGGCCGACGTGCTGTCGACGATCGAAGAAGCGCGCAGCGTGCTGCGGACCACCTTCTACGCCGCGCTGATCCTCGACCTCGGATTGCCCGACGGCGACGGGCTCGAGCTGTTGCGCGAGATACGGCATGACAACAATCCGATTCCGGTTCTGGTCCTGACCGCGCGCGGCGGCCTGAACGACCGCGTTCGCGGCCTGCGCAGCGGCGCCGACGATTATCTGGTCAAACCGTTCGCGCTGGAGGAATTGGTGGCGCGGCTGGAGGCGCAATTGCGGCGGCCCGGCCACCTGCTCGGCAGTTCGCTGCGCATCGCCAATCTCGAATTCGACACGCGAAACCGGCAGGCCTCGATCGACGATCAGCCCCAGACGCTGTCGTCGCGCGAGACCGCGGTGCTGGAGCTACTGATGCGCAGCAAGGGCCGCGTGGTTTCCAAGAAGCAGGTCGAGGACCACATCTTCGGACACTCGGGAGAGGTCGCCTCCAACGCTATCGAGGTCTACGTCCACCGTTTACGCAAGCAGCTTTCAGAGCGCGGCGCCAAGGTCCAGGTTCACACCATTCGCGGCGTCGGCTACCTCATCGCCGAGGAAAAATAGCGTGCCGAGATTCACCTCGATCCTCTCCCGCATCGTGTTCCTGCACGTCGTCGCCGTCGTCATCACCTCCATCCTGATGTCGCTGGCGCTGTCGTGGCTCCTGAACTACGCGACCAACTCCATCCACGACACGGCGATGCAGGAGCAGGCCACGTCCGTCGGGCAGCATTTGAGCGTCGGGGCTGACGGCCGTCTCGAACTGAACCTGCCGCAGGACCTGCTCGGGCTCTATTCGCAGGCCTATGGGCGCTATTCCTATGCGGTCATCGACGATCGCGGCGACGTGCTGTTTTCCTCGCTCTCGGACCACGCGGCGCTGTTTCCGGCCGACACCAGGACAGCCGAGGTGGAGTTCCTGCAGCGTCGGCGCGGCGATGCCACGGTGTCCGGCGCCAGCATCCGCAAGGACGTCGGCGGCAGGAGCGTCTGGATCCAGACCGGCGAGGATCTCGCCAACCGTGACGTGCTGATCGACGACATCGTCGCCGACTTCTACAAGAACGTCGGCTGGATCACGCTGCCGATCCTGCTGGTGCTGTTGGCCGCGGATATCGCGATCTTCCGCCGCGCGCTGCGTCCGTTGCGGGAGGCCTCCGAGATCGCCGGCGAGATCGGCCCTGCCCGCCCCGGCCTGCGGCTGCCGACATCCGAGATTCCGCGCGAGGTCCGCCAACTGGTATCGGCGGTCAATCAGGGCCTGGACCGGCTCGAAGAGGCGTTCCGGGTTCAGCGCGACTTCACCGCCGACGCGGCGCACGAGCTGCGCACGCCGTTGAGCATTCTCAGGACGCGCATCGACATGCTGCAGGATCGGGAAATGCGCGAGGCGCTTGCGGCAGGACGTCGAAGGCATGGCGCATGTCATCAGCCAGTTGCTCGACATCGCCGAACTGGACTCCTTCGTGGTCGATCCCGAGGAACGCGCCGATCTGCAGTCGGTTGCCGCCGAGGTCGCGGAATTTGTCGCGCCGCTGGCGCTGGCGCAAGGCAAGGAAATAGCCCTGCTTGGCACGACCGACCCGGTTTGGATCAAGGGCAGCCCGGAAATGCTCGGCCGCGCGATCCGAAATCTCGCCGAGAACGCGATCAACCATACCGCGCCGGGATCGACCGTCGAATTCGTCGTCGAAACGGACGGATCGGTCAGCGTTCTCGATTCCGGGCCGGGCGTGCCCGAAGACGAGCGCAAGCTGATCTTTCAGCGGTTCTGGCGGCGCGACCGCAGCAAGCAGGGAAGCACGGGGCTTGGCCTCTCCATCGTCCAGCGCATCGCCGAGCTGCATTCCGCGACCATTACCGTGCAAAACCGGCGTCCCGGCGGCGCCTGCTTCGCGCTGAGATTTACGCCGCTGCGGCTGTAGGACTTGGACCGGTCGCGAACTCGACCAAAACTGGCGACTAATTTTCCTTTCTTTTCAAGCACTTGATGCAGATTTTTGCACCGGTACCGCATCCCGCTTCGATTGTCATCGCGTTGTCATGGAATGCGCCAACAGCTCGCATCGGACGCATTCGGGGAGACACATGGACTATTTCAGACGCTTCACCTTTCTGTTCGCAGCGCCCGTCTTTGACGCCGACGATCTGGAGGGGGTCCGGTTCAACCAGATCACCGACGAAATCCAGCGTTCCGGGTTCGAGGTCGTCAGGGCACGCAAGATCGAAGACGCCGAGATTGCGGTGCAGACCGACGCCGCCATCGGCTGCATGGTGGTCGACTGGGGCAAGAAGGGACTGGAAGGCAAGACCGCGGCCCTGATCAATCTGATGCGCCGGCGCGGCCTCGACTTCCCGATCATCCTCTTGATCCGGCGCAAGCGGTTCGAGGATCTGCCCGTCGAGGTGCTCGACTTCATCGACGGCTACGTCTTCCTCTCGGAGGAGACGCCGCCCTTCATTGCCAAGAACCTGATCAGCCGGCTGAAGCAGTATGCCGAGACCCTGAAGACCCCGTTTTTCGGCGCGCTCGTCGACTACGCCGAACAGGGCAACCAGCTATGGACCTGTCCGGGTCATAACGGCGGCATGTTTTACAGCCGCAGCCCGATCGGGCGGGTGTTCGTGGAGCACCTCGGCGAGGCGGTGTTCCGCGACGACCTCGACAATTCGGTGCTCGATCTCGGCGACCTCTTGACCCACGAGGGCCCGGCGCTGAAGGCGCAACAGGAAGCCGCCAAGATCTTCGGGGCGGAAAAGACCTACTTCGTGCTCAACGGCACCTCGACCTCCAACAAGGTGGCGCTGAGCGCGCTCGTCACCGACGACGACCTGGTCCTGTTCGACCGCAACAACCACAAGGCGGCCCACCATGGGGCGCTGATGATCTGCGGCGGCATTCCGGTCTACATTCCGACGATACGCAACGCCTGGGGACTGATCGGCCCGATGCGTTGGGAGGCGCTGGACGAAACGAGGCTGCGCGAGAGCATCCGCAACCACCCATTGGTCAAGGATCCGGAAGCCTGGCAGAAGCCGCGCCCGTTCCGCGTGGCGGTGGTCGAGCAGTGCACCTATGACGGCACCATTCACAGCGCCGAGATGATCCTGAAGCGCATCGGGCATCTCTGCGAATACATCCTGTTCGACGAGGCCTGGGCCGGCTTCATGAAGTTTCACCCGCTCTATGCCGGGCGTTTCGCCATGGGACTCACCGATCTCGGTCCCGATGCGCCGGGCATCATCGCCACCCAGTCCACCCACAAGCAATTGGCGAGTTTCTCGCAGGCCTCGCAAATCCACATCAAGGACCGTCACATCCGCGGCCAGAAGCGGCGGATCGAACACCGGCGTTTCAACGAAAGCTTCATGCAGCACGCATCGACCTCGCCCTTCTACCCGCTGTTCGCTTCGCTGGACGTCGGCGCGCAGATGATGAAGGGACGCTCCGGCGAAGTACTTTGGGACGACACCATCAGGCTCGGAATCGAGCTGCGCAAGAAAATCCGCGCGATGCGCAGGGAATTCGAGGAGAAGGAGGCGCGTCCCGAGCGCCGCTGGTTCTTCGAGCCGTTCGTTCCCGACCGCGTCGCCATTCCCGACGCTTCCCGCGAGGGCGCCGCGCACAACGTTGCCTGGGAGCAGGTCTCCACCGACGAGCTCGCCAGCAATCCAGTCGCACTGGAAGCTGATGCCCGGCGACGTCTGGCATGGATTCCCCGACATGACGGCGGACTTCGCCATGACGGACCCCAACAAGCTGACCTTGCTGACCCCGGGGTTCGATCGTGCCACCGGCGCCTATGCCGAGCACGGCATTCCCGCACCGGTCGTGGCCCAGTATTTGCGCGAAAACCGCATCGTTGCGGAAAAGAACGACCTCAACTCGCTGTTGTTTCTGCTCACCCCCGGCGTCGAGGCCAGCAAGGCCGGCACCTTGATCAGCGGTCTGGTCGCGTTCAAGAAACTGCACGACGACAATGCGCTATTGGAAGAGGTCATCCCGGCGTTCTACCGGCGCTGGCCGGCGCGCTATGCGGGGGTGCGTCTGCGCGACCTCTGCGCGGACATGCACCGCTTCTTCCGCGAGGCCGGTGTCTCTACCCTTCAGGCGCGACAATTCCTGTCCGAACATCTGCCGGATATCGCCCTGTCGCCGCGCGACGCGGCGCGCTGCCTGGTGCGCAATGACGTCGACTATCTGCCCATCGACGCCATTGCCGGCCGGATTGCGACAACGCCGTTCGTGGTCTATCCGCCCGGCATTGCCGCCATCGTGCCGGGCGAGCGGTTGACCGAGCGGGCGCAGCCGATGATCGACTATCTGAAAATGTTCGAAAGATGTTTCAACGTCTTCCCCGGCTTCGAGGTCGAGATTCAGGGCGTCTACAAGGAGGTCGACGGTATCCGGCCGCGTCCGGCTGCATACTTACGTGGTTGCGGAGTGAGGAAGAAGATGGAAGTCGCAGGCAGAGCCATGGAGAACCAACCGCCGGTGGTGGTCCGGCCCTCGCGCGACGACGACGTCGAGGCGATGCTGGCCATTTACCGCAATCACGTCCGTCGCGGCGTCGAAACCGGTGTCGACAATGGCGGCATTCCCGAGCCCGACGATTTGCGCGACCGGCGCAAGAACCTGCGCAACCATCGTCTGCCGCATCTGGCGGCGACCTATTGCGGCGAAGTCGTGGGCTACGCCTATGTGGTGCTGTTCCGCAAACGGCCGGCCTATCGCTATACGGCCAAGCATTCGATCTATGTCCATCACGAGCACCTCGGCCGCGGCGTGGGACGGCTGCTGCTGCAAGAACTGATCGACGCCTGCGCGGCGGCAGGCTTCCGCCAGATGATCGGCTATATCGACGCCGACAACACGGCTTCACTGGCCATTCACGAGAAGTTCGGCTTCACCAGGGTTGGGTTGCTTTGCGGCGTGGCCTATCGATACGGCCGCTGGGCCGACAGCATCATGGTGCAACGCTCGCTTGGTGTCGGCTCGACGGAGCCACCGCCGCCCGCGGCGTCTTTTGGCCGGTAAACGGCGTGCATGCGATCGACTACCCGCCGCCGCACAGCCGTCAGGACGGAAATTCGGCGGAGCTGATCTGAATCCGGTCGGCATGCAGCGACCAGTCGCAAAGCGACTGCGTCTCGCAGAATTTTTGCTTGGCCAGTTCCGTGGCGTCGCCCTCGTTGAGGGCGTCGATTTCAAGCGTGCCTTGGCACACCTCCTGCTCGCGACCGTTTTCGCCAAGCACATCCTTCATGAAGTGGACGACATACCGTGACATGGAAACCTCCCGCTAGCTCCAGTAGCCTCTCGAGGCCCATTTAGCCCCGCACGTTGGCTGCCATGTTGACCGATATCAAAGCCGAAAAGATCGTCGGAAGCGCGCTTACGCCCCGGCAACCGGCAGGCTGGCGGCGGCAATCGCAACCAACCGCGCGAGACGGCGGCCGATCCTGGCCGGCGCGGAGCGCAGCAATGAGTTAATCCGTCGCATCGGAACATTCCTTTTCGACGCCGGCGGAACAAATGCCCGCAACCTCATGGCGCCAAAGCGGAAAATGGTCCTGCCCAACGGGGGTGTCGAGACCGCCGCGAAAATAGCAATGCCCGCACCGTCGGAGGATCGGATGGCAGTAGATTTGTTGCTGCCGCCTGCCTCGTCCGGAGAGAGATTCTTCTATCGCAAATTTGCTTGCCGCAGAGCGCTATTTAGGCGTCACTCCGAAGGTGCTGGCAAAACGCTCGCTGTAGCGGGGCCAGACTTCGGGGTTGATGATCCGCGGCGGCCGCTTGCCGTCGAGCGCGCCAAGGATCTGCTCGGCGGCGATCCGGCCCATGTTTTCGCGGGCTTCATGGGTGACGCCGGCGGTGTGCGGGCTCGCCAGCACGTTGTCGAGTTGCAAGAGCGGATGCTCCGGCGGCGGCGGTTCCTTGGACCAGACGTCGAGGCCGGCGCCGGCGATGCGCTTGTCGCGCAGCGCGTCCAGCAGCGCGGCCTCGTCGTGAATGAAGCCGCGCGCGGTGGTGATGAAATAGGCGTGCGGCTGCATCAGCGAAAACTCTCGCGCACCGATCATGCCGCGGCTTTCCTTGGTCAGCGGACAATTGATCGAGACATAGTCGGACCGGCGCAACAGATCGTCGAGATCGACCTTTTCGGCGCCGCGCTCGGCGACTTCGGACGCCAAGAGATAGGGATCGTAAGCGAGGACCTTCATACCGAGCAGGCCCTTGCAGAGCTCGGCGATGCGGCGGCCGACATGGCCGATGCCGACGATGCCGATGGTCCTTCCTCTCGCCTCCGTTCCCATCAGATCGTTGCGGTTGACGTCGCGGTCGCGGCGCAGCGCGCGGTCGGCCTCGATGATGCGCTTCGACAGCGTCAGCAGCATGCCGAGCGCGTGTTCGGCCACCGAATGGGCGTTGCCGCCGGACTGGTTGACGACCAATACGCCGGCCTTGGTGCAAGCCTCGACGTCGACGGGGTCGAAGCCCGCGCCGTTGCTGGAGACGATCAACAGGTTCGGCGCGCGCCGCAGCAGGTCGGCGTGCACATGAAAGTGCGGCGCCAGCTCATCGCGCGCCGCCCCGATCTGATAGGCATGCGCCGCCGCGAGAACCGGCGCGAAAATCTCCTCCGGGCTTTCGTTCTCGAGCCGGTCGAGCCGCACGTCCGGCCGCGCTTTGAGGATGTCGGCATAGACCTGGTGGGCGAGGTATTTGACATAGAAGACGCGCTTGTTGTTGACGGACATCGAGCCACTTTCAGTTGGTAAAACCATATAGTCTCGCCGGATTGCTGACGAGGATGCGCTGTCGCGCCTCAAGGTCCGGCGTCCAGGCCTGAAACAGTTCGAACAGATGCCCGGCATCCGGCATCTCGCCCTCGACGCGCGGATGCGGCCAGTCGCCACCCCACACCAACCGCTCCGGATTGGCCTCAACCAGCGCCTCGTGAAACGGTTTTGCATCGGGATAATCCGGCGCCTGCTGGCTGAGGCGATGCGCACCCGAGAGCTTGGCCCAGCACCACCCCTCGCCGACCGCACGCAACAGGCTCTGAAAGCCGGCCGTTTGCGTGCCGGCGCGGGCGTCGGTGCGGCCCATATGGTCGATCACCACGGGTAGCCCCAGCGACTTCAGCGTCGGGATGATCTCCGGCAAATCCTTCACATCGATCCAGAGCTGCAGATGCCATCCGAGATCGGCCATCACCGAGGCGAGCATCTTGGCCGCCGACAGCGGAATGCCGCCGCGGTAGTGCAACTGGCCGTCGCGATAGAAATGGTTGAAGCGCAGGCCGCGCACGCCGAGCGCGTTCCAGTCGCGCAAGTCCGCAGGCGAAACTTTGGCATCGGCCACCGCGACGCCGCGCAGGCGGTCCGGCTGCCGCTTCAGCGCGTCCAGCATCGCCGAATTGTCGCGGCCATGCGCGCTGCCCTGCACCAGCACGCCGCGCGCAAAGCCGATTTGGTCGAGCATGCCGAGATATTTCTCAAGCGGCGCGTCCGGCGGCGTGTAGCTGCGGTCCTCGGCGTAGGGAAAAAGGTCTGCCGGACCGAACACGTGGGCGTGGGAATCGCAGGCATCAGGCGGTGGCGGCACTTTGGGCCGCGTCACCTCGCGCGGCGGCAGGCAGGGCGGAGCTGTCGGCATCATTCGGCCTTGATGCCGGCGGCCTTGATGATCGGCCCCCATTTTTCGTAGTCGGCGTGGATCTTGGCGTTGAAGGCTTCCGGCGAGCTGCCGATCGGCGTCGCGCCGAGCTTGGTGAGGCGCTCCTTGACCGCATCGGTGTTCAAGGCGGCTACGAAATCATGCGAGAGCTTTTCGATGAGCTCGCGCGGCATGCCGGCGGGCCCGAGCAGGCCCCACCACACCTCGGTATCGTAGCCCGGCACCGTCTCGCCGATGCTCGGCACGTCGGGCAAGAACGGCGCCCGCGCCGCGGTCGTGACCGCGAGCGCCCTCACCGTTTTAGCCGCGATCTGGCCGACCAACTCCGGTCCGTTGTTGAACGACAGCGGGATCTGCCCGCCCAGGAGATCGTTGATGGCGGGTGCGCCGCCCTTATACGGGATCGCCGCAATATCGATCTTGGCGAGATTTTTCAAAAGCTCGCCGGCCAGATGTGTCGAGGTGCCGGTGCCGGCGTGGGCGAACGACAGGCTGCCCGGCTTGGCCTTGGCCTGCGCGATCACGTCGCCCAAGGTCTTGAACGCCGAATCGGCGCGGACCAACAGGATGTTCGGCGACGACGCCAATAGCGAAATCGGCGTGAAATCCTTGAAGGTGTCGTAGGGAATTTTCGGGTACAGGAACGGGTTGGTGGCATGCCCGCTCGCGACCACGATCAGGGTGTAGCCATCGGGGGCCGAGGATACGAGCGCCTGCGAGGCCACCACCCCGCCGGCGCCGGGGCGATTTTCGATCACGACCGTCTGGCCCCACGCTTTGGAAACCACGTCGCCCAGCGTCCGCGCCAGGATATCGACGCCGCCGCCGGCCGCGTAGGGCACGAAAATATGCACGGGCTTCGATGGAAATTGCGATTGCGCGGATGCGCCGCCGCCCATCGCCAGCATCGCCGCCGTCACGGCAGCGATGCGGAACCACCTGCCCATGGCTTTCTCCCGATATTCTCGTTGCTTCTTCGATGGCACGCAAGATTCTCAAGATTCTATGGCATGCCAATGCGACCTGCCGCAAAGCCGCGCGGTGCAGGGCACATAACTGCGCAGGCATGTTGACAATCCCGCCGGTCGCGTCAAGTTTCGGCTCCTCTTTAAGGACGGGCAAGGTATCAAGATCGTCCGCGACGCAGGGGAGAGATGCTATGGCCGCAGCCGAGGGACAAACCTTGTCCCAGGCTTCCGACAAGAAGCCCGCCCAAGACAACGCCAGCACAGAAACCGGCACCTGGCACGGCATCGTGTTGCAGACGCTCAAGCGCAACGACATCCGTCTCGTGCCCTACGTTCCCGATCGCGTGCTGACGACACTGATCAAGAATCTGCACGCCGACCCCTTCTTCACGACATTCCCGACCGCGCGCGAGGAAGAGGCGGTCGGCATCGTCTCCGGCGCCTGGATGGGCGGCACCAAGGGCGCGGTGCTGATGCAGACCTCGGGATTTGCGACGCTCGCCAACGTGCTGGCCTCGCTTGCCATCCCCTATCAGATCCCGCTGATCATGTTCGTCTCCGAACGCGGCACGCTCGGCGAGTTCAATTACGGCCAGTCGCTGGTCTGCCGCACCATGCGGCCGGTGCTGGATTCGCTGGCGATGGAACATCACACCGCGACCCGGCTCGACGAATTCGAGTTCATCGTCGATCGCTCGATCAAGCAGGCCATCACCACACAGGCGCCGGTGGCGCTGATCCTGTCGCCGCTGTTGACCGGCGGCAAGGTCTTCGACAAGTGAGCGACCGCATGAACACGCCATTAAATCCCTCTGCAAACTCCCCTGCCCGCAACACCAAGGTGATGAACCGGTTCGACCTCACCTCCCGGCTGATCGCGAAATTGAAGAACGAAGAGGCCGTGGTCGGCGGCATCGGCAACACCAATTTCGACCTGTGGGCGGCCGGCCATCGCCCGCAGAATTTCTACATGCTGGGCAGCATGGGGCTGGCGTTTCCGATCGCGCTCGGCGTAGCGCTGGCGCAGCCGAAGCGCCGCGTGTTCGCGCTCGAGGGCGACGGCTCGCTGTTGATGCAACTGGGTTCGCTCTCGACCATTGCGGCGCTGGCGCCGAAAAACCTCACCATGGTGGTGATGGACAACGGCGTCTACCAGATCACCGGCGCGCAACCGACGCCGGGTGCCGCGGTGTCCGACGTCGTGGCGATTGCACTAGGGATGCGGCCTTGCCAACAGCGCCTGGGCCGCGGACGAGGAAGATTTCGAGCGGCTGATCGAGCAGTCGCTGTCGGCGTCCGCGCCGACGCTGATCGGGGTTCGCATCGACGACAAGCCGGGAGTTGGAACCACGCGGCGCGATCCGGTCCAGATCAGGGAGCGCTTCATGCACGGTCTGGGTGTGCGGCAGCCGTTGTAAACCCTAAAGCGTTAACCACACGCGCATCTCAAGCCGCTGTGAGGCTACCCGGCCGGTGAATCATGCTATCCCGCACAGCATGACCATCATCCTTCGCCTCTTCGCCTGGCTGCTCGCCGCCGCCGTCACCTTTGCAACGCTCGGACCGCCGCGATACCGGCCGCATTCCAATCTCGGCCAGGACGGCGAGCACGCGCTCGCCTTTGTTCTGATCGGGCTGGCGTTCGGCCTGGCCTATCCGAAAAACCGGCTGTTCACGGTTGCGGTTGCGGTCGTCATGATCGGCGTGCTCGAATTGCTGCAGCTCTGGGCGCCCGGACGGCACGCGCGGCTGGAGGACTTCGTGGTCGATGCGCTGGCGGCCTGCGCCGGCTTCATGGTCATCGCCACCCTGGATTTCGTGACGGCGTGGTCGCGCCGATCAAGCTCCGGCGCGTCTTGATTTAAAAAAATGCCCGCGGAGCGCGGGGCTCCGCGAGTTGTAATGGTTCGGCCGATTTCGATCACTCGATGATCTTGATGACGCGGCGCGTTTGCGGGTCGACGATCACCCGGCGATCGTTGACGACTGCATAGCTGTATTCGGTATATCTCGGCACCGGCCGCAACTCGACTTCCGGCGGTAGCGGCTCGCCGACCACGACGCGCTCGTGAACCACGACCGACGGCGCGCGCTCGCCCTCGACCGAGGTGATCACCGCGTTCGGGATTTCCAGCCCGGCGCCGACCGCCGCGCCGACGGTGCCGCCGACCATCGCGCCGATCGGTCCGCCGACATCGCCGCCTGCGCGGGCGCCGTTCGCCGCACCTTCGACCGTCGTCGATTGCGCAAAGGCTGCGCCCGACGACAACAAAGTCGCTGCGATCAATGAAACAACAACACGGTTCCTCATCGTGTCCTCCAGTGTGTTTGACGATGATCATCAACCGCGGGAGGAATGTGATGTTCCGGTTCCATTTGCCGGAACTGTGATCGTCGCGTTCTTGCTCAGACCAAAATAAAAATGCCGCCCGGAGAACCGGACGGCATTCGTGAGCATTCTGCCTGCGCGTGATTTACAATAGGCCCGCGCCGCGCGCCCATTTGTATTTTGCCCCTAACACCTCGACCGGCAGCTCGGTCGAATAGGCATAGGCCGGGATGCCGTTCTGGTAGAGATATTCGGCGGCTTCCTCGACCTCGACGTCGCCGGCGAGCGAAGCGACGATCGGCTTCACGAAGCCCTTTGCCTCCATCTCCTTCTTCACCTCGACCATGTTGCGGGCGAATACCATCGGCGGCGTCACGATGGTGTGCCAGTAACCGAGGATCAGCGCGTGGATGCGCTCATCCGACAGCCCGAGCTTGACGGTGTTGACATAGGTGATCGGCGGCTCGCCGCCGGTGATGTCGACGGGATTGCCGGCGGCGCCGAACGGCGGAATGAATTTGCGGAACGCCGCATCGAGATCCGGCGGCATCGCCATCAGCGACAGGCCGTTGTCGACCACCGAGTCCGACAGCAGCACGCCCGAGCCGCCGGCGCCGGTGATGATCAGGATGTTCTCGCCCTTCGGCGTCGGCAATACCGGCATGCCGCGCGCGAATTCGAGCAATTGCCGTAAGCTGCGCGCGCGGATCACGCCGGACTGCTTGAAGACGTCCTCATAGATCTTGTCGTTGCCGGCAAGCGCGCCGGTATGCGACGACGCGGCTCTGGCGCCGGCGGAGGTGCGGCCCGCCTTCAACACCACCACCGGCTTCTGCTTCGACACGCGCTTGGCAGCTTCCGCGAAGGCGCGGCCGTCCTTCAAGTCTTCGCAGTGCTGCGCGATGATCGTCGTATTCGGGTCCTGCTCGAAGAAAGCCAGCAGATCGTCCTCGTCGATATCGGACTTGTTGCCAAGGCCGACGATCGCCGAGACGCCCATCTTGGCGGAACGCGAGAAGCCGATGATCGCCATGCCGATGCCGCCCGACTGCGACGACAGCGCGGCATGGCCCTTGACGTCGTAGGCGGTGCAGAAGGTGGCGCAGAGATTGGCGGGCGTATAGTAGAAGCCGTAGATGTTCGGCCCCATCAGGCGGACGTCGTACTTCTTGCCGATCTCGACGATCTCGGCCTGCAATTCCGGGTGGCCCGCTTCGGCAAAGCCGGACGGAATCAGGACGGCGCCGGGAATTTTCTTCTCGCCGCATTCGACGAGCGCGCTGGCTACGAACTTCGCGGGGATCGCGAACACCGCGGTGTCGATCACGCCGGGCACGTCCTTGACGCTCTTGTAGGCCTTGTGGCCCAGGATCTCGGCGGCCTTGGGGTGGATCGGGTAGATCTCGCCCTTGTAGCCGCCATTGATCAGGTTCTTCATCACGGAGTTGCCGATCTTGCCGTCTTCGGCGGAGGCGCCGATCACGGCAACGGCCTTCGGTTGCATGATGCGGTTCATCGCGGCGACGATTTCTTCGGTCGGGCGCGGCGCCGGGCGCGGCTTGTAGTCGAAGTCGACGACGATGCGCACGTCGGCCGCGATCGCGTCCTTCTTGCTGGCGAACACCGGATTGAGGTCGAGCTCGACGATTTCGGGGAAATCGCTGACCAAGCTGCGACACCTTGACGATGACGTCGGCCAGCGCGTCGCGGTTGACCGGATCGCCGCCACGCACGCCCTTCAGCATGTCGTGGGCCTGAATGCCGTCGAGCATCGAGAGTGCGTCCGCTTTGGTCGCGGGCGCCAGGCGAAAGGTGATGTCCTTCAAGATCTCGACCAGCACGCCGCCGAGGCCAAACGCCACGAGCTTGCCGAACGAGCCGTCGGTGATGGAGCCGACGATCACCTCGGTACCGCCGGCCAGCATCTGCTGCACCTGGACGCCTTCGATCTTGGCATCCGCCTTGTACTTCTTGGCGTTGGCGAGAATGCTGTCGTAGCTTTTTTCGGCATCAGCCGCGGTCTTGACGCCGACCACGACGCCGCCGGCTTCGGTCTTGTGCAGAATGTCGGGCGAGACGATCTTCATCACGACCGGGAAGCCCATGTCGGTCGCGATCTTTGCCGCTTCGCTTGCCGATTTCGCGACGCCCTCCTTCGGAACCGGGATTCCATAGGCGTCGCAGACCAGTTTGCCCTCGGGCGCCGTCAAGCTCGTGCGCTTGTCCGCCTTGACTTGATCGAGAACTTTGCGGACAGAATCTCTTGCATTCGACATGGGTTTCCTCCTGGTCGATATTTTATGGCATTTGGTATGCCAGAGATGACATTGTCAAGACAAGCACTTGAGCAGAAAGGCTGAAAACATCGGCAACTTGACATGCTGGCATCTGGCATGCCAAAAATCCTGCCGTGTTATGGCTATAAAAAAGCGTCTCCGCTGACGGAGATTTATCGTTCCGATGCGAAAACCAACCAGGGCGTCTCCGACCATGGCCGAGCCAGAGATCGCAATTGTCCGGATTGCCCCGGAGACGAGCTTCAAGAACAAGGCCTACGAGGCCTTGAAGGAAGCCATTCTCAAGATGGACATCTATGCGACGCCCGAGCCGGTGATGCTGGACGAGCGCGCGCTGTCGGAGCGGCTCGGCGTCAGCCGCACGCCGATCCGCGAGGCGATCGCGATGCTGGAGCAGGACGGTTTCGTGAAGACCGTTCCGCGCCGCGGCATCGTGGTGGTGCGCCGGACCAAGAGCGAGATCGTCGACATGATCCGCGCCTGGGCGGCGCTGGAGAGCATGGCGGCGCGACTGATCACGACCACCGCGCGCAAGAAGGACATCTCGGCGCTGCGCGACTTCTTCAGGGACTTCGGCGCGGATCGACTGCCGCAGGATCACGTCGAGGAATATTCCAAGGCCAATATCGCCTTTCACCAGGCGCTGATTTCGCTGTCGGAATCGCCGGTGCTGGTCGACATGACCAACGACATCCTGCTGCATGTGCGCGGCTACCGGCAGCTCACGATCGGCCGGACCGAGCGCATCGCGGCTTCGCTGCCGGAGCATTTGGCGATCATCGAGGCGCTCGAGGAGCGCAACACCGAGCTCGCCGAAAAGCGCGCGCGCGACCACACGCTCGGCCTTGCCGCGTTTGTCGAGGCGCACGGCCAGGAACTCACCAGCTAACATCAATTTTCAAACGAGAAGACGGTCAACTCGTCCTCGATCAGGGAGACAAGGCCCATGCTGAACACCGCGACCAAGACCGAGGCATCGGGCGCCGAGCAGGACCTGACCGACGGATTTCACCTCGTCATCGACGCGCTCAAGCTCAACGGCATCGACACGATCTACGGCGTGCCGGGGATTCCGATCACCGACCTCGGCCGCATGATGCAGGCTGAAGGCATCCGCGTGCTCTCCTTCCGTCACGAGCAGAATGCGGGCTATGCGGCGGCGATCGCCGGCTTTCTCACCAAGAAGCCCGGCGTCTGTCTCACGGTCTCGGCGCCCGGCTTCCTGAACGGCCTCACCGCGCTTGCTCACGCCACCACCAACTGCTTCCCGATGATCCTCCTCTCCGGCTCCTCCGAGCGCGAGATCGTCGACCTGCAGCAGGGCGACTACGAAGAGATGGATCAGCTCGCGATTGCGAAGCCGCTGTGCAAGGCCGCCTTCCGCGTGCTGCACGCCCAGGACATCGGCATCGGTTTCGCGCGCGCGATCCGCGCCGCGGTGTCGGGACGTCCGGGCGGCGTCTATCTCGACCTTCCGGCCAAGCTCTTTGGGCAGGTGATGAATGCGGATGCCGGCGCCAAGTCGCTGGTAAAGGTGATCGACCCGGCCCCTGCGCAAATCCCGGCGCCTCCCGCGGTCAAGCGCGCGCTCGATGTGCTCAAAAGCGCCAAGCGTCCGCTGATCATTCTCGGCAAGGGCGCAGCCTACGCGCAGGCCGATGATGCGATCCGCGCTTTTGTCGAAAAGAGCGGCGCGCCGTTCCTGCCCATGAGCATGGCCAAGGGCCTGTTGCCGGACCTGCATCCGCAATGCGCGGGTGCCGCGCGTTCGACGGTGCTGAAGGACGCCGACGTCGTGATGCTGATCGGCGCCCGCCTCAACTGGCTGTTGTCGCACGGCAAGGGCAAGACCTGGGGCGAAGCACCGAAAAAATTCATCCAGGTCGACATCGAGCCCAAGGAAATGGATTCCAACGTCGAGATCGCCGCGCCCGTGGTCGGCGACATCGGCTCCTGCGTCGACGCGTTGCTGGAGGCGATGGGCAATCATTGGACCGCGCCGCCGGCCGACTGGCTCAATGCGGTCAAGACCAAGCGCGACGACAACGTCGCCAAGATGGCGCCGCGGCTGATGAACAACAACTCGCCGATGGATTATCACGGCGCGCTCGGCGTCTTGCGCACCATCATCAAGGAACGGCCCGACGCCATCCTCGTCAACGAGGGCGCCAACACGCTCGACCTCGCGCGCGGCGTCATCGACATGTACCAGCCGCGCAAGCGGCTCGACGTCGGCACCTGGGGCGTGATGGGCGTCGGCATGGGCTCGGCGATCGCAGCAGCGGTCGAGACCAATAAGCCGGTGCTCGCGGTCGAAGGCGACAGCGCCTTCGGCTTTTCCGGCATGGAAGTCGAGACCATCTGCCGCTACCGGCTGCCGATCTGCATCGTCATCTTCAACAATGACGGCATCTATCGCGGCACCGACGTCAATTCGGCAGGCGCCGATCCCGCGACGACGGTGTTCGTCAAGGGCGCGCGCTACGACAAGATGATGGAGGCGTTCGGCGGCACAGGCGTCAACGCGACCTCGCCCGATGAACTGAAGCGCGCCGTGAACGCGGCGATGGATTCCGGCAAGCCGACGCTGATCAACGCGGTGATCGACCCGGCGTCGGGTTCCGAGAGCGGCCGCATCGGCAACCTCAATCCGCAAAGCGTCCTGAAGAAGAAGTAAACAGTAATTCGTCATTCCCCGCGCATGCGGGGAATCCAGCAACCAGCGAACTATCGTGAGACCAAGACCGTGCCCAACTGAATCTACGGTGATTACTGGATGCCCGCCTTCGCGGGCATGACGACAACATTATCTATGGAGAAAACATATCATGACCAAGGCGCTGACGGGCGTTCGCATTCTCGATTTCACCCACGTCCAGTCGGGGCCGACCTGCACGCAATTGCTCGCATGGTTCGGCGCTGATGTGATCAAGGTCGAGCGCCCCGGCGTCGGCGACATCACGCGCGGACAGCTGCAGGACATTCCGAATGTCGACAGCCTGTATTTCACCATGCTCAACCACAACAAGCGCTCGATCACGCTCGACACCAAGAACCCGAAGGGCAAGGAAGTCCTGACCGCGCTGATCAAGAGCTGCGACGTGCTGGTGGAGAATTTCGGCCCCGGCGTGCTCGACCGCATGGGTTTCCCCTGGGAGAAGATCAACAGCATCAATCCGGGGATGATCGTGGCCTCGATCAAGGGCTTTGGTCCCGGGCCTTACGAGGATTGCAAGGTCTACGAGAACGTCGCGCAGTGCACCGGCGGGGCGGCCTCGACCACCGGTTTCCGCGACGGCCTGCCGCTGGTCACCGGCGCGCAGATCGGCGACAGCGGCACCGGCCTGCATCTGGCGCTCGGCATCGTCGCCGCGCTGTTCCAGCGCACGCGGACCGGCAAGGGCCAGCGCGTCACCGCGGCGATGCAAGATGGCGTCTTGAACCTGGCGCGCGTGAAACTGCGCGACCAGCAGCGTCTCGCCCACGGCCCGCTCACCGAATACAGCCAGTTCGGCGAGGGCATTCCGTTCGGCGAGGCGGTGCCGCGTGCCGGCAACGATTCCGGCGGCGGCCAGCCCGGCCGCATCCTCAAATGCAAGGGCTGGGAGACCGATCCCAACGCCTATATCTATTTCATCACCCAGGCGCCGGTGTGGGAGAAGATCTGCGACGTGATCGGCGAGCCTACATGGAAGACGCATCCCGATTACGCCAAGCCGGCTGCCCGGCTGTCGCGGCTCAACGAGATCTTCGCGCGCATCGAGCAGTGGACCATGACCAAGACCAAGTTCGAGGCGATGGAGATCCTCAACAAGGACGACATCCCCTGCGGGCCGATCCTGTCGATGAAGGAACTGGCGGAAGACCCGTCGCTGCGCGCGACCGGCACCGTGGTCGAGGTCGATCACCCCACCCGCGGCAAATATCTGTCGGTCGGCAACCCGATCAAGCTGTCGGACAGCCCGAGCGAAGTGACGCGTTCGCCGCTGCTCGGCGAACACACCGACGAGATCCTGCGCCAGGTGCTCGGCTTCAGCGACCATCAGGTCGCGGAGATTCACGACTCCGGCGCGCTCGACCCGCCGCGGAAGCAGGCGGCGGAATAGGCCGGGTCTTTTCCCCAAGGGATTGCAAGGGCTGCCCATCCGGGCGGCCCTTTTCGTTTACGCCTCAGTATCCATGCTGCAATGCGAAAAGAAAAATGCTGCCATGCAAACAAGGCTGTTGCTGGTGGTATCTGGTATACATAGACTGCTCCCAGATCATGAGGCGGCGACTGGCTGTCTTTCAGGAAAGGGAACCCAATGTCGAAGTCCGCATCTATCGCGCTCGCGCGCCCCAGCAACCCGTTCGGCCGCCTGTTCGCGACGATCGATCGCCTGCTACTGGTCTATGCGGAGATGATGATCCGCAACGGCGACGTTCCCCGCTGCATGATCTGACAATTACCCGAGGAGGCCACGTGCGACTGAGCACGTGGTGCCAAATGGTTCTGTTGATGGCCCCGATTTTCGGGGCCGTTCTTTTGCCGGTTAGGGCCGCTCTTGTCGCATCTGTTGCCGACACCCAGGTTCGGCCCGCACGGCCGTCGCGAGAGTATCCGCGTCCTCAGTTGTCTGCGACGAATTGCGCACGCTCGACGTGCCAAATGGTCTTGCCGCTTCGCTGCTCGCGGCACGACAATGTTTTTCCAGCAACGCCACAGCGCGCCGCAATGCACAATGATACCGACGGCAAAATCGGCCTTGCTTGTTGGAATATAATATACCAGAATTTAAGATCTAAGATGGCAGCGCCCAGCGACCCGAGCGTCGCATTCAAAAAAGCGCGCACTGGGAGGAAACCATGATTGCTAACGCAGCAACTACGCCGAGCCAAACACCGTCCAACAGCTTCCGGTGGATGCAGCTCGTCATCGGCGTCGTCTGCATGGCGATGATCGCCAATCTGCAATACGGCTGGACCTATTTCGTCGGTCCGATGGCGAAAGCGAATTCCTGGGATGTCGCGGGCATCCAGGTCGCCTTCAGCCTCTTCGTCGCGCTCGAGACCTGGCTCACCCCACTTGAAGGATGGATCGTCGACTCGCTTGGTCAACGCGGCCCAAGGCTGATGGTCGCCGGGGGTGGTGTTTTTGTCGCCGCTGGCTGGTTGATCAACGCCAAGGCTGGATCGCTGGAGGCACTCTATGCCGGCGCCGTGGTGTCGGGCATCGGAGCCGGTGCCATCTACGCAACATGCGTCGGCAATGCGGTGAAATGGTTTCCCGATCGTCGGGGCCTCGCGGTTGGCTTGACGGCGGCCGGATTTGGTGCCGGCGCGGCCGTCACCGTCATTCCGATCCAAAGGATGATCGCCTCGATTGGATATTCGGACACCTTCTTTTGGTTCGCGTTGGGCCAGGGTGCAATTATCTTCGTGCTGGCGTGGCTGCTCCGCCCGCCGCACCCTGGCGAGGTGCCAAGCGGATCCGCGGTCAAGGTTTTGCAGTCGAAAACCAGCAGCACGCCAGGCCAGATGCTCGCATCGCCGGTATTCTGGCTGCTCTACATCATGTTCATACTGGTATCTGCCAGCGGATTGATGGTGACGGCGCAGATCGCGGTGATCGCCAAGGACTACGGCGTTGGGCAGACGGTCCTTCTGTTGGGAGGGACGACGCTGATCGTGGCCGGCATCATCGACAACCTCGCGAACGGCGCCGCGCGGCCGTTCTTCGGATGGGTGTCGGACCAGATCGGCCGCGAATACACCATGGCGATCGCCTTCACCGCGGGCGGCATCGCCTATTGGCTGCTCGGCGCGGCCGGCACGACGCCCTGGACCTTCGTGATCTGCGCCGCGCTGATCTTCTTTACCTGGGGCGAGATCTTCAGCCTGTTCCCCTCGACCTGCACCGACATGTTCGGTCCGAAATACGCCACCACGAATACCAGCCTGCTCTACACCGCCAAGGGCCTGTCGGCCTTTGTCGTGCCGCTCGCCAACGTGCTGAAGGGGTACACGGGCAATTGGCATGCCGTGTTTGCGGTTGCCGCGATCATGAATTTCATCGTGGTTGCGATGGCGCTGTTCGTGGTGCGGCCGATGCGGCTTTCCATCGCCTCGGAAAACAAGGACAAGCGCGCGGTGGGACAGCCGGCGGAATGATCCGGCACGCCTGATCGCCGCATGGTTTGACAACAGGGCGCGCTACGGCGCGCTCTGTTTTTGCTTTGTCACTAAACCCTCATGGTGAGGAGGCGCCCTTGCGCCGTCTCGAACCATGAGGCCCCGCTGGTGGCCTCGTCCTTCGAGACGCTTGCTTGCGCAAGCTCCTCAGGATGAGGGGATAAAGCCGCTTATGACGCAGTAAGACTAGGCGCCGCGTCCGCGAACCGCCTGCTCGACAAACGACTCCAGCCCGGCAATGCATTCGAGGTCGCGATACACGCGATGCTTGCTCGCGGAAATCCGCGACGATGCCTCGCCTCGCCTCGCCTGGTCACGGCCGAGCGCGACGGCGATTGAGATATACTCCTCGACGCTAACCGCCGTCGTCTCGCGCACATCCATCCTGTTCAGGATCGCGGCGGCATGCCGGCCGCGCATCAGCTCGCCGGCCAATGTCACGATCGGAAGATCGTGAGCCAGGCTTTCCAGGATCGAATTGCAGCCGGACCAGCCGATGCTGTCGAGCACGATGTCGCAACTTCCGATCGCCGCCGCGAAGCGTTCCGGCGCAAGCCGTGCCAGGAAGACACAGTGCTCTCCGGCTTTCAGACCGATGGCACTGAATGCGCGGTCGAGGCGGGCCTTGAACATTTCCGTCACGCCCTTGCCGCCGGCAAATTCGATGAAGACAAACTGGCAGCCCGGCACGGCGGCGGCGATGCGCGCAAAAACCTCGTCGTACTGCGGCAAATATTTCGGCAGCGACTGCGCGCACCAATAGACCACGGCGTCACGCGCGAGCCCGAGCTCGGCGCGATCGATCTGAACGGGCGGGACATCGACCGGCTCGTAGTAGATGGAAAGATTGGGCAGCCGGACCAACTGCTCCGAATAGTGCATCTCCGCACCGACCGGTTCCATGAGATCGCTGCTGATGAAGTAATCAATCGTCGGAAAGCCGCTGGTGACCGGATGCCCCCAGGACGTGCACTGGACCCTGGCCAGGCGCATGCCCGCAAGCTGTGCGGAAACCTTGTCCATGCCGATTTCAGGGAACAACAGCAGATGCGGCGCGTCGGCGCCGATCGCGCTCCGCCAGCCTTCGAGCGAGAGCGGCCCCTCGCGAAAGCGGTCGCACAACGCCGCCGCCGCCGCCGTTTCGCCGTCCCGTTCGACGCCGGTGTGGTAGCCGAACACATGAAACCGATTCCGGTCGAGCATTTTCAGCCAGCCCTTGATGGGAATCTTCCAGTTCGAATGCCGTCGGAAGAATCCGCTGACGATCCCTAGCCTGATCGGCTCATGCGCGGCCGGCGGCGGCGGCAATGCCGGCGTCGCAAATCGGGCGCCGAGAGCGCGGCAGACAGTTGCCCCATAGAGCGATTGCAGTTCGCGGTCGTTGCGGCCCTGGTACGGCAGATAAAACGGCTGATGCGAGCCGATCGCGTCGGCGAGCGCCGCCGCGCCGTTGCCTTTCTCCAGCTTCTCGCTGAACGCTTGCAATCGATTTGCATAGGCCGCGCGGCGCTCATCGATCTCGGCCGAATCTCTGTAAAGCGCCGGCAGCTCTGCCATGCAGCAGGCGAGCTCGGCCTCCAGAAAATCCGGCTTGAGCACCAGCGCGCGGGAAAAATGTTCCCGCGCCTCGGCGATGGCGGCTTCGCCGCGCAGCGCCATCCCGAGATTGTAATGCGCCGCGGCCGAATTGGGGTCGATGCGAAGCGCCGCGCGGTACTGCACCATCGCCTCATCGCGCCGGTCCATCGCGCGCAGGATATTGCCGAGATTGTTCCGTGCGCCGACGTCATTGGGGGCGATCGCCGTCGCGCGTTCGGCAGCAGGCGAGTGCCTCTGCCGGGCGATCCATCTTCTGCAGCAGCGCGGCGAGATGGATATGGGCGTCGAGAAAATCCGCCCTCAGCGCAATGGCGCCTCGGTAGTGCTTTTCGGCCGGATCGAGTTGGCCGGCGAGTTCAAGTGCCGAGGCCAAATTGAAATGCGCGAACGGCGAATTGGGCACGGCCTTCAAGACCTGCTCGAACTGGGCCGCCGCCTCGCCGGCGCGTCCGACCGCGCGCAGCGCACGCCCCAGATTGCTGCGTGCTTCGGCATAGCCCGGATTGATCTGCACCGCCCGTTCGAAACAGGGCAGCGCTGCCGCGAACGATCCGTTGGCCGCAAGAATGACACCCCTGTCGTTATGCGCCTCGGCAAAGTCGGGATTGAGCGTCACCGCGCGGCCGATCAGCGCGGCCGCGTCGTTGCGACCGAGTTGATGGGCGACCACGCCCGCCAGATGAAACGCGCGCGCGTCGTGCGGGTTGATGTCGCACGCCAACCGATACATCCGTTCGGCATCGAGCATGCGCCCAGCGCGATGATGGGCCATCGCGGCAGCCAGTATCTTCCCGTCGTCGTGCCCGGAATTCATCGCCGCTTACGGAAACTGTTCAATCGCAGGATCGGTAGCGCCCACGACCGAGATCGATCTCGCATGGTTGGCCATAGACCCAGACCGGCTGATCGCAGGGTAGCGCGCGCGTCGAGCGGTAGACCGTGTTGCATGCAATATTCGAGGCGGGATGCAGAACCAGCGTGGGACCCGTATAGGGCGCGAGCGCCGGTTCGACGACGGCCTGAACGTGGTGCCTACGCCCGTGATGGGATTTTGCCGATGCAGCATCGGTGCCGAACCCAAGCAAGGCTGTGAGTATCAGGATCGTTCGCATCCACATGATTTTCGCCCTTTCATCCGTCCGCCGCTTTGAGGCTTCACTCGACATTCTCGATCGCGAATGCCGCCGGTTGCTCCCGAGCGAGCCACCGCCGCCACATCCGCTGGTAGGCCGCCTCGATCGCTGCCGTCAATTTTGGCAGATCGAATAGCGAATTGACATCGCGCTTGCCGTTCAATTTTCTGGCGCAGCACCGCCAGACGATCCGGCTCGCGGATCAAGGCGAGCGCCGTCCGTTCATAGTCTTCGAGCGAAGCGGTCACGAGTTCCGGGACGCCAAGCGCGCTCAGGAGGCTGCCGGCGACGCGACCGGCGAAGGTGTCGCCGCTGCAGGTCAGGACCGGCAATCCGCACCACAACGCATCGCTGGCCGTCGTGTGGGCGTTGCAGGGCACGGTGTCGAGAAACAGATCGGCGTGGCGGTGGCGCTCGAGATGCTCGGGCGGCGGCACGACCGGCGCGAAGATCAACCGGTTCGGGTCCACAGCACGCTTCCCGGCTTCCGCGCGCAGATTGGCCTCGACCAGCTGGTTGGCGCCGAGCAGCCACAACACGCTGCCGGGCGCCGCCTTGAGCAGGCGCATCCATATGTCGAAGATATCAGGCGAGAGCTTGTAGCTGTTGTTGAAACAACAGAGCACGAGGCCTCGTTCCGGCAACCCGCAATCGCTTCGCTCGGTGCGGACGGCTGCACCCTCGCGCTTGCGGTCATTGACCTGATAGCAATTCGGCAGATGGACCAGCCGCTCGGAAAAGAACGCCTGCTGGCTATCCGGGACAACGAAGCGGTCGACCAGGATGTAGTCGATGAAATCCGCACCCATGGTGGCAGGAAATCCGAGATAGCTCACTTGTATCGGCGCGGGCCGGTAGGCAGCAATCGCGGGGCGGGCGCGGTGGGTATATCCCTTCAGGTCGATCAGGATATCGATGTTGTGTTCATGAATTAGGCTGGCGGCGTCGCGATGCGACAATGCGGCGATATCGACGAAGCGGTCAAACGCCCGATGTAGCCGCGCGCGCATCGGACTGCCGTCATCGGTGCCGTAGCTAAAGGCGCACACCTCAAATCGATCGCGATCGTGGCTCTCGAACAGCTCGGCCATCAGCCGCGCCGTGGCATGCTCATGGAAATCGCCCGAGAGATAGCCGAGGCGAATGCGGGAGCTTCCGTCGCGCATGCGGTGCTCGAAGCGTGCGGCTGGCGGCGGCATGAGCGGCCTGATCCATTGCTCGGCGCAGCGCAATTGTTCGGCGGCCGTGGCCGGTGTCGAGAACAGATAAAACGGCGGAACACGAATCCCGCTTCTTACCATCTCGAGCAGCTTTTCTTGCTCCGCCTCGCGATTGTCCCACGCACAAGCCAGCGCGCGATGATACGCGAATTGGCTGAACGCATCGTCATAATCGGGGCGCAGCAGCAGCGCGCCCCGCCACGCCGCGATCGCCTCTGCAAGCTGGCCGAGCTCGCGCAAGGCGTTGCCGAGATTATAGACGGCTGCGGCAAAATCCTGTCGGCATGCCAAGGCCTGCTCGAAAGCCCCCCTCGCCTCGGCTGGCCGTCCGTCCGCAAGCAGCGCCGTTCCCATATTGTTATAGAGTTCTGCGTGCGCCGGAATTGCGTGCGCCAGGCTGGGCCTGAGCTGCCGCCGATACAGATCGATCGCATCGCGTTGGCGGCCGAGTTCCTGCAGCACAATTCCGGCATTGTTGATCGCATCGACATAATCGGGCCGAAGTGAGAGCACGCGACCATAGGCGGCCAGCGCTTGTTCAAGCTTCCCCTGCTGCTGCAGAACCGTGGCGTGGTTGTAGATCGCCTCGGCGTAAGTCCGCCTTCAGATCGATCGCTCGCTCGAAGGCCGTCATTGCCGCGTCGAGACGGCCCTGGTCTCTCAAGACGGTGCCGAGATTGTTGTGTGCGACGGCGACGTTGGGTTCGCTGGCGATGACCTTCCGGTACGCTGCTTCGGCCGCATCGAGATCGCGCATCTGATGCAGGACGACGCCGAGATTGAAGGATGCTTCCACATAGGCCGGCATCGCCGCGGCTTTGCGATAGGCGGAAGCGGCTTCGTCGAGCCTGCCCTGCATCTGCAGGACCACGCCGATGTTGTTGTGGGCTTCCGCGTAGTCCGGCTTGACGGCGATAGCCGCAAGGTAGGATTGCATGGCCTCATTGAGCCTGTGCTGTGCCTTGAGCGCATTGCCGAGCGCGAGATGGGCTTGGGCATAATTCGGATTGAGCTTGATGGCGTGGCGATGCGCGATCGCGGCGTCCGCCGGACGGCCCTGCTGCTGCAGCAGCGTTCCGAGATTATGGTGGCTCTTCGCGTCATCCGGCCGTAGCCCGATCTGCTGGCGAATAAGGCGTTCGGCATCGGCGAGATCGCCCTCTCCGGCCGCGATCACGGCGAGATTGCCGTAGGCTGCCGCGTTTCCCGGATCAACGCGCAGCACCAAAGCATAAAGCCGCTTGGCCTCTCCGATCGAACCCCCGCGCTGCGCGGCAAGGGCCTGTTGCATGAGCTGTTCCGGTCTCGGATGTCCCACAGCGTCGTTTGTCCTTAGAGCATGATCCGGAAAAGTGGGTACCGGTTTTCCGAAAAGATCATGCTCAAGCAATAGGCTTGAGCCGAAGTCTGCCGCCTTCAATCGGGCTGCCGATAGTTGGTGTATTGGATGTCGAACCTGGTCGCGCCGTAAAGCTTCACATAGAGGATCGGACCCGAAAGCTTGACTTCATCGATCGAGCGCGGTCCCTTGAACAGCGTTCCGTCACTCTCATGTCCTGGCGCGTAGATCAGGGCCTGACCGGTCGGCGGCGTAAGGGTCACGATCATCGTGACCGCCCTCGCCGTTTCCGGAATGTATTGCGAGACGTCGACCTCGATCGGAGACGGCTCGACCGGCGCGCTGGGCGCAACTTCGGGCTGCTGGACCTGGACGAGGATCGGCGGCGGCTGCATGTCCATGGTCTGGCTCCGTCTAATGCCTGCGGCGAGCAGGTCGTTCAAAACGCCAAAAAAGGGGGACTTTTTGCAAAGCCCCCTTCACCATACATCCTATTGGCGCTCAGAAGTTGAACGTCATGCCCGTGGTCGCGGCCCTGATCGTGGCGCCGCCGATGGTGTCGTTGGCAGCATCGCGAGAGCAGACCTGGTAGCCGTGACCGCTCGCACCCAAACAATAGTGCGCGCCCAGACCTTGAGTGAGCTCGGAGGCGACGACGTACCAGCTGGCCCAGTCATTGAAGTAGTAACGGGCGCCGACAGCATACTGGGTGGCATCGTTTGCGAACAGGTTGCCTTGCACTGTCGCCAACGGTGCAAGAACCGGATCGTTGACACTCAACATTGCTGGGTTGCCCGGACTCTTGAAGGCGTGAGCATAAGAGCCGCTGATCGCCCACTTGCCGATATTCTGGGTGGCGCTGGCGAAGACAGCATCGCGCGAACGCTCGTTGAATGGCTGTTCGGCCGCGGTGACCTCACGCCGTATCCACTCGTAATAGGCATTTAGCTGAAGCGCACCCAGGCCATCGTTGAAGCGATAGCCACCGCCGACCTTGGCGGCCCATTCGTTGTGCACCCCGGTGAAGACCTGAGATCCGTCGGCCAGGAACACCGGTGCAATCAGGCCGGGCTCAAGTCCATCATCACCATGACGATTGACACCCTCATGCAGTTCATAGGCGGCGATCGCGGTGAATGGGCCGTTCTTGTAGGTCGCGGCCGCGCTATAGGCATTGCCATAGGAACCGTCGGTGCAACCATTGCCGCCGATATTGCCTGGGATGGCGCCGCCGGTGCCCGGGAAGTTGCTGCCGCTGCCCCGCGCCGAGGCGCCGTTGCACTGGAAGGTATCGCCGTAGGAATAGTCGCTGTTGTCCTTGGCATAGTTCTGGCCTGGCGAAATCAGGGCACTGAACTGGAAGCCGCTGAGGATCGGCGATTCATACCAGATCGCGTGCTCCATGCGCCAATCGAACTCGGCGCGGTTGTCGCCGCCGGTATTGCCCATGATCGAATTGTAGTCGCCGAGCGTCCGCGAGAACGGATCCATCGCAGCCGTCGCCTTCTTGTAAGGCGTATCGGTCTTGCCGGCCTTGACGGAGCCCCACGGGCTTTCCACCCCCAGGAAGCTGTCGCGCGTTCCCAGCGATGCGCGCTCGTTTGGGGCCGCCGCTATGTCGACCTGGGATTCCAATTGGGCCACGACCGCCAGGCCATCCCAACCATAGGGAGCGAGGTTATGCCTGACGCGTATGCCGAAACTGGAAATATTGCTCGCGATTCCGAATTTCGTGCCCTGATCGAACACGGAGGGATTGAAGACGTCCCCGGAGACGTCGATCGATCCGTAAAGCGTCACGGTCGTGTTGTCGATCACCGGCCCCAAGGGACCCGCCTTGACCGGAATGCCGCCGATCGTCCGAACGGGTGGCGGGGGAGCCGGCGACGTCGCGACGGCGGCGTGCAGAACCGGGTTGCCCTTGAATTTGCTTGGATCGGCAGGGACCGCCGCCGGCGCGTAGGCGACCGGCTTGGCCGCCGACAGGACGCGCACCTTCGCGCGCAGTTCGGCGTTTTCCTTTTCGATCTTGTCGAGACGCGCCATCACATCATCGAGTGTTGCCGATCGCGCCGCGCCCCCAAACGAAACCAGGCAGAGGGCGGCGCAAGCCGTCCCCGAAAGAAGTTTATTCCTCATGGCAGTTTCCCCCGCTTCTTACCGAACTCAACTTCCGGACGAGGGGACCGTAGTGTATACCAAATGCCAGAAGAAGCCTTGGGGGCGCGGTTAATGAAATATTCGTGATCTGTCGCAAAAAAGGTACATTTCGCTATTGCATTGCAACAACTTTTCGCAATCGTGGCCATGTGGCGACATTGGAATGTTGCACACCAGTGGACGGTTTTTTGCAGGTTCAGTATCCTCGCGAACCCTTGCGGACGTTACACAAGCTTTGGTTGTGATCGGCGGAATGCGTTTCGGCAGCGCTCGGCGACGACCGACCGACGTCAGTCCGCCCATGGCTTCTCACCCCGGGCGATCCGTTCGGAAATTTCCGCCTGGAATGCCGGCGGACCGAATGCAAACCATTCGTCACTGATTTGATAGATCAGGCATCGCCGCCTTTCGGTACTGAACTTCATCAGCCAGTCCAACGCCTTCTTCTTCGGACGCACTCCAGCCGCCACCACGACGTCGACCGGCAATCCATGCCAGACGAAATTCGCCGCCAGCATGATCAAGTCGGATCTGTCGGGCCGCATCCAATCGGGCAGCGGGCTTGAAGCAACAAGCCACCCGCAGATGAACTCCCGGCATGGATGCTGCGGGCGCTCGTCGTAGATCGCGCAGCCATGTTGGACGCGGAACGGGCACGGCTTGCCAGGACTGACCTGATGGCCGCGGACCTCGATCCGGAGCCAGCCATCGCAACAGGCCGTGCAGGTACCGCAGCTTCTCGTGTTCTCGCCTTGCATATCGATCGACGTCACGCCGCCTGGTTACCCACGCAATTCGCCATAGCAGATTTCCGACGAATCGAATGGGATACGCATTAGATCTTGCATACCAGATACAAAAGGCATCTGGAGCGAGGGTCTAGAGCCGTGGAAATGCCTGGATCAGCAATTGCCGGCGCGGAAACATCAATATTGCTAACGCTCTTTCTCGAGCATTTGCCCTCGACCAATCAAGTTGACTTTTGGTATATTGTATACCACAATCCACTTCGCAGAACACCTAAGGCTCACCTCAAAGGAGGTTGCGATGCAAGTCGGAGACATCCTGCGCAAGAAAACTGCCCGCGTCGTCACGGTCCGGATGAACGAAACCGTCGGCATCGCTGCCCGGCTCATGCGCGCCAGCAATATCAGCGCGCTCGTGGTCAAGGACGTCGTTCGCACCGAGGGCAACACGGCGGCAGGCATGTTCACCGAGCGCGACATTGTCCGCGCCATCGCCGAACACGGCGCGGCCGGTGTCAACCTGAAGGTCTCCCAGCTTATCTCCGTACAGAGGCTGGTCTCCTGCTCCTCGACGGATTCGCTGGAGCATGTACGTCATCTCATGAACGTACACCACATCCGCCATCTCCCCGTCATCGACAACTTCGCGCTCGCAGGCGTGATCAGCATGCGCGAGATCTCCGCCGCCTTCGACGAGGCAACAAGCGGCGCGCCGAAAGCCGCCTGATCGCAAGGTTCCGCCTCGAGCTGTGAGCGCTGCATCGACGGAAATGTCCGCCCAGCGGAAACAAGAGCCGTCGCTCTTGCACAATCGCATTGAGCAAATGCAAGGCATGAAACGTGCCGACCGGCGTTGAAACGCTGATCCTGCCGGCCCGGCGGCCGACAAGACGCGGAGCTGCCATTTCGCGACTTGATTGATGGAAATCAACTTCAACTCGTCGCGAACGTCCCAGATAGGAAATCACTATCCGGGAGCGAGTATGATCAGCAGGCGCGGACTGTTAGCTTGCGGCACGGGCCTCGCCGTCGGAGGGCTCCTGTCTCCGGCAAGAACGTCAGCCGCGACCGCCAGAAGCTACGACGACGCGGTGCGGTTGACGTGGGCGCCGTTACGCCTTGACGGCGGAGCTCGCGAACTGATCCGTTACGCGACACTTGCCGCAAACAGCCACAATACCCAGCCCTGGAAATTTACCGCCGAAGAGCGTCGCATCTCGATCGCTCCCGACTTCGCCCGCCGCTGTCCGGCCGTCGATCCGGATGACCACCATCTATTCGTGAGCCTCGGATGCGCGGCAGAAAACCTCGTCCATGCGGCTGCCGCTGCCGGGTTGATGGCCACGACGGCCTTCGAATCTGACCTGATTGCCATCGCGCTCGATCCGGCTCGTCCGCTGGAGTCCGACCTGTTCAAGGCCATCCCCCACCGGCAGAGCACGCGTGCCACATACGACGGCACGGCGGTATCCAACGAAACTCTCGCTGCTCTTGAGCACGCGGGCACAGGCGCCGGGGTGTCGATCATCATCATCACCGAAAAATCGAAAATCAGTAGCGTCGAAGACTACGTCGTGGAAGGCAACTCGGCCCAAATGCGGGACAAAGCCTTCATGGCTGAACTGAAGCATTGGATCCGGTTCAACGAATCCGATGCGGTGGCAACGATGGACGGCCTGTCGGCCCGAGCCTCCGGCAATTCGGAATGGCCGGCGTGGCTGGCGCGCCTGCTGTTGCCGCTGGTCCTGACCGAGCGCGGCGAAAACGAAAAGTATCGACGCCAAATTCGAAGCTCTGCCGGGATTGCCGTCTTTGTCGCCGACCGCAGCGACCACGCGCACTGGGTCGAAGTCGGGCGCGCGTGCCAGCGTTTTGCGCTTCAGGCGACGTCAGTTGGACTAAAGCAAGCCTTTGTCAACCAGCCGATCGAAGTTCCCCATCTGCGCAAGCAGTTTGCATCGTTTCTTGGCATTGGCGACCGCCTGCCCGATCTGGTCGTCCGCTTCGGCAACGGACCCGAGCTGCCGAAATCATTGCGACGTCCAGTCGAGGAGTTGATGGTCAGATGAAAATTGTCGCGGCAGCCTTTCTTTACAGCGTTACCGTATTCGCGGCAGGCTTTGTGTTCGGCGCGATCCGCGTCTTGTGGCTGGAGCCGAAAATCGGCCCGCTCGCCGCTGTGCTTTGCGAGTCACCGTTTCTTCTGGTCGCCATGGCATTGGCGGCGCGATGGGTGCCGAAGGTCTTGCACCTGCGCCGTGACCTTGTGTCACTGGGCCTGATGGGCCTCGGCGCGCTCGCCGTGCAGCAGGGGATTGACCTCACTGTCGGGGTCTATGTGCGCGGGATCACGCCCGCAGAGCAGTTCGCCCATTTTGCCACCGCGCCCGGACTGGTCTACGCCGGCCTGCTCGCAGCCTTTGTCGCGATGCCGGTCTTGTTGAATCGGCCTGCCGCGCCGATTGACCCCGAAACGTAACCATCCATTCCTGCATGATCGCGTCGCCGGATCGGAAGGTCTGTGCGATGGACAATTGGCCACTGGGACGGCATCCTGCCCTGGGAAAAATTCCAAAAAAGACAAACTGCGCGGCATTCCGCGCCGAGGGAACCTGAGGGCCGACATGCTGAAAACGCGATTTACCGAAATGGTCGGCGTCGAGCACCCGATCGTGCAAGGCGGGATGCAGTGGGTCGGCCGGGCCGAGCTGGTCGCGGCCGTCGCCAACGCCGGCGCGCTCGGCTTCATCACCGCGCTGACCCAGCCGACGCCGGAAGACCTGGTCAAGGAAATCGCGCGCTGCCGCGGCCTGACCGACAAGCCGTTCGGCGTCAACCTGACCATCCTGCCCTCGATCAAGCCGCCGCCTTACGCGGAATACCGCCAGGCCATCATCGAGAGCGGCATCAAGGTGGTGGAGACCGCCGGCAACAAGCCGCAGGAGCACGTCACCGAGTTCAAGAAGCACGGCATCAAGGTCGTGCATAAATGTACCAGCGTCCGCCACGCGCTGTCGGCGGAGCGAATGGGGGTCGACGCGATCTCGATCGACGGCTTCGAGTGCGCCGGCCATCCCGGCGAGGACGACACCCCCGGCCTGATCCTGATCCCGGTCGCCGCCGACAAGGTGAAGATCCCGATGATCGCCTCCGGCGGTTTTGGCGACGGCCGCGGCCTGGTCGCGGCACTGGCGCTGGGGGCCGAGGGAATCAACATGGGCACGCGCTTCATGTGCACCAAGGAGAGCCCGATCCATCAGCTGATCAAGGAAAAGATCGTCGCCAACGACGAGCGCGAGACCGAGCTGATCTTCCGCACCATGCGCAACACCTCGCGCGTCGCCAAGAATGCGATCTCGACCAAGGTGGTCGGCATGGAGAAGGAAGGCGCGACCTTCGAACAGGTGCGCGAGCTCGTGGCCGGTGCGCGCGGCAAGATGGTCTATGCGTCAGGCGATGCCGATGAAGGCATCTGGTCGGCGGGCCAGGTGCAGGGATTGATCCACGACATTCCAAGCTGCGCCGAACTCATCTCCCGCATCGTGCGCGAGGCAGAAACCATCATCCGCAGCCGGCTCGAGGGCATGATGTCCGGCCGGCAAAGCGAAGCCGCGGAGTAAGCGGCGCCATGTCAAAGACCAACAGAGAACGATCCCCATGAAAGCCATCCCATGAAAGCCTATGTCTACGGCGCGAACGGCGCCGCCATTGCCGACGTTGCAAAGCCCGCGCCGAAAGGCACGCAGGTGCTGGTGCGCGTGCACGCCTGCGGCCTCAACCGCGCCGACCTCGGCATGACCAAGGGTCACGTGCATGGCTCGGCCGGCGGCGTCGGCACCGTGCTCGGCATGGAATGGGCCGGCGAAGTCGCCGAGCTCGGACCTGATGCCAAAGGCGTGAAAGTCGGCGACCGGATCATGGGCTCCGGCGGGGCCGCGTTCGCCGAATATACGCTGGCCGATCACGGCCGGCTGTTCCGCACCCCGTCCAACATGAACTTCGACGAAGCCGCGACCCTTCCCGTCGCGCTCGCCACCATGCACAACGCGGTCGCGACCGTCGGCGCGCTGCAGGCGGGGCAATCGGTCCTGATCCAGGGCGCAAGCTCCGGCGTCGGGTTGATGGCGATGCAGATCGCAAAGCTCAAGGGCGCCAAACTCGTGATCGGCTCCTCGACCGATGCGATGCGCCGCGGCCGGCTGAAGGAGTTCGGCGCCGACCTTGCGGTGGATTCCTCTGATGCCGGCTGGGTCGACCAGGTACTGAAGGCGACGGGCGGCGAAGGCGTCGACCTGATCGTCGACCAGGTGTCGGGCAAGGTCGCCAACCAGAATCTCGCGGCGACCAGGATCAAGGGCCGCATCGTCAATGTCGGCCGCCTCGGCGGCACCCACGCCGATTTCAATTTCGACCTGCATGCCGCGCGCCGCATCACCTATGTCGGCGTCACCTTCCGCACCCGCAGCATCGACGAAATCCGCGAGATCTTTGACGAAGTCCGCAAGGACATCTGGGGCGCGGTGGAATCGCGCAAGCTGCAACTGCCGATCGACAAGGTGTTCAAGTTCGACGACATCGGCGCGGCGTTCGCGCACATGGAAGCCAACAAGCATCTCGGCAAGATCGTCGTGACGCTGTGAGCGGTTTGCAATCATGACGCTGCGTGGCGTGCTCGACGGCGGGCGTTATTTCGAGGGACCGCGCTGGCACGCGGGCCGGCTCTGGTTCGTCGACTGCATGGATCGGACGCTGCTGAGTCTCGACGCCTCCGGAGCGAGCGAGCAGCACGCGAAGTTCGAGGACGACACGCCCTGCGGGCTCGGGTTCTTGCCGGATGGCAAGCTCGTCGTATTGACGATGTTCCGCAAGCGTCTGATGACCTACGTCGGCGGCAAGCTTTCGCTCTACGCCGACCTGTCAAAGATCGCCAAAGGGACGATCGACGACATGATCGTCGACGGGCTGGGGCGCGCCTATGTCGGCGACCTCGGCTTCGATTTGCCGCCGCCGGCGGATCGCGGTCCGGTCGGCCGCATCATTCTGGTGATGCCCGACGGCGCGGCGCGGGTCGTGGCCGACGGATTGCGGTTTCCCAACGGCATTGCGGTCTCCGCCGACAATCGCCGGCTGGTCGTGGCCGAGATGGACGGCGCATGCCTGGCCGAATACGACATCGAGGCCGACGGCGGCTTGAACTTTCGTCGCCGCTTCGGGAGCATGAAAAGTCCAGACGGCATTTGCCTCGATCGCGACGGAGCCGTATGGGTCGCGTCCTTCGACGAGGACGCCTTCATTCGCGTCAGCCCGACGGGCGCGAGTTGCAGCGAATCGAAGTGCCCGGGCGCCGCGCCATTGCCTGTGTTCTCGGCGGCCCGGAGCGGCGGACGCTGTTCTGCCTGAGCGCGGCGACGTCATATGAAGAGTTGCGGCAACGCAAATCATCCGCCCGCATCGACGTGGTCGACGTGGAAATTCCCGGCGCTGGTTATCCGTGAACGGGATGGGTTGAGCCGACGGGATCGCGCGAAGCGTCGCAGCAAGATCGTCGTGAAGCCGTGATGTCGTCTGTTTAAAATCAGAACAATTCGCAACAGTCGTGATTGCGATTTGGATAGCGGCTGGCCGGCGCTTTCATGTTCGGTAGGCCCCTGCTAAACCCGCCGGCATATGAGCCATCCCGGTCACAACGATAAATCCCGCGTCGCGGCAATCTCGGTGTTTGCCAGCGCCGGCATGGCGGTGGCCAAATTCGTCGTCGGCATCGCCATCGGCTCGCTGGCGCTGGTCTCCGAGGCCCTGCACTCTTCGGTCGACGTGGTCGCAACCATCATCACCTGGCTCGTGGTGCGGGTTTCCGATCGGCCCGCGGACGAAGAGCATCAGTACGGCCACGGCAAGTTCGAGAGCATCTCGGCGCTCGGCGTGATCGCCATGCTCTATGTGCTCGCGGGCGGCATTCTCGTCGAATCCTGGAGCCGGCTGCGCGAGGGCACGCCGCCGCCGACGCTGTCGATCATTCCCTTCATCGTGCTCCTGATCGACATCGCCGTGAATTTCTGGCGGGCGCGCGCGCTGCACCGCACGGCGCACGCGACGCAAAGCCAGGCGCTGGCCGCCGACGCGCTGCATTTCGCCTCCGACGTGCTCGGTTCGATCGCCGTCATCATCGGGCTCGCGCTGTCGGGACTGGGCTTTGCCTGGGGCGATGCCGCCGCGGCCGTCGCGGTGGCGATCATGATCGCGGCTTTGGGGCTTCGACTCGCGCGCTCGACGGTCGAGACCCTGCTCGACCGCGCGCCGGAGGGCGCGTCGGAGAAAGCCAGAGCCGCGATCAAGGCCGTGCCCGGCGTCGTCAATGTCGAACGCCTGCGGGTTCGCATGGTCGGCGCGACCCATTTCATCGATGCCGCCGTGCAGGTGCCGCGCACCTACCCGATCGACCGCGTCGAGGAGATCAAGCAAAAGGCGAAGGCCGCGGTCGCGCGCGTCCTCGGAGAGGCCGACCTGACCTTCACCGCCGTGCCGGTCGCGCTCAGCAATGAAAGCATTCGCGAACGCATCATGGTGATCGCGCGCAATTCCGGCCTTGCCGTTCACCACGTCACCGTGCACGACCTCGGCGGCAAGCTCACCGTCAGCATCGATCTCGAGGTCGACGGCGAAATGCCGCTCACCGAAGCGCACGACATCGCCTTCGGCCTGGAGCGCAACATCGGCGAGGAGTTCGGCGAGGAGGTCGAGGTCGACACCCATATCGAACCGCTGGAGCCGGAAATCCCCTTCGGTACCGATGCCGCGCCCGAGCGCATCGAGACCATCAGGACGGCGCTGGCGCGATTTGCCGCGGATACCGCGATCCACGACATCCATAATGTGCGGGTGCGCGATACCGACGCCGGCGAAATCGTTAACTTCCATTGCCGCGCCGCGCCGTCGATGAGCGTGATCAAGGTTCACGAGAATGTCGACGAGATCGAACGCGCGTTGCGCCGCGCCTTTCCCAGCGTGAAACGGGTCATCAGTCACGCCGAGCCGCCCTTCGCCTAAGACGAGCCACACTGCGTTCCTGTTTCGGACTCGACGCGCCCGTAGTTTCACGAGTCCGATTCTTCGTTGGACAAGATTTATTTGCGTTAATGAATCGTTGACTCTCGACAGCCCGGAAAAACTGGATTCAAATCGCTGTGATTCGGAAGCGGCTGGGGCTCTTTCGAAAACGCTGGAAAGAAGAATTCGGTGGGGGTCAACGGCATGGCGCGTGCGCAAGCGGCGAACGCGTGCGTCCAATCCGATTCCATCAAGGGATTGGCGCAGTCGATTGCGAAACCGGCCTACCACAGGCTTCTGACAGCAGAGCCGGCGCTTCGTCGCGCGGTGCCCACCCTGATCATCGCCTTCCTGATCACGATCTGTCTCGGCGCGTTCGTCCAGGTGCTCGATCAAAGCCGGCAAAAGCGCGCGGCGACCAAGCGCGACCTGACGGCGCTGGTCGATGTCCTGACCGAGCGCATCGACCACCTCGCTTCCGCGCGGCCCGAGCATCTCGCCGACATCGAACATTTGC
This sequence comes from uncultured Alphaproteobacteria bacterium, assembly GCA_963777475.1. GTDB lineage: Bacteria > Pseudomonadota > Alphaproteobacteria > Rhizobiales > Xanthobacteraceae > Bradyrhizobium. Next base: position 101,597 of record CAVZQX010000006.1, read on the forward strand.
AGAGCCTCTTGCCCGATCTCATTCCGGCCTGGGGTGTCGCCGCTGGGCGGCACGTCATCGTCGTCGGCGCCGACCATCGCATCCTCGCCCGCGTCCCGACCGAGGCCAGCCTCGGCGAGGCCGACCAGATTCTCGACGTGATCTCCACGGCGCAGCTCTTGGCCGCGCCGGGCCTGCAGGGCGCCGTTGCCGACATGACGCTGCCGAACGGCAACGGCGCGCTGGCGGTTTCGCGCACTGCCAGCGTCGCTTCCCGGGCAGATCGTCGTCATCCAGGAGAAGGTCGATCCGTTGTGGGGCTCGGACGCGGCGCTCTCGGTGACGCTCTCGGCCACCACCGGCTTCGTGGTCCTGATCCTTGGCTTCGCGTTTCACTGGCAATCGACCCGCGCCCGCGAAGGCGATCTCATCAACGACGCGGTCCGCGGCCGGATCGATACCGCGCTCAACCGCGGCCGCTGCGGCCTGTGGGACTGGGACCTGTCGCGTGGCCGGATCTTCTGGTCGCAATCGATGTTCACGATGCTCGGCCTCGACAGCCGCAGCGACCTGCTCACCTTCGGCGAGGTCAACGCGCTGGTGAAATCCGACGACATCGACCTGTTTGCGATCGCCGACCAGCTCATTTCCGGAGGCATCAATCACATCGACCAGACCTTCCGGATGCAGCACACCGACGGGCACTGGATCTGGCTGCGCGTCCGCTGCGAGCTGAGCCAGGGCGACAGCGACACCGGTACGCATCTGATCGGCATTGCCGTCGATATCACCGAACAGAAGAGCCTTGCGGAAAAGACCATCGAAGCCGATTTGCGGCTGCGCGACGCGATCGAGACCATCCCCGAGGCCTTCGTGCTGTGGGACGCCGGCGACCGGCTGGTGCTGTGCAACTCGCACTTCCAGCGGCTGCACAAGCTGCCGGATTCCGCCGTCACCCCGGGCACGTCCTACGAGACCGTGGTCGAGGTCGGCAGCATGCCGGAGGTCCGCACCCGGCTGCACGAAGCCGGCGTTCAGGCGCCGGGCGCGCGCACCTTCGAGGCGCAGCTCGACGACGGCTGCTGGCTGCACATCAGCGAGCGCCGCACCAAGGACGGCGGCTACGTCTCGGTCGGAACCGACATCACCCGCATCAAGGCCCACGAGCAGAAGCTGGTCGACAACGATCTGCGCCTGCGCGCCACCGTGATCGATCTGAAACGCTCGCAGACCGCGCTTGAACGCCAGGCCATCGAGCTCGCCGACCTCGCCGAAAAATATCAACGGGAAAAGAACCGCGCCGAGGAAGCCAACCAGACCAAGTCGAAATTCCTCGCCAATATGAGCCATGAGCTGCGCACCCCGCTCAACGCCATCATCGGATTCTCCGAGATCATGGAAAGCGGCATGTTCGGCGAGCTCGGCTCGGAGAAGTACCAGGAATACTGTCACGACATCCTCACCAGCGGCCACTATCTGCTCGAGGTGATCAACGACATCCTCGACATGTCGAAGATCGAGGCCGGGCGGATGAAGCTCGACATGGAGCTCCTCGATCTCTCCAAGACGCTGGCCGAGTCGCTGCGCGTGGTTTCCGGGCGCGCCCAGGACAAGAACCTGGTGCTCGACACCGAGATCGACGATGCCATTTCGGTGGTGGCGGACCGCCGCGCGACCAAGCAGATCGTCGTCAACCTGCTGTCCAACGCCGTCAAGTTCACGCCCGACGGCGGCAAGGTGACCGTGCGCGGCCGGATGCGCAAGCGACTGGATCGTGCTGATGATCGCCGACACCGGCATCGGCATTGCGCCGCAATCGCTGGCGCGGCTGGGGCGGCCGTTCGAGCAGGTCGAGAGCCAGCTCACCAAGAGCTATCACGGCTCGGGACTGGGGCTTGCGATCGCGCGGTCGCTGACCCACCTGCATGGCGGATCGATGAAGCTGCGCTCGAAACTCGGCACCGGCACCGTGGTCTGCGTGTCGCTGCCGCGCGACGCCCGCAAGCCCAGCCCGAACATGCGGCGGCAGCGCGCTTAAGCTATCGCAGCGTCGGCGCGACCTCGCGCGCCACCTGCACCAGAGCCGCAATCAGCGGCGTCATCGGATCGCGATGCGGAATCACCAGCCCGATGCTGTATTCGACGAGAGGGTCGACGATCGGAATGCTGCGCACGGTATCGGCAAGGCCCAGCGTCTCCGCAAGCTTCGCCGGCATCACGCTGGCCCAGCGTCCGGTCTTCACGTGGGTATAGAGAACGAGCAACGAGTTCGAGGTCAGCGTCGGCGTGGCTTCGGCGCCGACCGAAAGCAGCGCCTTGTCGATGATGCGGCGGTTCTGCATGTCCGGCGTCAGCAGGCATAGCGGCACCTGCCCGACCTCCTTCCAGGTGACCTGATCGCGATCGCCGAACATTGCATCGGGCGCGGTCAGTAGCCGGTAGCTCTCGTTGAAGAGCGGAATGGTGCGGACCTTGCCGATCGGCTCGTTCTCGATGTAGGTCAGCCCGGCATCGACCTCCAGATTTTCCAATAGGCCCAAGCACATCGGCCGACGTGCAGGACACGATGCGAAACCGCACGTCGGGATGACGCGCACGAAACGGCGTGGTCAAGGATGCCACCATGCCGAGCACGGTCGGGATCGCCGCGATCCTGATTTCGCCGGAGAGCTTGTCCTTGAGACCGTTGATCTCCTGCCGCATCGCGCGGGTATCGCCGACGATACGCCTTGCCCAGTCGAGCACCCGTTCGCCTTCGGGCGTAAAGCCCTGAAACCGCGAGCCGCGCTGCACCAGCATCACGCCGAGGATCTCCTCGAGCTGCTTGATGCTGGTCGATATGGTCGGCTGGGTGACGCCACAGGCTTCCGCGGCCCGCCCGAAATGCCGCTCCTTGGCGAGCGCCAGCAGAAGTTCAAGCTTGTCGATCAAGACGTACGCCTTTTTCGGATCGTTTGACGATCTCACGGGATAGCACGGCCGCCGCCGGACAAATATGTGAAAAGCCGCCTCTGAGCGCGCAGGTCATGGCACCCATTCCATTTTCATATCGACCGATTTCACTTTCCTATTGATCGGCATTCCCTATCGCACCATGAGACTGCTTTATTGATGTTTGCACGCAATTCGTCTTCTGATGAGGCTGACACAACCCTCTGATCGAGAATGCGGATGACGTCGCTTCACGAGCCCTCTGCCTACGAACCCTGGGATGCGGCGCGTGGCGCCGAGATCATCGCCGAACACGCCGAGGTCGAAGGCGCGACGCTGGTGATCCTGCACGCGCTGCAGGAGGCGTTCGGCTACATTGCCGGAGCCGGCGATTCCGATGGTCGCTGCCGCGCTGAACCTGTCGCGCGCCGAAGTCCATGGCGTGGTCACCTTCTATCACGACTTCCGCCGAGCCCGCCGGCCGGCACGTGCTGAAGCTGTGCCGCGCCGAGGCCTGCCAGTCGGCGGGCGGCGACGCGCTCGCCGCACGCGCCGAGGCCAAGCTCGGCATCGCGCTCGGCGAGACCACGGCCGACGACCGCGTGACGCTGGAGCCGATCTATTGCCTCGGCCTCTGCGCCACCGCGCCCTCCGCGATGCTCGACGGCCGCGTCGATCGGGCGGCTCGACGAGGCGCGCCTCGATGCGCTGGTCGCGGAGGCGCAGCGATGACCATGCGCATCTTCATTCCCGCGCGATGCCGGCGCGGTCGCGGTCGGCGCCGACGACGTCGCGCTGGCGCTGCGAACAGGCCGCGGCGAAGCGCGGCCTGGCGATCGAGATCGTCCGCAACGGCTCGCGCGGGCTGTTCTGGCTGGAGCCGCTGGTCGAGGTCGAGACGCCGGGCGGCCGCATCGCTACGGCCCGGTGAGCGCCGACCGACGTCGCCGTCCTGCTCGACGCGATGGCCTCCGACGGCGCCGCACGCGCTGCGGCTCGGCGTCGCCGAGGACATCCCCTGGCTCAAGCGGCAGACGCGCCTGACCTTCGCCCGCTGCGGCGTCATCGATCCGCGTTCGCTCGACGACTATCGCGCCCATGGCGGCTACAAGGGCCTCGAGCGCGCGCTGACGCTTGGCGCCGGATGCCGATCGTCGACGAGGTCACGGCGTCCGGCCTGCGCGGCCGCGGCGGCGCCGGGCTTCCCGACCGGCATCAAGTGGAAGACGGTGGCGCAAGCGCGGCGCCGACCGCAAATACATCGTCTGCAACGCCGACGAGGGCGACAGCGGCACCTTCGCCGACCGCATGATCATGGAGGGCGATCCCTTCGTGCTGATCGAGGGCATGACCATCGCCGGCCATCGCGGTCGGCGCCACCAAGGGCTACATCTATATCCGCTCGGAATATCCGCACGCGGTCGCGGCGATGAACGCGGCGATCGCGGCGGCGCGGCGCGGCGGCATGCTCGGCGCGCGCATCGGCGGCTCCAGCCACGCCTTCGATCTCGAGGTCCGGGTCGGCGCCGGCGCCTATGTCTGCGGCGAGGAGACCTCGCTGCTCGAAAGCCTGGAGGGCAAGCGCGGCATGGTGCGCGCCAAGCCGCCGCTGCCGGCGCATCAAGGGCCTGTTCGGCAAGCCGACCGTGATCAACAACGTGCTGTCGCTCGCGGCGGTCCCGTTCATCCTCGCCGAGCGGCGCCAAGGCCTACGCCGATTTCGGCATGGGCCGCTCGCGCGGCACGATGCCGATCCAGCTCGCCGGCAACGTCAAGCACGGCGGCCTGTTCGAGACCGCCTTCGGCATCACGCTCGGCGAGCTGGTCGAGGACATCGGCGGCGGCACCGCGACGCGGCCGGCCGGTCCGCGCGGTGCAGGTCGGCGGCCCGCTCGGCGCCTATTTCCCGCGCGCGCTGTTCGACACGCCCTTCGACTACGAGGCCTTCGCCGCGCGCGACGGCCTGATCGGCCATGGCGGCGTCGTCGTGTTCGACGACACGCGTCGACATGGCGAGGCAGGCGCGCTTCGCGATGGAGTTCTGCGCCATCGAGATCCTGCGGCAAGTGCACGCCCTGCCGCATCGGCTCGACCCGCGGCGTCGAGGTCATCGACAGGATCATCGCGCGGCGAGCGAGTCGCGAGCCAACATCGCCGCTGCTCGAAGACCTCTGCGACACCATGAAGTTCGGCTCGCTCTGCGCGCTGGGCGGCTTCACGCCCTACCCGGTGATGAGCGCGCTGACCCATTTCCCCGAAGATTTCGGCCGCCGCGCCTGCGCGGCTGCGAGGCCGCGGAATAAAGGAGCCCGCCATGTCGCCTGATCCAGGAAATCGACTACGGCACGCCGCGCTCGAAATCCGCCGAGCACGGTGACGCTGACGATCGACGGCCAGAGCGTCACCGTGCCCGAGGGCACCTCGGTCATGCGCGCGGCGATGGAGGCCGGCACGCAAATCCCCAAGCTCTGCGCCACCGACAGCGTCGAGCCTTCGGCTCCTGCCGGCTCTGCCTGGTCGAGATCGAGGGCCGCGCCGGCACGCCGGCCTCCTGCACCACGCCGGTCGATGCCGGCATGGTGGTGCACACCCAGACCGAGCGGCTGAAGAGGCTGCGCAAGGGCGTGATGGAGCTCTACATCTCCGACCATCCGCTCGACTGCCTGACCTGCGCGGCCAACGGCGATTGCGAGCTGCAGGACATGGCGGGCGCGGTCGGCCTGCGCGACGTGCGCTACGGCTATCGACGGCGAGAACCACGTCTCGCCGACGGCGCCAATCCGGATGCCAAGGACGAGTCCAACCCCTATTTCACCTACGATCCCTCGCAAATGCATCGTCTGCTCGCGCTGCGTGCGCGCCTGCGAGGAGGTGCAGGGCACCTTCGCGCTGACCATCGCCGGCCGCGGCTTCGACAGCCGGGTCTCGCCGGGCATGAGCGAAAGCTTTCTCGGCTCCGAATGCGTCTCCTGCGGCGCCTGCGTGCAGGCCTGCCCGACCGCGACGCTGACCGAGAAGTCCGTCATCGAGATCGGCCAGCCCGAGCATTCCGTGGTCACCACCTGCGCCTATTGCGGCGTCGGCTGCACCTTCAAGGCGGAGATGCGCGGCGACGAGGTCGTGCGCATGGTGCCCTACAAGGACGGCAAGGCCAACCACGGCCATTCCTGCGTCAAGGGCCGCTTCGCCTGGGGCTACGCCACCCACCGGACCGCATCCTCAAGCCGATGATCCGCGCGAAGATCACCGATCCCTGGCGCGAAGTGTCGCTGGGACGAGGCGATCGGCTCACGCCGCCGCCGAGTTCAAGCGCATCCAGGCGCAAGTACGGCCGCGACGTCGATCGGCGGCATCACCTCGTCGCGCTGCACCAACGAGGAGACCTATCCTGGTGCAGAAGCTGGTCCGCGCCGGCTTCGGCAACAACAACGTCGACACCTGCGCCCGCGTCTGCCATTCGCCGACCGGCTACGGCCTGAAGACCGACCTTCGGCACCTCGGCCGGCACGCAGGACTTCGACTCGGTCGAGCACGCCGACGTCATCATGGTGATCGGCGCCAATCCGACCGACGCGCCATCCGGTGTTCGCCTCGCGCATGAAGAAGCGGCTGCGCGACGGCGCCAAGCTGATCGTCATCGATCCGCGCCGCATCGACCTGGTGCGCATCGCCGCATGTCGAGGCCGACGCATCATCTGCCGCTGCTGCCCGGCACCAACGTCGCCGTGCTCACCGCGCTGGCGCATGTCATCGTCACCGAAGGCCTGGTCGACGAGGCCTTCGTGCGCGAGCGCTGCGACTGGAGCGAGTTCCAGGACTGGGCGCGCCTTCGTCGCGCGAGCCGCAGCAACAGCCCGGAAGCGACCGAAGATCTGCACCGGCGTGTCCGGCAGCCGATCTGCGCGCCGCGGCGCGGCTCTACGCCACCGGCGGCAACGGCGCGATCTATTACGGCCTCGGCGTCACCGAGCACAGCCAGGGCTCGACCACGGTGATGGCCATCGCCAACCTCGCCATGGCGACCGGCAATATCGGCCGGCCGCGGCGTCGGCGTGAACCCGCTGCGCGGCCAGAACAACGTGCAGGGCTCCTGCGACATGGGCTCGTTCCCGCACGAATTGCCGGGCTATCGCCACATCTCCGACGACGCCGTGCGCGACGCTGTTCGAGGCGACTGTGGGGCGTCAAGCTCGATCCGGAGCCGGGCCTGCGCATCCCCAACATGCTCGACGCCGCGGTCGACGGCACGCTTCAAGGGCCTCTACGTCCAGGGCGAGGACATCGTGCAGTCCGATCCCAACACCAAGCATGTCGCCGCCGGCGCTGGCGGCGATGGAATGCGTCGTGGTGCAGGACCTCTTCCTCAACGAGACCGCGAACTACGCCCATGTCTTCCTGCCGGGCTCGACCTTCCTGGAGAAGGACGGCACCTTCACCAACGCCGAGCGGCGCATCCAGCGCGTGCGCAAGGTGATGACGCCGCGCAACGGCTATGGCCGACTGGGAGGTCACGCATCGCGCTCGCCAACGCGCTGGGCTTCGCGATGGCACTACGACCATCCCGTCCGAGATCATGGACGAGATCGCGCGCGCTGACGCCGACCTTCGCCGGCGTCTCCTACGCAAAGCTCGACGAGCTCGGCTCGGTGCAATGGCCGTGCAACGAGGAGGCGCCGGAAGGCACGCCGATCATGCACATCGACGGCTTCGTGCGCGGCAAGGGCAAGTTCGTCATCACCGAATATGTCGCCGACCGACGAGCGGACCGGGCCGCGCTTCCCGCTGCTGCTCACCACCGGCCGCATCCTCAGCCAGTACAATGTCGGCGCGCAGACGCGGCGCACCGACAACGTCGTCTGGCACGAGGAGGACGTGCTCGAGATCCATCCGCACGACGCCGAGCAGCGCGGCGTGCGCGACGGCGACTGGGTCAGGCTCGCGAGCCGCGCCGGCGAGACCACGCTTGCGCGCGCTGATCACCGACCGGGTCGCGCCGGGCGTGGTCTACACCACCTTCCACCACCCGGACACGCAGGCCAACGTCGTCACCACCGACTATTCGGACTGGGCGACCAATTGCCCGGAATACAAGGTCACGGCGGTGCAGGTGTCGCCCTCCAACGGCCCGACCGAGTGGCAGAAGGACTACGACGCGCAGGCCGCGCCACTCGCGCCGCATCGCGCCGCCGGCGGAAGCCGCGGAGTAGCCGATGCACGACCCGGTCCGCACAGTCGGTCGTCAGGTCTGGCGCGACGGCGCGTCGCAGCGAGGGCGCGCGCCTGATCCCGGAAGAGACCGCGATCGCGTTGACCTATAATGGCGGCACCTACGCGGTGATGATGGCGACGCCGCGCGACCTGCGAGGATTTCGCGATCGGCTTCAGCCTGAGCGAAGGCATCGTGCAGTCGCCGGACGACATCGATTCGCTCGAAATCGTCGAGCTCGACGACGGCATCGAATTGCGGATGTGGCTGGCGCCGGACGAGGCGGAACGCGCTCAGCCAGCGGCGGCGCCATATCGCCGGGCCCGACCGGCTGCGGCATCTGCGGCATCGAGATCCTCGCGCGAAGCCGTGCGGCCTGCCGCCGTCGTTGCCAAGCGGCGCAGCTTCGCGCCGCGCGAGATCATGACGGCGATGGCGAGCCTCGCGCCGCTGCAGACCTCAACCCCGAGACCCGCGCCGTGCATGCCGCGGCGTTCTGGACACCGGCGCGCGGCATCGTCGCGCTGCGCGAGGATGTCGGCCGCCACAACGCGCTCGACAAGCTGGCCGGCGCGCTGGCGCGCGAGCGGGATCCGGCCAGCGAAGGCATGGTGCTGCTGACCAGCCGCGTCTCGGTCGAGATGGTGCAGAAGACCGCGGCGCATCGGCGCGCCGCTGCATGGTCGCGGTCTCGGCGCCGACCGCGCTCGCGGTGCGGACGGCGGAAGCCGCCGGCATCACGCTCGTCGCGATCGCGCGCGCCGACGGTTTCGAGATATTCACCCATCCGGACCGGATCGCCGTTCCCGCGCGCACCACGGAGAGCGCCTATGTCGTCGCCTGACCAGCTGGTCTACATGGCCAACCAGATCGGCAAGTTCTTCCAGAGCCAGGGCCACGGCAAGGCCGTCCCCGGCATCGCCGAGCACATCAAGAAATTCTGGGACCCGCGCATGCTCAAGGCGATCTTCGCCCATCTCGACGCCGGCGGCGCCGGCCTCGATCCCGATGTTCGCGAGGCCATCACGACGCTGAAGAGCGCGCAGCTCAAGGCATGATCCGGAAACAGCCATCGCGCTCTTGAGCAGGATGGCCTTTGATTGATCCGGATGATTTGAGTACGTTGTGATGGCGCGCTGCCTTCACCCCGGTTTTCGCTTCCGAAGGCCCAAAATAATTGTCCCGATAGTTTGGCGGGAGTTCGTATGGGCCTCTTGCCGTACCCGACCCATTTCGACCATGTTCATATTGGCTGCGATGCCGGGGTTCTCGTCCAAGTATTCGCGATTGATCGCATCAGTCAAGGTCTTTTCTTTTGCCATGCAAAGCGGTTCAATCGCCAAGGCAATATCCATTACAGAAGATTTGTGGTCATCTAACCGTGCCGCCGCAACCGCAATGCAATCATGCCAATCCTTCATCGCGGCGGCTGCTGAAATAGTTGGAGCAGGATGACCATAAAACCATGAACTTGGTGTTGATGCGGGAGGCGACGTTTGCGCCATCACAACCGGCGGTGGCGTTGGCGAACCGACTGCGCAGCCGCTCACTGCGAGAGCAATTGCTATCGAGAGAATTCGCACAACTATTGCCCCAACCTCAGTTACGCGTACTCTACGCTTGCCCCACCGAGCCGGCTAGTGCCGTAATTCCACGGAGCCACTGCAATGAAGGTCGAAATCACAACGCCTCCGGGCATCTTCACCAGAGGACTCTTAAAGGCCGTCATGTCGGAGCAAGGCGCCTCCTCCCCGCACATTGTCATCGAAATGAGCGTGACTGGCGTAAGCGAGCCGGTAAAAGTCACCCTCGACGAAAATGATCTTTCTACGATTGTCCGACTTGCGAGAGCTTCGACAGTCCAGAGAATTCGAGACGCTGTTACGTAGCTCTGTGGGCGTGCCTCTCACGGAGTTACGGTGACCACTTAATTGACCTCGGAGTTACAGTGACATCACCGCAACTCGGCACTTAAGGCGCAAGTTGGCGAGCCAAGTTTCGAACTTACGTCACCTACCGTGTATAAAGTGCACAAGCTGATCAATGACAAACGTCTGATCGCTGATCGTTTCCTTCACCAGATCCCCAATGGAAATCACCCCCACGACCTTTCCCTGTTCGACAACAGGAAGATGGCGCACGGCCTTTTCGGTCATGATGGCCATGCACTCTTCCACGGATTGATCAGGTCGCGCGACAACGACGCTCGTTTCCATAACGTCACAGACGGGATTCCTGGGCGATGCGCGGCCTTTCAATACCACGTTCCGGGCATAGTGACGTTCCGTGATGATGCCGACGAGATTGTCGCCTTCCATCACAGTCAGAGAACCAACGTTCTTGTCCGCCATCTTCTTGATGCAATCATAGACGGTCTCGTCCGAGTTACGGTGACAGTGCACTTAATCGACCTCGGAGTAACAGTGACATCACCGCAACTCGGCACTTAAGGCGCAAGTTGGCGAGCCAAGTTTCGAACTTACGTCACCTACCGTGTATAAAGTGCACAAGCTGATCAATGACAAACGTCTGATCGCTGATCGTTTCCTTCACCAGATCCCCAATGGAAATCACCCCCACGACCTTTCCCTGTTCGACAACAGGAAGATGGCGCACGGCCTTTTCGGTCATGATGGCCATGCACTCTTCCACGGATTGATCAGGTCGCGCAACAACGACGCTCGTTTCCATAACGTCGCGGACGGGAGTCCTGGGCGATGCGCGGCCTTTCAATACCACGTTCCGGGCATAGTGACGTTCCGTGATGATGCCGACGAGATTGTCGCCTTCCATCACAGTCAGAGAACCAACGTTCTTGTCCGCCATCTTCTTGATGCAATCATAGACGGTCTCGTCCGGGCGAACTGAAGAAACCTCACGACCCTTTTTGTCGAGCAGTTGCCTGATGGTTGTCATGTGACGACCCTCGATATCGAACCTGCCAAGACTTGCCGATAGCAATTTTACCGATGGCAAAATGGCTGGAACACGTTTAACCGCTTCTTGTTCAGGTGCGAAGGGCGAGAACGCTTGCGACTTCCGCGAGCAGGCTGCGTAAGGGTAAGCATTCCTGCACTTTTTTGTTATTGTTTGTTTCGATTGCCTGAGGAGCATTGATCTGGATCATTGTTCTCGGGATGATTGCAAGATTTTATGTTTTGAACTCAGCCGCGCGCGTTCTGAGAAACGGGCGCTTCTGTGAGGTAGGCAAAAAGGCCTGCGCGGATGCGAGGCGGCATACTGCGAAGGAGGTCCATCATGGCCATAGCTCCCACTTTCCAGCGATACCTGACTGCGGAAAACATCAAATACGATGTGATTTTGCATGAACCCACCATGTCGTCTATGCGTACCGCCGAAGCCTGTCGGATTTCGGAGGATTGTCTGGCCAAGGGCGTCGTGCTGCGCCGCGACCGCGATGGCGGTTATCTGCTTGCCGTCCTGCCGGCCTCGCATCACGTGCAACTCTCGGATTTGAGGAATGAGTTTGGTGAGGACATTGAGATGGCCGAGGAAGCCGAAGTCGATCGGCTGTTTTGGGATTGCGCGCATGGTGCAGTCCCTCCCGTCGGCCGATGCTATGGGATGCCCGTGATCGTCGACGACAGTATCGATGCGCAGCCGGAAATTTATATGGAGGCAGGCGATCACAAGACGCTGCTCCACGTTGGTCATGCGCAGTTTGCGCATATGACAGCAGACGCAAGGCATGGTCGCTTCAGCGAGAGGCTGTCAGAGAGCGAAATGACGTTCGTCGTCTGGGCGTAAGCGACAGCGTTGCGGCAAGATTAAATCATGATCTTGCCACCGAGGCGCTCGCGAAGCGCGCCGACTTGCGATCATGAACAAGAACGCAACTCGGCGAAGCTTGGTCGTTGTGCACCTCAGCCCGAAGGGCCGGTTGGAGCCGAAGGCGTAACCCACCATCTTGGCGATTCATAACGGCGGATCATGATCGGCCCGAGCTCATAGGCGGCTTGGAGGCGAAGCCGTAACCCGCCATCTCGCCACGTGTACCGGCGGATTACGCCCACCGGGTCCGCGCAAGGCGCGGCCCGACGGGCGTAATCTGCCCTACCCACTCAGGATGAGGGGATAAAGCCGGTTTTGACGCATGCGCGCTCAGGCTAATTTCTTGAACCGGTTCAACGCGGTTCTACCCGTCCATTCCGCTCGCCAAACATATTTCTCTTTGGCGCGCGCCCAAGCCCGCCTCACTTTCAATTTCTGAATTTCAGAATTTAACTTGACTTCGAGGTAGAAACAGGAATAGAAGCAAATCATCCCGCCTCGTCGGAGGGGCGTTTCGCGATCGTCACGGACGTGAGGCGGGCTGCGGTGGACGTTGATGGCGCTGTAGACGACGGCGCTGGATGCGGACGGCGAAGTCGTGTGGTCCTGACACCCCGACGCTGGTGTCAAGGTTCGCGGGGGTTAAACCTTGCGAAACGACGGGGGCAAAAAGAGCCCGGTCCCCGGGGAGAGCGCGAAATAAGCCGTAAACCATTGCGCGGGGAATGCCGGGTGATTCCGGTGTGACCGTGACGACTTGCGTGCGTGCTACTCTCACTTTTGCACGCAAGACTGCGGGCGCATCGGGCGCCCGGCATTCCCTGCGCCCTCTGAATCTTCAGAAGGCGGGAAATTCAAGGTCAACCTCGCGCAACATGCGGCGAGATCGCGCAACTGTGTCTGCCATGGTGCTGTTTGAAAATTGACTCCGCAGAAGCCAGGTGCGGGCGGACGTTGGTCAGGCCAGCGCGGCAACGCCCATGGCCCGCCCGTAGCGGCGACCGCATTCAAGAAAATCGCCGTACTTCCTGTGCACGGCGGTATGCTGTACGCACGCGAGCAGCAACCGGTCGCGGTCGAAACTGCGGTTCTTCGCGTAGTCCTCAAGCAGGCACTGAGCGATCTCCTGGTTGTGCGGGTCGTTACCGAGGCGGCAGGCGGTCAGCGCCAACTGTTGCACCAGCGTTTGGCGGTCGCCGCTACCAGCGAGATACGCCTTGGCCCAAGCGACGGCCTGGGGTCCATCGAGTGCGACGATGGCGGCCAAGGTGCGCTCCAGTAGTTGCAGCTCGCTCATTCGCTCGGCGCCGGCAGGAAGCTCAGCCACTGAGGTCCTTCCATCGCCAATATTCTTCTGATGCCAGGCGTTGCGGTTGAGGAATGAGGCGGCCGAGTACAAGAGCTTCAGGCGTTGCGGATGCTCGAAGGAATCGTAGAACCAGCCGAGCGTGTTGCAGTATTCGTAGCAGTGTTGCGAAATGGAGAAGTTGAGGCTGTCCTGCGTCTCGAGCAACACCTGTGCGGCGCCGATCTGCAACACGTCGAGGATTTGGCGCGGCCCTTTGCCCGCGAGCAGCAGCCGGCTCAACTGCTCAAGATAGGCCGGCTCGTGCTGACGCAACACGATTTCGAGGAATGCCTCCGCCTCGGTCGCGGTCAGCGGCTCGGAATTTGCAAGCAATGCCAATTCCCTGGCCGTGGCGCCCGCGTAGGGGACTGCAGAGATTTTCTGCTGCTCGAGGTAGTGGGTAACGCAGTTGCACGCCATCTCGTAGGTCGAATACCAGCGCGGACCGACGGCGATATCCAGCGCCCCGGCATAGAGCACCGCATGCGCGTCGTCCCAGCCGATGGCCGTTCCCAGCTCGACCGTGGCGCGCGCCCGATAGGACTTGTGGCCGGTGGTATAGGAACGGTTGAGGAAGGCACGGTCCTGCAAATCGATAAGGCCGGCGAACACCAGCTCGGCGAGTACCGCTTTGCGCTCCGGCTTGTTCTGCATCAGTCCGAGAAAGACGCGATAGGCTTCGAGCACGCGGCCGCGATGCACCAGCGTCATCCATTGGTCGAGGCGGTCGCGCAACGGCCCGTCGAGACGCTCCGGCTCTTGGTCCGGCCAGTGTACGACGGGCTTCGGCGGTGCGCTTTGCTGGGGTGCCATGCCACGGGCGTAGTGGCCGGGTGCCTTGTTGATCTTTTGGTTCCAGATGTCGAGACCGGTCGGAATGTACCAAATGGTCTGCGCCATCGGCAGTCCGGCCATCTCTGCAGGCAGCCACTTCGACAGGTGCAACGTGGCACGGGCACTTAAAAGGCAATGGTCGTTGTTGACAAAGTTGACGAAGCCGTCGTCGATCCGCTCGTGGTAGGGAACGTGCGTGTAGGGCCCGTGGATGCGCACAGCCTCGCGCAACATCTCGGGGAGCGGCCGACCGTCACGCACCAGATCGTAGTAGCATTCACTGGCACCGACTTGATCGCGAGCAAGGACGCGATCCTCAAGCTTTTCGTAGAGAGCACGCGCTGACGCGCCCTGGTCATTCACAGCTTCGGCAAGCGACATCGCAATGACTCCCTGCTCGAGAAACCCTTACATCCGGTTCGCCAGAGGACGGACTACGCCAAACTCTATGATGTCACATTGGGAAAGGAAATGGGATAGCGCTCAAGCATATCTGTTGTTGCCCGTATGCCGGGGCTTTGACCCTCGGACTTGGCAATGGCGTGCGCCGATGTCCGAAGCTGGACAAACGGACTCGGCGCGGAAGTTCCGCTACGTCTCACTTGGACCCCACAGCGAACATTTTGGCCAAGCCGGAAGGAGCCGCCCTCCCCTCGCGAGCGTCAAGACCGCATGCTCGCGGCGTGATACCGTTCGTTTTATTGGCAACCCTTGCTCGGAGAGGAGCGCGTGCCAGCCGGCATCGGGCGGCGAAAGTTTGTAGCTTTGCTCGGAGGCTGAGTGGCGGCCTGGCCGTTGGCAGCCGAATGAGCGAGGGCCGGGGGTTGCCGATCACGGCGCGGCGACTTAATTTGTTGAATTAAGTGTGCTGCACCGTAACTCTTGCGCTCTCATGATCCCTGACCGCGCGCGGTGGTTCAAGTTGGTCTGGCACGGCATGATCGAGGATTGGGTGAGGGCGACACCCGGTCGCCCTCACGGGTGCCATTGATCAGGCAAGAGGCATCAGGCCGCCGCCAGTCGGCCATTCGAAGCAGTCTCCCGCCGCAGCCGCCACAGCACGACGCCATGGAGCATCAGGGCCAGCGGGACGGCGAAGGTGGGTATCATCACCAGCGGATAGGACGTGATGAGGAGGTTCGGCGCCTCGAAGGCCAAAGGTGCGGCCGCCCCGGAGAGGTGATGGCCCCCATCGTGATCGCGACGACCAGATCGGCGATCGAAAAGGCACCAGGCGTAGACCGCGCTGCGGGCGCCAGCCGCATTCTGCGCCAACCGCGCAGCCACGACGACGGCGAGGAAGCCGGTCGTAACGTCCCAATCCCGGCGGGCAGCGCGAATTGCCAGGGGAGGCGTCCGTCGGCCCAGAGCACGAGGAATATGCCGCCGCCGATGCGATAGACCTGAGCCGCCACCAGCCAGCGGAGCGGTATCGCGGAGACGAGGCTTGCGATTGCTCCCGACAGCCACAGGCCAGCGGCAGCGATCATCAGCGGGATCGTCAAACCGAGCAGCAGGGTCGGCACCGCGGTGTCGGTGGCTGCGAAATACATGTTTGCCGAGCCGAGGTACTGGGCGATCGCCAGCCAGGCGATAAGGGTCACCGAGAGCGCACCGGCCGTCGTATAACGTGACTGCGCGGGCCCCTCCATGCGGAAGGCACCCGTCCAGATGAGGCCCAGCGCTACCGCCGCCACAAAGGGCCGGACGGCCGATTTGAACGCTACGAGATATGCGGGGATTTGCGGTGTCATGGCTTGACTCCATTGGTTGTAACTATCAAATCGATAGTGACTATTATTTTCGAAGTCAATTGCCAAAAACGTGATCGACGGATAGAATGGACCCATGCAGAAGCAAAAGACAAAACACCGCGGACTGCCCGGTGGCCCGCACCCTAAACGTCATCGGTTCGAACTGGACTTGCCTCATCCTGCGCGACCTCCTCCTGCACGGTGAAAGGCGCTTTCAGGACTTGCAGGATTCGCTGGACGGCATCGCGCCCACAACGTTGTCGGAGCGTCTTAGGACACTTGAGCAGCATGGCGTCGTGGAGCGGCGTTTCTATTCGATGAATCCGCCGCGCGCCGAGTACGTGCTGACCGCCAAGGGTCGCGACCTTGGCCCAATTGTCGCTGCCATGCGGACGTGGGGACGCAAACACACGCGTTGACCACTTGTCGGTCCGAACAACTCGGTGGCCAATGAAGCTTGTCGCCAGCTCGCAGCGCGGGTTGGAGGCGACTTGTCCGCCGAAGCTCGAAGAGCGAAGGCGGAAGCCGTAACCCGCCATCTTGCCACGTGTACCGGCGGATGACGCCCGTCGGGCCGCGCCTTGCGCGGACCCGGTGGCTACAATCCGCCCTATTCACTCAGGATGAGGGGAACAAGCCGGTTTTGACGGGTGCGCGCTGCGCTCATGTGGGCCGCTTTGTTACCTCTTTCCTCTATCTCAAAATTGAGATATAGTTGGTTGTGCATTGGCGAGTCGAAATCCTCGACGAGACGGTCGCCGCAGAGATCGCC
The DNA here is from genome assembly GCA_963777475.1 of uncultured Alphaproteobacteria bacterium. Lineage (GTDB taxonomy): Bacteria > Pseudomonadota > Alphaproteobacteria > Rhizobiales > Xanthobacteraceae > Bradyrhizobium. The sequence goes on from CAVZQX010000006.1 coordinate 118,213, forward strand.
GCTCTTCCGGCCGACATGCAGGCGCGATTTCTGCGGGGCTGGAAAGCCTGAGCGAGCCGCATGTGAAGCACCTTGAAGGCAAGCTCTGGGAGTTGCGGCTGACCGGCCGCGATGGAATCGCCCGCGCGCTTTACGTCACGGCGATCGGCCGCAGGGTCGTCGTGGTCCGCGCGTTCGTGAAGAAGACGCAAAGAACGCCGCACGCCGAGATCGAACTCGCGCTGCGGCGCGCAAAGGACATCACATGACCATTCGGTTCGAAAAGCTCAAGGCCCGTCTGCTCGCCAACCCCAAGGTCAAGGCCGAGTATGACGCACTCGCTCCGGAGTTTGAGATTGCCGCCGAGTTGCTCAGGGCTCGCCTGCGCGCAGGCCTATCGCAGGCCGAACTAGCAAGCCGGATGGGTACCAGCCAATCCACTATCGCCCGGCTCGAAAGTGGTCACACGCTTCCGAGCACGAAGACGCTGCTGCGCTACGCCGAGGCAACCGGCAGCAAGTTTCACGTGCGGCTGTCGGCGGCCTGAGGCGTCGTTCCCTGATGTGCGGCGCTTAGGACGTGGCCGCGAACCCACCACGTCATTGCGAGAAGCGACTTGTCCGCCGTAGCTCAACGAGCGAAGGCGGAAGCGACGAAGCAATCCACTCTTCCCGTGCGGAGGGATGGATTGCTTCGCGGAGCCTGTGATCGGGCCGCGCTTCGCGCGGACCCGTTGGCTCGCAATGACGATCTTCTCGCAACGACGGTCTCAGAGACTTTACCACTTCGCTGTTTGAAAATTAACTCACGAGGCGGCGACGCCATTACGATGGGCGGCCGCGGACAGATTGGTTTAACCCGGTCCTGAGCGAACAAGCTCGAACAAAAAAGGGCGGCGGACAAGTTGCCCGCCGCCCTTTTGACTGCCACCAGATCGTAGGGTGGGCAAAGCGAAAGCGTGCCCACCATTCCAGGCCAGGAACGAAGCAGATGGTGGGCACGGCGCAAGTGCGCCTTTGCCCACCCTACAGAGCTATTTGCCCTTGGTCTCGACTTTCTGCTGGTCGTCCTCGTCTCAGATCTCAAGTTGCTTGCCGATCGGCAGGGTCCGGATGCGTTTGCCGGTGGCTGCGAAGATCGCGTTGATCAAGGCCGGGGCAAACGGCGGTACGCCCGGCTCCCCGACGCCGCTGGGTGGCGTATCGGCATCGGCAGGCACGATGTGCACGTTGGTGACCAGCGGCGCCTCGTCGATCCGCACCACAGGGAAGTCGTCGAAATTGCCCTGTTGCACCTTGCCGTCCTTGAAGGTGATCTCGCCATATTTTGCAAGACTCAGTCCCATGATCGCGGCGCCCTCGATCTGTGACTGGATCCGCTCCGGATTGACGTAGGTGCCGCAATCGATCGCGGTGTCGACCTGGTGGACGGTGAGTTTGCCCTTCTCGCCGACCGATACCTCGACGATGGTCGCGATATAGCTGACGAAGCTGCGGTGCGCGGCGATGCCGAGGCCATGTCCCTTCGGCACGGTCCGTCCCCAGCCGCCCTTGTCCGCGACGTATTCGACGACATGTCGCAGACGCGCGGTATCGACCGGATAGCTGTCGTAGGGCTCACCATAGTTCCAGAGGTCTTTGACGGAATCGAGCTTGACGATCCGCGGCGAGCCGATCAGCTCCAACAGCATGTCCTTCTGGTCGCGGTTGGTGGCGTGTGCGAGTTCGCCCACCATCGATTGCACCGCGAAGGCGTGCGGGATATTCGACACCGAGCGGAACCAGCCGATGCGGGTATGCGCGGCGGCTTCCGGATTCTCGCATTGGATATTGGCAATCTCGAACGGCATGTCGACCAGCCCCATGCCGAGTTCGAAGGCTGCCTCATGCGCCGCACCGGCGGCGAATGTCGAGGCAATGCTGGGGGCAGCGCTGCGATGCCGCCAGGCGACCACCTTGCCGCTCTTGTCGAGGCCGGCCTCGATGCGCTCCGCCGAGACGGTGTGCAGGAAGCCGTGGCGAACGTCATCCTCCCGCGTCCATTGCAGCTTCACCGGCGCGCCCACCGCCTTTGAGAGCAACGCCGCCTCGAGCGCATAGTCGCATTTCGATTTGCGCCCGAAACCGCCGCCGAGCAGCGTCACGTTGACGGTCACGCTATCCTCGGGGATGCCAAGCGTCTTGGCGGCGTCTTCGCGGGTTCCGCCCGGACTTTGCACCGGCGCCCAGATCTCGGCCTTGCCGTCCTTGACGTCGGCAACCGCGACCGGCGGCTCCATGCTGACATGGGCGAGATGCGGCAGATAATATTCGCCGACGATCACCTTGTCGGCGGCTTTCAGCGCGGCGTCGACGTCACCCTCCTTGCGCACGACCAGGCCCGGCTTGCGCGCGGCCTCCTCGAGTTCGGTCCGGTAGGCGACCGAGTCGTAGCTGGCGTTGGCGCCGTCGTCCCAGACGATCTTCAGCGCGTCACGCCCCTTGATGGCCGCGCCGGTGTTGCGCGCGATCACCGCGACGCCGCCGAGTGGCTGGAATTTCGACGGCCACGGCCAGCCCTGCACCTCCATGACCTTCTCGACGCCGGAGACCTTCACCGCTTCGGTCGCATCGAACGACTTCAACTTGCCGCCGGTCACCGGCGGCCGCGCGATCACGGCATATTTCATGCCGGGGAGCCGGACGTCGGCGCCATATCGCGCGGCACCGACGGTGATGTCACGAAGGTCGACAATGCTGACCTGACCCTTGCCGAGATAGCGGAAGTCCTTCGGATCCTTCAGCTTCAGGCCGTCCAGGCTCGGCACGGCTTCTTTTGCCGCATCGGCTGCCAGATCGCCGAACCCAATACGGCGGCCGCTTGCGGAATGAACCACCTCGTGGTTCTCCGCCTTGACCTCGGCCACCGGCACACCCCAGCGCTTGGCGGCGGCTGCTTCGAGCATGGCCCGCGCCGACGCGCCGATCTGCCGCATCGGCATCAGATAGTGCCGCGTGCTGCGCGATCCGTCGGTATCCTGGTTGCCGTATTTGACCTCGTCGCCATGCGCCTGCACCACCTTGACGCGCGACCAATCGGCCTCCATTTCCTCAGCCACGATCAACGGCAGGCTGGTGCGAACGCCCGTTCCCATCTCGGAGCGGTGCGCCACGATGGTCACGGTTCCGTCGGTCGCGATGGCGACGAAGACGCGTGGGTCGACCACCGTGCCGTGCGGCATCTTTCCAGCGCCGGTCTGGTACGCCGCAAAGGCCTGGCGTGACATCACGGGCGCCGCCAGCACCAGCCCTCCGGCGATGCCGAGCCCCTTGAGCACGCTGCGCCTTGAGATCTTCTCGATCCGGATGCTCCGTTCAAAGCCGCGGATGGTTTCGGGATTTGCGATGATATTCATGATCAGACCCCCGTCGAAGCGAGATGGACCGCGTTTTCGATGCGCTGGTAACAGCCGCAGCGGCAGATATTGCCCGCCATCGCCTGGCGGATCTGATCGTGGGTGGGCTTTGGATTTTCGTTCAGCAGTGCCGCGGCCTGCATGATCTGGCCGGCCTGGCAGAAGCCGCATTGCGGGACGTTGACCTGGCGCCAGGCCTTCTGAACCGCGTGATCGCCGGTCGGATGCAGGCCTTCGATCGTCGTGACCTGTCGGCCGACCACGTCGGAGATCGAGGTGATGCAGGCGCGCGTGGCCTGCTTGTCCACCAGCACCGTGCATGCGCCGCACTCCGCGATGCCGCAACCGAATTTCGTGCCGGTCAGTCCAACTTCGTCACGCAGAAACCAGAGCAGTGAGAGATCCGGGTCGCCATCCCAGTTTTGTTCCTGGCCATTAATCACTAGCTTGATCATGATTTGGTCCTCGCTCTTCATAAGCTGCCAATGTTTGTTTCGGCGTGAACGAGAACATATTTCCTTGACCGCTCGACGCCGTCGCTTCATCGCTTTCTTGCTTGGTCTTTACGGAAAAACCGACCTTCCCGTGTCGGCGTCGTCTCCTGGTTGCTTTTGCGTTGTTCGTCGCATCCCGCCTGGCGAGATGGAAATTCCCGTTAAGAGGCTATCAGAACAAAACGAGCAGATCGCCATCACAAGGCGTTGTTTTGCATGGGCGTCTTGCATTTGCGTCCGAATGTTTGGCCAAAGCACGGCCTTGGAAGGCATTGCGTTTGGGCAGCAATCCTTACGCACTTGCCCGCAATTCGCGATAACGCGTCGCACAGATTCAGATCTGGCTGAGCTGTTCGTCGAAATACGCATGATGTGATTTTTTATATTTGTGGTCAAATGAAACCGTAGGCTGCAAGCTTTCACTTGGCAAAATTTCTTGGATCATGATCGCCGACAAGAGTAGAAAGGCAGATCGCTCGCAGCAATGAAGTTGTCTGTCGCCTTGGCCGAGTCCGCGTTGAGTTTGCGCCATGCCCGAATCCGATCACTGCGCCGCACCGTCCATCGAAGCTACAAGCGTAGAACCCGGCACGGGCTTGGGCTTGACTTCGTGTTCGGATCCGACACGGCGGGCGCTGATCTTGACAGCGCTCGCCACCGGGGCCTGCTTGGCGTCGCGCCAATCTGCCGCCGCGGAAGAGGATCGACCGGGCAGCGATGAGAGACCGCAACCGGGCGATGTTCTCGTGTTCTCGGAAGGGGAACATGCGGGCGAACCCGTCAAGCCGCAGGATCTGAAGCTCGGCGGACCGCCGGTGCACGCCTGGCCGAAGGCTGCAAAGACCTCGGTGGTTCGCAGCGGCTCGCGGTTGAACGAAATACTGATCGTAAGGCTCGATCCAGCCGAACTGGACGATGACACGCGCTCGCGCGCTGCCGACGGCATCGTGGCCTATTCGGCGATCTGCTCACATGCGGGGTGCCCGATCACCGGCTGGTTGAAAGGGGCAGCGGGCGACCACGACGTCTTCAAATGCTTTTGTCACAATTCCGAATTTGATCCCAGGCAAAGCGCGCAAGTCGTGTTTGGACCCGCGCCCCGGCGTCTCGCGGCACTCCCGTTGTCGGCAGCCGATGGTTCGCTGACGGTCATCGCAACATTTGTCGGAAAGGTAGGTGCGCAGCAAGCAGGGTGAGAGGCAGCCTGCATCGATTGCACGGACATAATAGAGCGAAAAATAGAGCGAAAAAAACAAAATGGAGGAAGTGTCTATGACCATCAAGCAATGGCTATTGTCGAGTTTGGTCGCGTCCATTTGCCTTGTTCCGATCACAGCCGGCGCCGGCCCGATCGAGAATTACAGCCCGGTGACGGCCGATCGGCTCAGGAATCCCGAACCCGGCAACTGGATGCTCTATCGCCGCACCTATGACGGCCAGGGTTACAGCCCGCTCGACCAGATCAACACCTCGAATGTAAAGGACCTGACGCCGGCGTGGACTTTCTCGACCGGCGTGGTCGAGGGGCACGAGGCGCCGCCGATCGTCAACAACGGCGTGATGTTCGTCGCAACCCCGATGGGTCAGGTGATCGCCCTCAACGCCAAGACTGGCGACGAGTACTGGCGCTACAAGCGCCAATTGCCCGACGACCTCTTCCAATTGCACCCCACCAGCCGCGGGGTCGGACTCTGGCAGGACAAGCTCTATCTCGCCACGACCGACGATCATGTTGTGGCGCTCGATGCGAAGACCGGAAAAGTCCTATGGGACACCAAGGTTCAGGACTTCAAGAAGGGGCAGTACCTGACCCTGATGCCGCTGATTGTCGACGGCAAGGTGATCGTCGGCGGTTCCGGCGGCGAATTCGGCGTACGTGGTTACGTGGTCGCGTTCGACGCCGATAGCGGCAAGGAACTGTGGCGGACCTTCACCATCCCGGGCGAAGGCGAGCCGGGTCACGATACCTGGAGCGGCGACGACTGGAAATCCGGTGGCGGATCGGCCTGGATGACCGGCAATTACGATCCGGAAACAAAGACGATCTATTGGGGCGTCGGCAACGCCGCGCCGTGGCCGGGTTCAGCCCACGCGGGCGACAACCTCTACACCTCTTCGGTGCTCGGGCTCGATCCGGATAACGGCAAGATCAAAGCTTTCCACCAGTACCATCAGAACGATTCCTGGGATTGGGACGAGGTGGACGCTCCGATGCTGATCGACCTGCAAAGGGACGGCCGCTCGTTCAAGAGCCTGATCCATCCGGGGCGCGACGCGATCTTCTGGATCCTGGAGCGCAAGCCGGCCGCGATCAATTATGTAGCCGGCTGGCCTTTCGTTCATACCGACGTCTGGAAAGGCATCGAGCCGGAGACCGGCAGGCCCATCGTCGACCCCGCGCACAAGCCGGTCATCGGCAAGCGGGTGGAATTCTGTCCGTCGCTGTGGGGCGGCAAGGATTGGCCGTCGGCGGCGTATAGTCAGAAGACCGGCCTGGTCTATGTTCCGGCCAACGAGAATTTCTGCGGCGGCTTTACCGGCGAGAAGGTCCCGTTGGTCGAGGGCAAGCTCTGGCTCGGCACCAAGCCCGAAGATGTCGGCCTGAAGGCCGTTGCCGGCGCCGACCATTTTGGCGAGCTGCAGGCATGGGATCCGGCAACGGGAAAAAAGGTCTGGTCGCACAACTTCGCGAAATCGCAACTGTTCGGTTCGGTGACGGCCACCGCCGGCGATCTCATCCTGGCCGGCGGCACCAATGACCGGATGTTCCGCGCCTTCGACGCCAAGACCGGCGACGTGCTGTGGGAGCAGAAGACCAACTCCGGCATCATGGGCATGCCGGTTGCCTACGAAGTCGACGGGAAGGAATATATCGCCGTCCAGTCGGGCTGGGGCGTCGACGCGCAGCGCATTCAGGACGCCTTGGCGACCCAGAACAAGATCGGCATCGAGGATAACGTGCCGCAGGGCGGCGTCATCTGGGTCTTCGCCGTCAAAAAGTGATGGCGGAAAACACTGGCGAGAAACGATAGCCTGGCCGCCTCGGATGGCGGCCAGGTTATTTTTTGCTTCGATCATTTGTAGTTGCTGGACGCGCTCAAGATCATGCCACGAGGCGAGGACAACGAAGATCAGATCGCTGCTTGGTCACAAGAGGCCGCGGCTTCAAACTTCGCAAGGGGCGCCAGTTCAAGCTCACCTGCGGCAGCACGCCAGAGAATGATCTTTGCGATCTCCGTTCGATTGGCGGGAGTTCGCATGGCGACCGGCAACGCCGCCACCGATTGATCAAAGATACCTCCCAAAAGCGAGAGTTCTTCCGGCTCGTAGACGGCACTTCGTTCGCGCGACATGTTGTTGCCGCTCCCCTTTTTGACATCGCGCTGCCGCTTTTGCCAAAGTGTTTGTCCGCGTGTGGGCGAAAAGGAGACCGACCAGCGGCGTGCACGGCCACGAGTGCAGTTACCAGTTCAACTGATGCGCTTGTGCAACACTGCGCTCGTGCGACACAACGTGTTCCAACCGACTGGTTGAAACAATTGTTCACTTGATAACTTCGAATATTGACCGCATTGCCGTAACCAACATATTGGATTGCGTCCGCCGGAGGGCGAGCCATGGACTACTATGGCGGCGAAAGATCGCTTGCGAAAACAACGCAGGAAGATCGCAAGTGCACCCATTGTGGTGCGCGACCACACCTCATCCAAACGCTGCTGGATACGCGGCACGGAAAATCCGTCCGCGTGTTCGAGTGCAAGTGTGGGAAGCTGATCTGGGAAGACGAGTGACCGGCTCGCAGGGCGTGGCTGAGACCTCGCCATGAATTTCTGATTGCCGCGCCGCCCGAGCACGGCGGCATTGTCATGCTGGCCCCGGATGAGTGAAGCGACATCGGGGATTGTCTTAAACCCCGCATATCGCTGCGCTCCGGGCTACTTGCTGAAAGCGCAAGTGCGTATCATGGATGCGCGCAAACTCACCACGTCATTGCGAGGAGCAAAGCGACGAAGCAATCCATACTTCCCGCGCGGAAGGATGGATTGCTTCGCGCGGCCTGTCATCGGGCCGCGCTTCGCGCGGACCCGTTGGCTCGCAGTGGCGGCGGAGCCCTGCCCCGCGCGATGCGCGCAAAAGATGGCGCAGCAGACGACGGCGCGAAAGGCGGACGGCGAAGGCGTGTGGTCCTGGCGCCCCGACGCTGGCGCTAAGTTCTGGGAAACATGCTTCTCAGGGATGACGGGGGCAAAAGAAGCGGCTTGAACCGGCACTTGACTCGTCTGAGCATAGCGGAGGCAATATGGAGGCATCCCGCGAACTCAGCTACATGGCGGGAATAGAAACCTCATTGTGCAGCGCCAATATCAAAGATTGATCCTTTATCTCGTGACCGCCATTCAGCCCAGGCGCAGCCAGAGCAAACCGGACTTTCATCCTCGATCATTTCGTTCTTGCCGTGGGAGAACATGCCGTGGTTTCCGCCCTGCCGACTTTTCCGCCTAACGCTCAAGTCGACGCGATTTTTGCGCCGTGGGACAAACCCAATTCCCCAGGCTTCGCTCTCGCCGTATCCCAAGCGGGTCACGTTGTTTACGCGCGCGGTTACGGCATGGCCGACCTCGATCACGATATTGCAATCACGCCCTCGACGGTTTTCCACTCCTGCTCGCTGGCGAAACAGTTCACGGCATTGTGCATCCTGCTGCTGGCGCCGCAGGTCAAGCTCACCGATGAGGTACATGGGTTCATTCCGCAGCTGAAGGGCATGATTCCGCCGATCACGGTCGGCGAGATGCTTCACCACATCAGCGGGATCAGGGACCAGTGGGTGCTGGCGACGTTGGCCGGATGGATCCTGTCCGACGACACGATCAGCGAAAGCGATGTCCTCGAAGATCTGGTGCCGCGGATGAAAACTCTGAACTTCAGCCCCGGCTCGGACTATTCGTACAGCAACACCAACTACACGCTCGCCGGCGCGATTGTCAGAAAGGTCTCCGGTCTGTCGCTCGCCGAGTTCGCCAGCCAGAACATCTTCCGGCCCCTGCGGATGACGCGTACGACCATCGCTGAAACCCATGGGCAGATCGTCAAGCACCGCGCCTACGGATATTGCAGCACCGCCTCGGGCTTCGCAATGAGGATGCCGAACTATGATCTCACCGGTCCGACCAATCTGCTCACCACGGTCGAAGACCTCATGCGCTGGAGCCACAACTTCGATCGGCCGACGGTCGGCGGCGCCGCGAACCTCGCGGCGATGCAGACCACGGTGCCGCATTCCGAAGATTATGGGCTCGGATTGTTCATACGGACCGAACAAGGCCGCCTGATCGTCGAGCATGACGGACTGGATCCCGGATATCGCTCGCATTTGATTCGCTATCCGGACCAAAAGCTCGCCGTCGCGCTGCTGGGCAATGTGCAGTTGCCGCCATCCATTCTAACGGGGGACCTGGTGCGACGTGTCGCCGCCGTCTATCTCAACGACGCCTCCGCCGCAGCCCCGCCAAAGTCGATGCCGCCAGCCCCACCCGCGCTCGCGCCAGCTGACCTCACCGACTATCCCGGCCAATACTACAGCGACGAAGTCGACAATGTCTGCGAGGTCGTCCTGGACGGATCGTCGATTGTCATGGCGCACCGCAAATATGATCCGGCGACGCTGACCGCGGTTGCCACCGACACCTTCACGATGGAGAATTTCAGCGTCGTGCTGCCCTTGGCGACCGTGCAGTTCAGCCGCGATGCCAAGGGGAAAATCGACGGGTTTTACATCGACGACCGCATCGGAGAGGATCGCCTCCGTCACTTCCGGTTCGTCAAGGTGCGTTAGATCTGGTGTCCTAGTCTTACTGCGTCATTGCCGGCTTTTTCCCCTCATCCTGAGGAGCTTGCGCGAGCAAGCGTCTCGAAGGACGAGGCCACCAGCGGGGCCTCGTGGTTCGAGACGGCGCAAGGGCGCCTCCTCACCATGAGGGTTTAGTGACACAGCAGGACTAGGAAATCAGCGGTTCGCGAACGGCGCCGGGTTGTGAAATCCGCCACATCGTGAAAGTCTGCCATATTGAGTGTCGTCTTGAGTATCGTCGCAGCCTTTTTGTTTTGTATCTAACGGAATCCGATGAAGAAACGCGAAATTCGGGCGCTGGTCACTGGCGCCGGGACCGGATCGAGTGCGAACATGATCCGCGCACTTCGTACCATGACGCCGACACCCACTATCGTCGGCGTCAATGAAGACCGGTTCGTGCTGAAATTGTCCCTGGCCGACAGCAACTACCTCTGCCCGGAGCCTGCCAGCGGCGACTTCATCGATTCGCTGCTGGAAGTCATCCGGCGCGAACGCGTCAATGTCATCATGCCGACCAATGACAACGCGGTGAAAGCGCTGTCCGATGCACGCGCCCGGTTTTCGATCGATTTGCTGCTGCCCCGCGCCGAGACCATCGAGCGGTGCCAGGACAAGTTTGCGCTGAGCGAGTTTTTTCGTCGCCGCGATATTCCCTCCCCCCACACGTTCGAGGTCAAGTCGCTCCGGAGTCTCGAAAAAATCTTCGGCAAATTCTCCAAGGACGGCCTGCTTTGGTGCCGGGCCCGTCGGGGCTCCCGCTCGCTGGCAGCGATCCCCGTGGCTACCGTTGCGCAGGCGCGGGCATGGATGACGCAGTGGCGGGATCTGCACGGCGTGAAGGTTTCTGATTTCACCCTGGGGGAGTACCTGCCGGGACGGCATTTCATCGTCCAGAGCGTGTGGCACAAGGGCAGCCTGCTGCGCGCCCAGCCGATCGAGGTCCTGAGCTATTTCGCCGCCGGAAACAATCCGAGCGGCACGTTCTCGCTTTCCAGTCTGGCAAAGACCGTCGCGGCGCCCGAGGCGCTGAAGGTGACCCTGAAAGCCGTGCGGGCGCTCGAGCAACATCCGTCAGGGGCATTCTGTGTCGAACTGAAGGAGGACGCCAATGGTGTCCCCTCGATTACGGAGATCAACGCGGGGCGTTTCCCGGCGGGCGTCACGGCGCTGCTGGCGGTTGGCAAGGACAATATGATCGCCGCGTTTGCCTCGACCTGCATTGGCCAGACGGTGAAGATCGCCGAGCCGCATGGATCCGCGCTGGAATACTACTTCGTGCGCGATCTCGACGGCATCCCAGGGGTGTTTTCCGAGGCTGATCTTTCGCAAGGATATTCCCGTGTTGCGTTGCCCTCGGCGGCAAAATGAGACTTCCTGCTTGACTTCCAATTTCGGTATCACCATGCTTGCGGCCATTGGATTTTGAACGGCATTCATCGAACAGCTCCGACAGAAACACTTTTGGGGACGGTTGCGCAAATGAGCGGCGGATATATCAAGGCACAGAAGACCGGTGAGCATCAGATTGTGGTGTTCACGTTTGCCGGCGAGCTTAAAGCTGCGGATGTGAAGAAGTGGAATGACGCGGTGCTGGCCCTCAAGACGACGTTCGGGCCAAATGTGATGGGTATCACAATCAAGGGTGATCCGACTCCCGCGAGCCTGCTGCGCAAGAAGAAATGATGCGCAAGAAAAAATGACGGATAGCAAGAAGCCGGATTCGAAGGGTTCGAGACCACGTTCGGTCGGCGCCATGCCCAAGAAAGTGACCAAGAAGAGCTGCCAAGAAGGCACCCAAGAAAAAATCCCGCCCGCCAATGCAGCTGAGTGTGGCCCTGACGGGCGATCAGCGACTGACGCAGAACCTGATCCACGAAGTTCGTGCGATGGCCAGGCAGTACGGCCTTGAAACCCCGAATATCGAGATCGTACGCCAGCCCCGGGTCGGCCCAAAGGTGAAATTGACGTCAGGTCGCAAAGCCAAATAGAGCGTTCAAAGAGCATGATTCGGAAAAGTGGGTACCGGTTTTCCGAAAAGATCATGCTCAAACAATAAGCTAGAGCGCGATGGTGATTCGACCTAATCCCATCGCGCTCTAGCGCCGCGCGCGGTGTCATCATTCATTCATATTTGAAACCACGGTTTCATGCCGAGCTGGTTGAGCAGCAGACGCTGGCCTCGATCTCGCAGTTCAACGGCTTGCGGCCAAAGACCCAGCCGTTCCTGCAAGTGAGCGTACCCGAGATGACAGTGCGCCAGCAGAGGCAGCATGCCGAGCTCGGTGGCGTTCGCGGTCGCGGTCTCGAACATGCGCACGGCGGCATCGAGGTCGATGGCGCGGGCACTATGGATCGTGCCCAGTAGCCAGCAGGCATGCGCTTCGGCACCGCGTTCCTCGTGCGCCCTGGTCCGTTGCACCGCTTCGGTCCCCACTGTCAGAGCCTCTTCCAATTTGCCGGCCAGCAGCAAGGCCTCGGACAGCGAAGTGAGAGCGAACGAGCGGGTAATCTGCGGTTCGGCGGATGCGTCGAGGGTGACGGCTTTTTCCAGCAGCGAAAGCCCTTCCTTGACCTGCCCGATGCGGGCCATGGTGCGACCCAAAGCGGCCAGGATCCGGGAAGTGTAGGCGTCCAGATCATGGGTTCGGCAGACCGCGAGAAGGCGATCGAACACCACGACAGCCTCTCCGGAAGCTCCCCGGCCGAGCGCGACCGACCCGATGCTCCAGTAACCCCATATGATGGAATCCGGTTGCCCGCTGGCGTCGGCGAGGCGCGCGGCTTCCGACGCATGAGCCGCCGCCGCCGCGAACGCGCCGACCTCGGCAAGACATGCAGCGAGATGGCTTCGCGCGACGGTCCCGGGAAGAAGCGGAAGGCCATGGAAGTCGTTGGGCGGTTTCGCGTCCAGCTCCCCGATGATCTCTTCAAGCGTCGCAATTGCCCGTGGATATTCGCCCCGCGCCATCATGGCGCGCGCCCGGTACATGTTGGTCGCAAGCCCAAGGCGTTGCTCGCCAAGCTCGCGTGCGATGTTCAAGGCGCGCTCGCCTGTCTCGAGCGCTTCGCTGTATCGTGCCTGATTGACCAGACAATTGGCCGTGAAGGACACCACCCGTCCTAATCGCGAACGGTCGTCGAGTTCGATCGCAAGCAGCTCGGCTTCACGCAGATAGTCCAGCGATCGTTGAACGCGTCCCAACGGGGTCAGCGCATGCCGCAAGGCGATCCGCAAATCGATGGCCAGCGTCGAGTGCTCCCCGACCGGCAAATGCTGCATGGCGACAAGCGCGTTCTCCAGATGCTGAACCGCGACCCGATTCGCCGCCCGCGCAATTTCTCGGATGGCAGCGGCCTGGAGATGGACGACGGCGCGATCCCAGGCCTGGGCCCGAAAGGCATGAAAGGCCAGCCAATCGGCCTTTTGGGATAACAGGTCAGCGTATAATTTTTCACCGGCGGTTAGCGCGGCGGCGTGCAACATGCGCCGCCGGTCCGCCGATAACATTTGATAGGCCGCATCGTGGATCAGGGCATGTTTGAAGGTGTATTCGATGTCCGGGAACAGGCTGGTCTCGTACAGGAATTCGGAGGCCTGCAAACGCTTCAGTGCCTCGCGGAGCGGTTCGAGTGACAGGTCTGCGACGGCCTGCAGAACATTGAGGGGCACCTGATAGCCGAGCACCGCGGCGGCCTGAAGCAGGCGCTTGTCCACGGGGGCCAGGCGGTCGATACGCGAGCTCAACAGGGCCTCAATCGTAGGCGGTATTTTGAGGTCCGAAATCAACTTTGTCGCATGGTAGCCTGCCGGCTCGCCGCTTAGATCGCCGATTTCCGCAAGCGCGCGCACGCTCTCCTCGATAAACAATGGCGTGCCGCCGGTTTTCTCGATGAGGAAGTTCTTGAGCGGCTCCAGGGCTCGGTCGGTGCCGACCAGCGCGTTGAGCATTTCGCAGGCAACTTCCGGTACCAGAGGGTCAATTCGAACCGGGGTGTAATACGCTTTGCTGGCCCAGCCGTGTCGGTATTCGGGCCTGTAGCTGACCAGGAACAGGATGCGCGCGGTAGGCAGGCTATCGACAATTCCATCGATCAATACCTGTGTTTCCGGGTCGATCGAATGCATGTCCTCCAGGACGATGCACAGCGGTCGTTCCTCGCTCTCGCGGAACAGCAGGCGTTTGACCGCCTCGAACGTACGCTGCCGCCGCTGCGGCGGGTCGGAGGGAGACGACTGCAGACCGTCGGGCGGCGGCAGGCCCAGAATCGTGAGCAGCGCCGGCAGTGTCGGCAGCAACGCTGCATCCAGACTCAGGAGTTTGCTGGCAACCTTCTCGCGGATCGTGACAGGTTCGTCGGATATCGCGAGCTGGAAGTAGCTTTTGAGGAATTCGGTCACCGGCAGATAGCTGGTTGCCGCACCGTAGGTTACCGCATTGGCTTCGAGGACCCGCCAGCCGTGGGTCAGCTCCGAGTGAATGAATTCCTGGATCAGTCGCGACTTTCCGACGCCGGGCTCCCCCACGACGGCAAGGATCTGTCCATGGCCTGCACGCGCCCGATCGAGCGCCTGCCGCAACTGGCTGATCTCGTTGTTGCGCCCGACAAATCGGGTCAGCCCACGATGCGAGAGCGCCTGGAGTCTCGAGACTGCGACGGCTCCCAACAGCTCATACGCCTCGACGGGTGCCGACAGCCCCTTGACGAACATCGGGCCGAGCGACTTGGTCACCACATAGCCTTCCGCAAGGTGAAAGGTCCGGGAAGAGATCAGAACGGTGCCGGGTATCGCCATTTGCTCCATGCGAGCAGCCAGGTGGATGGTCTCGCCGTGCGCGGAATAGTTCATGTGGAGCTCGCTCCCGAACGAGCGCACGACAACTTCGCCCGAGTTCAGCCCGACGCGGATCTGAAGCGGAAGGCCCTCGGTCCGGCGCACCCTTTCGGCGTGCCTGGTGATGGATTCCTGCATCTTGAGCGCCGCGTAACAGGCGCGGACGGCGTGGTCCTCATAGGCGAGCGGTGCCCCGAACAGCGCCTGGATGCCGTCGCCCATCACCTGGTTGACCGTGCCTTCATAGCGGTCGACGGCTTCCATCATCAGTTCAAGGACCGGATCGAGAAGCCGGCGCGCATATTCAGGGTCGCGATCGGCGATGTACTCGGTTGATCCCTTCAGGTCCGAGAAAAGGACCGTGACCTGCTTTCGCTCGCCTTCCAGAGCGGCGTTCGAGGTGAGGACCCGCTTGGCGAGACGACTGGGAGCCTGGAAATAGGGCGACGCCAACAGCGGTGAAGCAACCCGCCCGGCCGGGTTTGCGGAAGGCGCGCCGCAATTGTCGCAGAACCTGCTTTCAGCCGTCAAATTGGTGCCGCAGACCGCGCAGCGGGTCCCGAATGCTTCCCCACATTCGCGGCAGAATTGAGCGTCCTCCCGATTTTCGTGCCGACACGCAAGACACTGCATTAGCAGACCTCCAGCCAGCGGGCTGCAGACGATCGAACGGCAGGCCTCCCGGTTAGGAAATCCAGGGACTTGTCTTAAGTTGCGGAGTGGATTCGCTGGTTACAGACTACCATGAAGCCCGTTGACGGCAATGGCGGCGCGCAGGGGCTCTGGGGATCAAGGCAGTGGATGGTGAGCGGCCCGCCATTCTCAAAGACATCAGCCAGTCTGCAAGTCGAGTTCTGTATTGCGCAGCTATCGCACGGTTGGAAGCGGCGGATTACGCCCATCGGGCGGCGCGTTGCGCGGACCGATGGACTACGATCCGCCCTACTCGCTGCCGGTCGCTTCGGCATAGCGCAGGAGCGTTTTTGTGCTCGGTAGCGCCGATATCGCTTGACGCTTTGTAGCCTATGGACTACATCAAGCCCTCATGGTCGAGGTGCGTCAGACGGAGGAGTTTTCGGGCTGGCTGCACCGTCTCAGGGATGCCAATGCGGTCGCGCGCATTGTCGGCCGCATTCGCCGCATGGAGATGGGGAATCCCGGCGACACCAGAGGCGTCGGTCACGGCATCTTCGAAATGCGCATCGACTATGGGCCGGGTTACCGGATTTACTATGTGCATCGCGGAGCACAGATTGTGATCCTGTTGTGTGGTGGCGACAAGCGCACGCAACCGAAGGATATCAAACGGGCTCAGAAGCTGGCGGAGACATTGTGATGCCCAAGACAACGCGATTTGATGCCGCCGACTATCTCGACACCGAAGAGCGTCAGGTTGCCTATATTGCGGCGGCGCTCGAATCCGGTGACGCGGATTTCGTGCGTGACGCGCTTGGTCTCGTTGCACGTGCACGCGGTATGGGTGGGATTGCGAAGAAGGCCGGCTTGAACCGCGAAAGCCTGTACAAGGCGCTCGGGGAGACCGGCAATCCCGAATTCGGCACGGTCATGCGTATCGTTCGCGCCCTGGGTCTAACCCTTTCAGCACGCCCCGTGGCGAGTGGACAGACGTCAAAGCGGCGCCGGGTCGCGTGAGAGTTCTGCAGATTTTGAGCATTGGGTTACGACCAAATTATTCGCTCGCCGTCCAATTCGATCAACTCCAAAGCTTCCGGGCCTCGATAATCTGCGTCAGCCATCCCGATCTCCAAGCACTTTCCTCCGCTGAACCTCAAAATGATGGCATCCGCGTCTGTGACTTCTTCCGCTATCGTCTCATCAACCAACCCCGCGAGGAACGGCTCATCAATTGCAGGAGTCCGGACCCGGTTGAAGCATTGAGATCCTCCATCATCAAAATATATTTTGAACATAGTCATCGACTGTCAAAGCTGACTTTACGGTGCGACCGGCGGTATGACCTGTGACCTCATAAACGCCTCACTGTATGGGGAAGTGGCTCTAGGAATTGGATAGAACCCAACCGGGTCCGCGCATGGCGCGGCTCGATCGGCGTAATCCGCCGCTGCAACCTCCGCAAGCGATAAGGCGAATGTGCTAGCTTGGCCCAAGTGACCCAGCTATCGCCGGCGATCCCGGCGGAAGGTTACGGTGACACTGCACTTAATTGTAGGATTAAGTGCAGTCCAGCGTAGTGTCACCGTAACTCTCATCAAGGGAACGAACCACATGCCGCCCGCGATTGCGCCCTCGATGGCCTTCATTGTTGATACGGCTTCGGGCATCCCATTTTCTTTGTGTGGTTGGCAATTACCGGCTTACTGCACGTTTTTTCGAAATTGCGGTCGAGGATCGCTTGCTGATTGCCTCAAGAACTCGTGTACCGCCAACGAGCGCGGCGACGATGGTGGTGCCCACGGTCATATTGTCCACTCCCAGCCCATCCGAGTGCCGCAACCCCAGCGGTCAAGACCGAAATCCTAACCGCCCAATCGATTGCTTCGTCCTCGTTCGCCTTCCACCACCGGTTAATGCCATTGCCGACGCTCTCGATGGCTTTGACGGCTTTGCTGAGCTTCACCGGGTGATTGAGATCAACGTCGAGCACTGCCAACGCATGTGCTATTCGCGTGAACCCATCAGCGAAGATTTTCAGAAGCTCGCGCTGCCTTCATATTCTTTGATCCTATCGGCATCGTTCGGCCGCTCTGCGTTAAGCCGTTCAATTTCATCCAACGCCATTTGTGCGAGTGACTGTGATAGCACCAGCAAATCGCCACGGTCCTGTCTGATGCGCTGAGTAATCTTAGCGGAAACTGGAAGTACGCTGGAGGCATTGGGATCGCGATCAATATCGTAAAGACGTTCGTCGGCAATCTCAATCATCGCGGTGAGTGCTCGAAGAAAGTTTTGAAGCTTAGGATTTCGCCTGTCCCTGATCAGGGTTGAAAAAAAAGCGTCTCCCAACTTGGCGCGCTCGGCTAGCTCAGGGTACGAAATGTCCAAGACCATGAAGGCACTGCTCGCAAGCTTATAAAAACGCTCGCGCTCGTCGTCTCCGTAAGAACCGGCGGAAACCTGGGTCCTTAACTCACTGGCCTCTGATCGAAGTTTCTTGACCTTTGCAACCAGGTGCAGTTGGGTTGGATGGAGGCGCGCCGCCATAACAGGTTCAGGCACCTTCTTGCCCGGCTTTTCAGTCTCCCGCTCCTTCTTAGGCGTGACGCCACCTTTTTGATCTCCTTCAATGGCAACGTGACGGCTTTCGTTTTTCTAAACTTCCTGTAGCGCGTCGATTTTTGCTTGGATGGTGGCGATCATGATTGCCGCCTTCACGTCGGCAAGCTCGTTTTCCTGCTCGGCAAATCGAAGTGCCTCCTTGGCTTCCGTTGAGAGTGTGGATAACCGACGGCAAACTTTGTCATGTACGGCCCGGGCGGGGGAAGCTCAGCTTCCGGCGTCGGCTGAGCGTTCGGATAGTTATTGTTGCCGCTAGCGACTTCGTTGATGCGCGCGGGGTTGACGCCAAAATATGATGCGATGTCGTGTGCCGATCACCGCGCGCAAGCATCCCCTTCACGACACATGTTTCCTGTGACCCAGAGCGATACCGCTTGCAGGCGCTTTGCCCATCTCACTCCCCTGATCTACTAAGCAGGCCATTATTTCGATTCCTCTGTGGATGCCTTGAAATAAGACCAAGAAGAGGGTCTCCTACTTTGAAAGGCACAAGCTTAATCATGAGGCTAAGGCCGCACAAATCCAAGTCCATAGATCACTTCCCAAGGCATTAAGTTGAGGCTCGACATTTCGATCATCAGGAGTACGGCGAGCGTTCGGAATTGTCCAACGTTCATCCCAGCCTTTTTGCCCAGATGTCTGAAAAAGCGGTGCGATCCTCTGGATTGTCGCCTGTAAAAACCACTATTGCACAAATGGCATCAAACCCCGCCTGATGGGCAGCCTCGATCATCTCGTCGATATCCTCGTCCGAGTTACTCACGTGGCTCGGAAGATGCGTGTGAGCTCCCGTTCTCGCCACCGTGCGTCGCTCGCATCTAACGCATCGCGAACGCTTCCATGCTGCGCCTTTTCAGTCTCCTGATATGAGCAACCGAAAATGTAAGCGTCAATCAGGCGGCCCCGGTCAACAAACGAGGAGCTTTCCTCAACCGATCGAACTGGGGGTCCCACCTCCCTGAGAAACGAGCGCCTTTATGATCGTCGTCTTACCCATCTGGTAACTGTCGCGAGCGGCACAACAAACAGCCTCCTTGCAATTCTCATCAGGGTGCCTCCTCCGCAATATGGGATAGAAGAACATTATCTCACATGCATGAGCGTGAAGCGCAATTTGCCAAGCTTGCCGCGCGGCACTCGAGCAGTCTATAAAATGCGAAGTCGAAAAGTCAGCCGCCCACCAAATGGCCGCTAAAATAGAAGGTCGATCTCAGCTAACTCATTGATTTGCGGGCATAGTTCATTCCAAAGCCTGCGGAAAAACTGACGTCAAAATGAGGCCATGCTGCGTGGATATTTTCTTCTTTCAATTGGTCATTATCTTCATTCCCGGCATCATCTGGGAACGCATCGATGCACAGTATGGCCGAAGCGTAACGCCGTTGCAACAGTGGGATATTCTGCGCCGAACCTTTGTTTTCGGGTTGGCCGCTTATCTCATCACTTATTGCCTCTACTGGCTTGCGAGTTTCGAAATCTCCGGGCTGAATTTTGAGGTTTTCAAATTCAAGAAAGACGATGAATTTCTCGATGCTAGTTCGGTACGTCTAATCTTTTCGGCATCGTTGGTTTCCCTCGTTTCTTCGGTTCTGTGGCTGTATGCGAACACTTACAAGCTGGTGACCCGCTTTCTTCAATGGATCAAAGCGACAAAACGGTATGGCGATGAGGATGTCTGGGACTATACGTTCAACTCAGGAAGACCCGAGGTCGAGTACATCCATCTTCGCGACTTCGAAAAGAAGATCACGTACGCCGGTTGGGTTGAAGCGTTTTCGGAAACAGAAAAACAGCGGGAGGTCCGTCTCCGCGATGTGATTGTCTACGATTTCGACGGAAATACTCTGTTCGAAACACCTCGCGTGTATCTTGCACGGAAGATGGACAATATCGATATTGAGTTCCCGTACCGTGAAAGAGTGGAGCAATCCAATGAGCAACACGGCGAATAGGCCGCCATCACGACCGGTTACGCGGCCCTTGACAGAAGGCTATGTTGTCAAGGGCGGCCACAATTCCGGTATGTCTCAAATTCAAACGCGCCCTGCGGCACCAGCCCCAATAAATCCAAAACCGGCGTCTAGTCCGCCCCCGCTGGAGGAAAAGAAACGATGAGCCGCAAAGACATAGGAACATCGGCCGGATGATGGCCCAAGATGGCTGGACGGCAAGGGCTGACGGTTTCAGCAAGGGTACGTCTCAGGTAAAGAACCGGCCCCCGGCTCCAGCACCTATTTCGGTTAAACCTCCGCGCCTGCACCCGCCAAAGCAGCTGAAAAGAAGTAAATCGCACATTTTGGGTGCCGTCCGGAAAATAATTTTGGAATTCGGATGACGCAGTTTCCGGGAACTTGAACATAACGTTTCAGGCGGCGAGGTCAATTGGCTGAGCGATGGGCTTTTCGGCGAGCGTTTTCCAGCCGTCGACTTTGCGCATGTTGATCTGGCCGGAGGCGAGCAAGCCCAGAACAACATGCTGCGGTGTCGGCGGAAGGCAGCACGGTTTGCGTCTTGATCCGTCGCTTGAACTCCTCGTGCAGCCGCTCGATCGCATTGGTGGTGCGCACGCTCCTCCATTGGTCGGGCGGCAGGCGGGTAAAGCTGAACAGCCGTTCGCCGGCTTCCTCCAGGCTGTCGGCGACGGCGCGGTGCTTGACCCGCCATTTGCGGATGAAGGCCTTGCGGCGCGCCTCGATCTCCTCGCGCGTCGCCGCGTAGATCATATCGTTGTAGTCGGCGGTGATCTCCTCGTGCAGGCGCTCCGGCGCATGCGCGAGCAGAGTTCTGTGCTTGTGCACCGTGCAGCGTTGGACCGGCACGCCGTCCCACACCGCGGCGATGGCGCTGTCGAGCCCCGCCGCGCCATCGACGATGAGGAACTCCGGCCGCTGCAAACCACGCCTGGTGAGATCGTCAAGCACACTGCGCCAGGCCTCGGCGCTTTCCCCGCCCATGCTCTTGATCGCGAGCAGAACTTTCTGTCCGTCGGCGCGCACCCCCAAGACGACAAGCAGCGAAATCGAAGTGGCTTTGCGGTCGAGCCGAACGCGAACCACCGTGCCGTCGAGGATCAGCCGTACGATCGGCTCGTCGGCCAGCGAGCGGGTATTCCAAGCGTCCCAGTCGGTCTTCACCTTGCGCCAGGTTCGGCTCACCGTGTCCTTGCTCACCGCGCCGCCAAACAGGCGCCGTCAACGCCCGACGAACCCGCCGCATGTTGGTGCCGGCCAGATAGGTGGCGGCGATCACCGCGTCCGCCGCGAGGTACGGCGCTGGTAGGCCTTCAATGCCTTGCTCTTCCATTCGGTCGTATTGCCTTCCGGAGTGTTCAACCGGGCGCGCGGCATTGCCATCTCGACCGCGCAAGGTCCCAGAAGCGAGCGTGACCGGTGGCCATGGCGATGGCCCGTCACCTCTCTGCCCTGCCGCCTTCTTCGTTCGCTGGCGGCGCAGCACGCCCATAGCGAGGTCGGGAAAGCACCGCCTCGAGCTCGTCTTCCATCATCGTCTCGATGAAATCGCGCACCCGGTTGCGCACTCCAGCTTCGATCGGGTCAAACCAACTGTCGAAAAGACCGGGTACCGTCTCGGCTGCCGGCTGCACGGAATCAGGCTTCGTGGTATGGCCGGTCATGAAGCGAGATCCAAAGTAGATGTCCGAAATCAAAGCGGGTGCAGCAAACGACCAAGTGATTCACGAGGGAGACCGAAGAATTCGCCGGCCGCAATCCACCAGCCCGGCGAGGAGACCCCATTCTGTGGCCGGCATGTTGGATCGACAGCGCGATAGACGAGCGTCGGTGTCGACCAAGACAACTCGACCGAGGACTGCTCATGATGTTAATTCTTAGTATTGCGGGCATCAATGATAAAAGACTGAAGCATCGCTTTGTCCCAAGCTGCATACGAGGGTTCGATTCGCTTCGCCCTCTCCAAATGCTTCAGCTCCCATACGGGATGTGCTAGACTGCGATCATGGTCAGAACACTCGAACAAGCGATGGCGCAAATCGCCCGGTTGCCGGACGACGATCAGGAAAAGATCGGTCGCAAGCTGCTCTCGCATGTCGAAAAGCTCAACGCGCTTCGCGGTGAAATAGATAAGGGCATCGGTTCGCTCGATGCCGGCGAAGGCGGCATCCTGGATGTCGAGAATTTCCTTCGCGAGAAGAATTTACGACATGGTTGCGGATAGGCCCTCGATTATTCGGACGCCGGAAGCCCTCGACGATATCGACCGCCTCTGGGATCATTACGCCGGCATCGCGGCTCCAATCCGCCCCACGAACTGATTTGCCCGTCGTCAGGCAACTCGGTTGAATTTTGCTCGATTTCGTTCGCGATACTATTCCACCCTCACCTGTCATGCTCCGCGAAGGCGGGGCATCCAGTACCCCCGACTTCCCGACTTAAACATGGACGGCAGCATTTACTGGATCACCCCCATGCGCGGATGATGACGACTGGTGACTGGTGTTACAAAGGCCCAGTGATTTGCCCGACGGGTCGTTTTTTGATTCCCCTGTCCAGCCCCCTTTGCAAAAATATTTCACTTTCCGAAAATCAGAAATTGTGTATTCTTCCCGCCGTCCCGTTCCCACAAGAGGGGCGCTTCGCGGTCGTCACGGACGTTGGGAGCGGGATGCGGTGGACGCAGCGGTGTCGCGAGACGAGCGACACTGAAGCGGACGGCGAAGGCGTGTGGTCCTGGTGCCCCGACGCTGGCGCTAAGTTCGCGAGGATGTATCCAGCGAATGACGGGGGCAAGAAAGCCCGGTCCCCGGGGAGAGCGCGCAATAAGCCGTAAAACCATCGCGTGGGGAATGCCGGATGTTTCCGGTGCCTCCGCTGTGAATACTCGTGTGCATACTAAAACTACAAAGCGCACACGAGGCTGCGGGTGCATTGGGCACCCGGCATTCCCCGCGCCCTCTGCTTCCCTGGAGGGCCATGCCTATGGCAAAGCTCGGGCGTCTTGCGCCGCGAGACAGCGAAGCCTTGTCTTGACTGCGGATTGGGGATCGTGATCTTGAAGCTCCCCGGGTTTTTACGGCAACGACGCCCCTGGCGAGCGGCGACGGGATCATCAAAAGCAACCGAAAAAACAACTGAATGGTAACGCGGGATCGGGTTAAAATCGCGCCATGGCCTCACCTCCGACGATACTCGTGTTCGATTCCGGCCTTGGCGGGCTCTCGGTCCTGCGTGAGGTCGTGCGCGCGCGGCGCGATGCGCATTACGTCTATGTCGCCGACGACGCGTTCTTCCCCTATGGCCAGCACAGCGAGGAAGCGATCATCGCGCGCGTGGTGCCGCTGATCGGCGAACTGATCGCCGCGCACGCCCCCGACCTCATCTTGATCGCCTGCAACACCGCCTCGACGCTGGTGATGTCGCATCTGCGCGAACGATACGAGGTACCTTTTGTCGGCACCGTGCCGGCGATCAAGCCGGCCTGCGCGCAATCGAGAACCAAACGCGTCTCCGTGTTCGGCACCAAGGGCACGGTCAAGCGCGAGTATACGCAAAGCGCTGATCCGCGATTTCGCGCAAGGCTGCGAGGTGACGCTGGTCGGTTCGCCCGAACTCGCTTCGCTCGCGGAAAGCGTGCTCCGCGGCCATGAGGTAGCCGACCGCGACATCGCGGCCGAACTCGCGCCGTGTTTCGTCGGCGATCCGCTAAGACGCCCGCCGCGCGCACCGACACCATCGTGCTGGCCTGCACCCATTATCCCCTGCTGCTCGACCGGCTGGTCAGGCTGGCGCCATGGCCGGTCGACTTCATCGATCCGGCGCCGGCGATCGCGCGGCGGGTCTCGGATCTGCTGGGCGGCCCAGGCGTCGGAATCGATGAGGCCGGCGCCGAAATGATCTTCACCTCGAACCGGCCGCACAAATTGAGCCGGACATTGACGCCGTTCTTCGGCGGCCGCGTGCCGGCCTGATCCGGGGAGCCACCGATGTCCGCGACATCAGCCCCGCTCAACCGCCTGCGCGAGGAATGGCGCCAAGGACGCCCGACCTTCGGCGCGATCGCGACCATTCCGAGCATCCAGACCGTGCAGATCATGGCCAATTGCGGGCTCGACTGGATCGTCGTCGACCTCGAGCACGGCCCGATCGATCTGACCACGGCGCATGCGATGATCGTCGCCACGTCAGGGACGCCTTGCGTGCCGCTGGCGCGGATCGCCGCCAACGAGCCGTGGCTTGCCAAGGCGCCGATGGATATCGGCGCGCTCGGCATCAATTTCCCGATGATCTCGAGCCGCGCCGACGCCGAGAAGGCCGTGCGCAGCGTGCGCTATCCGCCGCGCGGCGACCGGCTGTGGGGACCGTTTCACGCCCCGTTCCGCTGGGGCGTCTCGATGGCCGACTACATGGCGACCGCCGACGACGACATGATCTGCATGATCACGATCGAGCATGTCGATGCGGTCGACCGCATCGACGAGATCATGGCCACTCCCGGCATCGACGTCGCGGTGATCGGCCCGGGCGACCTTGCCACCTCCATCAACAAGCGCGGCCAGATCGACGATCCCGAGGTCCAGGCGCTGATGGCGCGCGCCGAAGCCGGCATCCTCAAGAGCGGCGTTCCGATCGGCGGCGTGGCGCGCACGGCCGAACAGGCCAATCAGATGATCGATCGCGGCTATCTCGTGCTGGCGCTCGGCTTCGACTGGTCCTTGTTCCAGCGCGGCATCGCCGCGAGCTTGCAGGGGATCAAGCGCTGAGGCTTGCGCCGTTGCTCAACCAACCGTCATAAGATGCACTCCAAATCCCTGAAAGTGCTTGGTATTTACGTCGTTGGCAAAATCAGGCCACAGGCCGCGTTGGCGCCTCAAACCATCTGGCCCAAGGTCCGCCGGTTCGTGCTAGATCAGGCGGCGGCGAGCGGGCAACTCGCCGGCGAGAGCACGCGGGAGTAGAGCTAAAGCGATGCGCGGAACGGTTCGAAAAATCTCATTGCCGCGCCGTGTCGTCATCGATCTCATGCGCGCCTCGGCAGGCGTGCCGTTCGTCGCGGTTCGCCGCACGCTGAACATCGAACGTCTTGCCGCAGCCCGGCAAGCGCTGCAACAGCGGCCCGCATGGGCCGCGATTTTCGCCAAGGCCTTTGCGATCCTCGCCCAGGATCGGCCGGTGCTGCGCACCGCCTACCTGAAATGGCCGTGGCCGCGCTTCTACGAGGTGCCGCAGACGGTCGCGATGATCGTGGTGGCGCCCGATGCGACACCCGACGGCGTGCTGTTGTTTCCGATCAAGGCGCCGGATCAGGTGCCGCTCACCGAGGCGGACGAGCGGGTGCGCAAGGCGAAAGCCGACCCGCTCGAATCGACACCGTTCTTCCGCAAGACGTTGACCGTCAGCCGGTTGCCGGCGCCGCTTCGGCGCCTCGCCTGGGCGATCGGTCTTCACTAGCGGGCGCCAGCGCGCCAATTACTTCGGCACCCTCCTCATCACCTCGGTCGCGGCGTTCGGCGGCGGCGAGGTCGAAGCCCGCGCGCCCTGCTCCTTCATCCTCAGCTATGACAAGGTCGCACGCGACGGCTCGATCGACGTGATGGTCAGGTTTGACCATCGGGTCACCGATGCGGCGGTGGTCGGCGTGGCGCTTTCGAGCCTCGAGCAAATCCTGAACCAAGAGATCGCCGACGAATTGCTTGCGCTTCGCCCGCCTGAGCAGCTAGTCACCGAGCCGCCGCCCGCCGAGCGGCTCGGCTCCCGGCTCGGGGTGCGAACTTCCCGCTAATTCGTTCCACCCCGCTCGCCCCCCGGCGAACCATTTGCCGGCACGCCACAAAGCTGATCGCAGCCCCATGAAAACCCTCCGCGGACGTACAGCTTTCGTGACCGGTGCCGCTTCCGGCATCGGACGCGCGATCGCGATCGCGCTCGCGCATGAGGGCGTCAATCTCGTCCTCACCGATCACGATGCGGATGGGCTGGCATCGGCGCAAAACGACGTCCTGAGGCTCGGCGTCAGTGCCGCGACCGCGATTTGCGACCTGACGCAGCCCGAAGAAATCACCAAAATGCTCGACCGGCTGTTCTCGACCGGTCCGCTGCACATTCTGGTCAATTGCGCGGGCATTGCGCTCTACGGCCAGCAGCGCTCGGTCAGCGACAGCGACTGGCGCAACCTCATGGCCGTCAACCTGCTCGCGCCAATGCAGATCACGACGCAACTGATCGACGTGCTCGCGCGCAGCGACGAGGCCCACATCGTCAACATGTCCAGTATTTTCGGCCTGGTTCCGGTCCGGGAGCTGGCGGCGTACCAGGCCAGCAAATATGGCCTGGTCGGTTTTTCGCTGGCGATGCGCAGCGATTATCACCGCAGGAATTTCGGCATCAGCGTGATCTGTCCGGGTCTGGTCAAGACACCGATGGTCGAACCGGACGGCCCGTCCAAGATCTATGCGAAGATCCCGAGGATCCCGGCGTGGCTTTACACGACGCCCGAGCGCGTGGCCCAAGCGACCGTCAACGCCATCAAGCGCGACAAGGGATTGGTCGTCGTCACCTTCGCCGCGCATGTGATGTGGTACCTCAACCGCTTCTTTCCCGGGCTCGTCGACCTCCTGAACCGCGAGGGGTGGCGGTCGCGCGGCGCCATCATCCCGCAGGATGAGATGGGCGACCGGCCGTGATGGAGCCTGACCGCGGCAAGCCTCTAGCGCCGGCGCTGCAGATGTCCGACGATCGCGAGCACGGCCGCGCGCGGCAGGAATCGCGTCGCCGTCACGGCAACCTTGTTGCCGATGCCCGGCACGCAGAGCGCCCGTCCGGCCTTCATGGCGTCCCAGCCGGCGCGGGCGACCTCGGCCGCACGGAGCTTGCGCAATCCCTTGAACAGCGCCGTCTTGTCGGCGCCTGCGCGCGCCAGAAACGGGGTTTTCAGCGGACCCGGGCACAGGCACGTCACGGTGACGCCGCTCCCCCTGACTTCCAGCATCAAGGCTTGCGAGAGGGAGAGCAGGTAGGCCTTGGTCGCGAAATAAACCGCCATGCGCGGCCCCGGCACGAAGCTGGCGACCGATCCGACATTGAGAACATGGCCGCGCCCGCGTTCCACCATGGAGGGGAGGAACCGCAGCATCAGGTCGGTCGCGGCGCGCAGGTTGACGTCGATGATCCCGAACTGGGCTTCCCGGTCGAGCCCGATGGCGTCGCCGAACAGGGCAAAACCGGCATTGTTGATCAGGATATCGCAATAAAGGCCCCGCGCCGCCAGTTCGCGCGCGATCACTTCGCCGGCGTCCGGGGCGGCCAGGTCGATGCCGAGGACCACGCTGGGGGCGCCCGGCCGGTCGATTTTGGCCGCCACAGCCTCCAGATCGGGGACAGACCGCGCAATCAGGACCACTTTGGCCCCTGCGTTGGCCCCTTCCTGGACCGCCAATTTGGCGAATTCCGCGCCCAACCCGGAGGATGCGCCGGTTATGATGATGGCTGGCTGCATGCGGTACGCCGATCCTCCCTGACCATTTCATCCCCGGCAAGCCGGCCTATTGCCACATACCGGGCCGAGAGGGGATTTGACAGGGCAGGCCTTTCTCCCCTAGAAACCGCCTGCTCGCGGGCCGCTTTCGGCCCGCGAAGCGTTTCGCGACCCGTGGTCGGGCCCCTTTCCAAGCTTTGGGGGTTGGACCTGTCGGCACCGGGAATTTTCCCCGTGCACAGGAGGGCGCGTTTCCTCAAACCTAAAGACATGAAAAGAGGACGCGATGACTAAGCGCAGTGAGGCGAAATACAAGATCGATCGCCGTATGGGCCAGAATATCTGGGGCCGCCCGAAGAGCCCGGTGAACCGCAGGGAATACGGCCCCGGCCAGCACGGCCAGCGCCGCAAGGGCAAGCTATCCGATTTCGGCGTGCAGCTCCGCGCCAAGCAGAAGCTCAAAGGCTATTACGCCAACATCTCGGAGCGCCAGTTCCACGGCATCTATGTCGAAGCGAGCCGCCTGAAGGGCGACACCGGCGAACAGCTGATCGGCCTGTTGGAGCGCCGCCTCGATACCGTGGTGTACCGCGCCAAGTTCGTCGCCACCATGTTCGCGGCACGCCAGTTCATCAACCACGGCCACGTCAAGGTGAACGGCCGCAAGGTCAACATCGGCAGCTACCTGCTCAAGATCGGCGACCTGGTCGAGGTCAAGGAATCCTCCAAGCAGCTCACGCACGTGCTGGAAGCGGTCCAGCTTCCCGAGCGCGACGTGCCCGACTTCCTTGAAGTCGATCACTCCAAGATGACCGCGAAATTCGTCCGCGTCCCGGCGTTGACCGACGTGCCGTTCGCGGTGCAGATGGAGCCGCATCTGATCGTCGAATTCTATTCGCGCTGATCGGCCGCCGTCGTTGCGAGGCAACGGGTCCGCGCGAAGCGCGGCCCGATGACAGGCTCCGCGAAGCAATCCAAGGCCCCGGTTTTGCCGGGGCCTTCTTGTTTAGGTAGTATCACGTTCTTGCCGCTGTGAGACCCCGCCATGCTCTATACCCCTCCCCCGCCGGATCCGAAGGCGCAGCCGGTGCGCATCAATCTGTTGTCGGACACCCAGACCCGGCCGACGCCAGCCATGCGCGAGGCGATGGCGCGCGCCGAGGTCGGCGACGAGCAGATCGGCGACGATCCGACCGTGAACCTGTTGTGCGAGCGCGTCGCCGATCTCTTGGGCAAAGAGGCCGCGGTGTTCATGCCCTCCGGCACCATGTGCAATGTCGCGGCGACGCTGGTGCATTGCCGGCCGGGCGAGGAAATCCTGGCGCACGAGACCGCGCACATCATCGCGCGCGAGGGCGGCGCGCATGCCGCGCTCGGCGGTTTCCAGATCATGCCGCTCTCCGGCGCCGACGGGCAATTCTCGCCCGACACGTTGCGCAAGGCGCTGCACCCGCGCTCGCGCTACCAGCCGCCGCAGACCGTGGTCAGCGTCGAGCAGACCGCCAATATCGGCGGCGGCACGATCTGGAAGAAGGCCGCGCTGGACGAGATCGTGCAAATAGCGAAGACCGCAGGCATGGCCACCCACATGGACGGCGCGCGGCTCCTCAACGCCAGCGTCGCGACCGGCGTTTCGGCCCGCGACATGGCGAAGGGTTGGGACTCCGCCTGGATCGACTTCTCCAAGGGACTGGGCGCGCCGATCGGCGGCGCGATCGCGGGCTCACGCGCCTTCACCGATGAAGTCTGGCGCTGGAAACAGCGGCTCGGCGGCTCGATGCGGCAGGCGGGCATCTGCGCCGCCGCTTGCGTCTACGCGCTCGACCACCACGTCGACCGCCTCGCCGAGGATCACGCCAATGCCCGCGCGCTCGCGCGCGGGCTGTCGCAGATCTCAGGCTTCGAGGTACAGGAGCCCGAAACCAATCTGGTATTCTTCAAGCCGGACGGCGCGGGAGTTGCCGGCGACAAGATGATCGCCGAATTGCGCAAGCGCGGCGTGCTGCTCGCGATGATGGACGGCCGGATCAGGGCCTGCACCCATCTCGATGTGACGGCCGCGATGATGGAGGAGATGGTCGGGTACGTGCGGGAGATCGTAAGGGGCGCATAGGCAATCACTCCCCCAGCGCATCATAGATCAGCGTCTTCAGCGCCAGTCGAATCCGTCCGAACTGCGACGGTGCCTGCACCATGCAGATCGTAAACATATCGTCCCGCGGGTCGACAAAAAAGGTTGTGCCGGCGGCGCCGTCCCAGCGATATTCGCCAAGCGGCCAGGATGTATTCGGAGGCACCGACGTGCGCACGGCAAAGCCGAGCCCGAAGCCATTGTTGGGTCCGGGAAAATAGAACGGGCCGTGCATGATCTTGGTTTCCGGCCCGATATGGTCCGAGGTCATCAGCGCGATTGTCTCGGGCTTGAGATAGCGCCGGCCGTCGAGTGTGCCGCCGTTCAACAGCATCTGCGCAAAGCGCGCGTAGTCGCCGATCGTGCCAACCATGCCCGCCCCGCCCGACTCCCAGCGCCGCGGCAAGGTCGAATCCTTGATGCCGGCCACCGGGCCGTTAAAACGATCAGAGGGCATCGGTTCGGCGATGCGCGGCCGTTGCGCCGCATCGGCGACGAAGAACGCGGTCTCGGACATACCCAGGGGATCGAGCAACCGCTCCTTTTCGAATTGAAAAAGAGATTTTCCCGAAATCACCTCGATAATACGACCGACCACGTCGGTGGAATGGCCATAATCCCACCGCGTACCCGGCTGCTCGGCGAGCGGCAGTTTTGCCAGACGCTCGACAAACTGCGCGTTGTCGAAATCTCCGTCGTATATATCGGAGTTCGCGTAGATTTTTCGCACGGCGGTCTCGCCATAGAAGCCATAGGTGAGGCCCGAGGTGTGGCGCAGCAGGTCTTCGATGGTGATCGGGCGGTCGAGCGGTTCGAGCGCTAGCGCTGGCTTGTCGCTTTCATCCTTCGTCTCGACGCCGACTTTCACATTGGCAAAGGCCGGGATATATTTTGCAACGGGATCGTCGAGCCGGAGCTTGCCGTCTTCGACCAACATCATCGCGGCGACGGATGTGATCGGTTTCGACATCGAATAGATTCGAAAGATGGTGTCAGGGGTCATCGGACGCTTGCTTTCGACGTCGCGCACGCCGAAACTTTCGAAATAAACGGGACGACCGTGCTGCTGGATCAGAACCACGGCGCCCGGCATGGAGCCGGCCGCAATTTCATTGCGCATAAGATCCCCGACGCGCTCCAGCCGCTCCCGCGAAAGGTCTGCCGAAACCGGAGATGCCGGCTCCGCGCTGCCGGCGTCAGGTTGTCCGAGGAAAATCGCTGCACTCAGAAGCGCAAGCGCCGCCGCAAGGCCGCGCCGGCGCCAAATACCGTCAATTCTCCATCGCTTCATAAATCAACCTCTTCACCGCGGGCTGGATGCGCTGGCGCTCCGAGGGGCTTTGCTCCAGCAATACGAAAAACATGTCCTGTTTGCGGTCAACCACGAAATAGCAGCCGCTGGCGCCGTCCCATTTCAACTCGCCAAGCGAGCCCGCCGGCGGCGGTTTTGCGTTGCCGGGGTCGGTACGCACGGCAAATCCCAGCCCGAAGCCGAAGCCGTCGCCGGGAAAATAGAAGAAGTCGCGCCCGACGCCGGAACCGGGGCCGACATGATCCGTCGTCATCAGTTCGAACGACTTCGAGCTGAGATATTGCCTGCCATCGAGCGTGCCGCCGTTGAGGATCATCTGCGCGAAGCGCGCGAAGTCGGACATGGTCGAGACCATTCCGCCGCCGCCGGATTCCCACTTCATCGGAATTTCCGGTTTGCTCTCGAAGCCCACCCGGAAGTCGCTGTCGTTCGGCATCGGCCTTGCGATCAACTTCTTTTTTTCCGGATCGGCGACATAAAAGCGGGTCTCGTTCATGCCGAGCGGATCGAGCAGTTTTTCCCGCTCGATCCCGAGCAGGGATTTGCCCGTCACAATCTCCATGATCCGTCCGAGGATGTCGGTGGAATGGCCGTATTGCCAGAGCGTCCCGGGCTGGTTCTGCAGCGGCAGCCTTGCGATCCGCTCGGCGAATTCGGCGTTGTCGAAGTCGCCCGCATAGATGTTGGCGGCAGCATAGGCCTTGCGGACCAGGCTGTTGCCGTAGAAGCCGTACGTGATGCCCGAAGTCTGGCGCATCAGATCGAAGATGGTCACCGGATGGTTCGGTGGCACCAGTTCGAGCGTCGCGGTGCCGTCTTCCGCCTTCTTCTCGACGCCGACTTTCACGTTAGCGAAGGAGGGAATGTATTTCGCGACGGGATCGTCGAGCTTGAATTTGCCCTCCTCGATCAGCATCATCGCCACCACGCTGGTGATGGGCTTGGTCATCGAGAACAGCCGGAAGATGGTGTCGTCGCTCATCGATAACTGGGTCGCGACGTCGCGCACGCCGAAGAATTCGTGATAGATCGGCTTCCCGTGCTGCTCGATCAGGAGCACCGCGCCGGGAATCTTGCCCTGCGCGACCTGTTCGCTCAGATACTCGCTGACCCGGTCAAGTCCGAGCGGGTTGAAATGCGCGCCAGGCGGAAGGTCGAAGGTCCCCGGATCGGCAGCCGATGGCGGTGCCGTAAACGCGATCCACACTGCGCAGGCAAACAACCGCAACACATGAAGCTGTTTCATGTCCCCTCCCCGAATGATCTTGGAATTGTAGCGGCAGCCTCATTCGGCACAAGGGTCCGCGACCATGGTCGGCCGATTTCCCGTCATTTGTGGAACCCTACTCGTGATATATCCCTTATGCTTCTGGGAGCACCCACCGGATGATCAAGCTAATTTCCGCTCCAATCCGCGGTCTGATTAGATTTCCCTTGGTTCAATTCGCGATCGTGGTTGGACTAATTCTGTGGCTGCAGGCCGCCGACGATAAATCGATATTCGGCCAAATCTTCTCCGGCCTCGACAGGCTCGTCGAGGCTACGGTGGAAATGATCTCGGCAATCTGGACCATAAAGTCCTTCACAAGATCTTCGCTCACATTCGGCTTCATGATTGCATATGTCTATCTGGCCGGATTGGTCATTCTGTGGCTTGTGCGTCTTTTGCTGGTTGCCGCCCTTGATTTCGCGGGGCGCCATAATTTGCTCTTTCTCCGAAATGCTATCGCGCGCGAGCGAGGCATTGGGGCTTATCGAGCCTGGGTGCCGTTCGAGCGGATCAGACCTCCCGAAATTTCCCAGCAAGAATGGGAAGAGGCCTTTGCCTGGCCGGCGAATAACAAGCCGCCGTATCCGCCGCTCCGCCATCGATTGCTGCGCGGGATTTTGGCTTACACAGCCGTCGTCTTGGCTGTCGCCCTTCTGTTGCAATTCTTCACGCCATTTCACGTCTTCACTTGGATTTTCGGGTGAACCGCAGCGAAACCGGCGTAGCGGTGTTCAGTCGGTACAAGGGCTGCCGAGCCTCGCCAGGACCCCTGCATGCAGCCGCGCGCTCTCCTCGGAGAAGCAGCAGAGGATGATGCGGACGAGTGATGGGGCGGTTGGCAACGATTCCGATGCCGTCTTGACCGCGATCTTCGCGGCCCGATCGGCGGGAAAGCGGTAGATGCCGGTCGAAATGGCGGGAAAGGCGATCGAGGCGAGCGCGGGCGAATCGCAGAATTCGATTGCGCGGCGATAGCAGGAAGCCAGCAACTGCGTCTTCACCCCGCCTACCGCCGTTCCAGACCGGCCCAACGGCATGAATCACATGCCGCGCGGGTAGCCGGTATCCTCTGGTAATTTTGGCATCGCCTGTCTCACAACCGCCAAGCTTACGGCATTCGTCTAGCAACTCAGGACCGGCCGCGTCATGGATCGCGCCATCGACGCCACCCCCGCCGAGCAGCGAGCTATTGGCGGCGTTGACGATGGCGTCAACGCTTAGGGTCGTGATGTCGGCGACAATGACTTCCAGCTGCGCGCCGACCCAGCCGGCGCGTCAGCAATGTTCAGGCGGAGGCTGCCGCGCTGACGGTGACGCCCTTGTCGGCAAGGAGCTGCTGCAATTCGCCGGCCTGGAACATCTCGCGGATGATGTCGCAGCCGCCGACGAACTCGCCCTTGACATAGAGCTGCGGAATGGTCGGCCAGTTGGAATAGGTCTTGATGCCGTTGCGCAGATCGGCGAACTCAAGCACGTTCAGGCCCTTGTAGCCGACCCCGATGTGATCGAGGATCTGCACCACCTGGCCGGAGAAACCGCACTGCGGAAACTGCGGCGTTCCCTTCATGAACAGCACGACGTCGTTCGACTTCACTTCGTTGTCGATGAATTGCTCGATGCTCATTTCGCTTCCTCTTCGGGGCGCAAAGCCCGCTTGCGGCACAACCCTCGGGCCGGCTTGGCGTCAGCCCATCTAACCCGACACTGGCAATATATGTAGCGCAAACCTTTGTGCATCCAAAGTAAAATGCCGAGTAGCTGGCATGCAAAGGATGGGCCGGGCGGCCCTCCGCCAATGGCCTGACAGCACCAATATCATACCTAAGGGAGGCTTTTATCCCGAACCGGACCCCCTATCTAGGACGGACTGCCCTTCGGGAACCAGTTCGCCAGAGCCACGTTCTCTTCTCCATCGGAGACCATCGTGACTAAATCAGTATCCGCTGCGGCCGCGTTTTCCACCCCCAATCCGTCACTTTTCTCCGATTCCGGCAGCCTCGCCCAGGACCTGGTGGAGGCATTCCTCGCCGTCCGTGGCGAGACCGAGCGCCGCGCCGCCCCGCTTTCCCCGGAAGACCAAGTCGTGCAGTCGATGCCGGATGCGAGCCCGGCGAAATGGCACCGAGCCCATACCACCTGGTTCTTCGAGCAGTTCCTGCTCGGCGAACACTGCGCAGGCTACAAGCCGTATCATCGCGACTACGCCTTCCTGTTCAATTCCTATTACGTCAGCGCCGGCCCCCGGCATGCCCGCAACGCGCGCGGCCTTCTGACCCGCCCGGGCACGGAAGAGATCACCGCCTATCGCCGTCATGTCGATGCGGCGGTCGTGAAATTCTTCCAGACCGCGGACGAGGATGTCCTCATCCGCCTCGCGCCGCTGGTCGAGGTCGGCCTCAACCACGAGCAGCAGCATCAGGAATTGCTGCTGACCGATATCCTGCACGCCTTCGCGCAGAACCCGATTCCGCCCGCCTACGATCCGGCCTGGCGCTTCCCCGCCTCGACACGCGGCGGCGATGACTGGGTCATCGCTCAACGAGGGCATCCACACCGTCGGCCACAGCGACGACAGCTTTCATTTCGACAACGAGAAGCCGGCACACCGCGCCCTGGTCGGGCCGGTCAAGATCAACCGCAACCTCGTGACCAATGGCGAATGGCTCGCCTTCATGAAGGACGGCGGCTACTCGACCGCGACGCTCTGGCTGATGGACGGCTTTGCAACTGCGAGCAGCGAGCAATGGCAGGCGCCCTTTTATTGGCGCAAGGTCGACGGCGCGTGGCAGGTCATGACGCTCGCCGGCCTGCAACCGGTCGACCCCAAGGCTCCGGTCTGCCACGTCAGCTATTACGAGGCGGACGCGTTCGCGCGCTGGAGCGGCAAGCATCTTCCGACCGAGATGGAATGGGAAGTCGCCGCGCGCGGCAACCTTCTCAACGACGCCTTCGGCATCGTGTGGCAGTGGACCCGCAGCGCCTATTCGCCCTACCCCGGCTACCGCGCGATCGAAGGCGCGCTCGGCGAATACAACGGCAAGTTCATGGTGAACCAGCTTGTGCTGCGCGGATCCTCGCTTGCAACGCCTGAAGGCCACAGCCGTATCACCTATCGCAATTTCTTCTATCCGCACCACCGCTGGCAATTCACGGGATTACGCCTCGCCGACTACGCCTGATTTTCCTCAAGCATGATTCGGAAAAGCGGATGCCGGTTTTCCGAAGCAGATCATGTTTAAAACAACGGACCAAAGCGCGCCGGTAGCGCGTTCAGGAGATTATCATGAATGTGCACGCCGCCGCTTTGGCCGAGGCGCATCTGCCCGATGAGCAGACTTCGGCATTCGCGCGGGATGCGATCGACGATCTGTCGCAGCATCCCAAACGCCTGTCGCCGAAATACTTCTACGACGCGGCCGGCTCGGAGCTGTTCGAAGCGATCACGCGCCTGCCGGAATATTATCCGACCCGCACCGAGCTCGGCATTTTGCGCGATCGTGCCGGCGAGATCGCCGCGATCCTGCCCAGGGGCGCGGCGCTGGTCGAATTCGGCGCCGGCGCGACCACCAAAGTCCGTCTGCTGCTCGAAAAATGCGAGTTCAGCGCCTATGTCCCCGTCGATATTTCTGGCGACTTCCTCAATGCGCAAGCCGAGGGCTTGCGCAAGGATTTCCCTTCGCTCGCGGTCTATCCGGTTGCGGCCGATTTCACCGCGCCGTTCAGGCTCCCGGATGCGGTCGCAACCCTGCCGAAGGTCGGCTTCTTCCCGGGATCGACCATCGGCAATTTCGAGCCGCATGAGGCCTGCCGCTTCCTGCGCTCTGCCCGCGAGATTCTGGGCGCGGGCGCGCTGATGGTGATCGGCGCCGACCTCGAAAAGGACGAGCGCGTGCTCTATGACGCCTACAACGATTCGGCCGGCGTCACCGCGCGCTTCAACCTCAATGTGCTGGTGCGCATCAACCGCGAACTGGGCGGCAATTTCGATCTCTCCGCCTTTACCCACCGCGCGATTTATAACCGCGAGCGACATCGCATCGAGATGCATCTGATCAGCAAGAAGACGCAAACGGTGCGCATGGTCGGCACGAGCTTCTCGTTCCGCCCCGGCGAGAGCATTCATACCGAGAACAGCTACAAATACAGCGTCGAGCGTTTCACGGCGCTGGCGCGCGGCTCGGGCTGGAAAGTCCGGGAATCCTGGACCGACACGAACCGGATGTTCTCGGTCCACGCGCTGGTGGCTTCGGAGTAAGTCATTTCAGGCCAAGATTCGGCGGCGCCGGATCGATGCGAGATCAATTCCCGGGCGGGGTTACGCGAGCGGAGCTTCCGCCTCGCCAAGATACACGGCCTTAACGCGGTCATCGCGCGCCACCTGCTCAGGCGGTCCCTCAACCAGCAGCGCTCCGGCGACCAGGACCGAAATGCGATCCGCAAAACTGAATACAATATCCATGTCGTGTTCGATCAGCAGGACCGTGACATCCCTCGGCAGGCTTGCTACCGCGGCGAGGATGGCGTGCCGCTCGCCTTCGGGAACGCCTGCAGCCGGCTCATCCAGCAAGAGAACGCGCGGCTTTGTCGAAATAGCGAGCGCTATTTCAAGCAGCCGCTGCTTGCCGTAGGGAAGCGTCCCCGTCGGCTCATTCATCACCTCGAGCAAATGAAACCGCGCGAGATTGTCAGCGATTTCTCCGTTGATGTCGGCTCGCGTACCCATTCTGCGCCACCAGTCGCCGCCGTGACCCATGCGCTCCGAAACCGCAAGACCGATGGTTTCCAGCGGAGTCATATCCGCATAGAGCTGATTAATCTGGAATGTCCGCGACAGCCCGCGCTGCACGCGCTTGTGCACCGGCAGCGCGGTGATGTCGGTTCCCTGCAGCAGGATGCGCCCAGCGTCGGGGCGAAGAACTCCGGTCAGGAGATTGATCACGGTGGTCTTGCCCGCACCGTTCGGCCCGATCAGGGCATGACGCGCACCGGCCTCGATGCGCAATGAAAGATCGCGGGTAACTGCGAAGCCGTCGAACCGCTTTCCAAGTCCGATGGTTTCCAGCGCGAACATCACGTCTCCGCTAACGGCAACGGCAGCAGAAGGTCGGCATTCGATGGCGCGGCCCGATGCCAGTACCGTCGATGCTTTCAAGCATCGCGCCAATGACGCCGGATTTCAGCCCCGCGGCTCAAGCACCATCAGCCCCGACGCCGTATTCGAGATCGGAATGTGATAGTTGGCGTGCTCCTTGTGGACCCTGCTCCGGAAGCGTGCCGCGCGCGACCATCCAGTTAAGCAGTTCCACACCCTGCGTGCCTGAAAGCTCGACCAACTCGGTGGTCGAGTACTTCGTCGCCCAGGCCGGATTTGTGACCATGCTGTCCATGAACTGCAGGTCGAAATCCTTGTTGATGAAGCCGGCGCGCTCGCCGTCGAGCTGGTGCGAAAGCCCGCCGGTGCCCATGACGACCACCCGCTCGTCGGCTGGCCACGATTCGATGGCCCGTCCGAGCGCCTGGCCAAGCCGATAGCAGCGCGCCGCCGAGGGCAGCGGCGCCTGCACGGTGTTCACGCAGATCGGAACGGTGCGGACCGGCCACTTCATGTCGGGCCAGCACAGCGCCATGGGCAGCGTGAAGGCGTGGTCGACCACCATCTCCTGGCAGGTCGTGAGGTCGAAATCCTCTGCCACCAGCTGTTCGATCAGGTGCCAGGACAGCTCCGGGTAGCCCCGGAACGGCGGCACCGTCGGTATGCCCCAACCCTCGTCGGCGTTGCGGTACTCATTCGCCGCGCCGACCGCGAAGGTCGGCATCTTGTCGAGGAAGAAGTTCAGCCCGTGGTCATTATAGACCAGGACGACGACGTCCGGCTTTACCTTGGCGAGCCAGTCGCGCACCGGCGGGAAGCCGTCAAAGAAAGGCTTCCAGTATGGGTCGCTCTGCAGGCCCTTGGCGATGGCGCCGCCGATGGCGGGCACGTGCGAAGTGGTGATGGTGCCGACAATTTTTGCCATGGCCTATCCCTTTGCGGCCAGAAGTTTGGCCTTGAACTGATCCTTGGTGACGCCGGTTTGCTGGGCGCCGATGTCCTGCATATCGAGCCCGAAGATCCCGGCGAACTTGGCCAGGTAGTAGGCGTTGCCGCCAGCCTTGATGAGCTGCAGCACGTTGCGGTTGCGAACGGCCTCGCGCTGCTCCGCATTCAGGCCATACTTGGCGCAGTAGGCGTCTTCGTCCTCGACGAAGGCGCGACGGTTGGCAGCGTCGTTGAACGAGTAGCACATCTTGTTCAAGGCATAGCCCTTGCGGGCCTGTTCGCCGTCGAAGATGGTGGTGCCGGGCACGGGCTGCCGGGGCTTGGAGGCAGGCATGGCGGTCTCCTTGAAGTGTTCCCTCGCCGACGCGACTTGTTCTGGATCAAGTTCGACGCCAGCCGATACAGGCAGTATCCGCAGCCGGGCCGGCGAATAAACGCCGGGATACTAATGCCTGCCATGAGCCAATTCGATCATTTGGACCTCGACGGTCACCTGTTGCGGCTGCTGCTTGCCGTGATCGAGGAAGGCTCGATCACCGGCGCGGCGCAGCGCCTGGGCGTCACGCAGTCGGCCGTCAGTCATCTTCTCGACAAGCTGCGCGCCATCGTCGGCGACCCGCTGTTCGTGAAGTCAGGACGCGGCATCTTGCCGACGCCGCACGCGCAGGCGCTTGGCGCGCGTGCACGCGTGCTGCTCGACGAACTACGCAGCTTCTCAACCGCCGCCGAATTCGACCCCGCCACGCTGTCAGGGCTTGTCACGATCGCCGCCAACGACCTGCAGCGCGATCTGCTGCTGCCTTCGCTGCTGCGTTATGCGCGCGCCCAGGCGCCGGGCTTCGAGCTGCGGGTAATCCGCTCGGGCGTGCCGGCGGCCGAAATGCTGCGCGACGAACATTGTCAGCTTGTCATCACGCCGCGTCCGCCCGAGGGCTCCGACATCCTGCAGAAGCGGCTGTTCGAAGATACCTATTGCGTGTTCTACGATGCCGGCCAGCGCGGTGCGCCGCACACGCTTGATGACTACCTGGCCGCCGAGCATGTGACGGTGCTGTACGAACCGCGGCAGCGGCGGCTCGACATCGATGAGGTGCTGGCCGAGCGTGGCGTACATCGCCGCTTTGTTGTCCAGGTCCCGGGATTTGCCGGGATCGGCCCCTTTCTTCGCGGCAGCCGGCTGATCGCAACCCTACCAAGCCTGCTGCGCGCCCACATGCTGCGCGGATTCGACGTCGCACCCGTGCCGATCGACTGCCCCCCGATGCCCATGTACATGGTCTGGCACCTTCGCCACCATGCCGACCCGATGCACCGCTGGCTGCGCCAGCAGCTCGAGATCGTGGTGGCGCCTTCGCTCGCCGCCGCAGCCGGGGCATGTCCGCCTCAGGCCGCTGCTTCCCTGGCAATCGCCCGACGATAGTCGCGCGGGCTCCGACCGGTACGACGCTTGAAGAACCGGCAGAAATAGGCCGGGTCTTCAAAGCCCAGTTCAAACGCAAGCTTCGAGATCGGAGCCGCGATGTAGGTCAGCCGACGGCAGGCTTCGCGCGCGAGCCGCGTATGAACCAGGTCGAGCGCGGCTTTGCCGGTCTCGGCGCGCGTCAGCCGGTTCAGCCGTTCGGGCGACAGTCCCAGTTCGTCCGCATATCGCGCGATCGGCCAATGCTCGCGGTGGTGCGCTTCAACCAGGACCATGAAGCGGGTGAACAGAGCCTGGCCGCCGCCGCAGGCGCCGCGCGCCTGCATCGCGCCCTGCTGCGCAAGGCGCCAGATGACCGCGCGCGCAAGCCACAGCGGGACCGGTGAAGCCGCCGCGTCGGCGGAGGCGAACTCGCCGGCGAGGTCGTCGAACAGCGTCCCGATGCGTCCTGTGGTTGCTGCCGCGGCATCGAAATGCAATACGCGCGGCCCCGCAAACAGCTCGCGCAGCGCCTGCCCGGTGGCCGGCAGATCGCCCTCGATCACGGCGCCCGGATTGAACGTGAGCACCTGTCCATCGGTATCGCGCGAGAAGCGAAAGGCGTGCACGACGGCGGGTGGGATCACGATCGCCACCGGACCGTGGCATCGCTCGCGCGCCTCATCGAGCGCAATCTCGGCCGGTCCCGACGCAACCCACACGATCTGGTGCAGGCCGAGATGCGTGTGCGCGTCAATCTCCCAGCTGTACAGCCGGCTGCGCACCTGGATCGCCTCGACATGCAGCATATCGGCTGGCGCGCCGAATGCCTCACCGTAGAGCGCAAACGCTGGGATCGATGTCTTTCGGCGAAATCGCGACATGTTCCGAGCATGCCCGGATCATCGGAAAAGTGCAAGTTTGCGCCGGGGTTCGTGCATCACGCCGCGCCTGCCCGATGTCTAGCATGGTGAAAAAGGAAAGAGGACGGAGCCTAGCCGCGCCCGCCGCCTGACAGGAGAGGAAACCACGTCATGTTCAACTTCGACCCCTATTCGCCTGCGGTCGACGCAGACCCCTTTCCATTCTACAAAACGTTGCGTGATGAATTCCCCTGCTTCTGGAGCGAGCAGGCGCATATATGGATCTTGTCGCGCTATTCGGACATCGTGTCCGCGGGGCAGAATTGGCGGAGCTATTCCTCGGCCAAGGGCAACCTGATGACGGAACTGCCCAACCGCGCCGGCGCGACGCTCGGTACCACCGACCCGCCCCGTCACGATCGCCTGCGCGGACTGGTCCAGCATGCCTTCATGAAGCGCAACCTGGAGAGCCTGACCGATCCGATCCGTGATATCGCCCGCGCGGCCGCGGAAGCCTTGCGCGACAGCAAGCAATTCGACTTCATCAGCGACTTTTCGTCGAGGTTCACCGTGCGCGTGCTGTTCGCTGCCCTGGGGCTGCCGCTGGGCGATGAGCAAACGGTGCGCGACAAGGCTGTGCTGATGGTGCAGAGCGATCCGCACACCCGCGCCAAGGGGCCGGAACATATCGCCGCCTACGACTGGATGCAGGATTACGCAGCCAAAGTGATTGCCGAACGGCGCGCACGTCCGATGAACGATTTGATCTCTCACTTCAGCATGGCCGAGATTGACGGCGACAGGCTGGACGAGCGCGAAGTATTGCTTACGACCACGACACTCATCATGGCTGGCATTGAATCGCTTGGCGGCTTCATGAGCATGCTCGCCCTGAATCTGGCCGATTACCCTGACGCACGCCACGCCACCGTCGACAACCCAGCGCTACTGTCCGACGCGATCGAGGAATCGCTGCGGTTCAACACCTCGGCGCAGCGCTTTCGTCGTTGCCTGCAGCAAGACGTGACCTTGCACAACAAGACCATGCGCGCCGGCGATTTCGTCTGCCTCGCCTATGGGTCGGGAAACCGCGACGAGCGCCAGTTTCCCAACCCCGACGTCTACGATATCGGGCGCAAGCCCCGCGGCCATCTCGGCTTCGGCGGCGGCGTTCACGCCTGCCTCGGTAGTGCCATCGCGCGACTCGCCATCAAGATCGCGTTCGAGGAGTTCCACAAGATTGTGCCGGATTACCGCCGCGATAGGAACATTTGAACTGGATGCCGTCATCGACCTTCCGTAGCCCGCTGTCTCTGGAGCTGACGGTTCACTGAGTCATGTTGTGAATCGGGTCCCGGTCTCGGCGGCGAGCTGTTGCTCCAGCCCGTGCAGCACCTGATAACACGGCAGCACCTGGGCGACGCTCGCATTGGGTTCGCGGCCCTCGCGGATGGCGGCGAAAAACTCGCGATCCTGCAGCTCGATGCCGTTCATCGTCACGTCGACCTTGGACACGTCGATTTTCTCTTCCTTGCCGTTAACGAGGTCGTCGTAGCGAGCGATGTAGGTGCCGGTGTCGCCGATATAGCGGAAGAAGGTCCCGAGCGGGCCCTCGTTGTTGAATGAGAGGCTGAGCGTGCAGATCGCGCCATTGGCGGCCTTGAGCTGAATCGACATATCCATGGCGATCCCGAGCGTCGGGTGGATCGGCCCCTGGATCGCGTTGGCCTTCACGATCGGCGAGCGCGTCTGGTAGGCGAACAGGTCCACGGTGTGGGCTGCGTGGTGCCAGAGCAGGTGGTCGGTCCAGCTGCGGGCTTGACCGAGCGCGTTCATGTTCGAACGTCGGAAGAAAAATGTCTGCACGTCCATCTGCTGGATATTGAACTCTCTGGCGACGATCTTCCGATGCACCCATTGGTGGCTGGGGTTGAAACGACGGGTATGCCCGCACATCGCGACCAGTCCGGTCTGTTCCTGCAAATCGACGACGGCCTGCGCATCGCGCCAGGAATCGGCGAGCGGGATCTCGACCTGCACATGCTTACCGGCCTTCATGCAGGCGATGGATTGCGCCGCGTGCATCTGGGTAGGCGTGCAGAGGATGACCGCATCGACGTCCTTAAGGGTGAGGCTGTCGGCAAGGTCGGTCGAGACGTGCGCGATGCCGTATTTGGCGGCGACCTCCTTGGTCGCGTCAAGTCTGCGGCCGACCAGGGACACCACTTCGACGCCGCCGATGTTCTTGATGCCGTCGAGATGCTTGATGCCGAACGCGCCGGCGCCGGCAAGGGCTACTTTGATCGTCTTGGTCACGTCAGTTGTTCTCCAAAAAATTGTGGCCGCGCAGCGCGCGTAGCTGCCGCCTCGACGCGTCCGCCGCGTGTACTCGCGCTCGGGCGTGTATTGGGTGCCCTGTTGGCTAATTGCGCGCCTGGAGCCCGCATTGATCTGGCTCAATCAATGGCAATTGGCGTCGCACGTACCCTGTTACAGTGTCGAGCGTTTCGCGGCGCTGGGGCGCGGCTCGGGCTGGAAAGTGCGGGAACTCCTGGAGCGACGCGAACAGGGTGTTTTCGGTTCACGCCTTGGTGCCTTCGGACTAAAACCGAACCGGGCACGCCGCCCCGCGCCTATTCCGCTGCCGCTTCCAAACGGATGGATGGTATCGGAAGGCCGGCAGGTCCATCCCGCCCAAAAAATACCGTCGCTGGAAGCAAGCTCTGGTCGTCAGTCGCCGCGCGCCTCCGGCCGGTTCGACGCGAGTGTCAATTCGCCGGCGACCCGCGCCAGCCCGACGAGCGCATTGATCCCTCAGCCTCACCTCGCCAGGTTTTCGCCAGCGATCACCCGCCAGTGATTCCGGGAACTCGAACCGAACAACGTCGGCTGCTGACAAAGCCTATGTCAGCCCTAGCGCCGATTGGCGATGTGTTGCGGCGCCATTCAGAGAAATTCAATGAAGCGAGCCGTTGTAGCCATCTTATGCTGTGCCGCTCTCCTGGCAAACGCGGCGGGCGCTGCCGCCGGTTCTGCCTCCGATCAGGATATGGCGAGCCGCTATCTGCAGGCGGCCAAATCGGGAGATGACGATGCCCAGTTCTATCTGGGCGCGCTGTATTCGGCGGGCGTGGGCCTGCCGCGCTCCGATGAAGAGGCCTTCCGCTGGTTTTCGCGCGCCGCCGATCGGGGAAATTCGCATGCGATGCTGATCGTCAGCGGCCTTTATGCGATCGGGCGCGGCGTCCGAGAGGGACTACGTCAAGGCCTATGAGTACGCCTATATCGTCGGCTCCGCCACCAAGGTCGACGAATTCCGCAACGGCTCCCGCCAATTGATGGGCGTGCTCGAGACCAAGATGACCTCGGATCAGATCAACCGGGCAAGGAGCGATGCGAGCCAATGGCACGCCGTCCCAAACCCGAACCAGGTCAAGGTTTCCGTCCCCGCCGACAACACGCGCGCTACCCCTCTTTCACCGCCCCCATTGACGACCTCGACCCCGCGGCCTCCGCCGCCAGCATCAAGCCCGCAAGCCGCGCCCGTGACCTCGAACGCACCGCCGTCGCCCAGGGCCAGCAATGAGCCGGCAGAGCCCCGCAACACCGCCAGCAAGAATCTGAAGACGGACGACGTCGACAACATTCTCGATCAGGTGCCGCAGGGATTGCGCAAGCGGTTTGGCTTTTAGTCCGGGAGGGCGGGGATGACGATGTTGAAACCCTTGGGAATTGCGGCTCTGCTGATCGCCGCCATCGGCGGCGGATATTACGGCTATGTCAACTTGCTTCACCCGGAAGCGGTAACAACCAGCATTGCGCTACAGGCGCCGGTCTCCGAGGCCGTCTACGGCACCGGTACGGTAGAGCCGGAGCGATGGGCCAAGGTGCTCCCGCTGCAGCGGCGTCGATTGCTCGAGTTGTGCAGTTGCGAGGGGCAGTACGTGAAGGCCGGCCAGATTCTCGGCCGCCAGGACGACGCGGAGGAGCGCAGCGCGCTGCAGGAACTCGAATACAACAACCAGCAACTGCAGCGCGACCTTGACCGGGCCGAGAAAGACCGGACCAAGAGCGACGCCGCCCAAACCGAATATGAGCAGCGCTGGACCCAGGTGGAGGAATCCAAGTCGCGGCTCGCGGCGCAGAAGGTGCGGATCGACCAGCTGGTGTTGCGGGCTCCGCTTGACGGCATGGTGTTGCGACGCGACGGAGAGGTCGGCGAGATCGCGGGCCCAACCGATGTGTTGTTCTGGGTCGGCCCGCCGGCTCCGATGCAAGTCGTCGCCGAGGTCAACGAAGAGGAAATCAACCGGATCGCGGTCGGCCAAAAGGCCTTTTTGCGAAGCGAGGCGTTTCCAGGACAGGCGCTGCGGGCCACCGTTTCCCGGATCACGCCAAAGGGCGATCCGACCCGAAAAACGTTCCGGGTCTATCTGTTGTTGCCCGACGATACCCGCTTGAGGATCGGCATGTCGGTCGAAGCCAATATCATCGTCCGTGAAAAGCCGCAGGCCATCGTCGTCCCGGACGAGGCCGTTGCAGGCAATGCGGTCCAGGTGGTGAACAACGGCAGGATCCAGCGCGTTCCGGTCACGATCGGCGTTCGCGGCAGCCGCAATGTGGAAATCATCG
Source organism: uncultured Alphaproteobacteria bacterium (assembly GCA_963777475.1). Lineage (GTDB taxonomy): Bacteria > Pseudomonadota > Alphaproteobacteria > Rhizobiales > Xanthobacteraceae > Bradyrhizobium. Next base: position 163,120 of record CAVZQX010000006.1, read on the forward strand.
GCGACGTGTCGAGAGGAATGGCGGTGCTCTCGCCCGCCCGTACCGATCTCGCTGACGGGACCAGGGTCCGCATCGAGCGAAGCCCCAATAAGCCCGAGGCCGAAGCGCCGATTGAGGCCAGTCCGCCGGCGGATCCAGACACGCCCGAGGAGCCAGCACCGGCGACGGTCGCGGCGACGGACCCGGACAGCGCCGTGATCTCGGCGGCGATTTCCGCTCACATCGATTCGGTCGTCAACGACGCACGGCGCAATGTCGTCAAGTATGGCGCAAGTCGCTGACCGGCACTTAGAGGAACGGTTCAAGGAACCATGGCGACAAACCTGCTGTTCGACATCGCATGGACCCACGTTACCGCCCGCGTTCGGCAAACGCTGGTTGGCATGGCGGGCGTTGCGATGGGCGTGGGCTTCACCATCATGATGGCAGGCCTGATGCAGGGCTCGCAAATCGATTTTCTGCGACAGCTCGTCGATACGATGCCGCACGTCACCGTCGAGGACGAACGTCGCTCGGTGCCGATGCAGCCGGCCGATCAGGAATACGGCGCCGTGCAGATCTCGAGCGTCGCCAATGTGAATAGCCGTCCCGGCATCAAGTATCCGGAATCGGTGATGGCGTCGCTGCGGTCGTGGATTCCCGGCGACGTCGCCCCCTCGGTGAGGACGACAGCGATCATCGATCACGGTGGCGGCCGCATCGGTATCACGCTCGTGGGCATCGATCCGCGGCTGGAAGTTCGGGTGTCGAAGCTCGCCTCCCAAATGCGCGAGGGGCAGATCGCCGACCTTTCTCGCGCACCGAACGCCATCATCATCGGCCAGGCGCTGGCGGAGAAATTGGCGGTCAAGACCGGCAACACCGTGCTTTTGGTCGGAGGCCAGGGCAGCGAGGTAAGCTCGACGGTGGTCGGGATATTCCGGTCCGGGCTGCGGCGCGTCGACGAAGGGCAGATCTACGCGCTGATCAGCCTTGCCCAGGTGATGATGGGGCAGAGCGGCATCATCAACGAATTGCGATTGCGGCTCAACGATCCGCTGATCGCGCAAAAGGTCGCCACCCAGGTGGAGGCGCAGACCGGATACAAGTCGGTCTCGTGGGAGGAAGCGAACTCCGACCTGCTCTCCAGCTTCTCGGTTCGCGATTTCATCGTATTGACGGTCATGGCGGCGATGCTTTTGACCTCGTCCTTCGCCACCTACAACATCATCTCCACGATCACGCATGAGAAGCGTCAGGACATCGCCATCATGAAATCGCTTGGCATGCGCGAATATTCCGTCCGGCGCATCTTCATCATCGAAGCCGCGATCATCGGCAGCGTCGGAATCCTGTGCGGCTGGTTGCTCGGCTACCTGCTCTGCTATAGCTGGTCACACATTACAATCTACAATCCGCTGACGGGGACGACCGTACCGCTATCGATCTATTATTCGCCGACGCACTATATCGTCGTCGGCGGCATATCTTTGCTTTGTTGCACCGGGGCTGCGTTCTTCCCCGCGCGCAAGGCAACAAGCGTGCATCCGGTCGAGATCATCCGGGGGGCCTCATGAGCGAGATTGCCTTGCAGGCCGTCGGGCTGAAGCGACGCATCGAGGGCGTCGTATCGCACACCCTTGTCAACGGCATCGACCTGTCGGTGGAAAAGGGCGAATTCCTCGCCGTCACCGGGCCTTCGGGTTCGGGCAAATCGTCGCTGCTCTATCTGCTCGGTCTGCTCGATGCCCCGACCGAGGGCGAGGTGATCATTTGCGGCCAGCCGACGTCCAAACTGTCCGAGTCCGACCGCGCCGACGTCCGCCTGACCAAATGCGGCTTCGTGTTCCAGTTTCATTTTCTGCTGCCGGAATTCACCTCACTCGACAACGTGCTGCTGCCGATGCGCGCCGCAGGTCAGATGAGCGAGAAGGACATGCGCGAGCGCGGGCTCGAACTCCTGACCTCGCTCGGCCTGAAGGAGCACGCCGACAAGCGGCCCAATCAACTGTCGGGCGGCCAACGGCAACGCGTTGCGATCGCGCGCGCCCTTTCAAATCGTCCCGAGATCATCGTCGCCGACGAGCCGACCGGCGCGCTGGATACCGCCTCGACCGAACAGGTGTTCTCCATTCTGCGGGACATCGCCGATAGCGGACGCACCGTCGTCGTCGTAACGCACGATCCGCAGCTCGCCTCGCGCGCCGACCGGCGCGTCCATATCGTCGACGGCAAGATCCATGAGACGGCGCTGCTCCGTCCGCAGACGCCGGCGCCGGCCGTACCCGCGGCCGCCGCCGAACCATGAGACCGGCGCGCTATTTCGACTGCCCCGATCGCAGCGAGATGGATTCCCATACGGCGACCACGACGAGAAGCGCGGTGGTGAGGGCCGACAGCATCAATGGCGACAGGCCTTTTGCGAACCAGGCGAGCACCACCAGCGCGACGATGCCAGCGCCATGGGAAAGCTGCAGAAAGCCGCGAATGGTGTGCTTGAACAGGATCGTGCCGACGAGAAACAACAGTGGCCCGCCGATCGCGCTCACGACCGTCCTGATGTCGGAGTGCCCGGTCGGATGCGTCAGCACCAGTTCGTCGGCGACCGCCGACAGGATGATGCCGGCGACGATCGGCATGTGCAGATAGGTATAGGCCGAGCGCGCCAGCCGTCCCGACTCGCTCGATTTGGAGATCAGCTCGGAGCCTGCTTCGGCGCCCTTGTGGAAATAGATCCACCACATCGCGATGCTGGCCAGGAAGGCGGAAGCGAAGGCGCCGACGGTCGCCGCGGTCCAGCGCAGATCGGCAAAGGTCGCGCCGTTGACGACGATGGCTTCGCCGAGCGCGATGATGATGAAGCCGGCACAGCGTTCCGCGATGTGGCCGCCCTCGACGTCCCAGTCCTGGATCGAGGATGCGCCGTACTTCGGAATCCAGAACCGCACCAGCGGCGAAACATATTCGATCGCGAGCGCGAGAGCCCACAGGTACAGCCGCATCTTGCCGTGCACGAAACCGCCGAGAATCCAGAACACCGCGGACGCGCTGAGCCAGGCCAGGATGCGGATCGCGTTCCACCGCACCTCGACCCGCTCGGGCGGAATGGACGCGAGCAGGAACACGGTGCGCCCGACCTGCATCGCAGCGTAGGCCGACGCGAACCAGAGCCCGCGGCCTTCGAAGGCTTGCGGTATCGAGGTCGACAGCACGAGGCCGCCGAGCATCAGGAGGAACAGCAGAACCCGGACAGGCGTCAGCTCCGGATTGAGCCAGTTGGTGATCCAGGTGGTGAAGACCCACACCCACCATATCGCGAGAAACAGCAGCGTGATCTGGATCGCGCCGAGCGGGGTGAAGCGGCCGAGCAGCGTGTGCGAGATCTGGGTGACCGCGAACACGAACACCAGGTCGAAGAACAGCTCGGCGTAGGTGACCCGGCTGTGCTGGTTGGCTGCGAGCGGGCGGAACAGCGCGCCGCGTGGATCATCCGCCATGACGCCACCGCCCCCGTTGCTGCCGGCGGTTAGCCCTCCGGCACGCCGGTCTGCAGCGCCAGCGCGTGAAGCACGCCGCCCATCTGCCCGCGCAGCGATTGATAGACGATCTGGTGCTGCTGCACCCGGGACTTGCCGCGGAAGGATTCCGAGATCACGGTCGCGGCGTAATGGTCGCCATCGCCGGCGAGATCGCGGATCGTCACGTCGGCGTCGGGGATCGCTGCCTTGATCATCGATTCGATATCGTGGGCGTCCATCGGCATCCCAGTCTGTCTCCTGTTCGGCCTTTTCGGCCGCCGCAACGCGGCCGGCCGTCGATTTGGCGATGACCAAACTTAGCGTGAACGCTCTTCTAGGTCACGCTTTGTCGTATTATATTCGCGTTCCGTTTATTGCAAAGCCGCCGGATCGCCGCTGGCGATCACAACGGACTGACCAAAGGGCTGAAAATCATGAAACTACCCGGTCCCGACCACCCCATCACCATTACCGCCAATCCCAAACGGGTGCGCGTCCTGGCTAACGGCGTCGTGATTGCCGACACAACCCATGCGCTCACGGTGAAGGAAGCGAGCTATCCCGCCGTGCAATATGTGCCGCGCAACGACGCCAACATGGAACTATTGAAGCGCACCGAGCGCGTCACCCACTGCCCCTATAAGGGAGATGCCAATTATTTCAGTGTCGTGTCCAACGGCAAGACGCTGGACAACGCGATCTGGACCTACGAGACGCCCTTCCCGGCCATGGCGGAAATCTCCGGCCATCTGGCATTCTATCCGGACAAGGTGAAGATCGAGGAAGTGGCGTGAGGACGTAAGGCATTCCGGGGCGATGCCAACGCGCCCGGCTATTTTTGGCCGGCGCGATGACAGGCTACGCGTTGAACACGGAATTTTGAGAGTCCCCGATGCGCGATTGCGCATCTGAGGTCTGGTTGCACATCCCGGAAATGACGGGCGACCATGAGGATCGCGCCGCCCCTACACCCTGAAGATCGTCAGCCCAAGTATCAGCAGCACCAGGAAAATCACGACAAAGACGTAGAACAGAAATCGCGCGACGTCGGCTGTCGCGGCCGAGATGCCGGTGAAGCCGAGAAGGCCGGCGACGATCGATATCAACAAGAACACCAGTGCCCATTTCAGAAGTGTCACAGCCGTTCCTCCGGTCCGCTTTCGGCGGCGTTTTCCGCGAAATCACTTGTCTAACTTTTCGCGCGGGAACTGGTTCCCGACTGAAAAGCGACGGGCCAAAATCCGCGAATTCGCTCTTGCTGAATCCGGTTCGCGACGGCAACATCCAACCATCGGTTAGCTGGCCGGGGCCCATGATGACTTCGATCTCCGATACGGCGGCGCCCGCCGCAGCGGTGCGGGCGGCGCCAAAGGTGCAAGCACGTAACGTCGCGCTCGACCGCGCCCGCACCTTCCTGACGCTGGTGGTGCTGTTCCATCATTCCGTCATCCCCTACACTTATTTCGGTCACACCGATCCCAAGTTCTGGATCGGCTTTGACGCCGTCGTTCTCGCCACCGACAGCTTCTTCATGGCGATGTTCTTTTTTCTGTCCGGACTGTTCGTCTGGCCGGGGCTTGTTCGCAAAGGGCCATTCAGCTATTTGCGCGATCGCCTGCTCAGGCTTGGCCTGCCCTTCGCGATCTGCGCCCTCACCATCATTCCGATCGCGTACTACGCGATCGCGCTGCGCCAAACTCCGGATGTGAGCTTTGCCGACTTCTGGTGGAAGACCGTCACCGTGGGACCCTGGCCCAGCGGGCCGATCTGGTTCCTCTGGGTCTTGTTTGCGTTCGACCTGGTGGCGAGCCTGCTGTGCTGGCTCCGACCGAACCTGCTTGATCCGATCAATCGCCTGTCGCTGCGTGGGTCCGAGCGGCCCGCGGAGTTCTTCGCGGTCATGCTTGCGGTCACCGCCATACTCTACATTCCCGGCAGAGTTTACTTCGGAGCGGGCAGCTGGTTCGAGTTCGGGCCGTTTTCGGTCCAACACGGCCGCGTGCTGCTCTATGCGACCTATTTCTTTTTCGGCGCCGGCATCGGCGCTGCGGCTTTGGATCGCGGCCTGTTGAGCGCTGATGGCCGGCTGGCGAAGAGCGGCTGGGGCTGGCTGATCACTGCGCTGGTTCCCTATTGCCTGATGTGGGTGCTGGTCTACGTCAAGCGCGAAATACTGGGAAATCCGCTGCGGCTGCCAGACTGGTACGAGGCGAGCTATGGCCTATTCTTCGCCGCCTTCAGCGTCACCATCATGTTTGCGATCCTGGCCTACTTTTTGCGCTTCAAACGATCGGGTTGGAGCATCCTCGATCCAATGCAGGGCGAGGCTTATGGCATGTTCCTGGTGCACTACCCGATCGTGCTCTGGCTTCAGTATTGGCTTTTCGACGTCGATGTCCCCGCCGTCGTCAAGGTGATGGTCGTGTTCGTGCTTACCGTTGCATTGAGCTGGGCTGCGACGGCAGCGCTCCGGAAAATCCCGGGGGCGACGCGGGTCTTGTAGCGGCTTGGCATCAAACCTGCATTAACCATGTTTCCGTATCATAGCGTTCGAGCCCGTACTTTAACGGGCACTCGCTTCGCGTGAAAAGAAAATCCGGCAAAACAAAAGTTCTCGGAGGGAGTGTTCAAGGTCAAATTTGAAAAGGACACCTCGATGGGAATAGCCGCGCTTCTGATTGCAACCGCCCTCAGCCTCACCATGCTTGTCGCGGTATCAGACTTGTCGTGACGGAACCCGAGCTCGGCTAAAGCAATTCCACTTGAATTGGCTCTAGTCCGCGCCGTTCATATAGGCCGGCAGCCAGCGTTCGAAGCCGGTCTTCAGCGAGGCCACTGAAACCACCGCCTCGCCCGCAAGCGCCATCGCATCACCGCCGGTGGTGCCGACGCGGACACAGGGCACGCCGGCGCCCTTCATCTTCGCAAGCACCAAACCGGCCTCTTCTTCCCTTACCGTCACGATGTAGCGCGCCTGATCCTCGCCGAACCAATAGGCGTGCGGCACGATCGCGGCCGGCGCCGATGACAGCCTCGCGCCAATGCCGCTCGCAATCGCCATCTCGGTGAGCGCGATCAGCAGCCCGCCATCGGAGACATCATGCGCCGATGTCGCGGTGCCGGCGTGGATCATGCCGCGCACCACGCAGCCGTTGCGCTTTTCGGCCTCAAGGTCGACCGGCGGCGGCGCGCCCTCTTCGCGGCCGCAGATGTCGCGCAGATAAACCGATTGCCCGAGCCAGCCATGGGTTTCGCCGACAAGCAGGATCGCCTCACCCTCGGCCTTGAACTTGAGCGTCGCCGATTTGGTAAAGTCATCGAGCAGGCCGACGCCGCCGATCGAGGGCGTCGGCAGGATGCCGCGTCCGTTGGTTTCGTTGTAGAGCGAGACGTTGCCGGACACGACGGGGAAATCCAGCGCACGGCAGGCTTCCGAAATGCCCTTCAGGCAGCCGACGAACTGGCCCATGATCTCCGGCCGTTCCGGATTGCCGAAATTGAGATTGTCGGTGATCGCGAGCGGCCGGCCGCCGACAGCCGTGATATTGCGCCAGGCTTCGGCGACGGCCTGCATGCCGCCCTGATAAGGGTCCGCCTCGCAATAGCGCGGCGTGACGTCGACGGTGAGCGCGAGCCCCTTCGGCCCGTCCTGCACCCGCACCACCGCGGCATCGCCGCCCGGACGCTGCACGGTATTGCCCAGAATGACATGGTCGTACTGCTCCCAGACCCAGCGCTTGGAGCAGAGCTCGGGCGATGCGATCAGCTTTTCCAGTGCCGGGATGATGCCGACCGGCGCCGTGATGTCGCGGGCGTGAATCACCGGCAGCGCGGGCGAGGCCACGTGCGGCCGGTCATAGAGCGGCGCCTCGTCGCCCAGCTCCTTGATCGGAAGGTCGGCCATGACGTGACCGCCATGCTTGACCCGAAAGCGCTTGCTCGGTGTGGTGTAGCCGACCACGGCGAAATCGAGCCCCCACTTCCTGAAGATCGCCTCGGCCTGTTTTTCCTTCTCAGGCTTGAGCACCATGAGCATGCGCTCCTGGCTTTCCGAGAGCATCATCTCATAGGCACTCATGCCGATTTCGCGCGTCGGCACGCGATCCAGATCGAGATCGACGCCGAGATCGCCCTTGGCGCCCATTTCCACCGCGGAGCATGTCAGCCCCGCCGCGCCCATGTCCTGGATCGCGATCACGCAACCGGCTGCCATGATCTCGAGGCAGGCTTCCAACAGCAGCTTTTCGGCGAAGGGATCACCGACCTGCACGGTCGGGCGCTTCTCGGCCGAATCCTCGTCGAATTCGGCCGACGCCATCGAGGCGCCGTGAATGCCGTCGCGCCCGGTCTTGGAGCCCAAATAGACGATCGGCATGTTGACGCCGGAGGCCGCGGCATAAAAAATCTTGTCGGCGTCGGCGAGCCCAACCGCCATCGCGTTGACCAGGATGTTGCCGTCGTAGCGGGTGTGGAAGCGCACCTGGCCACCCACGGTCGGCACGCCGAACGAATTGCCGTAGCCGCCGACGCCGGCGACGACACCCGAGACCAGGTGCCGCGTCTTGGGATGCTCCGGCGCGCCGAAGGATAGCGCGTTGAGGCAGGCGATGGGACGCGCGCCCATGGTGAACACATCGCGCAAAATGCCGCCGACGCCGGTGGTCGCACCCTGATAGGGCTCAATGTAGCTCGGGTGATTGTGGCTCTCCATCTTGAACACCACCGCCTGGCCGTCGCCGATGTCGATGACGCCGGCGTTCTCGCCCGGCCCCTGGATCACCCAGGGCGCCTTGGTCGGCAGGCCCTTGAGATGGATGCGCGAGGATTTGTACGAGCAGTGCTCGTTCCACATCGCCGAGAAAATCCCAAGTTCGGTAAAACTCGGCACCCGCCCGATCAGCTTCAGGATGCGCTCATACTCGTCCGGCTTCAGCCCATGGCTGGCGACGAGTTCGGGGGTGATCTTGGGTTCGTTCATGTGGTCCTGATGCGATCAAGGCCCTTATTAGGGAGATCGGAGGGGCCCGGAAAGGCCTTTTATGGCCCAATTCCTGCCTGTCCAGAGCTTTGCGGAGGCGGCGGATTTGCACGTCGCGTGCGGATCGGATTTAAGAACCCCAACCCCTCAAATAAAGGCCTCTTTCCGTGGACGACCGAACCAGATCTGCCTTTCTCAACCGCCCCGACCTGCATGTCGGTACCGACGGCGAATTTAAGGGCTGGCGGACCTGGAGCCGCGACCAGTTCGAGACCCACACCGGGCCGTTCTGGCACCGGATGGAGGACGACGGCCGCATCCGCTGCGCGTTCCGGGTGGAAAAGAAGCACCTCAACGGCTCCGGCAACGTCCACGGCGGCTGCTTCATGTCGTTCGCCGATTACAGCCTGTTCGCCATCGCCGCGCCCGTGCTGGACGGACCCGGCGTGACGGTGTCGTTTGCCTGCGATTTTCTCGATGCGGCGCACGAGGGCGAGCTGGTCGAGGCGTCAGGCGAAGTCACCCGCGCCGGCGGTTCGCTGATCTTCGTACGCGGGCAACTGACCGAAGGCGCGCGCACGCTGTTCACCTTTTCCGGCACCATCAAGCGGGTGAAGCGGAAAACGGCGACGGGGCGCGCGGTCGCAGATTCCAGATAGCCGCGCTCGCTTATCGCAGGCTGTTCCCTATTGCATGCTGACCAGGGTCAGATCGACGAACCATGACTGCGGCGAAACGAAGCCCTTGACCTTCGGGCTCATCGCGCGCGGGTTGAGATCGTGGACGATAAAGAGCCAGGGCGGATTGTCGACGAGGCGTTCATGCGCCTTGCGATAAGCGATGGAGACGGCCTTCGGATCGGTGGAGGTCTCGATCGTCTTCAGCGCTTCGTCGAACTGATCGTCCTTCCATTGTTCGAAATTGAAGCCGTTCGGCGCGAAATTGGCGGATGAGAAATAGCGCGCCATCACGCCGGCATCCGACGACGGCGAAGAGACATTGAGCGCCATGGTGCCTTGCAGGCTCGGGCTGTCGGGCGTGGCGCGGGCCGCCGTCAACAGAACCTGCCATTCGACGACGTCGAAATCGACATCGACGCCGCAGGCTTCTTTCAGGTTCTGCTGCAGGTACTCGTTCATCGGCAACGGCAGCATCTGGCCCGAGCCGGAATTCGAGATCATCACCTTGAACGACAGCGGTTTGGCCGGGTGTATCCAGCCTCTGCCAGCAGCGCCTTGCCTTTGGCCGGATCGAATGTGTAGCGATTGACCGGCGTGCCGAAGTCGGGATCGCTGGGTTTGAGCCAGCCGACCGAGGGCTCGGCGGTCCCGTTGAGCAATGACACCAGCCCGCCGCGGTCGATGCAATAGTTCAGGGCCTGGCGAACCCTGACATCCTTGAACGGGCTGTTGGTCGCGCCGATGTTGTAGAACCACGGCCAGTCATGGGGATATGAGCCGGTCGTGATGGTGTAGCCGGCGGCTTTCAACGAATCGATCCCATCGGCCGGCGGCACCTCGATCCAGTCGACCTGACCGGAACGCAGCGCCGCCAACCGCGAATTGGCCTCCGGGATCGGCATCAGGACGACATTGTCGACCTTCGCCATCTTGGCTGAATCCCAATATTGATCCCAGCGTGCCAGATCCGCCTCCTGCCGCGGCACGATCTTGGTGATGCGGAACGGCCCGGTGCCGGCTGCCGGCAAGGTCGCAACCTTGGCCCAGTCGTGGCCGGCCTTCTCGAACGAAGCAGGCGAGGTGAACAACAGATAGACCGCCATGTAGGGAAAGTAGGACACCGGCCTTGTCGTGGTGATCGCGACGGTAAAGTCGTCGACCTTCTTGTAGCTGCCCATCACGGGAACGCGGGCGCGCGACATCGCCGAGCTCGGCGGCTCATATTGCGGGCTGGTGCTGTTGAAATAGCGATCGAAATTCCAGATCACGGCATCGGCGTTGAAGTCGGTGCCGTCATGGAATTTCACGCCGTGGCGCAGATGGAAAATCCAGATCTTGGTGTCCTCGGGGTCCTGCTCCCAGGTCTCGGCAAGACCGGGACGCAAGGCCGCCAAGCGGTCGGTCCTGGTCAGATCCCACAGCACCAGCCCCTCGAAAATCGGGTAGCCGAGGAAGCGCATTCCCTCAAAACCGTTGTTGGGCAACCCGGTCGGCGTGGGAATGTCGGCCGCCGTCATGGCGATGCGCAGCGTCGTCTCGGCCAGCGCGGATTGAACGCCCAACAAAGCGGCAGCGAGTGCGAGCGTGCAGCAAGCCTTGCGAATAAGCATGATTTCTCCCGTCCGACGATGCGTTCGGCACGAATGGGAGAAAAAGGAGCAAATTTCAGGCCAGCCTGAGACCGCCGCGGCCGTTGGTCACGCGCTATTGTTGGCTCGAAAAACGGCCAAACGGTGCGAGGGCGAACCAATCGAGGCGGGATACCCGGCGCGCGAGCGCTACGCCGCGTGCTCCAGATGCGCCACGAGGCCTGCGAACAGGCCGCGGCCGTCGGTGCAGCCCATGATGTCCTCGACGTGATTTTCCGGATGCGGCATCATGCCGAGCACGTTGCCACGCTCGTTGACGATACCCGCGATGGAATGCGCTGCGCCGTTCACATTGGCCGGTGCGTCGATCGCGCCGTCGGGCGAGCAGTAGCGATAGAGCACCCGCCCCTCGCCCTCCAGCCGCTTCAGCGTTTCTTCATCGGCCTCGTAATTGCCCTCGCCATGCGCGACCGGCACGCGAATGATCTGGCCGGCATTGTAGCCGCGGGTGAACGGCGTATCGGAGCGCTCGACCCGCAAATGCACGTCGCGGCAGATGAATTTCAACCGCGCGTTGCGCATCAGCACGCCGGGCAGAAGCCCCGCCTCGCAGAGAATTTGAAAACCGTTGCAGACGCCGAGCAGGAGCCCGCCGTCGCGCGCGAAATCGCGCACCGCGTCCATGATCGGCGCGCGCGCCGCGATCGCGCCACAGCGCAAGTAGTCGCCATAGGAAAATCCGCCGGGCACCACGATGAGATCGGTGCCTTCCGGCAGCGCCGTCTCGGCGTGCCAGACCATCGCGGGCTCGTGGCCGGAGATGAGCTTCAGCGCGCGCGCCATGTCGCGCTCGCGATTGATGCCGGGAAAGACGAGGATGGCGGATTTCATCGGCTGCGCTCCCTACTTAGAGAACCTCAACCCGGTAATTCTCGATCACGGTGTTCGCCAGCAGCTTGTCGGCGGCGTCCTTCAGCGCCGCCTCCGCCTTGGCGCGATCGGCGCCCGCCAGCTCGATGTCGAACACCTTGCCCTGGCGGACGCTGGCGACGCCATCGACGCCGAGCGATTTCAAGGCGCCCTCGATGGCCTTGCCTTGGGGATCGAGGATGCCGGATTTCAGCGTGACGGTGACTCGCGCTTTCACGTCTCGGCCTCAGCTCTTCACCAGCACCGGACCCGATCCCGCGGGCCGCTCGTTTTCCATCAGGATGCCGAGCCGCTTGGCAACTTCGGTATAGGCTTCCAGCAGCCCGCCAAGATCGCGGCGGAAACGGTCCTTGTCGAGCTTCTCGTTCGACTTGATGTCCCACAGCCGGCAGGAATCCGGGGAGATCTCGTCGGCGACGATGATCCGCATCATCTCGTTCTCGAACAGCCGGCCGCATTCCATCTTGAAGTCGACCAGCCGGATGCCGATACCGAGAAACAGCCCGGTGAGGAAATCGTTGACGCGGATGGCGAGCGCCATGATGTCGTCGATCTCCTGCGGCGTGGCCCAGCCGAACGCGGTGATGTGCTCTTCCGAGACCATGGGGTCGTTGAGCTGGTCGTTCTTGTAATAGAACTCGATGATCGAGCGCGGCAGCTGGGTGCCCTCCTCGATGCCGAGCCGCTGCGACAGCGATCCCGCCGCGACGTTGCGCACCACCACCTCCAGCGGCACGATCTCGACCTCGCGAATCAGCTGCTCGCGCATGTTGAGACGGCGGATGAAATGGGTCGGCACCCCGATGTCGTTGAGGTGCTGAAACAGGTACTCCGAAATCCGGTTGTTGAGGACGCCCTTGCCCTCGATCACCTGGTGTTTCTTGGCATTGAACGCGGTCGCATCGTCCTTGAAGTGCTGGATCAGGGTGCCCGGCTCCGGACCTTCATAAAGGACCTTGGCCTTGCCTTCGTAAATGCGACGCCGGCGGCTCATTGGGATGTACCGTGTGTTGTTGAAATCCATGAATTTGGTGTGCTCCGCATGACTGGGACGACGACCCACGACGGAGCTGCCGTGGAGGCCGGGAACCGACGAAAAGCAGACCAAGAACCGGACCTGATGACAACCTATCCGATTGGCCTATCAAGCACAATCGATCCGGCCCGCCTTGGCTTGAGTTTTACCGCCTTCCTGCGGCCTCATGGCCGTTGTTTTGGCGTCGTCTGCTCGTTATGTAAGCGCACAAGGAGCCTGCCGCAACGCGGCCACATCACCGATTCGTCAACGGCTGGAACTTAACCATGACCACGTTCGACAAGCGCGAAGAGGGTTTTGAGAAGAAATTCGCCCTCGACGAGGAGCAGAAGTTCAAAGCGCTGGCCCGCCGCAACAGGCTGTTGGGATTGTGGGCGGCGGAAAAGCTCGAACTTAGGGGCGAGGCCGCCGATACCTATGCCAAGACCGTGGTCGCCGCCGAGTTTGGCGACGGCGGCGATGCCGACGTCGTCCACAAGGTGATGAGCGATCTTGCGACCAAAGGCGTTGCGGTCGCGGAACAGGAAATCCGCGCCAAGATGGACGAACTGGCCGCGCTCGCCGTTGCACAGGTGAAGGCGGGGGTCTGAGCTCCCCGCTTTGCGCTATTTTACGGTAATCGAGAAGTTCATCGAACCGTTCACGGTATAGCCATCCGGCTGTTGCTGACCGAATTGCCGTCCGATGTTGCTCGACACCTGCTCGATACGGCAATCCTTCGCCAGAACTTCGCGAAGCAGATCGCATTCGTGTGCCGCCATCTCATAGATCGAGCGCCGCGCGCTGTCGGCCGACTTTCGCGCTTGTTCGCTGTCGCCGGTCGGCCCCGGCACAAAGAAGTTGAAGGTGGTCTGGACGCGAACCCAAGTTTCCTGGCGCTGTCCGGCAGCTTGCCCGACCGTTTGGGCCATCGCAGGTGCCATCAAGAGCAAGGCGATGCCCGGGACGAGAAAAAATCGGAACGACGACATGGGATTCTCCGGGATTGAGGCGACGACCGCGCTCTTATCAATCCCGGATTGCAAATTGAAAAATCACCTTCGCCATAAACCTGCGTTCCGTTTCACGCCCCATTAACCGAAGCGTTATCGTCACCCCTCCTTGAAGCCGTATTCCGGCACGTTGCCGCTGGCGCCGTAATATTTGTACGGCAGGAACTTGCCCGACATCGTGATCTTGACGCGGTCGCCCTTCGGATTGGGCAGGCGCTCCATCACCATGTCGAAATCGATCGCCGACATGATGCCGTCGCCGATATTCCTCCTCGATCAGCGCCTTCCAGGCCGGACCGTTGACCATCACGAGCTCGTAGAAGCGATAGATCAGAGGATCGGTCGGCGGCATCGGATACGCCCTCGCCGCGCATCGGCGTCTCGTTCAGCATCGCGACTTCGGATTTGGACAGGCCGAACAGTTCGCCGGCGTTGGCGGCCTGCGGTTTTGTCAATTTCATCTGGCCGAGAATGGCGCCGACGATCAAGACTTCGGAATAGCCGCCGATCTTCTCGCAGATGTGCTTCCAGCTCCAGCCCTTCTCGCGCTTGATGTCGAGCAGCTTTTCGGTGAGGTCAGATCGTTTCATGGCTCGTCTCCCTTGGGTGGAATGTTAACGTGCAATCGCCTGTGTCGGGCCGGTTTCAACGACCTTCGGCATCGAGACGATGGTGGGATCGGTGCGGCCGACCCGAACGGTCGGCACATGCCGCGGATCGTGATCGGGCACCTCGGTCGCGAACGTCTTGCTGCGGCTGACCAGAAAATCGACGATGTGGTTGCGCAGCGCGTAATAGAGCGGGTGGCGGTGCAGGTCGATCCGGCCGCGATCCCTGGGCAGCGGGTTCTCGACGATTTCCGCCAGCACCGCGCCGGGGCCGTTGGTCATCAGGAAAATCCTGTCGGCGAGGAAGATCGCTTCGTCGACGTCATGGGTGATCATGAACGCGGTCTGCCCGGTCTCCAGGCAGATTCTGCGCACCTCGTCCTGCAGGGTGCCGCGCGTCAGCGCGTCCAGCGCCGAGAACGGCTCGTCCATCAGCATGATCTTCGGCGTGATCGAGAGCGCGCGGGCGATGCCGACGCGCTGCTTCATGCCGCCGGACAATTCCGACGGCCGCTTGTGCTCGGAACCGGTGAGGCCAACCAGATCGATGAAGGACTGCGCGTGCGCCTTGACGCGAGCGCGATCCCATTTGCGCCATTTCGAGGTCACGGCGTAGGCGACGTTGCCGAGCACGGTGCGCCAGGGCAGTAGCGCATGGCTCTGGAAGATCACGGCGCGGTCGAGGCTCGTGCCCTCGATCGCCTGCCCGTCCACGATCACCGTGCCCTCGCTCGGCTCGTCGAGGCCGGCGAGGATGTTCAAGACCGTGGTCTTGCCGCAGCCGGAATGACCGATCACGCAGGCGAACTCGCCGCGCGCCATCGACAGCCACAGGTTTTCGAAGATGGTGGTCGTGCTGCCGTTGACGCCCGGATAGCGTTTGGCGATGCCCTCGATGGAGATGAACTTGTCGGTCACCGCGCCTCACTCCGGAAACGTGACCATGCGCGTGAACCGCGCAAGGATCTGGTCGAGCAGCATGCCGACCAGGCCGATCAGGAAGATCGCGATGATGACATTGGTGATCGAGAGGTTGTTCCACTCGTTCCAGACGAAGTAGCCGATGCCGGTGCCGCCGACCAGCATCTCGGCGGCGACGATCACGAGCCATGCGATCCCGATCGAGATGCGCATGCCGGTCAGGATGGTCGGCGCCGCCGCCGGCAGGATCACGGTGAAGGCGCGCCTGACGTTGCCGACCTGAAGCGTGCGCGCGACGTTGATCCATTCCTTGCGCACGCCGGCAACGCCGAAGGCGGTGTTGATCAGCATCGGCCACACCGAGCAGATGAAGATCACGAAGATCGCCGACAGTCCGGAATCCTTGATGGTGTAGAGCGCGAGCGGCATCCAGGCGAGCGGCGAGATCGGTTTGAGGATCTGGATGAACGGGTCGAGCGCGCGGCTGATCAAAGGCGACATCCCGATCAGAAAGCCGAGCGGGATCGCAACCACGACCGCGAGCAGATAGCCGAGCCCGACGCGCGCGATCGAATAGCCGAGCTGGATGCCGAGACCCTTGTCGTTCGGCCCGTTGTCGTAGAACGGCCGCTGCAGATGCTCCCACAATTTGGCGCCGACCTCGAGCGGCCCGGGCAGCGCCGACTTTCCTTGCGTCGCGGTGGCTCCCATCAGCTTCGCGTATTCCGGGCTCATATTGGCGACCGGGCCGCTGCCGCGCGTGGCAATGTGCCAGACCGCGATGAAGACGACGAACAGCGCGATCGACACGATCGCGGCGCGGAAGCGGAGGGAGGTGGAAGTCATCTCCCTCTCCCCGCCGCTTGCGGGGCCGCGACGAGCGAAGCTCGCGCTGGAAGTGTCGGGATGAAGGGGACTCTCCGTGCGTGGAAAATCCCCCTCACCAGGCTGCGCAGGACGCCGCGGCCGGTGAAGATGAGTTCGCGACGCAGCAGCGGTGCTGCGAGAGTCCGCCCTCTCGTAGCAAGCACCGATTTCTCCCCTCCCCCCGCGCGCGCAGCGCGTGGCGGGAAGGGGTCGGGGGTGGGGGGTGCTTCAACGTATTCAACACCCGCATGGGTACCCGCGGAGCCACCCCCCACCCCCGACCCCTCCCCGCCGCTGCGCGGGAGGAGGGGAGAAGAACGCACCGGAGCTGCGGAGAGAGAAAGCTGCATCGAAACACATTCATATGCGATAGCCCTGCCGCAAGCGGGGAGATGTGAAGAAGAGGCGGCGGCTCTCTCGGTCACGACGCCTTCCTGATCTTGAAGCCGGCTAGATAATCGTCCGGCTGGTCGGGATCGAATGTCTTGCCCATCACGGCGAACGACTTGTATGAGGCCGACGGCGGCGCGAGCCCCATTTCCTGCATGACCTTGCGCGTGTCGGTCGCCAGATAGACCTGCTCGGCGACCGCCTTGTAGTCGACATCGCCCTTGATCTGGCCCCAGCGCTTCATCTGGGTCAGCATCCAGACCGCGAAGGACTGCCAGGGGAACGGATCGAAATCGACGCGCTTGGCGTCGGTTTTGACGCCGCCAAGCCCGTCGGCATACGTCCCCGTCAAGACCTGCTCCAGCACGGTGACCGGCGCGTTGATATAGTTCGCCGGCGCGATCGCCTCCGCGATCTCCTTGCGGTTCTCCGCCTTCGAGGCATAGGCGGTGGCATCGACGATCGCGCGCGTCAGCGCGGCAAAGCTGTTCGGCGAGGTGGTGATGAACTCGCGGCTCGCGGCGAAACTGCAGCAGGGATGGCCGTCCCAGATCTCCTTGGACAGGATGTGCAGGAAGCCGACCCCGTCATAGATCGCGCGCTGGCAGATGTTGTCGGGCGCAAGAAAGCCGTCGATGTTGTCGGCGCGCAAGTTGGCGACCATTTCCGGCGGCGGTACCGAACGCAGTTGCACGTCGGTGTCGGGATCGAGACCATGCTCGGCGAGATAGTAGCGCAACAGATAGTTGTGCATCGAATAGTCGAACGGAATGGCGAATTTCATGCCCTTCCAGTCTTTGGGGTCGCGCTTGTCCTTGTGCTTGATGCGCAAGCGTGATCCCCTGCCCGTTGATGTTCTCGATCGCCGGCACCGCGAATGGAATCGGCTGTGCGCCGAGGCCCAGCGTGATCGCGATCGGCATCGGCGCCAGCATGTGGGAGGCGTCGTATTCCTTGTTGATGGTCTTGTCGCGGACCACCGCCCAGCCGGCGGTCTTGACGACCTCGACATTGAGGCCGTGCTTCGAATAGAAGCCGAGCGGCGCCGCCATGATGATGGGCGTCGCGCAGGTGATCGGGATGAAGCCGACCTTGAGATCCTTCTTCTCCGGCGCTCCGGTGTCCGCGAAGGCTTCGGTCGCGGTCTTGATCGGAAAAAATTGCGAGAGCGCGGCGAGCGCCGTCGATGCGCCGACCGATTTCAGGAAAGCCCGGCGCGCGGCGTCTTTCGGGAATATCGCCCGCATCACCGCCGAGGCCACGACGCCCTCGTAGCGCTTTTCTTCGCTTTCGAGCGGCTCACAGCGCAGCGTCAGCGCGGCCCGGTCATGCTCGGCGGCGGAGCGATGCTGGCCGCAGACGCAAACCGATAGCTCGCTGTTGGAATCGAAGGGATCATCGAATGTGGACATGCCGCGCCCTCTTGTCCCACCGACACGACGGAAGCCCGTGAGGCCCCGTCGCTTGTCGGAAAATTCAGTCACCGCCCGGCCGCTGATCACGACCGGGCGATGAAAAAACATGCACTTTCTATGCCGCTTTTTCCGTCAGCTTGGCTTCGGTGGGCAGGCCTTCCTCGATCGGCAGCGAGGGGTCGCGCGACCATTCGTTCCAGGAGCCGAAATACATCCGCACATCCTTCACGCCGGCGTTCTTGAGCGCCAGGAAGGTGTTCGAGGCCCGCGCGCCCTTGAAGCAGTAGAGATAGACCGGCGTCGTCTCGGAGATGCCGACGGTGGCGCATTCGGCCAGGATCTCGTCTTTGGACTTGAAGCGCGGACCTTCCGCCGTCGGCTTCATCATGCGGTACCATTCGAGCCAGACCGCGCCGGGAATGCGGCCCTTGCGCGGGCAGAAATCCTTGCCATAAGGCGAGGAGCTTTCGCCGATCCATTCATCGACGTCGCGCACGTCCAGCAGCGCGATGCCGGGCTTGCCGACCGCGGCCAGCATGGTTTTGGCATCGATCAGGATGTCGCCGGCTTCCGGCACGATCGAGAACGAGGCCTTCGCCGGCGTCGGCACATCCTTGGTCACCGGCAATCCGGCTGCGGCCCAGGCATCGTATCCGCCATGCAGCACCTTGATCTTGGGATAGCCGAGCATGGTCAGCAGATAATAGCCGCGGCAGGACTGGCCGAAGCCGGAGTTCATCGACTGCTCGTAGATGACGGCGGTTTCCTTGCCCGACAGGCCGGCGGCACCAAAAGCATCGGCGAACTTGGTCTTCAGCTCGGCCATGCCTTCCGGCGTCGAGGTCGCAAGATAGGTGAAGATTTCGTGCACGTTGACGGCATTCGGAAGGTGTCCCGCGCCGTACGCGTCCGGATTGCGCGTGTCGATGACGACACACGGCTCCTTTGTTAAGAGATCGGCGAGTTCGCTGGCAGAAATCAGTACGTCCGTCATGGCAGGCCTCTCCTGGTTTGCGGTTGAAGTCTGAGGGTCGTTGCAAAACCCCGTTTTCGAGCTCACCCGTCGGCCAGCATCTTGCGAAGCTGCTTGGTGGCGGGTGTCACGATGGCGACGAAATAGGCTTCGCGCAGCCTGCGCTGGGCGCGGTGGCTCTTCAGGTAACCGCGCGCGCCGCAATGAAGCATCGCCGCATGCGCGGCCGCGACGCTGGCGTCACCGGCGCGCAAGCGAAGCGCCACGACCTTGCGCCAGTAGTTGTCGTCCGGATTGAAGGGATCGCGCGCCAGCGCCATGGTTTCCCGTTCAAGTTCGGCGAACAGCTCCTTGAACTGGACCGGCTGCTGCGGCAGGTAGCGGTTGACGTGGCCGAGCGAGCCATCGACCTCGTCCATGATGTCGATGCAATCCTTGATCAGGCCGAGCGCCATGCCGGCCTGCAGCAGGATGAAGCCGGCGCGGATTTTCCTGACGAACGGCCCCGCGGGATCGGCGAGGATCAGTTCGTCCGGCACGAAGACATCACGGAATTGCACGCCATAGGTGCCGGTGCCGTCCATGGCGAGGAACGGCTTGCACGGCTGCAGCGTGATCGCGGGATCGGAGCAATCGGCGAGAAACATCACCATGCCGCCAGGCTCGTCCTCGCGCTCGAAGATGGTGCCGAAGAAATGGCCGGGACCGAGATTGGATACCCAGGGCAGCGCGCCGCGCACGATGTAGCCGCCGTCGACCTTGCGCCCCTTCAATTTCAGCTTCTCGATGCCGAAGAAGCTCTTCATCGGGTTGGAAAGCCCGGTGCCGCCGAGGATCTTCCCGGTGGCGAAATCGTCGCTGAATTTCGCAACGAGTTTTGGATTGTCCGAATTGGCGGCGTACCAGACCAGCGTGTTCTGGCACCACGCCATGAAGGCGGTGGCGCCGCAGACCTCGCCGAGCGCCGCGATCGACTGGATGGCGCAGCGCATATCGGCCGCGCCATCCTTAGGGACATGACTGCCCCAGGCGCCGACGCCGCCGAGACGCCGGAGCAGCTCGTCCGGATAGACCTCGCCGCTGTCGATCGCCGCCGCCAGCGGCGCCAGTTCCTTGCGCGCGATCGAAGCGACCGCGTCGGCGATCGACGTCACGGGCTGATCGGCGGTTTCGGCAGCCGCGCGTCGCGAGACAGCTAATGAGCCCATGACAATCTCCGCTTCGAGCTGTTGTTGCAAAGCCTTAAATGCCGACCTCGAGATTGACCGGCCGCGTAAAGGTGTTGGCCACCGGCGACCACTTCTTCACATGCGCCACCAGCGCTGCGACCTCGGACGGCGGGATGCCCTCGCATTCCATGTCGACCTTGACCCGCACGTCGGTGAAGCCGACCGGCTTTTCGCTGACGTCGCCGGTGCCCCACACCGCCGTGATGTTGAGGTCGCCCTCGAGCTCGAGCTCGAGCTTGTTGACGATCCAGCCGCGATGAACCGCGTTGGCGTGCAGGCCGACCGCCAGGCAGGAGCCGAGCGCGGCGAGCGAGGCTTCCGACGGATTGGGCGCGGTGTCGTCGCCGAGCAGCCCCGGCGGCTCGTCGACGATGTAGGGCGGCAGGTTGCGGATGTAGTTGGCGTGGCGGAACTTGCCTTCGGCCACCGTCTTGCATTTCAAGGTCTTGATGACCTTGGGGTTGGCCTTGCCGTTGGCGATCAGCTGCTCCAGCCCGCCTCTGTCGATGGGGGCGAGGCAGCCGGTGAGAACTGTTTTTTGAACGACCGCGGTCATCTGGTTTTCTCCCTAGGGGTAGGATACCGAACGGTCTGTTTCCTGCACGAAGCGTGCCAGAACGACGCCTGGGTCAAAAGGTGAAATGTTCGAGCGGCTTAACCTGCCTGCTCTGAAATTGAACAGCCGCGCCTCTGCTCAAACGCGATGCAATTGCCGCTTGGTTGCGATTATTTTGAGCGCACGAAGAGATGCGACTTGATGAATACCGCGCGGTTCGATTAACTGACGCCATGGGCAAATTGGGCAAATCAGCTTCCAAGAAGAAATCCATCGCGGTCCATGGCGCGGCCGGCGACGAAGAGTCCGCGCGCGGACGACTGCTGAGCGCGGCGACGCACCTGTTCTGCAAGGACGGCATCAACGCCACCGGCATCGACGCCATCATCGACGAGGCCGGCACCGCGAAGACGACGCTCTACAAATTGTTCGGCTCGAAAACCAATCTCGTGCATGCGGTGCTGGAGAGCGAAGGCAAGCAGTGGCGCGAATGGTTCATCGGCGCGATCGAGCAAGGCGGCGGCGATGCGCAGACCAAGCTGACGCGGATCTTTCCGGCGCTGAAGAGCTGGTTCGGCGAGGAACGTTTCTACGGCTGCCCCTTCATCAACGCCGTCGCCGAGCACGACAAGGATCAGAAGCAGTTCCGCAACATCGCGCTACGCCACAAGAAGGTGGTGCTGGCGCATATCGAGAAGCTCGCGGGCGAGATGGGCGCGAGCGAACCCGAAGTGCTGGCGCATCAGCTCGCGCTTCTGATCGACGGCGCGATCGTCGCCGCCATGGTCTCGCGCAATCCCGGCGTCGCCGATACCGCGGGGCTTGCCGCCTGCTCGCTGTTCGGGCCGGCAAAGCAGAAGAAGCCGAAGCGGTCGAGCGCCGAGCCCGCGCAGCTCATCGCGGTTTATCTAGATCGCCGGGCGAAGCGAGTGCATTCAGACCGGCACGTTGCGACGAAGAAGTGCGCGCGCTACTCGGATTCCGAAACAGCTCTCTCAAGCCGCGCCAGCTCCTTTTCGAGATCGCGCTCGACATCGGCGGTCAGCATGTCGATCACCCGATAGTCGCGGCTTTCCGAGCCAGGCCCGCCGCGCCGCGCGGTCGGCGGCGATCGCGTCAGACTCGCCCGCATTGACCAGCTCGATCGCGATCCGGTGCACGAACGAGACAAAATCCGGAATCTGCCGGCCGACCGGGGTCTGGCGCTTGAACTGTCCGGCGAAGCGGCGGTCGCGGGTCAAGGCCTGCCACAGGATGCGCTCGGCATCGGTCGGATTGCGCCGGAGCAGCCGCGCCAGCCCGCGCAACGAGCCGCTGGTGTCCGAGGGCGAACTCGCCTGCCCGTGTTCGGCCAACAGCGCACGCAGCCGCGTCGCCTGATCGCCATCGAGCACGCCGCCCTTGGCCGGGCCCTTGCGCCCTTCCGCGATGGCCATCACCACCCCGTGCAGCGTGTGCATGTCCTGCTTGGTCGGCTCCATCCGGGCGAAGATGTTGCGCAGGTTGACCAGCATGGTGTCGCGCTTCTCGGCCGGGCGCAGGAACTCGACCTTGTCGAGCTCGCGCACCAGGTTCTCGAAGAAGGCCCGCATCTGGTGCTGGGAGGCGCGCTCGGAGCGTTCGGGCATGGCAAACGGCAGCGCGCCTTCGGTCGAAAGCTTGAACCACTCATAGCCCATCAGCAGCACCGCCTGCGCCAGGTTGAGCGAGGCAAACCCCGGATTGACCGGAAAGGTGACGATGCGGTTGGCGCGGGCGACCTCGTCGTTGGTGAGCCCCGAGCGCTCGCGGCCGAACAGGATTCCGACCTTTCCGCCGCTGCCGATATGGCCCACGATCTCGCGCGCGGCGGCGGGCGGCGCCACCACGGGCTTGGCCTGGTCGTGGGCGCGGGCGGTGGTCGCAAACAGCAGATCGATATCGGCGACCGCCGCATCGACGGTCCCAAACAGCTCGGCGCGCTCCAGGATATGGTCGGCGCCGGCGGCTGCGCGCTGCGCGGCGACATTGGGCCAGCCGTCGCGCGGGTTGACCAGCCGCAGCCGCGACAGCGCGAAATTGCCCATGGCGCGCGCCGCCATGCCGATGTTCTCGCCGAGCTGCGGCTCGACCAGGATGACGACGGGGCCTTCGAGGTCGAAACCGGTCTTGGTCTTGTCGCTGCCCGCGCCGGTCATCATTCCCTCTTGCTTTCCGATTCTGGATCAAGGCGTTGAACGGCGCTTTGGACAAAGTGATTCAGCCGCGCCGAAGGTGCGCTCTCGATTGCCTGACTGGGAGAATTTCTCAAGCGCAATAATGAGGTTAGTATTGCTTTTTGAGTCTCTGCCAGAACCTTGGATGCGGCTTCCGGCGGCCCGCCAATGGCCGCCGCCGCAACCAGCGGTCGCGCGGCGTGACCTCCCGCTTGCGCGCGTTCGACTTTCGGATACGCTGGCAATCACAAATAAGGTGAACCTGCGCTGCAACGACGCAGGTCAAAGGGGGAGGCGTCCATGCGCAAGCGGTGGTCCCTGGCGATTGCCGGGGTGATCTTGATTCTGGCCGGCGGACTATTGGCCTATCTGACACAGACATCGGGCGGAATCCGGATCGAGGATATCAGGTTCAAGGGCGCCAAGGGCAACACCATGAGCGCCCTGCTCTATATCCCGCCGAACGCCACCGCCCAGGCTCCCGCGCCCGGCATTCTTGCGGTCCACGGCTACATCAATTCGCGCGAGACCCAGGACGGCTTTGCCATCGAATTCGCCCGCCGCGGCTACGTGGTGCTGGCGCTGGACCAGACCGGTCACGGCTACAGCGACCCACCCGCCTTCGCCAACGGCTTCGGCGGCCCGGATGGGCTGGCGCATCTGCGCAGTCTCGACTTCGTCGACAAGAACAATATTGGCCTGGAGGGCCACTCGATGGGCGGCTGGACCGTGCTCGCCGCCGCAACCGCGATGCCGAACGATTACAAATCGATGGTGCTGGAGGGCTCGTCGACCGGCAAGCCGTTCGCAGCCGACGGCACGCCGAGCTGGCCGCGCAATGTCGCGCTGGTGTTCGCGCAATATGAGGAATTTTCCGACTTGATGTGGGGGGTCGAGCGCGCCCGCGACGTCACCCAAAGCCCGAAACTCTGGGCCATGTTCGGCACACAAGGGACCGGTCGAGCCGGGCAAGGTCTATGGCGACATCGCCCAAGGCACCGCCAGGGTGCTCTATACGCCGGCGATCACCCATCCGGCTGAGCACATTTCGCACGAGGCGATCGGCTATAGCCTCGACTGGTTCGCCAAGACCTTGGCCGGCGGCACGCCGCTTCCCTCCGACGACCAGATCTGGTTCCGCAAGGAAGTGGGCACCCTGATCGCGCTGATCGGCTTCGTCGCGCTGCTGCTCGGGGTGTTCGAGCTGCTGTTGGAGGCGCCGGTGTTTTCGCAGCTCAGGCTGCCCCGGGCGGCCACCGGCGCCACGCCGCAGCAGACCACGGCGAAGGGCGGCCGCTGGACGGCCGCCTTCCTGCTCACCGCCTTGATTCCGGCGCTAACGTATTATCCGGCGTTCGCGCTCGGCGGCAGCTTTGTGACACCGTCGGCCTATCTGCCGCAAGGGATCACCAACCAGATCATGGTCTGGGCGATCATTAATGCTCTGATCACGCTCGCCCTGATGTCGTTCGCGCCGAAGCGGCCCAAGAGCGGCGGCCTCATCGTGCCGTCGATCCTGATCGCGCTCTCAACCATCGTCGTTGGCTATGCCGCGCTGTGGCTTTCCGATCTTGCCTTCAAGATCGATTTCCGGTTCTGGATCGTCGCGCTCAAGCTGATGAGCGCAAAGCAATTCCTCATCTTCCTGATCTATCTGGCGCCTTTCACGGCATTTTTCGTGATCGCGCTGCATGTCCTGCACCGGAATTTCTCCAGCCAGGGCGCAGGGCGCGCGGCGCTCTATTTCACCAATATCCTGGCGCTGACGCTCGGCTTCATCGTGCTCCTGGTCCTGCAATACGGCACGCTGTGGTTGTCCGGAAAACTGTACAATCCGCTGCCCGATCCCGGTTTCGTGCCGCTCTCCACCATCGTCGCGATCCAGTTCGTGCCGCTGCTTGCGATCGCAGCCATCATCGCGACCTTCACCTGGCGGCGGACCGGATCGAGCCTGCCGGGCGCCTTGATCTGCGGAATGTTCGTTACCTGGTATATCGTGGCAGGGACGGCGACGCAGGCGGCGTTCTGAGCTAAAATATGGGCGAAAACTGCATAGCGCCTTGGCTTTCGCCGAGGCGCTTGCGGTGCTATAGCGCATCGATCCATCCCGAGCGAAACGCGCTATTTCCAAGAAGGCCCATTCCCCATGGCAAAAATCAAGGTGACCAACCCCGTCGTCGAACTCGATGGCGACGAGATGACCCGGATCATCTGGCAATACATCAAGGACAAGCTGATCAACCCGTTCCTCGATATCAACCTGATGTATTTCGACCTCGGGATGGAATACCGCGACAAGACCAACGACCAGGTCACGGTGGATGCCGCCAATGCCATCAAGAAGGTCGGCGTCGGGGTCAAATGCGCCACCATCACCCCGGACGAGGCCCGGGTGAAGGAATTCGGGCTCAAGGAGATGTGGAAGTCGCCGAACGGCACCATCCGCAACATCCTGGGCGGCGTGGTGTTCCGCGAGCCGATCATCTGCAGGAACGTGCCGCGGCTGGTGCCGGGCTGGACCAAGCCGATCATCATCGGCCGCCACGCTTTCGGCGACCAGTACCGCGCCACCGACTTCAAGTTCCCCGGCAAGGGCACCCTGACGATGAAATTCGTCGGCGAGGACGGCAAGGTGATCGAACGGGAAGTCTATCAGGCCCCGAGCGCCGGCATCGCGCTCGCCATGTACAATCTCGACGATTCCATCGCCGATTTCGCCCGCGCCTCGCTCAACATGGGCCTGACCAAGGGCTACTCGGTCTATCTGTCGACCAAGAACACGATTCTGAAGGTCTATGACGGCCGGTTCAAGGACATCTTCCAGGACGTCTTCGACAAGGAATTCAAGGCGCAGTTCGACGCCAAGAAGATCACCTACGAGCACCGCCTGATCGACGACATGGTGGCGGCGGCGCTGAAATGGTCGGGCGGCTATGTCTGGGCCTGCAAGAACTACGACGGCGACGTGCAGTCCGATACCGTAGCCCAAGGCTACGGCTCGCTCGGCCTGATGACCTCGGTGCTGATGACGCCGGACGGCAAGACGGTGGAGGCGGAGGCCGCGCACGGCACGGTGACGCGGCATTACCGCGAGCACCAGAAGGGCAAGGAGACCTCGACCAATTCGATCGCCTCGATCTTCGCCTGGACCCGCGGGCTTTCCCATCGCGCCAAGCTCGACAACAATGCCGAGCTCGAGAAGTTCGCGGCCACGCTGGAGAAGGTCTGCGTCGACACCGTGGAAAGCGGCTACATGACCAAGGACCTCGCGCTGCTGGTCGGCGCCGACCAGCGCTGGCTCTCCACCACCGGCTTCCTCGACAAGGTCGCGGAGAACCTGACCAAGGCGACGGCGGCGTAAGCGGCGTCGGACTTTGTAGAGGCCTCCAGGCCCATCCACGTCATTGCGAGCGAAGCGAAGCAATCCATGAGGCCACAAAGCAAGAATGGATTGCTTCGTCGCTTCCGCCTTCGCTCGTTGAGCTACGGCGGACAAGTCGCTCCTTGCAATGACGAAACCTGTATGTGGGAGTGCACGATGCCGTGTTTCAAGAGTTGCCACGCTTGCGTTGCTGCTGTTGTCGGTCCCGCTCTCGACCGCATCCGCCGCCGAGACTCCGCTTCCCGAGGCCATCGCGGCGCCGGGGACGACCACCGTGCTCACCCTGCACGCCGAGGGCGCGCAGGTGTACGAGTGCAAGGCGGGCGGCGACGGCAAATTGGCCTGGGCATTCCGTGAACCGATCGCGACGCTGTTGCTCGACGGCAAGACCGTCGGGCGTCACTACGCCGGACCGAACTGGGAATATAGCGACGGCAGTGCCGTCACCGGCAAGCTCGCCGCCAGCGCCCCTGGCGCGACGCCGGCCGATATCGCCTGGCTCAAGTTGGACGTCGCTGCCCATCGCGGCAGCGGCGTCCTCACTGACATCACCACCGTGCAGCGGATTCACACCGACGGCGGAAATCTCAAGGGCGCCTGCGACACCGTCGGCACCTTCAAGAGCATGCCCTACTCCGCGGACTACGTGTTCCTGCGCAAGAGCTGATAGTTCGGATGTCAAACAGCGAAGGATGCGAGTCCGCGCTCTCGCGGCGCGTCGCGCGCCCGAGTTGTTGAGCGAACCACCCTCAGGAAATGGAGAGGGCGCGGGGAATGCCGGGTGCCCAATGCACCCGCAGCCTCGTGTGCGCTTTGGTAGTTGGAGTATGCACACGAGTATTCACAGCGGAGGCACCGGATAACATCCGGCATTCCCCACGCAATGGTTTTACGGTAGAGTAGGAGTGTGGCGCAGTGAACGTTAGGCTTGGCGTATCTGTTTTCCGCCCCTTTCGTCTGGCGGTGCCTGAACGGCTTAGCCGTGATCCCTGTTTCCACACTCCCCTCATCGAACCGGACTGGCGCGTTTGGCGCATCCGGCTCTCGGGCAAGCGCTCATGCCTTCGCCCACGGCAGGTTACGCGTCAGCCCCGGCAGCCGGACCAGTTTCAGCGTCTCGTAGAGGTACTGGTTGGGGAAGCGTTTGAACCCTTGGCTTTGGACCCGGTGCTTGCTGCATAACCACTGGCGCAGCCGATGGTTGGTGTGGGCATCGACCACCTGATAGGCCTTGGAGACCGGTCCGAGGTGGAAGTAGTTCGCCCATCCGGTGAGTTTGGAGTTGAGTTTCTTCACCAGTTTCTCGGCTGATAGCGTCGTCGTGCGCTGCCCGGTCTCGTCTCGGATCGCGTCGCAGATTTGCTTGATGCTCTTCTTCGATGGCCTCGAGTTGAGATGGGCCTTCCCGGTTTTGCGGGAGTAACACCGTCCGAACGTATAACCCAGGAAGTCGAAGCTTTCTTCCGGTACACGGCATATTTTGGGTCTTGTCTTCGTTGACCTCCAGTTGCATTTTCTTGATCACCTCTCGCATCGTCTGCATGGCGATCTCGGCCGTACCCTTGCAGCAGATCACCAGGTCGTCGGCGTAGTTGACGATGACGGCTCTCAGCCGTTGCCGCGTGCCCGATTGTTTCCACCACAACACCAGCCGTCGCATGTACAGGTTCGACAGTAGCGGGGAGATCGGGGAGCCCTGCGGTATGCCGCGATGCTCGTCCCGATTGCGCTGGTTCGATATTTGCGTCCGCGATCGTCCGTCTCTTCCACCGGCGCCTCGATCCACACCTTGATCAGGTGCAGGATTTGCCGGTCGGTGATCCGGCGCGCCACCGATTTCATCAGTGGTCCGTGCGGAATCTCATCGAAGTAGCCACGCAGATCGGCGTCGACCACGGCCGTGTGCCCGAAGTTGATCAGGCGGTTGACGGCCTCCACCGCATCCAGCGCATTCTTGCCGGCGCGGTACGCGTATTGCTCGGGCTGCAGGTCGGCTTCGAAGATGGGCTCTAACACCAACATCGCCGCCGTCTGAACAACCCGGTCGCGTATCGTCGCGATCCCCAGAGGTCGCATTTTCTTGCTGTTCGGTTTCGGAATGTAGACCCGTCTGACCGCTTGCGGTCGATAAGTCTTGTCCCTGAGTTCTTGCGCCAGTTCCCCGAGCCATGGGTTCCAGTCGGTGTCGATGTCCGGGGTCTCGCGACCCTCGGAGTCCCGATCTTGGCTTCCATACGCTTCGATGTCGTCGAACGTCTGGCCGTCCACTCCAGCTGCGCCGCCATTGGCTTTGCATCTGGCATAGGCGAAGCTCAGAACATCCGCGCGGTACACCTTGTCATACAGAAGATAGAACCTGAACTCGGGTTCTGCCTTCGCTTTCGCATGTAATGAAGTCTGCAGCTTCCGGACACTTGGTGGAGTTTCCAGGTTTCCCAATCTCCCCTCCTTCACCACTTTCCACATCGACTTGAACGAGGGCTCCTTCCCTCTGCCGGCATTACCCGGCTTCCTCGGTACGACGAGCCCATCCGACTCCCCGCCGCGCCCGGTCTGACCTTCACAGGCCTCCGGTTGGTCCCTCGCTCAGGACCACGCGATGGGGTCTCCCGTGTTGCTACAGTTCTCGTTGTGTACGTGCCGTCGTCACTACCCCGGTGGAGCTGCTCGGTGCCTGTCGCTCTCTTCCCCAGCAATGCCAGCTTTCCCTGTATAAGCGCCAGGTCAGCCTCCACATCGAGCTTTTCGAGGCCTGCTCAACGTTTACTCGCGTTACAGCCCGCACACTCGCGGAGTCACTTAATGACCCTTTCCATCGGAGGCTTCAGCCGGCTCGTTACCTTCCCCACTGCTCCGATTGCTACCGGCCGGAGCGACCCTTGCCGGGAGGGACTTACACCCTCTCGAGAACCGTGCCTTTCCACGGCACACGCTTATAGCGCGCTCTCCCCGGGGACCGGGCTTTTTTGCCCCCGTCATCCCCGAGATAACTCTCGCGAACTTGACGCCAGCGTCGGGGCGCCAGGACCACACGATTTCGCCGTCCACCTCCGGCGCCTTCGTCTTGAAGCGCCATCCGTGTCCATCGCAGCCCGCCTCACGTCCGTGACGATCGCGAAACGCCCCTCTTGGTGAGGCGGGATGATTTGCTTTACTCCTGTTTCTACCTTGCTGTCAAGCAAAATTCTGAAATTCAGAAATTGCGGATAGAAAGATGGATTGCTTCGCTGCGCCTGTCATCGGGGCGCATTCGCGCGGCCCGTCGGCTCGCACTGCCGTGGAGATAAACGGGCGGGCGGCGCTTTGCGCTGAGCCGGTAGCTCGCAGTGACGGCTGATGATATTGATATGATCATGACTTCAAAATCACTGAACCAATCTGGCGCCCCGCCCGCGCCTCTTAGCAATGGAGACTGCGATGCTGTTCATGGTGATCGAGCGCTTCAAGGACCGCGACCCGATCCCGGTCTATCAGCGCGTGCGCGATGCCGGGATCAAGTTTCCCGAAGGATTGAACTATGTCGGAAGCTGGATCGAGCCCAATTTCGACCGTTGCTTCCAACTGATGGAAACAGACGACGCGCGGCTGTTGCAGGAGTGGATCCTGAACTGCCAGGGCCTTGGCATGACCTTCGAGATCGTGCCCGTGGTGCCGAGCAAGGAAACGCGCGACGTCGTCGCGCCGTTCTTGAATTCGAAGATGGCGCCGGTCGGTTTTACCGCGCCATAGCCGACTAAGCGCCCGCCATCGCCTTTTCGATCGCCGACAGCGCGGCATCGGCCTTGGCGCCGTCGGGGCCGCCGGCCTGCGCCATGTCGGGCCGGCCGCCGCCGCCCTTGCCGCCGAGCACGACCGAGGCGACGCGCGCCAGATCGACCGCGTTGTAGCGCGAGGTGAGATCGCTGGTGACGCCGACCACGACGCCGGCCTTGCCGTCGCCGGTGACGCCGACGATGGCGACCACGCCGGAGCCGATCTGCTTCTTGCCGTCGTCGGCGAGGCTCTTGAGATCCTTCATCTCGATGCCCTCGACCGCGCGCGCCATCAGCTTCACATTGCCGACCTCGCGAACGCCCGCCGAGGCCGATCCGTTCGCCGCACCCCCGCCGCCCATCGCGAGCTTTTTGCGCGCGTCCGATAGCTCGCGTTCGAGCTTCTTGCGCTCCTCCATCAGCGCGGCTGCGCGCGCCGGCATTTCAACAACTGGCGTGTGGAGCAGAAGCGCCGTCGCGTTCGCGGGCTCGATGATGCTCCTAATATATCTCCGAGCTCCATTCCCAGTGACTGCTTCAATGCGACGAACGCCTGACGCAACGGCGCCTTCGCCGGTCACCGAGATCAGCCCGATATCGCCGGTGCGGCTTGACATGGGTGCCGCCGCAGAGTTCGACCGACCAGCCGAGCGCGTTCTGGCCGTGCTCGCGCACGCCCCCGCCCATCGAGACCACGCGGACCTCATCGCCGTATTTTTCGCCGAACAGGGCGCGGGCCCCGGCATCGCGCGCATCGTCCAGCGCCATCAGGCGCGTGGTGACCTCGTCGTTGTCCAGCACCACCTCGTTGGCGATGTCCTCGACGCGGGCGAGCTCTTCCGCCGAGATCGGCTTCGGATGGGCGAAGTCGAAGCGCAGGCGGTCCGGCGCCACCAGCGAGCCGCGCTGGGCGATATGGTCCCCCAACACCTGCCGCAGCGCCTCGTGCAACAGATGGGTCGCCGAGTGATTGCGCCGGATCGAGGCGCGGCGCGCGTGATCGACCTCGAGCTGCAGCGCGGCGCCTACCTTCAAGGTGCCCTGCTCCACCGTGCCGATATGCACGAAGAGATCGCCGGCCTTCTTCTGGGTGTCGGTGACGCGGAACCTCACGCCGTCGCCGGTCATCACGCCGGTGTCGCCGACCTGGCCGCCGGACTCCGCATAGAACGGCGTCTGGTTCAGCACGATGGCGCCGCTCTCGCCCGCCTTCAGGCTGTCGACTTCGTTACCGTCCTTAACCAGTGCTGCGACCGCGCCTTCGGCGCTCTCGGTCTCGTAGCCCAGAAATTCGGTGGCGCCGGTTTTCTCACGCAGCGGGAACCAGACGCTCTCGGTCGCGGTATCGCCGCTTCCGGCCCAGGCCGCGCGCGCTTTTTCGCGCTGCCGGTCCATGGCGTCCGTGAACGACGCGATATCGACGCCGATGCCGCGCGATTTCAGCGCGTCCTGGGTCAGATCGAGCGGAAAGCCATAGGTGTCGTAGAGCGTGAACGCGGTATCGCCGTCGAACATGTCGCCCTTTTTCAAGGACGCGCTCTTCTCATCCAGGATGGAAAGCCCGCGCTCCAGGGTCTTGCGGAACCGCGTCTCTTCCAGCCGCAGCGTCTCCTCGATCAGGTTTTCCGCGCGCACCAGTTCCGGATAGGCCTGGCCCATCTCGCGCACCAAGGCCCAGACCAGCCGGTGCATCAGCGGGATCGCGGGCGCCGAGCAACTGCGCATGGCGCATCGCGCGGCGCATGATCCGGCGCAGCACATAGCCGCGGCCTTCGTTGGACGGCAGCACGCCGTCCGCGATCAGGAACGACGACGCGCGCAAGTGGTCGGCGATCACCCGTAGCGACGCCTTCTGCTCGCCGTGCGGATCGGCGCCGGTCAAGTCGGCGATCGCCCGAATCAGCGCGACAAAGAGGTCGATGTCGTAATTGTCGTGCTTGCCCTGCAGCACGGCCGCGACGCGTTCGAGCCCCGCGCCGGTGTCGATCGAGGGCTTCGGCAGCGGATTGCGCTGCCCCCCCTCGAGCTGCTCGAACTGCATGAACACGAGATTCCAGATCTCGATGAAGCGGTCGCCGTCGGCCTCCGGCGAGCCCGGCGGGCCGCCCCAGATCTTGTCGCCATGGTCGTAGAAGATTTCCGAACAGGGACCGCAGGGACCGGTATCGCCCATCTGCCAGAAATTGTCGGAACCGGCGATGCGGATGATGCGCGAGTCCGGCAGGCCCGCAATCTTCTTCCAGAGATCGTAAGCCTCGTCGTCGTCGATATAGACGGTCGCGGTCAGCTTGTCCTTCGGCAGCCCGAACTCCTTGGTGACGAGCTTCCAGGCCAATTCGATCGCGCGATCCTTGAAGTAGTCGCCGAACGAGAAGTTGCCGAGCATCTCGAAGAAGGTGTGGTGGCGCGCGGTATAGCCGACATTGTCGAGGTCGTTGTGCTTGCCCCCCGCACGCACGCATTTCTGCGAGGTAGTGGCGCGCACGTAAGCGCGCTTCTCGACCCCGGTGAAGACGTTCTTGAACTGCACCATGCCGGCATTGGTGAACATCAAGGTCGGGTCGTTGCGCGGCACCAGTGGCGACGACGGCACGATCTCGTGGCCG
Organism: uncultured Alphaproteobacteria bacterium; assembly: GCA_963777475.1. Classification (GTDB taxonomy): domain Bacteria; phylum Pseudomonadota; class Alphaproteobacteria; order Rhizobiales; family Xanthobacteraceae; genus Bradyrhizobium. Next base: position 195,716 of record CAVZQX010000006.1, read on the forward strand.
TTCGCGGCAAAGAAGTTCAGAAAGGTCGACCTGATGTCGTTGACGCTGCTCATAGTCATCCAATCGGGAGGCTGGCCGGGATTCGGCCACAAGTAGCGCTCTATTTCCGGCGAGATGCTTTTAGACAAGGGCAATCCCGCTGTCCAGAAACTGTGCAGGAAACTGTGCAAGCGGATCATGGGCTTGCCGCAGACGCGTAAAGCCGGTTGATAGATGCGGCAGTGCGTTGACAGTCAGCTCAAGGTCGTGTTTTCCTCTGCCCGTTCAAGACAGCCACGTCGGGAGAGATCGGCTTAAGTGCCGGCGCCGAAGGAGCAACCGCCCCGGAAACTCTCAGGCAAACGGACCGCGTGGTGAGGTTAGCATCTGGAAAGAGACGCGACGGGCTTCTGGCCCGACAGCGTCCGCCGACGGGATAATACTCTCAGGCACAGCGACAGATGGGGCTTCGATGAGGTTTTCAGGGAATGGTCCCTGGGAACCCGCGAGGGCCCCTGTGATGCTTGCGCGCGACGACCTTTCCCCCTCAAAACGCACGCCCCTCCACGGCCTGCATGTCTCGCTCGGCGGCAAGATGGTGCCGTTCGCGGGCTATGAGATGCCGGTGCAGTACGCCCCGGGCGTCCTCAGGGAGCATCTGCATACCCGCAACGCCGCCGGCCTGTTCGACGTCTCGCATATGGGCCAGATCGCGGTCGGAGCGAAGTCGGGCCGGATCGAGGATGCGAGCCTCGCGCTGGAACGGCTGGTGCCGCAGGACATCGTCGGAATTGCGCCGGGACGGCAACGCTACGCCCAGTTCACCGACGCGAGCGGCGGCATCCTCGACGACCTGATGGTCGCGAATTTCGGCGAATACCTGTTCCTGGTGGTGAACGCCGCCTGCAAGGAGGCGGACGAGGCGCACTTGCGCGACCGGCTTTCGGACGTTTGCAGCATCGAGCCGCTCGACAGTCGCGCGCTGCTGGCGCTGCAAGGGCCGAAAGCGGAGGCGGCATTGGCGAAATCTTTGTGCAGATGTGAGCGCAATGCGGTTCATGGATGCAGGTCCGCGCAAGGTCGCAGGCCTCGACTGCTTCGTCTCGCGCTCGGGCTATACCGGCGAGGACGGCTTTGAGATTTCGGTCCCGGCCGAACATGCCGAACAGCTCGCCAAACTGTTGCTGGTGAACGGCGACGTGCTGCCGATCGGGCTCGGCGCGCGCGACAGCCTCCGTCTCGAGGCCGGGCTTTGCCTCTACGGCCACGACATCGACACCACGACCACGCCGGTCGAAGCCGCGCTGGAATGGTCGATCCAGAAGAGCCGCCGGAGCAGCGGCGCGCGGGCCGGCGGTTTTCCGGGTGCCGAAAAAATCCTCACGCAGCTTGCTGATGGCGCGGCGCGGCGCCGGGTCGGTCTGAGGCCGGAGGGCCGCGCGCCGGTGCGCGAGGGTTCTCCATTGTTCGCGGATGCGGCCTCATCGGCGCCAACAGGCGCGGTCACCTCGGGCGGCTTCGGCCCGACGCTGAACGCCCCCGTCGCGATGGGCTATCTGCCCACGGCGCTTTCGGCACCCGGCACGCTGGTTTTCGCGGAAGTGCGAGGCCAGCGGCTGCCGCTGCGCGTCGCCGTCACCCCCTTCGTTCCCAACACCTACAAGCGCTGAAGGAAATCTCATGACCACGCTGTTCACATCCGACCATGAATGGCTGCGCATCGAGGGTGATGTCGCAACCGTCGGGATCACTGATTACGCGCAGTCGCAGCTCGGCGACGTCGTGTTCGTCGAACTGCCGAAGGTCGGCCGCTCCTTGAAGAAGGCGGAGGCCGCGGCGGTAGTCGAATCGGTCAAGGCCGCGTCCGACGTCTACGCGCCGATCACGGGCGAAGTGCTCGAGGTCAACGACGCGATCACGTCCGAACCCGCGCTGGTCAATTCCGATGCCGGCGGCAAGGCGTGGTTCTTCAAGATCAAGATCGCGGACAAGGGCGAATTGGGCGGGCTGATGGATGAGGCCGCCTACAAGGCGCATACGGCGTGAGATGAGGCAAGCCATGAAAAAGCTCGTCATGCCCCGCGAATGCGGGGCATCCAGTAACCACCGACAGCAGCGATTGAACCGAGACGTCTCGGCGTACTGGATCGCCCGCTGGAGCCTGTCGTCCGGCCGGCCAAAGGCCGGACCGGATGGCGGACGATGACACCGAATTTGGAAATTCAAGCGAGGCTCCCATGAACGCACCCTTCAAACCCGCCGACGAGGCCGCAACGACCTTCGTCCGCCGCCACATCGGCCCCTCGCCGCGCGACGTCGCCGCGATGCTGGAAACGGTCGGCGCCAACAGCCTCTCCGAGCTGATGGGCCAGACGCTGCCCGCCTCGATCCGGCAAAAGGCGCCGCTCGATCTCGGACCCGCGTTGAGCGAGACCGAGGCGCTGGCGCATATGGGCGAGCTCGCCGCGCAGAACCAGGTTTTCACCTCGCTGATCGGCCAAGGCTATTCCGGCACCCTGCTGCCGGCGGTGATCCAGCGCAACATTCTGGAGAACCCGGCCTGGTACACGGCCTATACGCCCTATCAGCCCGAGATCAGCCAGGGCCGGCTGGAGGCGCTGTTCAACTTCCAGACCATGATCTCGGATCTGACCGGGCTCGACGTCGCCAACGCCTCGCTGCTCGATGAAGCGACTGCGGCGGCCGAAGCGATGGCGCTCGCCGAGCGCATCGCGGGCGCGAAAACCAACGCATTCTTTGTCGATTCCGAGGTGCATCCGCAGACACTTCAGGTCTTGCGCACCCGCGCCGAGCCGTTGGGCTGGAAGCTGATCGTCGGCGATCCGCTCACCGATCTCGCGCGGATGGATGTGTTCGGCGGCCTGCTGCAATATCCGGGCACATCAGGCGCGGTGCGCGACCTGCGCCCGGCGATATCAGCGCTGCACGGCAAGGGCGCGCTCGCGATTGTTGCGGCCGACCTGTTAGGCCTGACGCTGCTGGCGTCACCCGGCGAGCTCGGTGCCGACATCGCGATCGGCTCGGCGCAGCGCTTTGGCGTGCCGATGGGCTATGGCGGGCCGCATGCGGCCTACATGGCGGTGCGCGATGCGTTCAAACGTTCCCTGCCCGGCCGCATCGTCGGCCTGTCGGTGGATTCGCGCGGGGCCCCGGCCTATCGCCTCGCGCTGCAGACCCGCGAGCAGCATATCCGCCGCGAAAAGGCGACCTCCAACATCTGCACCGCGCAGGTGCTGCTCGCGGTGATCGCCTCGATGTATGCGGTCTATCACGGCCCGGAGGGGCTCAACGCGATCGCGCGCAGCATCCATCGCCGCACCGCCGTGCTCGCGGCCGGACTGCGCAAGCTTGGCTTCGCGCCAGCGAGCGAGGCGTTTTTCGACACGGTGACGGTGGATGTCGGCGGCAAGCGCGACGAGATCGTCGCGCGTGCGCGCTCGGAGAAGATCAACCTTCGCATCGGCCAGCGCAGGCTCGGGGTCGCGCTGGATGAGACCACCACATCCGAGACCGTCGAGGCGGTGTGGCGCGCCTTCGGCGGCAAGCTTTGCTACGCCGAGATCGAAGCCGGCGCGCGCGAGGCGCTGCCGGCGGAGTTGAAGCGGCAAAGCCGCTTCCTCACCCATCCGGTGTTTCACGCGCATCGTTCCGAGACCGAGATGCTGCGCTACATGCGCAAGCTCTCAGATCGCGACCTCGCGCTCGACCGCGCCATGATTCCACTCGGCTCCTGCACCATGAAGCTGAACGCGACCACCGAAATGATCCCGTTGACCTGGCCGCAATTTGCGAACCTGCATCCGTTCGCGCCGCGCCAGCAGGCCAACGGCTATCACGCGCTGTTCGCGCGCCTGCAACGATGGCTCTGCGACATCACCGGATATGACGCGATCTCGCTGCAGCCGAACTCGGGCGCGCAGGGCGAATATGCCGGGCTGCTCGCAATCCGCGGCTATCACGCCTCGCGCGGCGAAGGCCACCGCAAGGTGTGCCTGATCCCTTCTTCCGCCCACGGCACCAATCCGGCGTCCGCGCACATGGCCGGCATGAACGTGGTGGTGGTCGCCTGCGATGCGCGCGGCGATGTCGACGTCAACGATCTGCGCGCCAAGGCGGACGCGCATTCGAACAATCTGGCCGCGGTGATGATCACCTATCCCTCGACGCATGGTGTGTTCGAGGAGCACATCGGCGAAATCTGCGACATCGTGCACGGCCATGGCGGGCAGGTCTATCTCGACGGCGCCAACATGAATGCGCAAGTGGGGCTGGCGCGGCCCGGCGACTACGGCGCCGATGTCTCTCATCTCAATCTGCACAAGACCTTCTGCATTCCGCATGGCGGCGGCGGCCCCGGCATGGGCCCGATCGGCGTGAGAGCGCATCTGGCGCCGTTCCTGCCAAGTCATCCTGCGGACTGCCAGCCTGCGAATTGCGATCCCGCGACCGACGGCGCCGCAGCGAACGCGGTCGGGCCGGTGTCGGCGGCGCCGTTCGGCTCGGCGTCGATCCTGACCATCTCCTACATCTACATGCTGATGATGGGCGGCGAAGGGCTGACCCGCGCCACCGAAGTCGCGATTCTCAACGCCAATTATATCGCGGCACGGCTGGATGCACATTTCCCGGTGCTCTACCGCAACGCCAAGGGCCGCGTCGCGCATGAGTGCATCGTCGATCCGCGGGGACTGAAACAGACGAGCGGCGTCACCGTCGACGATATCGCCAAACGCCTGATCGACTACGGTTTTCATGCGCCGACCATGAGCTTTCCGGTGCCGGGCACGCTGATGATCGAGCCGACCGAATCCGAATCGAAGGCCGAACTCGATCGCTTCTGCGACGCCATGATCGCGATTCGCCGCGAGATCGCCGAGATCGAGGGCGGGCGGCTCACCGTCGAGGCCTCGCCGCTCGGCACGCGCCGCACACCGTGCACGACATCGCCGACGACGAATGGAAACGCGCCTACAGCCGCGCCGAAGGCTGTTTTCCGGCCGGCAGCTCGCGCACCGACAAATATTGGTGTCCGGTCGGCCGGGTCGACAACGTCTATGGCGACCGTAATTTGGTGTGCTCGTGTCCGCCGGTCGCGGATTACGCGCAGGCGGCGGAGTGAGCGAAACGTTACGGCGCAGTTAGAACCGGATCCCATCGCCACAGGCGATCGTTGGTCAATTCGGTGCCGCCCCACCAGCGATGGATCGCATTGGTGAAGGGAATCACGACTCGGCAAGGTCCGAACGCGTAGACCAAAGCCGGAATCGGCTGTCAGGATCAGGCGCGTCATGCCCGTGCACCTGCTATGCCAAACGAAACGGGCGCCGAAGACGTCGGCAACTCAACGTCCTCAGCAACCCGCTCCATCGAAAACCGGTTCGGGTTGAAGTCTACTCCTCCGCCGGCTCCACGCCGTCGGCGTCGCGCTCGGGGGCGCCGGCGAGAATCTGCTCGGCGATCAGGCCGGAGTTCTGGCGGATCGCGGCCTCGATCTTGGCGGTCATGTCGGGATTGGCCTTCAAAAACGCCTTCGAGTTCTCGCGTCCCTGGCCTAAGCGCTGGCTGTCATAGGAGAACCAGGCGCCGGATTTCTCGACAATGCCGGCCTTGACGCCGAGGTCGAGGATCTCGCCCATCTTGGAGACGCCCTCGCCATACATGATGTCGAACTCGACCTGCTTGAACGGCGGCGCCAGCTTGTTCTTCACCACCTTCACCCGCGTGGTGTTGCCGACCACCTCGTCGCGCTCCTTGATCGCGCCGATACGGCGGATGTCGAGGCGGACGGAAGCGTAGAATTTCAGCGCGTTGCCGCCGGTGGTGGTCTCGGGCGAGCCGTACATCACGCCGATCTTCATCCGGATCTGGTTGATGAAGATCACCATGGTGTTGGATTTGTTGATCGACGCGGTGAGCTTGCGCAGCGCCTGGCTCATCAGCCGCGCCTGCAAGCCCGGCAATGATTCGCCCATCTCGCCCTCGAGCTCGGCCTTCGGCACCAGTGCGGCGACCGAATCGACCACCAGCACGTCGACCGCGCCGGAGCGCACCAAGGTGTCGCAGATTTCCAGCGCCTGCTCGCCGGTATCGGGCTGCGAAATCAGGAGCTCGTCGATGTTGACGCCGAGCTTGCGCGCATAGACCGGATCGAGCGCGTGTTCGGCGTCGATAAAGGCGCAGATGCCGCCCTTTTTCTGGCCCTCGGCCACCGTATGCAGCGCCAGCGTGGTCTTGCCGGACGATTCCGGCCCGTAAATCTCGACCACCCGCCCCCTTGGCAGGCCGCCGACACCAAGCGCGATGTCGAGCCCGAGCGAGCCCGAGGAGATGGTCTCGATGTCCATGGAGCGGTCGTTCTTGCCGAGCCGCATCACCGAGCCCTTGCCGAACTGGCGCTCGATCTGAGACAGCGCGGCAGACAGCGCCTTACTCTTGTCCATGGAGGATCCTTCGACGATACGCAGCGCAGTTGCGGACATTGGTTAACTCCTTATGGCGGGGATTCGCTTGCGGGACAAACGATTGGCGAAGCGGGCGGTGAAGTGGTCCTGCAATGAGGAATACCGTACCCTATTTGTTCCTGGTTCGCAATATGTTCTTTTTGGGGACTCGGGTACTGTCCGTATTTCCCCCGGAGTCCCTAGTTTAAGGTTAGCGATGTCCTAACTCGCTCTTTACGCTCACATTAAGGGGGCAGAATTTTTCGTTATGGCCTTGACAATTTTGACCACCTCTTGACCACCGTGGTTTGGCGGCAAGCTTCGTCCAGACCATTTGGCTCGGGTTCTCGATTGAATCTCCCGCTGTCGCCGTTCTGTTCCGGTAGGAGAACACCTTCCCCGTAGAAATACGGGGCCGACCATGATAGTTTTCCCGACATGAGAAAGTCTGCGGTCACTTGCCCTGAGTGCAATGCCGGTTATAGCCGGATCGAACTGGCTGCGGGCCCGGGCATGCAGGGCGAATTTCACTGCCGGGTCTGCGACCATCTGCTTGAGCGTTTCGACGGCTCCCGCGAAGTCGCCCTCCGTCTGACGGTTCAGCCCGAGAAGCATTTTTCGAACTGACGGTGTCGCAATCTCGACGCGAAAGCGCGGCCGGCGGCCCGCTTCGGCTGCCTCGATTCTGCGAACAGGTGTTCGTTTCCCTTAACGAAGCACTAAGAAGCGCATCGTATGAATTACGGAGATTCCCGGCGCATCTCGATCCAATGAATGAACACCGGATAGCACCAAGGCATCGGATATTGAAGGCCGGAACGATATCGTTCGGCGGCGCTGCAATCGACTGCACTGTTCGCAACATTTCGGATACGGGGGCGGCGCTCGAAGTCGTAACCCCGCTGTTCATTCCTGACCGTTTCACCCTGGTTATTCAAAGCGCGCAAGTAAGCCGGCCGTGCCACATCGTCTGGCGCAGGGATAGGCGGATCGGCATAGCGTTCGATTGAGATTTCGCATTGGCGCCTGGGGCAAGCTGGCTGATTGCCGGAGGGACGAACGCCCAAAAGCCAAGCACGCGACCATAGCCGCAACACGCCCGATCGGCAGCCTCTCTAAGGCGCTTAGGAACGGAGAGCAAGCACAAAGAACATCCCCGTCATCACCAGGGCGGCGACCGCTCCGGCCGTTATTTTGGCCTTCTCTTTGGTGGTGTACGGCCTCATTCGCTTGTCTCGGTCGGCGTCCTCGGTCACAAGGTCGTTGCCAAATACGTAAAGTTCCGGCCCACACCGTAACCGAGACCCACTTCGCTGGAAATCGCGGTGTCCCGTCGCGTTCCCGCGAACGGCACGCTTCTTGCTTCAATAATCACACGAGGCTGCGCCAAGGAAGTACTGGCGCAACGCTTGGCCCGGTGCACCTTCAAACCCGGCAAAGGTGCGCCGGGCCGCCTCGGCTTGTCGGCGGCGTTGCCGCCGGCGCTTGCGCTCAAGCAGCGTGAGATAATCCAATTCCAATTCAAAAAAGTCTTGATCGCTGTCGAACGGGCGCGCGGGTTAGCCTCTCGCTATTAAATCTCAATTTGTCTCACCGGCTGGCCGATGGTTAGCTGTCGAGGTGGCGCCGCTTGGCGGTGGTGTCATTACCCCAAGCCCCGTCAGATGACTGAGCATCTGGCGGGGTTTTTCAAGTCAGCGCCGACGCGCAGCGATGCTGACTTGAAATCCGCCGTCCGGCGGTTCCCCCGGGTTTCTCCGGGGAAGAACAAAGTTCCATTGGATCTAAACAGGCTCCCTAACGCCGTCTTGAAACGGTTATCCGCCCGGGGGCATAATGCCCTTATGAGAAAAGACGAGGTCATCTGCTCCGAGTGCAATGCCGGTTTCCGCCGGATCGAGCCCGTGTCGAGAAGCGGCGAGGCGGGCGAGTCCGCTGTCCGCCATGCAATCATGTGCTGGGGGTCTTCGATGGTTCGAGCGAGGTCGCATACCGTCTTACCGTCGCGCCGGAAAAGCTGTTCGAATGAGCAGTCCGCCCAACTTGTCTGCAATGCGCTCGTCATCCAGCTCTTATTTTGATGGTCGTGATTTCGTCAGGATATCCCGGCGCTGACTTCGAAGCGGGTCGCCTCGCTATTCGAAGCCAGCTTTGATCTCACGCAATATGGGCGCGCGCGCAACACACTAACTTTTTTTGTCATTGCCGAACTGCCCCGCACGGGGAAGCTGCGATATTGACAATGAGCCCCGGCCGGTCGGCGCGGGGCTCATTTACGCCGTCGCCCGAATAGGCTTAGACTTCGACGATTCCCGTCTGTGCCGTTGAGTTAAGCGATGACCGTCCACGCGCCAAAGCTGCTGACGCCCGAAGAGTTTGCTTCGCTGATCGAAATAGCGGTGACCTCGCCCGACCCCAATATCCCCGCGACCCATCTGACGAAGCTCATCGCGCTCGGTTACGTTCTATTGACCGCGAAAGGCCCAGTCGTCACCGGCGACGGCCTGATCCGGATTACGGAGAGCGAATGAAGGCTGGCAATCCGATCGCCGGAGCAATGCCCGCCACGCATGATGACGGGGTTGAACAGCCTCGGCCCAGCAATGAACATATCCTTCAACAACTGGGCGCAGCCGTGGCTGCTTTGCTGGGATGATTTGTCATTCCAGTCGCAAACCAGGATCCTCGACCAGACCAACGATGTCATCGGGTTGGCGCCGATGCCGGAAGCTCGAAATGAAATCGTGAAGCTCTTGCTGCGCCACAGGACGCAAGGCTTCAAACAATAGGCAATCGGCCGGAGAATTCCGTATTTTCCCGGAATTGATCTCCCCCGTTTTTGCGCGCCCACTAAGCCGTTCCCCGTGGAAGGTAACAGGCCAGGAGCGGCCGTTACGCGTTGGTTTTGCCATGCCGCTCTACTTCTTTCGTATCCGAAACGGCCGGTACTCAGGCGCCTCCGATCGCGGCACCGAATGTGCCGACCGCGATGCCGCCTGGAAAGAGTTGACCAGCGCCTGTGCCGACATGGCGGGCGGCATTTCGCGCAAGCTCAAGAAAAACTCCGAGTGGCACCTGGAGCTCTTGGACGAATCCAAGCGGCCGGTTTTCCGCATCCGCATTATCGGGGAAACGCTGGACGAGCCCGCCTGAGCTCGCCCGGAAGCCCGCTCCTCGCTCTGATCCGGCGGGATCCTGTTTGGCATCAAGAAAAGGCGAATAACGCACGCCTGCGGGGTGCTGCTGCATTTCCCGGCTAATCCACGGGTGGAATTGTCTTTTCCCGGTTGCCTTGATTTGGATCAAGAACCGGGCCCGGGTCGGTGCCAGATATTCCTGTTATATGGCCAATATTGTTTTCAAATGTCCCCGCACAGGCATGAACGTGCAGCACTGGATCGCCGAGGAGGCGACGCCGGACGATCCTCATTGCACCTATGAAACCGTGGTCTGCAAGGCCTGCACGCGGCTCCATTTCATCAACCGTGCCACCGGCAAGCTGCTCGGCGAGACCGAACCGCCGGCGGCTAGCCCGCGCTCCGATTAGCCCGCCGGTGTCCGCGACTTATGGAGGGATTTGGGGCCGAATCCGGTCGGACAGCAGCTACCGCTGCACGCCAGACTCAGTCGGCGCTCGGCAAGCGCCGCATGGTAAATTCGATATCGCCACCCGGCAGTTCCCGCCAGCTTTCGACCGCGCTCATATAGCCGGCCTTGGGATAGCGGGCGAGAAAATCGCGTGCCTTCATCCTCGCCTGTTCGCGCGGCAGCGTAAAGGTTTCCCGCAGAAAACCGTCCGCGGGCTTGCGCCGGCGAGCATTCCGGCCACCCGCCATCCGGCCGGCGAGATCGCGCGGTGTCAAAGCCATGCCGCAACTCCGCTACAGCGTACGACTTGGCAAATATAGCAACCCACGAAGGCCGCGCCAGATGCGGCGCAGCCACGCCGCGCGATGCTGACCACGCGTCAGTTGGCGTTGCTGCCGGTCTTGACCTTGGCCTTGGCCGCTACCGCCGTCTTTTGAGCCCGCGTCTTGGAAGCCGAAGTCTTGTCCGCTGAGGTCTTGGGTGCGTCGGAACTGCGGACCGTGCCCCAGGGATCGTTTGACACCTTGGCGTCCGGAATTTTCTTCAGCGTGTCCTGATAGGCCTTTTCCCTCGCTTGTTGCGCTTCAATCTCGTCCTGCGTCTTGCCGGGTCCGTCCTGAAGCAGGTTAATGTTCGGCATCTGCGCGTAAGCAGGCCCGATCATCAAGGCCATCACCGCAGCCACGCGAAGAAGTTTCATCGGATGCTCCCCTGTATTATGGCGGCAATCTGATAATATCACCGGGTCGGCCGCCGCGCCAAGCGCAGCCATGCCGGGATCAAAAATGATCCGATTTGCAGGATTTCGGCGCCTGCATCCAGTCGTCCCAGATCGGGCCGCATTTGGTGCAGCCATCCAGCATGAGGCCGAGCGCGACCAGCCCCACGACCACGAAACAGCGCCGAAATATGCCCGAGCGTCTACCCATCGTCCCATCATAGGGCCCGAACTCCGGCATTTTCAAGCCGGTCGAAGGCGGCTGTTCCTTTGCGCTGGACCCATTCTAGAGTAGCAGCCCTCAATCGGGGCGAGGAACGATCGTTCATGCAATACGAACCAAAGGTAGAAGGCTTCGATATCGAGGAAGCCCGGCGCGTCCTTGTCAATGTTTTCGCACCGTGGGTGCAGGAACTCGGACTATCGATCGAGCAGGTCGACCACGTGCCGCCGGCGGAGGCTGCGGACTGGCAGCCCGGAGCGATCCTGCGCATGGCATTCTCCGAGCGGCTGTGCCGGCATGGCGGCGTCGTCTGCGGCCAGGCACTGATGGCGCTCGCCGACACCTCGATGGTGATCGCGATCCTTGCCGCCAACCGCGGATACCGGCCGATGACGACGGTCGACCAGACCACGCATTTCATGCGCGCGGCGGCCTCTTGCGACGTGCTGGCGGACGCGCGCGTCGTTCGCCTCGGGCGTACCATGAGTTTCGGCCGCGTCACGCTCTTGAATGCCGCCGACAACAAGCCGGTGGCGATGGTCTCGAGCGCGTTCGCGATGCTGTGACAGGCCCCCCGTCCATCCGACACGCAGATCGGCATCGCGTTCGACTAGCGGCGCTAGCCTTCGATCACGGATCGATCAGCACACCGGGATTCATCAGGCCCTTCGGATCGAGTTCGCGCTTGGCTCCGCGCAGCGCGCGGGCAAACAGTTCGGGCCGCTGCTTGTCATAGAACGGCCGATGGAACCGGCCGACCGCATGATGGTGCGTCGTGGTGCCGCCATGCTCGACGGTCGCAGCCGTACAGGTCGTCAGCACCTGCATGAACTGGTCGAGCATGATCCGCTTGTCGAGGATGCCGCCAAACGTGAAGTAGAGGCACGGCCCGTCGGGATAGACATGGGTGAAGCGGCAGGTGACGGTACCCTCGCGGCCCGTGACCTGCCTGATGGTATCGCGGGTGATCTCGGTGATCTTGGCGTGGAAATCGCGGAAACGCTCCCATGTCATCGAGGTCTCGAACGTCGAGGAAAGGATCCCGCGCGCCACCGCGTGCTCGCTGTAGTGGGGCGCGCGAATGAATTTGTTGCGCCAGGCGCCGGCCGCACCGGTGCGGTGCGAGTTCTCGTCGTCGAGCGCGGCTGCGTCCGGGACACCGCCGCACTCCCGGCAGATTTCCAGCGCGCGTTCCATCCAGGCCTCGAGCGGATGGTCGGCCGACTCGAAGGTCAGCATCAGCACGGCCTCCTCGTTCCCCCAGGGGATATCGGGCAGCGCCTCGCGCGCCTCGAGCAGCCGGCAGTTGGCGGGATAGAGGCCGGCCTGCGTGATGCCGCGCACGGCGTCGGCACCGGCATAGAAGTTCTTGAAGCGCACGCTCGTTGCCGCGCGAAAAGTCGGCTTCTTGCGCAGCCGCACCCAGGCTTCGGTGATGATGCCGAGGATTCCCTCCGAGCCGATGAACATCCGATCCGGGCTTGGCCCGGCGCCCGAGCCCGGCAGACGCCGCGTCTCGAGGGTGCCGACCGGCGTCACCACCCGCGTGCTCTCGACGAAATCGTCGATGTGGGTGGTCAGCGTCGCATAGTGACCTCCCGAACGCGTCGCGATCCAGCCGCCCAGCGTCGAGCAGCGGTAGGCCTGCATGTAGTGGCGCATGGTGAACGGCGTCTCGCGCAGCTGGTCCTCGATGTGCGGCCCGTAAACGCCGCCCTCGATGCGCGCGGCGTGACTAACGGAATCGACCTCCAGCACCTTGTCCATGTGGCGCATCGAGATGGTCACGACCTTTTCGAATTCCGCAGCGGGTTCGATGCCCTTCACCACGGACGAGCCGCCGCCATACGGAATGGCCTTGGCGCCGATCTGGTCGCACCAAGCGAGAATGCGCACGATGTCCTGTTCGTTGTCGGGAAACGCCACCGCGTCGGGCGGGTTGGGCACCGAGCGCAAGAACATGCGGCAGGCGTCGAACCAGGCCTTGCCGTATGCGTGCTCCAGCCGCGTCAGATGATCGGTGCGAACGATTCCTTGCAGCGCGGACGGGCACGACGACGCGTGGCGGACGCAGCGTGATCTCCTCGGCCTTGGGCGGCGGCGTGACCTCGAAGCCGGAGAGCCCGTATCGCTTTGCGATATCGCTTTCCCAAGGCTTGATTTCGTCCGGGGTCAGATCCTCGTCGGCATAGCCCCAGGCATAGAATTTCTTCTGCCGTCGCATCGTTTCCTCCGACTGTCTCTTCTTGCCGGGATGACTAAAGCATGACGTGCGGCGCGGAACCAGTGAGGATCAATCGGACTTGGTTCGACGGGCCAGCCCACATAACCCCCTCTGGCCTGCACGATCTCGTCCAGCCATCCCCTTTGCCGAAGGACACGAGGCCGCGCTTTGATTTCTGGAGGCGCGGAACATGATCGGCATCAAGAGGACCGTCCGAGATCGCGGCAAAATAAATCTTGCCGAGCCCACGCAAGTCAGGCTCTGGGTCAAGGGCCTCGGCGTGTCGAAAGAAGATCTCGAGCGGGCGATTGAAAAGGTCGGCAACTCCGCCGCAGCCGTTCGCAAGGAGCTGGCGCGAGCCAATCAGTCCGCGTGTTTGTCCGAAAAATCCTCGCGACCGCGCTTGAAGCATGGCTCGCGGCCTCAGACGAGTTGAAGCGCAAGCTTTGACTTGAGCGAGCATGTCGCTCCGCAAAATCCTTCAGATGCTCGGGTAATGGCTCGCCATTGATGTCGCAGCGCGTCTGAATTTCGGCAGCGACATCCGCTGAAACATCCTTCGACCAGTGCTCGAGCGTATTGAAGGCAACGACGCGCTCTGGATCATTGAACTGACCCGAAATGAAATCGCTGATGATGGCTTCGAGATCGGTCCGCTCAACCCCGGTCTCGCGGCACACCGCGCCGCTTGCACCGAAGCTGTCTACGACAAGGTAGATCGTCTGATCCGCGCCATACGGCACATGGTTCGGCGACCACATAAACGCCTCCAAGACTTACGGCTCCAGACTTACGGCTCCAGACTTGCGGCTCCAAGACCTGCGGCTCCAAGACTTGCGGAACTACACCTCAATCCCAATCCGTAAAATTCGTTCCAATGTGACCGTAGTTTGTACGGTGCGCGTACTAAAGCCGAATTCGATCGTGAACGAATGCGCGCGACGTGCGGTCTATGCGCGGGAACCGAAACTGACCTCGTCGGTTAGCTTCCGAGATTTTATCTTAGGGAGTAGTGCCATGGACAAGGATCGAATGGCCGGCTCGGCGAAGGATGTCGCCGGCAAGGTCGAAAGCACCGTGGGCAATATCGCCGGCGACGCCAAGACTCAGGCCGCAGGCAGCGTCCGCGAGGCGACAGGCACGGCGCAGAACCTCTACGGCCAGGCCAAGGATGCTGCGCGCGACGCCACAGATGCCGCCGTCAATTACGCCAAGGACGCTTATGAGAACAGCGGCGATACATTCCGTGACGGCTCGCAGGCGATTGCGAAGAAGGTTCAGGACAATCCGCTCGGTTCGCTGTTGGTCGCTGGCGGCATCGGCTTTGCGATGGCGCTATTGATGACACGGGCGCCGCGTCGCCCTCCGCCGCGGCGCTGGCGATATTACGCTTGAGATGGCCATATCGCAGCAATTGAAGCTTTGATTGGGTGGCTGCTCGCTTGGAGATTAGATCGTGAGTGACGACAGCCCGCTGGCGCCTTTCGTCTATGAAGGCCTGGATCCCGTTCCCGAACCGAAATCCAGCGTCGCGGAAATCTGCGACGCTTTGAAAGCGGCAGTCCATCGCCTCGACAGCGCGATCGCTGCGGGTCGAAAGCCCGGGATGCCATTGAGCATCTTGAGTAATATAGCACGCGAGGCGCCCCTTGGTTCGCTGCTATGCGCGTTCCTGTTGGGAGTTGCGGTCGCCCGCCGCCGATGACGCGTTAGCCGCGTGACGTCCACCGGTCACGCGGTCCCGGACATGACGGCTCGGCGCAATTTGACCCGGCGGCGCCAGCGCCATAGCGCAACGGCCATCAACACGACCACCCCCGCAAACGCGATCGCCTTGCTCCAGAACCTCCCGCCCGGACGGTCGATGGTGCGCGACCACAGCGAGGGCGCTTCGCCGTCCCGCGGCAGGCGGAACGCCACCACGCTGTCGCCGATGGATGTGCCGGCCTCGGAATGGCCGCCGGCGGCGATCGCGACATATTGCTCGCCCTTCCAGAGATAGGTCATGGGATTGGCGACGCCGGGCACCGGCAACCTGCCCTGCCAGAGCTCGTCGCCGGATTTGGCATCGAACGCGCGCAAATACGCATCCATCGCGCCGGTGAACACGAGACCGCCCGCGGTGATCGCAACGCCGTTGACGAGCGGCGTGCCCCATTTGAAGGCGAGCCCAAGCGGCGCGCGGTCCTCCGTGGTGCCGACGGTCGAGCGCCAGAGGATTTTTCCAGCCTTCAGATCGACGGCGACCAGCGTGCCCCACGGCGGCTTGTTGCAGAGCAGCCCAAGCTTCGACATCGCAACGACCCGCGTCATCGCAAAGGGCGCGCCGCGCTGCCGTCCGAAGTCGACGCCGGGACGGGGCTTGAGATTTTCCGCTTCCGCAGCCGGGATCAGCTTGACGAGATGCAATGCGTAGCTGGTGTTGGCGTAGAGGATCTGGTTAACCGGATCGAACGCCGCCCCGCCCCAGTTCACGCCGCCGCCGGTCATCGGGAAGATGATCGTGCCTTGCGTCGAGGGCGGGGTGTAGAGCCCGTCATTGCGCGCGGTCGAAAGCTGGGCGTCGCAGGATGGGTTGCCGATGATCGGCAGACGGCTTGAATTCGTCGGCGAGCGAAAAATTTTTGCGGCATCAACGCCGGCACATGGGTCGGAAACGGCTGCGTCGGCGAGAGCTGCTCGCCCTCGGCGCCGCCTTGCGGCACGGCACGCTCCTCGACCGGCCACACCGGCTTGCCGGTGTCGCGGTCGAGCACGAACACAAAGCCCTGCTTGGTCGGCTGGATCACCACGTCGCGCATGCCTTCGCCGGTGTCGATACGCGCCAGCGTCGGCTGCGCCGGCAGATCGTAGTCCCAGACGTCGTGATGCACGGTCTGGAACGCCCACACCAGTTCTCCGGTCTCGATGTTCAGCGCGACCACGGAATTGGCGTGCTCGTCGTTGCCCGGCCGCTTGCCGCCCCAGAAGTCCGGGCTCGGCGAGGTCGTCGGCAGGAACAGAAGGCCGCGCTCGTCGTCGGCCGACATCGGCGCCCAGACATTGCTGTGGCCGGCGCTGACATCGCTATGAACCAGCGGATCGAAGCTCCAGCGCGGCCGTCCCGTGCGCGCGTCGAAGGCGCGCACCACGCCGAGCGGCGCGTCGACGCGGACATTGTCCGCGATGGCGGAGCCGACCACGACGACGCCGCGGCTCACGACCGGCGCCGAGGTGATCTGGAATTCGCCCGGCCACAGCAACTCCTTGCCGACATCGATCTTGACCTGGCCGTTGTCGCCGAAATCGGCGCAGGGAACGCCGGTCTTGGCGTCGAGCGCGATGACTCGGACGTCGTTGGTGCCCATGAAGATGCGGCTGCGGCAGGCGGCGCCCTCGGCCGCCTGGCCGTCGACCCAATAGGCGACGCCGCGGCAGATCGTAGCGGTTGGCCGGGCGCTGGCGTGTTGGAAACCTTCGGATCGTATCGCCATTTTTGCGCGCCGGTGCCGGGATCGAGCGCGATCACCTCGTTGAAGGGCGAGCAGAAGACCAGGCTGTCCTCGACGAACAGCGGCGTCGCCTCGAATTTCGTCCGTGCCATTGCCGCTGGCGGACGGTTCTCGAGATCGCCGGTATGAAATTCCCAGGCACGCACGAGGTCGCCGACATTGGCCGGTGTGATCTGCGCAAGCTTCGAGAACCGCGTCCCACCCTGGTCGCCGCCCCAATATTCCCAGGCAAAGCCGGGCGATGCCGCGAAAATGGCCACCGCAATCAACAAAAGCGCTGACAAGGGAACTGCGAGATTGCTTGCGAGGCCGGACGCCCGGTTCGACTTTTCCGGAGCCGGAGCACGATATAGGCTTGTCATATTGTCAGACCCGCTGCTTCGGATGCGCTTCACGCCGTGATTAAGTCGATCATCCAATCCGCCTCACCCGCTTCTGTCCAGCCGCAATGGGACGGATGGTTCGGCCCGCGTGACAAGTCGTCCGCCACAGAGGCCTGCGGCGCGTTTTCCCGGGCGAACGGTGAGACCACGCGCCTTTCGGTTCGAACGGCTTATGCCATTGTCACAATTCTGATCGCGATTTCGGACGTCGTGAACACGTTCTCGTTCGCCCGGATGCGGCTCGACATCGGCGCAACATTTGTCGGCAGCCGGCGTTTCAAAGCGGCCGTCGCAGGTATTGCGGCCTGATCGAGGCCACGCCGCACCAATCGCATTCGCGAAGGTCGCGGTCTATTTCGGCTTCTTTTTGTCGGGCTCCGCGGGGCGCGCCATGCCCCACGGGTCATATTTCTCCTTGGGCTCGGGGATTCGCTCCAGCGCCGCCTTATAGGCCTTGTCGTCTACTTGCGGCTTCTTCTGCTCGGATTTGGTGTCGTCGCCCCGGTGCCGCTTGCCTCCCATCTGGGCGTGCGCGGGCAAAGCTAGAAGCGCCAGCATTGCCACCGCCGTCGCCAAGGTCCTCATTGCCGTGGTCTCCATGCCGCAGTCAGTTGACGAGGCTACTCCGCACCCCGACGAGAGCAAGGGCTGTTCACAGCCGCCTTTCCATTAATTAATGCAACCGGCGATACGTGAAGACCGGCCGCTTGGCCGGTCTTCTCCTTGAGATCGCCGGTTTTTCGTTCGGCTAGAAGCGGCCGCGCATGCGGCCAAAACCGATCGGTCCACGGAATCCGCCGCCGCCGAACCCCATGCGGATCGGCCGGTAAAACACCGGCGGACGGCGATAGACTGGCACGTTGCTCACGATTTGACGCGGATGCGGCGGCAGCACGACGGTGCGGACAACCGGCTCAGGCTCGCGCGGTGGCAGCACGGTGACACGCACGGGCGGCCGCGGATCGGCGGGCTGTGGCGAGACGTCGACCTTTTTCAGGGGAACGCTGGGCGACGCGCACGGGCCGAGCAAGGCGTTGGTCGGCTGGCTCGGTCCGGGTGACGCAGGCTGTGCGCTGCCGCTGCTGGACGAACCGCCGGTCGCAGCCATGACCGCGGGCACGGCGCTCGGCCGATAGCGCAGCCGATCGATCAGCTTGCGCGAGGTCGCGGCGAGATCACTGTCGGGATATAGGGCGAGGAACGCGCGGTAGGACGCCGCCGTGTTGACAAGCACGGCATCGTTCCACGCCGCCATCCTGCGATGCAGAATGAGCCACTCGTGCGCCTCATGGGCAAACCGCGATTGCATGAACAGCGCGACGAATGCCTCATAGGCCTCCACCGTGCCGTCGGCGACGATCATGTCATGCGCGACGTCGGCCGGTTTACCCTGCAGTTCGCGCTTCCATTCATCCGCATTGCGCTTGGCGGCCACCGGCATCGGGCCGGCATTCGCTGCAGCCGGACCGCTTGCTGCGATGAATTTGAAGTCCGCCGTCAGCGACGAACTTTCCCAGGGTGTCTGCCGCCCGTCGGTCTCCTTGTTGACCGCCACGCGCACCCGCTTGAAGGCTTGCTCGATCGGCAGGCCCGGCTCGCGCGCGGCCGAAAGCAGCGCGGTGGTATAAGGACTGTCGGCGCCGTTGCCGTCTTCCGCTTCCGCGCCCGGCGACGTCGAGTAGGAGACGAAGGTGCCGGGCGCGCCGGTTTTGGTATCGACCATCGCCAATCCATGACCGACGGTCCCGCTGAGCGCGGGGAACGGATTGTTGCGGCAGGCATCGAGCAGAAGGATGCGCATCTTGCTCGGTACCGAATTGAGCGTGTTGAGAACGTCGTTGAGACGTACCGCCTGCAGCGGAACGTCGGCTTCCCGTTTCGGGTCGACGTCCACCGGGACCAGGTAATTCTCGCCGTCGATCTGCAGGCCGTGACCGGCATAGAATACCAGCGCCACCGTGTCCGGCCCCTTGGCGGCGATCTTCGCGGCAAAGTCGCCGACCTCGGTGTTCATTTGCTTTTGCGAGAGGTCCGCGGCCGTGGTCACCTCGAAGCCGGCATCGCCGAGCAATTTGGACATCGCCTTGGCGTCGTTCGCGGGATTGGGCAGCGGCGTGACCGCGCGATAGGCGGATTCGCCGATGACCAAGGCCAGGCGGTTTTCGGCAAGCGCCGCATGAGAACCCGAAAGCAGTGCGCCGCAAACCATCGCAGTGCAGAATGCATGACGTAACATGGTCCACCTCCCATCATGGAATGATGGCCCATTGGACGCGACTTTCCGCAAGCCGGTTCGAAACCCTCACCGGTCGGAGAGCTGTTTCACGTCCATGATCAGCAATTGTTGATCGGGCGACGTGGCAGTTGCCGAAATTCCCGCAGGCGCTTTGTTCGACCCTGCGGCATAACAGAGGGCAATGCGGCAGGGCTTCGTTCATATTGCATTCATCGCGGGCGCGGCGCTGGCGCTGGCGTCCTGCAGCTTTGCCGACAGCCACGCCTACCTGCCGGGGTTCATGCGGATCAAGGCCGCCGATCCGCCGCCGCCGGAGCCTGCGCCCGACGTCAAGCAAATGGTCCGCGCAAACCTGAATTCGGTGTTCGTCGCAACCTCATACCCGCACGCGGTAAGGGTCTCCCCGCCGCTTCATGACCCCCGCGGACCCGGCTGGAACGCCTGCGTCCGGGCGGAACTGACCAACGCGGTCGGCAAGCCGCTCGGCACCGAGACCTACCGCATCACCATCGCTGACGGCATGATCGTCGACCGCGTCCGCGTCGAGCGCGACGATAATTGCGCCACCGAAAGCTACGAGCCGATCTAACAAACTCACGCCGCCACGGTCGCCCGCTCCTGGAATTGCTCGTAGGCGGAAATCGCGTCCGCCGCATACATCAGCGACGGGCCGCCGCCCATGTAGACCGCCATGCCGAGCGTCTCTTCCACTTCCTGGCGTGTTGCCCCCAACCTGACCAGCGCCTCGGTGTGGAAGCCGATGCAGCCATCGCAGCGCGTGGCAATGCCGATCGCGAGCGCGATCAGCTCCTTGGTCTTCCTGTCAAGCGCGCCGTCGCGGGTCGCGGCCTGCGCCAAAGCCGAAAATCCCTGCATGGTGTCGGGGATATCCTTGCGCAGCTTCTTCAGGTCGTTGGAAATGCGTTTGGTGATTTCGGAATAGTTCTTTTCCATGGCATGCCTCTCTAGCCGGAGTTGTCGGTCTTGGGCGGCGGTGCGCGCGAAGGTTCGCGCATCGCAATGTAGATGGCCGGAATGACCAGAACCGTCAGCAGCGTCGATGACGCGAGACCGAACAGAAGCGAGATCGCGAGCCCCTGAAAGATCGGATCGAGCAGAATGGTCGCGGCACCGATCATGGCTGCGAGCGCGGTCAGCAGGATCGGCTTGAAGCGCACGGCGCCGGCTTCCAGCACGACCTCGCGCAGCGGCTTGCCCTCCCCGCTGCTGTGGCGGATGAAGTCGACCAGGAGGATCGAGTTGCGCACGATGATGCCGGCGAGCGCGATGAAGCCGATCATCGAGGTCGCGGTGAAGGGCGCGCTCAGGAGCCAATGGCCGATCAGGATTCCGATCAGCGTCAGGGGAATCGGCGTCAGGATCACCAGCGGCAGCCGGAAACTGCGGAACTGCGCTACCACCAGCACATAGATGCCGAGGATCGCGGCGCCGAAGGCCGCGCCCATGTCGCGGAAGGTCACATAGGTGATCTCCCATTCGCCATCCCAGAGCAGCGTCGGATGGGATTCGTCGGCGGGCTGTCCGTGCAGGCTGATGACGGGCTTTGGCAGCGCGCCCCAATCGTGGGCGTCGATGCGCTTGGCGACTTCGAGCATGCCGTAGAGCGGCGCCTCGAAGCGACCCGCGAGCTCCGCCATCACCATATCGGCAAACCGGCCGTCGCGCCGAAAGATGACAGGCGAGCCCGGCTCGGCGGTTGCCTTCACGACCTGTCCCAGTTCGACAACGGTCTTGCTGCCGGGCAGCGTGTTGGCGGGCACCGGCGTCGAAGCCAAGGCTTCGGTCCAGGCGAGGTCATGCTTCGGCAGCTTGACCGCGATCTCGATCGGGTTGCGGTCTTCGCCGCGGTGGGAATAGCCGACCGATACTCCGCCGAACAGCATCTGGATCGAGTCATAGACGTCGCGCTGTTCGACGCCGAAGAACTCAAGCCGGTCCTGGTCGATCGCCAGCCGCAGCCGCGGCCGCGGCGCGCCGATCGAATCGTCGATATCGACGATGAACGGCACCTCCGCGAAGATCTTTTTGATCTCGCCGGTGACCGCCCGGCAAGTCGCCGCGTCGGGGCCATAGATTTCAGCGAGCAGCGTAGCCAGCACCGGCGGGCCGGGCGGCACTTCCACCACCTTGATGCTGGTGCCGGCGGGAATGCTGACGGCCGCAAGACGCTGCCGCAAATCGAGCGCGATGTCGTGGCTCGCGCGCTTGCGGTTGCCTCGCGCGGCCAGATTGACCTGCAGTTCGCCCAGTTCGGGCCTTTCGCGCAAGTAATAATGGCGCACCAGGCCGTTGAAATTGAACGGCGCCGGCGTGCCGGCATAAGCCTGCACCGACGTGATCTCGGGCAATCCGCGTGCGATGTCCGCCGCCGCAAACAACGTGCGTTCGGTGTCCTCGAGGCTTGCGCCCTCCGGCAGATCGACCATGACCGCGATCTCGGATTTGTTGTCGAACGGCAGCAATTTGACGGTGACGGATTTGGTCACAAACAGCGTCATCGACAACAGCGTCGCGACGCCGACGCCGATCAGGAATATCCAGGACGAACGCTTGCTGCGCACGATCGGGGTCGCGAAGCGCCGGTAGAGACGCCCGAGCGCGCCCTCCTGATGCGCGGCGTGAAGCGGATCCGCCGCAGCCTGCTTCGGCGCGAGGCGCAGCATCAGCCACGGCGCCACCACCATCGCGACGAAAAAGGAAAACAGCATCGCCGCGGACGCGTTGGCCGGAATCGGCGCCATGTAGGGGCCCATCAGCCCCGACACGAAAAGCATCGGCAATAGCGCGGCCACGACCGTCAATGTCGCGACGACGGTCGGATTGCCAACCTCGGCTACCGCCTCGATCGTGGCCTCGACACGCGGCCGCCCGTCGTTCATCCCCCAATGGCGGGCGATGTTCTCCACCACGACGATGGCGTCATCGACCAGGATGCCGATCGAGAAGATCAGCGCAAACAGGCTGACGCGGTTGATGGTGTAACCCATCAGGTTGGCGGCAAACAGCGTCAGCAGGATCGTGGTCGGGATCACGACCAGCGTGACCAGCGCCTCGCGCCAGCCGATCGCAATCGCGATCAGCGCGACGATCGAGATCGTGGCGAGACCGAGGTGAAACAACAATTCGTTGGCTTTTTCGTTGGCGGTCTCGCCGTAGTCGCGCGTCACCGTAACCTCGACATCGTCGGGGATCAGCCGTGACTTCAGCCCTTCAAGCCGGTGCGCAATATCCGCCGAGACGACCACCGCGTTGGCGCCCGCTCGCTTGGCCAGCGCCAAACTGACCGCCGGAACGCGTTGCCAGTTTCCCTTGGCGTCGCGCGCATCGTTCCAGACGCGGTGCTCGGCCGGGCTCGGTCCGATGACGACGGAAGCGACATCCTTGACATAGACCGGCCGGCCATCCCGTGTCGATATCAGCAACAGGCCGATATCGGGAATTCCCGACAGGGTCTGGCCGGCCGCGACGCCACGGACGATTCCGCCGTCGCGGACCTGTCCGGCCAGGAACGAGCGATTGGCATCCTTCACCTTGGCGACGAGCTGCTGCAGCGTGACACCGAACAGCGACAGCTTTTCCGGGTCCGGCTCGACCCTGATCTCCTGGGCCGCGCCGCCTTGGATGTAGGTCAGCCCGATGCTGTCCACCTTCATCAATTCGGCACGCAGTTTGTCGGCGAGTTCGTAGAGATCCTTGTCGGTCCAGCGATCGGCGGCCTCAGGCTTCGGCGAAAGCGTGAGCACGGTGACGGCGACGTCGTTGATACCCCGCCCGACGATCAAGGGCTCGGGAATGCCGACCGGAATCCGATCCAGATTGGCGCGGATCTTCTCATGAACTCGCAGGATCGCATCGTCGGACTTGGTGCCGACCAGAAAACGCGCAGTGACCATGACGCGATCGTCTTCGGTCTGGCTGTAGACATGCTCGACGCCGTCGATGCCCTTGACGATGGCCTCCAGTGGCTTGGTGACGAGCTCGACCGCATCAGGTCCGCGCAATCCGTCGGCGTTGACCCGGATGTCGACCATGGGAACGCTGATCTGGGGTTCTTCCTCGCGCGGGATGACGACGACGGCGATCAGGCCGACGATCAGCGAGGCGAGCAGGAACAGTGGCGTCAAGGGCGAACCAATGGTCGCCCGGGTCAGCCGCCCGGACAGGCCGAGATTCATGGCCGCACCAGCTGGTCGCCAGGGTGAAGGCCGGACAGGATTTCAAGGCCGTTGGGAAGATCGGGAGATGGCAGTTCGCGGCCGCGCTGCACCGGCGCATCGATGGTCTGGTCGCCTTGACGAAGGTGGACGTAGTCGATCCCGAAACGGGTCGTCACATAAGTCGCGGGAATGACGAACGCCGTCCGCTGACCGCCGGAGACCCAGACCCTGAGGCGGTCGCCGACGAAATATTCCCCGAGCCCCTCGACGGTGGCATCGGCAATAACGCGGCCGTCTTCGATCTGCGGATAGACCAGATCGATCACGCCAAATCTCGCGGCTTCGTCGCCGACCTCGGCGCCGTCGATACGGACCTTGTCCCCGGCTTTCAGAAAGCGGGCATGGCGTTCCGGCACCCTGCAGGCGCAACTTGAAATCCTGCTGCGCGATCGTCGCGACCGGATCGCCGGGCAGCACGACCGAACCGACCGTCACCAGCCTTTTCAAGACACGTCCACCGGCGGGGCCAGCACCTGCCCTTCGTTGAACTGCTGCTGGATGACCGCGCGTTCGGCGGTCTTTGCGCGCAGCCCGTTTTCGGCGACGTTGAGCGCCGTGCGGGCTTCATCGAGCTTGACGCGCGGAAGGATGCCGCGATCCACCAATCCCTGGGTTCGATCGAAATCGATCTGCGCCTGGTCCGCCTGCGCCTTCAGGGCCTCGATCTGCGCATCCAGCGACTTCATCTGCAGGGCCAGCTTCTCGTCACCGATGGCCGCGATTGCCTGGCCGCTCGTGACCGGATCGCCTTCCCTGACATTGAGCTGGACGATGATGCCGCCGATGCGCCCGCGCGCCGGCACCACGCTGATGCTCTCGACGGTGGCAAACACGGCCTTCTCGTCCGCGACCGACTTCGCTTGAACCGTCAGCGTTTCCGCGCGGACCAACGACGCACTCGCGATAACGCCGCCAAGGCCGCTATCGCCTGTAATCCGCGCATGATGTTTGCTCACGATCATCGAATAGCCACCGCACGTTTCCGAATCTCATTTTGCCGACATTTCCAGCGCGGTGATTGACTTGCCTCAAGGCACCGCCGCTCGCTTTCGCGCAATTGCTTGTGTTTTTGCGCGGTCTTGCCCTGGGCCGGGGTGCAATACACGCGATAGAGCGCTGCCAGAATCTCGCGCGCGGGTTCGCTCGCGATCGAATAGTAGATCGTCTGGGCATCGCGCCGGGCGGATACCAGGCCATCCTTGCGAAGGAGCGCGAGATGCTGGGATACCGTGGAGTCGCGCAAACCGAGGAATTGGGCAAGTTCGCCGACCGAGCGCTCGCCGTCGACCAATTGGCAGATGATGAGCAGCCGGTGGCGGTTGGCCAGCGCCTTCAAGAGATCGCTCGCGGAGTCGGCAGCGGCTTCCATGATATCGATATCAATCTTCATACTTGCGTATATACGATAATTACGAATATATAGTCAATAACGGAAGGCCAAACAGCCAGGTTCAACTGGCGGGGCCGCATTCGGGAACGCGGCAAACGGAGGAGCCATGGCGGAAGTCGTTGTTATCGGAGCGGGTCTCAGCGGGACGCTGATGGCGTATGAACTATTGCCGAAGTTGAGAAAGGAGGACCGCCTCACGGTGATTTCGCAAGGCGCGGTCTATCACTTTGTGCCCTCCAATCCCTGGGTGGCGATCGGCTGGCGGAAGCGAAGCGATATCGAGATCGACCTCGTCGACATCATGAAACGCAAGGGCATTCGGCTGTTGACACAGGGCGCCAAGCGCGTGGAGCCCGCGGAAAACCGGGTCGAGCTCACCGACGGCACCTCGATCGGCTACGATTATCTGGTGGTGGCGACCGGACCGGAACTCGCATTCGACGAGATCCCCGGACTCGGGCCGGACGGCCATACGCAATCGATCTGCCACGTCGACCACGCCTCACACGCCAAGGAAGCGTTCGAGAAGCTCGCCGCCAATCCGGGGCCGGTGGTGATCGGCGCGGTGCAGGGCGCATCCTGTTTCGGCCCGGCCTACGAGTTCCTGTTCATCCTGGAGACCGAGCTGCGCCGCCGCAAGCTTCGTGATCGCGTTCCCATGACCTTCGTTACCTCGGAGCCCTATATCGGGCATCTCGGCCTCGACGGCGTCGGCGACACCAAGGGCCTGCTCGAAAGCGAGATGCGCGAGAAGCACATCAAATGGATCACCAACGCCCGCGTCAAAGAACGTCGAGCCGGGCAAGATGGGTCGAGGAGATCTCCGAAGACGGCTCGGTCAGAAAACCCACGAACTGCCTTTCGCCTATTCGATGATGCTGCCGGCGTTTCGCGGCGTCGGCGCCGTACGCGGCATCGAGAAACTCACCAATCCCCGCGGCTTCGTCATCGTCGACAAGCATCAACGCAATCCGTCGTTTCCGAACGTATTTGGCATCGGCGTGTGCGTGGCGATCGCCCCGGTCGGCGCGACCCCGGTTCCGGTGGGCGTGCCGAAAACCGGCTTCATGATCGAGTCGATGGTAACCGCGACCGCGAGGAACATCGGCTCTCTGCTTAGCGGCAAGCCGGTAACGGCGCAGCCGACCTGGAATGCGATCTGCCTTGCGGACTTCGGCGATTCCGGCGTCGCTTTCCTGGCGCAGCCGCAAATCCCTCCCCGCAACGTCAATTGGTCCTCAAAGGGCGAATGGGTGCACTACGCCAAGGTGGCGTTCGAAAAATATTTCCTGCGCAAGATCCGGCGCGGCGAGAGCGAGCCGTTCTATGAGCGCTTTTTGCTCGACCAGCTCAACATTGCGAAGGTGAAAGAAGTCAGAACCGGTACGTGAGCGAGAGCCCGCAGGTCGTGTGCGGCAATTGCGGGAAGATCAACCGGCTGCCGGCCGAGCGCGCGCCGGCTGCGGCTCGCTGCGGCTCCTGTCACCAGCCGATATTCAGCGGCCATCCGGTCGAGGTCGACGAGCAAGGTTTCGGCCGTCACGTGGCGCACAACGATATCCCCGTGCTCGTCGACGTCTGGGCGCCATGGTGCGGTCCTTGCCGCGCGATGGCGCCGATGTTCGAACGCGCCGCGGCCGAGCTCGAGCCGAGGGTTCGCCTGCTCAAGCTCAATGCCGACAGCGCGCCCGGCGTGTCATCGCGCTTCTCGATTACCGGCATTCCGACGCTGCTCCTGATGCGGGGCGGCCGGGAAATTTCGCGCAAGTCCGGGGCGATGGACGCTGGAAGTATTGTCGCATGGACGCTCGACGGGCTCGCCCGGACATGACGTCCATCAGAACCATGAGGAGCATGTCATGAATGTCGATAAGGCCGTTCTGACCTTTGCAGGATTTGTCGTCCTGCTCGGATTCGCGCTGGGCTATTGGGTCAACCCCTACTGGTATCTGTTGACGGCATTTGCTGGGCTCAACATGATCCAGGCGTCGTTTACCGGATTTTGCCCCGCCGCGATCGTGTTCAAGAAGCTCGGCCTGCGAAGCGGCAATGCGTTCTCCTAGAGCCGGACGCGCTGCGGACGGTCAATGAGACGTTAACGCTACCGTTCAAATTGCGCGGCCGGACCAACCGTATTTTCCGGAGTTTCCGCTAGTCTTGCGCGCGCGCTGACGCTTCATGCGCGAACCGGGAAGACGGGGACGTGGTCGAGATTGCGGATTTGGCGGATGTCGGGCGCGCATCGAGGAAAGATGCCGCGGCGACGCGCCCGCATCCTGAGGTTACCTCGCCCGGCGGCGCTCCGCTGGTGCCGCTGACCGCGATTGCTGCCGAACAATGGCGCGCGCTCGGCCATCGCACGATCGAGCCGAACGGCTATTACCTCGCCGATTGGGAATTGGCGGTGAACGCGAGTGCCCCCGGCCGCACCGGCGCCTCTGCGCTTGGCGCCTTCAGCGATAACCCGTCTGCGTCAATGATCGGCCTGCTGCCGTCATCCCGATCTGGCGGGCCTACAGGATTCCCCTGCCCGCTCTGGTGAGCGCCCACCCTTACGGAACGCTTTCACGCCGCTGCTCGACCGCGACATGGCCGAAGAGGCGGCAGGCCGCCTGATGCAGGCGGCGCGGGAAGCCGGCGCGCATGCGCTGATCCTGCGCGAGGTCTCGCTGCATGGCGCAGCGATCAAAGCTTTCACCGAAATCTGCGGCGCGAGGGCCTGCGGCTGCGCGTGCTGCAATCGCATCTGCGCGCCCGCCTCGATGCAACCCGCGACGCCGACCCATTGCTGCGCGATGCGCTCGGCGCGAAGAAGCTGAAGGAATTGCGCCGCCAGCGCCACCGGCTCGCCGAGCCGGCACCGTCCGCTTCGAGTCGCGCGCTCGCCGCAGCGAGGTCGCGATCGCGATCGAGACTTCCTGGCGCTCGAAGCCAGCGGCTGGAAGGGCGAACGCGGCACCGCGTTGCTCAAGGTCGAAGGCGATGCTGCGTTCATCCGCCGCGCGACCAAGGCGCTCGCCGAAAGATGCCAATGCGAGATCGTGACGTTGCGCGCGGGCGAAACGCCGGTGGCGGCCGGAATCGTGCTGCGGCACCAAAATCGCGCGTTCTTCTTCAAGCTCGGGATCGACGAGCGTTTTGCCAAATATTCGCCGGGCGTCCAGCTCACGCTCGATCTGACCCGGCACCTCTGCGCCGATCCCGAGATCGCGTCAGCCGACTCGACCGCAAGCCCCGACCACCCCATGATCAATCCGGTCTGGCGCGGACGGCTCGCGATCGGCGACGTGCTGATCCCGCTGCGGCGGAACGATCCGGTGGTGCCGCTGATCCAGGCGGCGCTGGTTTCGCGGGAATTCGCGCGCGACATGGCGCGCCGCGCGGTTCATTTCATCCGCGACGATAGCCGACAACCTACAATCGCTTCACGCAGATTTCGCATGAGATCATCCATGCTGTCGCCTTGAGTAGCGCAGCCTGGAATAGCAGGGGACTTCGGCCCAATAGCCTCCCTCCTCGGCCTCATGCACCACGATCTTGATTTTCATCGTCAATCTCCGGCCCGGATATTGTCGCGGAAACCCACAAAATTCAAGTTACTCCGCCGCCTGCGCGTTGATCTCCCCCGACACCTGGCGGATGGCGCGGGAAGCTGCTCGGCCGGCTGCGCGCCGGAGACCGCGTATTTCTGCGCGAACACGAAGGTCGGCACGCCGGAGATGCCCTTGTCGGATGCTTCCTGCGCCTGACCCGAGATCAGGGCGACATCCTCGTCGGTCGCAAGGCGCTTGCGCACGTCGTCGGCATCGAGGCCGACATCGGCCGCCGCCTGCACGAGAACATCGACATCGGTGAGATCGCCGCCATCGCGAAAGTACAATTCCATCAGCCGCTGCTTCATCTCGGCGGCCTTGCCTTGCGGCTCCGCCCAGTGGATCAGGCGATGGCAATCGATGGTGTTGGGCTGGCGCTTGACGAGATCGGGCCGGTAGGTCAGTCCCTCTTCGCCCGCGGCCGCGACCACGCGGCCGGCAATGCCCTTATAGGCGTCGACCGAGCCGAATTTCGCGGTGAGATATTCTTCCCGGCCGATGCCCTCGCGCGGCACCCATGAATTGAGGAAGAACGGCCGCCACTGAACTTCCACGGGAACGTCCGGCACCAGCGCCAGCGCGTTCTCGATGCGCCGCTTGCCGATATAGCACCACGGGCACACCACGTCGGAGACGATATCGATCTTAAGCGGTTTAAGCGTGCTCATGGGACGGTCCTCCTCGAAAGGCTTCTTTTGCGAAAATAAGCCAAACTGCGCGCGAAACAAGTGCGCCCGCCACCCTCTCAACATCACCTCAACGGGGAGTCGAACTCCTGGGCAAAGGAATTTGCAAGAAGATCGATGTTGAAGAGAATATCCGACAGGCTGTCGCGTTCGGTTTCAGAAAGCTATAGATCGCGTCGGCCGCAGCTTCGGGTCGGAGACGCGGTTTCAAACTTTCGCGGCTGACCACATCGACCGGACGGTCGAACATGTCGGCGATAAAATCTTTGACGCCGGCATAGTCGAAAATGGTCACAACGATTGCGGGAGCGAGATCGACCAAGATGTCGATATCGCTGTCGGGGCGATCATCACCGCGCGCGACGGAACCGAACAGGGCAGCGTGCGCGACGCCTTGGGCGCGCAAGTCGGCTTCGCGCTCCTTCAGCTTCTCTATGATCTCGTCGCGTGTCATTGCCGCATTGTACGGCAAAAAGAGTAAAAAAACACATTCTCTTTGCCCATCGTTCACGCACAAAATAAGCACTTAAGTGGCCAAATTTGCCGCCATTTCCCGCATCCGCATTGCCGTCAGATCGTCCGCCGGGAAGAAGGTCTCGAGCGCCAGTTCCGACAGCGTGATATCGACCGGCGTGCCGAACACCATCGTGGTGGAGAAGAAACTCAGGACCTCGCCATTGTGCCGCAGCTTCAACGGGATCGCGACATGGTTGTCGGGCGGCAGCGGGCCGCCGCGGGCCGGAATCGGATAGGCCTTGAGGTCGTTATAGAGCTTGATCAATTCCGGATCGGCGGTCGCCTCGCACTGGCGATGCAGCCGTTCCAACAGATGGCCGCACCATTCGGCGAGATTGACCGTGCGCGCGGCGAGCGCTTCGGGATGAAAGGCAAGCCGCAGAATGTTGAAGGGCTGCCCGAGCAGACGCTCGGGGATGCCCTCCAGCAGCGGCGCCACCATGCGGTTGGCCGTCACCAGGTTCCAGTGACGGTCGTAGGCCAGCGCCGGGTTGGGTTCATGGGCTTTCAGCACAAGGTCGATGGCCTGGCGCGCCGATTTCAGCATGGGATCATCCAGCGAGCGTTGCGGAAAGGCCGGCGCGAAGCCGGCGGCGACCAGAAGCACGTTGCGCTCGCGCAGCGGCACATCGAGCCGCTCCGCGAGTTTCAGCACCATGTCGCGCGACGGCGCGGCGCGGCCGGTCTCGACAAAGCTCAGGTGACGCGCGGAAATCTCGGCGTCGACGGCGAGATCGAGCTGGCTCAGATGGCGCCGCTGTCGCCATTCGCGCAGGTGATCGCCGACGTGAAGGGGCTGGGTTCGTTCGGCTCTCGCCGTGGAAGCATGTGCATTCATGGCCGAAAACGTAGCACGCACGGTTCACGCCTTCCATTACCTGCGAAGTAATCGAATTGGGTCACGGAAGCGCTCATCTTCATCGCACAGGAGATGACCATGATAGCACTTTTCTTGTTCCGATCCCTCGCCGCCGGTGTGGTGCCCTGGTTGCTGAAGCTCGCGACCCGGCTCCTGGCGCGCAGCCTCAACATGCCCGAGCCGCTGCTGCATTCGACCGGCGTATTCGTGTTCGCCCATGTGCAGGCGGTCGAAAACAGCATCGGCCGGACGCTATGCCCGTTCCGCCTCGCGCGCCGGCTTCTCGCTTGGTGCCGTCAGGCCGGCTAGTTCGAAAACCCCCAACCGGAGACCCACCATGATCAGTTCATCCCAATTGCTACGCCGTGCCCTCCTCGCCGATGCGATTTTCAGTGGCGCCGGCGCGCTGGCGATGGCACTGGGCGCCTCGATGCTCGCCGCGCTGCTCGATCTGCCGGAGGCGTTGTTGCGCGAAACCGGCCTGTTCCTGATTGCCTACACGGCGCTGGTCGCTTGGCTCGGCACGCGTGCATCGGTGCCGAAACTCGTGGTCGCCATCGTGATCGCCGGCAATGCCGCGTGGACCATCGCCAGCATCGCCCTGTTGTTCTCAGGCTCTGTGAGCCCGAACCTTCTCGGCGAACTCTTCGTCGTGGCCCAGGCGATTGGGACCGGCGTGCTTGCCCAGCTGCAATATGTTGGCCTGCGCCGAAGCAGCAGCGCGGCCGCGGCGTGAAACCGCTATTCCGGGGACGATGCCGACGCACCGTCCCGGAACGAGCCAGCAGGTCGTGAAGTGACCGCTTAGATCACGGCGTGCCCGTTGGCGAGCTTGCCGTTCGGCTTTTTCTTGTGCTTCGCTTTGGACTTTTCGTTCGTCTTGGCGAGCTTTTCGGTTTTGCGTTGCGCTTTCCGCTCGGCCTTCTGCTTGAGCCGCAGCCGTTCCGCCCGCGCCTCGGCGCGCTTCTTCTTCCGCTTTTTCTCGCAAGCCGCGCATTTGCAGCCGATCGGCTTCAGATAGGCCTTGAAGTAGTCGGTGCCGTAATCGTAATTGATTTCTTCGCCCGGCTCGATGTTCTTGACGGCGCGGATGAAGACCCTGCGCTTGCGGGGCTTGACGTCGGATTCGGCGTTCGGCTTGCAGGCGTGATTGATGTAGCGGGCGACGTTCTCGCGCACCGAGCCATCGATGGTCCAGCGGCCGTTCAGCTCGAACAGATATTTGTTCTCGACCGCGTCATCCTTCTTCTTCCGGAAATCCAGCAGCGGCCCGAAATAACGGACGATCTTGGTGCCCTTCTTGATCGGTTTGGTGGCGAACAGACCAAGGCCGGTGCGGGAACGGCCAACGCGATAGGGTTTATTCGGCGAAATGGCAGGCATGAGGGATCTTGGGACCGACGCATATACGAGCGCTTCGAATGGCCAAGGCGCTTCGATTTCGCTTTTCTAGAACGATTCCGGGGAAATGTCAGGCTTAAGGCGCACGGTTCGCGAACCTTCCCCAGATTGCACACGTCTGACACAGCGAGGTGAAGGTGATCGGCAAAAAACGGCCGCGCGATCGAGCTCGCAACGCGAGTGGTAGCGTCGGATGACCTCAAGCCGTCCAAGCCCGTTTACCGCAATGTTCCGTTTTCCATGGCCTTCTTCCTTGAATCCTCCCAAGATTCCACGAAAAAAGGACCAAGTTCCGGAGGACAGTGCCGAAATAAAAAAAACCTTCACAGTTCGCCTATCGGCGTCCCGCTTGCCCTGGCCTTGACCACATCGGTTGTCGCGACGTTCGCTTCGCAGGCCGCCACTCAGCCAATTGCCGTCAGCGCCTATAGCTCCATGTTGGCCCAGAATTGCTGGATCGATGGTCCGGGCCGGGTCGAGGACAGTCCGACCCGGGTCTGTCGCGGCAAGTCAACGCTGGTGGTTCTCGTCAGCAAGGACGAGCATCGCGAAACCGTCTCGGTCGGCCGCAATCGCGACGAAGCGGCGAAAGAGCCGGCCGCGCAAACCTTCTTCGGCCCGTTCAACTCGGCACTTCCGTCGATCGAATGGCGGATCGCGGGCAACAATCCGTTTGCCATGATCCAGCGCTGGCGGATCGCCGACACTGTCGATCGGACCATCGGCGGCGGCGGGGCGGGCCCGACGCCAAGCCGTTGCTGGTCGTGTCAAGGCTGCCGCCGGGCGCGGTCTGTCCCGTCGCCTATGTCGACGCGGCCGCCAACCCCGACGCGGACGAACTGGCGCGCCAGGCCGCCGACCAGGTCGCGCGCGATTTCAAATGCGGCACCGACGAGGCCAAGGTGCTCGGCACGCCCGGCCGCGCCGCGGAACTGGCGAAGCAGCGCTAGTCACGAATCCTATAGTTACGCGCTTGTAGTTTACGCGCTTGGCGGCTTGACGACGGTGGCTTTCAACATCGCTTCCAGGAGGGTTTCCACGTCGGTACCCCTGGGCGCGCGCTCCAGGATGTCCGAAAGCCGGTGGTCGAGCAGCAGCATGGTAAAGCCGTGGACCAGCGACCAGGCGCGCGCGATCACCGCCGCCTGATCGAGGGTCAGGGCGTCCTTGGCAATCTCCTCGTGCCGGTTGGCGCCGATCGAGCCCGCGAGCCCGGCAAAGGAGGTTTCCGCGGCCTCATGCAGCGAGGGCCGCTAATAGTCGAGACGTTCGGCACGGAACATCAGCCCGTACATACCGGGATGGGCCTGCGCAAAGCCGACATAGGCCTTGGCGCGGGCCATCGCCTTCTCCGTCAGCGAGGTCCGGCCGCGCCGGCAGCCGTCATCGCGGCGCTGAATTGCCGGTAACCGATGGCGGCGAGTTCGCTGACAAGGCCGGTCAGGTCGCCGAAATGATGGGTCGGCGCGGCATGCGAGACGCCGGCCTCGCGCGCCACCGCGCGCAGCGTCAGTCCCGGCCAGCCCGTCGCGCTCCAGCACCCGTTCGGCCGCCTCGAACAACGCGCCGCGCAACGCGCCGTGATGGTACGGCGCGGCTCGCCGCCCCGGAAGGCCGCGCGCCGCGTTTCGCGCGCGGACCGTGCCGCCGCAACATTATGTTCGCTCGGGCCGGGACCGGAGTCGGGTGGTGTCGGGCTTTCTTGTCATTTCGGTCTTATAGGCCGGTATTTTTACACTGTAAAGATTTTGCTTGACGACGATGTGGTCGGCAGTATCGGCATCTTTACGATGTAAAGATAAATCCGGGAGCGACCGATGCAGCAGCCAATGACGACCCCGGCGGCCCGCACCAATCTGGCGCCGATTCCGATGGAATGCGACGCGCCATTTCTGAAAGTGGTCGGCGAACTCCCGCGCGAACTCAACGGCACGCTCTATCGCAACGGCCCCAATCCGCAATTCGAGGCGCCCGGCGCGCACTGGTTTGTCGGCGACGGCATGCTGCACGCCTTCCATCTCGAAAACGGCCGCGCCAGCTACCGCAACCGCTGGGTCCGCACCCCGAAATGGCAGGCCGAGCATGACGCCGGCCGCGCGCTGTTCGGCGGATTTGGCCGAAAATTGCCCGATGCGCCCACCTCGATCACGCAGGATGGCGGCGTCGCCAACACCAACATCATTTTTCACGGCGGACGCCTGCTCGCGCTGGAAGAAGGCCACCTGCCGACCGAGATCGAGCCCGGCACGCTGAACCGGCGCGGCTATTGCGACTATGACGGCCGCATCGCCGGACCCTTCACCGCGCATCCGAAGATCGATCCGGTCAGCGGCGAGATGGTGTTCTTCGGCTACAATGCCGCGGGACCGCTGACGCCGGCGCTGTCCTTCGGATCCGTCAATGCATCCGGTGTGGTGACGCGGTTCGACCGCTTCGAGGCGCCCTATGCCAGCATGGTGCACGACTTCATCGTCACCGAACGTCATCTGTTGTTTCCGATCCTGCCCATTACCGGCAGCATGGAGCGCGCGATGCGCGGCCGGATGCCCTACGCCTGGGAGCCGGACAAGGGCGCCTATGTCGGCGTCATGACGCGCAATGGCGCAGCCAAGGACATCGTCTGGTTTCGCGCCGAGAGCTGTTACGTCTTCCACGTCATGAATGCGTGGGAGGATGGCGACCGCATTGTCGCCGACGTCATGCAGTTCGAGGAGGCCCCCCTGTTCAACCATCCCGACGGCTCGCCGACCGACCCCAAGAAGTCGCGCGCCCGGCTGTGCCGCTGGACCTTCGATCTGGCTGCCAATACCGACCGTTTCACGCAAACCTATCTCGACGATATCACCGGCGAATTTCCGCGCATCGACGATCGCCGCGCCGGCCTTGCCAATCGCCACGGCTGGTATGCCTGCGCCAACCCCGGTCTGCCGATGTTCGGCGCGCTGTCGGGCGTGGTGCATGTCGATGGCAACGGATCGCGGCTTGGCCAATATCTGCTGCCCGCCGGCGACACCATCTCCGAGCCGGTATTCGTCGCCCGCGCGATGACGCCGCCGAGGGCGACGGCTGGCTGCTGGCCGCGGTCTGGCGCGCCGGCGAGAACCGCAGCGATCTGGCGGTCTTCAATGCCACCAATGTCGAAGCCGGCCCCGTGGCGCTGGTGCAACTGGGGCATCGGGTGCCCGACGGCTTCCACGGCAACTGGGTTGCGGCGGCGTGAGCCGAAGCGACTTGGCGGTAGGCGTGCGAACTGACGCGCGATGAACTCACCTTTGTCATTCCGGGATGCGCCGCCTGGCGCAGGCCCGGAATCCATAATCCCCGCGATGGTTATGGATTCCGGGCTCGCGCTTCGCGCGCCCCGGAATGACGTGGGATATTTCGCCTCTCCTCACCTTATTTTGACACTGTAAAGATTTCACTTGACGCGTCTCCTGCCCGGGCCTAAACATATCTTTACGACGTAAAGATTAGTTCCGCGAGGCTGCCTATGATGATCTTTCTGATCCTCGCCCCCTACGCCGCCTTCACCCTGCTGATGCTGTCGGGTTCGCCGTTGCCGAGCCTGTTTACGGCCGCGGCGATGTGCCTGATGGTGATCGGCTATGACGTGTTTGGCGGCCGCGCGGTCAAGCTGCTCGGCGCCGGCTCCGCGATCCTGTTCGCGTCACTCGGCGGTTACCTCATTTTGATCGATCCCGGCCTCAGCCCTTCAGCGGTGAAGCTGGCGGTCGACTGCGGCATGCTTGCGATTGCGCTGCTGTCGCTGGCGATCCGTCGGCCATTTACGCTGCAATATGCCCTTGAGGTCGTCGATGCCCAGACCGCCGGCCTGCCCGGCTTCCTGACGGCGAACTACATCATCACGGCGGTGTGGAGCGCCGCTTTCCTGTTGATGTTGATGGCCAACGCGCTGATGATCTATCTGCCCGGCCTGCCGTTCTGGTCGGGATCTGGCTATCGCCTTCGCCGCCCGCAACACCGCGCTTTATTTCACCAGATGGTACCCGAGATACCGGCGCGCAAAATTCGCAAGCTCCGCCACCGCGGCGTCCGGCTGCTGACGAACGCTTCGAAATTCAACGAAGCCGAGTTGCAGCGAAACCGGAAATTCAACGAAACTTGAGGACAAGACGATGAAAGACGTGTTCGCCAAACTCGCCATCGACTTCTTCTCCACCATCGTGTTCATCGCCGTCTACCTGATCACCGACAACGTGCTGCTGGCGACCGGCGTGGCGATCGCAGGCGCCGTGGCGCAAGTGATCTACGCCCATCTCAAGGGCCGGCAACTCGGCTTCATGACCTATGCCAGCCTGGCGCTGGTGATCGTGCTCGGCAGCGCCACGCTGTTGACCAGCGATCCGCGTTTCGTGCTGGCCAAACCTGCGATCGCGCATTTTGCGATCGGCACGATCATGTTGAAGCGCGGCTGGCTGCTGCGCTACATGCCCGCGATCGTGGCCGAGACCATTCCGGAATACGTCACTTTGGCGGGCTACGCCTGGGCCGCACTGATGTTTGCGCTCGGCGCCGGCACCATCGCGATCGCGATGACCGGCGACCTAAAATTGTGGGCGATCTATGTGTCTGTCGTGGCGATGGGGCGAAAATCGCGGCCTTTGCCGTGCAATATGTCGCGTTTCGCATGCTGGTCAGAAGCCGGCTTCGCTCCGTCAACGCCTGACTTCGCTGGAAAACGCTATGGAAGACGGTTGGGCTTGGGCGGCGAGATGGGCTATACCGCCCCCTTGAGCTGCCCGAATTCCAGAACCATTCCGGTTTTGCGAACAAGAATGTGAGGAGACCAAGATGGCCGTGGACGGAAACTGGAATATCGTCATGAGCACCCCGATGGGCGATCGCAACGCGACGCTGACACTGAAGAATTCCGGCGGCGCACTGACGGGCACCCAGGCCGCCGAAGGCAATTCGACCGAGATTTTCGACGGCACCGCCAACGGCGACGACGTCGCCTGGAAAGTCTCCATCACCAATCCGATGCCGCTGACGCTCGAATTCACCGGCAAGGTCGCCGGCGACAACATCTCCGGCGAAATGGGCATCGGCCCGATGGGCAGTTTTCCGTTCAAGGGGACGCGGGCGTAGGGCCGACGGCCAAGTCCGAGTTAAAACCACCGTCATACCGGGATGCGCGAACCGAACTCGGGTTCACCCGAGTTCGGCAATATCATCGTCCCGGCGCAACAGCCGACTTGGACGCGGGCCCGGAATGACGATCGCGTCCCCCTCACCCCAGGTTCAATTCCCTGAAGAAGTCATTGCCCTTGTCATCGATGATGATGAAGGCCGGGAAATCCTCGACCTCGATGCGCCAGATCGCTTCCATGCCGAGTTCGGGATATTCCACCACCTCGACCTTCTTGATGCAGTGCTCGGCGAGGTTCGCCGCCGCACCGCCGATCGAGCCGAGATAGAAGCCGCCGTGCTTCTTGCAGGCCTCGCGCACCGCCGCCGCGCGGTTGCCCTTGGCCAGCATCACCATCGATCCGCCCGCCGCCTGGAACTGGTCGACGAAGGAGTCCATCCTTCCCGCCGTGGTCGGCCCGAACGCGCCGGAAGCATAGCCTTCCGGGGTCTTCGCCGGGCCGGCGTAGTAGATCGGATGGTTCTTGAAATAATCCGGCAGCGGCTCGCCCCGCTCCAGCCGCTCGCGCAATTTGGCATGCGCGGAATCCCGCGCCACGATCATGGTGCCTTTCAGCGACAGCCGGGTCTTGATCGGATGTTTTGAAAGCGTCGCCAGAATTTCCTTCATCGGCCGATTGAGATCGATCTTGACCACCTCGCCGCCGAGCGCCTGCTCCACAACTGGCAGATATTGCGCGGGGTTGTGCTCGAGCTCCTCGAGATAGACGCCGTCCTTGGTGATCTTGCCGAGCACCTGGCGGTCGGCCGAGCATGAGACGCCAAGCCCGATCGGCAATGACGCGCCGTGGCGCGGCAACCGGATCACGCGCACATCGTGGCAGAAATACTTGCCGCCGAACTGCGCGCCGACGCCGAGCGATTTGCGTCATTTTCAGTATTTCCTGCTCCATCTCGAGATCGCGGAAGGCGTTGCCGTCGGCCGAGCCGTGGGTCGGCAGCGCGTCGAGATAGCGCGCCGATGCCAGCTTCACCGTCTTCATGCAGAGTTCGGCCGAGGTGCCGCCGATCACGATCGCAAGGTGGTAAGGCGGGCACGCCGCGGTGCCGAGCGTCAGCACCTTCTCCTTCAAAAATGCCAGCATGCGGTCGCGGGTCAGGACCGAGGGCGTTGCCTGGAACAGGAAGCTCTTGTTGGCGGACCCGCCGCCCTTGGCCATGAACATGAACTTGTAGGCGTCGATCTGCCGCCCTCGGCGTAGATCTCGCACTGCGCCGGCATGTTGTTGGCGGTGTTCTTTTCCTCATACATCGACAAGGGTGCGACCTGCGAATAGCGCAGATTGCGCCGCAAATAAGCGTCGCGCGCGCCTTCGCTTAAGGCTGCCTCGTCGTCGCCATCGGTGAGAACGCGCGAGCCTTTCTTGCCCATGATGATGGCGGTGCCGGTGTCCTGGCACATCGGCAATACGCCGCCGGCGGCGATGTTGGCGTTCTTGAGAAAATCGAAGGCGACGAACTTGTCGTTGTCGCTGGCTTCCTTGTCGTCGAGGATGCTGCGCAACTGCTTCAGATGCCCCGGCCGCAAATAATGGTTGATGTCGCCGAACGCGGCCTCCGACAGCGCTCGCAGCGCCTCGCGCGACACCACCAGCATGTCCTTGCCCAGCACCTTCTCGACCCGTACGCCCTCGGTGGTGATCTTCTTGTAGGGCGTGGTGTCCGCGCCCAGCGGAAACAGCGGCGTGTGCTTGTAGGGCGGAACGGGTTTTGGGTCGGGGAAGGCGGTGGGGGCGTTCATGGGGTGCTCGCGGGTTCGGGAGCCGGAAACGTCCGCTTCGAGACGTCCGGCGATTGAACCGTTCTAAGCACTTTTAGGACAAAAGGAAGGTTTTGCATACCTCCCTGATCCGGCAAAACCACCG
This sequence comes from uncultured Alphaproteobacteria bacterium, assembly GCA_963777475.1. GTDB lineage: Bacteria > Pseudomonadota > Alphaproteobacteria > Rhizobiales > Xanthobacteraceae > Bradyrhizobium. The sequence continues at coordinate 234,736 of CAVZQX010000006.1, forward strand.
AACAGCGGCTCGATGAGGGTCTTCGCAGGTCGCGGTCCTGACCAATCCCGATCGATGTTTCGAGATCGGCCGTCTCGTGGTCGAAAGCCAGCCTCACGCGGTCCTCTCGCGTCGCTGGCGTTAAGGTACTTCGCCAAGCGGCCCATCCTTCTTTATTCGGACAAAATCCGGATATAATCTCTGGTTGTTTTTTATTATTACAAACGCACCAAGGGAGGCGACCGTGAAGAGCAGTATTGCAATTTCATTCGTTGCGGCAGTGGCGTTGTTGATTTCAATCCCCACCGGCGCCAATGCGGTCGGGGTCGGCAAAGCATGTGGCGGTTTTGTTTTCCCCCCGCACGAATGTAACCCCGGCCTGTTCTGTCAGCATAAGCCCGGACAATGCTTCATCGCCGACATCGGCGGCACCTGCGCGCGAAAGCCGAGATTCTGCCCGCAGATCACCGGACCGAAACTCGTGGTCTGCGGCTGCGACGGCAAGACCTACGGAAACGATTGCATGCGCCAGCAAGCGGGGGTTTCGCTGGCGCACAAGGGGAAGTGCGAATAGGGCCGCCGCCGGCTGACGCTTCGACGTCACACCGCAGCCGCGATCGCCCGGCGGTCGCGGCTGGGCGCTTGCATAAATCCTCCGCGCAAGCTTCAATGGCGCGGGGGTATTCATGACAAGAAGCCTGTTTTACGCTCGATATTCGCCGCGGTGGCGCTGCTCGCCGTATTCGCCGCCTCGTCCGCGCGCGCCGACCGCTGCGACGATCTCGCCAACCAGCTCAAGAACCAGATCGACGGAATGCGGGTCGGCCAGACCGCGGCCAATCTGATCTATCTGGCGCATCCGAACGCCAGGGAAATCACGCTCGGCTGCTCCGGGCGCAATTTCTCCAACCAGCTGTTCGCCAAGGCCGACCGCAAGCCAAAGCCGGCCTTCATCGACCTGATCGCGAGCGCGGCCGCGATCGTCTTCACGCTGCCGAAAGACTACATGGTGACGGGCGCGACCCGCTGCATCAAGCGGATGGGCCTGTTCCGCGGCGACGACGTCTCGACCCGCTACCGCCGCCTCGACATGCGCTGCACCAGGACCAAGACCGAGTCCACGATCACGATCTCCCGCAGCCTGGACCAGTAGGCGCTCCCCCCCACCGCCCCCTCTCCTTCAATCGACCGCCCCCTCCAATGGGACAATGAACATTCCGCAGCCCCCCCCCCCGCCCTCCCCCCCCCCCCCCCTCCCCCCCCCCCCCCCCCCCCCACCCCCCCCCCACCCCCCCCCCACCCCCCCCCCCCCCCCTCCCCCCCCCCCCCCCCCCCGGCACGGTCTTTCGACGGACAGGTGAGCCTCCCGTTCAGCATGATAGAGGCGACCTGATCGGGTCGTTCGCATTTTAGGGATCGGATTCACTGAGCGTTCGGCAGCACGCGTCAGGCTTGCCGTAACAACAGGAATCCCGCCCATGAACGTTTCCAGTGTTTCCAGTCCCCCGCCGGTCACCCCGCTACAAACCAGCAAGCCCACGCCGCCGCCGGTGCCAACCGACAGCAATAGCGTCGACGCCTCGACGGCCCAGCCGACGCCGCCCCCGCCGCTGCCACCCGGACAGGGCACACGGATCGATCAGCTGGCGTGACCGTCGCGCAACTGCATCTTACGAATCCAGCTCCCTGTAATGCCGGAAGATGCCGTCCTCGTTGAAGGGAATGCGGCGGTCGCTTTCGAGATAGGCCTTGATCCTGGGTCTCGTGGCAACCCGGTCGCGTAAGCCGACGAGGCCTGGGACCTTGCCCTCGAACGCCTTCATGCGCTTGGGGAAAGCATAGCGTAGCCCTTCGACGATCTGGAACAGCGAGAGATCGACATAGGTCATGCGGCGGCCGGCGACATAGGTCCCGCCGCTCGCTTCCAACCGCTTCTCGAAATAGCCGAGATATTTCGGCACGCGTTGCTTCCAGAACTCCTCGGTGCGCTTCTTGGCCGGCGCCCGCTGATCCTCGTAATACAAGGATGGCCCGAGCGGATGATGGGTGTCGTGGATCTCCAGCACGAGATCGGTGATGGTCAACTGCAGCTGGTGCACCCAGAGCTTTGGGCCTTCCGTCTTCGGCGCCAGCCCATGCCGCCCGCCGAGATAAAGCAGGATGTTGGCGGTTTGCCCGATCACGAGCTTTCCCGCTTTCAGGTATGGCGGGGCGAAGGGCGGCGTGCCGTGCATTTCCATCGTTTTCATCATCGCGCCCATGCCGCCACCCTCGCGCGCGACATCGGTGTAATCGGCGCCGGCCTCTTCCAGCGCGAGGCGGACATATTCGCCGCGACCCTGAATGCCCGGCCAGTAATAGAGTTCGTAACGCATGGAATTTCCTTCCATTGCAACCGCAACGCGGCCGACCGCACCTCGGTTCGGCTGCCGAAGGAATATCACAAGCCTTCGCGGTAATGATCGCTTATCGCGGACAAAAAGCAAAGGCGCCGCGGGATGAACCGCAGCGCCTGTATCGCTCAGCATGATCCGGAAAAGTGGGTACCGGTTTTCCCTCGCGACAAACGCGAAGCGTTTGCGCGGAGATCATGCTCAAAACAACAAGCTAGAGCGAGCAAGAGCTAGTTGGTCTGCTGGATCGCGGAGAGCACCCAGTTGCCGCCGCGCGGCCGCAAGAAAGTCCACACTTCGGTTGCTTCGGTGCGCTGTTCGCTGCCGCCGACCAGACGGCTGGTGGCGCGGTCCAGCATCCGGTCGATCATCGAGAACCGCATCGCGACGCTCGCATAGTCGGCATCGCCCTCGCGCCAGGCTTCCGCAAGGTCGCCCTGCAGGAGCTTCGTGCCGCTCACCTTGTTGATCTGGTTTTGAGCCCGGTTCGTTTCGAGGTCGCGCGTGAAATAAGCGACCATTTCCGGCGTCGCCAGCTTGTGCAGTTGCGCTGTGTCCTCGTTCGACCAGGCCGCCTGAATCTCGGTAAGCAGGCGCTCGAAGACCTCGTAGTCCGCGGGCAGGATTTCGAGCGGCGCGCTCGATCCGAATCCAAAGCCCATTCCGCTACCGAAGCCGGTCGGCGCACCGGGGCCGGCGCCTGGGCCGGCATAGGCCGGTTGCGACATCGAGCGGCGCTGCCACCACGACATCGCCAGCCGCACCAAGAGGACGATCAGACCGATCTGCAGGATCAGGCCGAGGATCGATGAGAATCCGCCGATACCGGAGAACATTCCGCCGCCGAACAACAGGCCGAACAGGCCGGCGCCGATGAAACCCGCGGCAAGGCCGCGCAACAGGCCGCCGCCCCGGTTGAAGAAGCCGCCGCCAACCGGCGAGCCAAAGCCCGGACTGCCGGGCTGGGTGATGGTGCGGTTGAACGGCTGCGCCATGTTGGGTGCGGTCGAGGTGCTCGGCGGCATGGAGAAGGTGCGCGAGCCACGCGAGCCCGAGCTGAAGCCGCCGCCGATGCGGGCGTCGGCCGGCGCGATGGTGACGAGCGTCGGCAGCGCCAGCGTGAGAACGACCGCGATGGCCTGGACTAGCCTGCGCCCATTAAGCGTGAATTTCATGTGCCTTTTCCCAATCCCCGCCAGGGGGAAACGCCCCTTCTACATGGGAACAACCAGCGCGAAAATGAAGCCGTCGGGCACCCCGTTGGCTGCGGCGCTCGGTCGCGGGGATGGGGCTGGCAGCTTACCCGCGTTTCCCGGGCGCGACGGATCGCGCAGTGGTGCGCCGCAGACCCGGGATCCACGCCAAGGATCGTGATGCCGAGGCAGGTCCGGCTCTGCTTTGCATCGCAAAGCACGCTGCAACGCGTCCGGGACTCGATAGCTCACGACGGCGTCATGGTTTCCTTCACCGCGGCCACCAGCTGGCTTAGCGTGAATGGCTTTGGCAGGAAGGCGAATTGCTGGTTCTCCGGCAGGCTCTTCTCGAAGGCATCTTCGGCGTAGCCGGAGACGAAGATGATCTTCAGATCCGGGTTGCGGCCGCGCATGGTCTTGAGCAGGGTCGGGCCGTCCATCTCCGGCATCACCACGTCGGAGACCACGAGATCGACGGCGCCATTCCGCTCTTCCAGCGCCTCCATCGCTTCCACACCGTTCGACGCCTCGATCACGCTGTAGCCGCGCGAGCGCAGGCCCCGCGCGTTCAGCGAGCGCAGGCCCTCCTCGTCCTCGACGAGGAGAATGGTGCCCTGGCCGGTGAGATCGGGACGCGGCTTCGATTCGGCCGGCACTTCCCGGGTCACGCCGTTACCGGCATGGGATTCGGGTTGCGCTTCCACTTCGGCATGATGCCGCGGCAGGAAGATGTGGAACGCGGTGCCCTTGCCCTCTTCCGAATCGACATAGATGAAGCCGCCGGTCTGCTTGACGATGCCGTAGACCGTCGACAGCCCGAGCCCGGTGCCCTTGCCGACCTCCTTGGTCGAGAAGAACGGCTCGAAAATCTTGTCGCGGATGTCGGCGGGGATGCCGGTGCCGGTATCGGAAATGTCGATCCGCACATAGTCCGCCGCCGGCATGCCCTTGAAGGCGAGCAGCCCCGACTCTTCCACGGTCACATTGGCGGTTTTCACCGTGAGCTTGCCGCCATTGGGCATGGCGTCGCGGGCGTTCACCGCAAGATTGACGATCACTTGCTCGAACTGCGAGACGTCAACCTTGACCGGCCAGAGATCGCGGCCGTGCACGAGGTCGAGCTTGACCTTTTCCCCGATCAACCGCCGCAGCAGCATGGTGAGGTCGGACAGCGCGTCGCCGAGATCGAGCACCTGCGGCCGCAGCGTCTGGCGGCGCGAGAAGGCGAGCAGCTGCCGCACCAACGTGGCGGCGCGCGTGGCGTTCTGCTTGATCTGCATGATGTCCTGGAACGATGGATCGGTCGGCTTGTGCGCGTTCAACAGGAAGTCGTTCGCCATCATGATGGCGGACAGCACGTTGTTGAAGTCGTGGGCGATGCCGCCGGCGAGCTGGCCGACCATGTCCATCTTCTGCGACTGGTTGATCTGGTTCTCCAGCGCGCGCCGCTCGGTGGTCTCCAGCATGTAGACGATCGCGGCTTCGGTCTCGCGTTCGTCCTGCTCGACCGCGGTGACGAAGAACTGGCCCCAGCGCTCCTTCGCGCCCTCCAGCATCGCCTCGACCGGCTCGATGTCGCCCTGTCCTTCGGCTGCCTGGTTGATCGCCGCGATCAGCAGGTGCCGGTCGCGGGCGCTGACGGCGCGGAAGATCGACTTGTTGGCGGCGCTGTCGAGGCTGAGAGTCTGCGCCAGTTTCGCAAACCGCGCATTGGCGCGGACCACGGCGCCGGCGCGGTCCACGGTCGCGATCGCCATCGGGGTGTGGTCGAAGAAGCGCATGAAGCGGACCTCGGCGGCGCGCTCGGGATCGGAACGTTCGTCCCGGGCGCGACTGATCACGAGCGTGCGCGACGGGCCGGCGGCGCCGTCCGCGCCGAAAGCGAGCTTGTGATAGATCCGCGCCGGCATGGTCTTGCCGCCGCGCATCTTCAGGTCGAGGTCGAACACCTCGGTCTTGACCTCGCCGGGCACCGCCACGATCGAGGTCAAAAGCGAGGCGCCGTCGCCGGAGACGACATCGGTCAGCCGCAAGCCGCCCGACCCGATCTCGGCGAGATCGTAGTCCAGCCAGTTCGCCAGCGTGGCGTTGACATAGGCGAGCTCGCCTGAGGCGTTGACCGAGAAGAAGCCGCACGGCGCATGATCGAGATACTCGATCGCGTGCTGCAGTTCCTTGAACACGTCCTCCTGGCGCTCGCGGTCGCGGGTGATATCGGAAATCGACCACACCGCATATCTGGCTTCCCGCTTGGTCTGGCCGAGCGGACGCACCCGCATCCGGAGCCAGCGGCCGTGCGCGCCCTCGTTGCCGGCGATGCGGACCTCCTCCTGCTGCCGCTTGCCTTCGCGCGCCGCTTTCAGGAGCCGAAACACCGCTTCCGAAACGTCCGGGTTGCCGATGAAGACCCGCTCGACGGGGCGGACGTCCTGCGCGCCCACGGCACCGGTCAGCGCCAGATAGGTTTCGTTGAAATAGACCATGTGGCCGCGCGGGTCGGTGACCGCGAGCCCGTCGAAGGCACGGTCGGCGATGCGGCTGATCACGGGATCGTCGGCACTGCGGTCGGCGAAGCGAATGATGCCGGCGGCGAACGCGAACAGGCTGAACAGCCCGACCATCGCCAGGAGCGCCAGAAGCCCCAGGATATAGGGCTGCGCTTGCGTCCGGCCGATGGTCATCAGCACGACCGCCACCGCGACCAGGGCGCCGGCGATCAGGAGCACCAGCACGATGCTGCCGCGCCTCGACGGCTCATGCAGGCTCACCACTTCCCGGGACGGATCGTTGTCAATGTCGGCGGTCATGGCGGGGACCCGGCCTGTCGGCATGAAGATGACGCCCTCGCGGAATTCTGGATTTGACATTCGCGACCGTCCTGCCCAAGGGCTCGAAAAGGGCTCGCAAAGCGAATGTCAAATCCAAGACTCCGCCAAAACCTATATTTGCTGGTAGTCCTTCGATTCCAACATCCGCACAAGCGCCTGCCGAAACCGGGGTGCGAACATTAGAATCGGACCGCTAGCCTTAGGTTCCTGAGTGCCTGAATCGGACGGGCAAGCGCAAGTCCGTCAAGCCGCTATTTCGCGCCAAAAGGCGCATTTTAAGCGCCTTTCGCGCGCGCAAGCGCCCCTCACGTCCGCCAGCCTGAAAGGTTACGCTTCAACCCCATCACATAGCCGATGATCTCGGCGACCGCATGGTAATGTTCCACCGGGATCTCGTCGTCGATCTCCACCGTCGCGTAGAGCGCCCGCGCCAGCGGCACGTTCTCGACGATCGGGATGTCGTGCGCCTTGGCGATTTCCCTGATCTTGAGCGCGATGTTGTCGGCGCCCTTGGCGAGGCAGACCGGCGCCGGCATGCCGCGCTCGTAGGACAGCGCCACCGAGTAGTGGGTCGGGTTGGTGATGATCACGGAGGCCTTGGGAACCGCAGCCATCATGCGCTTCTTCATGCGCGCATGGCGCAACTGCCGGATGCGGCCCTTGATGTGCGGATCGCCTTCCGACTGCTTGAACTCCTCCTTCATCTCCTGCAGCGACATCTTCTGCCGCTCGTACCATTGCCGGTATTGAAACAGATAGTCGGCGATCGCGACAATCGCGAGCATCGCGACCACCGCGCCCAACAGATGCAGCGTCAGCGAGGTGGTGACGCCAAACAGCGCCGCCGGATCGAGATGCACCAGCAATTCGAGCCGCAGGCGCTCCGGCCACAGGATCGAGGTCATCACCGCGCCGAGCGCGGTCAGCTTGAACAGGCCCTTGGCGAAGTTGGCCGCCGCCTGCTTGCCGAACAGGCGCTTGGCGCCCGAGGCCGGCGAAATCTTGCTGAACTTCGGCTTGAGCTGCTCGGCCGACCACACCAGGCGGTGCTGCAGCATGTTGCCCGCGATCGCGGCCAGCACCAGCATCAACATCGGCACGCCGATGGCGGCGATGACGGCATATTCCAGACTCTTCGCCAGCGCCAGCAGGCCCGGCCCGTCGGCATGGATCATCCAGGAATTGGCGATCAGGTTGCGCAGCGGCAGCTCGATGCCGCCGCCGATCGATCCGGAAAACGCGGATATGATCAGCGTGCCGCCGGCGATCACGAACCAGGTGTTGATTTCCTGGCTCTTGGCGACGTCGCCGCGATCGAGCGCATCGTCGAGACGCTTTTGCGTAGGGTCTTGTGTCTTGTCTGACGAATCGTTCTCGTCGGCCATGTGGTTTCAAGGCCTTCAGTTGAGCGGGATCATGTCGTGCATCACGCCGATGAAATAATCGAGGAAGGTCCCCATCATCGCCGTAAGCACGAAAGCGAAGATCAAGAACCCTGCGAAAATCGACAAGGGGACGCCGACGAAATAGACCTGCATCTGCGGCATCAACCGCGCCAGCACGCCTAAGCCGATGTTGAACACCAGGCCGAAAACCAGAAACGGCGCAGACAGTTGCAGCCCTATCTTGAAGGCGGCCGCGAACGCACGGGTGGCGAGCGCGGCGACGTCGCCGCTTGCCAGCGTCTCACCCGGCGAAAAGATCGTGTAGCTTTCGTTCAGCGCCGCGATGACCAGATGATGGCTGTCGGTCGCGAACAGCAGCGTCACTCCCAAGATGGTGAGGAAGTTTCCGACCAGAAGGCCCTGCTGGCCCTGGGTCGGATCGACCGAGGTGACGAAGCCGAGCCCCATCTGCTGGGCGATGATGGAGCCCGCGACCTGCAGCGCCGACAGCGTCACCCGCGCGGTGGCCCCGAGCACGATGCCGATGATGATCTCATGCAGCATCAAGACCACGAGCGCGGTCATCGATTCCATGTCGATGTGGTAGGCGGAGCGATGCAGCGGCAGGATGATCAGCGTCAGCATCAGCGCGATCGAAAGCTTGATGCGAACCGGAATATTGGCTTCGCCCAAGCCCGGCATCAGCATCACCATCGCGCCAATGCGAGCGAACGCCAGCATGAAGGCGGCGGCGAGTGTGGGCAACAGTGAGATATCGATGCGCATGGTCTACGCAATCTGCATCAACCGCCCATGATTCGCGACGCAATACGCATCATGTGACTGTTCAGCGCATCCGCCATGAACGGCAGCGCCAACAGCAGCGTCACGAAAATCGCCAATATTTTCGGCACGAACACCAGGGTCTGTTCCTGGATCTGGGTCAGCGCCTGGAACAGCGACACCACGACGCCGACCACGAGGCCCACGATCATCAAGGGCGACGACACCACGACAATGGTCCAGATCGCGTCGCGCGCGACATCGAGGGTTTCAGCACCGGTCATTTTCTTCGCTTCCTCGTTTTCTCCCCTCATGGCGGGAGCGCGCCCTCGGCGCGCGTCTCGAACCACGAGGCCCCGAACCTTCGGGATCCTTTCGAGACGCTTGGGTAGCGCCAAGCTCAGATCGACATCAGATCGACATCTTCATGATGTCTTCGTAGGCCGCGATCACTTTGTCGCGCACCGACACCAGCGTCGACACCGCGACGTCGGTTTCGGCAACCGCGGTGACCACGTCCATGACATTGGCCTTGCCGGCCGCCATCGCGACCGTCTGGTGATCCGATTTGCGGCCCGCGTCCATGACGCTGCCGATCGCGTCCTTGAGCACGGCGCTGAAGGACGGTCCGCTGGTCTCCGTGCCCTTGCCGGCGCCGCCGGTATCGAGGATGCGGGCGAGATTGGCATAGGCATTGGCGGCAACTGTCGGTGTAGCCATGGCTTGGGTTCCTTCCTAGCTTTCCTGTTCAGGCCTTGAGGATGTCGAGCGTGCGCTGAATCATCGCACGCGTGGCGCTGATGATGTTGAGATTGGCCTCGTAGGACCGCTGCGCGTCTCGCATGTCGGTCATTTCGATCAAGGTGTTGACGTTGGGATATTTGACATTGCCGGCGGCGTCCGCGGCCGGGTTGCCGGGCTCGTGTTTGACGCGGAAGTCGGATTGGTCCGGCCGGATCCTGCCAAGCGCAACCACCTGGGCGTCCAGCGCGCGGTCGAGCGTGGAGGTGAAGGTCGGAACCTTGCGGCGATAGGGATCGCCGCCGGCGGTGGGCGCGGTCGAATCGGCGTTGGCGATGTTTTCCGAAATCACCCGCATCCGCCCGGCCTGGGCGCGCAGGCCCGAGGTGGCAATCCCCATCGAGCGGGCGAAATCGCTTGAGTCGTCGGCCATGATTTCGCTCTCCTATGCCTGTTCCACCGGTGGCTAGCCTTTACCAATCGCGATCTTTATGATCTGCAGGCTCTTGCTGTAGAGCTGGGTGACCGCCGCATAGTCCATCTGGTTGGCCGCGGACTTCGTCATCTCGTCTTCGAGGCTGACGGCATTGCCGGCGGGCCTCGTCTCGAAACCAGCCCTCTTGTTCTGGTCGAAACCATCCCCGCCGCCGCCGCCGAAGGGCGCGATGTCGGAGGCGCTGGTCTGCATCATCGGCAGCGTGCCCATGGTTCCGGCGGGCGCCCCGGTGGCATCGAATTTCGGCGCGACCAGGTCGCGCGGCTTGAAGTTCGGGGTATCGGAATTGGCGACGTTTTCGGAAAGGATGCGCTGGCGTTCCTGGTGCCACTGCATCTTGGTGCGCAGCGCCGACAAGACCGGAAGATCGCTGATGGACATCGCCCCGCTCCGCGTTGCCTGCGCCGGTGATGGTCGGCAGGTAGGCAGAATTTGCCGTGTGTATGGTTAACAGCAGGTTAAGAGGCGCGAATCGCGATCCACGGGATGTCCCAAGCCCCGTCCGTCCTGACGGCAAATTGAGCGCTTTTTCACCGGAATGGCGCGTTACCCCCGTCAATTCGCATTCGCGGGAAATCCCAAGAAGTCGTTTTGGTTCAGCCAATTCATGGGTTATTAAGACTTGGGGCGGCAGTTCCTGCCGTGGGGGTTAACGGTTTAGTTTCGGTCTCAGGCTTTACACGCCGTTTGCCGTGCCGCTGCGAAGCAACGGTGGCGCAGATGGGAGGCTTGATTAGACGCCGGGGACGGAGAGCATGCAGGCAGTTACCTTCTTTTTCGCATTCGTGGTCGTTCTGGCCCTGATCGGCGTCGCCGCGTGGCTGGTCCGCCGATTCGCCGGCAACCGCCTCGGCGCCAACACCAATCGCGGCCGGATGCCGCGGCTAGCGGTCATCGATGCCGCGGCCGTGGACGGCCGCCGTCGCCTGGTGCTGGTGCGGCGCGACAATGTCGAGCATCTCATCATGATCGGGGGTCCGACCGACATCGTCGTGGAATCCAATATCGTGCGCGCCACGGCCGGCCGCGATCAGCTTCCACAACGTTCCGCCGGCGCCGAACCGCCGCCGCCGCGGATTGCACCGCTGCCCGACGCGGCGGCCTGGGCCGACGAGGGTCTGCGCGCCGACATCTTCGATCATCCCGCCGCAGCGCAGATGCCCGAACCGCCGCCCCGCCCGGCCCGGCCGTCGTTTGCCGAAGAAGCGCGCCGTGTGCCGCCGGCCTTGTCGGAGCGCCGCGCCGATCCCTTGGCAGGTTTTGCGCTGGAACCGATCGCCCGTCCGGAACCCCGGCACGAGTCGCGACCGGAGATCAGGCCCGAGCCTCGAGCTGAGTTTAGACCGGAGCCCAGATCTGAACCGAGAGCTGATCTGCGGCCGGAACCGATGCCATTGCGGCCGGAGCCGACGCCGTTGCGCCCGGAACCGTTGCCATTGCGGCTGGATCCGATGCCATTGCGGCCGGAACCAGCGCCACCGCGGATGCCGCCGCGCGGCGAGCCGATGATGCCGCGCCCCTCCCGGCCGAGCGAAGCACCGAAGGCCCCGCCGTTGCGCGCGCCCGAACGGGCGGTCGCGCCGCCACCACCACCTCCTCCCGCGCCTGCTCCCGCTCCTCAGCCACCCGCTCCTCAGCCAAGCGCGGATCAAAATCTTGCCGAGATGGCACAGCGGCTCGAGGCCGCGCTTCGGCGGCCGGCGGCCGATGCGCTGGCCCCGCCGGTGGCGCCGGAACCGCCGCCGCCCGCCCGCCCAGCGTTGCGCGTCGAGCCGCCCGCCGCAGCTCCGCCCGTCGCCGCGCCCTCGCCGAAAAGCAGCTTTGAGAATCTGGAAGACGAGATGGCGTCATTGCTGGGCCGTCCGAAGTCGCAGTCTTCGTGAGGCCCGAGCAACTCCCGCGTAGAGTTTTATTTCTTGCCGTCCTGATCGCCGCCACCATAACGCTGGCGGTGCCTGCGTTTGCGCAGGACATCAGCATCAATCTCGGCCAGGGCAATGGCGGCGTCACCGACCGCGCGATCCAGCTGATCGCGCTTCTGACGGTGCTCTCGATCGCGCCGTCGATCCTGATCATGATGACGTCGTTCACCCGCATCGTCGTGGTGCTGTCGCTGCTGCGCACCGCGATGGGCACCTCCACCGCGCCGCCGAACTCGGTCATCATCGCGCTGGCGATGTTCTTGACCGCCTTCGTGATGGGGCCGGTGCTGCAGAAATCCTACGACGACGGCATCAAGCCCTTGATCGCCAACCAGATCACGGTGGAGGAAGCGCTGCAGCGCGCCTCGGTGCCGCTGCGCGGCTTCATGGAAAAGAACGTGCGCGAAAAGGACCTGAAGCTGTTCATGGACCTGTCGGGCGAGCCGCCGCCGGCGACGCCCGAGGAGATGTCGCTGCGCATCCTGGTTCCGGCGTTCATGATCTCCGAACTGAAACGCGCCTTCGAGATCGGCTTCCTGTTGTTCCTGCCGTTTCTGATCATCGACCTCGTGGTCGCTTCGGTGCTGATGTCGATGGGCATGATGATGCTGCCCCCCGTCGTGGTGTCGCTGCCCTTCAAGCTGATCTTCTTCGTGCTGGTCGACGGCTGGTCGCTGGTGGCGGGAAGCCTGGTGCAGAGCTACGGGGGGCAGTAGGTCGGTTCAGCCCCGGCGCGCGCTCCGGCTGATCCGGAATCGACGATATCTTCTTCGCCCGCGCGCATCGCTACAACGGCACTCAAGTAAGCGGCACTCAAGTAAGTATCTTGGCGGCGCATGATACCGTGGCGCCCTCGCCCTCACCGTTCGCTCATGGCCGACACCCGCCCTTGGTGCATTGTTTCCAATAACTACTATTTAGTGCGCTATCTTGTCTTATAGTTGTAGTTGTATTTACAAATAATGCTATTATAATTTGAGTGGCATCCGGGGTGCAGGAAGCTAGGCAACGCGCTGCGAAGGACGCGACGCCGCGTTTGCCCGGACGCCCGAGGGGAAACTCAACATGAAAAAGCGCAACATGAAAAAGGCCCAGCGACACGCACTCATCGCCTCACTCGCAATCGCCGCGATCGGCTTTGCCGGTGCCATCGGCAACGCTGCCGGCGCCGCGCCACCGCCGCCAGCCAAGGGCTGTCCGTTGCAGGGCTGGTCGGAAGGACTGGTCAGATTTCTGGCGCCGGATTTCCCCTTTCCCACCTCGGACACCAAGAACCTGCCGACCCCCGACTGCAATTTCCATCAATGGTCGTGGGAGGCTTTCGTCTGGGCCACCGCGCTGATCAAGGACCCGGCGTCGGGGCAGACCGTGCCGCGCTTCATGACCCTGGCCACGCCGGCCGATCTCCTGAACGCGAGCGAGAACGCCGGCGAGCCCAAGCTGCGTCCACTGACGCTCGCGGCACGTTCGGAGACATTCCAGGGCCTTGCCGGATTCAGCGAAGGCGCCGGCGCCATCGTCGAAGCCGACGGCAACATGCTGGTCGCCCAGAACGGCTACCCGGTCTATGCCTCGGTTCACATGAACAAGTCGTATTTCGATACGGCGCGGAAAAACCTGATCGCTACCGGCGGCTACCAAAGTCAACCGGCAGGTTCTTCCTTCGACGTCGGCGCGGCGGTCTTCAAAGCCACCTGGCTGCGGCTCGATCCGGGACAACAGCCGCCGGCCGGCGCCTATACGACGCAGGCGCAGGTACCGGTGCTGGAGACCAAGGTCACTCCGGGTCTCGTCACCATCCAGCCGCGTGGCCGGAAAGTTCGCGACGGTGACGGTCGCGCTGGTGGGCCTGCACGTGGTCGGCTACACCGACAATCACCCCGAATTCCTCTGGGGGACGTTCGAGCACAAGATGAATTCGCCGGCGACGCCGGACAACACGTTCACGGCCTCGCCGACCCGCAAGGATCCGAAGAGCTATACGCTGTACAAGGGCAACACCCCGTTCTCGCAGGTGAACATCGCAGTCGATCCACCCAACCTGACACTCGATGCCGCGAGCCAAAAGATCGCGCCGGTGACAAATGTGGTGCTCGAAAATCAGACTGGCGGCGAGAACCAGCCGAACGGGGTGGGCAACATCTTCGCCATCAACGCGCAAGCTCAACAAGCCGTCGCCGCCTTCAGGCCGCCTCCGCAATCGGTCTTCGCCAACTATGGCCTGATCGGGACCGTGTGGATGCTGCCCAATTCCTATAACCTGAAGAGCAACCAGACCAGCGCGGTCGGTTCGGTCGATCTGGCGAACGGCACGGCTGAGACGTTCGTTCAAAACGCCAATAACACGCCGATCAGCGGCGTGCTGAACTGCTTCTTGTGCCACAATCCGACGTCCTATTCGTTCCAGACGCCGCCGCCGGCGAAGCTCGCCAACCGGCTGGTCGCGCTGAGCCACGTGTTGGCCGTCGGCTCGCCCTATGAAGTGCCGAACTCGATTTCGGGCAAGCTGCTGTTGCGGCCGCTGGTCGGTGCCAAATAACGGGACCCTGACCTGCGTCACCGAACTGTTGGATTAAGGCGTCATGCTTCGCTATGATGCGCGTTAGAGCGTGATCCGGAAAAGCCTGCCCTCGGGCCACGACCCGATGGGTGGGGACCGGTCTTCATGCTCCAACAAAAAGCTAGCGTATCCAGGAACCGCGTCCATGCAGCAGCAGCATTTCGACCGCACCACTGAGGACCTCGGCAACTCGATCCATCTCGAACACGTCAACGTGACGGTGCCCGACCAGCGGCTGGCCACCTTGTTCTATGTCGCAGGCCTCGGGCTTACCCGCGACCCCTATCTGATGGTGTCGGACACCAACATGTGGGTCAATGTCGGCCGCAGCCAGTTTCATCTGCCGAGCGGCAATCCGCAGGTGCTGCGGGGCCATACCGGGATCGTCATTTCGGGCCGCGAGGCCCTGCTCGACCGGCTCGCGTCGGTGGCCAAGAAGCTGGACGGAACCGCGTTCGCATTCGGCGAACACAACGACTATGTCGAGGCGACCTGTCCCTGGGGCAATCGCGTGCGCTGCTATGAGCCGGATGCGGCGCGCTTCGGCCGCATCACGCTCGGCATCCCCTATGTCGAGTTCGAGGTGCCCGTTGGGACCGCGCCAGGCATTTGCGCCTTCTATCCGCAGATCATGGGGATATCGGCCGAACTCAGGAACGGCGACGGCGCGCTCGCGCGCGTGAAGGTCGGAAAAGACCAGTATCTGCAATTCCGCGAGACCGATTCCCCGCAAGCCGATTACGACGGCCACCATGTGCAATTCTACATCACGAACTTTTCGGGCCCCTACCGCCTTCTGTTGGAGCGCGGCCTGATCTCCCAGGAAGACAACCAATACCAATACCGGTTTCGCGACATCGTCGATCTCAATGACGGCAAGCACCTGTTCACGGTCGAGCATGAAGTGCGCAGCGCCACCCACCCGATGTACCTGCGGCCGCTGGTCAACCGCGATCCGGCGCAAACCAACCGAACTTACGCGCACGGCCACGATGAATGGGCCTGGGCGATGGAACCCGACGAGTACGACGGGCGGTAGGCGAGTATGACCGGGGCTAGGCGATCGGCCGCTAGCTAGACTGAACTACCGCCACTCTCCTCGCCATCGATCGAAACTTCACGACCCTCGCGGTCCTTGCCGCGAAGGCCGAGCTTTTCACCATCGACCGAAGAATATTTGGTCGCGCTGAAAGGGACACCAGCAATGGAGGGCGCGATGCCGCCATGTCATCAGCGGTCGGCGTGCCCTATTGGGCGAGCGTGCCGCGCTGCTCCCACGGTCCCGGATTGAGAACCGCGCCGGTGACTTTGCCGGCTGCGTCGCGAATGAAGGCGATCCGCGTATGATCGCCACTTTCGACGTAGAATTCATCGTTCAAGACGGCCGCCACGGGCGTCGGCTGACCCTTGTCGAAATCGAGGATTGACCATTGGCCTGTTGCCTCGACGACGAGATTGCCGTCTACGACACTGACTTGAAGCGCGACACCGTGCGAGGGGACCGCCTCCCGGGCAAAGGCGACAACGAGCGGACCGCTCTGCGTCGCGCGGATGATCTCGAACTTGATCGCGGCGTTGACCGGACCTGAAATCCGACGAAAGGCCGCCTCCAAGGTCAGGCCCTTGATCGACTTGTCGTCGATCGCTGTGATGAGATCTCCCGCCATGACGCCTGCTTTCGCGGCAGGGCCGGTGTCGGCCAATTTGATCACCCTGAGGCCATCGGTGCCCGCGATAACGAACTCAAGACCGGTCCAACCATTGCCGTCGGGGACCGAGGTCTGCCTGTCCAGCGAACTTGCAGACCCGCCGAAAACGTAGCGTCCGACATATTCGGCGAGCGCGCCGGCATTTCCTTGCCCGGAGGCAACCGGCGCCGGCGCTTCAGGCATATTCAGCGCCGCATAGGGTAGGCGACGGATGGCGTCGAAATAGAAGCCGTTCTCACTGTGCTCGCTCCGCTGCATCATCATGATCAGGATCAGCTTCTGTGCCGGATCGATCGAGAAGAACGTGCCCCAGCTTCCCTGCCAGTTGAAGCTTCCGACTGCGCCCGGAATGTAGCTGAAATCGGGGCTGGTGCGGACTGGCGAAACCGAGCCCCCAGCCCGTACCGAAGGCCGGACCGACTTCATGCCCCGCGATGTGCATTTCGGGCGGCAGCGAATTCGTCGTCATCAGCCTGACCGTTTCGGGCTTCAAGATACGCACGCCGTCAAGCTCGCCGCCGTTGAGCAGCATCTGGCAGAAGCGCAGAAAATCAGGAACCGTGGAGACGATGCCTCCGCCGCCCGAGAAGAACGTCTGCGGCTTGCCGACGTCGCTATTCGCGAAAGGGGGTTGGGGCTGCGGCCCCGGCACGGCGACGAGACGGGCAAGCTTGTCCTGCGGTACCGAGAAGCCGCTATCGACCATATGCAGCGGCGCGAAGAGGCGGCTTTGCAGAAACTGATCGAAGGGCTGTCCCGACACGACTTCAATGACGCGGCCGAGCACGTCGTAGCCGATGGCATATTCCCAGACTTCGCCCGGCTGGTGCAGAAGCGGCAGGGCGCCGAGGCTCGCGACGAAGTCCGCGATAGGCTTGTCGCGCCGGAACGGCGCCCTGGCGCCGTACAGTACGTGAATCGCGGCATTCTCAAATCCGGGATCGGCGTAGTCCGGCGAAGCATAAACGAGGCCGGACGTATTGCGCAGCAGGTCCCGGATCGTCATCGCACGCTTCGCCGGTTCAAAAATATTCTGCGCAACATCCGAGAGGATCGGAGCCCCGGTGACCGGATCCTTTTTGACGACCTGCATATCCCTGAGCTCCGGCAGATACTGGGCCACGGGAGCATCAAGGTCGAGCTTGCCTTCATCGACCAGTATCATGGTGGCGACGCTGGTGATTTGCTTGGACATCGATCCGATGCGAAAGATCAAATCCGGCCGCATCGGCATTTTCTTGTCGAGGTCCTCGAAGCCGGTGGCTTGCAAATAGGCGAGCTTGCCGCCCCGAGCGATCCCCACGACAAAACCGGAAGGATCGCCTTTTTCGCTCTGCGCTTCAAACCAGGAGGTCATGCGCGCCAGCCGCCGCGCCGAAAAACCGAGACTGTCCGGGTCACCGACGGTCTGCAAATCGTCGGCAAGCGCCGCCCCTGCCGGACAGAGTGTAAGCGCCGCCAGCGCGGCCAATTGAACGACAAACCGCTGATTTCGCATGGGGAACCCCGTTGGCGCAGCTACTGCGAGGAAGGATCGCCATCAGTCTGTCGAATGTTTTCGATTGCTTCTCGCCGATTCCTGCAAACCGGCTGGCCGATTCCTCAACTCGACTGGCCGATCTTCAATCGATCGTTTACCGGGGGCCGCATGTTCCCGCCATGGCGAGGCGGCGAAATTCAGTTGGGGTTAAATTTGTCGCGGCCTTGAAGGCGCGGTTGAACGGCCCGATCGACTGGAAACCTGTGTCCATGGCAATTGTCAGCACCGGGACTGCTACTTGTTCGGGGTCGACCAGCGCCGCCTTAGCTTCCCCGATCCGGTAATGATTGAGAAACGCATTGAAATTGCGGTAGCCGAGGCCCTCATTGATGAGCTGCCGCAACCGGTAGTCCGGCACGCCCAACTCGGCGGATAGCAATCCAATCGTCAATCGCTCACGCCGGTAGATACGCTCGACGGTCATCAGCTGTTCCAACCGGCGCAAGAGAGCCGGTTCAATCGTGGCAGGCTTGCTCTGATCGTCAGACGCCTTGGCTGGCGCGCCGAAGCGGACATTTGTCGCGGGCAACAGGATTGAACCTTCTCGCGTCCCCGCTTCCAGCAAATTCCATGCGCTCAAGCCGACCAACACGAACAGAGCGAGAACGTTGGCGACGCTAGTCATGGAAAAAGTGGGATACGAGGGCTGCTGCAAGAAGCTCAAGTAAGAGTTGAGAACGATTTGGGCCGACGCCCCGATCAATACAACCAGCCGGAGCCGACGCCGGCCCTGCACCAGGTCCGCCGGCCAGGTGACAAGCGTCTGCGCTACCGCCAACAACGCCAGGCCGAGAGAGGTGAACGGCAGCGTGCGTTCGATCGCAACCTCGAGCGCGGCCGATCGTGTGATGCCGCTGGCGTCCAGCCATTGCGCGACGACGACGGCTGCCCACAAGACGCCATGCCAGAACCGCGGGACGAAATCATCGTCGAAGGCAGCACGCGCCCATAGCCAGAACACAACACAGTTCGCGCTAGACAACGCCAGTAGCAATAGGCCCCACCACGCAAACGGCCGCGGGAATGTCGGCGTCGAGCAGATCATCGAAGCCGCGGCGCCGATCGCGAGCGCGGCGCCCAGCAACGCGGCAGTGCTGTCACGGCGATCGCGCAGCGCCATGGCTGCGATCAGCAGGCACAATGCGACGACGGCGCCCCGAAGCCCGAGATCCAGAGACATGAGACCGCTGCTGCCCATGATCGCGAATACTCCGTCTGGCGTTCTCGACGTAGGACCGGGCTCGATCGTCGAACGGGTTCTACGGAATACGGATGCGGCGAGTATTAACGAGCAAATCATGTTTGTCATCGACGTCGGCCGAAGCCGCGGAATGCCAAACGACGGCGCAAGGCCATGACGGAGGCGCCTCGAGGTATGAAGCGGCCGTGCCGGAAAGGACTCGACTGCCGGCTCACCGCTCGGACGATGCGAATGAACTGCCCATGGGGCCTCATCGATCAGAACGTGGTATCAACCGCGATCATGATCCGATTGGGTCTTATCGGATCATGATCGACGACAGCGGTTCCCTCACCTTCCCTGGCCGATGCCGCGAGCGATGAAATCGGCCCCACGCTCTGGGGACACACCCTGTTCACCCAGGAAGCTTGCCGCGGGGCTTCGCGTTTCGGGGAATATCGCCAAAAGTGTATTTGCACCGGTCACCACCGGGCGGCCCAACCCTTGCGCGTGGAGCGCGGCGCGCTGAGCCACACGCTCAAAGGCAGCGGTCGGTTTGGCGTCTGCCGCCTTGCTCGATCACGAGATCCTTCAGCTCGTTGTCGAGATAGTCGAGCAGGCCGGCCTTCAGCGCGCCAAGATCGGCGTTGCACGCGCTCCATCACGGCGGACGCATCGGCGTCGTCGATCAAGGCGAGCAGGAGATGCTCCAGCGTCGCATATTGATGATTTCGCTGGTTGGCGTAGTCGAGGGCCCGACGCCTCGTCGCTTCAAGCGCCGGCGAAACCGAGAGCGCCGAGAGGTCCATCAGGGCGTCGACCCGCTTCAGCCGCGCCACAGGATCAAGCATCGCCAATAAGCTCTGCTTGTCGCTGATCGGCAGAGTCATGCGGGTGGCGATGATATCCGCGACCCGTCCGGGATCGCGGGTTTGATCGAGCGGCGGCCAAATCTGCGAGAGGCGAATTTCGCGGGCGCCGCGTAGCTTTCGAACCGCTTTGCGGCTTTTTGGATGAGCTCGGGCGCTTCAGGGATCGGTCCCTCGCTGACGTCGGCGACCTCAGCCTGGAACGCACCACTCTCCCCAACAAAGCGGCGGATCGCGACGCGCCGGCGCGCCTGCGTCAGGACTTTCAGTGTGCCATCTCCCAGCCGTTCAACTTCGAGCAACTGGGCAAGGACGCCGATCTCGTAGAGATCCTCAAGTCCGGGCTCGTCGACGCCGGACTCCTTTGGATCGCCAGCACCACCTCGCGCTGCCGTTCGAACGCCTGGTTGAGGGCTTGCATGGTCTTCTCGCGTCCGACAAAGAGCGGATAGGTCGCTGTCGGAAACGGAACCAGGTCCCTGATCGGAATGGCCGGGTAGCTTGCCGTTCCTGCCTGACGTTGTGCGACCGGCATTGCCGGCTCGCGCCGGTCGGCCTGCAGCAAGGCCGACAAGGTGTTCCAGTCGGCAACGCCCAGCATCTTGGAGACCAGCTCCAGGCTCTCGCTGTGGCTGATGTCGATGGCCTTGGTGGTGAGGGACTCGCGCAGGCTCTGCGCCATAGCCTTGGCATCGCGAAAATCGCGCATCGGTTTCGTCCTCTGCATGAGCGAACCAGGCGTGTCAGGTGGTTGCGTTGCTGACCCGGTCGCTCGGGCAAAGGGAGGCCGATAAGGCTCGATACGTTCACCGTTCCCGAAAGGGTGCAACCAGCAGGTCGTATCAACCTGGCTCAAAATTGGCGCAAAGACGGCTTGCTGTCAATCACCGGTCCGAGCAGTGGATACAGATCTTGCCCAACCGCATTGCGTAGGATTGCCGTCCCCCGCGCCGATGTTGACGACTTCGACAGGGCTCAGCCGACCGCGGCGCGAAAGACGCGCATATAATTGTCGCCCGCGATCTTTCCGGCCTCTTCGGGCGCGAAGCCGCCGCGCAGCATCGCCGCGACGAGATGCACCCACTGCGCGTAGTCCTGCAGAGTGCCGGGTGCAACCTGCTGATCCGTGCCGATGCAAACATGGTCGATGCCGACGACATCGACCATTTCCTTCAGGCCGTCGACGTATTTCTCGATGCTGGGGAAGAAGTGCCAGATGCCGACTGCGCCGCCCGTCTCGGCGATCGCGCGCGCGTGATCGCGGCTAACCTGCCGTCCCGTGAGGGGCGTCGGCCCCATCGCCGGGGATCCCGAAAGCGCGGTGTGCGACAGCAGCAGCGGCTTGGTCGCAACTTTGACCGCCTGCTTCACCGTGTCCTCGGTCGCATGCGCGACGTCGCAGACAAATCCAAGCCGGTGGCAGGCGCGGATCACCTCTGCGCCGTAAGAGGTGAGCCCCTGATGCGTGATGACGCCAGTCTGGAAGTCGCCGATGTCGTTGGGCGTGTAGTGCACGAGCTGAACGTGCCGGACACCTCGCTGATGCGCCTCCTCGAGACGCTCGAGCTTTCCCTCGAGAAAGTCGAGCCCCTCGATATCGCCCACGATCGAGGGCTGCCCCGCTGCGTGTGCAGCCTCGAGATCGGCGGCCGAAAGCGCGCGACGCAGGCCATGGTTGGCGACCATCTCATCCACCCAATCGAGGCGCCCAAGATGGTACTTGTAGAGCTGTCCCGGTTCCGGCGTGCGCAGTGCGGCGAGGACCCCGGCCGGGTCCCTGCCGAGGATGGGTCCGTCCGGTACGTCGGCGAGGCACGCGACCGCCAACGATCCCGCCCGCATGCCGTCTGCAAGATCACTGTTGGGCGGCGCCTGAGACGTAATTCCGGTCGTTCCGCCATGGGTATGGACATCGACGGAGATGGATTTGCGCAGCACGTCGAGCGCGGCGGATGCGGTCTCGGCCGTCTGCGCGGCGGCCGTCGAACCGCGCGGCCCGACGCCGCCCCCGAGCATCGCACCGACCGATGACAGCGCCGTACGCCACATCCATTGTCGGCGCGTGAGCGCGTGGCCGTGACAGTGCGCGTGACCGCAGCAATCCATAGCGTCCTCCCGAGGAATGGCCGGCGCCTTAGCGTTATGCTTTCGGCTTGCGGTCATTGAACCTCAGGGCCCCGCCGGGTTCAAGCCCGCGTCGGCGCGGCGCGGTAGACTGGATCCAACTCATAACATTCGAGGCGCGCCGGCCAGCCGCGTGAAGCGAGGCCTTCAGACCGAAGGGATGCGTCCGCCGATCTCTCTTGCATTGGTGCGAAAAACGACATCCCAGAAAATCGTGGTCACGCCGTAGTTGCAATTCTCCAGATGATGATGCGTGAGGTGCCGCATCTTGGTCGGATAGAGCCAGGAGTTCGGCTCGATCCGCCAGCGGTGCACGGCATAATGGATGACGATGAAGACCAGATAGCCCCAGAGCAGTCCGGCGAACAGCGCCGAGCCGTCTTCGAGCCCTGCGGTGCGGATCAAAAGATAGCCGATCGGGAACGCAAGCAGCGGCGTCGAGAGGCTCGATCTCTCCGAGTCCGGATCGCTCGGATGGTCATGATGAAGCTGATGCAGGCGCCGGCCCAGCGAATGACCGTGGTGGAAGGCGAATCGGTGCACCAGATATTCCATCAGCGTCCAGGCCGCCAAGCCCACCACGACCAGATAGAGGCGGTACATGCCGGCCAGGTCCATGAAAATCACGGCGGCGAGCGGCACGGTGACGTAGTCGCCGAAGTGCCTGATGCGCCGCACCGCCTCAGCGGATAGTCTCGAAAGCATGGCTGTTCTGCTCATTGATCACTCGCTACGCACTGCTTCCCCCACATCGTGGGCCTGCAGACCAGAGATAGGAACAGATTTGCATGACGGAATTGTTGGGAGCCTATCAGCTTCGGCTGCGCGAATGTTAGCGGCAAAATGAGTCCGCCATATTGCCTGTGCCGGCGAACAAGCGGATAATGTTGCTTGGCTCGCGAAGGGTCGGGAGGCTCGATGCGCATCAAACTGGCTGTCGCAGCGGCTTCCTTATCGCTTCTTGCAACCGCAGATGGGTGGGCCGAAGACAACAAGGCTTGCATCGCGAAAGCCACCGAAACGTTGCCTCATATCTCCGGACTGGTGATCAAACGAACGCGGACCCGTCCGGTTCCGCCGGCCATCATGGCGACGTGGCAGGGCCAGACCCACCCGATCATGGTGGATGTGGATACCGTCACATCCGGCGCCGCAGAAACCTATTCATACATGTGCGTGCTGACCAAGGGATCGGCGTATGTACGCCGGGTGATGGGTTAGCGCATCATGGTCGGTTCACGAGAGCAAAGCGCAATTTTTTGCGATCAGAAGTTGATGCCGTAGACGAGCCGGGCCTGATAGCGCTCGAAATCAACGAGGTCGAGGGAACCCGGCATCCCCGCCGACCGACCCGCGATCTAAAAGCTCAAGGCGGCGGTGAGGCGCGAGCGTTCCGACAGCGTCACCAATACGGTCGGTCCGACAAAGAGAGCCTGACCTGCGAGAGCGTCCAGGCCCATCCCCTCGTATTGCCGGAGATAGAGCGCCTCGCAGCCAATCAAGAGGCCATCTCGGACCTGCGCCATCATCGACCACGTAACGCCGACGGTGGCTTGCTGCTCGGTTCTGTTGGTCGCAAGGAAGCGGGTCCACTCCGGCTGGTAGAGCAGATTGAGACCGGCGATGAGCCGATTGGGGACCGGCTCGCGGGCGAAGGCCAGGGCAAAGTCGGTTCCATAGGCCCCGACATGCTCACCGGATGTCTCATCCATGCGAACAGGTGCTCGGTATCGATTGTTTCGGCACGGCCGCCTGACGGCACCAGTGCGCAGGCAACAACGACCGGCAACAGTTTCGCATAGCGGCGCATATTCTGCCAGCTCTTCGCCTTGCCACGCTAAACGAGGGTCTTGTTTGTCTGCCTCAGTCTCTGCGCAAGGACCCGCATCACCTTGAGCGCAAAATAGGGGGTTTGACCGACAAGAAACAAGAACTGCTTTTCCGAGACGGGGACCAGCTCCACGTCGGTGGCGGCGATAGCCGTCGCACTGCGCGGCTCGTCGTCGATCAGCGCCATCTCGCCGAAGATGGTGTCGGGTGCAAGCTCGGTGACAGTCCGGTTGCCGATCTGAATCCGCACCTGCCCGCTCTTGATGACGAAGAGATCGAGCGCGTTGTCCCCCTCCCGGAAGATGAATTCGCCCGCCTTGAAAGATCGCGTTTCGATGCCGTTGCCGGTCAGGATGCCAAAGCCTGCGTCGTGCTTCATCGACGGTACCATGAGAACGAATTTTGACATGGTAGGAACTTGACGGTCGCGCGGCAAGTCCTGTTTTAGGAGCACCATCCAGAAAAGTGGATACCGGTTTTCCCTTGAGCATAACAAACGCGGAACGGGTTTCTGCGGAGATCATGCTCAATCAAGAAAACAGAGCGCGATGGTGATTGAACATAATCCCATCGCCGCTAACTAGCGGCCCCGTTCAAGACCTACGTTTCGAAGGTATGTCTCCAGCGATCCTATCTCGCCGGACGAGACGATCGCTCCAACATAGCCGTCGGGACGCACGAGCCGCCGATCTGGAACGTCCACGCCCGGAGGTAACCCGGACATGACGAGGGCAGCCGAGAATGACCCAACTCGGCCCTTGTGCGCGGATATGTCTTGTATCGTCGGATTTGCACTTTTCACCGCTCGCAACTCGCCGGAGGCGCATGAGTTTGGATTTCATTCTTGTGGCAGGACCTCTGGTCCGTGCATCGAGCTGGGAGCCTACCGCCAGGCATCTGCGGGAAGCGGGACATCGTGCCCAAGTGCCGGACGTGCTGGCCTACCACCAGCCACCGCCCTCCTGGCGCGCCTGGAATTTCCGTGTACTGGAGCTCATCGACCCCTGCGGTGAATCGGTTTTGGTCGGTCACAGCTCGGCAAGTGCGTTGGTCGCCGATCTCGCAGGCAAACTGCCATGCCAATGCCTGATCGTTGTGGATGGAGAAGTGCCGCCATCGCAAGGTGCGGCCTCGCCGGTGAGACCAGCGTTGCGCGATTTCATCAAGAGCCAGGCGGGGCCCGACGGAACTCTTCCGATTTGGTCGAGGTGGTTGGGAGATGCCCGTCGCGCATCCCTCGTTGGCCTTGATGTCCTAGCGAGCGATCCCATAGCGTTTGCCGAGTTCGAAAGCGGACTGCCGAGGCTCTCTGTCGATTGGTTCGACGACACGATCGAGCTCGCCAACTGGGATCGTGTCCGCGCCGGTTTCATTCAGACTTCCGCGATCTATGATCATGCAGCCGCGGAGGCACAACGGCGGGGGTGGCCAGTTGCAATACCGCAGGGCACGCATCTTCATCCCACCCTCAGTCCAGCCGAGACTGCAGGCGCTATCATCGCCATGTCGCACCAACTCGTTTCACGCGTCGGCTGATAGTCCGTTCCAGGCACATCGCGTCATTTCGTGCGCCACAGTACGCGCCCTGGCACGCGGGCTCTCGTCAGCCATCATCTTATCGCAAAGATCTTCGCCGATCTGGACCAGCATGGCGACGCATTCGGGATGGCCGGGCCTGGCAGCTGTCGCCTCGTCGACGCGCCGTCTCGTGCTGGCGACAATTCAGGCCGCCCAACTTGCCAAGAAGATCGCCGCGATCGGCAGCCAAGTGCCAAGAAAGCTTCGAAACATCGCGAAGCTGCGTTCGAATACCGGCGCTACGATCGAAATATCGAGCGCCACGACAACGGCCGTCATCACTGCGGCACGTAGCAGGGAGCCGAACTCCGGGAAGAAGAGCCTGTGAACGGCTGACAACAGGTAGGCAAAGATCGGCACCATGACCAGGTGAACGTACAGAGTTGTCTGCAAAGACCATATCCGGCGCCCGATGGCGATCACCCCACCGCATGCCCCCCAGAGCGCGAGGCTTGTTCCCAGCAAGTAAGTCCACGACATGACCGCCATCCAGCATCGGCCCTATTGAGCCAACCGACGATATCATAGTGCTCGCTGAGACGTTCGCCGATCTGGACCAGCATCGCAACACATTCGGGGCGATACAGGTTGGAGCAGAAATCAAGATTTCCGTGCCGCGATCCAAAGGAATGTCGCTTCTTCGTCGTGCTGCTCGACTAGCTCGACTAGCTCCAGGCGGAAGCCTGCTTCAATGACGACGCGCTTCGCCTCTTCCGGGGCGTGATGACTGAAGAACATCGGCGCGCCCAACCATTCTCCCAACCAGTGGCCTTCTGACGATCCGCAACTTGCTACGAAAAGCCGCTCGGCCGAAGCCATGTCGCGATGCGTTGAACAAGCGCGGCATGCTCCTTCCCTTGGAACGCGGGTGATCAAGTAGAAGGCGAAGACGGCGTCAAATGTTTTCGACAGGGAAACTGCGCTGAGGTCATGTCGGCGTGAATAAAGGCCGCCTCTATGGCGCGGGCAATCGGTGTGGACTCTCAACTCCGCGCTTGCCAGGCGACGTTACGCTTCATCGGCCTCGGCAAGATAGCGCCAGCTCGTTGCAAGTTACCGCGCCGGTAGTTTTGACACTTCGATAACCAATATGTTATCGCCACTTTAGAATGATTTAATATAATGCCGAGTACCGGATTGGTTTGGGTCGATGCCACGCAAATAAGTCATTAAAAAGGCACGGCTTTTCCTGGTTTGGTAAGAGTTCACTAAAGTATGGAGGGACCCACGCCCGAACGCAAACCCGCTACGTGGGGGTCCCTATGAAGGCGCGAGACGCAACGATGCGTGAGCCAATTCTTTTGGACACCAGTCACCCGTTGCGCGATCAAGCGGAAGTCTTCATCCGAACACTGTACGCAGCCGAATATGGCGCGGACATAAGCAGGTTTCCGTCCCGCATCATCGCGTCGCTCGATCACTTCGATCGGATTAATTGCGCTGCGGGAATCCGGTCGAAGGATGACGGTTTTTTCTCCGAGAGCTATCTGAACATTCCCGTCGAGGAGGCGCTCAGCCGGTTTGCAAGGCGCGAGGTATCTCGCGAACGAATATTCGAGGTGACTACTCTCGCAAGCCAGGCGCACCGCACGACGTCGCGTTTCGTTCAAGCAATTGGAAAATTCGGTGACGCAAATGGCTTCAACTGGTCGTTCTTTACACTAACGCGTCGCCTTACTTTGCTCGTCCGTCGCTTGGGACATCCGATGATCCATTTGGCCGACGCCGACTGCCGTCGCATACCCGACCATCACCTATGGGGAACATATTACGCCTCTGAGCCAAAGGTATTTGCGATACAGAGCCCGAGAGTTGCGGCGGGCTCTCGAAATCCAGGCGAGAGGACAATGTATGCTCCGGCTCTTTGAGACGATGCGGCGTCACGCGGTCGAAGCGCCGCGAAACGTTGCCGTCACCGATAGTCATGGATCGATCACCAGGAATGACCTGTTGTCGAGGGCGCAAGGGCTCGCTTCCGAATTGGTCGAGCAACCCAAGACCATTGGAATATTGGCCCCGAACGGCATTGAATGGGTAGTTGCCCAGCTGGCTTGCGCGTTCGCTGGCAAGATCACCGTTCCGCTCCCATCATTCTTTAGTTCAGCTCAGATTGGGCATGTGGTTCGAAACGCTTCTATCGGCTCGATCCTGACAACGAGCGAAATGGCGCCGCTTGCAAGCGGATCTGGCGTGCCGACCAGCTTGATTAACCACAGTTCGCCAATGGATTCTTTTCAGCCGCTGCCGGGTTTCGGGCAAATCATCTACACCTCCGGAAGTACAGGGCAGCCAAAGGGTGTGCGTCACGAGACTGGGCAAATTACCTGGTCGGCGACGGCGCTCGCTGCGGCCACGGGTGCTACCGCCAACGACACCTACCTGTCGGTATTGCCGCTGCCCCTCCTCCTGGAGACGATCTGTTCGATCTTCATTCCGGCGATGCTCGGGGCCTACGTTCATTTCGACTCCGATTTCGCCGATCAAGTTGCTCGAGGAAGCGCCCGAGGTATCTCAGGAGTATTCGATGCCAATCAACCCACGACCACCGTGGTCGTGCCACAGTTGCTTAAACAATGGGTGGGCGAATTGCGGTCGGGGGCTAAGCGCGCGCCGAGGTCGTTGCGCTTTGTCGCCGTCGGAGGCGCACCCGTGCCAACGCAAGTTGCCGAAGCCGCCTGGGAACTGGGTATCCCGGTGCATGAGGGTTACGGTCTTTCCGAATGTTGTTCCGTGGTCTCCCTCAATCGACCGGGCGAGCGTCGGCCCGACACAGTGGGTCGCCCGCTCGAGGGCCTTGGCGTTTCCGTGGACCAGGGCGAGATCGTCGTAGACGGCCCCTCGATCACGGACGGATATCTTGGACAAGAACCGGGGAAGCGGCCGTGGCGGACCGGAGACCTGGGCGCTTTCGACGAGAACGGCTTTCTGCGCGTTCACGGCCGCAAGGACAGCCTTATCGTAACTTCATACGGCAGAAACATCAGTCCCGAATGGATCGAGACGATGTTGCTTGCCGATCCACGCATAGCTTTCTGCGCGGTAGTAGGGCACGCAAAGCCTTTTCTCACAGCGGTGATTTTCCCGTCACCCATCGGCGAGGATTGGTTCGCAAAGATAAGCGATGCTGATCTACGTCATCTTGTCGCCAAGTGCTGCGCGCATGCGCCGGATTATGCTGTTCCACGGGCAAGCGTCGTTGTCTCGAGCCAGGAGGCAACCGCCAATCAGCTGCTGACAAACGGAAGACCGGCGCGAAAGCAAATCGAGAGCTTTATCGAACGCAAGCCCGCCCCGTCTGCGAACGCCGATATCTAAAAGGAAAAAAGGCCATGAGCTTCTACGAGCGTTTGATTGCGGAGACCGCCAGGGAACGAGATGCATTTCTGGCGATACCCATTGTTCAGCACGCCATTCGCAACGGGGCTTCGCGTGCCCTCTACCTCGATTTTTTAGGACAGGCCTATCATCACGTGAAACATACGTTTCCACTGCTGGCGTTGGCGGCGTCACGCACCAAGGATGAGCGTTATCAAGACGCACTTGTCGAGTACATGGATGAAGAACGCGGTCACGAGAAGTGGATTTTGGATGATGTCCGTAATTTAGGTGGCGACCCGGAAGCGGTTCGAACCGGAATGCCGGGAATACCCTGTCAGGTCATGGTCGGTTACGCGTACTACGCGATCGAATATGTAAGCCCGTATGCGTTTCTCGGCAGCGTCCACGTTCTGGAAGGAATGTCCGTTCTCCTCGCCGACAAACTGGCCGACGCCATGAAAAAAACGCTCGGACTGGAGACCGACGCCGGATTCACATACCTTCGCACGCACGGGTCTCTCGATGCCGATCACGTCAGCTTCTTCCGTAAGCTTGTGGATGGCTTTGATGATGCCAAGACCCAATCCATCATCGTCGAGCACGCGAAGATTTTCTATCGCTTGTACGGGGGTATTTTCCACGATTTGGGCTCCCGCGCGGAGCTGAGCAATGCTGCCTAAACAAAAGGTCGTCCTGATCACGGGAGCAGGATCCGGCATCGGTCGCGCTCTGAGCATCGAGGCCGCAAAGAACGGCATGGCCCTGGTACTTGCGGGGCGCAGGCAGGACGCTCTGGAGGAAACCGGGAAGCTCCTGGGCGACGACGCATCATACATTGTCGTCTCCACCGACATTACCCGCAAGGAGGACAGGGAGCGCCTTGTGAGCGCCATCTCCCGTGCCCACGGCGCTCTCGATATCCTTGTCAATAATGCGGGAGTTGTCGAAGGAGGGCCGCTGGACAGCTGCAGTGATGACGTAATCGCCAGGACGTTCGCAACGAATGTCATGGCGCCGATGTCGCTCACGCGCGACCTCTTGCCTTTGTTGCTGGCTGCCAAGCCCTCGCGCGTTGTGAATATCGGATCGATATTCGGAGACATCGGGTATCCGGGCTTTGCCTGTTATTCCGCAACGAAGTTTGCGTTGAGAGGCTTCTCGATTGCACTGCGACGCGAACTTGGGGCCAAAGGCGTGGGAGTGACTTACGCCGCACCACGCGCAACCAAGACAGACGCCGCAGCCGCTTTCGCAAAGCTCATAGCGGAAACCAAGATGAGCATGGACAGTCCAGATATCGTCGCGCGGGCAATCTGGGACGCGGTCCTCTCCGGTCGGGATTCGGTTTACGCCCCCGCGCCAGAGCGAATTCTACGTCCTGATCCAGCGGCTTTTCCCTCGCATCATAGACTGGTCTCTGGCGCGTCAGCTCCAATAAAAGTCAGCATTGGATCGAACGCGGCCGATCGCAAAAGGCAGAAGCAAAGCAGAAGCAAAAATGAAACACGCGTCCGGAACGTTATCGCTGAATTGACCTTCATCCAGCGTCTTTTTCGTCGCGTCATCGACCGGTCGCGCTCGCAAAAGTCACATCTTTGATCCAGCCAGCCATCGAGCCGGCTCGGCAACAAGGCATTTACTCATGATATCAACTTCGCGCAGAACACTCCTCTCGTATATCCTGCTGATGACAGCAGGTTTCCGCGTGCTTCCCGTCGAGGCGGCAGACGCCGCAGATGCTGAAGTTCATCGCCTGCAAACGACATGGGAAGCGATCAAGTTTGGCGTTCCCGAAGGAGACGAGCAGACCAAGCAAATGAATGCGCTTGGGGAAGACGCTGATGCAGTCGCCGCAAGGTTTCCTGACAGGCCCGAGGTGCTGATATGGGACGGCATCATCACCAGCGAGCGGGCCTCGATGGCCAGCGCGTTTTCCGCCCTCGGCCTTGCCAAGCGCGCTCGCGACATCCTGGAACAGGCCTACAAAATGGCTCCCGCCAAGCTCGATGCTGGCGCTCCAACCAGCCTCGGCGTGCTCTATTATCGCGTCCCGGGTTTTCCAATCGGCTTTGGTGATAGGGAAAAAGCCCGTCAATTGCTGGAGCAGGCCACAAAGCTTGCGCCAACCGGACTGGACGCTTGGTATTTCTATGGTGACTTCCTCTATGAGCAGAAGGAATATGCCAAATCTGCTGAAGTGTTTCACCATGCACTCGGCTTTCCGGCGCATCCTGATCGTCCAGCCTGGGATAAAAACCGCCGGCTTGTGATCCAGGAACGACTTGAAAGCATTGCGGCGAAGCAGTGAGGAACCATCCTCAAGACCGGTCGCGGGACGTCCGAGGCATCACTGGCTCGCGTCACGTCTTTGATCGCCTATGGCATGCTCTCGGCGTGCAATTGCGGCATCCGTCTGGTGGCCTGGGATCGTTCCTTGGATGGCTGATGGCATTCGTCAATGACAAGCCAAACAGTTTAGCCATCGATGCCTTGAAGCTAGAGCCAACCGATCAGGTTCTTGAACTCGGCTTTGGGCCAGGCTGGGCTTTGCGGACAATTGCTGCTCGCGCGCCCGGCGGCCGGGTATTTGGAGTTGACCAATCCGATCGTATGCTTCAACAGGCCACTCGCATGAATCGGGTCGCGATTGACAAGGGACGAATGTCCCTTGTCAGAGGACCATTCAGCCCGCTCCCGTGGAGCAATTCCACATTCGACAAGATTCTTCTCGTCAATGTCGCCTATTTTTTTGACACGAGTGGGCGGGATATGGCCGAGGTCTATCGCGTTCTGAAACCAGGCGGTCGCATTGCGGTCTATGTTACATCTCGCGAGACCATGAGCAAATGGCCATTTGCCAGTCCCGAAACGCATAGAATTTATGACCACGAGGAGCTTCTGGATCTTCTGAGGCGAGCTCGATTTCACCCGGCTTGCATAAAAATTGAAACCCTGGCGCTTCCTTTCGGAGTCCGTGGGCTGGTGGCGACGGCGGATAAAGTCGAACTTCGCGTCTGTCGGTGACCAGTGATCACCTGTTCCGCCTGATCTGTTGCTGAGATGGCTGCCAACCTGAACAATTATCGCAATTCCCCTACCCCTTCACATCATAATGCTTGGCAAGATGGTCGCCGATCTGGACCAGCATGGCGACGCATTCGGGATAGCCGGGCTTGGCGACTGTTGCC
The DNA here is from genome assembly GCA_963777475.1 of uncultured Alphaproteobacteria bacterium. Classification (GTDB taxonomy): domain Bacteria; phylum Pseudomonadota; class Alphaproteobacteria; order Rhizobiales; family Xanthobacteraceae; genus Bradyrhizobium. Next base: position 266,352 of record CAVZQX010000006.1, read on the forward strand.
TCGTCGGCCTCGGCGCGGAATTCCCAGGAGTCATCGCTGCGGAGCACCAAAATCGTAATTCCGTCAGGACAATCGGCGTGGACCTTCAACTCCGCTCTCGCCATCGCAATGAGTTCGGCTTCGGTCTTGGTAGGCTTGCTCATGTTGGCGGCGTCCTCCGGCAGCTTTTGATTTGACGCGTTTCTTGTGCGCGAACCGGCATCCGCTTCGCGATCGAAGTGCGGGGCCGGCTTGCGGTTGAAAACGCTGCTATCACCCCGCAGGTTGCCGGTTTGCCGCGCGTCTGTCGAGGGCACAGAGGAGCGTCGCGCTTATCTGGCCGCCTCGGCCCGCTTCATGCCGACGATCGCCGGCAAGGCGCCGCTCGAGCCCGGATCGGTCATCTGCGACAGCCGGCGGCGTCCAGGCGGTGGCATCCGGGAAGCGGGCTTTCATTTCGCGCAGGAACCCGTCAAGCGTATCGACGCTCGCCGCCAGCTTGGCGATCTGGGCAAAGTCGGAGCTGTTGCTGGCGGCGGGCTTGCTTGCGGTATCGAACGCCAGCCGATCCGATTCCCCGCTCATCAGCGGCGCATATTTTTCGCGGAACCGCGCCAGTCCGATGGCATCCTCGGCCAGCGCGTAACCGACCACGGCGCGGACCACATCGCCCTTCTCCACCGAGTTCAAAGGTTTGAAGTCGCGCCAGCGCTCGCCATAGTACAGTTCGATCTGTTCGGAGGCCTCGCGCCATCGCCGCGCCGCCCAGTAGATATCGGAACGCAGGCGGATCGCTTCGCGCCCGTTGATATTCGAGATGATGTCGAGCGCAAGGTCGTGGCGTCCGACGTCGCTCTGCGCCCTCGCCTCCAGCAATAGCCGCTGTTGGCGCAATTCGCCCGAGAGGTCGGCAATGCGCGTGGAGTTCAGCGCTGAGATGGCGCGGTCCGGCTTGCGGTTGGTCAGATAGACCATGGCGAGCTTGGCCGCGACCTGGGCGCGCGCGGCGCCCTCGAGCCGATGGTCGACCTGATATTGCAGAAGTTCGGCGGCCTGATCCAGAAGATCGACCGCGACCAGCCGATCCGCCAAGCGGCGGATCATCTCGTCGCCGCGCCGGCCGATCGGCGTCAATTCGCGGAATTCGTAGAACATGCCGAGCGCGTCGATCGGCGGCAGGTCGTCGCCCTTGGAACTCAGGAAGATCTGCGAGAACAGCGCGGAGGCCTCGTCCTGCACCTGGCGCGAGATCTCCGAATTCGGCTCCAGCCTGGTCGCGGTTTTCGCTGCCGCGAGCAATTCGCGGTAGCGTCCGGTCTCGCTGTAGATGTGTGACAGCATCTGCAGCGTCTTCACCTCGATCGCGTCGCCGCGCCAGATCGCGGATAGCGTTTCCAAGTCGCGCAATGCGTCGGCCTGGCTGATTTCGCCGCGACGCTGCTTGATCCCGATCTCGAGCTGCTTACCTTGGGCCGCCGCTTGACGGTCTGAAGACGCAACCGCAAACCGGTAGTCGTCCAGCGCATCCTTGTCCTGGCCCAGGGCTTCGGCGAGCCGCCCGCGCAACACCGCGACCTCTGGCTTCAGCTCCGGCGGCACGCCGACGACGTCCAATTCGCTGCTGAGTTTCGCGGCTCCCGCATAGTCCCTCACTTCAAGGCACGCACGCATGGCATCCGCGGTGACGATGCGCTGCAGATCGAACGGCAATGAGGCAATCGCGAACTCGACATTCTTGAATTTCTCGCGCGCCTCCGCCCATTTGCCCTGACGCGCAAAGGCCAGGGCCGTCCACAATTGCAAATCGTAGTTGCTTCCGATCGCGGGATGAGCCAGTTGCTTGAGCGCCAGCCCGGGCCGTCCGATCAGGATGTTGGCGATCGCGCGCACCATCATCGCAACCGGTTCCTCGGCCTTGGTGTCCGCAAGCAGAAACTCGGTCTCGGCCTCGGCTTCCTGGTACAGGCCGCGCGACATGTAGAAATCGGCAAGGTCGAGCCTAGCCCGCGAACGCTCGGCCGGCTCGGCTGCACCCGCGGCGATGATCAGCGCGCTCTGGCGCGCCATGAAATCCCCTTCCTGGTTCTTGCGCCACACGTCGGCATCGAAGATCGGGCGCAACGCGGTCGGCGCCCGCTCGGCCGCGGCGTCGACCGGCGAAAGCATCAAGCCACCGGGCTTGCCGAGAATGACCTTTCCGGGCCCGACCTCGACGGCGAGACTGTCGGAGTTCGGGCGGATCGCGATCCCGTGCGCGGAATCGAGCAGCGCCAGATCGACGAAATCCTGCCGCTTGATGAAGCCGCGGACCGGCGGTGGCGCGGTCACGACCAACAGCGTGTCGCCGGCCTCCGGATCGACGAGCTTGTGCAAGAGGCCGGGATTGGAGAGCGGGATCGCGATGTTGGCAAGGGTGGGATCGGTGATGTTGCGGATCACCATCAGCGGCTGCGGCGGGGTCATCACCTTGTCGGCAAAGGTCAGCGTCCAGTTCGCGCCGCTCGAGCGCTCGTCGCCCGAGAGCGAATACATCAGCGGCCGGTTGAGGCGAATGCGGATCGCCTGCCCCTTCTCCAGCGGCAAGCGGTTAACCTCGCCGATGATCGCCCCGCCCTTGGTGCGGATCGGCTCGACGTCGAGGGCTTGCGTGGAGTCGAACACCACCCACACGGTATCGCCGCGAACGAACGCGGCTGCGGGCGTCGAGGTGCCGAAGGAGAATGTCAGGCGCAGGCCATCGCTGTCGCGTATGGCCTCGACCGTCGCGGCGCCGGCGCCGGCCACTTGAGCTTGAGGCGCCGGCGCGGCAACGGCGGGCGCCACTTTCTTGGGAGCTTCCGGCGGGGTCGTCGGAGCCTCGGCCATACTCTTCGGTGCCGCGGCGATGTTCTCGACCGTTTTCTCGACCGTTTTCTTGGGGCTTTCCACCGCTGCCGCGGTGGCCTGCTTCGGCGCGGGTGCGACAACCGGCGGCTCCGACGCAGGCGAGCTGCATTCTCGGCGCTTCGGTGGCGGGCGGCGCGCTGGTGGTCGGCCCGGATTTCGCATCCGTCTTCATCTGCGCTGCGATGGTTTCCGACGTCGGCTGCGTGATCTCGGCCGCATGCTGCGTGGGCACAGCCTCCGGCGCCGGCTTAGCGGATGCAACGGGGCGCGCAGGCGCGGGCGATGCGTCGGCCGAAGGCAGCATCGACGCCTTCGGCTTATCCGCCTGCTGGAAGGCGACGTCGATGATGTAGTTCTTCTCCTCGCGGAAGGAATGAACATCGACATCGCCGATCAGGGCGATATCGACCAGGGTCTGGTCGCCATCGACCCTCTGATTGATCGAGGCGATGTTGGGCGGCGCCGCCACCTTGGCGTCGGCGAGGTCGAAGTTGAGCAGGGAATTGAACTGCAGCGTGAGCTTCTGGTCGTTCAAGACCGACGAGGCGCGGACGCCGTCGGGCATCTCAAACACAAAGCGCACGAAAGTCGGCTGCACCAGAGCGCGCACGCGGATCGGCGGACGCTTCTTCGCCTCGGCCGTGGCGCGCTGCAGGCGCAACGCGCGCTCGGCGACGCGCGCCCGCTCGGCGAGTTCACGCACCACCTCGATCGGAAGGCTCGGCGGCGGCCCAGTCCACGTGTCGGGAAGAAAGTCGACGAACACCCGTTCGCCGGCGCTCATGGTGTTGATGGTCACCTTGCGCGCCAGCGAAAGCCGGATCGCCGAGCCGTCGGGATCGCGGCGGGCTGACGCGACGTAGTCGGGAACCGCGTCCGCCAATTGATCGACGGGAATGTCGACCGGTTGCGCGAACCGGATCACCACGATCGATCCGGCGGTGGTCACCTCGGACGGAACATCCTGGGCGAGCTTCAACACCAGCCGCGCATAGCCGTCGGCTGCCGCGAACGACGCTTCGCCCTTGACCGGGTCGGCGGTCTGGCCCACCGCCGGCAAGCCGAGCGAGATCAGCACCAGGCCGGCCACCAGCGACGACGTCCCGCCAAGGCAGCACCGCGCGATCCGCGCGCAGGCGCGGACGTGCGACCAAAATCCTGCGGCAACGTTGCGCGCCATCACCCACATGTCTTCCGGCTCGACGATCCGCTTTTCGCAGCGGAACACCGCCCGCTACCTTTCGAATCTGAAATTCGCGAATTAAGGACTTGTTAAATATCCCGACTGAATGTCCAAAAGCTCAATTGGCCCTCTGCGGCAACATCTTGCCTTCGATCTTGGGCAGTTCGACGCTCTGAGCGGATTTGTCGCCGCTGGCGCGCCGGGCCATTTCGACGGTCAGCCGTTCGGCGGCGTCCGACGACATCAGACCCAGAATATCGGACATCTTCCGTGGCGCGATTTGGGTGGCGATCTCGATCAGCACCGGCATTTCGAGCCGATCGAACACGCGGGCCGCGTCCTTGGGCTTCATGCCCTCGTACATGGTGACGATGCCCTTGAGGCGGGCGTTATCGGTCTCGCCCTTCTGTTCGGTCGCGGCCGCGATTTTCAATTCGACCGCCTTCATTTCCTCGGTCTTCAACTCAAGCCGCTTTTCCGCGGCCTTGAGCAGGCTTTCGCGGATGTCGATTTCGCGCGCGCGCTCCTCGATCTCCTGCCTTCGCGACTGCAGCCGCTCGAGGATTGCCTTTTCGGAATCCGATACCGGGTGGTTGTCCTCGGGATGGACGACGACGCCGTCGGGCTTGGTCTCGGGCGCCGCGGGCTTGGGTGCCTCGTCCTTATTCTCTTCCTTCGGCTTGTCGACCGAGCCGGTGACGTCCACTCCCGTGATGGTCCCGGGGAAATTGAGGTTCTCCTGCGCCCAGGAAAGCCTGGAAACCTGCTTGGCAGCCTCCTTGGGCCGCGACGAAGAGTAGTCGAAGACATAGCCGCCATCGAGCACAAGGCCTGCGATCTTCAGCACGGCAAGCGCGAAGATCGCGACCAGGACGACGGGAATCACGCGGATGTTACGATAGGATTTCATGCCGCGATGCCGCCGGACCTTCTGCGATCGGAGAATGCCTGCGCGGCTGCCGCGACCGCCTTGGCGGACGACACATTGGCGGTCGATACCTTGGGAGCTTCGGGCTCGGAGGCGGACGGCGGCCGCGCCGCGATCGCGATCTTGGACAGCCGCCGCACGACGTGGTCGCTCTCGGCGATCTGCTTCCTGAGCTGATCCGACAGCTGGGTCGCCGAGACGATCTGGCTGCCGAGGTTCTCGTTGACGTCGCGCACGGTGTGCTTCAGCCCGCCGATCGCGCGCTCGGCGATTTCGGTCGCCGTGATCAGCTCGGCGATCACGGCCTTCAGCGAATGTTCATCCGCCTTCAGCCGCTTCAGCCGAGCATTCAGCACCATGCAGTAGCCGATAGTGAGGATCAGAAGCACCGCCACCAGGCTTTCGATTGCCAAACCTAATGAATGGTTCATTGGGCCTCCATCAACTTGTTCTGCTCATCCAGTTTCTCGAACATCGCAAGCGTCGTCTTGGGCTTGCGCAACGGCTTGGTGACGCGGATGGCGACGCGGTCGCCGACCCGGCCCATCCGCCCCTCCGTCAGCGTGACGCTGCCGCAGCGCACCGACACCAGCGCGTCGGCGCGCATTTCGAGCGGCAGCGTGTCGCCGACCTTCAGCTGCATCAGCTGCTTGAGCGGAATATCGGCTTCATAGAGCACGGCCTCGACGGCGATCTCGGCCTGGGCGACTTCGGTGGCGAAGTGACCTTCCCAGATCGGATCGCGGCCGAATTTCTCGCCCATGAACATCTGCAGCAGCACGCTGCGGATCGGCTCGATGGTCGCATAGGGCAACAGCAGCTCGATATTGCCGCCGCGGTCTTCCATGTCGATGTGCAGGCGAACCAGGATCGCGGCGTTGGCCGGGCGGCTGATCGCGGCGAAGCGGGGATTGGTCTCGAGCCGGTCGATGGTGAACGTGACCGGCGACAGCGGCCGGAACGCCTGCTCGGCGTCGGCCAGCACGACCTCGATCAGGCGCTTGACGAGGTTGGTCTCGATCGTGGTGTAGGGACGGCCTTCGATGCGCAATGCGCTGGTGCCGCGCCGGCCGCCGAGCAGCACGTCGATCATCGAATAGATCAGGCTGGAATCGACGGTGGCGAGGCCGAAATTATCCCATTCCTGGGCCTTGAACACGCACAGCACCGCCGGCAACGGGATCGAGTTCATGTAGTCGCCGAATCTGACCGAGGTAATGCGGTCGAGCGAGACTTCGACGTTGTCGCTGGTGAAGTTGCGCAACGAGGTCGTCATCAGCCGCACCAGGCGGTCGAAGACGATTTCGAGCATCGGCAGACGCTCGTAGGAGACCATCGCCGAATCGATGATGGCGCGGATGCCGGAATTGTCGTCGAGGTTGACTTCGCCGGCGGTGAAGCCGAGCAGGTTGTCGATTTCCTCCTGCGACAGGACGCGCTCGCCGCCGTTCTTGGTGTTGCCGAAGTCGCGGCTGCCGTCCTCGACCATGGCGGCCCATTGCAGGGCCATCAACTCCGAGAGTTCGTTGGCGGCAGCCGCTTCTGCTGCCTCCGCGGGATCCTCACTGTCAAGCGAGGCTTCCCATTGCGCGGCTATGGCATCCTGGTCGACGGGATCGTTGCCTGCCATGTTGTTCAGATCCGCCAGATCACTGAATAGGTCACTGGATGACTATTTCCTTGAACAGGACCGCGCTCACCTGGATCGGCGCGACGGCGAGGTTGACCCGCCGTGTCAGCTCTTCCTTGAGGCGAAACAGTCCCGCCGAACCGTTGAGGTCGCTCGGCCTGAGCTCGCGCAAGTAGGTCTGGAAGATATCGATGACCCGCGGCATCGTCGGCTTGATCGCCTCGATCTGCTTGTCTTCCTTGACCTCGAGCACCAGCTTGAGCTTGAGGTATTGCACACGCTCGCCGGGCGCGCCGGCCAGGTTGACCAGCATGTCCGGCACTTCGACGAAGGACGGCGGCTTCGGCGGCGGCGCCTCGGCGTGCACTTCCCCGTCGTCGTGATGGCGGAAGAACAGGAACCAGGTCGCAGCGCCCCCGCCGAGGATGGCAAGCGCGCCGACCACCATGATGATCAGCTTGAATTTGCTCTTGGGTACGGCGAGGCTACTTGCGGCCTCCGCTGCGCCGTCCGCTTGTTCGTTGTCCGCCATGGCCGGTTCGGTCCGTTCGAGATGAGTGCCGATTGCCGCCAGGCAGCGCTTCCGACGCGATACAATGCCCCCAGCGCACACGCGCTTCGTCTTTCTGGACGCTAGGTAACAATGGTTAATGGAACCTTTCTTTTGCGCCTCCACTAGGAAAAAGTTGCCGGGCAAAGATGGTCAACAAGACCTTATTGCCGCCCCTCGAACAGCCCGGCCAAACGCTTAAACGATTAGAAAACCTGCATTTTCCGACTTGGCACGGCATTCGCTCTGATGATCTGCGAACCCTGCGGCTTGGGAGAGCCTTGAGGTTCGGAAAACATCCGCAAACGACGTCAGCCTGGGAGGGCGGTTCGCGCGGATCGGTCAGAGGGGAGATCAACCGATGGAGAACGCACTTCTCGTCGGACTTTCGCGGCAGGCGACGCTGGAGCGACAACTCGACGTCGTGGCCAACAACATCGCGAACGTCAACACCACCGGCTACAAGGCCGATCAATCGCTGTTCGAGGAATACTTAAGATCAGGCGCGCACGAAGACAATTTTGTCGGCCGCGACCGCGCCGTCAGCTATGTCCAGGACCGCGGCACCTACCATGACATGTCGCAGGGCGCGCTGGAGCAGACCAACAATCCGCTCGATGTCGCCATCGACGGCGGCGGCTTTCTCGCGGTGCAGACCGCGGCCGGCGAGCTCTACACCCGCGACGGCAGCCTGCAGCTCAACAATGTGGGCCAGCTCGTCACCGAGAACGGCGATCCGGTGCTCGGTACCGCCGGTCCGATCGTATTCCAGCCGACCGACCACGACATCAACATCTCGCCCGACGGCACCATCACCGTGCTGGAAGGCACGGCCCGGACCGATTCGATCCGCGGCAAGCTGCGCATGGTCAGCTTCGCGGACGCCCAGCAAATATTGAAGCAGGGATCGAACCTCTATTCGGTCGGCGAAGGCGGCGCGCAGCCGCAGGCCGACCTGAAGTCGACGGTCCGCCAGGGCTACATCGAAAAGTCCAACGTCAACTCCGTCGTCGAGATGAGCCGCATGTTGGAGGTGACGCGCAGCTACACCGCGGTCTCCAACATGCTGCAGCAGGAGAGCGACCTGCACAAGAGTGCGATCGAAAGATTAGCCGGCGTCCCGGCATAACCGCCACTGAAGGAAACTAAGACATGCAGGCTCTTAATACCGCAGCGACGGGGATGGCGGCACAGGAACTCAGCGTTCAGGTGATCGCCAACAACATCGCCAACGTGCAGACCACCGGCTACAAGAAGCAGACCGCCGCGTTCCAGGATCTGATCTACCAGCACATCCGCCGCGTCGGCGCGCAATCCTCCGACCAGGGCACCATCCTGCCCATCGGCGTCGACATCGGCGGCGGCGTCAAGACCGTCGGCACGCCGCGTCTGATGACGCAAGGCACGCTGTCGCAGACCGGCAACGACCTCGATCTCGCGATCACCGGCGAAGGATTCTTCAAGATTCTGCAGCCGGACGGTACCTTCCAGTACACCCGCGACGGCACCTTCCAGATGGACAACCAGGGCCGCATCGTCACCGCGCAAGGCAACCCGGTGCAGCCGACGATCACGATCCCGAACAACGCCTCGGGGATCACGGTGAACGCGCAAGGTCAGGTCTCGGTGACGCTGCCGGGCTCGACGACATCGTCGGTCATCGGCCAGCTCGCGCTGACGCGTTTCATCAACAAGGCCGGCCTGCAGCCGGTCGGCAACAACCAGTTCACCGACACTCCGTCGTCCGGGCCGCCGCAGGACGGTCTCGCCAATGCCGAAGGCTACGGCAGCCTGACGCAGGGCAGCCTCGAGCAGGCCAACGTCGACGTGGTGTCGGAGATGAGCAACCTGATCGCCGCCCAGCGCGCCTACGAGATGAATTCCAAGGTGATCAGCGCGGCCGATCAGATGATGCAAACGACCTCGGCGCTGTTCCGCTAACGGGAGCTGACCATGACCACGCGCACGTTCCTTCTCGCCGCCGCCCTGCTCGTGGCCAGCGCCGCGGCGGCGTTCGCCCAATCCGGCGACAATGTCATCGCCGCACCGGTGCTTCGCGCCAGTGTCACCGTCACCAGCGACGTAGTGCGGATCGGCGACGTCATCGACAATGCCGGTGTCGCGGCGCAGATCGCGATCTATCGGGCCCCCGATCTCGGCACCACCGGCATGCTGCCGACCGCGCAGGTGCTCACCGCGCTGCAGGCGCACGACGTGATCGGCGTCCAGACCAAGGACATCAAGCAGGTCTCGGTGACCCGGCTCGCGCGCACTCTGGAAGCCAAGCAAATCGAGCAGGACATAGCCCAGGCGCTGGAGCACCGCGGCGGCCTGGGCGACGCCGCCAATCTCACCCTGACCTTCGACCGTGACCTGCAGGACGTCCAGCTCGAAGCCTCCAACACCGGCGCGATGCAGCCGGTCGCGACCCATTATGATCCGCGCAGCGGCCGCTTCGATGTGACCTTCGAGGTCGCCGACGACAGCGGCACCGCGGCGACGCGGCTGCGCTTCACCGGCAATGCGATCGAGACCGTGGAGGCCGCGATACTGACGCGCAATGTCGAGCGCAACGACGTCCTGAAATCCTCCGACGTGGTGGTCGAGCGGCGCCCGAAAGCGGACGTGGGCGGCGACGCGGCGGGGCGCAACCACGCCATCGGCATGCAGATGCGCCACCCGATGCGATCAGGGCAAGCGTTGCGGGCCGCCGACCTGGTCAAGCCGGATCTCGTGCAGCGCGACCAGGAAGTCACCGTGATCTACCAGAGCGCGGGGCTCTATCTCACCACGCGCGGCAAGGCGCTCGAAAGCGGCGCCGAAGGCGACGTGATCAACGTGCTCAATACGCAAACCAAGCGCACGCTGTCCGGCACCGTCTCCGCGCGCGCCCAGGTGACGATCCAGATCGCCACGCCCACGCCTGTCGCCGCCGAGGACTTGACCTCCTCGATCAATTCCGATCAGCCCGCCTCACACGTCGCCGCCACCGGCAATCCGCCAGTTATCGCAAAACCCGAGTAAAGTTCATGTCCAAGTCAAGTTCAAAGTCACGTTCAAAGTCACGTGCAAAGCCAAGTGCAAAGTCGGGTTCAAGGTCGAGTCCCGGGCGCGGTGCCAAATCCGGTTGTAACCGCCTCGCATTGGGCGGCGCGCTGCTCCTGCTCGGCGGCGCCGTGAGCGGATGTTCCGCGGTCGACCGGCTGTCGCAGATCGGCGAGACCCCGAAACTCACGGCGATGGACAATCCCACCGCTGCACCCGGCTACAAGCCGGTGCAGATGCCGATGCCGAAGCCGGAGACGGTGTCGTACAACGCCAACTCGTTGTGGCGCAACGGCTCGCGCTCGTTCTTCAAGGACCAGCGCGCGCATCAGGTCGGCGACATCCTCACCGTCACCGTCAACATCACCGACCAGGCCAACTTCGCCAACGAAACCCAGCGCAGCCGCAAGGCCAGCGAAGATTCCGGCATCACCGATTTCCTCGGCGCCAAGACGCTCGGCGCGACGGCGCAGAAGGTCCTGCCGGGCCGCATCCTGACGGCGGACGGCTCGTCCTCCAGCGACGGCAAGGGCTCGATCCAGCGGCAGGAAAGCCTGCAGACCAACGTCGCGGCGGTGGTCACGCAGACGCTGCCGAACGGCAATCTGGTGGTCGAAGGCAAGCAGGAGATCCGCGTCAACTTCGAAATGCGCGAACTGATCGTCGCCGGCATCGTGCGGCCGGAAGACATCCAGAGCGACAACACCATCGATTCATCCAAGATCGCGGAGGCGCGCATCTCCTACGGCGGCAGAGGCCAGATCACGGATGCGCAGCAACAGCGCTACGGCCAGCAGGTGATGGACGTGCTGCTGCCGTTCTAGCGAGGCAACGAGCTCCCACATCGCCGCTCGCGAACCTAGGCGCGGATAGCGATGTTCTACACGGCCTCCGGTAGCTCCCCTGCCGGAGGCCGTGGTCGTTTCGGGGGAACGTCGTATCAAGCTGATCGCGCACGCCGCACCGGGGACGCGGCACGCGCCGCGAGCTCCGTGGCCACACCCGCGATGACGGCGTCCCACGTGTCCACCTGGCCTTTGCGGAACAACCGCGCGCTCGGGTACCACGGGCTTGTCGCGCGATCGAGCAGCCAGCGGAAGTCGGGGACGCGCGGCAGCAGCACCCAGACCGGCTTGCCCATGGCGCCGGCGAGATGGGCGACCGCGGTGTCGACGGTGATGACGAGGTCGAGCTGCGCGATGACGGCCGCCGTATCGGCGAAGTCGCGCAACTCGCCGCTCAGGTCGATCACGTTGCCGCATCGACAGAGGTCGTCCGCGTCGGTGGCGCGGATATCCTTCTGCAGGCTGACGAAGCGGGTGCCCGGAACGCCGATAAGCGGCGCCAGGCGTGCGAACGGAATCGAACGCTCGTGGTCCCGGGCGTTGCCCGGGTGGCCCGACCAGGTCAAACCGACACGCACCCCGTCTGCCGGCAGGCGTGGGGCCCATGTGGCGATCCGATCGGCTGGCGCGACGATGTAGGGAACGCCGTCCGGGATCGTCGCCGGCGTCGTCGCGAACAGGCGCGGCAAGCTGAGAAGCGGACAGTGCAGATCGAAAGCGGGAAGCTGATCCGCGGCCGGCCGCGACCACCTCGACGCCAAACAGCCCGCCGAGCAGCGGCTCGAGCGACGGCTGGACCTCGAGAACGACATCAGCGCCGCGCATGGCCGCCAGCGCGGCGTAGCGGGCGAACTGGATGGTGTCGCCAAAGCCCTGCTCGGCATGAAGCAGAAGCCGCTTGCCGGCAATGTCCTCGCCCGACCATTCGGCTTGCGTGAAGCCGCGCTCGACCCAGCTCGGCAACTTGCGGCGCCATTCGTATGCCGGCCACCCCCGCGCAAAATCGCCTGACAGCAGCAGCAGCAATGCGCGGTTGGTTTGCGCCTCGGCGTTATCAGGCGCGATCGCGGCGGCGCGGTCGTAGCTCGCAAGCGCCTCGTCGAAGCGCCGCAGCTCCTGCAGGACGCTGGCGCGGTTGGTCAGCGCCTCGACCGAGTCCGCACGCAACGCCAGCGCGCGATCGCAGCTTAAGAGCGCCTCGTCGAGCCGGTCGAGCGCCTGCAGCGTCACGGCGCGATTCGACAGCGCCTCGGGATAGTCCGGACGCAGGCGCAGGGCGGCGTCATAGCTTACAAGCGCGTCATCGAAGCGGCGCAGTGCCTTGAGCACATTGCCGCGATTGGACAGCGCCTCGGCGTAGTCCGGTCGCGCGGCCAGCGCGCGGTCATAGCTTGCGAGCGCGTCCTCCAGCCGGCCGAGCTCGCGGAGCGCGTCACCGCGGTTCGACAGCGCCTCGGCGTGATCCGGCCGCGCCGCGAGCGCGCGATCGTAGCTTGAGAGCGCCTCCTCGAAGCGCTTCAATTCATGCAGGGTCACGCCACGGTTGAAGGCCGCCTGCGCGTCGTCCGGCCGCGCCGTCAATGCCCGGTCGTAGCTCAAGAGCGCGTCGTCGAGACGCCCCAGCGCCTTGAGCGCGTTGCCGCGGTTCGACAGCGCCTCGCTGAAATCGGGCGCAGCCGCAAGCGCGCGGTCGTAGCTCGAGAGCGCCTCGTCGTTGCGTCCGAGCGCCGCAAGGGCAGCACCGTAATTGCACAGCGCTTCGGTATAATCCGGCCTTGCAAAGAGGGCGCGCTGGTAGGCCTCGAGCGCGTCGTGTGGCCGCCCGAGCGCAACCAGCGCATTGCCGCGGTTGTAGTGCACCTCGGCGTGGTTCGAACGCGCGGCCAGCGCGCGGTCGTAGTCCGCAAGCGCCTCGGAGAGACGACCGAGCCTGCTCAGCAGGTTTCCGCGATTGGAGAGCGCCTCGACGAAATTGGGCTGCGCTGCGAGCGCGCGGTCGTAGCTCGTCACGGCATCCTCGAGGCGCCCGAGCTGCTCGAGCACGAGGCCGCGATTGCACAGTGCCGACGCATGGCCGGCGCTCGCCTGCAAGAGGCGCTCGTAGCTTTCCAGCGCCTCGGCAAAACGCCCGAGCGCCTGCAGCGCCACGCCGCGGTTGAACAGCGCCTCGGCGTCGCCCGGGCGCAGCGACAAAGCGCGGTCGTAGCTCTCGATCGCCTGCTCGAAGCGTCGCAGGCCGGCAAGCGCGAGGCCGTGGTTACAATGGTAGAGCGAGCTGTCGGGGTTGTGCGCGATCGCCCGGCCGATCAGATCGACGGCGACGTCATGGCGCCCGACCTGGGACGCAATCACGCCGAGCAGATGCAGCGCGTCGGCATGATCGGGCTGCAGCGCCAGCGTGTCGCGATAGAGCGTTTCGGCCTGCGCCAGTCGGCCGCCCTGATGATGCGCGAGGCCGGAGGCAAAAAGACCGGCAACGCGCGCATCCGACGGCGAGCCGCCGGTGCGCCTGGCGGCCGCCTCGGCGGCGCGGCGTTGTTTGCGACTCATGTCATGGTCCTCCGAGATCAATCTCGCGAAGCACCAATCGCCCCGCCCGGCAACTCGCTGAACTCAAGCCAAATTCTATGCCGATGCGCTGATTCGTCATACGACGGCTTGAGCCCGGTGAAACCGCAGGGCGCGCCACCGGCCGTCGAATTCCACTCGTTCGATCCGCAAGCGCCCCTGATCGATCCACCGTCGAACGCGACCGCCCGACCGTCTCGGGCCGAGCAAATCTGCGAAAATCTTCTTATCTCCGATACGCGAGACGGACGGCCCCAGCGTCGCTCGGCGGGGGCGACCTGGGACCGTTTCAGCGGGCTGCGGGGCTGGGGGAGAATGCAAATTGCCCGCCACGCATCTATCTGCGTTCGGGCGACCAGACCTCCAAGGTGTAGCGGCTTCACGATCAATCACATCGGCGGCATCATGTGCCCGCCCTCACCCGCCGGTCACGCCGCCAGAGATGACGGCAGGACAATCGCCATCGGTTCGATCTTCTTGACCGATGACCAGAACCGCTTTTTCCTGCCGCAAAGTCAGCCGCGCAATCGGCTGTTAAACGATGTTGGAGCGAGGGGTACGTCTATGCAGCAACGGCTCGTGAAGCAGCGCGGCGCGGCTTGTGGCGTACGACGAAGTCTACCTTGTAATCCAGTCGATCCAGGCATCGAACCAGACGCTCGATCGAAAATTTTCCAACGCGACCGGTGACAAGCGCGGAAACATCCGGCTGCTTCAGCCCAAGCAAGTCAGCAGCCTTGGCCTGAGTTAGCTTCCGACGTTTGATGATCCCGCGAATTTCGCGAACGAGCTTGGCCTTGAGAAGCTCTTCCTCCGGATTGGCAAAACCAAGATCGGCAAAGACGTTGCCGCTGCTTGCGGTCACTATCTTATTGCTGCTCATGACTTGCCTCGCTTTCCGTAGTTCTCTTGGTAGTGCGCCTCGGCCAGCTTAAGTCGCGCCCTGATTAGCTCGATCTCACGCTTCGGCGTCTCGATCCCCTTCTTCGACTTCTTTTGGAAGGCATGAAGGACATAGATCAATCCGGCGAAGCGAACGGTGTAGACGGCTCGATAAGTATCTCCGTCTTCATCGTCGAGCACCTCCAACACACTTCGGCCGCCGAAACCCTTCAGTGCCTTGGCGCGAGGATGCTCATCGCCGTTTTGCGCATCGTTGATCGCAAAACCCATGACGCGGCGAACCTCGTTCGGAAAAGCCCTCAGGTCGTCTCTGGACGATCCGATCCATACAACGGGCTTTTGCACCGTCATGCGGTTCCCATTTCAATAGCACTACTGCTATATTTTTTCAAGCAACCAACACGCAACTTCTGCGAGACAGACCCCAACCCAAAGCATTATGTTCTTGTTTTGTTCCATTCGCAAGAGAGCGGATTTATCCCTTGCCGCCATCAAGGGATAAACCTGAAAGAGAGGCACCGTGCTATTGTTCCAGCCCTGACGGCTCTCATTTCTTGCCCCTCACGCCGCCTCGGATCGCTAACTTCGAACACGTCTACATGCTGACGCTCAACCGATGGCGTGCATTTCAGAAGGTCCCCAACGCGATTGTCTTTCCGCGCCTGGAGCTAATCGGCTACGACCACGAGCCTCCTATAGTGGTCGGCTCTGGAGAGGTGCGAATGGAGACCTTAGACAGCTTTTCATTTGAGCTGCATGGTACTCCAGACGACGACCGCTATGCGCTCTTGGCAGCCGCTCGCTATCGAGACGATCCGTATAACGTCCTAGCGCAGCCCCGCCTAGCAGGGTGCTGAAAATCTCGATTATGAGATCGATTTTCGTGGTGTTTGCGGGGAAAAAACCGGAGTGATGGTTCGCGATTCGCGTTGCATGGGCGGTATGGGCTGCGGTTTTGCCTCATATTCGGCGCCCCAGACGGACTCATCCCGTCGCGGCGAGCAGCTTGCGAACGCGAATGAGATTGTAGGCGGCAGCAGTGAGGACGAAGAACCATTCCACCAAGCCGCGGCCACGATGCCGGGTCTTGCGCAGACCGCCGACGGTCTTCATCCAGCCAAAGGGTTCCTCGATCCGCTTGCGCTTGATCGTGCTGATGCGATAGCCGGGATGGCGGGTCGTGCGCGCGTCGATCGCGGAGCGGCGGTTGGCATTGTTCTGCGAGACATGCGGCGTGCAGCCGCGTTCACGGCAGCCGGCGACAAAGTCGGCGGTGTCATAGTTCTTGTCGCCGCCCACGGTGCTGCCCGGCCTGGCATTGTCCTCGATCATGTCGAGCGCGGTCGAGCGCTCCGCTGTGCCGTTGGCCTCGGTCAGGCGCGCATCGACGATGAGGCCATTGCGGTTCTCCATCATCAGATGCCCCATGTGGCAGAGCTTGGCCTCCTTGCCGGCGCCTTTGCGGAACAAGCGGGCGTCGGGGTCGGTGGTCGAGAAATGCGTGTCATTCTTGCGTTTCTCGCCATGAAAGTCGCGCTCGGCGTTGCGCCCACCGCTGCCATGATCTTTTCCCGATGGCGGATCGCCGCCGTCCTTCGGCACAAAGCTCTTCATGCTCGCCCAGGCCTCGATCAGGGTGCCGTCGACCGAGAAGTGCTCGCCGGAGAGCAGCTTGCGGACTTGAGGCAGGTTCAACACGCTCGCAAAGAACTTGGCCGCGATATCGCCGTCGAGCAGCCGGTCCCGGTTCTTGCAGAAGACCGTCGCATTCCACACCTGATCATCCGCCGAGAGCCCGACGAACCACCGGAACAACAGATTGTAGTTGAGTTGCTCCATCAACTGCCGTTCCGAGCGCACCGTGTAGAACGCCTGCAGCAGCAGCGCCCGCAACAGCCGCTCTGGCGGGATCGACGGCCGTCCGTCTCGCGCGTAAAGTTTGTTGAAGTCTCGCGACAGTCCGTTCAGCGCCTCATCGATCAGCGTACGGATCGCGCGCAGCGGATGATCGGTCGGGATGCGGCTCTCCAAGCGGACGTAGCTGAAAAGAACTTCCGATCGCTGATCTTCACCGCGCATCGCGTCCCTCAAATCAAAGGAATCAGGCACATGCACAGAATCACACTCCAACCGCCTCGCAAAACGACTTTTTCAGCATCCTGTTAGTAAAATAGTTGCTTAGTTCAGAGGGGGCGCAAGACCATTCGACCAACCTGTCATTTTTCCAGTCGTGGATTTTGAACGTTTCATACTGGCGAGCATCCGGGTCATCCTCACGCTTCCATTGCTCGATCAATTCTTCAACCGTAACACTTGGCCGAAGGATTTGCCCGCCATGAATGTAGCTCGCGTTTCCACCTGACAGTCCCAAATAGTAGAAAAGGTGCGGGGCATCAAAATGACGTTCGGCACTTTCCCAGTGGGCGAACGATCCAGGCAAAAACCGGGTCACATCGAATTTCCGATAAAGTCCGTATCCGCCTACTGCCATAAATTCCGCAAGTGGCTTGGCGTTCATCAGAACGAGCGTCCGCATGCGGTCAAAGTCGCCTGTACCAGCGTCGTGAAATACCCGAATGACCTCCTCTAGATCGCCCTCCGAATTGAGACGACAGTATGCGCTTCGCTCGCCTATGAAATGCAGGCCGAGTGAATGAACAAGCTTCTGACTTAGCTCGATGGGCGTGTCGTAATTCGACATTCCATCGAAATGCCGCCGAAATACTATGGGCTCTGCACCATGGAGCGGATGCCCCTCAGGAAAGTCGAGGGGCGGCTCAAGGTACATCCTGTGCCCCTGCCCTCCGCCCCAAGTTCTCTGGATGCACCAAGCTTCGTCGGTGTAAAAGCTACTGTTGTACAGTTTGTCCTTGTCAGGATTGGCGAGGTTTGATGCTCGCCCGAATATCGAAATAATCAGCAAGCTTTGAAAGCTCGCGTAAAGGATCACGGATTCGCGTTCCTCCTGTGTCAGAAGACGCACGCCGTCCCGCTCCGCGCCTATCAGCCACTCCTTCGAAGCGCCCCCGGAAGGGATCACGCTAGCAGCGCTCAGGCGCTCAAAGAATTGTCGCTCTTGCATTGATCTTCTCGGTAGCGATGCCTCACGCTGGAAACTTAGGCGGCCGGGTAGCAAGAGATAAGGCCCATCAACTCGTACTTGTTAGAGTCTCCCGCTTTCCGCGCAAGCTATGCAAAATGGAATCGCTGGGATTCCAAACAGCCGTTTGTATGGAATCTAAATGGACGTGTGATTCTTATACGAGCACCTAGCCAGCGGTAATCACAGCAACGCACGATGGGCCCCCGCCCCACCGGCCGCGCGAATTTCGAGACGGACGCCGGTCTCGTCCTGCAGCGCGCGGATGACGCCAAGCAAGTTCCCGGCGGTCGGGTTACCGTCCGGTCCGAACATGCGCATTAGGCTCTTTTGCGGACGGCCGAGCACCTTGCCTAAGCGCTCAAAGCCGATGATCGCGTTGATATAGGCCCGCAGCGCGGCGCGGCCGTCATCTGTGTCGCCTTGCAGCAACGCCTCTATCGCCTGCTGAAACAGCGCCTCGCGGAACGCGGGACCGCGTTCAGCGCGCGCCCGTACCGTCTCGCGAAAATTCTCGGTCAAGACCATGGCATCCTTCGCCGCGTTTTTCCAATCCCACCGGTAAGCCTATGCTACCATATTCGCGACGTGTCGCCGATTCCGGAGACGACAATGCAGATTTTCAAATGGGACGACAGCCTTGCCGTCGAGCTGTCCCAGGGACTGGTCGATGAACTCGGGCTCAAGGAAGGCGATGAGCTGTACGTGGTCGCCGCCGGGAACGGCACGATCGCGGTCGAGACGAAGGAAGACCGGCGGCGGGCGATTGAAAACCTTGATGCGCTGAACTGGACCTTACCGTCCGACTACAAGTTCGACCGTGACGGGGCGAATGAGCGGTGAGTGCGTTTGCCGCCCTGCCCTGAACTCCGGCGGCCAGATCGGCTGGTACGCGCGCAGTGAAACTTCTCCTGTAGTTTCAATGCGGTTCGACCCTATCTGTCGTCGCGCGAAAGATATTCCGCTTCGGCGTACCTCCAACGTTTATTCTTCATCAATTTCTGAATTTCAGAAATTAACTTGACGACCGGGTAGAAACAGGAGTAGAAGCAAATCACCCCGCCTCGTCAGAGGGGCGTTTCGCGATCGTCACGGACGTGAGGCGGGATGCGGTGGACGCTGATGGCGCGTAAGACGAACGCGCTTGAAGCGGACGGCGAAGTCGTGTGGTCCTGACGCCCCGACGCTGGTGTTAAGGTCGCGGGTTTATTCCGCGAACGACGGGGGCAAAACAGCCCGGTCCCCGAGGAGAGCGCGAAATAAGCCGTAAACCATTGCGCGGGGAATGCCGGGTGATTCCGGTGTGACCGTGACGACTTGCGTGCGTGCTACACTTACTTTTGCACGCAAGACTGCGGGCGCATCGGGCGCCCGGCATTCCCTGCGCCCTCTGATCTTCAGATGGCGAAAAGTTCAGGATCAACCTCGCGCAGACCCGCGGCGAGATCGCGAAAGTGTGTCTCGCGCCACATCCCGCCGTCATCGCCCGTGAAGAGCGGGCGATCCAGTATTCCAGAGAAAGCGACGTGAAATCGAGAAGCCGCGGCTTACTGGGTTGCCCGGTCCCGTCTACGCCAAGGCTTCGACGGGCTTGCGGTCTTAGGCCCGCCGAAGCTTTAGCGAAGGCGGCAAGCCGGGCGATGACGAGTGGAGAGAAGCGGTGCGAGGCGAACGCACATCGCGGACTCACGTAAACTCCGCCTCCGCCGTCCCCAGCCCGTCCAGCTCCATGGTCACGCGGTCGCCGGGGTTGAGCCAGATCGTCTTGACGAGGCTGCCGGTGAGCACGATCTGGCCCGCATGCAAGCCCCTGCCTTCGGAGGCCAGATGATTGGCGAGCCAGGCCAGCGCGTGGTGGGGATGGCCGAGCACGTCGGCGCCGGTGCCCCGTGCCGCTTCGGCACCGTTGACGATGGCGTGGCCGACGATTTCGAGCAGGTCGGGCACGGCCGAGCGGGCGAGCGGCGCGCCGAGCACGCAAGCCGCTGCAAAGAAATCGTCGGCAATCAGCGTCGGCGCGCCCAGCGTCTGCCATTGCACGTAGCGGTCGTCGACGATCTCGATCGCGGGATAATAGGCCTCGATCGCCTCCGTCACCCACTCCGTCGTGAACGGAAATTCGGAAGGCGCAAGGTCGCGCTTGAGCCGCACCGCGATCTCGCATTCGACGCCGACGCGAACGAAATCCTCGTGGCGCAAGCTCGCGCCGCTGTCGTGCACGCCGCGCGCGAACACGCCGCCGGAGCACGGATGCGGGATGCCAAGATATTCCTGCATCACCTTGCTGGTGCAGCCGATTTTGTAGCCGACCAGGCCGCCTTCGTAAGGCAGCAGGAGATCGTGCACGGCGCGCTGGATCAGGTAGCCCTCGGCCTCGTCGCCAGGCGCGATCTCGGGCGGCAGCGATGGAAGCGGTGTGTGGTTGCGCCGCGCGGTCGCGATCGCCTGCGCGGCGGCGAGAATGTTGTCCATAGCGACAAGCCTATCACGATCCGGACCATCACGATCCGGACGATCGCGATTTGCGCCATCGCGATTTACCTGACGATTTACCTGACGATTTATCTGCGCCCATCGCGGCAGGCGGGGAGCGAAACGCCGCGCAACATCATTGGCCAGAGTCGTCCCGATCGCCTTGTTCGCAAAGCGGAATTGGGCGGGGCTTCAGGTGAAACCTTGCGCCGCCTGCACCCCTGGCGCCGACGACGAAAGACAATGGCCTACCCCGTTGATTTCATTTCGCCTGATGTCATCCACCGGCGGCAGGCGGGCGGGCGCGTCCTACTCGTCGCGATAGACCTTCTCGCGCTTCTCGTGGCGCTCCTGCGCTTCCACCGACAGCGTCGCGATCGGGCGGGCTTCCAGCCGCTTCAGCGAAATCGGCTCGCCGGTCTCCTCGCAATAGCCGTAGGTATTGTCCTCGATGCGCTGCAGCGCGGCGTCGATCTTGGAGATCAGCTTGCGCTGGCGGTCGCGGGCGCGAAGCTCGATGGCCCGGTCGGTTTCCGACGACGCGCGGTCGGCGAGGTCGGGGTGGTTGACGTTCTCCTCTTGCAGGGTCTGCAGCGTCAGACGCGATTTACGGAGGATCTCCTCCTTCCACGCCAGAAGCTTGGCGCGGAAATACTCGCGCTGACGCTCGTTCATGAAAGGCTCTTTTTCGGAAGGTCTGTAGTTCTTCAACTTTTCCAAGGGCCAGCCCATCTTTCACCTGCGCGCGCCGCGCCTTTGCGGCACCGAGCGGACGGAAAGTTCCGCCCGCGCGCGCCTTATATAGCGGCGTCATGTGACAGACAATATCGCCCGCCCCGAAAGCGGGACGGCCGCCAAGGCCTTGCACAGGCAAAACTATCCGGAACCTTACGGGGCCGGTCCGTCCCGTCAGTAGCCGACCGTGAAACGCTTGCGGATATGGGCCGGACGCTCGATTTCGTCGGCCAGCGCGACCGCGAAATCCTCGAAGGAAATCCAGCTTTTTCCGTTCCCGTCGGTCAAAAGCTGGTCGGTTCCGAGGCGGAATTTGGCCGTCCGCTCGCCCGCGGTGAACAGGGCGGAAGGCGACAGGAAGGTCCAGTTGAGCTGTTTCTCCTGGGAAAGCCGGTCGAGGAAGGCCGCGCCCTTCTCGGCCTCGGCCTTGTATTGCGGCGGAAAGGTGGGCGTCGTGACCAGCCGGACGCCGGGGGCCACTTCGAGGCTGCCGGCGCCGCCGACCACGAGATAGCGGCCGACATGGGCGTCCTTGGCCGCGCCGATCAGCTTCTCCGGGTCGCTGGCGAGGAAATGGATCGAGGAAATCGCCGCGTCGTGGCCGGCGAGCAGCTGAGCCAGGGCGGCGCGATCGTGGGCGTCGCCCTGTTTCGCCGTGACATTGGCGAGCTTTGCGATTTTTTCGGGGTTTCGCGCGATCGCGGTCACGGCATGGCCGCGCCGGGCGAGTTCGGCTGTGATTCGCGAGCCGGCATTTCCGGACGCGCCGATGACGGCGATCTTCATGGCGAGAGCTCCTTTACGGGGTTGCGGTGATTCCGGAGTATATGAAAGTGACTAGATAGCAAAAAGAAAGCTAATGTTAAGAGCGCACTTCAAGATCACCTGGTAACGCCGGAGTAACCGCATGAAGACCGCCAATGCCTATTCGGCAGATTGCCCGACCCGCCAGATCCTCGATCGCGTCGGCGACAAATGGGCGGTGCTGATCCTGTTGCTGCTCGGGCAAGAACCCGTGCGCTTCAATCGGTTACGCCGCGCCATTGAAGGCATCTCGCAGAAGATGCTGTCGCAGGTGCTCAAAAGCCTCGAGCGCGACGGGCTGATCCGCCGCCGCGCCATCGCAACCGTGCCGGTGACGGTGGAATATTCGATCACGCCGCTCGGCAAGACGCTCGCCGCCGCGGTCGATCCGTTGCGCGACTGGGCCGAGCGCAATCTGAAGGAGGTCTTGGCCGCGCAGCGCCGCTACGACGCCCAGCGCAAGGCGATGGCGGCGTGAGCGCGTCCTTCCACGTCGCCGTCTAGCTCTGCCCGGCCTTGGCCAGTTCGACTTCGACCCGCAACTCGATTTCGGACAACACCGCGTCGAGGCCGGGATCGCCGGAGGAGGATTTGAGGTTGGCGGCAGCGTCGCGCAGCCGGGTCATGGTGGCGGCATCGAGATCGCCGGAGAGCAGGCGGAGCTTGAGGTCATCGAGAATGTCGAGCGCGCCCTTGCCGCGCTGCACCGAACGCTTGCGCCGCTCGACCGGATCCTCGACGCCCTGCAACGCCAGCAGCGCATCGATGTTGGCGGTGGCCTTCGGCGCGGCCGCGGGCCGCGCTTCCTGGGCCGATGCCGGGTCCGGCAGCGTGAAGCTGCTGGAACTGGTCCGCTTGGCGCTCGTGGCCGGCGTTCCAAGCGTGGTGCCGTTCGGTCCGTAGATGCGCATGGTGTGATCTCGCTGGGATCTCGCTGGTCTGCCGCGAGCTTCGCCTTTTTTTGGTTAACGCTTCGTAAACCGCCCGGCAAAAACTGCCGCCAGGCGGCAGTTTCGCCGCCGCTTCCATCCCTGCCCGCTGGCCGTCTCAAGATTTTTATTAAATAAAATCAGTAACTTAAAATGGAGATTAAGCCTGGCATGGCACTCGCATAGCAAGTCACGGATCGCCGTCATGGGAGTGGCCAAGCGATCCAGCCAAGCCGCGTTCAAGGGGAGCTTTAAGGATGCTTAGCGTCCGTCCGGCAAGAATATTTCAGGTGGCCTGCGCCGCGCTGCTAGCGCTGGCGCAGTCGGTCATGCCTGCGGCCGCGACTTCCCGGATCAAGGATCTCGCCAACATTGAGGGCGTGCGGCAGAACCAGCTGATCGGCTACGGCCTCGTCGTCGGCCTCAACGGCACCGGCGATACGCTCAACAACATCCCCTTCACCAAGCAGTCGCTGCAGGCGATGCTCGAGCGCATGGGCGTCAACATCCGCGGCGCCACCATCCGCACCGGCAACGTCGCCGCCGTCATGGTGACCGGCAACCTGCCGGCCTTCGCGACCCAGGGCACCCGCATGGACGTCACGGTCTCGGCGCTGGGCGACGCGAAGAACCTGCGGGGCGGCACCCTGCTCGTCACCCCCCTGCTCGGCGCCGACGGCAACGTCTATGCGGTGGCGCAGGGCTCGCTCGCGATCTCGGGCTTCGAGGCCGAGGGCGAAGCCGCCAAGATCGTGCGCGGCGTGCCCACCGTCGGGCGCATCGCCAACGGCGCCATCATCGAGCGCGAGATCGAGTTCGCGCTCAACCGCCTGCCCAATGTGCGGCTGGCGCTGCGCAACGGCGACTTCACCACCGCCAAGCGCATCGCGGCCGCGATCAACGACTATCTCGGCGTCAAGACCGCCGAGCCGCTCGACCCATCCACCGTGCAGCTTACGGTCCCACCGGAATTCAAGGGCAACGTCGTCGCCTTCCTGACCGACATCGAGCAGCTGCAGGTCGAGCCGGATATCGCCGCCAAGATCGTCATCGACGAGCGCTCCGGCATCATCGTGATGGGCCGCGACGTGCGCGTGAACACGGTTGCGGTGGCGCAGGGCAATCTCACGGTCACGATTTCCGAGAGCCCGCAGGTCAGCCAACCCAATCCACTGGCTCGCGGCCGCACCGTGGTGACGCCGCGCACCGGCGTCAGCGTCACCGAGGACGGCAAGAAATTCGCCGTCGTGAAGGACGGCGTCTCGCTGCAGCAACTGGTCGACGGCCTCAACGGGCTCGGCATCGGCCCGCGCGACCTGATCGGCATCCTGCAGGCGATCAAGGCCGCCGGCGCGATCCAGGCCGACATCGAGGTGATGTGATGGCGACAAGCGCGATATCGACCGCCGCGGGCGGCACGTTCACGAAATTCAAGCCCCCCGTCATCAACGGACGACCGGACTACGAATTCGCCAAGGCGCTCGACAAGGTCTCGCCGCAGACCCAAGCCAAGGCCAAGAAGACCGCCACCGAGTTCGAGGGGATGTTTCTCAATCAGATGTTTGCGCAGATGACCAGCGGCCTGAAGGGCGACGGTCCATTCGGCGACACCGAGGGGACCGGGGTGTGGCGCTCGATGCTGACGGAACAATATTCAAAGAACTTCGCCAAGGCCGGCGGCGTCGGCATCGCCAACGAGGTCTACCGTACGCTGATCATACAGCAGGCCAAGGCAGCAAACTGAAATTTTTTAGGAAACCGGATATGAACGCCAACGCGCAACAGCGAGATGCAAGATCGCCCGCCCCCACCGCCGACGCGCGCAAGCTCGCCGAGAATCTCATGGACGTCATGAGCGGCCTGTTAGGGGTCATCGAACAGGAGACCGAACTGGTTCGCGCCGGCAAGCTGCGCGAGGCAATGACGCTCGGTCCGAAAAAGACGGAGCTATCCGCGCGCTATGTCGGCGTTGTCAGCCAGCTCAAGGCAAACCAGAAATCTCTGTCGCAATCCGTGCCCGAGCTCCTGAAGACGCTGCATCGCCATCACGAGACCTTTCGCGCCATGCTGCAGATCAACCTCACGGTGCTCGCCACCGCGCATGCCGTCTCCGAAAGCATCGTGCGCGGCGTCAATGCCGAGATGCAGCGTCGCAACATTCCGAACACCTATACCTCGGCCGGACGCCGCGCGGCGCCGGGTCCCCGGCATATCACGCCGCTGTCGGTCAGCCGCTCGCTCTGAAAAAATCTTCGCCCCGAAAATACCGACAATTTTCCTAAAACTCCTGCGTCGCTCGCAGCGCGCCATTCACCGCATTCCCTAACGCAATGTTGAATACTGCCGGTCATAGTTGCCGGCGGGACAGGTTTGGATTTGACTCGGGGGCGCGGCACCAGGAGGCGCCATGAGTACCGATTTCAGCATCAGGCCGGTGGGGGCACCGGCTCCCTCGCCCGTCGTGCAGCCGCCGAGCCCGGCCGCCAGCGACGCGGTGCAGACCGACTTGCCCGCAAGCCAGAGCGTGACGGCGACGGATGCCGGCGCCGCCGCGCGCAACGACGTGCCGAGCCCGAGCAGCTATGACGTGTCGCACCAGGCCTTCTTCGATCGCGCCGCGGCTGCGATGGTCTATCAGGTCCTCGACAGCAAGACCGACCAGGTGGTGGATCAATATCCCGACGAAGCGGTGCTGCGCCGTCGCGCCTATTTTCACGCCCTCGATCTTGCAAAGGGCGCGCCGCCGCGCGTCATTCCGACCGACCGCACCGCCTAGACCTCTTCCGTTCTGGTTTAATCCGGACGGAGGCTTCGAGCTTTTGTGTTGACGCGTTTTCTTTACGCGAGCCGAAACCCACCACAACAAGTGCGGCGCAGGCTTTCGCGCGTCCCAGGTTGTGTGCTGCGTAAGCTGCGTGCAGGGCCCTGGCCGGTGGTCAGCGTCGACCGGCAAGCCCCGCGGCGATATTGCAATTGATGTCGATCAGCGATTTCAGCTTCGCCGGATCCGGATCGAGCTGCATTTCGATGGTTTGTGTCAGCACGAACAGCCCAATATTGGCGATGTTCTGACGAACCTCCAGCGGATGCGGATTTTCGTTGGCCTCTGCCTCGGTCATGAAGATCGACCACAGCCTCCGGTTAAACATCAGCGCCTTGTGCAGGTTCCTGTCGGGTCCGGTCCAGTTGTTCTGGACTTCCTGCAGCTGTCGCGCCGCTTTGAGCAGCGCCTGCGCTTCTATCTCTCGCGGAGCTGCCGTTGTTTGCGACGTGCGTGCATAGGCTTGAGCGGCATGAGACATTCACTACTCCGGGATTTACGCTGTGACGCGACGAGGCTGCTCAGATTTTGTACGAGCTTGCCTTTAAAATAGGGTTAGCAACTATTTCCGTATTTGTCCGGAGTGAGACAATTGGAAGCACAGATCGCTGACCTGGAGCTTTTTCTGTTCCGATCGAACCGGAACCAGCTTTTTTGTTTTGACGCGGTTTCTTTGCGCGAACCGGACCCCACTTCAGTTGCCTGCAGGCGCGGGAAAAAAGACGACGGGGTTTCCCCCGCCGCCTTACGTTTTGTCTTTGCCTTCGAGATCAGCGCAGCAGCTGCAGCACGCTCGCCTGCGACTGGTTGGCGAGCGCGAGCGCCGAGACCGCGATCGACTGGCGGGTCGACAATGCCTGGCTGTTGGCCGCTTCCTCGTTGGTGTCGGCCAGCGTCAGGTTCGACGCGCCGGTCTGCAGCACGTTGATCAGGCTCTTCGAGAAGTCCTGGCGGATCTCCACGATCGACAGGTTCGAACCGAGCGCGGAGGCTTCCCCGCGCAACGTGGTCGAGGCCGTGTCAAGCGAGCTCAGGACCTTGTTGGCGGAATTGCTGTCCAGGAAGTCGATTCCCGAGGTCAGCGTCGACAGACCGAGGCCGGCGTCGTTGAAGGTGACGCCCTGGATGCTGAGCGTGGACTTGCCGGTTTCGTTGAACACCAGCTTCAGGGTGTCGCCGTTCAAGAGGTTGACGCCGTTGAAGGACGCGTCCTGCGCGGTGGTGTTGATCTGCGTCAGCACGTTGTTGTACTGCGCAACCAGGTTGGCGCGGGTTGACTGCGAGGTGGGATCGGCAACCGGCGCCTGCGGCACGCCGATGTTATTGAACGCCTGGCCGACGCCGGTGGCCGAGCCCGTGATCGCCCCGATCGTCGCCGAAGCCGCATCGTTCGTGGTGACGATGTTGATGACGCCGGTCGTGCTGATTCCGGCCTGCAGGTTGTTCGCCGCCAGCGCCGCATTGAGCTGGTTGAGCGTCGAGATCTGGCCTGCACCGGTGCCGAAGGTGATGTTGGTCGCGGCGCCGCCGCCGGTCGCGGCGATGCTCAGCGTCTGGCCGCTCAGCGGGGGCGGGATGACGGCGGTGGTGCCGGCCGAGAGACCGAGCGCGGTGAGCGCGCTGGCCGTGCCCCCGAGCACCAGGTTCTGGGTGGTGCCGGTGCTCAGCACGAGCTTGCCGCCGCTGACCGACGAGGCGGTCGAAGCGCCGGTGATGCTGTCGATCGCGGCCAAGACGTCGCTTATTTTCAGCGTGCTGCCGACGCCGACGCCGATCGTGACGTTGCCCAGGGAGTCGGTGGTCGCGTTGGTCTGCGCGGTCGAGAAGCTGATGGTCTTGCCGTCGACGGTCAGGACCGAGCCGTTGGTGATGCCGGGGCTTTGCAGATCGTTGGAGGCGGTTCCGGCGGTACCGACCAGTAGCGTCGTAGCGGTGATCGCGGCGGCGCCCGTAGTGGCGTCGTTGGTGACGGCGGTGCCGGTCACCGTGTTGTTGGAGTTGGCCGTGCCGAGCAGATTGCTGGCGGTGGCGCCGGTGATGGCGGCGGACGATACGTTGGACTTGGTATCGTAGCCGGTCGGGCTCTGCAGCACCTGGTTGGCGATCGACTGGGCGCTCGAGACCAGGCTCTGCAGCGAAGTGATGCCGGTGTTGGCGGCCTGCAGCACCTGCACGCCGTTGCCGATGCCATCGAGCAGGTTGGAGATGTCGGTGGCACGGTTGTTTAGCGACTGCGCCGTGAAAAACTCGGTCGGGTTGTCGAGGGCCGTATTGACCTTGTTACCGGTGGCAAGGTCATTTTGAGTTGTCGCCAACAGCGAGGCCGTCGACTGCAGCGCGAGCAGGTTCTGACGAACCGATGCGGAGAGAACAATACCGGACATGTGGCAAACCTTCCTAGTTAGTCCACTTCACTTCTAGGAACACACGCTTAAATTATGGTTAATGCCCGTTTAAATAGTTTGATTAACGCTTCCTTACCTTCCTGCCGCGGCCGCCAGCGCCGGCCAAAACGCAGAAACGGCGGGGTTTCCCCCGCCGTTTGCGTCTTGTCTTCTTCTGAAGATATCAGCGCAGGAGCTGCAGCACGCTCGCCTGCGACTGGTTGGCGAGAGCCAGCGCCGAGACCGCGATCGACTGGCGGGTCGACAGCGCCTGGCTGTTGGCCGCTTCCTCGTTGGTGTCGGCCAGCGTCAGGTTCGACGAACCGGTCTGCAGCACGTTGATCAGGTTCTTGTTGAAGTCCTGACGGATCTGCACGATCGAGAGGTTCGAACCGAGCGCGGAGGCTTCCCCGCGCAGCGTCGTCGAGGCGTTGGTGAGCGTGGTAAGGACCTTGTTCGCCGAGGCGTTGTCCAGGAAGTCGGTGCCCGCGGTCAGCGTCGACAGACCGAGGCCGGCATCGTTGAAGGTGACGCCGGTGATGCTCAGCGTCGACTTGCCGGTTTCGTTGAACGTCAGCTTCAGCGTGTCGCCATTCAACAGGTTGATGCCGTTGAACGAGGAGTCCGACGCGGTGGTGTTGATCTGCGCCAGCACGTTGTTGTACTGCGCCACCAGGCTCGCACGAGTGGCTTGCGAGTTCGGGTCGGCGACGGGTGCTGCCGCGGCGGCCGACGTTTTGAACGGCGCGCCGGTCACTGTGACAGCCGTGCCGCTGAGCGTGCCGATCGTCGAGGACGCCGCATCGTTCGATGTCGTGATGGTGATCGCGCCCGTAGAGTTCGATCGAGGCCTGCAGGTTGTTCGCCGCCAGCGCCGTGTTGAGCTGGTTGAGCGTCGAGACCTGGTTCGCACCGGTGCCGAAGGTGATGGCGGTCTGGGTGCCGCCGCCGGTCGCGCCGATGGTCAGCGTCTCGCCGCTCACCGGGCTGACGCTGGTGGTGCCGGCCGAGAGACCGAGCGCAGCGAGCGCGTTGCCCGTGCCCCCGAGCACCAGGTTCTGGGCGGTGCCGGTGCTCACCACGAGCGAGCCGGTAGCGACCGACGAGGCGGTTCCACCGCTAGCGCCGGTGATGCTGTCGATCGCGGCCAGGACGTCGCTGACTTTCAGCGTGCTGCCGCTGCCGATGCCGATCGTGACGTTGCCCGAGCCGTCAGTGCTCGATGTGGTCTGCGCGGTCGAGAAGGTGATGGTCTTGCCGTCGACGGTCAGGGTCGAGCCGTTGGTGATTGCGGTCTGCAGATCGTTGGAGGCGGTGCCGGCGGTACCGACCAGCAGCGTCGTAGCGGTGATCGCGGCGGCGCCCGTGGTGGCGTCGTTGGTGAGGGCGGTGCCGGTGACATGGGTGTTGGCGGTGGCAGTGCCGAGCAGGTTGGTGGCGGTGGCGCCGGTGATGGCGGCGGAGACCACGTTGGACTTGGTGGTATAGCCGACCGGGCTCTGCAGCACCTGGTTGGCGATCGACTGGGCGCTCGCGACCAGGCTCTGCAGCGAGGTGATGCCGGTGTTGGCGGCTTGCAGCACCTGCACGCCGTTGCCGATACCGTCGAGCAGATTGGAGATGTCGCTGGCGCGGTTGTTCAGCGACTGCGCCGTGAAGAAGTTGGTCGGGTTGTCGAGGGCCGAGTTGACCTTGTTGCCGGTGGCGAGGTCATTCTGGGTGGTGGCGAGCAGCGAAGCGGTCGACTGCAGCGAGAGCAGGTTTTGGCGGACTGACGCGGAAAGAACGATACCGGACATTTGTTCATACCTTTCTGGTGTGAAACTAGGGCACAAGCTAAGTCCCGACCTTCTTGATCGGGTGACCGGCCGACGGTGCGATCAAGTGGCTAAGAAAGCATGAAGGCGACGGGCTCGACCGATTCCCGGATGCCGAAGGCGGCGCTGCGAGGGGATGTCTCCGCCGCCGGGTCGGATACGAACAGCCTTGATAAGACTGCACATTTTCGCGCCGGCCAAGACGTTTACCAAGCGTTAACCTTGTTCGGAAAGGATGGCCGCAAGTCGGTTAACAAACGACGCGACCGGGCCGACGTTGTTAGCTGTAGTTGATCGCCGGCGTCACAAGCGGCAACGGAGAACCAATATGGCCTTGAAAGTCGAATTGAAGCCGCACGAACGGATCATCATCGGCTCGTGCGTGATCACCAATACCGATCAACGCGCCCGGCTGCTGATCGACGGCGACAATATTCCGATCCTACGCGAAAAGGACATCCTGACGCCGGAAACCGCCGACACCCCGGCCAAGCTGATCTATCTGGCGGTGCAATTGATGTACATCGCGCCGGACCCACGAGCCAACCACGGCACGTACTTCAATCTGGTGCGCGATATCGTCACCGCCGTACCGAGCGCCTGGCCGATCATCGAGGGTATCAACAACCACATTATGGCCGGCGACCTGTATCTGGCGCTGAAGGAAGCCAGGAAACTGGTCGCCTACGAACGGAAGCTCCTGGATCAGATCGAAGCCCTGCAAGCCAACTCCAACGTCGGCACGGCCGCCTGAGAGCCCTCCCGCTCCCGATCGAACGGGAATAACGCGGACAGACGTGGTCCGGAAAAGCCTGCCCCGCACTTGGATAGCGGGGTGAACACCGGTTTTTCCTCACGGCAACCGCGGAACGCGTTCGCGCGGAGATGATGCCCAAACCCTGAGCCAGCCGCGATAGCGATTCGATCCGAAGCCTTCGCGCCTTGAGGCCGCCACTACATGGCAAGCAGCGGCGCCTCGACAGCCCTGGGCTCGCAGCCATTCGATCGTCGCGCGCCGAACTCCAGCACCGCCGCGATCAGCATATCGATATCGCAGGTATCGGTGCGGTGATTGACGATCGCCGCCCGTATCGCGAGCTGGCCGTCAAGCACCGTCGTCGACGGCGCCGCGATACCGGATTCCTGGAGGTTGACCACGATCTCGCCATTGACCTTGTTGGCATCGTCAGCGCGATAGCGAAAACAGACAATATTGAGATTGACGGGCGCCAGGAGCTCCAGCCGCGGCTCGGCCTGGATGCGGCCTTCGAGGTATCCGGCGAGCGCGCAGCAGCGCGCGATGACCGCCCCGAGCTTCTCGGTGCCGAAGGTCTTCAGCGTGAACCACGTCTTGAGCGCCCTGAACCCGCGCGACAGGTCCGGACCGAGATCGCACGGCCAAACCGAGCCTGCGGCAAGCCCTCTGGTTTCCCGCCGCAGATAGGCCGCCGGCGCGGCAAACGCCGCGCGGTGCCGTTCGCCGTCGCGCACCATCAGGAAGCCGGCGTCGTAGGGCACCTGGCCCCATTTGTGGAAATCCAGCGCAATCGAATCCGCAGCTTCGATGCCGGCGAGCTGAGGCGCCAGCGCGGGCGAGAGAATCCCGAGCGCGCCGAAGGCGCCATCGACGTGAAACCAGAGGTTTTCCTCGCGGCACAAGGCGCCGAGCGCAACCAGATCATCGATCGCGCCGATATCCACGGTGCCGGCGGACGCCACCACCAGGAAAGGCTTCAGGCCGATCTCGCGGTCGCGCGCGATCTGCGCGCGCAGCGCGGCAACGTCGATGCGATGCGACCGATCGATATCGATTGCAGCGCAGCGCGTCGCTGCCGAAGCCCGCGATGTCCATCGCCTTGCTGATGCAACCATGTGCCGCCTTCGACGTGTAGGCGGTCAGGAGCGCGCCTTCATTGCCGATGCCGGTTTGCCGGGAGGCCTTGCCGAGCGCCGATGTCCGCGCCACCAGTACCGCCATCAGATTGGCCATCGACGTGCCGGTGACGAAAATTCCGCTGGCGCCTTCCGGAAAGCCGAACATCTGGCGCGTCCATTCGACGATCTGCCGTTCGACCTCGATCGGCATGTGATCGCGCCCGCCGAGATTGGCATTGAGTTCCGGCCGCCAGCATCTCGGCCAGCATGCCGACGGCGGAGCCGCCGCCATGCACCCAGCCCATGAAGCCGGGATGAACATTGCCGGTCGCGTAGGGCAGCACGAAATCGCTGAATTCGCGATAGACATCGGCGAGCTCGGAAGCCTGGCGCGGAAGCGCCTCGCGGAACCGGGCGCGAACCGCATCCGGGATCGGCTGCCAGACCGGACGCTCGCGGATCGCTGGCGACATAGTCGATCATGTCATCGAGCATGCGATGACCTTGCGCGCGAACCTCGTCCCAATCCTGCGGATCGAGCGTCTCGCCCGCTTCCGACCGCGGCGATGCCTTGCGCAGGGCCTTGGTCATGCCGCGCGCTCCCGCCCGCAATGCGACCCGGCGCTCCAGCATCGCCGCGAACGCATCGAATATCTTGCGCATCTGCGGCGGCTTGTAGGGAAAGATATCCGGCGTATCCATGTTGTGCACGACCGCGGTATTGTCGGCCTCGAAGACCAGCAGCGAGCCGTCTCTGGTTTGCGCACAGTCCACGGTGAAATAATCGAGGCCGATGCGTTCCGCCATGCCGGCAAGCGCCGCCTGATGCCTGCGGCCGAAGCCGATGTCGAACGTGCGCATGAAGGTCTCTTCCTCCAGGCGCTTGGCCGCGCTGTGCGACATTCCGGCGTTGAGATACCAGATGTCCCAGCGGTCGGCGATCGCCATGTGGCAGGCGTAAGGCTGGCCGTCGACGAAGACGACCCGGTATTTGCGGAACAGGCCGTCCTCGCTCGCATAGTCGACAAATCGCGAGACGAAGAACTCCTGTTCTTCGCGCCCTTCGAGATAGCGCGCCATCGCCGCGCCGTCGTCGATCTTGGCGAGACCGACACCGGCGTGCGATCCGCGCGGCCGCACGATGACGGGAAAGGCAAGTTCGGCCGCGATGCCGGCGAGCGCTTCGTCCGATTTCGCGGCTAGCAGACAGTTGCTCGCGCAGCGCGCCGATCGTCGCCGGGATTTGAGACCTGCAATGCCGTCGAGCAGGCGATGCAGCTTGTCGCGGTCGAGATTGCAAATGCAGCTTCGGCGGGTTGAGCAGCGGGCGCGGCCAACGCGACGCCGCCGCATCGATCTTGCGCAGCGCCTCGCGGCAATCCTCGGAGTCGGAGGCGATCACGATCGCGACGTCATGATCGGGCAGCGGCACCGGCAATTCGGCCTCGCCGATGACATAGAGCACCATCAGCTCGATGCCGGATTCCTCGAGCAGGAACTCGATCGGCGTGTTGCTGCCCATGTCGGTCGCCGCCGCCAGCGCCAGAACGCGCAGCCGCGGATTCCTCGAAACACAGGGCGAACGGAACAATTGATGGGACTTCAGCACCTCGTGCTGGATGGCAAGGCCGGCCGCTTGTCCCCGAGCAGCTGCGCGATCAGCGACAGGTCGAGCCCCTCGCCCGCCTCCGCGCGGCCGTCGAGCAGCTTCGCGATCAGCTCCGCCCAGATCGGCCGAAGATCCCTGCCGTCGAAGGCCATCTTCGCGAGCCTCGCCATGCCGATGCGATCGGCGCTGCCGGCGCGGGCGGCCTCAGCCAGCTCGAGGGGCTCAGAGTCCATGTGACAGCTCCGCAATTCCGTCCTGCCGCTTGCATGAGCAAGCAAAAGCTCGATTTTGGTGATGACCTCAGCGATGCGATCGAGTTCGCACTGCAGGTTTTTCTGCGCAACGCCGGCCTCAGCCGACCACGTCTCGGTGACGAGGCGCGCGCCGATGCACAGGCGCAGCACCGCGGCAGGCTCCCCGTCCGTGTCGCTCGATTCGGACGGGCTGGCCGACCAGGCAGCGGCGCGCCGCGATCTCCCGGTCGGCCTCGCTGCCGACCGACCATCGTCGCGCAGCTCACGCGCGAGGGCACGATGGACGGTCCGGCAGGCCTCGACCGACAGCGGACTTCCGTGCCGCTCAATCATGAACGGAAAGATCGTTGCGTGCCGGCAAATTCCTCGTCGTCGAGCGTCATCGGCATTGGTCCGAGAACCGAGCAGGCGAAGCGACGGCGACAGCATGATCAGGCTTTGGATTCCGGCCCCAATTCCTTCAGCGCCAGCGCACGAAACGCATCCGGCACCTGGTAATAGGCCTTGATCTCCTCGAGCGCGGCTTCCCAGCGCAGCCACTGGCCGAAGTTCGGCCGGCTCTCGAAACCGCGATCGCAAATTGGCCCACCGGTGCGGCCAATCGCTTCGACCGGCATAGTCGAGAAGTCCGCGCGAAACCTTCGCGCCTGCGTCGAGCGATCGCGAAAGCCGCGACGGGACCAGCAGCGCGCCGCTGAAGGCGGGCCCGCCAAAATATTTTGAGCCCGTGATCAGCACCAAATATCCGCGATCGAGATAGGTTCTCGCATCCGGCGGCGGCCGAGACGCATCTGACAGGCATCGACGACGACCGAGAACCTTGTCGGGCCAGCGGCGCGCGATCTCGTCAAGGCAGGCCTCGCCGGGCGCGCGCCAGCCGAGCTTCGAGCAATCCATGATTTGCAGCAGCACGCGAGCGCCGTTCGCGACCGCCGTCTCGATGGCGTCGAGAACGGCCGATACGTCGCCCGCGCCATCGATCCGCGCAGCGGCAGCGCAACGCTGTCGCCCGAAAGGCCGGCAATCGGCGTATCCTTGCGAACCGGGCGCCCGCCCGCGGTCAGGCCGGCGAAGTGGCGCCCCCGCGCCGTGTACAGCCGTTCCGCTCCCGGTCTGATCCGAGCCAACGACGATCGTCGTCAGTTTCGACCCGAGCAGCGATCGCGCGAGGAACAGGGCATGAAGCTGCGAATCCGTGCCCGACGGCGAAAACACGATATCGACTTCCGCTTGCCGAAAGCTTGAGATGGGCTCTCAACTCCTCGCGCATCTCCTCGATACGCGCGTCGAGCGCCACTTCCACGCCGGCCACGATGGCCGCACGCATCAGCTGCTCGCGCGCCAATTCGGCACGCGCATACGCGCGCTCCGAGATCGAGGACGCCGTACTGGAGGCAAAATTCCAGATCTGAGGCGAAGGCGACGGCGCCGCAGCCATATTCGTTGACGCCGCTGACCGGATCGAGCGTCAGGCGCGGATCGCCGCCACGCAGCGAGCAATTGATCGAGCGGCGCGAACAGATCGCGCAGGCCGGTGTGGATTCTGTGCAGACCCGTCTTCGGACGGCCGCAAGCCGGACGCTGTCGGCGATCTGCAACCGGGGAACAGTGGATGTCATTGGTGATTTCTCAGGCGGCATTCGCCGCGGACGGCGCCGCCGCGAACTGCGAGGCGATATCGCCGTGGAACACCGTAGGTCCGACATGATCGAGCGGGCTGTCGAGATCGGCCCAGATCTCGCCGCCGATGTCGGTCCAGCGTTTGCAGAACGCGAAATCCTCGCTGAGATAGGTGCCGGTGGCCGGATCGATCATGCATTCGAACAAGGCGAACCGGTTCGGGCTTCCGGCAAGCACGTCGTGCGAATGCTCGCGGAAGAACTGCAGCGACGCGTAGTCCGGATGCGCGCACATGGTTTCGAGAACGTGACGCCTGATCATCAGAAAACCGGTCCCGGCATAGCGCACGCGGGTGAAGCCGCCGACGACCGTGACGCGATCGGGATCGTCGATCTCGAGCACGTAATCGAGCGAGGCCGCCGGCAGGTTCGGCCGGTTGGCCTCCAACGCCCGCTTCGCCTTGTCCCAGTTGACCCGCTTGATCGGATAGACGCCGGCCACGACGTCCGCGCCGGATTCGATCAGCCGGAACACCTGCTCGGGCCTAAAGCCGATGTCGGCATCCACGAACAGCAGATGGGTCGCGGCGGGATCGTCGAGGAACAGCGTCACCAGGTTGGCGCGCGCGCGCGTGATCAACGCGTCGCCGTCCCGCAGGTGAATTTTGAGGTCGAGGTTGGATTTGCTGCGCAGCGCCCGCTGCAGCTCGAAAATCGAGCCGGCGTAGATGCTGGACACCTGCCCGCCGAAGCAGGGCGTGGCAACCACAAGATGGATTTGATCGTTCATCAACGGCTCCGAGGCGGCATATCCCCCGCCCGCAGTTCTGACCAAACAGTAAATAGACGTGGTTAACGAAAACCTAACGCGCGCCTACTGGCCTGCACCGGATCAGGCCACCGGCAGGAACTTGGTCAGGCTGAGCTGCGAGAGCATCGCGGTGGTCTGGTAGGAGGCCTGCAGGTTGGTCTGGAGCTGCAGGATTTGGCTCGCGACCTGATCCTGGGTGATGCCCTCGGTGTTCGAGATCATGCTCTGCAGCGCGGTCTGGGCCTGGGTTTGCCGGGCGGTCGCGTCCTTCATGGTGCGTCTGCGCGTTGGCGAAGTCGGTCTGGATGTCCTGAATCGTCTGCTGTCCGGCTTGCGGCGTCAGGTTCGCCGCGACGCGCGCGCTGAGCGCGGAGATCTCCGCGGCCGAATTGGTCCCGGTCGGCGGCGCCGTCACGGCGGCATAGACCGCGATCTGCTGCAGCTGCTGGCGGATCGCCTGCTCGTTGGCCTGGGCGCCGAACTGGACGGATTGCGATCCGTCGATCTGCACCGTCGAGGTCGAGCGCGGCGAACCCGGCCCGGAATTGCCGGTGTACCAGGCGACCGTATTGGCGGATCCATTCACCAGCGCGGTTGCAGAGCTCAATGGCGAGCCGCTGACCCGCAGCGGCGGCTGCGTCGCCGTGACTGTGCCGCCGAAGCCGAGGGCGGCGAACGCGGTAGGGTTGCTGCTCGTGATCGACAGGGTCGAGGCATTGTCGGTGTGGATCGTGATGGCGCCGCCGTCGATGGTCGATGGGGTCGACGTGCCCGTGATCTGGTCGATCTTGTTCAGCAGCGTCTGGACGCTGTCGGTGACGTTGAGCTGGTTGCCGGTAGCACCGGCATTGACGAAGGTGAGCGTCGTGCCGTTGACGGTGATGGTCTGGCCCGCCGTAAACGGCGATGCGCCCGAGGCCAGGGAGTCGCTTGCGGGCTGTGCCCGACAGCGCGGTCGCGCCCGTGATCGGCGCGGGCGGCGAGGCCTGGTTATTGGCGACGGTGCCGGTGGCCGTGCTGTCGGTATTGAAGAAGTTGTCTCCGGCTTCGACCGCCGACGCCGCCATCAGCGAGGTATTGGCCAGCGTCGTGATCGACGAGTTGAGCGCCGTTTGCAGGTTCGTCACCGTGTTCGCCGGCGTCGTCGTGTCGCACGTAGAAGCTTCCGGTCGGCGGCGGATTCGTGCTGCTCGCCGTCAACTGGATCGGATTCGTTGGTGCCGTCGGGCAGGTTGAAGGTGAAGCTGATCTGATCGCCCGGATTCGGGTTAGCGGCCGCCAAATTGACCGAGATCGATGGTGGCGAGCCGGAAGGACCGGTCACCGTGGCATCGGTCAGCGACGACGTCACCGAATTCAGCTTGAGGCCGAACGGCGAGCCGTGCGGCGTCTTCCGCGACATTCACTGTTGTCGGCGTCGCTGGCGAGGCCGGCGACGCCGTGATCAAGAGACGTCCAGTCCCGGTGCCGAGATCGGCCTGCTGCCGCTCTGAGATCACCTGCTTCAGTCCGGCCTGGGTAGCGGTGCCGTTGAGGATGTCGCCGTCGGAGGCGACCGCCGGCGTATTGATGGCGCTGCCGGAGAATATGTAGCGGTTGCCGACCTGGGTGTTGAGAATGCCGACCAGCGCGGAAAGGTCGGACGCCGCATTCTGCTGGCCGATGGTCTGCCCGCTGCTGGTCAGGTTCTGCGGCGTCGCGGCCGCGGCGCTCTGCACCTGGCCCGAGGTGGCCGACAGCGACTGCAGCGCGGTGTTGGCCGAGGAGATGATGGTGTTGACGTTGGTCATGGTGTCGGTGAAAGCGGTGATATTGGCGAGTTGCGAGCGCGCCGCGATCGCAAAGCCCTCGTCGACCCCCATGCCGGCGTAGTTGGTCGACTTCACCCCGCTCGAGAGCTCGGTCGACAGGTTCGAGAGCTGATTGTTGATGTTCTGCACGGACTGGCCGAGCAGAGACGCGCCATAATTGATACTGCTGATCGACATCTTGACCGCCTTACAGTTGAGCCTGCAGCAAGGTCTGCATCATGCTTTGAACCACCGACATGATGTGGGCATTGGCGGCGTAGGTATTCTGCACCTGAATCAAATTCGCCATTTCGGTGTCGATGTTGACGGCCGAGGTGGAATTGAATTTCTGCTGCAGCGTCGAGACCACGACGCTCTGGCCCTGCTGCAACTGCGTCGCCTGCGTCGACGCATTGCCCTGCTGGCTGATGAATTGCTGCAGGTAGTTGGTGACGGTGCCGTTGAACGGCTGGGACGCCGAACCGAGCCCGGTCTGCGGCGAATAGTTGAAGGTCGCCGACGTCAGTTGCGAGAACAGGAAACTCGAGCGGGTGTTGTCGCCGGCCGCGGTCGGCGGCGAGGTGGAGTAGACGCTGAGCGCCGACGGATTGGCGAGCACCGCCGGGTTGATCGGTGATGCGGCCGGCAAGGCCCGTCATCTGCGAGCCGGTTCCCGTGTACTGGCCGGTGTACAGCGTGTTGGCGTCGGTAAACAGCGGCAGTTGCGCATTGCCGCTCGCCAGCGACGAGGCCGTTGCCGTGGTCGAAGCCGCAGTTGACGGTCGCCGCAGCCGATCCCACCACCGTCAGCGTCGAGCCGGTGGATCGATGAACTGCAGGCCGGTCGCGGCCAAGCGCCGCGTTCAACTGCGAAGCCACCGATGCCGTCATTGGCGGCGTGAGGTTGACCCCGACCAGCAGCGGATTGGCGTTGGCGCCGTTCTTCAGCGGCAGCGCGGCCGGATCGGTCACATTGACGATCGAAATCTTCTGCTGGGTATTGGTCGCGGTGTTGGTATAGGTCAGGTTGATCGGTGTTGCCAGCCAACAGGCTCGACGTGTTGACGCTGAAATCCGGCCGGCGGCCCGGCGACCGCGGTGCCTGCCGTGGTCTGATCGGACAGCGAGGAGGACAGCGTCGCCGCCAGCTGGTCGACCTGGGTCTGGGCCTGCACCAGGGTCTGGTCGCGCAGCTTGAGGTCGGCGGCGATCTGGCCCGAACTGAAGACGTTGTTGGCGACCGCGTCGATCGAGGCGCCGTTCGGCAACTTGATGTTCAGCGATCCGACGCCGGACTGGGCCGGATTGGCGTTGTAGAGCGACGTCGCGCTCAGCGCGCCCGGCGAGTTGTAGATCAAGGAGGAAGCCAGCCCCTGGCCGACCAGCTGGATACCGGAATTGGTGAATACGTTGGTCTGGTTCGACGAATCGGTCACGACGTGGATGTCCACCAGCTTCGACAGGTCGTTGATGGCGCCGTCGCGCTGATCCATCAGCGTCGCGGCGTGCGGATCGGTCGGGCTCAAGCCCTGGAGCCGGGTGTTGAGCTGCGCGATCTGGTTCATGTCGGTGTTGGCCTGGGCCGCCGAATTGCCGATGTCCTGATCGACATTGGTGCGCAGGGACTGGATGCCTTGCGTCGTCGTATTCAGTTGCTGGGCCAGCGTCTGCGCCGCCGACAGCGCCACGCTCTGCGCCGACGAGTTGCCCGGGTTGCTCGACAGCGACTGCAGCGCGGTGGTGAAGTTGCTGAGCGACGTTTCAAGGGTGCCGGCGCCGCCGGGCGTCCCGTAGACGCTCTGCAACTGGCCGAGGATATTCGACGTCTGGGTGGCGTAGGCGCCGCCGGAGGTTTCGGTGCGCAACTGGTTCTGGACGAACAGGTCGAGCGCGCGGTTGACGCCGGTGGTGGTGACGGTCGAGCCGAAGCCGCCGCTGGCGACCTCGATCTGGTTGGTGTTCTCGGTGACGTAACCCGGCGTCTGCGCGTTGGCGATGTTCGACGAGATGATCGAAAGCGCCGCCTGGTTGGCGCGCAATCCCGACATCGCGGTGGCAAGGGCTGAACTCAAACCCATGGAAATTGCCTGCCTTCGAGTTACATTACGCCTGCCGCGCCGATCAGCGCAGCACGTTCAAGAGATCCTGAACCATGCTGTTG
This sequence comes from uncultured Alphaproteobacteria bacterium, assembly GCA_963777475.1. Classification (GTDB taxonomy): domain Bacteria; phylum Pseudomonadota; class Alphaproteobacteria; order Rhizobiales; family Xanthobacteraceae; genus Bradyrhizobium. The sequence goes on from CAVZQX010000006.1 coordinate 306,050, forward strand.
GCCGTGGTGATCACCTTGGTGTTCGCCGAATAGGCCTGCTGGGTCACGATCAGCTTGGTGAACTCGTCGGCGATGTCGGTGTTCGATCCTTCCAGCGACGAACCGCTGATCGTTGCCCGACGCGCCGAGGATCGCCGGTCCCGACTGATCGGTGACCTGATAGGCGCCGCCATCGAGCGCCTTGAGGTAGTTGGTGCCGTTGAAGTGCGACAGCGTGACCGAGGCGAGATCGATGTTCTGCCCGTTGGAGAAGGTGCCGACCACGAGGCCGGAGTTGTTGATGGCCACCGATTGAAGCTGGCCGGCGGCAAAGCCGTTCTGCGTGATGGCGTTGATGGTCGCCGACCCGCTCGAGCTCGCAAATTGCGTCAGGGCGCCGGAGGAGATGTTGACGAGAGAGCTGCCGAGCGACTGCCCGTCGACGCGTCACGCCCGGAATGGTGATCGCCGAACCGGAGGGAGACGCCAGCGCGCCGTTGGCATTGAAGGTGAAGTTCGTGCCGGTATTGACCCACGCCGTCTGAGTACCCGTCGCGGCGGTACTGGTCTGATAAAACAGGTTCCAGGTGTCCTGGTGCCCGGCGCCGAGCGAAGCGCTGTCGGTCTTGGCCCAGCGCAATTGCAGGTTCACCGGCGTCCCCGCCGCATTGTAGGCCGTCACCGCGCCGCCGCTGATGGATTCGTTGGTGAAGGTCGTCAGGTCGTTGGCGATGACGAGACCCGTGCCGGCGTTGGTGCCGGCCGCACGCGCCTTCGTGATCGGACGGTGGCGAAGCCGAGCCCAGCTCCCGTGAGAGGGCGGTCGTGGCGTTGGCCGTGGTGGCGACGATATTCAAATCCTGCGCGGTGCCGGTGTCCAGGGTGATCTGACCGGTTCCGCGATGACGGAGGCCGTAGCACCGGTGATCGCTGCAATCTTGTTGAGCAGCGTTCCCACATTGTCGGTGACGTTGATGCTGGTTGCCGACGTAGCCCCGGTGGCTGACGAAAGTGATGGTGGTGCCGTCAACCGTGATGGTGTCGCCATGCAGCGAACCCGTTGACCAGCGAGTCGCTTGGGGCTGTGCCCGACAGTGATCGTAGCTGGCCGTAATCGGCGGCCGGCGTTGCCGCCTGGTTGTTGACGGCAGCGCCGGTGATGGTGTTGGCGTTGACGGGCGGCGCCGGCGTGCCGACCGGCAAGGGATTGGTGGCGAAGTCGGAGGGGTTGAGACCGCCATCCGCGGTGATGCGTGCCGGCAGTCGCCGCGGTACTGGCCACGCGTTTTCGGCTCGGTCGGAAGGTTCGCGGCATATTGCATGGCGGTGGTCGCCTGCGCCGGAATGAAATTGTTCTGGAACTGGAGCACCTGGGGAACGTTGCCGGTCGGGTTTCCGGTATTGGGATCGACCGTGACACCCATCAGATAGTAGCCGGCGCCGTTGACCAGGTTGCCGTTGGCGTTGACCTGAAAATCGCCGCGGCGGGTGTAGTCGGTAATGCTGTTGAAGACCGGCACGTTGTCGACCACGGCCGTGGGCTGCTGCACCGAGAAGAAGCCGTCGCCGTTGATCGCCATGTTGGTGGCAACCGTCGATGCAGGAAACCGTGCCCTGGGTGGTGATGGTGGCCTGGGCGAATGCGGTGACACCACCGGCGACCTGCTTGCTCAGGCGTCGTGGAGTCCGGAATGAGATCCTCGAAGCTGGTACCGATGCCTTTGTAGCCGATGGTCGAGGCGTTCGCGATGTTGCCCGAAATGTTCTGCAGCGCGAAGGACTGCGACTGCAGGCCGCTTACCGCGGTGTTAAGCGCGTCGAAGATACCCATAACATTGTCTCCACGTTCGATACTGGCGGCTGGCCTTTGGCCGTGGCCGCAATCCGCAGAGACTGTCGCAAGCGTTATGCCAAGATGGAGAATGCTTTCATTTCAGATACTTAAGTTGAAAATGCCCCGGTCGGATGACCGGGGCACAATTGCCGGGCGGGCAACAATTGCCGGGGCAGAATCGCTTTCGAGCGAAAGCCTGCGCCCAAATGAGACGGCGTGAGACCGTCAGCTTGCCGACGGCGTCGCGGGATGGAACACCAGCGCGTAGCCGTCCATGCAATAGCGCAGGCCGGTCGGCTTCGGTCCGTCGTCGAAGACGTGGCCGAGATGGCCGCCGCAGCGGCGGCAATGCACCTCGGTCCGCAGCATGCCGAAGGTGCGGTCCGAGGTTTTGCCCACCGCGTTTTCCAGCGGCTGATAGAAGCTCGGCCAGCCGGTGCCGCTTTCGAACTTGGTGTCGGAAGAGAACAGCGGCAGGTCGCAGCCGGCGCAGGCGAAGATGCCCTTGCGGTGCTCGTTCAGGAGCGGGCTCGAGCCCGGCCGCTCGGTGCCCTCCTTGCGGAGGATTTCATATTGCTGCGGGGTCAGCTGCGCGCGCCATTCCGCATCGGTCTTCTCGATCTCGAACTTCTCGGCGGCCTTGGCCGGCTGATACCCTCAGCCAGCGGAAGGCGGCCAGGCCGAAAAGGCCGGCAATGGAGGCAAGCAGAATGCGGCGGTCGAACATCGGGAATTCTCCGTGCGAAGCGGAATGAAGCATCGTTCGCTGTCAAATACGCAAATGCAGGCGGCGAAGTTACACCGCCCAGCGGCGAAATTTCTCACATTCATGCGAGCGTCCCTCAACCCTCGGCTATGGCCCCTCGCCCGCCTGCGGCGGCGAACTGGGATAGGGGCCATCCGCCGCGGTTGCCCGTTGCGACGGTTGGGGGCGCGGCGGGCGCGGCCGGCTTGGCTGCGGGCGGCGCGGAGCCGGCCGGGTTCCGGCCTTGGTTCCGGCCTGGCGATTGGCCTCGGCCAGGCGCGCCTCGCGAATGCGTTCCTGCGTTCGCACCCGCTCGCGGTGACGGGCGAGCACGCCGGCGGCGGCCGAGCTGCCCCGCCCCCACATTCCCACGATATATCCGGCGACCCGGCCGGTCGCACCGCCCGCCCAGACCAGTTCGAACGGCGAGAACAGCCGCCACCGTTCGTCGCCCCACAAGATGCCGCGCGCGATCGCCAGCCCGGCCATCGCCGAGGTATTCAAGCCCTGACGCCCAAAGCCTGAGGCGACCCACAATCCCCGCCGCAATTGTCCGATCTGCGGCATGCCATGCACGGTCTGTCCGATGGCGCCGCTCCAGACTTCCGCGATTTCCACCTGGCCCAGCCTTGGAAAGATGGTGCGGATCCTGCGGGCAATGGCAGGCGCAAAGCGCTGCGGCCGCGCCGCCCAGGTGGTTTCCGGGCTCGCCCACATCAAGCGGTCACCCTCGACGATGCGGAAATGATCGATGCCGTCGCTATCGGCTACCGATCCCTTGAACGTGATGACCTCGGAAAGTTGGGTGCCGAGCGGCGCCGTCACGCCGGCGTAGCGCCACACCGGCAACAGCGTTTCCGACAACCGTCGCAGCGGCGCGCCGAGATGGATATTGCCGGCGAGCACGATATGCGCGGCGCGCAGCCGCGCCGACGGCGTGACGATGCGCTTGCGGATGCCCGAGGGATCGATGCTCACGACCGGCGTGTCCTCGAAAATTCGCGCCCCTGCCCGTCTCGCAAGCGCGGCAAGGCCGTGAACATATCTGCGACCGTCGATCTGGAACGCCCTCGGGTAATACACGCCGTGGAAATAGCGATCGGTCCTGAGCTGGTCGCGCACGTGATCGACCTGCCAGCCTTCCACTTCCGTCTCGAAATCCTCGCTCAGCATTTGCAGCCGGCTGATCAGCTGCTCGCCGACGTCGACATTGGAGACCTCGAGCGCGCCCTCGCTCATGCCGATGCCCGGCATCAGTTCCTCGGTGGCGTTGGCCCGCACGTACTCGGCGCCTTCCCTGGACAACGCCCACAATTCGCGGGTGTCTTCAAAGCCGATGCGTTCGATCAATTCGCCGATCGGAAGGCTGAAGCCCGGCATCACCGTGCCGAGCTGGTGGCCCGAGGCATTCCAGCCGACATGGCGGCCTTCGAGCACCGCGACGCTGGCGCCCATCCGGGCGGCCTCGAGCGCGACGGTCAGGCCGGCAAGGCCGGCGCCGACCACGCAGATATCGACATCCAGATCGAAGGTCAGCCGCGCGCGCTCGCGCCGGTTTGCGGTATCCGACCCATCGATCGCGCTTGTGGAAGTCTCACTCATGTCGTTTTCTTACGGACCCTTTGCCACCTTGTCACCTTGTCCTGGCTCGGGACCTATACATTAATCGGGCCGAAACGAATCGAGATTCCGTCCATGCGCCGTTTGATGCTGCTGCGTCACGCCAAGACCGAGATCGACGCGCCATCGGGCCGCGACCAGGATCGCCGCCTTGACGACCGCGGCCGCAAGGACGCCGCCCAAATCGGCGGCTGGATCGGCCGTCATCCGCCCTTTCCTGATTCCGTGCTGGTCTCGCCGGCGGCGCGGGCGAAAGAGACCTGGGAAATCGCCTGGGAGGCGATGAAGGACCAGGCGCCGGCTCCCAAGCTCGAGTTCCTGCCGGAACTCTACGGCGCCGACCCCACGCTGCTGCTGCAGACCATTCGCCTCACCTCCACCACCGAGGCGAAGCGGCTGATGCTGGTTGGGCACAATCCAGGGATGCACGAACTGGCTCTTGCACTCGCCGGCAGCGGCGATGCCGCGACGCACAAGGCGCTCGCCGACAATCTGCCGACGTCCGGGCTTGCGGTATTGGAGTTTGCGACCGACGACTGGAACGACGTGGCGTTCCGCCGCGGACGGCTGGTGGTCTTTGTCAGCCCGAAGCTGTTGAAGCAAATTTCGGGCGACTGAGGTACGTTCCGAAATTCGTGTCAGAGCATGATCCGGAAAAGTGGGTACCGGTTTTCCGAAGAGATCATGCTCAAACAATAGGCTGTAGCGCGATAGCATCTCGAGCTATCGCGCTACAGCCTGATCGCAGACAGGGAGGCGGAGATGTTCAATTCGATCCTCGTGCCGATCGATCTCGCCGACACCGAGCTGGCGAAGCCGGCGATCGCAACCGCGGCGACGCTGTCGCAGACCTGGCACGGCACGGTGCGCCTTCTCAACGTGCTGCCGATGACGCCGGTGATGCTGGCCGAATATGTCCCTGCGGATTTCGATGCCCAGCAGCGCCAGATCTCGGAGGAAGCGCTCATCATCGTCGCGCGCGAATCCGGCATCGACCCGGCACGCATTTCGAGCGTGGTGCGGCAGGGCGGCATCTATCACGAGATCCTCGAAGAGGCCGCCGCGATCAAGGCCGACCTGATCGTCATGACCTCGCACCGGCCGGCGATGCGAACCTATTTCCTAGGATCCAACGCCGGCCATGTCGTGCGCTACGCCAAGTGCTCGGTGCTGGTGGTGCGGCATTAAGCCAGCGCTCACGTCTGGAAACAGCGGCGTCGGGTGTTGCGCAAAACCGCGCGCCCTCACCAGAGCCGCGTCACATCCGGCCTGGCGAAGCCGCCGACCGCTTTTTCGACCTCCCAGCGCGACAGCCCGATATCGCGGAGCGCGCGATCGTCCAATTCCCTCAGCTCCGTGATCGCGGCCCGGCGATCCAAATAGAGGGCGAGCGCGTGCGCCCGGCGCATCATCCAGCGCACGGCTCGACCGAACGCTCCCGAGCTTGCGGATTGGACGGTGGTCGAGGACATCGCGCTCTCCTGCTTTGCTCCCACGCGGCAAGGCGATCCCATTGGCGCAAGCGGCTGGACCACAGCGCTTGCGCCTCGAGCGACCTTGGATTGCTTGCGCACTCCTCGGCGCAATCATGGGCTTGATGATCCCTAGATGATCCGATAAATGTCTCGGTTCAAGTGATACATTGCTCTCGGTGCAATATTGTCGAGGTTCGAATATCTCAGGCTTGCCGACGTTCTTGCCGCCGAGATCGCATCCGGCGCGCTGAAGCCCGGCGACCGGCTGCCGCCGCAGCGCAGCTTCGCCTATGAGCGCAAGATCGCGGTCTCGACCGCGAGCCGGGTCTATAGCGAACTGTTGCGCCGCGGGCTCGTGGTCGGCGAAGTCGGACGCGGCACCTTCGTCTCCGGCGAAGCACGGCGCGGCATCGCCGCGCCGCCGGAGCCGCGCGGTGCGCGTATCGATCTGGAGTTCAATTATCCGCTGCTGCCGGCACAATCGGCCATGATCGCCAGGAGCCTGCAGGGATTGAGCCGGCCGGAAGCGCTCGATGTCGCGCTACGACCGGCAACCAGTGTCGGAACACCGGCGGCGAGAGCCGTTTCTGCGGAATTTCTTTCGCGCAACGGGTGGACCGTAGGCGCAGATCAGATCGTCTTTACCGCCAACGGCCGACAGTGCATCGCGGCCGCGCTCGCCGCTGTCGTGCCGACCGGCGGGCGATGCGGTGTCGAGGCGTTGACCTACCCCTTCATCAAGGGCATCGCGGCGCGGCTCGGCATCACGCTGGTGCCGCTGGCAATGGACGCAAACGGCGTTCGTCCCGATGCGTTACAAAAAGCGCATCGGGAGGCGCAGCTGTCGGCCCTGTATATTCAGCCGACGATTCAGAACCCGTTGGGCATGACGATGCCGCCGGCGCGGCGCACCGATCTGCTGCGGGTGATCGAGAAGCTCGGTCTCACCGTGCTCGAAGATGCCGTCTATGGATTTCTCGACGACCAGGCGCCGCTCGCCGCGCTGGCGCCGGATTCGTGCATCGTGCTCGACAGTCTCTCGAAGAAGCTGGCACCGGGACTGGCGCTCGGTTTCATCGTCTCGCCGCCGCGCTGGCGCGAGGCCGTCATGGCGTCGGTTCGATCCGGCGGATGGACCGCGTCCGGATATGCCTTTGCGGCCGGGCAGCAGCTGATGGCTGACGGCACGGCTGCCGAACTCTCGCGGCTCAAGCGGATCGATGCGGCAAGGCGCCAGCAACTGGTCGCAAAACACCTCTCCGGCTTCGCGATCCAGGCGAACAACAAATCCTACCATTTGTGGCTGACGCTGCCGCCATACTGGCGATCGCAGACCTTCGTCGCCGCCGCGGCGCGGCGGGATATCGCGTTGACGCCCTCGACAACCTTCGCCGTTTCCCCCGGACATGCCCCGAACGCCGTGCGGCTGGCGCTGGGCGCGCCTCCGATCGATCAGCTCGAGGTCGGATTGCGGACATTGTCGGGAATGCTGAGCGCCAGGGAGGAAGATTTCGATGCGACGGAATAGATCGCAATCGCGCCCTTTCGCCATCTCGCTCACGGCCACGCCGCGATAAAGCCCTTGGCCTTGTACGGCTCGATCTTGTCCCATTCGGCAACGACGCGGCGGGCGAACTCCGGATCGGTGTGCCAGAGCGCGCGTGGGGTTGCAAAGCTGTCGACGGTGATCAGCATCTTCTCCACCTCCGGCCAGTGCCGGTGCAGCGTCATCGGGTAGCGCCGCGCGGTCCAGGTGTTGCCGAGGCAGATCACGCTGCGGATGTTCTTCAGCCCGAGTGCCGCGTCGATCACCGGCAGCGAGAAGATCACGTTCTCGCCGGTGTTGGTCGCGCGATCCTCCTCCAGGATGCGATCGGGCGGGATGCCTCCTTGCACCATCGCGGCCTTGATGACCGCGCATTCCGACAGAGCCGATCCGCCCGTCACGCCGCCGCTGACGATCGACCAGCGGAAGTAACCCTCGCGCCATAGCCTCAAAGCTTCCGCCGCGCGCAAGTCTGCATCTTCCCGGGTGCCGAACACGAACAGCAGGTCGGCGGGCTTGAGCTTCGTCACAATCAGATGTTCGGCGTTGATCGCGGCGATCTCAGTGGCGCTCGGCACTCGGCCGCGTCGATGCTCCACGGCGGCAATCCTCGAATCGGAAACGGCGCTGAGACACGATGCCGCGCGACGACGGTTTCGCGAAGTCACGTTTCATTGCGCTCGATGTCGGTTGCCCCAACGCCCGCCGCAACAAACATCACGGCAGCAGGGCTTGCGGCAGGCGGTCGAACGAATAGGTCAGCGGCCGGTTGCGCCGGACGAAGCCGCCGACCTGCCAGCCGAACAGCGCGGCGAAGCCTACGAGAAACAACACGCCGGCGTATTCGCCGACCGCAATGGCGCGGAGCAATAGTCCCGCCATCGCCAAGATCACCAGCACGAGCAGCGCGAGGCAGGCGGCATAGGTCTTCGGCCCGAGCCCGCCGGTCAAGACGGCTGCGCTTTCCGCCTTTGCCATGCGCGCGTGCAACGCCGTGATGAAAGCGCGGTAATCGGCATCCTGCGGCGCCATCAGCGCCGCGGACTGCCAGGAGGTCGAGACGATCGGCATGCGTCCGCCACCGGCACGATAAATATCGGCGCGAAAGCGGCGCGCCTGCATCGACACCGGCCGATAGGACAGGCGGATCGCGGAAATATCGGCGTAAGGCCACAGTCCCGACCGGCCGGCCAGGCGCCAGCCTAGTCCGTCATCGGTCAATTCAAATTGATGCGCGGCGCCGATCAGCGACGCCTTATAGGCGTAGCGGATCGTGGGCGCGACCGACGCTGTTCCTGGCGCGGTTTCTGGCGCTGTCATCGTCGCCTGTTCCCGCAATCCTCAATTCCCTGATGTCGTCGACCGCGTCGGCTTGCGGTGCCGACCGGCTTTATCCTACAAGCGACGGATGGCCGAGACGATCTATTTTCCACGCCGCCTCATTCTCGGAGGTGCGATGGTTTCAGGGGTGCTGCTGGCGCTCGCCGTGCACATGCTGGGCGCGCGCTTCGGCCTCGACCTCGGCGGACTGTGGCGATCGGACACCGGTCAATTCATGCCCGCAGGCGCAGCCATCGCGTGGTGGCTGATCGCGACCGTCGGCTTCTCGGGCGGCTATTTCGCGGCAACCCTGATGGCGAGCGCCGTCTCCGGGCAGATCCCGCGGCGGATGCGGCAGTTCCTGATCGCGGTCGGCGTGCTGGTATTTGCCGGCGCAGGCCAGGCCGCCTCCGCGCCAAGCGCGATATCGACGATCTCGGGCGTGCTCGCAGGGCTTGCCGCGATCGGCCTCGGCGCGGTGATGGCCTTTTGCGGGGCGTATTTCGCGCTGCGCAAGGCCTGACCGCGCGGCCGCGCGGGCCTCGAGCGCGACCCTGCAGGTTCTTCGCATCGATCGCCTCCGCTACCACCAGGTGAGCGCGCTTCCGCCTTGCATTGACGCTTCGTTACCGGTCGAATCTTTCTTGCATCGGACGCGCTATTGTCCTGCCTTGACGTCGGATCCGTGCTGCGCTCGCGCGGGGTCCGGCCCGGAACGTGGCGGAAGGCTTCGCGTTCTGGACCCGTATCCATTCCGCCACTGCGCGCAGGAAACACAATGACGCCAGGCAATCCATCGCGTTCCATCCAATCCGCCGCGCGCATGGAACTCGGCGGCAGCGCAGCAATATGCGCTGTCGCGGCGATGATCGGCGTGCTGTTTGCGGGCAGCACCGCGGTCACTCCGCTGTATGTGATCTACAAGGAGGAATTCGGCTTCTCGCAAATCTCGCTCACGCTTATCTACGCCGTCTATGTCATCGGAAACCTGACCGCGCTCTTGCTGTTCGGGCGGCTGTCCGACCAGATCGGCCGCCGGCGGGCGGCGGCGATAGCCATGGCGATCGCGATCGTCAGCGCGCTGGTGTTCCTATCGGCGCGAGGCGTCGCTTCGCTCTATCTGGGGAGAGTGCTGAGCGGAATAGCGATCGGCACCGGTGCCGGAACCGGAACCGCGTGGCTTGCAGAACTGATCGCCGACCGGAAAAAAACGCGCGCGACCGTGATCGCGACCAGCGCAAATTTCGCAGGCGTTGGTCTCGGCGGATTCATTGCAGGTATGCTGGCCGAATATTCGCGATGGCCGCTGCAGTTGCCGTTCGCGGTCTATCTGCTCGCACTTCTCCTTGTGGCGGCGTTGCTCTGGTCGGCGCCTGAAACCGTTTTACAGCCGCGGCCGGGCATCGCTCACCTATTGATGCGGCCCCGGGTTTCGGTGCCGTCAAGTATCCGTGCTCAATTCTTGGCCCCTGCCGTAACCGGCTTTGGCGCCATGGCGCTCGTCGGTTTCTATGCCGCGCTCGCTCCCACGGTGCTTGCGGATCAACTGCATGAGACAAGTCACGCGGTGGCCGGCGCGATCTTCCTCGAACTCGCCGCCATCGTCGCTGCCAGCATCGTGGCGACGCGATCTCTGTCCAGTCGCGCGTCGATGCTATGGGCGCTTGCGCTGATGCCCCCGAGCGTTGGCCTCCTGGTCGCGGCGCAGCTTGAAGGTTCAATGACCGTGATGATCATCGCAACCGCCCTATGCGGCCTTGCCGCCGGTCTCGGCTATCGCGGCAGCCTGCAGGTGGTGAACCAGATTGCGCCGACGGAGCAGCGTGCCGAAGTGGTCTCCGCTTACCTCATCTGCGTTTTTCTGGGAAATGCGCTGCCGGTGATCGGCATCGGCGTCATATCGACACTCGCAAGCCCGACCGCCGCAAGCATGGTCTTCGCGGCGACGATCACGGCCTTTGCACTCATCGCCCTGTTTTTCGGCTCCAGATACGCGCCGCAATAGATCCGGGTAAGACAAACATCGCGCGGACGACCCGCGCGACGTCCTCGCGCCAACTGGCAGCGCCAAGGTTGTTCCTGGGAATGGCAAATACCGGCGATGGAACATCGGAAGAACGAACCGGCGACACGCGCGTCGCTACGCCGCACCCGGCTACCCAAGAGCAACTCAAGAGCGGCTCAAGACTCGCATCCCCACGAACCAGGACATATCTAGGGTGAACAGGCGCGGGGGGAAGCGCGAACGCGCCGTTGTCAAGGACTGCACAAGGCGGTGTTTTTAGCCTAAGGAACTCCCGATATGGAGTAGTCGCCGCAGCTTCAATGGATGGTTTCGACGGGTTTCCAGTTTATGGCCGCCCCCGCCGGGAGGATGAATGCAAGGATTGCTGACCGCGCTCGGGCGCGGCTTCAAGAAGTGGATTGGCTGGAAACGATTAGGGATCGCGGCAAGTCTCCTCATTATTTCCTTTGCGATCACCACGCTGGTCCGCACGCTGAAGGGCGTCGACGGCGGGGTGATCTTGACCGCGCTGACCGACATCCCGCCCGGCAATATCGCACTCGCAGGCCTCTGCGTGGTCGGCGCGTTCTGCACGCTGACCTTCTATGACTTCTTCGCGCTGCGAACGATCGGCGTCAGGCACGTACCCTACCGGATCGCGGCGCTGTCGAGCTTCACCAGCTATTCGATCGGGCACAATATCGGCGCCACGGTCTTCACCGGCGGCGCGATCCGCTTCCGGATCTATTCGGACTATGGGCTGAACGCGATCGACGTCGCCAAAATCTGCTTCCTTTCCGGATTGACCTTCTGGCTCGGCAACACCTTCGTGCTCGGCATCGGCATGTCCTGGCACCCGGAGGCGGCGTCCGCGATGGACCAGTTGCCGGCCGCGATCAACCGGCTGATCGCGTTCGCCGGCATCCTTGCGATCGTCTCCTATCTCGGCTGGTTGACGCTCGGCGAGAATCGGCGCGAGCTCGGACAGAACGGCTGGAAAGTGGTGCTGCCCTCGGCACGGCTGACGCTGGTGCAGATCCTGATCGGCGTGGTCGATCTCGGATTTTGCGCCCTGGCGATGTATCTGTTGGTGCCGGCGCAGCCGCAAATCGATTTCTTGTCGCTGGCGGTGGTGTTCATTCTGGCAACCCTGCTCGGCTTTGCCAGCCACGCACCCGGCTCGATCGGCGTGTTCGATGCCGCGATGCTGGTGGCGCTGCCGCAATTCGGCCGGGAGCAGCTGGTGGCCACGCTCGTGGTGTTCCGGGTGCTGTATTTCGTGATCCCGTTCAGCATCGCCATTTCCATCATGGGGGCGCGCGAGCTCTGGCTCAACGTGGTGGTGCCGTGGCAGGAGCGCCGCAGGCCCAACGGCAACTATCCGCCTTCCACTTCCGCCGCGGCCCCCGCGACCCCGGCTCCGGCCGCCGTGCCCTCGCGTGTGCAACGGCTGAAGAAGTCGCAAGGCTAAGATTAAGGCTGAAGTCCGGGCTCGAGATTCTCGTTATTTTGGCTTTGCGCCAATTCTGTTGTTTCCTATTTACAGCGGAACTGTAACGTCGAACGCGTCATGATTTGTAGTTGTCTCCGTTTGATCGTCGGCGTCGCGCTGCTTGCGGGAACGCTTGTGGAATTGCCGGTGCGGCCGGCAATCGCGCAAACCGATGCCGACGCGCCCATGCAGATTTCGTGGGAAGTCCGTAACCGCTTCCGCCTGTTCCGGGAGGAACGCGATTTCCAGGTCCATGTCGATGCCGCGAAAAGCGGCAGCATTCTCGCCTCCGAGCAGGCGCTGGAACTGCAGAGCGACGGCCGCGGCTGGGCGCGCAACGTGGTCAACCGGCTCTGCATCGATCTGCAGGGCCGCGTCAGCGAGCCCTGCACCCGCGACAATGTGAAGGAAAACTATCTGACGCCGGCCGACCATGCGATCACCGTGCGCCTCGCCGGCGAGGTTCCGGTCGGCGCCACCTGCGCCTGGTCCTTCGATGACGGCGGCGGCGCGCAGCAATCGACGCTCGATTGCACCGAGCCGGTCAATCTGCGCGTGCGCTACGGCCGCCAGACGGTTGCCACCGTCGACGTCTCCGCAGGCCCCGATGCCTCGCAACACCTCTCGACCGAAATCAGGGTGCGCGACATCCTGATTGCCGGTCTCGGCGACAGCATCGCCTCCGGCGAGGGCAATCCGGATCGCGCGGTCGCGCTCGCGGACGAAGGCTTCTGTTTCCGCTCCTATATGGGAACGGCGTCCGCGCAGTATTTCCGGCCGAGCCGCGCCGGCTACAAAGGCGGCCGCGCCTGCGAGGCGCCGGATCTTCTGTCGGTCTGGCAGCAACACAGCGCGCTGTGGTTCAATGCCGCCTGCCATCGCTCGCTCTACAGCTATCAGACCCGCACCGCACTCGCGCTCGCCGTGCAATATCCGCACATCGCGGTGACCTACCTGCCGTTAGCCTGCACCGGCGCGACCATCGCGGAAGGGTTGTTTGGCAGCCAGCGCGCCCGCGAATGCCCGCCGAGCAAATCGACCGCGAGCTGCCAGGTCGGGGTCAACGGTCAGCTCGCGGAATTACGCGAGGCCATGACCCAGGCCAAGCGCCGTCAGGCAGATCGCAAGCTCGATCTGGTGCTGCTGTCGATCGGCGCCAACGACGTGTTTTTTTCCGGGCTGGTCGCCAACGTTATCGTCGACACGCCGACCGAACGCGCGCTGTTCCGGCGCACCGGCGTGATCGCGTCGGTCGACGAGTTCGCGCGCGGCGCTGGCAAGCGACCTGCCGCAAGGTTTTGGCAAGCTGCGCGACGCGCTGAAGCCGCTGGTCGGCGACCTCACACACGTCATCTACACCTCCTATGCCAACCCGGCGCTGTCCGCCGGCGGCGCGCCCTGCCCCGGCGGACGCGCCGGCTTCGACATCCATCCCTCCTTCAACGCCGACCCGCAGCGGCTGGCCGAGGTCTCGAACTTCGTGCAAAAAGAATTTCTGCCGCAATTGAAGGCGCTGGCGTTGTGCCAGTCGGGCGTGCTGTGCCGCGATCCCGACGGCGATCGCATGACCTTCGTCGACACCCACCAGGCCGCCTTCGCCGATCACGGTTTTTGCGCGCGCGGCGAGAACGATCCGCAATTCGACCGCGAATGCTTTTCGCCCGAGGGCAAGAGCTTCGATCCCGACATCGTCACCGCCGCCAACCAGCCGATGCTGTGCGGTCGCAGCGCCGGCGAATACCGCGCCTATCTGCCGCGCGCGCGCTGGATCCGCGACGCCAACGACAGCTACTTCGCGGCGATGACCTATCCGCAAGGCCTGCCGACCGCGATGCAGCCTGCCGACATTCACGACGCCACCTGGGGCATCTTGTCGGCGGTCTATGGCGGCGCCGTGCACCCCTCCGCCGAAGGTCACGCCGCGATGGCCGACGCCGCGCTGCCGGCCGCGGCCTCAGTGCTGCAGCTCGACGCCGCCGAGCCGGCCAAGGTCACGAGCGAGCCGCTGGCGCCGACCGGCCCGGCGCAGCAATAAGCTGAGCGTCTGCGAGGGAAGAAGAGAGCCTGATCTGGCACCATGGCGACTTTCTCGGCGTGGCCTTCGAGAGCTGGGCAAGACTCGCGCCGCACAGTTTTGCCGCAAGGGGCCCCTACAAGCTTCAGTCTTGTGGGCGCAAAGTGGGACTGCCCAAACGCGGACCTCACCGGAGCAAGGGCGCAGCGAACCGCCCGGCTCGAGCCGGGCGATTCCTCATCCTGATCATGCTGTTCGATCTAGAAGGGATAGTAGCGCAACGACGACAGGACGACGTTGTCGCTCGTCGAGACGGGACCAGGCACACCGTCGAACGACTTGCGACGGATAAATTCGTACTGCAGTCCCGTCGCCACTCGGCCGTACTCACCCTTGTAGAGGTTCTGCCAAAAACCGATTGTCGCCATGTCCACCTCTTTGTTCACGGCGGCGCAATTGGAAGTGCCACCTGTGAACGAGGCGCCCGTCACAATTCCGCATCCGGCATTACTCAAGGTGGGAACGCCAAATCCGGTGAGGCCTGCGGCAGAATTGAAGACCTTACTGTCCGCCTTTTCCATTCCGGCGTAGCCGTAGATGTCGAGGCCGGCCCACGGGTGACCAACCGCGCCGACCATGGCGTGCAAAGCCGTAATGGTTGACAAGGTGCCGTCCGATCCGACGACGACATCGGATAATTGGCTGGCGCCGTAGCGGCCGATACCATTGCCGTAAAGGACGGATCCCTGCAAATCCAGGTACTTCGGAACGACCGGCAACAATACCGATCCGCCGACGCCCTCGCCGACGGTGACATGCGAGCTCGCGCTTCCGACATTCGCAGTCGTCAGTGGGCAAACGCCGGAGGCGGGAACAAGCGCCGGACTGCAGGTGAACACGCTATCGGTAAAGAAGCGGGCAAGCCCGAATACTTCGTAATGGCCCCAGCCCGGATCAAACGCTGCCTTTCCGATAATATCAGGCGCTGTTTCCGTGTTGAAGTTGTTGGCGAAAGCGCCGCTCCCCAAAAAGCTGTTGCCGGCGTTAGCCCAGTTCACGATCAAACCATTCAACGAGCCGCCGTTGGCGATGGCACCGGCGCTCGCATACACTTCCGAGGCGGGGTTCTCGATCGAGAGGCCGAGCGAAACTGCCGGCCCGAAATCCTTCACCGCCCGAATCTGCCAGTTCCTGGTGTAATCGAAGCCGGCGATATAGTTCGCATCGATCGTCAACGGAATGTTTTCCTTGCGCGGAACGATGCCGACCGTGTTCTGCGTCAAGAGGCTCCACGACTGGCCAGCCAGAAGATGGAAGCCCCACTCGCTGTTGTCGTAGGTGAGATAGCCGTGGCGCAACCGCGGCGCCCAGCTGTTGCTCTGGTTGTAATTGGAGGTGACGCCGACTCCCAAGAAGTCCATTTCGTAATAGCCGGCGAGCTTCTGCACGGGATCGAGCGCACCCTCGACCAGCAACGAAATCCGACTTTGGCGCGCGCTGCCGCGGAACTCTGGCTCGTTATACTGCGGCGAGAACGGGTATGGGATCGAGGTAAAGGGTGTTCCCATATCGGAAACCGTATTGTGCTGCCGATAGACCCCTTCTGCCGCGAGGAAGCCACCCCATGTTAGTTTCACGCCAGCCGGCATCGCGATTGGAGCCTTGAAGGGCGGCCGCGGACCGTCGGCTCGGGCGTATGCCCCGCCGGGACCAGCCGACGCTTGAGCCGCCTGAGCTGGCGCTTCACCCGGCGTTTTTTTCGAATCGTTGACCTGCTTTTGCAGGGTTTGCAACTGGCGTTGCAGTGTATCGATTTGGCGCTGCAATCGCTCCGTCTGCGCGTCGTCGGCGGTCGCATATGCAGGCGCGAGCAGGGCGCCAGCGAATACCCCAAGCATCAAGGTGCGAAGTCTGTTTTGAATGGTCATTGCAAGTCCCCAATGATAATCGGCAAGCGAGCCAGCCCCAGCTCCTCCCCGAAAAAGACGCAATGATCGTAGCGAGTGCAACGCAACGGAATTGCAATGTTATCGTGACGCTTTCGATACAGCCGAACCGTGTTGTTCTTTCGCAACGATCGCGACTATGCTTCAGCTCGGAAGTTGCCACGCGCTCAGGTTCGGCTCTGCGGCGCCACGCGGACAGCGCGAGGCTGAAAACGGGTGAGACGATGCACGTTTGCCCGTCGTCGGGCAACTCAGTTGAATTTTGCTCGATGTCGTCGCGTGCGAACGCCTCTCGGGACGAAAAATCGCGTGCGCGTAAAATCTAATTTCGTGAGCCGATTCAAGTCTGATTAGGGTTGTCAGTTCGCTACGCGCAAATATTTCACTTTCTGAAAATCAGAAATCGTGTATTCTTACCTCGTCCCGCTCCCACAAGAGGGGCGCTTCGCGGTCGTCACGGACGTTGGAAGCGGGATGCGGTGGACGCAGCAGTGTCGCTAGACGAGCGATACTGAAGCGGACGGCGAAGGCGTGTGGTCCTGGCGCCCCGACGCTGGCGCTAAGGTCGCGGGATTGATCCCGCGAACGACGGGGGCAAAAGAGCCCGGTCCCCGGGGAGAGCGCGCAATAAGCCGTAAAACCATTGCGTGGGGAATGCCGGATGTTTCCGGTGCCTCCGCTGTGAATACTCGTGTGCATACTAAAACTACCCAGCGCACACGAGGCTGCGGGTGCATTGGGCACCCGGCATTCCCTGCGCCCTCTGTTCTCATCGAGGGCAAGTTGATGCATCACTCGGGCGGATTCGCGCCGCGGGAACGCGGACCTGTATCTCTCCGCTGTCATGCCACGCGAAAGCGGGGCATCCAGCATTCCAGCGGCTTCTCGAATAAGCACGAACGTTTCTGGAATACTGCATCTCCCGATCCCGTCTACGCCAACCGCCTTCGTCCGAAGGCGGACTTCGGCGGGTCAAGAGGCTTCGACGGGCTTGCGATCTTAGGCCCGCCGAAGCTTTAGCGAAGGCGGCAAGCCGGGCGACGACATCGGAGGAACCGGCTGCTTGAGACCCATATCGGCAACTGCCGCCTCAATGCAGGGGCGCGGCCTTCTTGCCTGCGGTTGGGGGCGGCGGCTTGATCGCGGCGGCCTGCGCCGGCAGGTATTTGGCGATGATCGCGGGATCGATCGCGGCCATGGCGGTGTCCGGCAGGCGGTACCAGGTCTCATCCTTGCCGAGCAGCGAAATGCCGATATAGCCGCGCATGGTGAGAGTCTGGCCGTCCGCGCTCAAGGTCATCTTGGCACTGTAGATCTTGCCGTTGCGCGGATCGAGCACGTTGCCGTCCTCATATTTCAATCCGTCGCGCTTCATGTCGCGGATGAAGGAAATTCCGAGCACCGGCGCGTCCTTGCGGTCGTCGGTACATTTCGAGCAGACGTCGTTGGAGTTGTCTTCGCCGGGCCGCGGAAACGTCTTGGCGATCACGCCCTCGAAGATGCCGTTGTGGTCGACCACCAGCACATAGACCACGGGCTTGCCGTCCTCGACCTTCTGCCACAGCCCGGCCGCCGACGGCCCCGTCATCGACGGCTCCGCCGCTTGCGCGGGGAACGCGCCGGCAATGCTGAACACAAGGCAGCCGAATACGAGGCAGCCGAAGACAAGGCTTGCCAGGATCGGCGGCATCAGCCGCAATCTGGATCGAACATTCCACATCGTCATCACCTGACCAATCGGCAAAATCGAATGGCGCCAGACTACGGCCATTTCGAGGATCGTTCCAGTGCCCGCGACGCCGTGTCGCCAAGCCCGTTCAGGGCCATTCAAGCCACACCAATGCCTGCGGTCACAATTCGGTTCGGAATCAATTGACCCCAAGCTTCTTCTGCAGGCTCGACGACGAGGTCGTGTACTGGAACACCAACCGCTTGTCCGGATAGACATAACGGTGCGCCTTCTGCGCCATCAGCGCACCTTCATGGAAGCCGCACAGGATCAGCTTGAGCTTGCCGGGATAGGTGTTGATGTCGCCGATCGCGAAAATTCCGGGCACGCTGGTCTCGAAGGCCGAGGTCTCGACCGGCACCAGGTTGTTCTCCAGCGCAATGCCCCAGTTGGCGACCGGACCGAGCTTCATGGTCAGGCCGAAGAACGGCAGCATGGTATCGCAGGTCATCTTCGTGATCGAATTGTCGTTGCCCTTGACGGTTGCGCCGGTGAGCTTGCCGTCGGCGCCTTCCAGCGCCGTGACCTGGCCGATCTTCAGATCCAGCTTTCCGGAATTGACCAGCGCGCGCATCTGCTCGACGCTGTGAGGCGCGGCGCGGAAATCGTCGCGCCGGTGCAGCAGCGTCACGCTTCTCGCGATCGGATGCAGATTGAGCGTCCAGTCGAGCGCCGAGTCGCCGCCGCCGACGATCAACAGATCCTTGTCGCGAAACTGCTCCATCTTGCGCACGGAGTAGAACACCGAGGTACCCTCATAGGCCTCGATGCCCGGCACCGGCGGGCGCTTCGGCTGGAACGATCCGCCGCCGGCGGAAATCACCACCACCCTGCACTCGAATACCTTGCCGGCATCGGTGGTGACGCGAAAGGCGGGATCGCCGATCTTCTCGATCGTCTCGACCATCTCGTTCAAGTGGAAGGTCGGGTGGAACGGCTTGATCTGCTCCATCAGCGCGTCGGTGAGGCCGTGGCCGGTGACGAAGGGAATGCCGGGAATGTCGTAGATCGGCTTCTCCGGATAGAGCTCGGCGCACTGGCCCCCGACCTTGTCGAGGATGTCGACGAGGTGGGCCTTCATGTCGAGCAGGCCGAGCTCGAACACGGCGAACAGTCCGCAGGGGCCCGCGCCAATAATCAGCACATCGGTTTTGATCGCTTCGCTCATATCGCTTCTTTTCGGTTTGGACGGTGCCCGCAGGCCAGGCAATTGGGCTCGCGCCTGTCTAGCCAACACCAGGGAATGAGGGAAGGCATAAATGGCGCAGCTGGCTTTCGTCCATCCCACTTGTCGGCGCGGGATAACTGGGTTGTAAGGGAACGAAAATGAGGAGATCAATCTGTGAACGCGCCCGCCCGCGTCGAACCGACGCCTTGCCTGGAAGATTTTCCGTACCGGATCACCGACAACGTGCGGTATGCCGATCTCGATCCCAATCAGCACGTCAACAACGCGGTCTATGCGAGCTATTTCGAAACCGGCCGCGTCACGCTGATGAAGGATCGCTCTTACGGGCTGATGCCGGAGGGGTTCTCGTGGATAATGGTGCGGCTCGACATGCATTTCCGCGCCGAGCTGCGCTGGCCGGGCCAGATCCAGATGGGGCTTGGCCTCGTCAAATTCGGCCGCACCTCGGTGACCTTCGATCAGGTGGTGTTTTCCGAAGGCAGATGCGTGGCATCGGCGCAGTCGGTCAGCGTCTTCATCGACGAGGCGAGCCGCAAGCCCACGCCGCTGACGGCCGAGATCGTCGCGGCTTTCCAGCCCTGGCTGCGCCGGGGCGTGGAAGTCGCGCAGCCGAAATTTTAGCGCATCCGCGCGCCTCAGGCCTGCCGCTCCGGCGTTGCGACCACGAGCCCGTCGAGCTCGTCGCTGACCTTGATCTGGCACGACAGGCGCGAATTCGGCCGCACGTCGAAGCCGAAATCCAGCATGTCCTCTTCCATCGGCGAGGGCGGACCGACCTTCTCGCGCCAGGCCTCGTCGACATAGACATGGCAGGTGGCGCACGCGCAGGCGCCGCCGCATTCGGCTTCGATACCGGGAACGGCGTTGCGGATGGCGGCTTCCATCACCGTCGCGCCGTTCTCGACTTCGATGGTGCGGGTTTCGCCCTTGTGGTCGACAAAGTGAATTTTGGCCATTTTGCTCGTACTGCCGCCGTGAATGAGGTCCGGGCAGTCCTATAACGGGTCGATCCGCTCCGCGCTAGTTCAGGGGAAGCGTAAAATGGCGTCGATCGCGCTGCGGGCCTCGGCAACGGCATCCCTGAGCAGGGCAAGGCTTGGTGCCGGATCGGCGCCGTCCTGGATCGTCCGCTCCAGTTCGCAGGCCGCCGCCGCGACGCGAAAGGCGCCGATCGCGCCTGCCGACCCTCTCAGCGTATGCGCGAGCCGGCCGGCGTCGACGGACATGGTACCGAGCGCGCCGACCAGGCGGGTGGCCTGGCCTGCGAACATGGCCAGCACCTCGCGCTCGAGGTCTGCGTCGCCAAATGTCGTGCGCCGCAGATGCTCGAGATCGAGCGGACCGTCATCGGGGGCAAGCGGCGGGGACGGCATCCATTCGATCCCTTGCAGATGAAGCGGCATGTGCGTTAAATCCGATATCCCCCGCTTTTTTCGGTCCGGCGGCGGAAGCCTCTCCCACAGAATCACGGGAATGGTTAAGAGAAGGTTTCGTGCATTCGCCGCGAGCTCGCCTCTATTTTGACCAAAACTCGCCACAATTTGCGCATCGCCCAAAAGAAATTTGAGCACTGCTAAGACCTTACCGGGCTATCCTGTTAACGATGATTAAGATTGTCTTAATCGCGGCCATTTCATTCGCATCGCTCTGCCAATAGGATGATTGGCGATGTTGCGAACAAGCCGCCGGCGGGCGCGCTTTCGTCCGCTTTGGGGCATGACATCGGTTCGCGAGCCTGCACGGGGTGCTTGAGGCAAGGCTCGCGGGGATGCGTACCAGTAACGAGGGCTCAGACTGAACATGGCGAACAATCCCAAAAAGGTCAAAGACCCTACTGAAGTTGCGCTTTCTGCGATTTCAGGAAGCCTTGAACATCAGCGAGCCGTCCGCAGCCGACAATGCGCGCGCCAGTTCCGCGCATGAGGACGCGGCGCCGCCGACTCCGCCGGCCACGCAGCCCTTCAGCGAACCCACCTTCGACGTCCGCCCTGGCGCCACCGACCGGAACATGTTCGAGCCGACCGAGGAGCCGCGCCAGACCCGCCGTCCCGCCAATGACGACCGCGAAACCATCGGGCAGATTTTGCAGGCCATTCAAAAGGGCCGGCCCGCGCGCAACGTCTACACGCTGGCGTCCCTGTTCGCCGGCGTCTGGGTGGTCGGCTGCGGCCTTCTGACCGTCAGCTTCCTGCCCGCGCTGCAGGCCTCGATCGGCCAGGGTAGCGGCGGCGTGCTGGTGCTTGCCGGCCTTGCCGCATTGTTCTTCGCGCCGGTGTTATTGTTCTATTTCCTCGCAAGCCTTGCCTGGCGCGGCCAGGAACTGCGGATGATCGCGCAGTCGATGGCGCAGGTCGCGATCCGGTTTTCCGAGCCCGAGGGCGCGGCCAGCGATTCCATGGTGACGGTCGGTCAGGCGATCCGCCGCGAAGTCGCCGCAATGGGCGACGGCGTCGAACGCGCCATCGCGCGCGCCGGCGAACTGGAAACCCTGGTTGCCAACGAGGTCGCGGCGCTCGAGCGCGCCTATACCGACAACGAGGTGCGCATCCGCGCGCTGCTGCAGGACATCGCCCATCAGCGCGACAACCTGGTCGGACAGGCCGAGCAGGTCCGCAGCGCCATCTCCGGCGTGCAGATCGATCTGCGCCACGACATCGCGCTGATCTCGGATGCGATCGCCTCCCGCGTCGACGAGGTCGCCAAGAGCATCACCGGCGCGCTGGAAGAGCGCGGCGCCCACATCACGTCTGCGCTGAGCAATGCCGGCGACAACATGATCCTCGCGCTCGGCGAGCGCGGCGGCGATCTGCTGGACCGGCTGGAGGAAGCCAGCGCCGAAACCACGCGCGCGGTGCTCGACGCGTCCGAGCGCCTCACCACCAGCCTCAACTTCAAGACCGGCCATGTACACGACGAATTCGTCGATCTCGCCGACCGCGTCCACGAAATGCTCAACGACCGGATCGACCGCATCACATCCGAATTCGAGCAGCGCTCTTCGGCCATCGTCGACGGCATCTCCGAGCGCACCGAACAGGTCCACGATTCGATCAAGAATTCCGGCGACTCGCTCTTGCTCGAGCTCGAGCTGCGCAGCGGCGACCTCGTCAGCAAGATCGACGAGGCCAGCAACCGGCTCGGCAACCAGATTCTCACCAGCGGCGACAAGGCCAGCGAAGCGCTCGACGTCACCGTCAACTCGCTGGTGGCCAAGGTCGTCAGCCAGACCGAAACCGCGCACGATACGCTCTCCCTGCAGATGAGCGCGTTCGACGAACTGGTGAAGAACCAGGGCAGCGAACTCGCCGAGAAATTCGCCCGCGACAGCGGCACGCTCGGCGCGCTGATCACCCGTCACATCTCCGAATTCGACCGCACGGTGAAGACCTTCGGCGGCGAAATCGTCGAGCGCATGGGTGAGCGCTCCCAGGACATCGCCGACAGCTTGAAGAGCTATGTCGACACCTTCGACACCCGCGTGAGCTCGAATGGCGGCGAGATCACCGCCTCGCTCGATCAGCGCCTGTCACAATTCGAAACCACCCTCGGCAACCGGGTCAGCAATCTCGACGCCTCGCTCGACAACAAGATCGCCTTCTTCGACGCCTCGCTCGACGGCCGAATCAAATCGCTCGAACAGAGCTTCGATTCGCGCGCGAAGTCGGTCACCGAAACCATCGACGGCCGCCTCGGCAGCCTCGCCGCGTCGCTGACCGATGGCGCCGCGCAGGCGATCCAGTCGATCGACCAGCGCCTCGACCACCTCACCTCCTCGCTCACCGACGGCACCGCGCAGGCGATCGACGCGGTCGATCGGCGCATCACCAGCGTCACCGATACGATCGACAACCGGAGCGCAGAGCTCACCAGCACCATCACCGCGCGCTTCCAGGAAATCCATAAGGGTCTCGAAACCACGGTCGGCGCGGCCGCCAACGACATCGAAACCCGCGTCGCGCAGTTCGAAGACCTGCTCGGGTCCCGCGTGGAAGCCGTGGCGGGCCGGATCGAGAGCAGCGGACGGCAGGCCAGCGACGATTTGATGGCGCGCGCCGAACTGTTGTCCTCCGGCATCAAGGCTCATGTCGAGGATGCCGAGCGCTCGCTCACCAATCTCGTGGTCAATACCAGCGAGACCATTCAAACCGGCGCCCGCGCCGCGCAGCAGTCGCTGCTGACGGTTTCCTCCGATGTCGGCGCCCAGCTGAAGCTAACCGCGGCCGAGGTCGAGCGCGCCCTTACCGCGGTCGGCACCGGTGCCGCCAATACGGTCCTGACCAGCGCACGCGAGGTCCAGACCACGCTGGTGGCGTCGTCCGGCGATGTCGCCAGCCAGATCAAGTCGCTGTCGGCCGACGTCGAACGGACGCTGTCGGCCGCGGGCTCGGCGACCGCCTCCACCATTCTCGCCGGCGCGCGCGAAGTCCAGACCACGCTGATCACGGCCTCTTCGGATGCCGCCAGCCACGTCAAATCGCTCGCCGCCGACGTGCAGCGCTCGCTGTCGCTTGCCGGCACCTCCACCGCCGAAGCGATCACGTCCGGCGCTCGTGAAGCCCAGCTCTCGCTGGTCAACGCCTCCTCGGATGCCGCCAACCATGTCAAGTCGCTCGCTGCCGACGTGCAGCGTTCGCTGTCGCTTGCCGGCGCCTCCACCGCCGAAGCCGTCACCGCCGGCGCACGCGAGGCCCAGACCACGCTGGTTGCCGCATCGTCGGAAGCCGCCAATCACGTCAAGTCGCTGGCGGCCGATGTGGAGCGCACCCTGTCGGCGGTCGGCGCCGACACCGCCGCCTCGATCCTCAACAGCGCGCGCGAGGCGCAGAGTTCGCTGACCGCGACCTCGGCCGATGCCGCGAACCAGATCAGAACGATCTCGACCGACATCGAGCGCTCGCTCTCTTCGGTCACCGCGAACACCACCGACAACATCAAGACCAGCGCGGCGAGCGCGCAGAACGCGCTGATCGCCGCGTCCAGCGAAGCAAGCTCGAAGGTCAAGTCGACGTCGGCGGACATCGAGCGTTCGGTGATGGCGGCCACCAACGCCTTCGGCTCCGCCATGACCGGCAAGACCGACGAGATCGTAACCTACGTGCGCAGCAGACCGACCGCCTGGCGCAGATGATCGACGGCAAGCGCGGCACGCTGGTCGACGCCATCACCGGCAAGACCAGCCAGCTCACGCTCGAAGTCGAGCGCGTCACCTCGGATGCTATGAAATCGATCGAGACCCGCGGCCAGGCCTTCTCGCACGCGATGATGGGCAACGGCGCCGACGTCGCGCGCATCATCACCTCGGCCGGCGAACTCGCCACCGGCGCGATCAACAAGTCGCTGAAGGACCTCGAGCAGTCGTCGCGGGCGGCGATCGAACAATCGCGCCAGGTCTCGATCACGGCCGTGACCGAGATGCAGGAAACCAGCAAGATCCTGCGCACCGACACGGTTGCGCTGTTCGAGCGGCTGCGCGAAGGCAACATTCTGTTGCAGGAAGTGCTGACCGGCGCCCACGACAACCTCAACTCGCTCGAGCGCGCCCTCGTCACGCGCGTGGCCGACTTCGTTTCCGCCATGAACGACGTCACCATGCGCAACGGCACGGCGACCCAGACGCTGGAAGACCAGTTGGGCATCTTCAACTCGAAAACCTCAAAGGCGCTGGAAGATCTTTCCTCGCTGTCGAGCCAGTTCGACGTCCACGGGCGCACGCTGGTCGAGGCGGCGGCGATGGTCGAACAGAGCAACCGCAGCACGACGGCCACCGTGGCCGACCGCAAGGCGATGCTGGAATCGCTGGTCACCACCATCGACCTGCGGACCACCGACCTCGATCAGCGGCTGTCGCGCTTCACCAGCATGCTCGATGAATCGCTGGCGGCCGCCGAAGAGCGCGCGCGCGATATCGCGCGGGTGGTGGCGGAGACGGCAGGCGCCGGATCGGCCGCGATCAGCCGACAGTTCGAGGCGGTCAGGGCGGCTGCCGAACAGGAACAACGCCAGACCGTCGAAACCATGCACGACATCTATCGGCAGACCACGGACGAAGCGGATGCGATGTTCAAGCAGTCCGCGGAGAGGTTCGCGGGCATGGTGGGAAGCATGAAGCAGATGGCGGCCGAAATGCACCGCGAGCTCGAAGCTACCCGCAACGAGCTTCGCCGCGGCGTCCTGGAAATGCCGCAGGAAGCGGCCGAAAGCACCGCGCAGATGCGCAAGGTGATCGTCGACCAGATCGAGGCGCTCGCGGAACTGAACCGCATCGTCGCCCAGCACGGCCGCGGCCTCGACGTGGTCAGTCAGGGCCGATCAACAGCTCCAGCGTGCAGCGCCAGGAAGAGCCGATGCTGGCGGCGGTCGGCGGCCGCGCGGAGGTCCGCATGCGCGACACCGGAAGTGCGTCGAGCCTGCCGCCGCCGGATCTCGGGGTTCCTGCTTCGCGCCGCACCGAAGCCCCGCCGGTCAGCCCCGCCGCTGCCGATTCCGGGCGCGACGGGTGGCTCTCCGATCTCCTGAGCCGCGCCGATGCGGGCGGTGCTGGCCGTGACGTTCCGCGCGGCCGCACGCCGCCGCAACCAGGCATCGGCGGCAATCCGCTGGAGTCGCTGTCGCTCGACATTAGCCGCCTGATGGACCGCAATCTCGCGGCCGAGATGTGGGACCGCTATCAGCGCGGCGAGAGCAAGGCTTTCACCAAGCGGCTCTACACGCCGGCCGGCCAGAAGGCCTTCGACGAGGTCGGCCGCAAGTATCGCGGCGACCGCACCTTCAAGCAGACGGTCGATCGCTACATCACCGAGTTCGAGCGGCTCTTGGATGAGGTCTCGCGCGAGGATCGCGGACCGCAGGCGTTGCGCGGCCACCTCACCTCGGAAACCGGGCTGGTCTACACCCTGCTCGCGCATGCTGCGGGACGGCTGGGGTAAGGCTCACGGCGAACAAGGCGGCGAACGAATAAGGACGGAGGCCTTGCGGCCTCCGTTTCGCTTTGAGCGTTGGCGATTCTCCCAACGAGATGTCTGCAGCGGGCCGGTGCGGCCGCACAGCACCAGGGCGATGGGCCGGAGATTTGACCTGCCTTACCTCCAAATGTATTCTGCCTGCGGAGCTGGGCCGTCAAATTTGCAGTCGCATTTTTGGGGACGCCTATGGAGTGGTCGGCAAAGCCGCATCAAGTGGATGAGCCCTTTGGCAGTTGGGCTGACGATCTGGCGGCTGCATTCGTCCGGTTGGAGCCTCGGAAAATCACCGAGTATCCTTTCGAAGGGACGATAACGAGAAGTGACGCTGCCCCCATCCAGATTTCCCGCGTCCAGGCTACCAAACACAGGGTCCTGCGGTTGCGTTCCCATATAACGCAAGGCAACGACGATCTGTGCTTCGTCAACCTGCAACTCGAAGGGGTAGGCCGCTACGTGCAGCGCGGTCACGAGCAGACCTGCGGGCCCGGAGATCTTGCCGTCGCGGATACGACCGAACCGTTCGAAATCGCAAATTGTCGCGATTTCAGCCTGTTCTGTTTTGCCGTGCCGCGACATTTGCTCCCACACGGTTTCTCCGAGCGGCCTCGGCTGCCGCTTTCCGCGACGGAAGGCGGCCGCGCCCTCTCACGGACGCTCGGAGGGTATGCCGAACTCTGCCTCAACGCGCCCCAGCCTTCGAGAATTCCTGCCTTCAGCGGCGCGAGCATCGTCGACCTGATCTGTTACGCGCCACGGATTCTCGCCGAGGGACCGTCAGAGCGGATCAACACCCCCGTATTGCTGTCGATGATGCTGGATTACATCGACCGGCATAGCGAGGACCCCGAGCTCGGCGCCGCCATGCTCGCGGCAAGGTTCCGCTGCTCGCCGCGCTACGTGCACAGGCTGTTTTCCGCCACGGGTCAAACGGTCGGAGAACACATCAACGACCGACGGCTTCTAGCCTGCACCCGCAATTTGCTCGATCCCGATTACCGGACGAAGACGATCGCGGAAATCGCCTTCGCCGCGGGGTTCCGGGACGTTTCGCATTTCAACCGGCTGTTCAAACGCAGTAATGGTGCGGCGCCTCGTGAATTTCGCCGTTCCGCGAGTCCGTAAACCGTCTCGTTCGCGCGCCCCGAAGTTCGCGATGGCAAGCGCCATCGCTGCGAATGTCCGTATTGGATCATTGGCAGGTTCACGGCAGGCCAAGAAATCGGGCACTGCAGTCCAAGACTTTCCCACCCCCGTCAGGTAGCCGTCTTTTGCAACGGCTGACACGCCACACGTGCTTGGGGAAGGTTCGATGGCAATCGACTTCACGCTTACACCGCAGCAGCGCGAGCTCCAGCTCGAATCCCGCCGGTTTGCCAGGGACGTACTTGCAGGCGCACGGGAGGCCGAAAAGCTGCCGACCCCGGAGCAGCGGTCTCTCGCCACCAGGCCCGCCTACGAAGCCATGGTCGCAGCGGGATTTCTGCGAAAATGCATTCCCGCTCCGGCGGGTGGCGAAAACCAAGGTCTGATCGACATGGCGATCATGGCCGAAGAGTTCTACAGCGTGAACGCCAGCGTCACCTTGACGATGTTGGGAACGGTTCTCGGTGTCTTGCCGATTTTGCTCGGCGGCACACCGGAGCAGTGTAGCCGGCTGCTCGCGCCATTCCTGACGAAGACCGGTGCGCCGCTGGCAGGATTTTGTTCGAGCGAACCAGGCGGCAGCGCCAACGCGGCCTCTCCTCCCCCGGGCGAGGGCGTGCGCACCACCGCGAAACTCCAGGGCGACCACTGGATCATCAACGGCAGGAAAAAATGGGTTTCGTCGGCGACCGGATGGGATCGCAAAGGCGCCGATGTCCTGTGCGTGGTGTGCCGAACCGACCCAGATGCCTCGCCCGACAAGTCGATTTCCATCATCGCGGTTGAACGACCCTCGCCAGGCATCGTCTTTGAACGCGCCATCGATTTGCTGGGTCACCGTGCGCATCTCACGCCGCAGTTCGGCCTCGAGAATGTCGCGGCGCCGCGGCACAATCTGCTTGGGCAGCAGGGTAGCGGCCTTGCCCTGTCGGCGGCCAGCTTTACGGGAACCGCAGCGCTGGTCGGGGTTTTTGGCGTTGCGCTGATGCGGGCGGCGTTCGAGTTCGCGTTGCACTTCGCCCGCACCGAGCGACGCGGCGGTATCCATCCGATCATCGAGCACCAAGCGGTCGGATACGCATTGGCTGACGCGAAAACCGCAATCGAGTCGGCCCGCTATCTGAATTGGCGCGCCTGCCATGCCGTCGATACTCAATCTCCCGCCGCCGACGAACTCGCAATCCAGGCGAAAATCTATGGCTCCGAGACCGCGGTTCGCGTGATCACCGATCTCATCAAAGTGGTGGGCGTCGATAGTTACGACCATGAACTGCCGCTGGGGCGTCTTCTCCAGGATGCGCTGGCCCTGCCGATCTTCGACGGGGGCAACATGGGCATCCGGCGGCGTCAACTCCACACGATGCTGAAACAGCCGAATTACGACCCCTTGTCGGCGAGCGGGGCGGCGTGAAGGGAAGCCAAGTGGCCGGCCGCTTCCGGGACCGTTCGGTAGCGGGACGCTTTGCGCCGGCGCATTTGCGAATGTCAGGGATGAGGCGGTGAGATATGAGCAAGGCGCAGAGGGTAGCGGTTATAACGGGAGCCTCGCAGGGCATTGGCGCGGCCCTCGTCCAGGCGTTCAGGAGCCGCGGCTATGCGGTCGTCGCCAACTCCCGATCCATCAAGACGATTGACGATCCGAATGTGGCGACCGTGCAGGGGGACGTCGCCGACCCGAACACGGCGAAGCTGGCGTTGGCGCAAGCCTTGGAACGGTTTGGCCGTGTCGACACGCTGGTCAACAATGCCGGTATGTTCATGGCCAAGCCATTTACGGCTTACTCCAACGAAGACTACGCGGTGTATCTGGCAACGAACGTCACCGGCTTCTTCCATATGACCCAGCGCGCCATCGAGGTGATGATCAGGCAAGGCAGCGGTCATGTCGTGACAATCACGACAAGCCTCGTCGATCAGCCGATGAGCAGCGTGCCGGCCGTGCTTGCATCGCTCACCAAAGGTGCGTTGAGCGCCGCGACGAAGTCGCTCGCAATAGAATGCGCCAAGAGCGGCGTGCGCGTGAACGCTGTTTCGCCCGGGATCATCAAGACTCCGATGCATCCGGTGGAGGCTCACCAGGCTTTGGCTTCATTGCATCCGATGGGCCGAATGGGAGAAATATCCGACGTCGTCGACGCCGTGATGTACCTGGAATCGGCGGGGTTCGTGACGGGAGAGATTCTCCACGTCGACGGAGGGCAGGCAGCCGGCCACCACACGATCTAATGGCGCGGCTCTGCCGCTCGCATTCCCTCTGCGGACGGCATGTTGACGAATGCTGGAATCCCCGGGGACCTCCGGCGCAGCACGCCACGCCGTTGCGCCCAACGACCGCGGGACCCTACTGCCGCTTCCTCTCGGTCGCCGGCGGAGCGGCGGCCGGCGGCGCCGCCGCCTGCGAGTTCGAGTTGTTGCTCGCGCCGAACAGGA
Organism: uncultured Alphaproteobacteria bacterium; assembly: GCA_963777475.1. Taxonomy (GTDB): domain Bacteria; phylum Pseudomonadota; class Alphaproteobacteria; order Rhizobiales; family Xanthobacteraceae; genus Bradyrhizobium. Next base: position 335,479 of record CAVZQX010000006.1, read on the forward strand.
CCCGGGTCGGGTTGCGGTCGAAATTGTTCACCGCGCGGCTGATATCGCCAAGCGTCTTGCGGCCGTCGGTCATAAGGGCGCCCGAGCGCTTGTCGAAATCCTCCGCCAGTTCGCGGATCGACTTCACCGCCTGGAACAATTCGCCGCCTTCCCTGCCGCCGGCCAGCGTATTGAGGCCGAGCATCAGATTGTCGGCCTTGCCCATCACGCCGTCGACCCGCGCCATCACGTTGTCGATCCGCTCGGAATTGCGCGCCAAGGACGAGGTGAAGGTCTCCAAGTTATGCAGCGAGTTCGTCACCGCCTGCTGGTTGTCGGCGACCACCTTGTTGATGTTCTGCAGCGTGCCGCGGATCGCTTCGGTGACGTCCTGCAGCCGGTTGGGGTCGGCCGTCAGCGTCGGGACGCCATCTTCGTCCAGCGGCACCGGGGGCGCGTCCTCCTCGCCGCCTTTCAGCGAAATCGCAGCCACGCCGGTCAATCCCTGGAATTCCAGTCCGACGAGGGTATCTTTGCGGATCGGCGCGTTGTTCTCGACCATCGCGAGTGCGACCACCCGGCGCGGGTTGTCGAGCTTCACCGACATCACTTCGCCTACCCGAATACCGTTAAAATTGACGCTGCCGCCGTTGCGCAGGCCTGCCGCCGGGCCCTCGAACACGATGCGAAGCGGGCTGCGCGCTTTGGTGGTGTGCAGGCTCTGGAACCAGAGCACGAAACCAAACGCCGCAGCGATCACCGCCAGCGTGAAAGATCCGATCAGGACGTAGTTCGCCCGCGTTTCCATCAATAGCTCCGGTACTAGCCCATCACAGCGCGGGCGCGCTTGCCGTGAAAATATTGCCTTAGCCAGGGATGCTGCGAGGCCTGCATGTCGGCCATCGATCCTGCGGCAATGATCTTACCGTTCCCTAAAACTGCAATTCGGTCGCAAGCGGTATAGAGGCTGTCCAGGTCGTGGGTTACCATGAAAACGGTCAGCCCCAAAGTGCGCTGCAGGGTCCTGACCAGTTCATCGAAGTCGCCGGCGCCGATCGGGTCCAGCCCCGAGGTCGGCTCGTCGAGAAACACCAGTTCCGGGTCGAGCGCGAGCGCGCGCGCCAGCGCCACGCGCTTGACCATGCCACCGGACAATTCGGATGGAAAACGGTCGGCGACCTCCGGGCGCAAGCCGACCATGCCGAGCTTGGCGACCATGATCTCGTCCAACAGCCGCTGCGAGACCCTCAGATATTCGCGCACCGGGAACTGGATGTTCTGGCGCACGGTGAGCGAGGAAAACAGCGCGCCCTGCTGGAACAGGATGCCCCAGCGCCGCTCCACCGCGCGCCGCGCCGAGGTACTGGCCGCGTCGAGATCGACGCCGAACACCTCGATTCGGCCAGAGACCTTGGGAACGAGGCCAATGATGGTGCGCGTCAGCACCGATTTTCCCGCGCCGGAGGGGCCGACGAACCCTAGGATCTCGCCGCGCTTGACGTCGAGATTGAGCCCGTCCAGCACGGTCGTCGCGCCGAACTGCACGGTGATGTCGCGAACCCGGATAATGGCGTCGGAGGGTTGCACCGCCATGCTCACATTCCGATCGAGGCGAAGAAGATCGCGAACACGCCGTCCATCACGATGACGAAGAAGATACCCTTCACCACCGAGGACGTGGTGTGCCGGCCGAGCGACTCGGCGCTGCCCTCCACCGCAAGCCCCTCGACGCAGGCGACGATCCCGATCACCGCGGCCATCACCGGCGCCTTGATGATGCCCACGGTAAAGTGATCGATCGAGATCGCATCGCGCAGGCGTAGGAGGAACGCTTCCGGATCGACGCCGCCATACAGCCACGCGACCAGGCCGCCGCCATAGAGCGCCGCCATCGCGCCGAGGAAGGCCAGGATCGGCAGCGCGATGATCAGCGCCAGCATGCGCGGCAGGATCAGGACCTCGATCGGATCGAAACCCATGGTGCGCAGCGCATCGATCTCCTCGCGCATCTTCATCGAACCGAGTTCGGCGGTGTAGGCGCTGCCGGAGCGGCCCGCGACCATGATCGCCACCAACAGCACGCCGATTTCGCGCAGCACCAAGACGCCAAGCATGTCGACGACGAAGATGTCGGCGCCGAATTTGCGGAAATGAAAAATGCCCTGCTGGGAGATGATGCAGCCGATCAAGAACGTGATGAGCACGACGATCGGCACCGCGCGCCAGCATACCTGCTCGAGGTGATGCACGGTCGAGGTCAGGCGGAAACCCCGGGGATGAATGATGACGCGCGCGCTTGCCGCAAGCACCGCACCCAGCATGTCGATCAGGCCAGCCACGGTGCCGCCGATGCCGGCCACGGTGCGGCCGACCTGGTCCAGCATGCCCGTGATCGTCACCTGGCTGATCTCGGCGACGGGCGCGGCTTTGACCCTTCGCACCTCGTCGACCAGGGTCGAATAGTTGGCCGAGAGCCCGGCGATCTTGGCTTCGATCCCGCCTTGCGTCAGGCTGCGGCGCAGCCGCTCGATCAGCCAGGCCCCGAAGGTGTCGAGCTTGGAGACCTGCGACACGTCGATGGAGATATCGGGCCGGGTTCCGGCGAGCTTTTCGGCGGCGGCCACCATCAATTCCAGCCGCGGCGCGAAGCCGGCGGTCCACGAGCCCGCCGCGCACAGCGCAAGCCCGTTGCCCCGTGCTATCTGCTCCAATGTCGGATCGCTGCTCACGTTTGCCAGCTCCTGCGCCTGATCTCCGCCTGGCGACAAGGAAAGCCCCAATCCGCCGCCATTGCTATGTAGAAGTTGTCCCTAGCCAGCCATAGTTGGTTGCACCGGGCCAGTATACCGTTCAGAAATTGCCAGATTTTAAAATGACTTCCGCCAAATCTCCAACCCTGGTTGTGCGAATCGAGCGCTGGCCAATCGCGGGTTCCTTCACCATCAGCCGCGGCGTCAAGACCGAAGCCGTCACGGTTGTGGCGGAAGTAAGTCTTGCCGGCCATACCGGACGCGGCGAATGCGTGCCCTATCCGCGCTATGGCGAGACGGCGGAAGCCACGCTGGAGGCCCTCCAGGCCATGCAGGAGCAGGTGGCGCTTGGGCTGGATCGCCTCACCCTGCAAGCCGCCATGCCCCCTGGGGCCGCCCGCAACGCGCTGGATTGCGCGCTGATCGACCTTGAGGCCAAGAGCCGCGGCGAGCGGGTCTGGGACCTGCTCGGGCGAGCTGAGCCTCAACCCTGCGTGACCGCCTATACGATCTCGCTTGCGTCGCCCGAGGCGATGGCAGCGGCCACCGCCAAGGCCGCGCACCGGCCGCTGTTGAAGATCAAGCTCGGCGGCGAGGGCGACGGCGAGCGCATCGCCGCCGTGCGCCGCGCCGCCCCCAAATCAGAGCTCATCGTCGATGCCAATGAAGCCTGGACGGCTGCCAATCTGGGGCAGAACCTTCAGGCCTGCGCGAGCAGCCGGCGTCACCCTGGTCGAGCAGCCGCTGCCCGCGGGCCAGGATGAGATGCTGGCCCACATCAAGCGGCCGCTCACCGTCTGCGCCGACGAGAGCGTGCATGATCGCAAGTCGCTCGAGGGGCTGCGCGAGCGCTACGATGCCGTCAATATCAAGCTCGACAAGACCGGGGGACTGACGGAAGCGCTCGCGATGGCGGATGCGGCGAAAGCGCTCGGCTTCGACATCATGGTCGGCTGCATGGTCGCAACCTCGCTGTCGATGGCGCCTGCGATGCTGCTGACGTCGCGGGCCCGGTTCGTCGATCTCGACGGGCCGCTTCTGCTGGCGCGCGATCGCGAGCACGGGTTGCGTTACGACGGCAGCCTGGTCTATCCGCCCGATGCGGCGCTGTGGGGGTGATGATCAATGAAACAACTCCGCGCCAGCCACATCAGGATCGCGCCTGATGCTGCCATCGCGGCCATCACGTCGTAGACGCCCTGCCCGTAGCTTGCATAGACCGCGCCGGAGACAATCGAGGCGCTCGAGCTGACGATGCCGCTGCAGGCGGCGAGATAGCCCTGCCCGCGCGCCATCACATCGACCGGCACGTGGCGCACCAGAAGCCCCATGGTGCCCACCTGCGTGAGGCCGTAGGTGAGCCCGTGCGCAAGCTGAACCACCGCAAGCAGCGCGAGCTGCGGCTCCTGCGCGGTGATCAGCCAGCGCAGCACCGCACTCAGTCCGCCGATGACCACGAGCGTCGATGGCGCCAGCGTAAATCGCGGCGACAGCGCAAACACCACGATCTCGGCCAGTACGCCGAGCACCCAGAGTCCCGCAATCGTCAGCCCGTCGAGGCCGTGGGCCTGCCAAGTGATGGAGGCGAAGGTGTAGTATGCGGCGTGGCTGCCCTGAATGAGCGCCGCCGACACGATGATGGCGAGAAAGCTCCCCTGGCGCAGCAAGGCGCTGCCGCCCTTCACCGCCGCCAGGCCCTTCGCCGGCTTGTCGAGCGGCCGCAGCACGAGGCTCGCGGCAGCGCCGAGCGCGGCTAGCGCGGCGATGACCCAGATCAGGCGCTGCGCCGCGATCGCGTCGACCAGGACCCCACACAGCAGCGCGCCGACGACAAAGGCCGCCGACCCCCACAGCCGTAGCCGCCCGTAATTGAGGTCATAGCGCACCACGCCGCGCAGCGCGTAGGCGTCGGTCAACGGCAGCATCGGTGTCCACAGGCAGCAGGTCGCGGCATAGATCAGGAAAACCGGGACCGCCGCATGCTGGCTGCCGATGAGGGCAAAGCCCGCGGCCGTCGCGAAGGCTGCGAGGATCATGGCGCCGCGCAGCGCGTGATGCCGTTCGGCAAGGCCGGTGACGAACGGCAGGGTGGTAAAGCGCGTCACCGCAGGCACTGCGCTGATCACGCCGATCCACGACGCCTCAATCCCGACCGCACGCAGCCACACCGCAAAGAACGGCAGATGGGTGCCCATCAGGCCGAACAGCGTGCCGTAGAACAGCGCCAGACTACCTGCGAATCGGCGGCCAACCTGTTGCGATGAGATGGGGATTTGTGATTCGGTTGGCATCAATTCAATTGCGATTCGCTCGATATCGTGGTGATCGTTATCGTAACGCGCGCCGATTTGCGCGGAAGAGTTTGCCATGGCCGACGAAGCATTCGCCCTATCACCGATTTCCGCTCGCGCGACGCTGCCGGGCGAGGCGGACTATGACGCGATCCGCGAAGCCTTCATGGAGACCTCGCGTGGCCGCTGGTTTCTCGGCGAATATGCCAAGCGCAACCGCAACGCCGACACCAGCATGGTGCTCGATGCGGTGGCGCGGATCGAGGAGACGCTGGCCGCACAGCGCCAGCAGCAGGCGCAGGATGGGCTAGCCGAAGCGTTGGCCAGCATCAGGAGCGCAGTGGATGAGGCGGCACACGCGGTCGGAGCTGCGTTCGATGGCGCAGCACTTCAGGCAAGCCTGGCGCCGATCCGCAAGGGTACGAGGATCATCAAGGAGATCTCCTGGCGCTGGCGCGAGATCGGCGCCGACGGCCGGATTTGCGACCTGATCGATTCGCAGCTTGGTGCCATCGAGGCCGGCTGCGACCGGATCGGGCAGATCGATCCTCGCGAAGCGGTGAATCTGGCATTCGATCTGATCAGGGGCAGGCTCGACGGGTTCGGCGACGGCGATGACGCCGCAGCGCCGGTTGCCCGCGAGGCAGCTGCTACCCCGGCGGCCTCGCCTGCGACAGACGAAGCCCCCGCGGCCGCGGTAGAGCCGGTCGAGGAGATACACGCAACCGGCGATATCGACGCCGCCTTCAGCGAGCCGGATGATGCCGACGGAGGCGGTCGCTGAAGCCGTCGAGCCGGCGGAACCGATGACGACGGAAGTTGCCGACGCCGATGACGAAGCGGTGCTGGAGATGGTGGCGCTGGAAATGGCGGCGCCGGATCCGGACGAAGCCGACGATGATTGGGATGCGGACACCAACGGCGCTCACGTCACGACGCCGCCGGCCGTCGAACCCATCGTGGTTGCGACGGCGCTCGAGCCGGTAGCCGAGCCGACGCCGCCACGACAGCCTACGGCGCTTCCGCCCGCGTGGCCCTCTGCCCCCAGCCCTTTGCCTGAGCCGGAACCGCCGATTTCCGTCGAACCTGCGCTTGAGCTATCGCTTGGGCCTTCCTTGGGCCTTCCTTGGGCCGTCGCTCGGTTCGACGCTGATCGCCAACGGATTCCTGCAGCGGCCGAAGTCGACCGCCGCCGACCCGCTGGCGCCGATCCGGCGCATGAGCCAGGCCGAGAAGATCGCGTTCTTCTCTTAGTCGGCAGCCTCAGGCAGTCGGTCAGTCTCAGGCGATCAGCTTCGCGTACAGATCCGCATCCACATTGCCGCCGGAGAGAACGATGACGACGTTCTTGCCGCGCGTATCGATGCGGCCCGCAAGCAGCGCGGCAAGGCCGACGGCGCCGCCGGGTTCGACCACGAGCTTCAGCTCGCGGAAGGCGAAACCGACCGCGGCGGCGACTTCCGCGTCCGACGCGGTGACGCCGCCGGCCAACAGCTTGCCGTTGATCGCGAACGTGAGCTCGCCGGGGATCGCGGCCATCAGCGCATCGCAGATGGTGCGCGCGCCTTGCGCCTCGTGCCGCTCGCGATGTCCGGCGCGCAGCGAGCGGGCGTGATCGTCAAAGGATTCCGGCTCGGCGACGATCACCTCGGCATTCGGAAAACGCGCCTTCACCGCCGTGGCCACGCCCGCGATCAGGCCGCCGCCCGAAGCCGGCGCCACCACGATATCGAGGTCGAGGCCAAGCGCCGCCATGTCCTCGGCGATCTCGCGGCCCGCGGTGCCCTGCCCTGCGATCACGAACGGATCGTCGTAGGGGCGCACCAGCGTGGCGCCGCGTTTGTCGGCGATATCGCGCGCGATGGCCTCGCGGTCGTCGCGGTCGCGATCGTACAGCACGACCTCGGCGCCATAGGCCTTGGTGCGCTCGCGCTTGGAGCGCGGCGCGTCGGTCGGCATCACGATGGTCGCCTGCATGTTGAGGATTTGCGCCGCCGCCGCCACGCCCTGGGCATGGTTTCCGGAAGAAAACGCCACCACGCCGCCGCCGCGCTCGCCTTTCGGGATCGACGACAGCTTGTTGAAGGCGCCGCGGAACTTGAAGGAGCCGGTCCGCTGCAGCATTTCCGGTTTCAGGAACACCTTGGTCCCGATCCGCTCGCTCAAGACGGGGAACGACAACAGCGGCGTCCGCACCGCGAACGGCGCAACCACGACCGCGGCCGCATCGATATCGTCGGGATTGATGGGCAGGCCTGAGGGCATGATCGTCATATTTTTGTTTTACGCGCGGCGTCGCCTGCGAGCAAGATCAACCATCAGGCAACGCAACGCGGCTCGCTGACGAAATCGGCCGCCGCCGCGGTTCCCGGATCAGCGGCGCGGATATCGGCCATATTGTCGATAAAGGCCTGTGCGGAGGCCTCCCAGGTATGTTTGGCGGCAAAGTCGACGCAGGCCTGCGCCGGGATCGCCAGTGCCGCCAGGCAGGCTTGGCGCAGATCCTCGTCCAATACTCCGACCGGCGCCGATCCGATGACGTCGCGCGGCCCGGTGACCGGGAAAGCCGCCACCGGCAGGCCGCTGGCGAGCGCTTCCAACAGCACCAGGCCGAAGGTGTCGGTCTTGCTCGGAAAGGCGAACACGTCGGCCGCGGCATAAACCTCGGCCAGCGCCTCGCCCTGCAGCGCGCCGAGGAATACCGCGTCGGGATATTTCTGTTCCAGCGCGAAGCGCGCCGGGCCGTCACCGACGATCACCTTGGTTCCCGGCAGATCGAGCTCGAGAAACGCCTCGAGATTCTTTTCCACCGCAACGCGGCCGACGCACACGAAAACCGGCTTCGGCTGGCACAGATCGACGTCGCGCGGACGGAACAGCGAGGTGTCGACGCCGCGCGGCCACAGCACGACATTGCGGAAGCCGCGCTCGCGCAGCTCGTTGGCGAGCGCCGGCGTTGCCGCCATCACTGCCTGGCTGCCGCCGTGAAACCAGCGCAGCGTCGACCATACCCAAGATTTCGACCCACGCTTCCGGCACCGGCGCGCGGGCCGAGACGTATTCCGGAAAGCGGGTGTGAAAGCTCGTGGTGAACGGCAATCCGTTCTTGCGGCAATAGCGCCGCACCAACAGTCCGATCGGCCCTTCGGTCGCGATGTGGATGCTGTCCGGATTGTTGTCCGCGATCAGCCGCGCGATCTTCGCCGGCCGCGGCAGCGCCACCCGCAGGTCGCGGTAGCTCGGCATCGCGAAGGTGCGGAACGACACGGGAGTGAGAAAACTGATCTCGGCGCCAAGCGTCGCTCGCCGCCTCCGCCATCGCGGTCAGCGTCCGCACCACGCCGTTGACCTGAGGGTGCCACGCGTCGGTCGCGACCAGGATGCGCATCAGGCTGCGCGCGCGGCGACGCGCGGGATCGGCGCGACGCGGCGCTGCGGATCGGTCCAGGTGATGATCTCGAAGCGGCCGTCCTCGTGCTCGGCAAGCGCGGTGCAGCTTTCCACCCAGTCGCCGCAGTTCATGTAGCGGATGCCCTGCTCGTCGCGGATGGTGGCGTAGTGAATGTGGCCGCAGATCACGCCTTCGGCGCCGTGACGGCGCGCTTCATTGGCCAGCGTCTTCTCGAAGGCGCCGATATAGTTCACGGCGTTCTTGACCTTCTGCTTGGCCCATTGCGACAGCGACCAATACGGCACGCCGAGCATCTTGCGGAAGAAGTTGACGAAGCGGTTCATCTGGATCGCGAAGTCGTAGGCCTTGTCGCCGAGATGGGCGAGCCAGCGCGCGTTCTGCACCACGAGATCGAAGATGTCGCCGTGGATGACCAGGTAGCGCTTGCCGTCGACGCCGGTGTGGACGATGTTTTCCACCACGTCGATGCCGCCGAAATGCGTGCCGTAATAGTTGCGCAGGAACTCGTCGTGATTGCCGGGGATGTAGATCACCTTGGCGCCCTTGCGCGCCTTGCGCAGCATCTTCTGCACGAAGTCGTTGTGCGATTGCGGCCAGTACCAGCTCGACTTCAGCGCCCAGCCGTCGACGATATCGCCGACCAGATAGATGGTGTCGGCGTCATGGCAGCGGAGAAAGTCGAGCAATCGATCGGCTTGTGAGCCGCGGGCTCCGAGATGAACATCGGAGATAAACAAAGTGCGAAAGCGCCGCTCCGGGCTCTCTTCACTTGCAGTGTCACTTCCCATCGGCTGTACCTAACAAATTCCCATGACATCGGGATGACTGCTCACGCCACGGTGATCCGTCCGCCGAACGGGTGTCGATATCCCCGGGGTGTTCATGCCCATCCAATGTGCAAGCCCCATCCCGAATTGACTTTCCGCCTGCACCTCGTCGCGAATAACAGTGCAATGCGACAATCCGGCGACATCACTGCGTTCCAGCGATGGCCGCAGCCGATAAGCACCGGCCGCGTCGATTGCGAGACACACGTCCGCCTTCCCGCGGCACCCAGCGCCCGGGCTGTGCTTGAAAAACGTCCCTCAGGAGATCAGAGGGCGCGGGGAATGCCGGGTGCCCAATGCACCCGCAGCCTCGTGTGCGCTTTGTAGTTTTAGTATGCACACGAGTATTCACAGCGGAGGCACCGGATACATCCGGCATTCCCCACGCGATGGTTTACGTCTTATGTCGCGCTCTCCCCGGGGACCGGGCTCTTTTGCCCCCGTCGTCTTGCAGGAATAACCCCGCAAACCTTAACGCCAGCGTCGGGGCGCCAAGACCACACGATTTCGCCGTCCGCTTTGGCGTCGCCCGTCTAGCGCCGCCTTTGCGTCCATCGCATCCCACCCCGCGTCCGTGACGTTCTCGAGCCGCCCCTCTGAGGGGTGGGACAAGAACGTCAATACTCCTGTTTCTACCTGCCTGTCAAGCAAATTTCCGAAATTCAGAAATGGATGGATTTCAACTTTGGGCGTGCGGCGAGGCGAGATATCTGGACAACTAGAATCGCGTTGAATCGGTTCAGCAAATTAGATTTTTGGGCGCACGCGATTTCGGGGGGATTCCGGGGCGGGCGAGCGAAGCGGCGTCGGGAAAAATTCACCTGATTTGCCTCGACGGGCAAATCACCCGCGGCAGTGCAGGCAAGTGGGAGCATCGAGCGCGCGAGTTGCGCGAGTGTCGGCCGCCATCCGCGGAAAGAGACTCAAAGGGCCGGCACGTCTAGGGAATTTATCCTAGCGAGCTATCGTCCATTTGGGCTGTCGGAATTTATGCGGGCGTGACGGAACTGGTAGACGCGCGACACTCAATATATGCTGCCGTTCCCAAAAGGAGGGTTGGTTCGATTCCAACCGCCCACACCATTTTCCATTTGAAATTCATGTTTTATGGGCAGCGGCGTCGCCGGATGCGCTAATTTCGTCCGCCGTTTCGAATCGCGATCGGAATCTCAATGGCGACCACACTCACTGTACCAGCTTCCCTTGAGGAAATTGTCCAACGCTTCGACGCCAAGGAAAACCCGTTCGACGAGTTCGCTATTAGCGGCGAGTTGACGGCGGCGCGCGGTGCTTTGGTCGATCCGACCGAAGCTGAAACTCTTGGCGCTTGGTCGGAGGTCCTGGCTTTTGCCTTGGCGACTGGCCGACACGAAAACCCGTGGAATAGCTATTTCGGACCGATGGGCTCTGGCGCCGATGCCGAGGGCAATACCCACTATTTTCCGGATATCGCAGGAACGCCTCCAGGGGCCGTCGGTCATTGGGCAGTTCGGGCGCGATCACTTAAGCATCCCTTTTTAAAAGCCCGTTATGCTGATCTTGCGTGGGAGATGAGCGGCCTCATTGGGAAGCACAAGCGTGATCCCGAGGATGCACGGATCGCGATCGATTCATACCTCGACGCGATTCCGCGCATGGCCGAGGACCACGAACATGTGCTTTTCGCGATCCGTGCGCTCGACCTTGCGGTCTTGATTGGGGACAAGGAGCGCACTGACCGGGCACGCATAGCTCTGATGGATATTCATCGCAAGCTAATGAAAACACACGCCGGGATGTGGTGGTATACGGTCGACCGTTTGCTCGAAGACAAGAAGGCGGGTTTAACGGATCAAGAGCGTGCCGAATTGGTCGCTGACTTGGAAGGCATCGTCACCAACGGCTCCAATACCGGAGACCCCGCTCACTTCAATCCGCATGAAGCCAAGGATGCCGCAGAGCGCTTGATCCCGTATTACCGTCGCCTTGGGAAGTTCGACGATATAAAGCGCCTCCATAAGTCGGTTGGCGAATCGTTCGAGCATTTTGCGGGCAATGCCGAGCCGATGCTTGCGGCGGCTTTGCTACAAACGGCAACCGACGAATATCGAGATGCAGGATTGAAGGAGGAGCGCGATCGCACCCGCATCCTGATGCAACAGAAGATTGGCGCGGCTGGCGATAATCTCCAGGCAATCGGGCACACGATCGAAATCACCAGGGACGACATGGAGAAATTCTTGGACCAAGTAATCGTGGATGACCTTCCGAGTAGCTTCGTGCGCATCACGCGGGAATTTATGCTCAAGCGTTCCGAGCTTGAGCAGCAGGTCAAAAAGACGCTAAAAGATGCACCATTGATGGCACACATCACCCAGATGATCTTTGCCGATGACCGCGTTGCTGCAAAAATCGGCTCCGTTGGAGAGGATTCGTTCGGGCGTCTCTTTCACGAAGCCAAATTTGCCTTCCAGTTTGTTAGGCCATGGCTTGCACAGGCCTTCCGGCGCTTGTTCGAGAAGCATGAGATAGTGCCTGAGCATTTCGCGGGATGGGCCAACCGCCACGGCCTCTTTGACGATATGAGCTTATTGGTGGAGGGCTTGCGCGCGTGGGCACGGGAAGATCATGTCAAGGCATCGCATGTTCTCGTTCCACAGGTCGAACGCGCTCTACGCAAAATTGCGGATGGGCTTGGCGTGCCAGTCACCAAGGCCCACCCGACAGTCCCGGGAACCAGCGTCGCAATAGGAATGGGGGAAATACTCTACAATCAAAAGGTCGCCGAAGCGCTCGGGCCCGACGCGACCCTACACTTTCAGGCGCTCTATGCCGATCCGCGTGGCATGAATCTGCGAAACGAGGTCGCACATGGCTTGATGGATGCGGATCAATTTCACTGGCACCTCGGCAACCTGATCGCTCACTCCCTTATGATGCTGGGCTTGTGGAAGGAGTTTGGCGAGTTAGGCAGGAAACGCGGGAATTGACGATGCCTATCTTTGATATCCAGACCCATATCGAATTCTACAACATGCTCGTCGATGACTTCGACGACTGGATGCGCGAGCAACATTCCACGCGGCGGGCCTTCCATTGCATTCTCGAGGCCTATCACCTGCGCGAATGGGTCTGGCACGACCTCGTCGAGAATAATCAAACGCTCAAAGATGCTCTGAAGACACCTACCGAAACCGACTTCAACAACCTCGTTAATCAGAAATGTGTATGGTTTCCCTATCTCAAGGACCTCACCAACGGCAGCAAACATTTTGAAGCCCGTGAGCAAAGCTTCGAGGCCTATCGTGTAGCTGCTGCGCCTTTTTCGCTTGATGTCCTCGGCGCAGGACTCAGCGAAGGCGCATGGGATGGTCCTGTCCGCTACGTTTCAGGATCGCTGCCGGTGGGGCAAGACAACAAGGGCGTCTTGATGTTTGATTTTGGCGAGAGTGCAGGAGAAGACCGCTATCTACCGGTTCTCCACATCGTGGAAAGCGTGGTGCGGTTCTGGCGCGACACGCTTCGCAATCTTCACCCTGGCACCTCCATAAAATCCAGCGCCCACCACAACGAACCTTAAGAGCTCGCAGGACGAATTGGAGCCGAGGCATAATCCGCCATGCTACCTACACGACCGGCACGGCTACTTGCCAATCCCATCCCCATGCGCCGAACTATTTTGAAAGAGGCGAGTCCGGCAAGGTCCGAGGATCGCGGGACGAAAATCTCTCCAGGCGTGGGAGCCCCAAGGCCTGGAATGGCGGAATACTCCTTCGGCTCCCATCCGTCCTGCAAGCTACGAGCCCTCCGAAACTCTTGGGCAGCCCAGCCTGCTTCAAGACCGCGCTCTCGGCGTCTCGCGACTTGATATAGTTGTCGACAGTGATCGAATCCCGGAGATTGGGCTTTGCCAAATCTCATGGTCGCCACGGCCTTGCCGAACGAAATGGCAGCCGGCTTTCTCCAAAAGTTTTTTCAACTCAGGAGTAAAGCTGTTCATGCGGTTTCAGCAGCGCCGATCCTGACTCTTTTGGAGAAGGTAGCGATCACTTCGACCGGCACGTCGTAACCGCTATCCGTATTGTTCTCATCTTCCAAAAGGTCGCGAATAAGATCGGGCAGCTTTGCATCCAGTTCGTCGAGGCTGGACGCTTCTGTGACGAGACCGGGAAGATCAGGACTTTCAGCGGTCCATACTTGGGTCTCGCTATCCCAAGTTGCTCTGACGACGATGAGACGGCCCCTTCTGACCGCGTCCCCTCCGGAAATCTCTTTCATAAAAGCAGGCCTCACGAGTCATGGCAACCGCAGTCGATGCCGGATAACACTCAAAGCCTAAGTTAGCCGCTTCCTGCCGCCAAAAGAAGGTCCACTCTAGGCGCATAATGCATTGATTTGATATACATTTGTGTCCGTTCTCCGATCTATCGTCACCGCCTCGGCAACTCTGCAGGACGGCTGAGGCGCGTGGTGCACAACAAAATCCGCCGAGCTGCATCGGCGGGCTTTTCCTGTTCGTTAAAGAACTGCGGTCTCAAGCGACGCCATCCCCCGTCCGCAACGCCTCGACCGTTCGTAAAACCGACATCGGCCTGTCATCGGCGGTGGCTAAGTGGTCGCACCTCACGACCAACTTTCGAAGCGACAGGCAGGCAATAGGATGAAAACGAAACTTCTTTCCACGGTTGCGATGTTGGTGATTGCTGCTGCGGTTTGGCGCGGCACTCCGGTCTCCGCCGATCAGTTCGACAACGATCGCGATCATGACCATTCGCATGAGGTGCATACGGCGACGCCGATCAAGCATCTCGTGATCCTCTTCAACGAGAACCGCTCGTTCGATCATTATTTCGCGACCTACCCGGAGGCGGCCAACCCGCCCGGCGAAATTCCCTTCAAGGCGAACCCGCGCACGCCGAAGGTGAACAACCTCGCCAACTCCGAGCTGCTGGTCGACAACCCGAATTTCACCAACACGGCCAACGGCACCGGCGCGACCGACCCGTTCCGTATCGACCGCACCCAGGTCAACACCGCCGGGCAGAACCACAGCTACACGCCCGAGCAGGAGGCCTATGACAACGGCAAGATGGATCTGTTCCCGAAATTCACCGGACACGGCACCGCCGGCAGCGTCGGCGCCTTCGGCACCACCGGAATGGTGATGGGCTACTTCGACGGCAATACGGTCACCGCTCTGTGGAACTACGCCCAGCACTTCGCCATGAGCGACAACGCCTATACCGACACCTTCGGGCCGTCGACGCCCGGCGCGATCGGGGTGGTCTCCGGCCAGAACAATGGTGCCGTGAACATCGTCGGCACCTCCTCGTCGATCGCCGACGGCCAGGGCGGCCTGACCCTGATCGGCGATACCGACCCGGGCTATGACCAGTGCTCGAGCACGACCAGCACCGTGATGATGACCGGCAAGAACATCGGCGACCTGCTCAACGCTGCCCAGATCAGCTGGGGCGGCTTCATGGGCGGCTTCAACCTCGCGCTCACCAACACCAACGGCACGACCGGCTGCGCGCGCAGCACCTTTTCGAGCGTCCTCGGCGCCGCCAAGACGGACTACATCCCGCACCACGCCTGGTTCCAGTACTACAAGTCGACGGCCAACCCGACCCACGCGCGGCCGAGCTCGATGCAAGCGATCGGCCACACCTTGGAGCCGGGCTCGAAGACGGTCGATCCGGCCAACCACGCCTACGATCTCGAGGATTTCTACGCGGCGGTGAAGGCCGGCAATTTCCCTGCGGTCTCCTACATCAAGACGGCGGCTTTTCAGGACGGTCATCCCGGCAATTCCGACCCGCTCGACGAGCAGGCGGGAGCGGTCAACCTGATCAACTTCCTGCAGAAGCAGCCGGAATGGAAGGATACCGCCGTCATCGTGACTTATGACGACTCCGATGGCTGGTACGACCATGCCTACGCGACGCCGACCTCGGCCTCCTACGATCCGACCGCCGATCAGGTCAACGGCCCGGGCAAGTGCGGCACCGGCGTTGCCACGCAGGTCCAGCCGAACGGCCTCGACGGCAAGCCGGTGAACGGCCGCTGCGGTCCGGGCACACGCGTTCCCTTCCTGGTGATCTCGCCCTACGCCAAGCAGAACTTCGTCAGCCACACGCGCATTTCGCAGGCTTCCGTGGTGCGCTTCATCGAAGACAACTGGCTGCAGGGCAAGCGTCTCGGCGGCGGCTCGTTGGACGCCAGCGCCGGATCGATCACGGACATGTTCGATTTCGATCGCGATTTCGATCACGATCGCGACGATCAGGCGAACAAGCTGTTCCTCGATCCGACCGCCGGCACGGTCGTCGTCAGCGCGCCGGACGGGCACTGATACCGACAGAAATGATATGAACAGCCGCATTTTTTGGCTGCTCGGCGCCGGCCTGCTCTGCATGGCCGGCGCCGTCTTCGCGGTCGAGCCGCAAGGGGGCGAGACGCAAGGGCTTGCGGGAGCGAACCCGAACCCGATCCGCCTCGTGCGCCCGCGCCCCGCCCCGCTCTCCGCGATGGCGCAGCTCGGCCAGCAGATCTTCTACGACGCCTCCCTGTCTTCGTCCGGCGCGCTGTCATGCGCGTCGTGTCACAGCCCGGACCACGCTTACGGGCCGCCTAACGACGGGCCGGTCATGCTTGGCGGTCCTGCCGTGTCGCGGCAAGGGGCGCGCGCCGTTCCGCCGCTGACCTATCTCGAGCGCCAGCCGATCTTCAGCATTGGCCCCGACCAGAGCGACGAGGATAACATCGTTGGCGTGGCGCAGATGGCCGCGCTCGGTCTGAAGACCGCACGCGCGACCAAGACCGCGACGCAGACCGCAGCGTCGGCGGCGAATATCGTGCCGCAAGGCGGCCTGTTCTGGGACGGCCGCGCCGATACGCTGCAGGATCAGGCGATCTTTCCGCTGCTCGACCCGCGCGAGATGGACGGCGGCAGTGCCGAAACGGGCGGCGGACAAGTTCCGCCAGGCGCCCTATGCCGGGCGTTTCACCGGCCTGTTCGGTGCCCGCATCTTCAGCAATTCGCGGTTGCTGGTCACGGAGGCGATGTTCGCCGTCGCGCGTTATCAGCTCGAAGAGCCGAGCTTTCATCCCTACACCAGCAAGTTCGATTACTGGCTGGAGGGCAAAGCGCGGCTCAGCGAGAGCGAGTTGCGCGGCCTGCAATTGTTCAACGACCCCGACAAGGCGAATTGCGGCGGCTGCCACCTGTCGAGCCCGACCCGCGATGGCCTGCCGCCGCTCTTCACCGACCATCAGTACGAGGCGCTGGGCGCGCCGCGCAACGCCGCGCTGGCCGACAACCGCGATCCCAGCCATTTCGACCTTGGCGTCTGCGGTCCGCAGCGCACCGACATCGCCGACCAGACGCAATACTGCGGCATGTTCCAGACGCCGACCTTGCGCAACACGGCGACCCGCCGCGCGTTCTTCCACAACGGCGTCTTCCGCAGCCTGCAGCAGGTGCTCGATTTCTACAATTTTCGCGATACGAACCCGGAGAAGGTCTATCCGCGTGCGGCGGACGGGACGGTGCGGAAATACGACGACCTGCCGGCGAAGTATCATGCCAACGTCGACGTAACCGATCCGCCCTTCGATCGCCACCTGGGCGAGACTCCGGCGATGACCGCGCAGGACGAAGCCGACATCATCGCCTTCCTGAAGACGTTGACTGACGGCTACCAGCCGAACCCTTGAGACGTTGTGGGCTACGAGTTGCTCCCCCGTTCAGCAAATTAGATTCTCAGGCGCACACGATCGCTGCAAACGATTTGATGATGGCATTTGGTAAATGTCAGCATCGGTCCACTTGCGTCGTTTGGCCTTGATGGCGCTGCGCACGCTGCCGCCGGTACTGTTCCGTTGCCGCGCGAAAGGTGATTGACACCAAACCGTCTTTACGCCAATTTTTGGTTTGGTTGATACGACCTGCTGGTTGCGCCCTTACGGGAACGGTGAACGTATCGAGCCTTTTCTCGGCTTTCCTTTGCCCGAGCGACCGGGTCAGCAACGCAACCACCTGACACGCCTGGTTCGCTCACTGCAAAGGACGAGACAATGCGCGATTTTCGCGATGCCAAGACCATGGCGCAGGCGCTGCGCGAATACCTGAACTCCAAGGCCGTCCCCGTCAGTCACAGCGACAGCCTGGAAATGGTTTCCAGGATACTCGGTGTCGCCGACTGGAACACGCTGTCGACGGACGGAACGACCGATCCTGTTGCAGTCCAGCGTCGATCCTATGCGGAGGAACTTTGGTTCATTGCGCGGATGAGTTCGCCCTTGGTGAGGGCAGCTTTCGCGAATGTGCCGCGCGAGCGCTTTGTCGGCATGGGACCCTGGAGGGTCAAGAGCCCCTGGAGCTTGGCCGAGTATTGGACGACAGAGGATGCCGACCCGAGAAATGTTTATCACGACGTTCTCATCGCGCTCGACGAAAGCCTCGGCCTCAACAACGGCCAGCCCAGTCTTTGGGCCTTCTCGTTTGACAAGCTTGGAGTGACCGCGAACGAGCACGTTCTGCATCTCGGCTGCGGCACAGGCTATTACACCGCCATCCTGGCCGAGCTGGTCGGTCTTCAAGGAAGCGTCGAGGCAATCGAAATTGAAGCAGTCATTGCAGATAGGGCGCGCACGGCACTCACGCCGTGGCCACAAGTCGTTGTCGCAAATGGCAATGGCGCCAACGGTCCATTTGCGCCCGCCGACGTGATCGTCGCCAGCGCCGGGGCAACGCATCCCCTTCCAGCATGGTTAGATGCGCTCAAGCTCGGGGGGCGACTCTTGTTTCCTATGACCGTCACGCGAGGGCCCGGCGGCATGTTACTGATCACTCGTCTCGACGGCGATGAATTCGCTGCACGGTTCATATGCGGGGCTTCCTTCTACGAATTTAGCGGCGCGCGGGACGCTGACGTGAGCAGGCGTCTTGAGCAGGCTATCGCTCGTGATCGGGGTGGCGGCGTCAAATCGTTACGCCGCGACCATCACTCACCAGAAGAGACCTGTTGGTTGCACGGCGACGATTGGTGCCTGTCGTGCCGCGAGAACGCACGCTGAACAGAAGCTCCAAGCTTCTTGCCGAATTGCGATGTCCATTCCGTCCCGAACCTAATTCAAGCCGACGGCGGCATTCGCAATGACAAACCAAGACTGCTTCGACCGATCGATCGCAATCCGGCGCAGCAACCCGGCTTGCTCAAATTGGCGCAGCGCGTTGCAAACGGCGGACCTGGAAACAGGGCAACGTGCTTCACGCGCTTCGTCATGGAGATTTCAGCATTGACGCGTCGATTCGCGTCCCAGAGCAGCAGCCTTGCAACGGCGACCAGCTGCCTGGTCGAACACAGCCCAGCCTCTGGGCAAATCACCTGCCGCAGTGGAGGCAAGTCGGCAATAGAATCAAATCAGGCGGTGGAAACATGGTGCTGGTTCGGTTCCGGCCAGAGGGCACCGAGGATTTATTCCTATAGGACATATTCACGCGCGCTGAGAGCGGTCGGTTGTCGACGCTGTACTCGCAATTGCGCTTCACATCACAACTAATACCGGACAAGTAGCCAGACGGTTGAGCCATTCCTGTCGAAGGGCTATTGGCAATCGGCGCAGCATTCGCCTCGCCACGCTTCGCGGCCTTCCTTGATCAGAAACCAAAGAATCGCAAGGGAACCGACACTGTCGATCCACCAGGCTCCAAAGATTGCCTGCGCACCAAGGCTCACGACTGCGACCGCAGACAGCCAGCCACACGTAATGGATTCCACCGCATCGGTTCTCAGCGCACGGCTCCCCAGCCGATTGGCCAGATCAATCTTTCTCGTCGCGAGATAGCGCATGATTGGGATTGCGACGAGCGTGACGATGAACCCTGAAGCCGAGAACTCGCCATGGTGCTGCGTCCAGAGGTTCCAGGCGGCCGCCATGACCACGTAGGCTCCCAGCGAAAATAGCAGCGCCCCTCCAGCTCGGCCGGCAATCCGCTCGGCATTCTCAGAAAACGCGTGGCCGTGGCGAAGCTCAACCGATAGCCGCCATATGAGCACACAGGCGGAGATCAACTCGATGACACTGTCCAGCCCAAAGGCGAGAAGAACGAGGCTGCCGGACGCAATGCCCGAACCGATCGCCACACCGGCTTCGACAACCATCCAGCCGATCGTGATCCATTCGAGCCGGAATGCCTCTCGAACAAGCGTGCGGCGATCAACTGTCGGCTTTGAGGGAAGGATCAGCGGAGGTGGTGCGCAGCACTCGTCCTCGCAACGCTCCGCTACTCTATCGATGTGCAACATCTTCGAACCGCCCAAGCCTCTGCTCCTTCATCGTCATACCTATCGTCGACCGACACAACCACAAAGGCGCCAATGACGCCCTACGCCGGGCGTATCGCAGTCAAAACTGTGCATGCAACCTTCCAGAAAAGACCGAAACCGGTCCGCGGTCGGCATTGTATCCGGGATTGTCGATGAACTGGTAGTCGAAGGTGAGCGTCGCCCATTTGTTGAGGCTGTAGGCATAGTAGGCTTCGAGAATCTGCTCGGGGCGATAGTTGAGCTGGCCATCGCCGATCAAAATGCCGAGGCCGCCGGCCGCGAAATACGCACGCGCGATCGGCGAGAGACCTTCGACCAGGCCAGCCACGCCGATCTTGTCATCCGGTCGGCCCCAGGCGTTGCCCTTCAACACTCCTCCGAACGAGAGGCTCTGGTCGCAGTCGGTCCAGGCGATGATCTCGTCGAGACCGGGACTCCAGCTCGCACGCGAGAAAATGCCGAGCTCGCTTGTGATCGCCTGCTCCATATTGACGACGAAGCCGTAATTGGTGCGTACCTGCCGCGTCTGCGTGATATCGGGGTAGTTCGGGGTAGCGACCGGCATGGCGAGCGCTTCCGCATAGCTGCCCGCGTTGGCGATGTTCGCCCATCCCATCAGGCGCAACTTGCCGGGCTCCGAGAACAGCGAATACCGCAATTCCAGCTCGCCGATATATTCGCCCTGCGCGGGGATGTGGGTGTCAAAATTGTTGGAATTGGAAACATCCGGCACAAGGAAATAGCCGGCTCGAATCGCCCAGTTCTTCTGGTTCAGTTCCGCGGAAGCGCCCCACGTGTAACTTAACTTGTCCATGGTAAAGTCGTAGGACCCGCAGCAATACATATTCCAGTTGAGGAAATCGACGCGCGGATCGTGGGAATAGCTGTTGCCGTCGAAAATATCGATGACGCTGACCCTGCCGGCCGTGACGGTAATCCGGGAGATATCCTGTTTTCCCGCGATCTGGTTCGGGCCATCCTCGACGTCCTCCTGCTCGCCACCAAGCCCGAAGGTTTGCCGCACGAACACCCGCGCGATGTCGATACGCGGGTCCGGGAAGTCCGATTTTTGCGCTTCTCCATTGGGAAAGCCGGCGACGCCCACCGTGTTGTTGAGGCCAAAGCCCTGCATGAGTTCCGGGTTGACATAAATTTCGGTGCCGTCCCACGGGCGATAGCCGAGGAACGCGGTTGCGCTTGTCGTATTCTGGATTTGATTGGCGCCCGTCAGGCTGTTCGCGCCCTGATAGGGCGAGTGGAAAGCGGGATAGCCCTGCTCGATAAAGGTAAGCTGCCCGTGGACATTCCAGCTATTGGGATCGATGGCCCAGGAGTCACTGGAGTTGGCGCCGTCGTTAGCCGCCGCTTGTCGCCGCACCTGTCCAGTCGAGCTTCCGGTTGAGTCCGATCCTGACACTATTGAGGTCAACCGTGGTCGATTCATAACCGGTGCCCGATGGGAACGTGCCGCTGGCTTTTCCCAGGCGATCGTAGAGATATTCCAATCTGGCGGTCCAGCCTGGCGCGATGGCAAGTTCGGCGCCCGCGCCCAGAGCCCAACCCGCGCGCATTCGCAAAATCTTGTCCTCGTTGCCGGTCAAATTGGAGTCCTCAAGGAACCGCGCTTGCGACCAGGCGAGTCCGCCGGTTGCGTAGAAAAGCCAATGATCGAACGCATAACCAGCCCGGCCGCGCAGCGTCGAGACGAAGTCGAGCTTTTCGGTCACGGCGCTGGAGGGCGTGGTCCGGGCAGCGACAATGCCGTCATCGAGAAAATTCGGGAACGAGATATCTCCTTCCACTCCGACGAGCAGCCGCGACGGCAGCAGGTAATTGTAGCCGAACTGCAATACCGCCAAAGAGGCTGCCGAATGAAGCGCCGTCCGTCGTCGGGTTCGGATCGAACAGAGTGTTGCGGCCATATCCTCGGCTGTATCCGACGTGGCCGCCGAAATAGGCCCCGGTCCAATCATAGGGAACTGCGACTGAGGGCGTCGCTTGCGACGGCATTTGGCCAATCAAGTCCGCTGCCCGCGAAGAGGCGCCGAACGCGAACGCCAACGCCGCCCCCAGACAGAACGCGGCTGCGCGCGGAACGTTTGTTCCTTTGAATGACCAATCGCGAAAACCCCAAGTTTCTCGCCCCCGATCGCCCGTCATCTTATTCAATTGCGTCGCATTCGCAACTAATGCGGCGGGTCTCGACTTCATGGCGAATTGCGATGTCCATTCCGTCTCCCCGAATTCAGCTCAAGCCGACGGTGGCATTCGCAATGACAAACCAGGACTGCTTCGATTGATCGATCGCAATTCGTCGTAGCAATCCAGCTTGCGCAAATTGGCGTAAAGCGATGCCGACGGTGGACCTGGAAACAGGGCACCTTGCTTCACGCGCTTCGTTGTGGAGCATTTCAGCGGTGACCCGCCGGTTCGGGTCCCTGAGCAGCAGCCTTGCAATGGCAATCCGTTGGCGAGTTCGGACGCAGCCTAGCCTTATTGCGCAGCAAGTCGTGAAGATCGCCGGGCAATGAACCTTTCTGGCAAAGCTCGCTGCTCGCAGCAAAACGCTCGTTCATGACGTCGATAGCCCCGGAATCGGCACACCAATTGTTTGCAGGATCAGAATTGCGTTGAGCAGCAACACCACCGCGGTCGCAACCATTGCTGTGATATCGGTCAGCCGGCTATTGACGAATTGACCCATGATGTCGGCGCGTCGGGTGAACATCAGGAGCGCGATCATCGGGAGCGGCAGGGCGATACTGAGCACAACCTGACTGATGACCAGCGCATTCGTCGCATTCGCGCCAAGAGCGACGACAATGAAAGCCGGTATCATCGTTACCAGTCGCCGAACCAGGATCGGGATCCGGAACCTTATGAATCCTTGCATGATGATTTGGCCGGCCATTGTTCCGACCGCCGAGCTCGAAATTCCCGACGCAATAAGGGAGACCAGGAACACACCCGCTGCACCGATGCCCAGCAAGGGCGCCAACGTGTGATAGGCCGTTTCGATCTCCGCAACGTCGCTGTGTCCGGCATGGAAAGCGCTCGATGCCATCATCACCATCGCCATATTGACCAGGCCGGCAATAACCAGTGCAGCGACGACTTCCCGATTTGAGAAGCGCAATACCTTGCGCCGCTCGGCGTCGTCGTAAACCGGCGTGCGCGTCTGCGTCAGGCTTGAGTGAAGATAGATAGCGTGCGGCATGACGGTTGCGCCGATGATGCCGACGGCGAGCAGCAGCGCGTCGCCATCGGCAAGCTGCGGCAATACCGTGTGCAACGCCGCCGCGCTCCAATCGACCGGAGCGATGAACATCTCGGTAAGGTAGCAAAGCCCAATGATGCCAACCAGGCTGCCAATGATCAGTTCGATGGGCCGGAACCCCGAGCTTTCGAACATCAGGATGCCGTAGGTTACAACCGCCGTGACCACCATCCCTGCGAGGAGAGGCATTTGGAATAGCAAGGAAAGCCCTATGGCGCCGCCGAGAAACTCGGCCAGATCGGTCGCCATGGCGGCGACCTCGCTGATCACCCACATCGCCCAGACAATCGGCTGGGGAAACTGCTCGCGGCACATCTCCGCGAGATTCCGTCCTGTGACGATGCCAAGTTTGGCGGAGAGGGCTTGGAACAACATCGCAATCAGATTGGCGAGCAACACCACCCAAAGCAGTCCGTAGCCGTACTTCGCCCCCGCCTGGATATTCGTCGCGAAATTACCCGGATCCTGGTAGGCGATTGAAACAATCACAGCCGGACCAACGAATGCCAAATACCCGCGCAGCCCTCCGCGCTGGCCCGCCAGTACCGCGCGGCCCGCAGAGACGGTCCGTTCGGTCAGTGACTCTCTTTCGGCAGAGCATCGGATTTCGGCAGAGCATCGGAGATCGCCGGAGGCATCGAGCACCTACGCCAGTTTGTAGTCGAGGCTACATTTGAAAATAGGACTATCCCATGGGATGTCAATGAACAGAGTGTAGTCAGAGCTACAAATTGGTATTAGGATTGAAAATGGTGTTCCCTTGGCGCAAGGTGCATTCCAATCGTGAAAGGTTTCAAGAGGGAGCGATGTTGCGAAACGCGAGGGATAAGCGGACTACCACCGAGCTTCCGCCTGAACTGACCCAGGCGCGTCGATTTGGGAAGACGCGTTCGGCGCAATCGAAAGCGCTGCTTGAGGACTACGTGGAACTCATCGCGGATCTATTGGCCACCGGTGGTGAGGCACGGCCCACCGATGTGGCCCGCCGTCTGGGCGTCTCCCATGCGACCGCTATCAAGACGATCGCCCGGTTGAAGCGTGAGGGGTTGGCCACGGGACTGCCATATCGCGGAGTGTTTCTTACGGACACTGGACAAGCGCTGGCCGAGAGAACGCGAGCGCGCCACAGGATCGTTGTGAATCTTCTTGTCGCGCTGGGCGTCCCCACCGAGATTGCCGAGGCCGACGCCGAGGGGATTGAGCATCACGTTTCCGAAGCAACGCTGAAAGCGTTTGCTCACTTCTTGCAAAAGCCCGCCTTGCAAAAGCCGGGGCACGACACGCGTTCCGGAAAACGCTGAAACCCAACCAAAAACTGATTGCTTCGATCGCCTTCGCCAGGCCGCCCGCGAGGGCGTCTTTACTCGCGACGGCACGCCATAGCGCCATTGCGCGTCGTTGCGAGCATCAAAAGTGTGAGTAGAAGCTGCGCTTCAGCGCGCGGGCTCGAACGCGAAACTCCCGCGGTTGCCGCCAACCCTTCGATCGGAAGCCTGCGACAACCGTGCACAGTCTCAAACAGGAACTGCGACTGGCCTCGTCGTCGAATGCCGCCTGCAATTGCCGCCGGCATTTCTGATTGAAGTGTGATGGCAGACCGTGCGGTTGGCCCCTATCTAAACGATGGGAAGGATCAACCTAAACGATGGGACACGATCAACCATGATGAAGACCAGACTGGCGATTGCCGCGCTCGTGACCGTGGGGCTGGCGGTTGCGCCCCTTGCCGCCGAAGCGAAGAAGCACAGGCATATCAGGCACCATATCTCGACAATGCAACCCGGAACTTATGGGACAGCCGGAATGTCGACGACGCACTCCGGAGCTTATGGAACATCCGGAATGTCGACAACGCACGGAGCTTATGGGACATCCGGAACTCCTGTTGGAACTGTCACCGCTCCGTCGGTGGGGTCGTACAATTGGCCGTCGGTCGGCGTGACAAACGCAGTCCCCACCTGGAGCAACACCAATCCTCACGTGCATTAGGACGGCGCAACGCCGGGTGCGGTTCCTGGAAGAACCGCGCGGCACATCGTGGGAGCGGCGGGAGGCGGGCCCCTCGCCTGTTCGATGAGAACCCTGCCGATCACGTCGCTGTCAGGCGCTTCTGCAATGGCATCGAGAGCAGCGCCGATCATTGACTCGCCGTCATGCCCGTTGGCAATGGCGGATTACGCCCATCGGGCCGCGCTTTCCCGCAACCACGGTGGCCTTCCCTGTCATGGATGGCGCGTCCCAAAGTTCAACGTCCGCAAGCCTGCGTTCGGAGCATCCGAGCGGTCCACCAAGTTCGTGCTTGGTGAGCAATATTGCTCACTTTTGTCCCAAGCTGCCGCCGGCAACCTCGGAATTTCAGAGAACTCGATGCGTGAATAATTTTCGTAATGAGCGGTATTGACCAGCGCCCTTCCCGCCAGACGTGCAAGCTGAACCATTATCGCGTCGCCCCCGGCTTATTTCGTGACGGCGAGTGATGGGCTCCCGTCTGACACCAATTGGGCAGCCGCAAAGGATTGAGGAAGACCTGATCGACCAGCTTTTCAATTCGAGCGAACGGCGGCTGGCCCGCATGCTTCTGTTGCTGTCGCATTTCGGCCAAGAGGGTGTTCCCCAGCAGATCAGTCCGAACATCAGCCAGGAAACATTGGCGGAGATGATTGGCACCACCAGATCGCGCGTCAGCCACTTCATGAACAAATTCCGCAAGCTTGGCCTCATCAGCTGCAACGGACATATCGAGGTCAACAGTTCGCTACTGGACGCCGTCCTCCATGACCGGCCTGAGCTGAAAGAAGACGAGTAGAGCGCAGGGCTGATGAAACCGATCTGGCGAAGCTTGAGTTGAGCCCATTGGTCGCAAGACGCTGAAAGCCGTCGCGACTGCGACCGATTGCGCTTTTTTTCCTGCGGCGAGGGCCGGGGGATTTCGCCCGCGTCTCCCGCCATCCGGTATAGCGGCGCGTGCAAAAGCGAATTGACTTGCTCTCACGCGAACTTCAGCCATGGTCGCGCCCTTGTGAGCCTACAACCCCAAGGCTGATGACCAAGAGACGACGGAGCGCTCCCACCCAGGTTCGGTACAAGGTTTCCAATGGACGCAGTCCCCCGCTCGCCCAACCATCTATTGGCTTCGTTGCCGGCTGCGGACTTTGAATTATTCCGCCCGCATCTTGAAACCATCGAACTCGTCCAAGAAATCCGCTGGTTGCGGCGGGCGACCGCCTGACACGCGTATTCTTTCCGCATAGCGGCGTTATTTCGCTCGTTGTAAGCCTTGCCGACGGCGCAATGGTCGAGGTGGCCATGATCGGCCGCGATAGCATCTTTGGAGCATCGGCGGCGCTCGATGGCAATATCTCGTTGACCGATGCCATCGTTCTGATGCCGGGCTTTGCTTCAACACTGGCGGTCGGGCGCCTGCGAGCCGCGGCCGAGCAAAGCATCGCCTTTCGCACGACACTGATTCGGCATGAACAAGCACTTTTCGCGCAAGCCCTGCAGTCCGCAGCGTGCAACGCAAGCCATGCGGTCGAAGCCCGTTTGGCGCGCTGTCTGTTACGGCTGCACGATCTGTCGGAGGTAGTTAC
This sequence comes from uncultured Alphaproteobacteria bacterium, assembly GCA_963777475.1. Classification (GTDB taxonomy): domain Bacteria; phylum Pseudomonadota; class Alphaproteobacteria; order Rhizobiales; family Xanthobacteraceae; genus Bradyrhizobium. The sequence goes on from CAVZQX010000006.1 coordinate 361,918, forward strand.
ATTGCCCCTGACCCAAGACCTTCTGGCCCAGATGATCGGCGTGAAACGCAACAGCGTGTCCACCGTCGCTCACATATTGCAGGAACACGGGATCATCAAATATGCCAGGGGACACCTCGAGATCACCGATCTTGAGGCTTTGAAAGATTCCTCCTGCGAATGCTACAAAGCGGTAAATGCGCAGTATCACAGGCTATTGAACGAGAAATAGGCAAACAGGCTTGTCTGGCTCCCCATACCCGCCTGCCCGGCTACTTCAACTCGGCCCACGAGGCCGGCCGGCACACCTTCACCCTCGATTCCGAGTACCTCTGGTACGGCATGCTGCTGCGGAAGCTGGCCTGAGTTTCGGCCGGTTCGCGGCATCACCGCACCGGAAAATTCTCGGTCGGAGCGGAAAGCGCCACCATGTCGTTTTCGACCCACCGCGATCTTGGAAGTTCGCCCGCGGCGTCGAGCACGGGATAAGCGACGGAACAGATGTGCGAGTGAATCCGCCTGAGATCGCGCAGCACGTCGAGATGCAGCGACGTGGTCTCGATGGTCTCCGGGCGGCCCTCGCGCAGGCGGTCCAGATGTTTCTCGGTAGCGGCAAGCTCGGTATTGCGCAGATGGGCCTTCTCGGCGAGCAGCTTGCGCGCCTCATTGAGGTCGCCTGACATGAAGACGCCAAACGCGATCCGAAGCGAGTCCGTCGTTCGCTTGTGGAACGCCGACAGTTCTTCCGCGCCTTCCGGCGAAAACTGAAGTCGGCGCTTGATCTTTTTCATCGCCAGCTCGCTCAGGTTCTTATCGATGATATCGCCCATGTGCTCGAGATTGATGGCGAAGGAAATGATCTCCATTGCCCGTTGTCCTTCGCGCTCATCGAGACTGCCGCGCGTGAGCTTGGTTACATAGAGCTTGATCGCCTCGTCGAGACCGTCGACGCTGTTGTCCATCCTGGACACCTGATCGACCAATGCGCGATCGTTGGTCATGATCGCGGCCATCACCTTGCGCAGCATGACCTCGACGTGGTCGCCCATGTGCAGCGTTTCGCGCGCGGCATCCGCCAGCGCGAGCGACGGGGTTTCCAGCGCGCTGTCGTCGAGATAGCGCGGTCGCGACGGGTCGGCCTCCTGAACCCGATTCGGAAGCAGCTTTTCCAACAGCCGCGCCATGCCATCGAGCAAGCCGATGAATACGATCGCCGTCGCCAGGTTGAACGCGACGTGGAATTCGGCGGTCAGCTTCGCGAAGTCCGGTTGCCACGCCTGCAATGTCTCGGTGATCGGGCGCAGGAACGGCGCGATCAGCAGGACGCCGACAAGCCGATTGACGAGATTGCCGAGCGGGAGACGGTAGCTTGCGGGGTTGTCGCGGCGCGCGCCTTCAAAGACCGGGTTGATGGCGCTGCCGAGATTGGCGCCGAGCACCAGCGCCAGCGCCGCGAACGGCGAGATGAAGTGCGCATAGGCCAGCGACATGACCAGCAATACGGTGGCGACGCTTGAATGCACCAACCACGTGACGATCGCGCCGATGACGATGCACAGAACAGGATCGCTGGTGATGGCGTTCATGAAGATACGCACGCCGGGGGTGCTCTCGGCGGGCGCCAGCGTATCCAGCAAGATATGCAGCGCCAGCAGCATCAGGCCGAGCCCGATCGAGACGCGGCCGATGTCCTTGATGCGCGAGCGCGGTCCACTGCGGAATGCGACCAGCCCCAGGATGAAAAGAACCGGAGCGACGGCCGTGATATTGAAAGACAAAATCTGGACAATCAGCGTGGTCCCGACATTCGCACCAAGCATGATCGCAAGAGCCGGAACGAGGCTGACCAGACCTTCCGCCGCGAAGGAACTGGTGATCAGCGCCGTCGCGGTGCTGCTCTGCAGAAGCGCCGTCAGACCAAGGCCCGCCGCAAACGCGGCGAAGCGGTTTCGCAACGCGCCGGCAAGAAGCCTGCGGAGATCGGGGCCGAATGCGCGCAGGATTCCGCTGTGGACCATATGCAGGCCCCACAGCAGCAGCGCCACGCCGCCCATCAGGTCGAGAAGAACCATGCTTCCCATGATCATTCGCTTCGAAATTGGGATCGAATGGGTCAAGCTATCAGCAAATGACCGCGGATCAATCCATATTGGCCCGGGTCGGCGCCGCCGGGCGCACGCCAGAGTATGCGATCGATGGTATCAGTCTCACTTGGGAAACAGCTTGTCGCGGATGTAGCGAGAGGTCGGCGTCAGCCGAATGCCGCGCGGTTTGCGCCAGGTCGCCTTGTCTATTTCCCACTTGTCGCCGATGGCGAGACGACCGGACGCCTTGTTGGCGATGAATATGGCATCGCTCATCTTCCGTCCCGATCTGCGGTTCTTGGACTTGACCTCCCGCCAGAGCTTCAACCGCCCCAGTTTGAGCTTTGGAAGCTCCTCGCGGATCTCCCGGCGCAGGCAATCCTTTTCGGTTTCCCGCCCACGCTTGCGGCCGCCCGGGAAACATCCATAAGCGGTCACGCCTTCTTCTGACCAGCAATACCCGCCCACGCTTTACCGCAACGAGCTTCGATGACTTCGCCATGCCGTTCTGCTGCGCCCAGATTTCGAATCGTGTGTACGAAATTCGCTGCGCATAGTAGGCGCTATCCAGGCCGTGGATTCAAGAACCAGTATGCGAGAGTTGGCAGCCTTTACCCGAATCTGGACGTGGTTGAAGACCGCCAACCGGTCATGCGAGATTTCAGGTTAGTCCACCGGCCTATCCCTTGAAGAACGCGAGCAGATCGGCGTTGATGGTGGCCGCTTCCGTGGTCGGCATGCCATGCGGAAAGCCCTTGTAGGTCTTCAGCGTGCCGTTCTTCAAGAGCTTGGCCGACAACGGCCCGGCGTCGGCATAGGGAACGATCTGATCGTCGTCGCCATGCATCACCAGCACGGGCACGGTGATCTTCCTGAGGTCTTCGGTGAAATCGGTCTGCGAGAAGGCGACGATACCGTCATAATGCGCTTTGGCGCCGCCCATCATGCCCTGGCGCCACCAATTCTGGATGATCGCCTCGGAAGGCTTGGCGCCCGGCCGATTGTAGCCATAGAAAGGCCCCTCCGGCAGCGCGCGATAGAATTGCGAGCGATTGGCCGCGAGCTGCGCCTGCAGGTCGTCGAAGACTTCCTTGGGCAAGCCGCCGGGATTGGCCGGCGTCCGCAGCATCAGCGGCGGCACCGCGCTGATGATCGCCGCCTTCGCCACCCGGCTCTCGCCATGCCGCGCGATGTAGTGCACCACCTCGCCGCCGCCGGTGGAATGGCCGACGTGAATGGCGTTGTGCAGATCGAGATGCGCGGTCAAGGCCGCGAGGTCGTCGGCATAGTGATCCATGTCATGGCCCACGCCCGGCTGGCTGGAGCGGCCGTGGCCGCGGCGGTCATGGGCAATGACGCGATAGCCGTGACCCAGGAAGAACAGCATCTGGCGGTCCCAGTCATCGGCCGACAGCGGCCAGCCATGGCTGAACACGATGGGCTGACCCGTGCCCCAGTCCTTGTAGTAGATTTCGATTCCATCCTTGGTCTTGATTGTCGTCATTTTCATTCTCCTTGAGGAAGACCTTCGCCGACAATTTCCTGTCGCCGGTGCGATCTATCGATCCTGCAAGACACTTTGATGGACGGGACCCAGAGCGGTCAATTGCCGCCCGCATCAACTTATGCGGCACCGATTTTCGCTAACGATTTTCGGCTGTTGGGCTGAACTCGCGAAGCGCGACATCAAGACCGGCTGCGCGCCCTAACGATGCTTTGCAGCCGCGCGCCGGAAATGATGCGCGTGCCTTCAATAAAACCGATGGAAATGATGGATCGGCCCATGGCCGTGGCCGACGCTGAAGCGGTCGCTGGCTGCGATCGCGGCACTGACGAAGGCCTTGGCGTTGCGAACCGCGGTTTCCAGATCCTCGCCCTTGGCGAGGCCGGCGGCGATGGCCGACGACAGCGAGCATCCGGTGCCGTGGGTGTTTTGGGTCGCAACCCGTGGCGCGGCAAGCGCGATCGCGCCGCTCTCTCGCACCAGGTAGTCGATGCTTTCGCTGCCCTGCCCGTGCCCGCCCTTGATCAACACGGCGGGACAGCCGAGCGCCAATAGCCGCCTGCCCTGATCCTCGATCGCGGCCTCGCTGGACGCCAGAGGCTCGCCCAACAGCGCAGCCGCCTCCGGGAGGTTCGGGGTCAGGATCGAGGCGCGCGGAACCAGTTTTGCGCGCAACGCCTCGACCGCATCGCTAGCCAGCAGGCGGTCGCCGGAGGTTGCCACCATCACCGGGTCGAGCACGACGTGCTTCGGCGACCAGCGTTGCAGCCCCGCCGCGATCGCCTCGATCACCGAAGGCTCTGCCACCATTCCGATCTTGACCGCGCCGACGTCGAGATCGGCGAAGACCGCGTCGATCTGCGCGGTCACGAAGTCGGGCGGCACCTGATGGATGCCGGTCACGCCTTTAGTGTTCTGCGCGGTCAGCGCCGTGATCACGGAAGCGCCATAGACGCCGAGCGCGGCGAACGTCTTGAGGTCGGCCTGGATGCCGGCGCCGCCGGACGAATCCGAGCCGGCGATGGTAAGCGCTGCGGGCGTGGTCATGGTCTGTCCTAACGCTATGGCCCATTGCCGGCAAGCTTACTTGCTATCGCCCCCAAATCTGGCCTATTTGGATCGCTCTAGCTTCGGAGACGACGCGATGGTTCCTTTTTTCGTCCAGATCAAATGCAAGCTCGGCCAATCCTACGCCGTGGCCAACGCGCTTGCCGAGGCCGAGATCGCATCGGAAATCTATTCCACCGCAGGCAATTACGATCTCCTGGTGAAGTTCTACGTCGACAACGACACCGACATCGGCCACTTCATCAACGAGAAGGTGCAGGTGCTTCCGGGCATCCAGGACACCCTCACCATCATCACCTTCAAGGCGTTCGGGACCGGCTAGGTGTCCGATACCGCCAGATCGACCGTCACCTTCGACCGGCTGAAGGCCTTCATTGGCGAGGCGCTGCAGCGGCTCGGCTTGCCCGACCAGGACGCCACGACGGTCGCCGCCCTGATGGCGGAAGCCGACTTGCAGGGGTCGGACGGGCACGGCGTCAGCCGGCTGCCGCAATATTCCCGCCGCATCAAGGCCGGCGGCTTCAATGTCCGCCCCAACATCCGCGTAGCGCGCGAGCACGCCTCGACCGCGCTCGTGAACGGCGACAACGGCATGGGCCATCTGGTCATGAAGCGCGCCGCCGAGATCGCCATCGAAAAGGCGCGCACGACCGGGATTGCCTGGGTCAACTCGCAGTTCTCCAACCATGCCGGCCCCGCCTCGCTGTACGCGACCATGCCGCTCAAGCACGACATGATCGGGCTCTATTTCGCGGTCGGCAACGCCAACCACCTTCCGCCCTGGGGCGGCCTCGACATGCTGCTGTCGACCAATCCGATCGCAGCCGCCATACCGGCCGGCGAGGAGAAGCCGATCGTGCTCGATATGGCCACCACCGTTGCCGCCTACGGCAAGGTGAAGACCAAGGCGCTGCGCGGCGAGATGATGCCGGAGGGCTGGATGATCGATCGCGCCGGCAAGCCTTTGACCGATCCGAAACGCGCCGACGACGGCATGCTGCTGCCGCTCGGCGGCATGGAGGCCGGCTACAAGGGCTATGGCCTTGCCATGATCATCGGCCTGCTCGCGGGCACGCTGGGCGGTGCGGCGATGGGTAAGGACGTCATCGACTTCAACCATGACGACGACAGCGTCACCAACACCGGACAAGCAATCGCCGCCATCAACATCGCCGCGTTCGGCGACGTCGCCGCCTTCAAGGCCGCCGTCGACACGCTGGTGCGCGATTTTCGCGCGAGCTCCCGGATGCCTGGCGTGGACAGGATTTTTGTCCCTGGCGAGCGCAGCCAGCAAACGCGGGCGACGCGGAGGCGCGATGGCATCCCGATCGCGCCGGCGCTGATGCGCGGGCTCGATCAGGTTGCCGATGAGCTCGGAATCGCGAAGCTCGCGTGAGGCCGCCCTAGGCGGCCGCGTCATGGAGGGGACGATAGATTTGCGGTTGGCGGTCGAGTTCGCCGATCGGCACCGGCCGGCCCAAGAGATAGCCTTGCGCGAAGTTCACACCCATCGATTTCAGCCGGTCGTATTGTTCGCTGGTTTCCACGCCTTCGGCCGTGACCACGATGTCGAGACCCCGCGCCAGCGTCACGATCGACGATATGATCGCGGTGCTGTTGTGGCGCTTGGTCAGATTGGCGATGAACGACTTGTCGATCTTGATCTTGTCGAACGGAAACGTCGTCAGATAGCTCAGCGATGAATATCCGGTCCCGAAATCGTCAAGCGCCAGCGAAATCCCGATGCTCTTGAGTTTCTCGATGAAAGCGTGATTTTCCGCGCCTCTTTCCAACAGCACGGATTCGGTAATCTCGATCTCCAGCCGCTCGGGCGGCAGCCCGGAATTCGCCAGCGCGGACTGAATGACCTCGAACAACTCGGCCTGCTTGAACTGCACCGGTGACAGGTTCACGGCAACCTTGACGTCGGCCGGCCACGAGGTCGCGTCGTCGCAAGCCTGCCTGACCACCCATTCACCGAGCGGCACGATCAGCCCGGTCTCCTCGGCGAGCGGGATGAACTTGTCGGGCGCGATCAGGCCCCTGGTCGGATGGCGCCAGCGAACAAGCGCTTCCACGCCGCGCCTGCGGCCGGACTGCACGTCGTAGATGGGCTGGTAATGCACTTCGAACTGACAGAGTGCGATGGCGTCCCGCAAGTCGCCCTCGAGCGTATTGCGGGCTTCGAGTTCGGCCGACATCGCTTCGTCATAGACATTGACGCAGTTCCGGCCCGCCGATTTCGAGCGATACAGCGCAAGATCGGCTTTCTTCAGGAGCTGCTCCTGGTCGTTGCCGTGTTCCGGCGCCATCGCGATCCCGACGCTGGTGCCGATTTCCACCCGGTGGCCCGGCAGCTGGAACGGCTCGGCAATCAGTTTGGAGATACGCGTCGCCAGATCGATCGAACCGGCCCGCTGGTCCTGGCACTCGGACTGGATGATTGCGAATTCGTCGCCGCCGAACCGAGCAAGCACGTCTGTGCCGCGCAACGTCGATCTCAAACGATCCGCCACCTGCCGCAGCAGCGTATCGCCTGCGGCATGTCCGAGCAAATCGTTGACGTTCTTGAAGCGGTCGAGATCAAGCATCAGGATCGAAAACGCTCCGCTGCGCTCGTTCTCAGGCGAGTTGATCTGCCGCAATTGTTCCAGAAAAAATGCCCGGTTCGGCAGTCCGGTCAGAATGTCGGTCTGCGCCAGTTCGAGGACGCGCCGGTTCGCGAGCGACAGCTTAAGCGAATTGCGGCTTGCCACGGCAAGATACACCGCAAGGAATATGGTGACGGAAAATCCGCCCGCGAGAATGGCATTGGCGCGATCGTGATGCACGGCGAATTGCCCGCCCATCGCGGGAGCGGCCAAAACCGGCCAAGTGGTATCGCCGATCCTGAGAGCCGACCGATGCAGTCCGTTCCCGAAGGCGCGAATGGACTCCGGCGTTCGCAGTTCAGACGAGAAGTCCGGGGTCGACCGATTTTCACCGCCCGCCTGGCCGCCGGCCTTGTCGCTCGCCTTGGGCGGGTAGACATTGACGCCGACCGCGGGACTTGCCCCGGTCGTGGTACGAATCGATTGCAGCAACAAAGGCAGATCAAAGATGCCGACGATGAAGCCGGCGTGATTGCGCCGCCGGTCGGCGATGGTGGCACGCGACGTGCCCTTGTCCAGGACCGGCACGCAAACCAGCACGGCGATGGGCCTCACTCCGTCCTTCGCTTCGTAGAGCCTTCCCCGCAACACCGTGATCATGTCGTTGTCACGCGCGCGTTCCAGCACGGCGCGCCGCTCGGGATCGCTCCGATAGTCGAGCCCGTACGTCATCGAGGTCTTCGGCTCGGTGGAGAACAAAACCGGAAAATATTCGTCGAGCTCTGGCGATATCGCGATCGAGCCGTCGGCGCCGAGAGACTTGATGCGATAGCCGGAAATGCCGTCGGCGATCGCTCCGGCCTCGTATTCCGCGCGCTCCTTGCGGTTGACCCTCGGGACCCAGGCGACGCGAAGCACGCCCGGATGTCCCTCGAACAGTCGTCCGCTGAAGATTTCGAACTCACTGCGGGTGATTTCCTCATTGGCGGATTCGAACAGCGTGCGCAGCGCAACCAGCCGGCTGATGTATTCGTTGAGGCCGTTCTGCATCACGATTGCCTCGGTCTCGGCGGCGCTGCCAAACTCCACGCGCGTAACCCGCTCTTCCCACTGTCCGACGGCATAGGCCGCGGCGAGCGAAAGCACGATGCCGATGCAGGCAGCAATCAACGCAGGACGATACAGAGCTGACCGCGACGAAGGAACCCGCCGCTCGATCATGCCGTTCCGGCGATTGTCGTCCGGATCCCGATCGCCCATCCCAATCTTCCACCCGACTTGAAAACGGCCGCAAATTGCGGCCCGCCCATCGCGACAGATCGGACAGGGATTTGGGTTAAGAACTCGCCAATATCGTCGCCAAACTCGCCTTGCCCGGGTCGGCTTAGTTAACGATCTCGCGCGACGCAGCCAGCCGCGCCGGCCCTGAAATCCGCATTCCTACGGAGCTCCGCGGCTGGCGCGGTTAGCACCCTCTTCATATCGTTGGAGATATCGTGACGTGTTCACGCCAACCACTGCGTCGCGCAGGCGCGCTTCAACCATGCCATCATACCACCTGACCATCTTCAGCGGTGTTTCGATGCTGCTCGCCGCGGCGGGCCTGGGTCGCGCCGAAGCCAGCGAAGTCGGCGTCAGCGCCGATACGATACTGTTCGGTCAGGCAGCAGCCCTCGAAGGGCCCTCAGCGGCGCTCGGACAAGGCATGCGCCAGGGCATTCTCGCCGCGTTCGAGGAGGTCAACGCCAAGGGCGGCATCCACGGCCGAAGGCTCAAGCTGGTCAGCCGGGATGACGGCTACGATCCCGACCGCTCGGTGGTCCAGACCATCAAGCTGCTCGACGAGGACAAGGTGTTCGCGCTGATCGGAGCCGTCGGCACGCCGACGACAATGGCAACCGTTCCGATCGCCAGCGCCAGGAACGTCCCGTTCATCGGCCCGTTCAGCGGTGCCGAATTCCTCCGCAAGGCGAGCCTGCACAACGTCGTCAATATCCGCGCGAGCTACGGTGCCGAGGCCGAGGCCTGGATCAAACATCTCACCGAAGATCTGCATTTCAAGAACATCGCCATATTCTACCAGGACGACTCCTTCGGCCGCGACGGCCTGGCCGGCGTGAAAGCGGCGCTGGCAAGGCGCGGCCTGGAATTGAGCGCCGAAGGCACGTTCGAGCGCAACACCAGAGCCGTCGGCTCGGCACTGCGGGCGATCAAGCGGGCCGATCCGGAAGCGGTGGTCATGGTCGGAACCTATGGACCGTGCGCCGAGTTCATCAAGCTTGCGCACAGTCGAAGCTTCAATCCGACCTTCGTCGCCATTTCCTTTGTCGGCGCCAATGCGCTGGCGAAAGAACTCGGCGCGGAAGGCAACGGCGTCGTCGTTACGCAGGTCGTGCCGTTTCCATGGGATAAGTCGCTGCAACTTGTTGCGGACTACCGGGCGGCCGAGCAGGTTCTTGACCCAAGGCTTACCCCGGACTTCGTCTCGCTCGAGGGATACCTCTCCGGCCGGCTTGCAGCCGCAGTCCTCGAACTCGCAGGGCCCAATCCCACGCGTGCGGATTTGCTGCGACTGATCGGCGAGGTCGGAAAATTCGAGATCGGCGGAGACGTCATCACCTTCGGGGCCAAGGCGCGCGACTTCCCGCCGCGGGTTTTCCTGACCGTCATTCAAGCTGACGGCACCTTCAAGGCGATCGATAAGCTTTAGACGACGACGCAGGGCCGCATCCCCAAGCAATCAAATCGTTCTGACCAAGCCTTACCGCAAGGCTGAACTTGCGCATCGCTTAAGGGAAGCACTGGCAAGGGTTTGCCGGTTTCATGAGCCGACAAGGCATGCGGATCATTTCGCAACGGCCGGCTCTGGCTTGCGTGGTGGCCGTGGCGGCCCGTCCACCGGCGGCAACGATTTGACATATTCAGCGATCGCGGCGCGATCCTCGGCCGGCAATTGCGACGTGTTCCTGATCACGCGCACCATCGAGCCGCCGGCGCTGTCGCCATCGGGGGTCTGCCCGCTCTCCAGAAAATAGGCGATGTCCTTATCGCTCCAGTCGCCGAGTCCTTTCTGCGTGATGTTCGGCACCCAGCCCTCGCCTTCCGGATCGGGCCCGCCGGCAAAGCGCTCGCTTGCGATGATGCCGCCGAGGAAATTGCGCGGACTATGGCACTCCGCGCAGTGGCCGAAACCGTTGACCAGGTAAGCGCCGCGATTCCACGAGGAGGAGTGCGCAGGGTCGGCCACGAACGGCTTGTCGTCCATGAACAGGAGTTTCCAGATTCCGACGTTGCGGCGGATATTGAACGGAAACGGCACGTCGTGGTCGCGCACCTTGCCCGGGACCGGCACCAGCGTTTTCAGATAGGCGAAGAGATCGCGGACGTCCCCGACTTTCACATGGGCATAGGAGGTGTAGGGAAAGGCCGGAAAATAATGCGTTCCGTGAGGCGAAATTCCCCTGGTGACCGCGTTGACGAAGTCGGCCTCGCTCCATCGCCCAATGCCGTCGGCCGGATCGGGCGAGATGTTCGGCGCGTAGAAGGTTCCGAATGGAGAGGGTATCGCAAGCCCGCCGCCGAGCCTCAAGCGATCGGGCTGGTTCGGCACCGCGTGGCAGGAGGAACATCCTCCCGCGTTGAAGATGATTTGACCGTTGGCGAGGTTCGGCGCGCCGGCGGAGGCGGTCACGGCGACCAGAGATCGGAGGCGCCGTGAGCCACCAATAAAGACCGAAAGCCGCGGCCAAGACGCAGAGGGCAACAAGGAGAGTTCGTCGCAGCATCATCGATCCGTCATTCGCGGGGAGACCTTACGGCTGGCATGCTCACCACGCCAGCCGTAAGGCGGGACGGAAATTTTCGAGCACCCAGCCGACCCTGGGAATAAATCCCAAATCTCATTGTTGAGAGACTGGCACGATTGATGTCATTAGGGAGATAAAATCATGACCAAAACAATGTTTGCCACGCTGGTGCTCGGAGCGGCCGTTGTGTTTGCAGGTCCGGCCTTCGCCGACACGTACAAGGTGACGCTGGACGCCAAATCAGAAGTGCCGCCTAACGCCTCTACTGCCACAGGCAGCGCCGATGTCGACTACGATCCCGCCACCAAGAAGCTGACATGGAAGCTCACCTATTCCGGACTGACCGGTCCCGCGACGGCCGCGCATTTCCATGGCCCCGCCGAAGCCGGCAAGGCCGCCGGCGTCAAGGTTCCGATCCCGGGCGCCACCTCGAGCCCGGTCGAAGGCAGCGCCACGCTGACCGACGAACAGGCCGCCGATTTCCTGGCCGGCAAGTACTACATCAACGTCCATACCGCGGCCAATCCGGGCGGCGAAATCCGCGGTCAGGTGACGAAGTAAGTGAGATGACGCGGTAGATTTTGTAATCGTCGATTTGACATAACGTTTGACATAGCGAAGGGCGGACGCATGAAGCGTCCGCCCTTCTTTTTCGTGAAACCGGATTTAGCTCTTCTTCATCCGGTAGGTCTCGTGGCAGCCGCCGCACTGCTTCCCGATCACGGGAAGCTCCGCCTTCAGCGCGTCGAGATCCGTGATCTTGCCCTTGGCGTCGCTCACCGTCTTGGCAAAGCTTGCGATGTGCTCATCGAAGCCCGCCTTGTCGCTCCAGATCTTGTCCGTGGGGCTGTAGTCGCCGTCAAACTTCGCGCCCTTGAGGCTTGCGGGAAACAGGGTCGGAAGCTTTTTCGCGGTATCGTTGAACTGGACGAGCGCGGCATCGACGGTCGCCTGATCGTAGGGCTTTTCGCCCTTGATCATGGCTGCGAGCGCGCCGGCATTCTTGCCGTTGCCCTTCATCATGGTCTGGGTTGTCTTGACCTGATCTCCTTGCGCCATCACCGCGCCGATACCAAGCAACAGCGTTCCCGCAAACACGACAGTTCGTATCATCTACTCCACCTCATTTTACCAGTTGCAACAGCGCGCTGACTTTTATTCCAACCCCGGGCGCAGGGCTACATTCCCACGACGCATATCTCTATCACAAGCTATGCCGCCGTTGATGCTCGCGGATCGCGATCCAGACCCGCTCTGGGGTGGCAGGCATGTCGACATGGTCGATCTTATATTCGCGCCATAGTCCCTCGATGATCGCGTTGACGACCGCGGGGCAGGAGCCGATCGCGCCGGCCTCGCCCGCGCCTTTGACCCCGAGCGGGTTGGTCTTGCAGGGAATGTTGTGGGTCTCGAACACGAAGGACGGGCCGTCGGCCGCGCGCGGCAGCGCATAGTCCATGTAGGTCCCGGTGACGAGTTGGGCGTCGGTCGGGCTGTAGACGACCTGCTCCATCAAGGCCTGGCCGATCCCCTGCATCGCGCCGCCATGCACTTGGCCTGCCAGCAGCAGCGGATTGAGCGTGACGCCGAAATCGTCGACGATGACGTAGTTGACGATCTTGACGATGCCGGTCGCGGGATCGATCTCGACTTCCGCGATGTGGGTGCCGTTCGGATAGGTGCCATCGGCGCTGGCAAAGGTCGCGCTGCCCTTGAGCTTGGAAGCATCGACGCCCGGCCGCTTGGCAAGATCGGCAAAGCTGATGGCGCGGTCGGTGCCGGCGATGCGGACCACGCCATTGCTGATCTCGAGATCGCCGGCGCTGGTCTCCAGCGCTTCGGCGGCAATCTCCTTGAGCTTGCCGCCGAGCTCGCGGGTGGCGCGCTCGACGCTGACGCCGCCCGAGGGGATCGAGGCGGAGCCGCCGGTGCCGAGCCCGGTCGCGATCTCATCGGTATCGCCCTGGTGGATGTGGACGCGCTCGGGCGGCAGGCCGAACTGCTCGGCGACGAGCTGCGCGTAGGCGGTCTGGTGGCCCTGCCCGGTCGACTGCGTGCCGATCAGGACCGTGACGTCGCCGTTGGGATCGAGCCGGACATTGGCGGTCTCCTCGCCCATCACGCCGCAGACCTCGACATAGCTCGCCATGCCGATGCCGCGCACCAGCCCCTGCTTCTTGGCGGCCTTGGCGCGCTTGGGAAATTCCTTCCAGTCCACGACTTCCATCGCGCGCTTCATATGCGCGGCGAAGTCGCCGGAATCGTAGATCTTGCCGGTCGCGGTCTTGTAAGGCATCGCACGCGGGGGGATGAAATTCTTGCGCCGGATCGCATCCGGCGTCATCCCAAGCTTGCGGGCGCAGGCATCGACCAGGCGCTCGATGACATAGGCGGCCTCCGGGCGGCCGGCGCCGCGATAGGCATCGACCGGCACGGTATGGGTGAACACCGTGCGCACGCGGCAGTGGAAGGCCTGGATATCGTAGAGGCCCGGCAGCATGCCGGCGCCGCCATGGGGAATGTAGGGCCCGAAGGTCGATAGGTACGCGCCCATGTCGCCGATCAGGTCGACATCCATGGCGAGGAATTTGCCGTCCTCGGCCAGCGCCATCCGCGCGGTCGTGACGTTGTCGCGGCCCTGCGCGTCGCCCATGAAATGCTCGGAGCGGTCGGCGGCCCAGCGGATGGTCTTCTTCAGCTTGCGCGAGACAACCGCAAGCAGCGCGTATTCGCGATAGGGAAACAGTTTGGTGCCAAAACCGCCGCCGACATCCGGGCAGATCACCCGCATCTTCTCGACCGGCATGTTCAGGACGTTCTGGCACAGGATGTCACGCAGCCGATGGCTGCCCTGGCTGCCGACGGTCAACGTCAGATGATCGCGCTTGGCGTCATATTCGCAGACTGCGGCGCGGGTTTCCATGAAGCTCGCAACGACGCGCGGATTGACGATCGAGATTTCGGCGATCGCATGCGCCTTGGCAAAAGCCGCATCGACGGCCTTCTTGTCGCCGATCGGCACGTCGAACAGGATGTTGCCGGGGTGGTCGGGCCAGACCTGCGGCGCGCCTTTCTTCACCGCGTTGGCGACGCCGGCGACCGCGGGCAGCGGCGACCATTTCACCTCGATCGCTTCGATCGCGTCGCGCGCGCGATCGATGGTCTCCGCGACCACGAAAGCTGTGACGTCGCCGACATGGCGGACCTCGTCCTTGGCGAGGATCGGGTAAGGCGGACCGGTAAATGGATCGACCTCAAGATTGAACAGGCACGGCAGGCTGCCGAGGTCCTTGACATCCTCGGCCGTCAGGATCGCGGCGACGCCGGGAAGGCCGCGGGCGCGGCTCGCATCGATGGTGAATTTCGCGTGCGCGTGGGGCGAGCGCAGCACCAGCGCATGCAGCGCGGCCTGTGGCGCGTGATCATCGGTATAGCGGCCCTTGCCGCGGATCAGCGCATCGTCCTCCTTGCGCAGGACGCTCTGGCCGACGCCGAATTTGATGGGAGCAGCCATCGTATCCTCAACTCCTGATGGTGATTTCCGCCATATAGCAGCGGATCGCGAGGCCGCGCAAAGGGTTTAGCGAATGTCGGCTCCGTTGGAGCAGCCAATTATGCGGGTTTTGCGGTCTTCAAGACAGCATCCGACCTCAATTTTTCCAATATCCTTCCGCGAGCCTGGCCATCTCGCACCGCGCAACGGCACCCCGTTACGGGTCCGAAGCCCTGACTTTCGCACGAGGGCGCGACGGTGATTCAAGCTGATCCCATCGCACTCTAGATGCCAAGCCATGCGACGGCATGCTTGGCCGCATCGAGAGCTTCATCTTTAGAAGTGTAGGACAGGCCCGAATAATATTGGACCGGTGTCCAGACCCCGGCGTCTTCCGGGTCCTTTCGAAATTCCTCAAATCCGTAAGTGCTGTCGGGACGAACAAACAGGTCCACGCACCGGTTGGCCTCGGGATTTTCGCGGCTCTCGAGCACGATCCAAGACTTCTCCAAGCGTTTTGACACCTGATCTTTCCTCATCGCTGCCGCCATTTTGTTTTCGGTCGGCCGTTAAGCTTGGGTTGCCTAAATCGCACGCCGGGAATGAAAGCATTTTCACGACACCCAATCTCGACCGCAGACACGCTGCGGGCGGATGCGCAAACCTGGCGCACACGTCAATTCGACCGCACCATCGACCTCAGCCAGCGCGGGCCGAACAGCAGCAGGATCGATCCGCCATAGACGACCGTTCCGACGGCGATCAGCAGCAATAGCGAGATTTCGTCGCGCCATGCGGCGAGCGCGGCGAAATGCGCCGCGGCAAATTTTGCGGCAAGCCAGAGCGCTGCGGCGAGCACGACCCCGGTCAGCACAAACCTGCCCAGCGATTGCAGCAGCGCCCGATCCAGTTCGAGGTAGCCAGCCCGCACCGCAAAGCCCAACACCAGCAACAGATTGATCCAGGCACCGACCGCGGTCGCGAGCGCGAGGCCAACCTGGGCCATCGACCCCATCAACAACACCTTCAAGAGCATGTTCACCGTCAACCCCGTCAGCGAAGCCTTCACCGGGGTCGCGGTGTCCTTGCGGGCATAGAAGGTCGAGACCGCGCTTCGGATCAGCACGAAGGGGATGAGGCCGATCGCGTAGGCCGCCAGCGTAGCGCCGGCCGCCGCGGCGTCGCCCCGGGTAAAGGCGCCGCGCGCGAACATCGCGCGCGTAATGACATCGGGCACGGCGAGGAACGCGGCCACGAAGGGCACCGAGAACAGCAACGTGAAATCGAACGCGCGGCGCTGCTGCGCCATGGCGCCGGCGTGATCGCCCGCGGTGAGCCGCCGCGACATTTCCGGCAACAGCACCGTGCCGATCGCGATCCCGATCACGCCGATCGGCAATTGGTTGAGCCTATCCGCATAATAGAGCGCCGACAGCGCGCCCGCGGGAAGGAAGGTCGCGATGATGGTGTCGGCGAACATCGCAACCTGCGTTCCCATCGAGCCGAGCGTCGCCGGACCAAGCGCCCGGAAGAAGGCGCGGATGTCTTCATCGAGCTTCAGCGGGGCAAAACGCGGCAGGCCGCCATGGCGGGCGAGATCGCCGGAGAGCAGAAAATATTGCAGGAAGCCGGAGATCAAGACGCCCCAGGCCGCGGCATGGCCGGCGGTCGGAAAGAAGGCGGCAAACGCCAGCGTCGCCATCATCGCGATGTTGAGGAAGATCGACGCCGCCGCGGCGGAAGCGAACCGATGCATCACGTTGAGCATGCCGCCATAGAGCGTCACCAGCGTGATCAGCAGCAGGTAGGGAAAGGTGATGCGGGTCAGCTCGATCGCAAGATGGCGCTGCTCGGGCGCGTCGGAAAAGCCGGGCGCCAGGATGCTCATGGCCTGCGGCATGAACACCCAGGCGACCACGAGCAGGACCACTTGCGACAGGAACAGCAGCGTGAAGATGCGGTCGGCGAACAGCCGCGCGGAGGCTTCGCCGCCCTCGCCGTGGACATGCGCGTAAGCCGGAACGAAGGCGGCGTTGAAGGCGCCTTCGGCGAAAATCGCGCGAAAATGGTTGGGCAGCCGGAACGCGACAAAGAACGCGTCCGCCACCGGACCCGCGCCGAGAATCGCCGCGAGCATGATGTCGCGCGCAAAGCCGGTGAGGCGCGAGAGCAGCGTGTAGCCGCCGACGGTAAAGATGCGTCCGAGCATGCGCCGCTTCTAGCGCATAGAAGGGCTCTTCAAAACGACGAAATCGGGTCGCTTTCGATTTAGCCATGATCTTGTCCGAAAATCGGAAGACCACCTTGCACTGACGCAGTCGCTCGGGTTCCGCACTCCGGCAGCCGAGGATCGCTGATTTCGCGCTTTCCACTCCAGCGCGAATCATTCAAGGCATTCCCTTGAGCTATTCCCGGAATGCCCGCATGAAGCGCCGTCAGCGCGCTATCTCCACAAAGAGCGGAGCTGTCTCGAGCCGTGCGCCGGCCGGATCGCCCGCGGCGTTGTGCGAATCGGGGCGCCGCCTCCTGCTCGCAGGCCTGCCGCGAGATGCTGCCGAATGCGGCCAGCATGCCTTGGCCATCGATCCAAATCACGCTGATTCCCTGCATTTGATGGGAGAGATTTGCCTACATTCGGGGCAATTCGATCAGGCGATCGAGTGGGTTGCCCGCGCGGTCAGGATCGCGCCCAGGGCCGCTTACCTCTCAACTCTCGGAACGGTGCTGCAGCGGTCGGGCAGACCGGGCGAGGCGCTCAAGGCCTTCGAAAAAGCCATCGCCATCGCGCCCGAAAACGCCGAGCTTTGGAAGAATTTCGGCGCGGTCCTGATCGACCTCAACCATCCGGACCAAGCTCTCCTGGGCCTGCAACAAGCGCTGAAATTGCGCCCACGCTACGTCGATGCCGCAAATCTCAGCGGGCTGATCCTCTACCGGAAAGAGCGGCACGCCGAGGCGCTCGAATTCTTCAATCTCTCGCTTGAAGTCGAGCCGGCGCAGGCGGACGCGCTGCATGTTCGCGCGCTGGTGCTTTTGAATTTGAAGCGGTTCGAGGAAGCGCTGGCCGACAACCATCAGTCCCAGCTATTGGACCCAGGGAATGCCGATACGCACAACAATTTGGGAACCGTTCTTCAGAAGCTTGGTCGATACGAAGATTCCCTGGCGTGGTACGACCGGGCGATCGCGCTTCGCCCCGATTTCGCGCTGGCGCTGAAAGGCAAGGCGCATTCGCTGATTGAGCTGCGACGGATCGATGAGGCGTTGGCGTGCTATGCGCGATCCATCGCGCTCGATCCGGAAAATCCGGCAACGCGGTGGGATCTCGCGCTGCTCCAGATGCTGATCGGTGATTTTGAGGCCGGCTGGGCCGGACGCGAAGTCCGGTGGCAATTGGGGCTGATGCCCGATCCGAAATTGCCTCAGCCGCTCTGGCTGGGGAACGGCTCCATCGAAGGCAAGACGATCCTTCTATACGCAGATGAAGGTATTGGAGATACGTTCCAGTTCTCTCGCTATATCCCCATGGTGGCCAATCTCGGAGCCCGGGTTATCGTCGCAGTCGCCGATCCGGCGTGTTCCTTGCTGTCTCGGCTGGATGGTGTTGCCGAATGCATTCCGAAATCAATCGAGACATTGCCGGCATTCGATATCCAATGCCACATTTCCAGTCTGCCATTGGCATTCAAGACCCGTCTCAATACGATCCCTTGCGACGTGCCCTATCTGCCGACGCCGGCAGACGAGCGCATCAAGGAATGGGAGCGGCGGCTCGGCGCCCACGATAAATTCCGCGTCGGTTTGGTCTGGTCCGGAAATCCCGGCCATTTCAACGACCACAACCGTTCGATGCCGTTGCGCGAGCTGGCCAAGATCCTGGACGTCGACGCAACCTTCGTCAGCCTGCAGAAGGACGTGCGGGATCGGGACAAGGAAGTCCTCTCCGCCACCGACATCGTCGATATGACGGAGAGCCTTTCGGACTTTGACCAGACATCGGCACTGGTTTGCTGCCTCGATCTGGTGATCTCCGTCGATACCAGCGTTGCGCACCTTGCCGGCGGGCTCGGCCGCCCGGTCTGGATATTGTTGCCGTATACCCCGGACTATCGCTGGATGTTCGATCGCGAGGATTCGCCCTGGTATCCGACGGCGCGTCTGTTCCGGCAGACGGAAACGCGTGAGTGGTCAAGCGTTCTCGACCGGATGCGCCGCGCGCTTGGCGTCCGGATCGAAGCCTGGAAGCACCCCTGAATGCGCTATCGCGACGGCGTTCAATCGTAGCCGCCCAAACGACGAAATCAGGTTGAAACCGCGCCGCGCACAGCCGCGATGACACGATCCTGCGTCGCCTCGTCGAGATAGGCGTGCATCGGCAGGCTGATCACGTCGGCCGACAAGCTTTCGCACACCGGCAGCCCGCCGTCGGCAACCGGGAAATCCCGGTAGGCGGTCTGCTGATGCATCGATTTGACGTAATAGATCGCGCTCGGAACGCCCTGCGCCTTGAGCTCAGCGGCAAAGCTGTCGCGATCGGTGCCCTTGGGCAGGCGGATGGTATATTGCGCCCAGATCGAGCTGCAGCCGGGGGCGAGCCGCGGCACGGTCA
Source organism: uncultured Alphaproteobacteria bacterium (assembly GCA_963777475.1). GTDB lineage: Bacteria > Pseudomonadota > Alphaproteobacteria > Rhizobiales > Xanthobacteraceae > Bradyrhizobium. The sequence goes on from CAVZQX010000006.1 coordinate 381,052, forward strand.
CGATATTGCCGAGGGCGCGGCTATAGCGCTCCGCGACCCGGTTGCGCGCGGCGATCTCATCTTCGAAAATCTTCAGCTTCTCGATCAGGATCGCCGCCTGCATGGTGTCGAGCCGCCCGGTCAGCCCGAGGCGGATATTGTCGTATTTGTCGCTGCCCTGCCCGTGGACGCGGATGCTGCGCAGCGTTTCCGCGAGATCAGCGTCGTCGGTGAAGATCGCCCCGCCATCGCCGAAGCAGCCGAGCGGCTTGGCCGGGAAGAAGCTGGTCGCGGTCGCCAGCGCAACGGTGCCGAGGCGGCGGCCCTTGTAGCTGGCGCCAAAGCCTTGCGCCGCGTCATCGAGCACGAACAAGCCCTCGTCCTCCGCGACCGCGCCGATCGCGTCATGGTCGGCGCTTTGTCCGAACAGGTCGACCGGGATCACCGCTTTGGGCTTGAGCCCGAGCTTCCGCGCGGTCGCGATCCCGCGCTTCAGCGAGGCGGCATCCATGTTGAAGGTCGCCTCATCGACATCGACGAACACGGGTGTCGCGCCGGCCAGCGCCACCGCCTCGCCGGTCGCGCAGAAGGTGAAGGAAGGACAGAATACCGCGTCGCAGCGGGCCTAAGCCCTTGGCCATCAGCACCATCAACAGCGCGTCGGTGCCGCTGGCGCAGCTCACGACATGCTTGGCGCCGCTGAAGGAGGCAAGCTCCGCCTCGAGCTGCGTCACTTCCGGGCCGTTGATGAACTGGCAGTGCGCGAGCACGCGGGAAACCGCCTCATCGATCGACTTGCCGAGCCTCTGGCGTTGCGCGCCGATATCGATGAAGGGGATGGGTTGTGCACGCAGATGCTGGTTCATGGAGCCTTGCAGGGATTGAGTGGCAGACATCGGGGAAAGCATTCTGAGATCATTCTTGAAGATCATTCTTGGAGCATGGTCTTTCCGGACCATGCTCTAGCCCGCGACGCGGCGCGGCCCCTTGCGGGCCGAGGGCAGGTGCTTTGCCGACGTCTCCAGGCAGCGGGTGGCGATTTCGAGGCTGGCGACGCCCTCGTCGCCGGTCACTGCCGGTGTGGTGCCGGATCGCACCGCATGCAGGAAGGAGATCAACTCGGCGCGCAGCGGCTCGTCATGGCCGACCGGCAGATGGCGCATCGAGTAGCTGCCGTCCGGCTTGAAACCGAAACATTCGGTGACCTGGCGGGTCAGAAGATCGCCCATCACATATTTGCCGCGGGTCGCGACCGTGACGTTGCGCGCCTTGAACGGCGTCAGCCAGTTGGTGTTGATATGGGCGAGCACGCCCGACGCGGTGCGGAACTGCAACAGCGCGATGTCCTCGCGCTCGGCCACCGCGCTCGAGAGCTGCGGCTGCACCTCGACGATATCGGATTCGGTGAACCAGCGGATCAGGTCGATGTCGTGGACGGCCAGGTCGATGACCACGCCGACATTCGACATTCGCGGCGGGAACGGCCCGACGCGGGTGATGGCGATCGACAAGATATCTTCGCCCGATATCGCCTGCTTGATGGTCGCGACCGCCGGGTTGAACCGCTCGACATGCCCGACCATCAGCGTCACGCCGGCGCGATGGGCGGCGGTGACGATCTGCCTCCCCTCCTCGACCGTGGATGCAATCGGCTTTTCCACCAGAACATGGATTTTGTGCGCGAGGCAGGCGAGCGCGATCTCGTGGTGCAGATGGGTCGGCGCCGCGATGGTGACGGCATCGACGCCTTCGGCGATCAGCTCGTCGAGCTCGGCGAAGGTGCGGCAACCGGTCAACTCCGTCGCCCGCGTCCGGTGCGCCGGCAGCGGATCGACAACCCCGACCAGATCGATGTCCGGCAGGCCCGCCAGCACCCTGGCGTGATTGCTGCCCATGACGCCGGCGCCGACAACGCCGACGCGAAGCGCGCGTTTCGGCTCGGCCTTGAAGCCCGATCGGAACCCTTGAACTCATTTGACCTACCCCAATCAAACCTGCCGCCCGTACCCGATGGCTCTCCTAGCACGTCGTCACACATGTGGCGAATGCCGAGAGGCGATCACGGACACGATTTGATTCAGAAAATTACACCGGCGAATTGGCGAAAAGCTGTGCAATCTGAACTTGCTGGCAGCTTCTGGATCAGGCCGATTCGATCAGCCGGCAAGGAAACCGCTGGTGACACTGCGTGAGGTCGGTCACGATTTCGGCGAGCCTATCGGGCGGACATTTCGGCAACAAACCGCTGCAGCGCTTCGTGCGCCTGCCGGACGACCTGGTTCCATTCGCGGGTTTCGGTCTGCCTGAACAGTCGCGCCGTCGGGTACCAGGGTGAATCGGTACGCTGCAGCAGCCAGCGCCAATCCGGCAGGTAGGGCAGCAGGATCCAGACCGGCTTGCCGAGGCTGCCGGTAAGGTGGGCGACGCTGGTGTCGACCGAAATCACCAGATCGAGCGCTGCGATCAGCGCCGCAGTATCGGCAAAGCTTAAGAGTTCAGGACCGGCGTCGAGAATGTCATTCCGCTCGCCAAGCACGACTTGATCGCCCGGGCGAACGTTCTTCTGCAGGCTGACGAAGCGCGCTTCAACGTCCAGAAGCGGCAGCAGGGTCTTCAGCGCTATCGAGCGGTTATGGTCGTTGTTGTGATCGGGATTGCCCGACCAGACAAGGCCAACTCGCGGCAAGCGCGTCTGCTCCGAGCCACGCTGTCCAGTCCCGGGCGTTCTCGCCAACCGACAAATAGGAGTTGGCCGAGGGGATCGTTTCAAGCGTCGTGCCGAACGCCAGCGGCAAGCTCGACAACGGACAATGCAGATCGAAATCCGGCAACGGGTCGCCTTTGACAACGCATTGCGAGATGCCGGCCACGCGTGAGAGCACATCTTTCAGCGGCTTGTCGACCTCCAGGATCACCCGCGCGCCGCGCGCCGCAAGGTGCGGGATGTAGCGGCAGAACTGGATCGCATCGCCGAGGCCCTGGTCGTTGTGAAGCAACAGCAGCTTGCCGCCGATCGGCTCGCCGCCGAGCCACAACGGCTTGTCGAACTGCCGGGCCTTCAGCCGGAGCGAAGCCGCCTTCCAGCGCCACTCGTGCTCGATCCAGCCGGTCTTGAAGTCGCCGGCGCGAAGCCGGTTGACCGCCACGTTCCAGTGCGCGTCGCCGTAGTCCGGTTGCAAGGCGAGCGCCGTTCTGAAGCTCGACAGGGCCTCCTGGTGGCGCATCAAATCGTCGAGACAGATTCCGCGATTGTTGTGGGCCAGCGCGTAGTCCGGCTTGAGCGCGATGGCGCGGTCGTAACTCGCAAGCGCCGCCTCGATGCGCTCGAGCCCCTTCAGCGCGTTGCCCCTGTTGTTGTGCAGCTCGGCGAGATCGGGCGAAAGCGCGATGGCGAAGTCGAGCGTTGCGACAACCTCAGCGAACCGCTTCAATTCGAGCAGCGCAATGGCCAGATTGCTGAAAGCGGCGACAACATCGGGCCTGATCTCGATCGCCTTGCGAAAGTGCGGCACGGCTTCCTCTGATCTGCCGAGGTCGATCAGCACCACGCCGAGATTGTTCTGGGCTTCGTAGTTGTTCGCGTCGATCTCAAGCAGCCTGCGATAGCTGACTGCCGCCTCCTCCAATCGCCCAAGACGCGTCAGGCACAGGGCTTTGTGGTAGAGCGTCTCGTTAAGGCCCGGCCGGATCGTATCGGACAGATCTAGTCTGGCGAGCGCCTCCTCGAAGCGGTCCAGGCCGAACAGCAATAGTCCGGCGTTGCTCGCCGCCCCGGCGTGGCCCGGATCCAGCGTCAACGCGTGATCGTACGCCAGCAGCGCTTCCTGGGATCGGTTTTGCTTTTGCAGGAGATCGCCGAGCTTGACCCAGATGTCGGCGGAGAAAGGCTTGAGCTTGAGCGCGAGGTCGTAGCTCTTCAGCGCTTCGTCAAGCCGCTCCCGGCGCATCGAGCAGCGTCCCGAGGTCGGCAAAATAGTCCGGATTGGTCTGGTCGTTACGGATCGCACGGGCGATGAGCTCGATGGCGAGGTCAATCCGGTCGGTCTGCGCACAGATCAGGCCGAGCAAATGCAGCGAGCCAGCATGCTGCGGATCGGCTTCCAGGGCTTGCCGGCATCGCGCCTCGGCCGCGTTCAGCCGTCCGGATTCAAAATCCCGAAAGCCCGCGTCGAACAGCGACGCCGGCTGCTCCTTGGATTTGTTGCCGGCTTTTCCGCGGGTGCGGAACGGTTGGCGGTTCATCGTGCCAGTCTTTGTTTGCCCCTGTCGACCAGGCCAAGAAGGCAGTTGAGCGAATGGGCGACCGGCCGGATCGGCCGCGGCCGTCAGGCCGAACGCGCGGCGACCAGCGTCTGCAGTTCGGTCCGTACCCGGTCGAGCACACCGGCGTAGTCGCGGGTTTCGGTTTGCCGGAACAGCCGCATGGTCGGGTACCAGGGGCTATCGTCACGATCGAGCAGCCAGCGGTAGTCGGGCCAGTAGGGCAGCAGCACCCAGGTCGGGCGCCCGAGCGCGCCGGCGAGATGGGCCACGCTGGTGTCCACGGTGATCACCAGGTCCAGACAAGACACCAGGGCCGCCGTTTCGGCGAAGTCCGTGAGATGATCGGTAAGATCGACGATGTTGGTCTGCTCGAGCAGCGTTGCCTTGTCCTCGGGCTTCAGGTCCGTCTGCAAGCGCACGAAGGTTGCATCGAGGTCGAGGATCCGCGCCAGGGCGCTGAGCGGCACCGACCGGTTGTGGTCGTTCACGTGCTTCGGATTGCCCGACCAGACCAGGCCGACCCGTAACCTGTCGTGAGGACCGAGGCGGTCTTCCCAGGCCTGCAAACGGCTCGCCGCGGGCGGCGGCAGATACGGGATCCCGGATGGGATGGTCTCAAGTTTCGTCCCGAAAGCGAGCGGCAGGCTGGTGATCGGGCAATACATGTCGAACGCCGGCAGCATACGGGCCGAAAACGGAAGGCACTGCGGAGACCCCGGCGAGTTCCGACAACAACGGGCACAACGCATCTGCCACCATCAGAATGACGCGCGCGCCCCGCGCGGCCAGCATCGGCACGTATCGCGCAAACTGAATTGTATCTCCCGATCCCTCGTCCATCTGGACCAGGATGGTCTTGCCGTCGACCGGCTCTTTGCCAAGCCACCTCGGCTGGGGATAGTCGAACTTGGCGATCGGAAGCTCCGGAAGCCTCGAACGCGCTTCACGCCCGGCCCAACCGGCCTCGAAGTTCCCGAGCAACAGGTCCAGATGCGACCTTCTCCATTCGGCCTCCGCGTGATCCGGATGAAGTATCTTCATGACATCGTAGAGCGCGAAGGCCTCGGCGAAGCGGTGAAGATGCGCGAGCGAAAACGCCTTGTTGATGATTGCGTCCGGATAGTCCGGCCGCAGTTTGAGAGCCTGATCGATCCACGGCAGCGCCTCGTCGTCCCGACCAAGTTTTTGCAGAAAGACGCCGGCATTGTTGCATATGTCGGCTTGTGAAGGATCGAGCGCGTGAGCCCGCTTGATCTCGGCCAAGGCTTCCTCGGACCTTCCAAGCTCATGCAGCGCAAGCGCGCGCTTCTGCAAGGTCGGGGCATGGTTCGGCTGCAACTGGTCGCTCAGGTTGAGCCTGGAAAAGCGCTTCCTCGGCTCGCCCCAGCTGCAACAAGCATTGACCCGCTGTTGTAAGCGGCGTCCCGGTCGTGCGGATTGAGCTTGAGCACCTCCTGAAAACTCAGAAGGGCTTGATCCGGACGTTTCAGGTCGACCAGGACATTGCCACGATGCCTCCACAACTCGGCGGCATCCGGCTTGAGCTGGACCGCCCTGTCGAACGCCTGGAGAGCCTCCTCGAACCGCCGCTGCCGCTGCCGCGTAACGCCGAGGGTGAAGAGATATTGCGGCCTGGGATCTTGCTGGATGGCGCGGGAAATCCACTCCGCGGCATGATCGTCCTGATTGAAGTGGAACGACAGCAGGCCCATCAGATGCAGGGTATCGGCGTGATTGGGATCGGCCTCGAGCGCGCGCTGACAGCAAAGTTCGGCGTCGAGATACCGCTCGGCTCGCAGATGGGCGAGACCGGCTTCGTAAAGCGCGGCGCGCTGGGGGCTGAGTTGAGGCGGCGGCGCTACCGGCGCCGCTCGAAGCCGTCCGGGACTTGTTCTTGGCCGCAGCCCGGCGTTCACGACGATTCATGTTGGCGCTTTTCAATGGTAGCCCAGCCCCCAGGACTAGCTGATTCCGCGGCTACCGCAAAGGTTGCGCCCGAGAATTCGGGCAGAACCGGCTGCGCGATGCCGCAAGGCGTGATCGGACTCTTCAAGACTTTGTGTGCGGCTCGGGGCGTAACGCAGCGCCGGCTGCCCGCGAATATGGGGGATACCAACCCTGGAGGGCTCCATGTTGTCGCGATTTATCGTTGTGCTGGGATTTCTCGCCGGCCTTGCCCCATTGAGCGCGGGCGCGGCGGAGCGTCCGGTCGTCGTCGAGCTGTTCACCTCGCAGGGGTGCTCGTCCTGTCCGCCGGCCAACGCCTACCTGAACGAAATGGCGCGCGACCGCCGCGACGTGCTGCCGCTCGCGTTTCACGTCACCTATTGGGACCGGCTGGGCTGGAAGGACCCATTCTCGCTTAACGAGGCGACCGAGCGCCAGGACCGCTACGGCCATCGCTTTGGCGACGGGTCCTACACGCCGGAAATCGTGGTCGACGGTGCTTCCAGCCATGTCGGCTCATACCGCGAGGAAGTGGGATCGGCGATCGACCAGGCCAAGCGCGACAGCCGGACGGCGGCCACGGTCAGCATCGCCAAGACAGGCGATAAGAAGGCGACAAGGCTGGCGATCAGCTCACGATCGACGTCGGCGGCGGCAACGGCAGCGCCAAGGTGTTGCTGATCGGCTTCGATCACGACCACACGACGCCGATCCGGCGCGGCGAAAACGGCGGCCGGACGCTGCAGGAGGCCAACGTCGTTCGCTCGATCCGCGCGGTCGGCGATTGGCAGGGAGCGGCGCTGCGCGTCAGCGAGAAGTTCCCCGACGGTGAGGATGCCGCCGTCATTCTCGAGGCGCCGGATGGCCGCATCGTCGGCGCGGCGAGGCTCGCTGGGGGGTGAAAACGAAAAGGAGCAGATTCCCTGGTAACAGCGAAAATTGCAGCGAAATTGCCATTTGGCGCTCAGCGGCCGCCGACATGCGCAGAAAAGCTTTCGTTTTTCAATAGTTTATCCAAGCCATAACTGATTACGCATCGGCGGAAACAGGGAAACGCCGCGCGGGAGTAACGGGGAGAGCCGCGCAAGTAACAGGGATTGAAAGATCAAGTTCACGGAAAACCAACGCTCGCGTGTGGGAGGCATCTTTGACGCTGGAAAGGGCTTCGTTGCGGTGGCGAGCCCTACCACCTTCGTACGGCACTGGAGGTCTGTACGTTGCGCAAATCGCGTAACCTGCTGGGCCCAGGCGAGGTTGAGATCGACTGGCGGGCGCGTCTCGCCCGAGCCAGGTGCTGCCTCACCCAACTGGGCTGACTGCCGACACCGTCCACGTCTGTGA